>JBKBHI010000019.1:0-4749 GCA_046297835.1 Alphaproteobacteria bacterium | reverse complement strand
CGGGCGCCGCTCGCTCCGGCGCGGGCTTCGTGGGCGCGGACGGCGTCGGCGGCAGCGCGGCGACCGCCGGCTCGCCGGGCAGGCGCGGCGTCGGGCCATCCTCGCGCCGCAGCCGCTCGCGCATGGTGCGCAGTTTCGGCACGGCGTCGGCGATGCCCTCCTCGGCGGCGCGGCCGTACCAGGAAAGCGCGATGGCGTCGTTGCGTTCGACGCCGTCGCCGCGCTCGTAGCGGCCGGCGAGGCGATACATAGCTTGCGGATCGCCGCGCATCGCGCCTTCCTCGTCGACGAGTCGCGCGACTTCGGCGGCATTGTCGCTCGAGGAAGCGTTCGGGGTGGCACTCGCGGGTTGCTCTGGGGCGGATGCGGGCGCGTCGGCGTTCGGCGGCAGGTCGGGCGCGGGCATCAGCGCGCCGCGCGTCACGTCGTCGACTTCGCCTTGCGTCACGGTGCCGAGAATGCGCGTTTCCTGCGCCGCGGCGGGATGCGCCAGGGCGAGAGCGAGGCTCGCGAGCAACGCGCCTCCGGCGAGGCGATATCCAGTCATGAGTCTGCGGTCCCGGTGGCCCATGCGCGATTGTCGCGGCGATGGCTGGCGAAGGGATGTCGCAAAAGCATGACAGAAACACGAGTTTTGTGAGGCGCGCGGCGTGGCGGCCGGAACTTCGCTTATCCGCTTGAAAAAACCCGATTCGGCCTCTCGTCGCTTCGGATTTCATCGCCGCGGCTTTTCCGCTACCCTGCGGCCAACAGGTAAAAAATCACAGGCGAGGCGGCAGGGCGATGAGCGAACGCAGCATTCTGGAAGGGTTCGGCGGCGGCGTCGGCGGCGGCGACGACAGCGTTTCGGTCGGCTTCACCGCGGCGCGCCGGCACATTTCGGACGAAGAAACCCTCACCCTGACCAGCGTCGGCGTCGATATCGGCTCCTCGACCTCGCATCTCGTCTTCTCGCGCCTCGAACTCGAGCATCAGGGCAGCCGTTACGTCATCACGAAGCGCGAGGTGCTGGCCGAGTCGGAAATTCTGCTGACGCCCTATATCGACGAAACGACCATCGATTCGGACGCCCTCGGCCAATTCATCGACGCGCAATATGATAAGGCCGGATTGACGCGCGAGGACGTCGATACGGGCGCGCTGATCCTCACCGGCGTCGCGGTGCGCCGCCAGAACGCGCGCGCCATCGCCGATCTGTTCGCGCGCGAGGCGGGCCGCTTCGTCGCGGTCAGCGCCGGCGACGCGCTGGAGACGACGATGGCCGCGCACGGGTCGGGCGCGGCCGGCCGCTCCGGCGAGGGTCGCGGCACCGCCATGAACATCGACATCGGCGGCGGCACCAGCAAGGTCGCGATCTGCGAAGACGGCAAGGTCAAGGAAGTCACCGCCATCGACGTTGGCGCGCGCCTCCTCGCCATGGACGCCGAGGGCCGCGTGACGCGCATCGAGGAGGCGGGGCGCTATTACGCCAAGCTCGAAGGCATCGAGCTGGCGCTCGGCCGCCAGATGACGGAGGCCGAGCTCGACGCCATCGTCGGGCGGATGGCCGATCAATTGTTCGAACTGGTGCAGCTCAAGCAGCTCGCGCCGGAAAAGAAGCATCTGCTGCGCCTCCCCGAGCTCGCCTATCAGGGCAAGATCGATATCGTCACCTTCTCGGGCGGCGTGTCGGAATTCATCTACGCGCGCGAGCCGCGCAGCTTCGGCGATCTCGGCCCGCGCGTGGCCAAAGCCATCCGCCAGCGCGTCGAGACGCTGAACATCCCGATCGAGATGCCGACCAACGGCATCCGCGCCACCGTCATCGGCGCGTCGCAATACACCATCCAGGTCAGCGGCAGCACGATCTTCATCGCGCCCGGCCATGCGGTGCCGGTGCGCAACCTGCCGGTGATCGTGCCCGATTTCGACCTGTCGGCCGACGCGCTCGAACCGCAAGCGGTCGCCGCCGGCGTGCGCAAGGCGCTGGTCCGCCTCGGCCTGGAGGAGACGGAAACGCCCGTCGCCGTCGCTTTCCATTGGAAAGGCTCGGCCAGCTTCGCGCGGCTCGACGGCTTCTGCAAAGGCGTGGCGCTGGCGCTCAAGGGCATCGCCGATCAGGGCTTGCCGCTCGTGCTGGTCAACGACGGCGACATCGGCGGGCTCTTGGGCCTCCATCTCAAAGAGGAAATGAAGCTCGCCGCGCCGGTCGTTTCCATCGACGGCATCACGCTCGAGGAGTTCGACTATATCGACATTGGCGCGCTCATCCCGTCGTCGGGCGCGGTGCCGGTGGTCATCAAGTCGCTGGTCTTCCCCGCCGAGCAGAAAAAGAAAGCCTGAGCGTCCGCCTCAGCGGCGCGGCACTTCCGCCCCGGTGCGCGGATCGACGTCGATCTCGCGTTCGCGGCCGTCCTTCGTCTTGTATTCGATTTCGTAGACGCCGCGTTCGAGCTCGATCTGCTCGATATAGGCGAGATCCGGCCGCTGCTCGATCATGGCGATGATGCGCGACAGCGGCATCGCGCCTGGGGGCGGCGGGCCGTCGGCCGCGGCGATGGAGGCGAATCCCGCGCAGGATGCTGCGAGAGCGACGGCGGCGAGAGAAGCGATTTTCATCGGGGCGCTCCGGTCAGAGGGTTGCGAAAAACGCGCGGCCGGCAGGAGGGCCTGCCGGCCGCGCGCGACGGCTCGATCTACGGTTGCGGTCAGCCTTTCGTCGCCGACCAGCCTTGGCCGCTGATGCTGTTGCCCGACACTTTGCCGCTCAGCGTCCGGCGGTTCGCGCCATCGACCAACTCGAAGGTGAAGGTCTCGCCCGCGAGACGGCCGTTTTCGACCTTGGCCGATTTTCCGGCCGCGCTGGCGCTGCCGGTCACTTCCTGGAACCTCTGCGTCAAGTCGAGCTTGTAGCTGTCGTCGCCGATCTTCGCGGTCCAGGAACCCTCGACCTTGGCCGGCACGATCCAGAAGTAGACTTGGTCGCTGCCGAGATCCTTCTGCTGGTCGGGCTTCCAATCGCCCATGTCGAAGTCGTGGCTGACCACGCGCGTGCCCGGCTTCATCTCGTTGAGGATGGTCGGGCGCAGCCGCAGGTTGACGCTCGGCAGCAGATACATGGTCAGCACCGTGGCGTCCGAGAATTTGGTTTGGAACAGGTCCTGCTGGAAGAATTTGACCTTGTCGGTGACGCCGGCGGCCTTGGCGTTCTCGTGGCTTTCCTTGATGCGCTGCGGATTGATGTCGACGCCCATGGCCGTCGCGCCGAGCTTGGCGGCGGAGATGACGATACGGCCGTCGCCCGAGCCGAGGTCGACGACATAGTCCTTGGCGGTGACGTTGGCCATTCGCAGCATCTCGTCGACCGTGGCCTGCGAGGTCGGCACGTAGGGCACGTCGAGGCGCACTTCCTGCGCGAAGGCGGAACTCGTCAGGACGGCGATCGCGCTGGCGGCGAGCGCGCCGCGGAACAGGGAACGGCGGGCGAGGTGGGTCATCGGTTCTTCTCCATCGAAAGCGGGGGCATCGAGAGCGGGGAAGCGAATGCGGCGAGGATGGCGGTTGGCGAGAGGCCCCGCGCCCGTTGTTATGGCTGTCTGCCGGCAGGGGTGAAATAGTGCCAAGCGCCCGGCAAGCGCGCAAGCCGCGCGCCCGGCGAGGCCGGGGCCGCGGCATCACGAATCGGTGAGACAGATCAGGCCGGCGCGGTCGTCGAGTCCGCGAGCAGGCGGGACGGGCTCACGCGCGCGCGCTCCGCCACCGCATATTGCAGATACAAGTCCTCCAGCGTGAACGGCCGCACCTCGGTCGGTTGCGGCTGATGCTGCAGGATGCCGCCCTCGATGAAATCGAAGCCGGCGTTCGCCGCCGCGGCGGCGAGGCTCATGCTGCCGAGATTGCAGGCGGCGGCGCGCAGGCCATGCGCCGCCGCGCCCTGAGCGAAGTGGCGCAAGCCTTCGATCAGCTCGCTTTCGCCCCCTGGCGTCGTGGCGATATCGACGCCAACGGCGGCGACGCCGGCGCGCTTCCATAGCGCGAAGCTGCCGGACCGCAGCCCGATCAGGCCGATCAGCATCGTGGCGAACGGCTTGAGCTGCTGAAGATTGGCGATCGACGCCGCTTGATCCGGTTCGGATTCGATATTGCGGCAGATGAAGATCAGGCGCTTGCGCGCCGTTGGCGGCAAGGCGCGGCAGGCGTTGAGGTAGGCGGCGCGCCGGTCGCGGTCGGCGAGCGTCTCGTAATGCAGGGGCACGGCGACGAGCGCGCCGCGCCCGCTCGTCATCGCCGGCAGACAGGCGGCGGCCAGATGATCGAGCGCGCCGCGGTCGACGCGCTCGATCACTTCGAGCGCGGCGGCGCGCGGCAGCACATCCTCGCCGAGCGCAAGTTCGCCGTTCGGCAGCCGGCCGGCGGGATAGCATGTGGAGACGGCGAGCATGTTGCTGCGCAGGCTCCACATCGGGCGATGCACGAAGCTCAGCTTGTCGACGGCGATATCGGTCGGCTTGGCGGGTTTGACGGCGTCAGATTGAGCGTGGGGCGATTGAGCGAGTGCCGATTGAGCGGGCGCTGGTTCGTCCGCCGCGGCGACCGGCGCTTTCGGCGGCGCGGCGCGCTCGGCGAGCGCTTGCAGCGCCGCGTCCTGCGCCGTGCCGGACGGTTGGGCCGCGGTCTTGAGCAGCGGCGACTGGCCGCGCGGCCCGGCGGTATTCATCACGCCGCGTCGCCGCGGCGCGTCGCTCTCGGCGCGCCAGCCGGGATCGGCGG
>JBKBHI010000018.1:0-5310 GCA_046297835.1 Alphaproteobacteria bacterium | reverse complement strand
CTGCCGCAGACGCCGGGCGTCGCCGCGCCCGCCGCCCCCTCGGCCCCGACCAGCGCGCGCGTGCCGACCGCCGCCGCGCCGCGCCTGCCGATCGCCACGCCGCGCCTCAACGGCTCGATCTCGCTGATCGGCGCGCGCATCGACCAGCTCACCCTGGTCGATTATCGCGCCACCGTCGATCCGACGAGCCCGCAGATCGTGCTGTTCGCGCCGGCCGGCGCGCAGCATCCCTATTTCGCCGAATTCGGCTGGCTGCCGCAGGACCGCGCGGTTCCGGTGCCCGGCCCCGACACTCAATGGCAGAGCGAGTCCAAGACGCTGACGCCGACGAGCCCGGTGACGCTGCGCTGGGACAACGGCCAGGGCCTGACCTTCGTGCGCACCATCGCGGTCGACGACAATTACATGTTCACCGTCACCCAGCGCGTCGAGAACGCCGGCGCGCAGGGTGTGACGCTGTTCCCCTACGCGCTGATCTCGCGCACCGGCACGCCCCAGACCTCGGGCTATTTCATCCTGCACGAAGGCCCGGTCGGCGTGCTCGACGGCCAGCTGCGCGAGCCGAGCTATTCCGATCTCGTCGAGCAGAAGACCATCGCCCGCAAGACGACCGGCGGCTGGTTCGGCATCACCGACAAATATTGGCTCGCCGCCCTGGTGCCCGACCAGACGAAAGCCATCGACACGCGCTTCCTGCACGGCATGGAGGGCAACGTCGACAAATATCAGGCCGACTGGATCGGCGAGGCGACCGTCGTCGCGCCCGGCGCGTCGGCCGAAGCCAAGTCCCACCTGTTCGCCGGAGCCAAGGAAGTCCGCCTGCTCGACAAATACGAGGAGGAGATGGGCATCGCCCGCTTCGACCTCGCCGTCGATTTCGGCTGGTTCTACTTCCTGACCAAGCCGTTCTTCTACGCGATCGACTTCTTCTTCCGCCTGCTCGGCAACTTCGGCCTGGCGATCCTGCTCGTCACCGTCATCGTCAAGATCCTGTTCTTCCCGCTCGCCAACAAATCCTACGTGTCGATGAGCGCGATGAAGAAGCTGCAGCCCGACATGATGAAGCTGCGCGAGCGCTACAAAGACGACCGCCAGAAGCTCAACACCGAGATGATGGCGCTCTATAAGCGCAGCAAGGTCAACCCGGCGTCGGGCTGCCTGCCGATCCTGATCCAGATCCCGGTGTTCTTCGCGCTCTACAAGGTGCTGTTCGTCACCATCGAGATGCGCCACGCGCCGTTCTACGGCTGGATCGAGGACCTCTCGGCCGCCGACCCGACGAGCATCTTCAACCTGTTCGGCCTGCTGCCCTACGACGTGCCGCACTTCCTGCTGATCGGCGCCTGGCCGATCATCATGGGCGTCACCATGTGGCTGCAGATGAAGCTCAACCCGCAGCCGCCCGATCCGATCCAGGCGAAGATCTTCATGGTGATGCCGTTCATCTTCACCATCATGCTCGCGCCGTTCCCGGCCGGCCTGGTGATCTATTGGTCGTGGAACAACCTGCTGTCGATCGGCCAGCAATATCTCATCATGCGCCGCATGGGCGTCAAAGCGACCTGAGGACATGACCGAAGCAGACGACAAGCTCCGCGAAGACGAGGCCCGGCGACTGTTCGCCGGGCCTTGCGACTTCACGGCGGGCGCGACCAAGGTCGAGCAGCTGCCGCCGGCGGGCCTGCCCGAGATCGCCTTCGCCGGCCGCTCCAACGTCGGCAAGTCGAGCCTGGTCAACGCGCTCACCGGCCGGACCACGCTGGCGCGCGTCTCGAACACGCCGGGCCGCACGCAGCAGATCAACTTCTTCGATCTCGGCGGCAAGCTGGCGCTCGTCGACCTGCCGGGCTACGGCTATGCCCGCGTGTCGAAGGAGAAGGTCGGCGCCTGGAACCGCACCATCGAAGCCTACCTGCGCGGCCGCCCGACGCTGCGCCGCGTCTGCCTGCTACTCGACGCGCGCCACGAGATCAAGGAGAGCGATCTCGAAGCGATGAAGGTGCTCGATAGCTGCGCCATCTCCTACCAGGCGGTGCTGACCAAGGCCGACAAGGTCAAGCCGGCCGCGCTCTCGGCCCTGATGGACGACATCGCCGCCGCGCTCGCCAAGCATCCCGCCGCGCACCCCGAAATCCTCGTCACCAGCGCGCTGGCCGGCGAGGGCATCCCCGCCCTGCGCACCGCCCTGGCGGCGGTGGCAGAGGGCCGCTAGATCGTTTAAGGTTTCGCCATGACACAGAAAAGAAAACCGTCCTACGACCCCGTGTGGCTCGACAAGGCCCGCACCCTCTCCGAAGCCCTGCCCTATATGCGGCGCTACGCCGGCGAGACCTTCGTGGTCAAATACGGCGGCCACGCCATGGGCGATCCGGAGCTGGCCAAGATGTTCGCGCGCGACGTCGTGCTGCTCAAGCAGGTCGGCATCAACCCGATCGTCGTGCACGGCGGCGGGCCGCAGATCGGCCAGATGCTCGAACGCTTGAAGATCAAGAGCGAGTTCGTCGACGGCCTGCGCGTCACCGACAAGGAGACGGTCGAGATCGTCGAGATGGTGCTGTGCGGCTCGATCAACAAGGCGATCGTCACCGAGATCAACGAGGCGGGCGGCAACGCCGTCGGCCTGTCGGGCAAGGACGGCAACCTGATCCAGGCGACCAAGCTGAAGCGCCGCCACAAGGCGAGCGATTCCAACATCGAGAAGATCCTCGATCTCGGCTTCGTCGGCGAGCCGAGCCGGGTCAATCCGCACATCCTCGAAGACCTCAAGGATTCGGACATCATCCCGGTGATCGCGCCCATCGGCGTCGGCAAGAACGGCGAGACCTTCAACATCAACGCCGACACGGCGGCCGGCGCCATCGCCCCGGCGGTCGGCGCGACGCGCCTGTTGATGATGACCGATGTCTCCGGCGTGCTCGACAAGCAGGGCAACCTGATCGCCGAGCTGACCATCAGCGAGTGCAAGAAGCTGATCAAGGACGGCACGATCAAAGGCGGCATGATCCCGAAGATCGAGACCTGCATGTTCGCGGTCGAAGGCCAGGTCAACGCCGCCGTCATCATGGACGGCACGGTGCCTCATTCGCTGCTGCTCGAAATCTTCACCGAGCACGGCGTCGGCACGATGATCCGCGAGGATTAACGTCCTACGCTCAACGACAAAGCCCGCGCGGAGCGATCCGCGCGGGCTTTTGTTTGTCAATAAAGCGTCGCCCGCGGGCCTATTCGCTGAAGAAGCTGAGCAGCCAGGTCATCTCGTCGGGGGCGAGCGGGTAGTCGGTGCCGTTTTTCGCCGCCAACACGTCGCGCGGCGCGACGCCGGCCAGGCGCGTCTGCAGCTTGATGGCGAAGCGCATGGTGAGGCCGGCCTTCCAGGCGAGCGCCGTCATGCCCTTGGCGCTGTGGGCGGCGACGATGCGGCCAACCACGGTGCGCGCCACGCCGGCCTTGTAGGCCAGCGCCAGCGTGAGGAATTCGACGCTGCCGAGCGACAGCGCCTCGTCGAGCGCGTCCTCGCCGAGCTCGCCCTTGAGATAAAGCCGCTGGACATATTCGGCGAGGCGCGGGCCGCCCTCGCGCATCAGCGCGCGGTCGAGCAGTTTGCCGCCGTCGTCGGCCGCCGCTTCGGCGTCGCGCGCCTTGTCGTCCACCGCGCGCAAGGTTTCGCCGGCGGCGATGCGCTTCTTCACCACCTGGGAGACTTCGCTCAAAGTGTCCGCCGGCAGGTCCTCGCGCTTCATCAGCACCGAGAGCAGCGAATCGGCGACGAAGCCGGCGAGCTTGGTGGCGGTGCTGCGCGGCAGCTGCGGCCGGCGCACGAAGGGCGCGTGCCAGGGCTTGTGCGGCGGCGCGCGCTCGGCGAGCAAGTCGAGCGTCTCCTCGCGGATCTGCGCGCTCGGGTTGGCGAGCAGCGCCGCCACGGCCTCGATGTCGCGGCTTTCGGAAATCACGTCGGCGACGCGCGGCGTCAGGCCGGCGCGCCGGGCGATGGCGGCGACCGCGCCGCCGCGCGAATCGTCGCGCGCCGCGGCGTCGATGATGGCGACGAGATCGGCCTCGCTGAGCAGCGGCGAGAAACGCAGCAGCGGCGCGGCGACCGACATGTCGGCATCGTGCGCCAAGCGGCGGACGATGTCGGCCGGCGCTTGCGCCACGTCCTTCAACGTCTCGGCGATGATGCGGCGCACCCGCGCCGTCTCGTCGCGCGCCAGGATGTCGAGCACTTCGAGCGCGATGTCGCGCAGTTTCCCCTGATCCTTGGCCGACAGATGCGGCGCGATGCGCGCGATCTTGGCGGCCAGATCGGCGCGCACCAACTCGTCGCGGTCGCGCGCCAGGATCAGGTCGGCCTGGCCCGGCGTCGCCTCGTTGGCGGCGATGGCGCGGCGCACCTCGGCCGATCCGTCGCCGGCAAGGTAGTAGAGAATCTCCGGCTTGACGTCGGAGCGGCGCGCCAGCTTGCGGCGCACCTGCATGTCGGGATGGCGCGCCAGCTCGCGCGCGTCCGCATATTCGATGGCGACGCCGAAGCCGGCGCGGCCGAGGAAGCGTTTCATCGCCGCGATCATACCGGCGCTCCGCCCGGATCGGCGGCGAAGGCGATCTGGCCCTTGCCCGCCTGTTTGGCGGCATACATGGCGGCGTCGGCGCGCGCGAAAAAGCCGTCGAGATCGGCATCTCCGGCCGCCGCGAGCGCGATGCCGAGCGAGACGGCGAAGGGCCGCGCCGGATCGCCGGACATATGCGCCAAGCCGCGCACCGCATCCAGGATGGCGGCGGCTTTGCTTGCGGCTCCGGCGCGGTCCGCGCCTTCGAGCCAGAGCGCGAATTCGTCGCCGCCGAGCCGCGCCACCAGGTCTTGCCCGCGCGTCAGCTCCGCGAGGATGCGCGCCACGCCGCGCAGCGCCTCGTCGCCCGCGCCATGGCCGGCGTGATCGTTGACCAGCTTGAAATTGTCGAGATCGCAATAGATCAGCGCGCCCAAGCCGCCGTCGGCGCGCGCGCGGGTCCAGCGGCGCTCGACGTCTTCGTAGAAGGTGCGGCGGTTCAACAGTCCGGTCAGGCCGTCGGTGCGCGCCATGCGGCTCAGGCGCTCGTGCGCCTCGACCTGGGCGATGGCGATCCCCAGATGGTCGGCGACGCCGGCGACGAGCGCGATGGCCTCGGCGTCCCAGGCGCGGCCGTCGAGCGCCCGCAGGGCGATCGCGCCCTTGATCTCGCGGCGGTGGCGCGCGGCGGCGGCGAGCCAGGGTCCGGCGGCGACCGGCGCGTCGAGCGAGGCGGCGGCGGCGAGCGGCGCGTCGCGCCAGC
>JBKBHI010000017.1:0-5441 GCA_046297835.1 Alphaproteobacteria bacterium | reverse complement strand
GAGGTGACGGTGAAGCTCCACACCCGCCGCATCCTGCGCAAGCTCGGCGCGAAGAACCGCACCGAAGCCGTGGTGAAAGCGCGCGACGCCGGCCTGTTGCTGGCCGAGCCGGGCTGAGCGGCGCGAAACATCGTTTCGCGTGAGCGGGGGATAGCTATCCCCGCTAACCTTATGCTCTATGGCGTTAGCCTTTACCGCGCTCCGTTTTGGGCCCGCGGAGGCTTACCTAAGGCGCTCCCAGCCGGAGCTTCTCAGTATGCCTCCCATCCTCGTCATCGAAGACAACAGCGTCTATCGCGGCTACCTGCAGGACGCGCTCGCCGCCGAGGGCGTCGAGACGCGCCTCGCCGAATCCGGGCGCGAGGCCCTCCAGATTCTGAAAAGCGAGGCGATCAGCGGCGTCGTCGCCGACGTCATCATGCCGGAAATGGACGGAATCGAACTGGTGCGCGCAGTGCGCCAGCGCCACGGCCGGCTGCCGATCCTGGTCCTGTCGGGTCATAGCAGGGACGTCGCCGACGTCTATCTCAAAGCGGCCCTCGCGGTCGGCGCGACGCTGACCGGCGTGAAGGGGGAGGGGGATCGGGACTTGCTGCGGGAATTGCTCGCCATCATCGACTTTCATCAGCAGATTCAGCGACGTGCGGGGCGTAGCGGCGACGACGCAGCCTGATATCGCCGTGAAATTCCCATGAAAAAAGGGCGCGCCGCCGATGCGGACGCGCCCTTTTTCGGCTTCGCGGCCGGCTTACATGCCGTGGCCGCGGTGCGAATCGTGGCCCGCGTCGCGCGCGCCGGCGGCTTCGACGGCGATCTCCACTTCGATCTTGCCGGCCTTCTCGAAGGTCAGCGTGAGGGGAAAGCGGTCCTTCTCGCGCAGCGGCGCTGTGAGGCCGATCAGCATGATGTGCAGGCCGCCGGGCTTGAGCACGGTGGGCTCGCCGGGATTGACCTCGATGGCCGAGACCTGGCGCATCTTCATCACGTCGCCGTCCATCATCATGGTGTGCAATTCGGCGCGCGCCGCGCGCGGCGTCTCGACGGCGATCAGCCGGTCGGGCGCGTCGCCCGTCGCCGTGACGGAGAGATAGGCCGCGCCGGTGGTGATGGCGCCCGGCGTGGCGCGCGCCCAGGGATGGTCGATCTGCAAATCGCCGAGCTTGTAGTCGTGCGCCGAGGCGGACACGGCCGCGAACGAAAAGGCGGCGGCGAGAACGAGGCGGGAGAGCGAACGCATGTCTGAACGCATGTCTGGGGCTCCTGGCCCCGGTCGCGCCTTCACGCCGCGGGGCGATAGAACGGCTTGTCGCCGCAGATGGTGGTGCGATGCATCCGGCGGATGTCCGGCAAGCCGTAGCCGCCGGTCGCGCGGTGCGTCAGGCAGCGGTTGTCCCACATCACCAGATCGTTGTCGCGCCATTTGTGCCGGTAGTGAAAGCGTTTGTCTTTCATGAACTTGAACAGCTCGTCGAGCAGCGGCTGGCCCTCGGAATCGTCGAGCTCCTGGATGCGGATGGTGAAGCGCGGCGAGATGTAAAGCGCCTGACGGCCGGTCTCGGGATGGGTGCGGACCATCGGCTGGGCGATCTCCGGCACCTCCTTGGCGCGCGTCTCGTAATAGTCCTTCGCGCCCGGCCGGTCGGGCGAGACGACGACGCGCGGGTTCTTCGTCTTGCTGACGTGATGGACGCCATGCAGGCCGGCGATGCGGCGCTTGGTCGCCTCGGGCAGCGCTTCGTAGACCTGATACATGTTGCAGAACTCGGTGTCGCCGCCGCGGCTCGGATTGCGGATGGCGTAGAGCATGGTGATGCGGCAGGGCTCGGGAATGTGCGACGAATCCGAATGCCAGAAATCGCCGGCATCGACGATGCCGACGGCGCTGCCGTCGGGCCGAATCTCGTTCGACAGGATCAGGATGTCGCGGTCGTCGGGATGGGTGTAGGGCGAGCGGTCCTGCGCTTCCAACGGCCCGAACTGGCGGCCGAAGGCGGCCTGCTGCGGCGGGCTGAGCGTCTGGTCGCGGATCGCCAGGATCGGATGGTCGCGAAACGCCTGCTGCAGCTTGGCCAGATCGTCCGCCGCCAGCGGGCGCGCGCAATCGAGTCCGACCACTTCGGCCGCGCCGGTCGGCGACAGGGGATTGACCGAAAAGGCCATCGCAAAGCTCCTGATAAAATTATGAAACAGTGTTTTATTAATTGATGGGGAGTTTGCCTCAGACCCTTCAGAAGGTCAACTAGGCCCCGTCAAGAGCCGGCGGCAAAAAACAGGCGGCCGACGGTCGCCAGCAGTGTGCGCCAAGAGACTTGGCGCGGCTCGCCAGGGATCGTCGGTCGCCCCAGTTTGCAGGGCGCATCCGTCTGGCGAATGCGTCTGCAGGGAGACCCCCCGGTATTGACGGCCGTAGCCGTCAAATGGCGGCCGCATCCGGCGCGAAGCCGGATGCGGCAGGTTCGTCAGCGGCCGAACAGGCCGCGCAACTGATCGACCGGATTGGCCGGCTGCTGCGGCTGGGCCGTGCCGTCGGCCGGCGCTTGCGGGCGCTGGCCGCCGAGCGCGCCGCGCAGATTCTCCAGCGCGCCTTTCGGATCTTTCAACAGCGCCGTGAGATCCGGCTTGTAGCTGAGCGCGTCCCACCGGCCTTCGATCAGCACCGGCACCATCACGCCGGCGGCCTGTTGCTGGCCGCCCTGGCCTTCGAGCGTGTTCACCACCTGCGGCGTCACTTTGTAGTTCACCTGCCGGCGCGGCAGATCGACCTGGCCGGCGCCGCCGACGCGCAGCAGCGGCGCTTGCAGCGACAGGTCGCTGTTGCGCATCACGCCCTTGTCCATCGTGAAGGTGCCGGACAGCTCGGAGAAGTCGGTCTCTTGGGCGCGGCCGGCTTGCGCGTCGAGGAAGGCGGTGGAGATGTTGCGCGCCAGCGCGGCGATGTTGACGCCTTTGATCGCGCCGTCTTCGAACTTGAAGCCGCCCTTGCCGGCGAGCGCTGCGACCAGCTCGCGCTGCGAGCGGCCCGCGCCGCCCAACTGGATATCGCCGCCGGCCTTGCCGCGCAATCGGTCGAGGCCGATGGCGTCGGTCAAGAGCGGCTCGGCCTGCACGCCGACGAGCTTCATCGTCAGGCCGACGGCGGGCACGGCGCTCGCGCCGTCGAGCGTGACGCGGCCTTGCCCCTGGCCTTGATAAAGCGCGAGCTGGTTGAGATCGGCGGCGAGACGGCCGTCCTTCAGCGCCACGGCGAGATCGGCTTGACCGATCTTGATGTCGCGGATTTGCAAGCCCTCGACCTTCAGCGCGAGATCGGCGTTGGCGGCGCGCAGGCCGGTGAAGTCGAGCGGTTCGGCGCTCCAGCCTTGTTCGGCGGCATCGGCCGCGCTGGTCGATGGCGCGTTGCCCGGCACGCGCGGCGCGCTGGCCGCCGTCGGCGTCGGCAGGTAGGCATTGAGATCGAGGACGTTGGTGGCGAGCGACGCCTTCACATAAGGCACCCGGCCGGAGAGATCGGCCATGAGATCGCCCTTGGCGCGGATGGCGTCGAGCGACAGTTCCGCGCCGTTGAAGCTGACGCGCGGCCCGGCCGGGTTCATGACCGCCGCGAGCTTGCCCTTGATGGCGAGCGGGCCGAGGCCGGTGCCCGAGACGGCGAGCGGCTGGCCAAGCCAGGCGGCGAGCGCGCGGATGTTCGTCACCGACAGATCGACGTCGCCATCGAGCTTCGCCGGTTGCGCGTTGGCGACATTGCCTTTGAAGTTCAGACGCGCCAGATCTGCGGCGACGCCCAGCACCAGGGGCGAGGCTTTGCCGTCCAGCAGCGCGCGCGGCGCGCCGACCTGCCCGCCGAGCGTCACCTGCTTGCCGTTCCAGGTCAGGCCGCCGTCGAGCTGCAGCGGATGGTCGAGATCGGGCAGCGACAGGCGGAGATTGACCGCCTCGGCGGCATAGACTTTGCCGCTTTGGCCGTCGCGATAGGTGACGCTGCCGTTCGCCAGGCGGACGTCGCCGAGGCGCAGCTCGCTGAGCGGATTGCCGGCGTTCTGCGGCGCGCGCGGCGCGTTTTGGGCCGGCGCGCTCTGGGCGGGCGCGGCCTTGGCCGTGTCGAACTGCCAGTTGCCGCGGCCCTGCTTGTCGGTCTCCAGATTGATGACCGGCTTATCGAGCACGAAACTGTCGATCGCCACTTCGCCGGACAGCAGCGGCAGCAATTTGAGCCGCACGTCGAGCCGGTCGAGCAGCATCATGCTGGCGTTGGTCGCGCCGGGCGCGTTGGCGAAGCTGACGTCGCGCGCCGAAACCGCCAGGGAGGGCAGCAGCGAGAAGGACACCGGCCCGGCGATGGTCAGCTTGCGCCCCGTCGCTTCGCTGGCGCGGCGCTCGATCTCCGCCTTATAGGTTTCGACCGGGACGAAAAAAGGGACGGCGACGGCGGCGACGATCACCAGAGCGACGACGATGCCGAGCGCGACGAGAATCTTCTTCATGACGGGCCTCCCTGCGCGAATCGCGGCCGGCGGCGGCGTCGAACGACGCCGCCTGCCAGACATGAGGATTCATAGCGCGGGATTAAGGCGGCGATAAGACTATAGTGCCGTGCGGAAAGACGGCCAATCGCCGCGCCGCTTAGAACGAGACGACGCCGAACAGCATCAACAGGATGACGATGCTGAGCGGAACGCCGAGCAGCCAGAGGATGATGGGCATGGCCTTCTCCCTTGTTTGTGACAAGGGATCAACGTCAAGTCCGCGTCCTCGTTCCGCGCTCTCGTCAGCGCCGAGGGCCTGGGGCCTGGTCCCCGGTCCCGCTCCGCCCCGGGCCCGCTCCGCCCCGGTTCGCGTGCCGTCACGCCGCGTGGGTCGCCAGGGCCAGCCGCTCGATCAGGCGGGCGGTGCGGCCGTCGTCCTTGTGCGGATTGTATTCGGCGATTTCCAGCCCGATGCGGCGCGGATCGCCGGCCAATTGGCCGAGCGCGGGCAGAACCTCGTCCGGGCGCAGGCCGTCCGGTTCCCAATAGCCCGTGCCGGGCGCTTCCCCGGGATCGAAGGCGTCGATATCGAGCGACACGCCATAGCCCGCCGTGCCGCGCGACGCGATGGCGCGCGCCTCGGCGAGCGCGGCGGCGAAACCGATGCGGCGCGTCTCCGCCGCGTCGATCACGCGCACGCCGAGGCGGGCGAGCAGCTTGGCCTCGCCGTCCTCGAAACTGCGAGTGCCGATCAGGCACAGGTTTTCCGGCGCGACCGCCGGGCGATCGCCGCCGGCGAGCGACGTCAGGCTCGCGTCGCCGTGGCCGAGCAGGCAGGCGAGCGGCATGCCGTGGATCATGCCGCTCTCGGTCGTGGCTGGCGTGTGCGCGTCCATATGCGCGTCGATCCAGATCAAGCCGAAACGCGCGAGTTCATCGGCGGTCGGGGGGGGGGGGGGGGGCCGGGCCCGCGCC
>JBKBHI010000016.1:0-11734 GCA_046297835.1 Alphaproteobacteria bacterium | reverse complement strand
CTTCCGATCTGGGGGCGGCGGGCGCGGCGACGCCCGGCGTCTGCGGCAGCAGCGCGCCGCCGGCGGTCGCGCCGGCCGGCGCGGTTGGCGCCGTCGCGGTTTGCTCGGCCGATTTGGCGCTCTCGGCCTGCTGCGCCAGCAGCTGCTGCTGGCGCTGCGCCGCTTCCTGGCGCGGCGCTTCGAAGAAGAATTGGAAACCGAACATGATGGCGACCGAGATGACGATCGCGATGATCAGGTTGCGTTGGTCGTTCATGAACCGATCCGCTCGACTGTGATGGGGCGCGCGACATCGGCGGCCCCCTGATGAAGCGCGCCGCGCGCGCCGTGGGAGTTGGAAGTCTGGCCGCGCCAGCCGGGCCATTCGTCCGGCACGGGGTCTTCGCCGCCGGCGCGCCACGGATGGCAGCGCGCGACGCGTTTCGCCGCCAGCCAGCCGCCGCGCAGCGCGCCGAAGCGGGCGACCGCTTCGTAGCCGTAATGCGAGCAGCTCGGATAGTAGCGGCAGCACGGGCCGAGGACCGGCGACAGCGCGTATTGATAGGCGCGGATCGCGCCCATCAGCGCGAGGCGCGCGCTCGACGACAGCAAGCTTTGGGGCGAGGGCGTCGGCATGGTCAGGCGCGCCGGCCGCTCTGGCCGTCCGCGCCGTCCTGTTTCGGCAAGACATGCGCGCCCGTCTTGCGCAGCGCCGTTTCCAGGTCTTGCAGCAGGGCGGGGTAGGGGCGGGTCATGGTTTGCTGGCGGCCGATCAGGACATAGTCGTAAGCGGCGCGGGCCTGGCTCGGCAGGATCGCCGCGGCGGCGGCCTTGAGGCGGCGGCGGGCCCGGTTGCGGGCGACGGCGTTGCCGACCTTGCGGCTGACGGTGAAACCGACGCGGAGCGCCGCAGGGGCGGCCGGCCCATCAGATAGGCCATCGGGGTCGGCGGGCGGATGCGGCAGGGCTTGCAGGATCAGGCCGGGGGCCGCCCATTTGCGGCCCTGGCCGGCGACGATCAGGAATTCCCGCCGCCGCTTGAGGCGGTCGAGAATCCCCATGGTCTTAGGCGGACAGGCGCTTGCGGCCCTGCTTGCGGCGGTTGGCCAGCACCGAGCGACCGCCGACGGTCGCCATGCGGGCGCGGAAACCGTGCCGACGCTTGCGGACGAGGACGCTGGGTTGATAAGTGCGCTTCACGGGAAAACTCCCTCAGACGGCTCAAAGTTGAATGCGAGGCCCGCTGTATAAGGGCTGGCACCCGGGAAGTCAACGCGCTTCGGCGCGGTTTTGGCCGCCCCTATCCGCCCCAGGCCATTGAAAAAATTGACGATTTTCTATATCTAGCGGTCCTGAGCCCGCGCCGCCGCAAAATTCGCGTTTCGGCGCGCCGGTTTCCGGCCGCGCGGGCGTGAAAATGGGTGACGGGCGGCGTTCCCAGACCTGTCCGCCGGGGCCGCCTTCGCGCGCCAGCCGGGTTGGGATAAGTTAAGGGCCATGGCCGAAACCTCGAAATCCTTGCCGCCGCCGCATCGCAGCCTGTCGGCCCGCCTTCTGGTCCTGACGATGTTTTTCGTCATGCTGGCCGAAGTGCTGATTTTCGTGCCCTCGGTGGCGCGCTTCCGCTCGACCTATTTCGAGGACCGCATCGCCGCCGCCCATCTCGCCGCCCTGGCGCTGGAAGCGACGCCGGACAATCTGCTGAGCCGCGAATTGCAGGACGAACTGTTGCGCCATGTCGGCGCGCACAGCGTCGTCCTCCAGCGCAAGGAATCGAAGGCGCTCATCCTGTCGGACGAGGTGCAGCCGGAGATCGACGACATGGTCAGCCTGCGGCGCGAGATGTTCTTCGAGCGCATCGCCAATGTCGTCGAGACCCTGCTGCAATCGGACAACCGCGTCATCCGCGTGCGCGGCCAGTCGCCGCAGGACCGCAACATAACGGTCGAACTGGTGATGGACGAGGCGCCGATGCGCGCCGCCCTCTGGGACTTCACCGAGCGCATCATCTTCGTCTCGGCGGTCGTCTCGCTGCTCACCGCGGTGCTGGTCTATCTCAGCCTGCGCTGGCTGATGGTGCGGCCGATGCGCCGGCTCACCGAGAGCATGATGGCCTTCAGCCAGAACCCCGACGACCCGAGCCGCATCATCGTGCCGAGCGAGCGCAGCGACGAGATCGGCCTCGCCGAGACCGAGCTGGCGAGCTTGCAGCAGCGCCTGCGCGCGGCGCTCGGCCACCGCTCGCGCCTCGCCGCGCTCGGCGAGGCGGTCGCCAAGATCAACCACGACCTGCGCAACATTCTCTCCACCGCGCAGCTCATGTCCGACCGGCTCGCCATGAGCAACGATCCGCAGGTCAAGCGCAGCTCGCCCTTGCTGATGCGCTCGATCGACCGCGCCATCGCGCTCTGCGCGCGCACCATGGATTTCGCCAAGCCGCGCCCGGAGATCATCCCCAGCGTCTTTCCGTTGCGCGACCTGGTGAGCGACGTGACCACTTGGCTGTCGCCGACGCTCGGCGACAAGGCAGAGATCGTCAACGGCGTGCCCGCCGGTTTCGAGATTTACGCCGACCGCGACCAGCTCGCGCGCCTGTTGAGCAACTTGCTGCGCAACGCCGGCGCGGCGGGCGCGACGCGCATCGCCGTCGGCGCGCGCGCCGACAACGTTTCCGGCACGCCGCGCGTCGTGCTCGACGTTGCCGACAACGGGCCGGGCCTGCCCGAGCCCGTGCGCGAGCGGCTGTTCCAGCCCTTCGCCGGCTCCGGGCGCGACGGCAGCACCGGCCTCGGCCTCGCCATCGTGCGCGATCTGGCGCGCGCCCACGGCGGCGACATCGCGCTGATCTCGACCGGCGATGCCGGCACCGCCTTCCGCCTCGCTTTGCCGCAGCCCGACGCGCGCCGCGCTCGCGCGCTGCGCGCCGCCGGCGCGCCGCATCCCGCCGAATAGCCCGCTTTCGTTCGAGTCCGCAGATGCCCTGGGATCCCTCGCAATATCTGAAATTCGCCGCGCCGCGCGAGCGTCCGGCGCTCGACCTGCTCGCCCGCGTGCAGGCCGGCAATCCCGGCCGCGTCTACGATCTCGGCTGCGGCAGCGGCAACACCACGCGGTTGCTTCAGCAGCGCTGGCCCAAGGCGCGCATCACCGGCGTCGATTCCTCCGCCGAGATGCTGGCCGAAGCGCGCGCCGTCCAGGCCGCCGCGCCCGCCGTGCGCTATCCGCTGGAATATGTCGAAGCCGATCTGGCGACCTGGATGGCCGGCGATCCGATCGACGTGATCTATTCCAACGCCGCCTTCCATTGGCTCGGCAATCACGAGCGGCTGTTTCCCAAGCTGATGCGCTCGCTGATGGCGCACGGCGTGCTCGCCGTGCAGATGCCGCGCGGCCACGGCAGCCCGCGTATCGACGCGCTGGTCGAGATCGCGCAAGACCCGCGCTGGAAGGAGCGCGTGACGCCGCATCTCTTTCCCGAGGTCGCGCCACCCGCCGTCTATCACGATTGGCTGGCGAAGGAATCGCGCGGCCTCGACATCTGGGAGACGGAATATCTCCATGTGCTCGCCGGCGACAACGCGGTCGCCGAATGGTCGCGCGGCTCGGCGCTCGGCCCCGTGCTTGGCGCGCTGACGCCGGAGGAAGCGGCGGATTTCTATGCCGCCTATAGCGCCCGGATGCAGGCGGCCTATCCGCGCCGCGCCGATGGCACCACGCTGCTGCCGTTCCGCCGGATTTTTATCGTGGCGACCCGATAACTTGCTAATAACTTAATGATATCAGGTCATTAAGGAATTTCATTTTGCACCGCGTCATAAAGGGCGTAAAACCCGCCGGCGCGCTTAGATAATAAGTCGAAGTCTTCGCCAGCCCCGCCCCCGGGAGGTGCCCATGTCGACCTTGCCGCCAGCGACCGTTACGTCTGCCGTTCCCAAGCCGGTCACCGTGCCCGAATTGCGCGCGCGCAAGGGCGGCACGCCCATCGTCTGCCTCACCGCTTACACGACGCCGATGGCGCGCCGGCTCGATCCCCATGTCGATCTGCTGCTCGTCGGCGATTCGCTCGGCATGGTGGTCTATGGGTTCGAGAGCACGCTGCCCGTCACGCTCGACATGATGATCGCCCACGGCGCGGCCGTGACGCGCGGCGCGTCCCATGCCGCCGTGGTCGTCGATCTGCCCTTCGCCAGCTACCAGGCGTCGCCCGCCGACGCCTATCGCGCCGCCGCGCGCGTCATCGCCGAGACCGGCGCGGACGCGGTGAAGCTCGAAGGCGGCGTCGAGATGGCCGAGACCGTTGCCTTTCTCGCCACGCGCGACATTCCCGTCATCGGCCATGTCGGCCTCAAGCCGCAGTCGGTGCGCGCCACCGGCGGCTACAAGATTCGCGGCCGCGGCGACAGCGACGCCGAACGCGTGATCGAGGACGGCATCGCCATCGCCGAGGCCGGCGCCTTCGCGCTGGTCGTCGAAGGCACCGTCGAGCCGGTCGCGCGCGAACTGACGCAGCGCATCGCCATCCCGACCATCGGCATCGGCGCGTCCGCCGCGTGCGACGGCCAGGTGCTGGTGGTGGACGACATGCTCGGCGTCTTCACCGACTTCACGCCGAAATTCGTCAAGCGCTACGCCGATCTCGGCAGCGAGATCGAGGCGGCGGTGCAAGCTTACGCGCGCGACGTGCGCAGCCGCGCCTTCCCGGCGGACGAGCATCTGTTCGGCGGCGGGCCCTCGTCGATTGGCGGGGCCTTGCCGCCCGGCAAGTCGCCCAAGCGCGCCTGATACCGCTGTCGATGGACGCCGCCGCGCCGCTCGCCGGCCCTCTCGTCATCGCCCGCGCCGTCGCCGATCTGCGCGGTTGCGTGCTGGCCTGGCGCAAGGCTGGTCTCCGCGTCGGCGTGGTGCCGACCATGGGCGCGCTGCACGACGGCCATCTGGCGCTGGCGCGCCGCGCCATCGCCGAATGCGATCATGTCGTCGTCACGCTGTTCGTCAATCCGACGCAATTCGGCCCGACCGAGGATTTCGCGCGCTACCCGCGCGACGAGGCGTCGGATGCCGCCAAGCTCGCCCCGCTCGGCGTCGATCTGCTCTACGCCCCCGACGTCTCATCCATGTATGCCGAGGGCTTCGCGACCACCGTCACGGTCGCCAAACTGACCGATGGCATGGAAGGCGCGGTGCGGCCGCATCATTTCGCCGGCGTCGCCACCGTGGTGACGAAGCTCTTGAACCAGGCGCAGGCCGACGACGCCTATTTCGGCGAGAAGGACTATCAGCAGCTCTGCGTCATCCGCCGGCTCGCCGCCGACCTCGACATTCCGACGCGCATCCACGGCGTGCCGACGGTGCGCGAAGCGGACGGCCTCGCGCTGTCCTCGCGCAACGCGTATCTCTCGCCGGCGCAACGCAAGATCGCGCCGGCTTTGCAGCGCGAGTTGCAGACGGCCGCCGCCAAGATCGAAGGCGGCGCGGATGTCGCGAAAACCTTGGACGCCGCGAAGGCGGCGATCCTGAAAGCCGGGTTCGACGCCGTCGATTACGTCGAATTGCGCGACGCCGCCTCGCTCGCGCCGCTTGCCGCCTTTAAAGGCGACGCCCGCCTGCTCGCCGCCGCCCGCCTCGGCGCGACGCGGCTGCTGGACAACGTGGCGGTCGATCCTCGCTAATCCCTGATTGGTGAAAATCGCGTTCTCTAAAAAAGACCGTCATGCTCGGGCTTGACCCGAGCATCTATGCATCTACCGCTTGAGCGCTTGATGAATGGACCCTCGGGTCAAGCCCGAGGGTGACGGTTTTTTCTGGGCCCAGCCGGGCATGACGTTTGCTTTTACGTCAAGGTTGCAGCGCGGGCCTCAGCCCGCCTTCTTCAGCGCCAACCCGTCGAGATGGGCGACGATCTCCTCGACATGCAGCACGTCGGCGTATTTGTGGTGCAGGTCGAACAGCGCCACCTTGTGCGACAGCATGGAGCGGTCGAAGCAGCATTCCTCGGCGACCGTCATGTGGAAGCCGTTGGAGAATCCCTCGACCGTGCTGGCGCGCAGGCAGCCCGAAGTGCTCTCGCCGCACATGATGAGGCTGCGCACGCCGAGCATTTGCAGATGCGCGGTGAGCGGCGTGCCGTAAAAGCCCGAGGCGCGCTCCTTCTTGATCACCAGATCGTCGGGCCGCGGCGCGAAATCCGGCCAGATGCGATAGCCGTCGGGCGATTCCTGGCCGCGCTGGCGGTTGGTGGCGACGACGCGCGGATTGGGATTGCCGGTGGTGTAGATCACCGGGATGCCGGCGGCGCGCGCCGCCGCGAACAGCTTCTTGGTCGGCTCGATGGCGTTCCAGGCGTTGATGCCGCAGGAGCCGGGGAATTGCTTGTTCACCTCGGGCACCGGCTTGGGGCCGCCGGCATAGACCTTCTCGTAGAGGTCGATGGCGAGCAGGGCGGGCTTGGGCCCAACGATGCGCTCTTGGCGGTTGAAGAACTCGGCGTAGATCGCCTTCTCGTCGGCATCCACCACGTCGTCCCAGCAATGATCGGCGCGCGCCATAGTCGTCTCCTGCTCGCTTCGGGGGAGAGCCATCTTGGCGCGCTGCTTAAGGATGAGGCAAACGAAAAGGGCCGCCGTTGAGGGCGGCCCTTTCGGGATGCGGTATGTGGCGGCGATTAGCGCACGTAGATGTGCACTTCGCTGCTCTGCGCGTCGGCGCTCGAAGTCGCCGACATGCTGAGGCGGCTGGCCGGCAGGCCCATGCCGGTGAGCGAGCGCATGACGTTCTCGGCGTTGCGGCGCGCGGTGGTGGTCTGCGCCGCGGCCTGGGCGGCGGTGCCGCGGTTCGGCGCGACGGCGACGAGATCGAACATCGCTTGCGGCCGGCGCTCGAGGGCGCGGTTCACGGCGGTGTAGAGCGCCTGCTGGTAATCGACGTCCTGACGGTCGAAGCGGATGACGACGAGCGGACGGCGCGCGGCGAGATCGGCCGGGCTGCTGGTGACGTTCGAGGCGCGGCCGCCGCTGATCGGCGTGTTCACGTCATAGGCGCGGTTCGCGAGGCTGCTACCCAGCAACTCGCCGTTCTTGATCGCCAGCGACATGGTCGAGAGGTTGCGGCGCTCGTTGGCCAGATAGTTCATCTGGCGCGTGACGTCGTCGTTCAGCTCGTTGAGCAGGCGATCGACCAGCACGACCGAGCGGTTGACGTCGTCTTCCAGCACCGAGAGCTGGCGGTGGTCTTCGTCCACCGCGCCCGACAGGCCGTAAGTGGCGCGCGTCGTTTCCAACAGATAGGCCGCCGTCGAGGAGTCCGAGGCGACCTGGTTGGCCAGCGTGTTCATCTTGGCGACGCTGCTCGAAATGCTGTCGAGCTGCTGCTGCGCCGTGTTCCACTGCTGCACCAGGATCGGGTTGCCCGGCGTGGTGCCGACCTGGAGGCGCGAATTGATTGTCGCGACGCTCGAATGGTAGCGCTGGGCGTTGCCGACGGTCTCGCCGCGGATCGCCTGGAGCTGCGTGTTGTACTGGCTGACCGAAGCTTGCAGGCGGCTGAGATCGCCGCGCATCGCCTGGATCTTGCGGCCGACATCGGTGCCGGTGGAGGAGCCGGGCGTGACGCCGGCCGGCTCGAAGCTGCCGGTGCCGAGCGGCGGCATGGCGCCGACTTCGTTGGGGCCGGGCGGGATCTCGACGCGCTGCGGCGTCGCCGGGCGGCTGCTTTCCCCGGCCATCGGCGGGAACAAGGTGTCGGACACGGCCGCGCAACCGGCAAGAAGCATCGCCGCCGTGAACGCCGCGGCGCAGTTGATCAATCGGGCCATGTCGACGAATACCCCTATGTCTCGGCTTGGCGCACGCTACTTGTGAAAAGCGCCGCTCGAACGCATCGTTCTAGGAGAGCGGAAAACTTTTCACAACCCCTTAATATCCCTGAAATTCTAATGAACCGCGTGGCGCGCCACAAGGGCGATCCGGCGGCAATTTTCGCGCCTGCGGCATTGGCCACAGACTGTTGCCCCCGGGTGACTGGGACGGACGCGGCAGGGCCGCGCTGGGCGCGGGAGAGGGCGAATCGCCGCGTTTTGGCCGTGAGATAGGCCTCGGCGCGGGGTCTGGCGATGCGCCTTGCCAAGCCGGGGTCGTTTGAGTAGTGTCCGGCCCTTCCAAACGGCCGGCCGGTTCTCAGGCAGGCTCCTCGTGCGCTCGTAGCTCAGCTGGATAGAGCATCAGACTACGAATCTGAGGGTCGGAGGTTCGAATCCTTCCGAGCGCGCCATTCCCCTGTCATTTTCGCTAAATTCCGTCGGTCCGGCGGCGCAACGCCGCCGACAAGGGGCTTTTGGAGGAGGGCGATCTCGACGAGGCGCTCAACGCCGCGACCCAGATCGGCGACGACGCCATCCAGAAGCGCAACCAGGGCTATGTCGTGCCCGAAAGCTTCAACCACGGCACCAGCGCTCAGCGCGCCCGTTGGTTCAAGCGCGGCTATGAGGCGAAATCCATGGCGGCGTGCGACACGTTCCAGGCGCAGCAGCTCTGAGGCCTTGGCCTAAGGACTGGGGCCGCCACAATTCGCCTTATTTCATCGGCCTTTCGGCGCGCCGGGAATCGCCGGCTCGTCCGTATATCTCCCTGAAGCCTCGGCGGAGAGACCCCGCCGCCCCCCATCGCCCGAACCGGCCGGCCTCGCCGACGGGCGGCTTTAGGAGAGCCCGATGAAAAACCTCATTCCCGCGACCGCCGCCGCCATCGCCCTCGCGGGCGGCATCGCCGCCGGCACCGCGCTGGCCTTCCCGCCGGCCCCGCCGGCCGGCCCGGCCGGTTTCGAACAGGCCGCGTTCGGCCACGGTCCCATGGGCGGTCCCATGGGCGGCCCGATGGGCGGCCCCGATCGCGCCGGCCCGCGCGGCGACACCCGCGGCGATCATGGCCCGCGCCAAGAAGCCCGTCATGACGGTCACAAGCGCGGCCCCGGCCCGCAGTTCGGTCCCGGTCAGTTCGGTAACGTGGAGCAGCGCGCCGAGCGCATGAAGGAGCGCCTGCAGATCACCGACGCGCAGAAGCCCCAGTGGGACGCCCTGGTCGGCGTCATGCAGAAGCAGCAGCGCGCCGTCGCCTCCAACATGGCCGACATGTGGCAGAAGCGCGCCGCCGGCGAGACGCCGAAGACGCTCACCGCGCCGGAGCGCATGGCCGAGCGCACCAAAGCGGCCGAAACGCGCCTCAACAGCCAGCGCGAGTTCACCGCGGCCTTCGCCAAGCTCTACGACACGATGAGCGCGGAACAGAAGAAGATCGTCGACGATCATCTGTCTGGCCGCCGCCATCGGGGCTAATCTCCCCCCCGGGATTGGCCGTCCGGCCGGCCGCGTCGGAAATTCTCCGGCGCGGCCGGTGGACGCCGCCCGCAAGATGAGGGACCAAGGATGCTACGAGCCGTGATCGCCGGCGGGCGGGCGTCCCAGGTCGTTGAACGGCCGACGGGGCGGATGCAGGACGCGAGCGACGAAGAACTGGTGGCGCTGATCGGTGGTGGGGACCGCCGCGCCTATCATGTCCTCGTCGAGCGCCACGGCCGCCGCGTGCTCGGCCTGGCGCGCCGCATGATGCGCAACTTGGCCGAAGCCGAGGACGTCTCGCAGGAAGCTTTCCTGCGCGTCTGGCAGAAGGCCGGCGAATGGCAGCCGCGCGGCGCGCGCTTCACCACCTGGCTCTATCGCGTGGTGGTGAACCTGTGTTTGGACCGCAAGCGCAAGCCGGCGATGGCGCCGATCGAGGCGGCGGGCGATCCCGCCGACGGGCGGCCCGACGCCGAGACGACGCTGGCGACCTCGCAGCGCGACCGTCTGGTGGCGGCGGCGCTGCAGGCTTTGCCGGAACGCCAGCGCGCGGCGCTGGTGCTGAACTATTACGAGGGGCTGAGCAACGCCGAGGCCGCGACGGCCCTGGAGCTGTCGGTGTCGGCGTTGGAATCGTTGCTGGTGCGCGCGCGTCGCGCGTTGCGCCAGGAATTGCAGAGCCGCGGCGTGCAAACCGCCGCGAAGGAGGAGCCATGAGCGGCGAGGAAACAGGCAAGGCCATGTCGTTGCGGCGGTTGATCGAGTTGCTCGACGCCTACGGCGCGTCGCCGCAGCGCTGGCCGGCGGCCGAGCGCGGCGAAGCCCAGGCGTTGATCGCGCGCATCGAGGCGCTCGGCGCGCCGGAAGAGCGCGCCGCGTTGCGCGCCGCCATCGACGACGCCGACACGCTCGACGGCGCGCTGGCCGGCGCCTTCGCGCCGGTGCCCGACGCGGCGCTGGCGCGCCTGACGGCGGCGGTCGCCTTTCCGCCGCCGCGCGCGAAACCGTCGCGCCGCTTCGATCCGTTCGCCGTCCTCGGCTCGATGTTCGGCAGCCTGTTCAAGCCGGCGGCGGCGCTCGGCGCGGCCATGGCGGCGCTCGGCCTGTTCGTCGGCTTCGCCGTCGATCCGGCCTATTCGAACGGCGACGGCAGCGATTATACCGTGTCGCAAAGCGCCGACGCGGGGTTCGGCCCGCCCGGCGAAGGCTCGCTCGGCCAAGGGGAGAACGGACAATGAGCGACGAAGAGGGATTCGGCGCGCCGCGCAAGCGCGGCCGCTGGCGGCAAGGTTGGACCTGGAAGCGCATCGCCATCGTCGCCTCGGTGGCGCTCAACCTGTTCTTCATCGGCCTGGTCGGCGCGTGGCAGGGCCGCGCCTGGTTCGCCGGCCCGCCGCCGGGACCGACGATTCCGCGCATGCTCGAAGGCACGCTGCGCAATCTGCCGGAAGACGACCGGCTGCTGCTCCAGCATACGTTCGAGCAGCGCCGCATGGAGATCGCCAAGCTTGCCGAAGGGCTGCGCCGCACGCGCAGCGCCATGAGCCGCTCGCTGCGTCAGGCCGATTTCGACCCGGCCGATTTCGACGCCAAGGCGATGGAGGCGCGCCAGGCGCGCAGCCGGCTCGATGCCGCGCTGCACCGCGTCTATCGCGACGCCGCCGCCGGCATGACGCCGGAGGGGCGCAACAAGCTCGGCGGCTCGCGCCGCCCGGGTTAGTTCCGCGCGCCGCTCAATTCGCGGATCAAATCGTCGAACGCGGCGCCCTCGACGACATCAGGGGCGACGCCGGCGCCCATCGCCTCGCGTTTGAACGTCTCGTCGCGCGCCATGGCGGCGAAGCCGGCGCGCAACGCCGCCAGCCGTTCGGCCGGCACGCCGGGCGGCGTCGCCAGCGGCAAGCCGAGCCGCTGCGGCGCGAGCAATTTTGCCAACGCCTCCGCCTCGCGCGCGTCGCGCGCCAGGGATAGGGCGAGCGGCGCGTCGGCGAGCCAGAGCAGGGCGCGCGGGCCGATCTGCAGCAGCGCGAAGGCGTCGCCCGCGCGCAGCCAGGCGATCAGCGCCGCCTCGACCTCGCCGGCATGGCCGGCGACATAGCCCGACACTTCGCCGCGCTCGATCGCCTGATGCAACGCGCCGATGCCGCGATAGCCGCCGACGATCTTGAGCTTCAGGCCGAGGCTTTCGCGCAAGCCGCGCGCCAGGCGCGCCGATTCGTCGTGCGGCGCGGTCGCGCCGACGATCAATTCGCGCGTCCGCAGCTCGCCCGCCTCATGGAACCCGGCGTCGCGCCGCACCACGAGCAGGCCGGTGTCGGGCGCGAAGGAACCGATCCAGCCGTAAGCCTCCGGCGGCGATGCCGCCGCGAGGCCGCGTTCGAGCAGGCCGATGACGCTGGCGTCGCGCGGCGCGCTCTCGGCGAGGTG
>JBKBHI010000015.1:0-18748 GCA_046297835.1 Alphaproteobacteria bacterium | reverse complement strand
CCAGCATCGACGCGCCCAACGCGCCGCGCGCCGCGCCGCCGCCGGAGCAGCCGCAACTGCCTTGAAAGGCGCGGCGGGGGCGGCAGCGCCGGAAACGGCGGCGCGACGAGCGAGGCGAGCCTTAGCGCGCTACGGCGCTTGCGCTATGCTGGCATCATGGAGTCCGCCGCGCCCGACGCCCCCATCCTCTGCCCGACCTGCGAGAAGCCGCCCGCGCTCTGCGTCTGCGACGCGCTGACGCCGCTCGCCAACCGCGTCGCCGTCCTCATCCTGCGCCACCCGCAGGAGCAGGACCGTCTGCTCGGCACCGCGCGCATCGCCACGCTGCAGCTGAAAAACGCCGCGCTCAAGACCGGCCTGTCATGGCCCAATCTCGCCAAAGCGGTCGGACCCGATCTCGCTCAGGGGGATCCCGATCCGAAGCGCTGGGGCGTGCTTTATCTCGGCACGGCCAAGACCTTGAGCGAAGCGACTGCCGCGACGCCGCGCGCGCCGCGCCCGCTCACCGTCATCGACAAGGCCGGCGCGCCGCTCGCCGATCAGGACGCGATCCTCGCCGATCTCGACGGCATCATCCTGCTCGACGGCAATTGGCAGCAGGCCAAGGCGCTGTGGTGGCGCAACAGCTGGATGCTGAAATGCCGCCGCCTGGTGCTGCAGCCGCCGCGCGCGTCCTATTACGGCAACCTCCGCAAAGAGCCGCGCGGCGAAAGCGTCTCGACCATCGAGGCCGCCGCCTACGCGCTCGCCGCGCTGGAGCATGACGAGGCGCTGGCCGAGCGCATCCTGCCGCCGTTCAAACGGCTGCTGGAAAAGGCGCGCGCCAACAAGCGCCCGCCGGCGAAGATCGACCGGCGGCGGCGACGTTAAGTTACTAACGTTTAAGATTTTCATACAAGTACGTCGATACGATTCCCGCAAGGATCGCAAAAATCAAAGCGCCCCATAATGTTCTATGCTTAGCGGCATTACCGCCATGGCCGATTAATTCGACTTTTGGAAATGCCCATCGGGTATATCCGAACAAAATGCGATAAAGCATCACTCCAATAAAAAAAGAATAGATATAACCAGCCCCAGTAAGAATGCTGTGACGGGACAAAAAGCTATTTTGAATAAGAGGCGAAGCCAAATAGCAGAGGTAAAATGCTAACGGCGCACCAAACAACAACAATCCTATGTCGTAGATGAACGACCGGTGGATGAAGCGTCGCCAAGAACTAACCTCTTGATCAACAGTTCTGTTTACGATGTCCATAACCCCGGCGACCCAGTTTTCATCAGAACCATATACCGTAACTTCACTAGCATTAATGGTTGGCGCCGAGACTGGATTACTCCAATCCATGAGGGGCGGCTGAGTAAAATCGAGGTTGATAACAAGCCAATTAAAAGGGTCGCGATTGTTGTTCCTCGTTTTGAAAGCAGGCCGCGAATCAAAATAAATATTTGTAATTCGAGTGGGCAAATTAGGAGACGAGAAAGCATTATCATTCCCGTGGTCCACAAAGACCTCGCCATCTCTGCCCCTTATCACGACGGATAAAGCATGAGATGCCTTGATGTGACTCAAGAATTTCTCGTGTTCATCCGCATCAATATCTTTTGGTTTTTGATGTATCGCCATTTCCGCCTTAGCTGCGGACTCGACACAAATTGATAGGCGCTTAAACAGTTTCTCAATGTCATTCAGCGACAAGGAGCATGGGCTTATCTGTTTTTTTCGCTCGACGTTGGACGCCATTACCATTTCCCATTCTGGCAACCGGATCAGGAAAAATATTATTTATCGACTAAGCTCATTAGGGAAGACGCCGTCAGTGAGCGGCCACCCAAGAGCAACACTGCCTAAAAAATATATGCAAGTATGGCGAAGAAATTGGAGCGGGCGAAGGGAATCGAACCCTCGTCAGTAGCTTGGGAAGCTACAGCTCTACCATTGAGCTACGCCCGCGCCGGGGCTTGGTCTGGCCTGGGGGCCGCAAGCGGCCGGCCCGAGTCTTAGCCGATTGGCGAAGCCGGGCCAAGCGCCGCGAAACGGCCTTTTCCCGCCCGGCTTGACGGGCCGGAACGCCGGGTCTAGAACAGCCCGATCCCGTGGAGATTTGAGCCGGCCGGCTTGCGGACCACGTAAAACAACCCGCTAAAAGGTCGGTGCCGCGATGCAGCCCTGACCTTTCCCGGCAGGGCTTTTTTGTTGTCCGGACATGCATGCGCCGGGCCGAGGAGAGACGATCATGGCGAAAGACACCGCTCCGCCCGCCGCGCCGAACTGGCGGCCCGCCACCAAGCTGGTCCGCGGCGGCCTCAAGCGCTCGCAATTCCAGGAGACCAGCGAGGCGATCTTCGCCACCTCGGGCTACGTTTACGAAAATGCCGAGGACGCCGAGTCGGCCTTCAAGGGCGAGAAGCAGCGTTACATCTATTCGCGCTTCTCCAACCCCACCGTCGCCATGTTCGAAGAGCGCATGGCGCTGCTGGAAGGCGCCGAGGTTTGCCGCGCCACCGCCAGCGGCATGAGCGCCGTGTTCGCCGCCCTCGCCGCCACGGTGCGCGCCGGCGACCGCGTCGTCGGCCCGCGCGCCCTGTTCGGCTCCTGCCTCTATATCCTCACCGACATCCTGCCGCGCTATGGCGTGGAAACCGTGATCGTCGACGGCACCGATCTCGACCAGTGGGAGAAGGCGCTCGCCAAGCCGACCAAAGCGATCTTCCTCGAAACGCCGTCGAACCCGACCCTCGAAGTCGTCGATCTCGCGAAAGTGTCGGAGATGGCCCATGCCGCCGGCGCGCTGGTGATCGTCGACAACGTCTTCGCCAGCCCGATCCTGCAGAAGCCGCTGACGCTCGGCGCGGACGTCGTCGTCTATTCGGCGACCAAGCATATCGACGGCCAGGGCCGCGTGCTCGGCGGCGCGATCCTCGGCAGCCACGGCGATTATATGGACGAGCAGCTCCGCATGTTCGTGCGCCACACCGGCCCGTCGCTCAGCCCGTTCAACGCCTGGACGCTGCTGAAAGGCCTGGAGACGCTGGAGCTCCGCATCGAGCGCCACTGCAAGAACGCCACTGTCGCCGCCGAATTCCTGGAGACGCAGAAGCGCGTCGCGCGCACGCTCTATCCGGGCCTGAAAAGCCATCCGCAGCACGCGCTGGCGATGAAGCAGATGAGCGGACCCGGCAGCATCATCGCCTTCGAGGTCGCCGGCGGTAAAGCGGCCGCCTTCCGCTTCCTCAACGCGCTGAAGATGATCGACGTCTCGAACAATCTCGGCGACGCCAAGAGCCTGATCAGCCATCCGGCGACCACCACGCACCAGCGTCTGCCCGAAGCCGACCGCGCCAAGCTCGGCATCAGCGACGGCCTCGTGCGCCTCTCGGTCGGCCTGGAGGACGCCCAGGACATCGTCGAGGATCTGGCGCAAGCCCTAGATGTAGCGGGCCGCTAGCCGCTCCGCGCGAAACGGCTGATTTTCCTGCGATTTTTACGCCCGTCCCGCCTGGACATGGCGGGACGGCGTCGTAGAATGCCGGACCGACCCCGGCGCGGCCCGTCGCCGACCCGGAGGCCCTCGCGGGTCGCCAAAGGATCGCGCCAAAGGATCACTATGTATTCCGAAACCACCAATTCCATCCAGGTCACGGTCAAGCCGGTCTATCTCGAAGACCAGTCGGCGCCGCGCGAGCACCGCTACGTCTGGGCCTATCATGTCCGCATCGAGAACAAGGGCCATGTGAAGGTGCAGTTGCGCCGCCGCCATTGGCGCATCACCGACGCCATCGGCCGCACCCAGGAGGTGCGCGGCGATGGCGTGGTCGGCGAGCAGCCCGTGCTCGAACCCGGCGAATCGTTCGAATACACCAGCGGCACGCCGCTCGGCACGCCGTCCGGCATCATGGTCGGCAGTTATTTCATGGAGCTGGAAGGCGGCCGCGAGATGGAAGTCGCCATTCCCGCCTTCTCGCTCGACAGCCCGCATCAGACCATCCGCGTCAACTGACCGACGCGCCGCCGACAAAGGACGTTCCATGAGCAAGGCCCCCAGCGCGCGCAAATCCTTCGGCGCGGCGAAGAAACCGGTCACGCGGCCGACCAAGGCCGAAGCCGAAGCCGCCGTGCGCACGCTGCTGCGCTGGGCCGGCGACGATCCCGACCGCGAAGGCTTGCGCGGGACGCCCGACCGCGTGACGCGCGCCTACGGCGAGTTCTTCGCCGGCTACAAGGACGAGCCGGAGACGATCCTGGCGCGCACCTTCGAGGAGATCGACGGCTACGACGAGATGGTCGTGCTGCGCGACATCCGCTTCGAAAGCCATTGCGAGCACCATCTCGTGCCGATCATCGGCAAGGCGCATATCGGCTACCTGCCGAACAAGCGCGTCGTCGGCATCAGCAAGCTCGCCCGCGTGCTGGAAGCCTACGCCAAGCGCCTGCAGATCCAGGAGAAGATGACCTCGCAGATCGCCAACACGATCCAGGACGTCTTGCAGCCCAAGGGCGTCGCCGTCGTCATCGAGGCCGCGCATCAATGCATGACGACCCGCGGCGTGCATAAGCCCGGCGTCGCCATGATGACCAGCAAGATGCTCGGCGTGTTCCGCACCGACGAAAAGACCCGCCGCGAATTCCTCGCCATGATCGGCAATCCCGGCGGCACGCTGCTGTCGAACGTCTGACGCATCGTGATCGACTATCGCCCCGTATTTTTCGTCCTCGGCGTCCTGCTGACGACGTTGGCAGTCGCCATGGTCTTCCCGGCGCTGGTCGACGCCGCCTACGGCGATCCGGACTGGGCGGTGTTCACCGGCGCGGCCGGCGTCACCGGCTTCTTCGGCTCCAGCATGATGCTGGCGACGCGCAGCCGGCGCGAAGTGAAATTCACGCTGCACCACGCCTTCCTGCTGACGGCGCTGAGCTGGATCTCGCTCTGCCTGTTCGCCGCGCTGCCGTTCTACTTCTCCAGCTCCAAGATGGACTACGTCGATTCGCTGTTCGAAGCGGTGTCCGGCCTGACCACCACGGGGGCGACCGTCATGTCCGGGCTGGACGACCTGCCGGCCGGCCTGCTGCTGTGGCGCGCCATCCTGCATTGGCTCGGCGGCATTGGCATCATCGTCATGGCCATCGCCGTGCTGCCGCTGCTGCGCGTCGGCGGCATGCAGCTGTTCCGCATGGAATCGTCCGACCGCTCCGAGAAGGCCATGCCGCGCGCCCGCCAGTTCGCCGGCGCGATCTTCAAGGTCTATCTCGGCATGTCCGTCGCCTGCACGATCGGCTATTGGGCCGCCGGCATGAGCTTCTTCGACGCCCTGTGCCACATGATGGCGACGATCTCGACCGGCGGCTTCGCCACCTCCGACGCGTCCTTCGCCGTGTTCGACAATCTGGCGATCGACGCCGTCGCCATCACCTTCATGATTCTCGGCGCGTTGAGCTTTCCGCTGCTCATCGCCGCCAGCCAAGGGCAGTTCGGCGCGGTCTGGCGCAACGAGCAGGTGCGCGCTTTCCTCGCTCTGCTCGTTCTCGCCATCGCCGTGCTGACGGCCTGGCAATATGTCGTCGCCGGCACGCCGTTCTGGCAGGCGCTGCGCCATACCGCTTTCAATATCGTCTCTCTCACCACGACGACCGGCTTCGCCTCGACCGATTACAACGCCTGGGGCGGTTTTCCCGTCGCGGTGCTGTTCTTCCTGACCTTCGTCGGCGGCTGCACCGGCTCGACGACCGGCGGCATCAAGATTTTCCGCTTCCAGGTGCTCTATGTCGTCGCCAAGACGCAGTTCCGTCGTCTGGTCCAGCCGCACGGCGTCTTCGTGCCGCTTTACCAGAACCGCGAGGTGAGCGAGACGCTGGCGCTGTCGGTGCTGACCTACATCTTCATCTACATGCTGTCGTTCGCCATCCTGACGATGGTCTTCGGCCTGTTCGGCCTCGATTTCGTCACCGCCACCTCGGGCGCGGCGACCTCGCTCAGCAACGTCGGCCCCGGCCTCGGCGACGTCATCGGCCCGGCCGGCAATTTCTCGGCCTTCCCCGACGGCGCGAAATTCGCCTTCACCATCGGCATGCTGCTCGGCCGCCTGGAATTCATGGCGCTGATCGTGGTGCTGACGCCCTGGTTCTGGAAACATTAGCATCCGAAGCCAGGGCTATGAACGCGCGCCTTCGACGCGATCGGTTCTGGCGGCATTAAAGCCGTTAAGCCTGAAGCGCGACTTCACATTTATCGTCATTGCCCGGCTTGACCGGGCAATCCAGGGCAAGCGCCGGAGCGCTTGATAAATGGACCCTCGGGTCAAGCCCGAGGGTGACGATGGAAGGGCGGATGCCGCCCCGCCTCAGCGCACGTAATTGCCGAGGTACTGGCGGATCTGGCGCTCGAACTCGCCGTTGATCTCGGTCATCGTCGCTTCGACCAGATCGAACAGCGCCTTGTCCTTATCGGCCAGGGTCGCGTTCTCGGCGACCGTGCGCGAGCGCGCCGCCTGCGCCTTGGCGAAGGCGCGCTGCACGCCGCCGGCGTCGCGCAGCTGGATCTCGACCTCGATGTTGGCGTCGTAGCGGAAGCCCTGCTCGGTGGTGAAGGCGCCGCGGAGGCCGCCCTGAGTCGCGAGCCGGCTCTCGACGATCTTGGCGTCGCGCAGCACGACGCGCGCCTCGCCGGTCACGCCCGAAGCGCGCAGGCGGTCGCGCGTCCAGCGTTCCATCACCAGGCTCGGATTGGCCGGCGACAGGTGCTCGACATTGGGCGCGCGCAGCGGCGGCTGATAGGCGTTGACGAACTCGACGCGCGCGACGTCGAGATTGATCACGCCATGATGGCCGTAGGTCAGCTCAGGATAGCGCTGCGGCTGCTGCGCCGGCGAGGCGCAGGACGCGACGGCGAGCAGCAGGGCCGCCATCAGAGTTTTGCCGATGGGGCCGCGCGCGCGCGAGGGGACGATGTGGCGCATGGGACGCTCTCCGCTGAGGAACGCAAGGAGCCGCATCTTCGCCCGCCCGGCGGCAAACTGCAATCGGCCGGCGCGCGGCCGAGCCGTCGTCAGGTCAGTCTGCCGCGCTGGCGGCAAACAGGCGGTCGAGCGCGCCCTGGTCATAGCGATAATCGCGGCCGCAGAACTCGCACTTCACCTCGACCGCGCCGTCGACCTTCATGGTCTCGATCTCGGCCTTGGGGAACGACATGAGCATCGCGGAGACGCGGTCCTGCGAGCAGCGGCAGGCCGAGCGCAGCGCCATCGGCGTGAACACGCGCACGCCCGGCTCGTGGAACAGGCGATAGAGCAGCCGGTCGGCGCCCAGCTCGCGGCTGGTCAATTCCGCGCCGGTGGCGCTGCCCATCAGCACGATGGCCTCGCGCCAGCTTTCCTCGCGCTCGGCCTCGTCGAAACTGTCGGGCGTCAAATTGGCCGAGCGCTGCGCGCCGTCCTCGTCGATGCCGCCGAGCTTGGGCAGGCGCTGCATCATCAGCGCGCCGACGCGCCAGCCGGCGCCCTTGCCGGCTTGGGGCTCGTGCAGCACCGCGATCTTGAGCGCCGCCTCGATCTGCTCGGACTGGCGGAAGTAATGGTGCACGCACTCGGCCAGCGTCATGCCGAACAGGTCGACGATGCCCTGATAGCGCTCGGTGTCCGGCCCCTGGTCGACGGTGAAGGCGAGATGGCCGACGCCGAGCCATTGCGGCACCGAATCGCCGGCCTTGCCGGTGGCGGCGAGGTCGGCAACGGCCTTGGCGTCGAACTGGGCGTAGGCGCGCATGTCGCCCTTGCTGGTCACGTCGGCGACCATCAGCCGGATCGGGCCGTTGCCCTGCGCCTGTAGCGTGAAGACGCCGTCGTATTTCAGCGCGCCGGCAAGCGAGGCGGCGACCGCCATCATCTGGGCGAGCATGATCGCGACCGGCTCGGGATAATCGTGGCGGCCGAGAATGTCGTCGGCGAGCGCGCCGAGCCGCACGAGGCGGCCGCGCAGGCCGTAGCGCTCGACTTGGAACGGCTGGATGAGATCGGCCATCGGCGTGAGGTCAGGCGCGGAATCGGTCATGCGGAACCAGCGAAGATGCGGAAGGAGGGAGGCGGGACGAGGAGCGCAAATGGCCCCTCATCGCAGGAATTCAAGACGCGCGAATTCGCGGCACAGGCCGGGAACGGCCGTCCGATCAATTCTGGACGAGGCACCAGTGCAGGATGCCCTTCTGGGCATGGACACGGTTCTCGGCCTCGTCCCACACCGCCGACTGCGGCCCGTCGATCACGCCGGCCGCCACCTCGCGCTCGCGGTTGGCCGGCAGGCAATGCATGAAGATCGCGTCCGGTTTGGCCGCGGCCATGAGCTTGTCGTCCACCCGGTAGGGCGTCAGCGCGGCGATGCGCGCCTCGCGGTCGAGATCGGGCGCGTTGCCGCTCGACATGGAGAGCCAAGTGTCCGTCACCAGGCAGTCGGCGCCCTTCGCCGCCGCCAGCGGATCGACGCCGAGCTGGATGTCGGCCTTCTCCTTGCGCGCCCAGGCGAGCACCGCCTCGGGCGGCTGGCACGAGGCCGGACAGGCGAGACGCAGCGTGAAGCCGAAGCGCGCGGCGGCATGGATCCAGGATTCGGCGACATTGTTGCCGTCGCCGAGCCAGGCGACGACGCGGCCCTGGAGCGAGCCCACGCGCTCCTCGAAGGTCATCAGATCGGCCATCAGCTGGCACGGATGGCTATGGTCGGTCAGCCCGTTGATCACTGGCACGGTGGCGTGCTGCGCCATCTCCATCAGATGCTTCTCGCTGACCGTGCGCAGCATGATGGCGTCGACGTAGCGCGACAGCACGCGGGCCGTGTCGGCGATGGTCTCGCCGCGCCCGAGCTGCGATTCGGCCTGGCCGAGAATGACGACCTCGCCGCCCATCTGGCGCATCGCCACTTCGAACGAGACGCGGGTGCGCGTCGAGGGCTTCTCGAAGATCAGCGCGATGGTCTTGCCGGCGAGCGGTTTCGCGCCGGCGGGAAAGCCGCCGGCCTTGTAGCTCTTGCCCCAATCGAGCATGCGGCGCAGCGTCGCGGCGTCGAAGTCCTTCAGGTCGAGGAAATGGCGCGGCTTGCCCTTGGCCGGCGCGCGCGAGGAATCCTTGCCTCCGATGATCGCCTTGGCCAGCGCCATGATCAGGACTCCAGCTCGGCGCAGGCGCGCTCGATGATGCCGGCCGCTTCCTCGATATGGCTCTCGTCGATGATCAGCGGCGGCAGCAGGCGGATGACGTTGTCGCCGCCGCCGACCACGAGCAGGCCGTGGCGGCGCAGCGCGGCGGCCACGTCGGTGTTGGGAATCTTGCATTCGAGGCCGCGGATCAGGCCCATGCCGCGCACGCCGCCGAGCGTCTTGGGATATTTGGCGGCGACCGCCTGGAAGCGCTTTTCCAGCGCCTCGCCCATCTTCACGACGTGGTCGAGGAAGCCCTTTTCCAGTAGCAGGTCGAGCGCGGCGTTGCCGACCGCCATCGCCAGCGGGTTGCCGCCGTAGGTGCTGCCGTGCGCGCCGTAGGTCATGCCGCAGGCGGCCTTTTCGGTCGCCAGGCAGGCACCGAGCGGAAAGCCGCCGCCGATGCCCTTGGCCGCGGCGACGATGTCGGGCTTCACGCCCGACCATTCGTGCGCGAACATCTTACCGGTGCGGCCCATGCCGCACTGGACCTCGTCGAGGAACAGCAACAGGCCGAACTCGTCGCACATGGCGCGCAGGCCCCGCATATAGTCGGGATCGGCGGCGCGGATGCCGCCCTCGCCCTGCACCGGCTCGATCAGGATCGCCGCCGTCTCCGGCGTGATCTTGGCGCGCATCTCGTTGAGATTGCCGAAGGCGACATGGTCGAACCCGTCGACCGCCGGGCCGAAGCCCTTCAGTAGCTTCTCCTGGCCGCCGGCGGCGATGGTCGCCAGCGTGCGGCCGTGAAAGGCGTTGTTGCAGGCGATGATGCGGTAGCGCTCAGGCTGGCCGATCTCGTCGTAATATTTGCGCACCATCTTGATGCCGCACTCGACCGCTTCCGCGCCCGAGTTGGTGAAGAACACCGTGTCGGCGAAGGTGTGCTCGACCAGCCGCTCGGCCAAGCGCTCCTGGCCGGGAATGCGGAACACGTTGGAGGTGTGCCACAGCTTGCCGGCCTGCTCGGTCAGCGCTTTCACCATGTAGGGATGCGCGTGGCCGAACGCCGTCACGGCGATGCCGGAGCAGAAATCGAGATATCGCTTGCCGTCGGTCGCGAACAGGTGGGCACCTTCGCCCCGCTCGAAAGCGAGTTCGGGACGCGAATAGACGGGCATGACGGCAGAAATCACGAAATAGCACTCCAGTCCGTCCGGCCGAGCCGGCGGAAAACCAAGGGGTTCCGCGAGAAACCGGAGAGTATCGGGGCAAGACCGGGGCCTGTCAACGCCCGGCCGGCCGGCAAAATGGCAATTTTCTCAAGATGTTACAGAGCCAGGTCAGGCCCGGAGGCGGTAGCCCGAGGCGAACATCCAGTGGCACAGCCCCCACAAGGCGGCGTTCCCGACGATCACGACGCCGACGCCGACGGCGAGCGAACCTTCGTTCAGGCCGGTCATGCCGTAGCGGAAGCCGTCGATCATGTAGAAGAACGGGTTGAGATGCGCCGCGAGATTCCACAGGCCCGGCAAGCGCTCGATCGAATAGAACGTGCCCGACAGAAACGCGCAGGGCGTGATGACGAAATTGCTGAAGATCGACATCTGCTCGTGCTTCTGCGACCAGACGCCGCCGGCGACGCCGAGCAGCGACAGCATCAGCGACGCGCCCGCCGCGTAGAACAGCACCGCGCCGAGATCGTGCACGCCGATATCGACGAAGAAGGCCATGGCGGCGGCGACGACGACGCCGACCAGCAGGCCGCGCGTCAGCCCGCCCATGGCGTAGCCCAGCGTCTGCTCGAACGGCGTCAGCGGCGCCATCAACACGTCGACGATATTGCCTTGCATCTTGGAGGACACGATGGAGGTCGAGCTGTTGGCGAAGGCGTTCTGGATCATCGACATCATGATCAGGCCGGGCGCCAGGAACTGGGTGAAGGGCATCCCGTCCACCACAGTCGCGGCGCGCCCGAGCGCCAGCGTGAAGACGGCGAGGAACAGCAGCGTGGTGACGAGCGGCGCGGCCATCGTCTGGTTGTAGACGCTGAGGAAGCGCGCGACTTCCTTGCGGTAGAGCGACCACAGGCCGACCCAGTTCACCGCGCCGATCTTGCGGATGCGCGGCGGCGCGGGACGGATTTCCGGCGAAACGGGGGAGGAGGCGACGGCGGGGGCCGGTCGCGGATCGGGATCTGGATGATTCATGTTCGCAAGCAAGGCGGCTTATGGCCGGGGTTTCAGGCGATTATACTCGCCCCCCGCGCCGCGCCAGCACGAATTCGACATGACCGACCCTGAAAACACGCCGCAAGCCAAACCGCGAAACGCCGCCGCCGCGAAGCGCGCGCCCTCGCGCGGGCCAAAACCTGTGAAGAAAGCCACGGCGCAATATCTCGAAAATGCCGCGCTCTATTATCTCGGCCGCTTCAGCGCCGCGTCGGGCCATCTGCGCCGCCTCTTGGTGCAGCGCGTCGACCGCTCCGCCAAGGCGCACGGCACCGATCCGATCCAGGGCCGCGACATGGTCGATAAATTGATCGCGCGCTTCCTCGCCTCGGGGATTCTCGACGACGCGGCCTATGCCGCCGGCAAGGCGCGCAGCTTGCGCCGGCGCGGCGCGAGCCGCGGCGTCATCGCCCAGAAGCTGCGCGCCAAGAGCGTCGCGCCCGAGCGCATCGCCGAGGCGGTCGGCGCGGCCGACGCCGACGCCATCCAGGACGGCGCGGACGCCGAGCTCAACGCCGCCTGGCGGCTGGCGCGGCGCAAGCGGATCGGCCCCTATCGCGCTAAGCCGGAGATGCGCGCCGAACTGCGCACCAGAGACATGGCGGCGCTAGCGCGCGGCGGATTTTCCTACGATGTCGCACGGCGCGTCATCGACGCCGACGCCCAGGACGCGCCGCCGCTGGATTGACGGGCGCGCTAGCTCGATTTCGCGTCGTCGGCGTCGGGCGCGTCGGGCGGCAGAATCTCCGTCTTGGGCGCCGGCACGGGTTGCGGCTTGGCGGCCTGGCCCTGGAAAGCCGCTGCGGCCCCTTGCGGCCCCGCCTCCGGCGCGTTGGCGAAATAGATCGTGCGGTGCGGAAAGGGAATCTCGATCCCCAATTCGTCGAACCGCTTTTTCATGCGCCGGTTGAATTCGCGGCCCACCGTCCACTGCTTGATCGGCAAGGTGGTGATGCGCGCCTTGATGACGACGCCCGACGCGCCGAACTTGTCGAGGCCGACGACTTCCAACGGCTCGAGGATCAGCGCGCCGTATTCCGGATCCTGGCGGATCTCCTCGCCCAGCTCCTTGACCACGGCGATGACGCGGTCGACGTCCTCCTTGTAGGCGACCTCGATGTCGAAGACGTAGCGCGAGTAGCCCTTGGTGCGGTTGAGCACCGCCTTGACCTCGCTGAACGGCACGGTCCACAGGCTGCCGTCGAAATCGCGCAGGCGGATGTGGCGCACGGTCATGGCTTCGACGAGGCCGCCGTAATTGTCGAGCGCGACGACGTCGCCGACCGAGATCGTGTCTTCGGCGAGGATGAACAGGCCGTTGATGACGTCTTGCACCAGCTTTTGCGAACCGAAGCCGATGGCGATGCCGATGACGCCGGCGCCCGCGAGCAGCGGCGTGATGTCGATGCCGACTTGCGAGAGCAGGATCAGCCCGACCATGACGACCAGCACCACGCTGGCGAACGTGCGGATCAGCGGCAGCAGGGTGCGGGCCCGCGCGCTGTGCGGATCGGCGGCGTCGAGCCGCGCGGCGTAGCGCTCCAGCGAGACGCTGATCGCCTCCCACGCGGCCAGCGCCAGGACGACGACCAGCAGCAGCGACAGGCCGGTGCCGATGACGCGGGTTCCCGTCGTCGAGGTCAACCAGGCGAGCGACTGCGCGCCCCAGGCTTGCAGCACGAACAGCAGCGCCGTGGCATAGATGGCGCCGCGCAGCACGCGGCTCAACACCGGCAGGTAACGGTTGGCGCGGGCCTCGAGCCCCGGATAGCGCAGCTTGAGGTCGGGACCGATGCGGAAGGCGCGCGCCACCAGCCGGTCGGCGCCCGCCGTCAGCAGGCGCGCCGCCACGGCGATGACGATGGTGAGCGCCGTCGCCCGCATCAGATAGCCGAAGCCGTTCGGCACTTCGAGAACCCACACGACATAGACGGCGACGAGATAGGTCGCGACCAGCACGTGCCAGAGATCGGCCAGACGGCCGAGCAGCGGCCCCGCCGGGCCGCGCGCCGCCTTGGCGCGCAGCCAGTCGGCGACGGCGACGCGGTTCTGCAGCACGAAAATGACCAGCATCGTCACCGTCACCAGGCCGACGAGCTTGAGCGCCAACTCGTGCGCGTCGCGTCCGAAACGCAGCAGCAGCAGCGCTTCGGCGGCGAAATAGCCGTAGAGCGTCACGGCGCTGACGCGCCGCGCCCAGATGTAGAGGTAATGCGCCGTCTCGTCGGCCAAATGTAGCGGCCGCAAGCGCGGCGCCGCCGGCGCGAGGAAGATGCGCGCCACGGCGAGCACGGCGCGCACCGCGATATGGGCGTGGACGACGGCGAGGATGACGAGCCGCACGCGCCCGTCGGGCTCGGCCAGGGCGAGCGCGCCGTAAGCGGCGGCGGCGAAGGCCACGATGGCGAGCAAGTCGAGGCAGAATCGCGTGAAACCCAGCAGGAGCCGTTGCAGCACGGTCGTCGCCGGATCGGATTCGACGCGGCGGCGCAGCCGCGCGAAGGCGCGGCCGACCAGCCATTCGGCGAGGTAGCCGGCGGCGAGCACGAGCGCCAGCTTGCCGAACAGGCTGAGCCAGAAGTCGCGCGCGCTGCGGTTGTCGACCTGCGACTTGAACCAGTCGGCGACGCGCGGCAGATCGCGCAGCACGGAGACGCCGCTCATCACCTGCTCGCTCAGGCGGCGCACGCCGCTGGAGACCGTGAAGATCAGCTGGGCCCCGAAATTGTTTTGCGCCGCCTCGGGCGTCGCGTCCGCCTCCTCGGCGGCCGCACGGGATTGGGGCGCGGCGTTTGGCGCAGGCGTGGCGGCGGCGGCCGGCGCTTGGACAGCGGGTGCGCCGGCGACGCCCAATTGGCGGCGCGCTTCGATCAGCGCGCGCAGCTCGTTGGTGAAGCGCGTCCGCGCCGTCTCGTCTTCCAGGGTGCGCGCCAGGGCTTCCAGATCGGCGGTGGAGGCGTCGGCCGGAACCGGCTGCCCGGGAAGGCTGGACGCGGCCGGCTCGGCCGGAGCTGGCTGCTGCGCCAGAAGCGGCGTGGCGCTCAGGAAAAACACGGCAAGGGCGGCAAAAACGCCGGTGCGGAAGGTGCGGATCATGGGGAAACAGTCTCGCGGCGGAGGAAATGGCGGAAATCTTAGGCTTATTGTCCGCAAGGGTCACGCGGAACGCGGATCAAGTTTCGATAACGCCGTGGAATCGTTCCGAGTTCCGCGGCCAATTAAGAGAAAATTAACCGCCATTCCCCATAGTCCCGCGACGCGGCCGCCTTGCCCGACACTGGCGTCGGAAGCGCCGCGCGAACAGCGGATCATGCGATGAAGATGCCCCTGCGGCGCCGCTATGCCCTGGCATTCCTGACCCTCGCCGTCGCGATCATCGCCGTCTTCACCTTCATCATGACCGCCCAGGTCGCGCGTCAGCAGGACATGACGACGCGCGCCAGCCTGCGCGTCATGTCGACCACGCTCGACGTCATCGCCAACGATCGCGCCCGCCTCGTCGCCGAACTGACCGCCGGCGCGCTTGCCGACGCCATCGCGCAACGCCGCGAGCCGGGCGGGGCGAACGCGCTCGCCGAACATGCCGCGAACCTGCGCAGCCGCGACAATTTCGCCTTCCTGCGGGTTTACGACGCGGCGGGCGACGCGATCTACGCCGAAGGCGTCACCACGCCGGAAGCGCTGGCGCTCGGCTTCGGCTTCGCGCGCCTCAGCCTGGCCAGCGGCGACGCTCATTCCTGGGAGCGCGACGGCGTGATGCACGCCAGCGCCGCCGCCGAAGGCCCCTCCGGCATGATCGGCGCGGTCCATCTCGGCCTGCCGCTCACGCCCCTGTCGGCCAGCCTCGCGCCGGTCGAGGCCGAGCTGGCCAAGACCGCGGCGCGCGAGAACGACGAGCATTTCGCCTATGTCCTGGTCGCCGCCGCGGCGGTGCTGCTGGTCAGCCTGACCCTCGCCATGTGGAGCGCGCGCGATCTCAGCCAGCCCATCGAGCAGTTGAGCCGCCTCACCGCGCGCTACGGGCGCGGCGATTACGACGCCGAAGTGCCGGTGCAGCGCGAGGACGAGATCGGCGCGCTGGCCGACGCTTTGCGCCGCATGGCGCGCAACCTGAAAGAGACCACCGTGTCGCGCGACGAGTTGGAGCGCGCAGTCGAGGAGGCGCTGCGCGCCAACCGCGGCAAGAGCGAGTTCATCGCCGTCATGAGCCACGAATTGCGCACGCCGCTCAACGCCGTCATCGGCTTCGCCCAGATGATGAAAAGCGAGGTGCTCGGCCCGATCGGCAACCGGCGCTACCGCGAATATGCCGGCGACATCCATGACAGCGCCATGCAGCTGCTCGAAATGGTCAACGAGATTCTCGACAGCGCCAAATTCGAGGCCGGCCAGCAGGAGCTGCGCGAGGAGCGCGTCGATCTGCCGGTGCTGATCGACGCCACGCTGCGCCTGTTCGCCGAGCGCGCCGCGCGCCATGGCCTGCGCCTGCAGGCCGATCTCGCCGCCAGCCTGCCGCCGCTCATGGCCGACCGCCAGATGATGCGCCAGATCCTCAACAACCTCTTGTCCAACGCCGTAAAATTCACGCCCGAAAACGGCACGGTCACGGTGCGCGCCGGCTTGACCAGCGAAAGCCTGTGGCTCAGCGTCGAGGACACCGGCATCGGCATGGCGCCCGAGGACATTCCAAAGGCCCTGACCCCCTATGTGCAGATCGACAGCGCGCAGAACCGCGAGCATCGCGGCACCGGCCTCGGCCTGCCGCTGGTCAAGGCGCTGGCAGAACTGCATGGCGGCTCGCTGGTGATCGACAGCGCGCCGGGCAGCGGCACCGCCATCACGCTGTTCTTCCCGCAATCGCGCATCGTCGCGCCGGACGACGACGGCCAGTCGAGCCTGCCGCTGTGGCAGGGCGCGGCCGGCTAGCCCGCGCTAGAGCCTCTCGCCTAGAGCTTCTCGCCGAACCCTTCGGTCGCCATCGCCCGCGTCGCCTTCTCCTCGCCGATCTCGGCGGCGAGCGTGTCGCGCAATTGCGCCGCTTCGAGCTGGCGCGTCCACATCGCGGCGTATTTGCCCTGCTGCGCCAACAGATCGCCGTGCCGGCCGCGCTCGACGATGCGGCCCGCCTCCAGCACGATGATCTCGTCGGCGTGGATCACGGTGGACAGCCGGTGGGCGATGATCAGCGTCGTGCGGTCGGCCGAGACCTGGCGCAACGCCGCTTGAATCTCTTTCTCCGTATGGGAATCGAGCGCCGAGGTCGCCTCGTCGAACAGCAGGATCGACGGCCGTTTGAGGATGGTGCGGGCGATGGCGACGCGCTGCTTCTCGCCGCCCGACAGTTTCAGGCCGCGCTCGCCGACGCGCGTGTCGTAGCCGTTCGGCAGCGACATGATGAAATCGTGGATCGCCGCGAGCCGCGCCGCCGCCTCGATCTCGGCGGCCGTCGCGCCCGGCCGGCCATAGGCGATGTTGTAATAGATCGTGTCGTTGAACAGCACGGTGTCCTGCGGAACGATGCCGATGGCCTGGCGCAGGCTCTCCTGCGTCACGCCGCGCACGTCCTGCCCGTCGATCTCCACGCTGCCGCCGTTGACGTCGTAGAAGCGGAACAAGAGGCGCGAGATGGTCGACTTGCCGGCGCCGCTCGGGCCGACGATGGCGACCGTGCGCCCCGCCGGCACGGTGAAATCGACGTCTTTCAGAATGGGCCGCGCCGCGTCGTAGCCGAAATCGACATGGCGGAACGCGACCTCGCCGCCCTTGATCGCCAGCGGCTTCGCGTCCGGGGCGTCCTTCACCTCGCGCTGGATGCCGAGCAGCTTGAACATGCTCTCCATGTCGGTGAGCGACTGCTTCACCTCGCGATAGACGTAGCCGAGGAAATCGAGCGGCAGATAAAGCTGGATCAGGTAGGTGTTGACCAGCACGAAATCGCCGACGCTCATGGTGCCGTCGGCGACGCCGCGGCCGGCCATCAGCATGATGGCGATCAGGCCGCCAGCGATGATGCCGGCCTGGCCCATGTTGAGGTAGCTGAGCGACGTCTTGTTCCAGGTCGCGGCGCGCTCGTAGCGCGCCATGGCCTCGTCGTAGCGCCGCGTCTCGTGGCTCTCGTTGTTGAAATATTTGACCGTCTCGAAATTGAGCAGGCTGTCGATGGCGCGCGTGTTCGCCAGGCTGTCGACCTCGTTCATCTCGCGGCGGAACTTGAGCCGCCATTCGGTGACGGTCAGCGTGAAGACGATGTAGGAGCCGATGGTGACGAAGGTGACGGCGGCGAAGCGGATGTCGTAGAGCGCCCACATGATGCCGCAGACGATGAGGATCTCCAGCAGCGTCGGCACGATGTTGAACAGCATGAAGGCGAGCGTGAACTCGATGCCCTTGATGCCGCGCTCGATGACGCGCTGCAGGCCGCCGGTCTGGCGGTCGAGATGGAAGCGCAAGGACAGCGCGTGTAGATGCGAGAACACCTGATAGGCGACGCGGCGCACGGCGCGCTGCGTCACCTTCACGAACAGCGCGTCGCGCAGCTCGCCGGAGGCGGCGGCGAGGAAGCGCAACAGCCCGTAGCCGACGATGATCGCCACCGGAATCGCCACGGCGGCCGACGCGCCGGTCTCGGCGGTCAGCGCGTCCACCGCCATTTTGTAGATCATCGGCACATAGACCGTGGCGGCGGTCGACAGGCAGAGCAGGATCAGCGCGCCGACGACGCGCAGCTTCAGCTCGCGCGAATTGGCGGTCCACAGGAACGGCATGAGCGCGCGGATCACATGCAGGTCGAGCCGCCGGGCGAGACCTTTGCGCGGAACGTCCGGCCCGCCGGGCGCGCCGTGCAGGCTGGCGGGATCGACGGGATTGGGCTGCCGGGTGGAGGCGCCCTCGGCGAGTGACATGGCAAATGACCGCGATGTGAGGGAAAAATACCGGGAAGAAGCCTATTCTATCGGACATTGGCGCGAGGAGGAACGACTGCCCGCCCTGCCGCTCACGGCCCGCATGATGCCGCTGGTCGCCGTCCTGGCGGCGGCGCTGGCCTGTCCTGTCCGCGCCGAGACGTCCGACGCGTCCTCCGGCGAGATGGCGCGCGCGGCGGCCTTCTTCAAGGGCCGCGCCGTGACGCTGATCGGCGGCGCGACGCCGGACGGCGGCGACGAGCAGCAGGATCGCGTCTTTTCCGGCATGACCATCGTGGCGCGCGGCGACGAGGCCGCGCCTGCCGCCGGCCGCGACGCCGCCGCGCGGCTGGTCGCGCGTCATCTCGGCCGCCACGTTCCCGGCGCGCCGAGCGTCAGCTTCGTCACGCTGCCCGGCGCGGCCGGCCCGCGCCCGCCCCCCCCCCCACCCCCGGCCCCCCCCCCCCCCGCCCCCCCCACCCGCCCGCGCGGA
>JBKBHI010000014.1:0-61136 GCA_046297835.1 Alphaproteobacteria bacterium | reverse complement strand
GGATCGGCGGGCGCGGCGATCGCCCCGGCTTCGGCGGCGGTGGCGAGCGGGGCCGCGCGTCGCGGCGTCGCGTTCTTGCCCGGCGGCGGCACGGCGATGTCGGGCAGCGGCGCGGCCGGCGTGGACAGATCCATGCGGTTGCCGCGCAAGGTCGCGTTCGGCTTGGCGGCGGCGCGATCCTTCGCCGACATCACCGCGCCGACGACGCGAATCAGCCGCGAAAAGGAATCGGCGATGCTGTCGCCCATGCTGTCGAAGAAGCCGCGTTTGCGCCGGCCGAGCCGCGCGCCGAAGCGCCGTCCGGCGGGTTCGGCCAGCGCCGTGCCGTTGCCGAACAGATATTCGGCGAAGCCGGTGGCGATGCGCTCGATCCGTTCGCGCGCCTCGCGTTCGGACATGTGGGTGAATTGCACGACATAGCGCTCGCCGTGGCGCTCGTAATCGTAAGCGCCGCCGAGATGGCGCAGCAGGATGCGCAAGGCGATGCCGTGAATCAGCTCGCCATAGGCGTGCCAGCTGCCGCCGAGCGCCTGGCGCAGCGGGTCGAGATCGAGCACTTGGGTCGCGCCCTTGCCGCGCGCGCCGCTCAGCTGGGCGTTGCGTCCCGGATCGCCGATCAGCCGGCGCGCCAGCGCCGGGCCGCTGCCTTGCGCCGAAGCGAGTTCGGGCATTGCGGGCGTTGCCACGCCTGGCGCCGCGCTCTCGTTGTCGTTTTTTGTCGTGCCGGCTGTCGCCATGTTTCGTTCGCCGCCCCCGGCCGCGCGCCGTCGGATGCGCTACGGTCACGGCATAGGGATGCGCCGATTCCACGGGGCGAACAATGCATCCTTTAGCGGTAGATCGTCTAAAATGCCGCTTAAATACTGGCGAAAAACACCGCCTAAATACGGCTGCCTAGATGGCGAGGTCTACATCGTCGCGGCGGTATCCTCGATATAGAGCCGGGTCAGCTCGGCCGTCACGTGCTCGTAGGCTTCGTCGACCGAATCGGTGCGGAACATGAGATCGAGATCGCGCCGGCTGATCGTGCCGTATTTGACCAGCGCGTTGAAATCGACGACGTCGCGCCAGAACTCGGTGCCGAACAGCACGATCGGCATCTTCTTCTTGATCTTGAGCGTCTGGATCAGGGTCAGCACTTCGGTCAGCTCGTCGAAGGTGCCGAAGCCGCCGGGCATGCAGATCATCGCCTTGGCGAGATAGGCGAACCAGAACTTCCGCATGAAGAAGTAGTGGAAGTCGATGTTGAGGCTATGGGTGATGAAGGGATTGGGCTTCTGCTCGAACGGCAGCTGGATGTTGAGGCCGATGTTCATGCCTTTGGCCTCTGACGCGCCGCGGTTGGCCGCCTCCATGATGCCGGGGCCGCCGCCCGAGCAGACGACGAAACGCCGGCCCTTGCCCTTGGGGTGGAGCGACTTCGACCAGAGCGTGAGCCGGCGCGACAGCTCGCGCGTGTCCTCGTAATAGCGCGACATGGTCAGCGCCAGCTCGGCGCGCTCCAGACGCTCGGCCTGCGTCTCCGCGTCTTCGCCGGCATCGAGATCATCGCGCGCCGCCGCCATCGCCGCTTCGGCCTGCTCGTGCGACAGGATGCGGGCCGAGCCGAAGAACACGATCGTGTCCTTGATGTCCTGGTCGCGGAAGCGTTTCTCCGGTTCGAGATATTCGGCGAGGATGCGCAGCGTGCGCGCTTCCTGACTGCCCATGAAGTCGGGATCGCTCCACGCCGGCCCGTTCGGCCCGACCGGCTTGCGCGGCTTCTGCTCGGGCGCGCCTTCGAGCGGTTTGGGGGTGAAGGAATCGTCGGAACGGTCGGCCATGGCGCGCTCTCATCTGGGGGCATCCGGGAGACAGGCTTGAATTGTAACCCGGATTCGCGCTTTTTCCGCGTGCTTGACGCTCAATACATATGAACATATGTTCATATGTATGAATAACGAAGCCGCCAGCCATATCCTGCAATTGGCCGAGATGTTCCGGCTGATGGGCGATCCGACGCGCCTGAAAATCATCATGGCTTGCCTCGGCGGCCCGCGCGCCGTCGGCGAGATCGCGGCGGAGACCGGCGCGTCGCCGTCGCTGGTCAGCCACCATATGCGCCTGCTGCGCGCCGCGCGCATCCTGCGCAAGACGCGCCAGGGCAAGCAGGCGTTCTACGCGCCGGCCGACGAACACATCAGCCACATGCTGGTCGACATGCTGCATCACGTCGGCGAGCCCGACGACGACGCGGACCAGGAAGATTAGCCATGGCGCATTCGCACGATCATGCCGGCGACGCCTGCTGCGCGCATGATCAGACGTCCAGCGCCCAGCCTAGCCTGCTTGCCCGCGCGCTGCATGCCAAAGACGATTGCTGTCCGGTCGAGAGCGCGCCGCCCGCCGATCCGGCCTATCGCCGCGTGCTGTGGGCCGCGCTGATCGTCAACGGCGCGATGTTCGCCGTCGAGGCGGCCGCCGGCATCAACGCCCAGTCGGTCGCGCTGATGGCCGACGCGATGGATTTTCTCGGCGATGCCGCCAATTACGGCATCAGCCTGTTCGTGCTCGGCCTCGCCGTCGCCTGGCGGGCGCGCGCCGCGCTGCTGAAAGCCGCGAGCATGGGCCTGTTCGGCCTCTGGGTGATCGGCCAGACGGTCTACAACCTCGTCTATGGCGCGCTGCCCGACGCGGCGGTGATGAGCGTCATCGGCGTTATCGCCTTCGCCGCCAACCTCGCCGTCGCGGCGCTGCTTTATAGATATCGCAGCGGCGATTCCAACATGCGCTCGGTGTGGCTCTGCACGCGCAACGACGCCATCGGCAATCTCGCCGTGCTGCTCGCCGCCAGCGGCGTCTTCGCCACCGGCACGAAATGGCCCGATCTGGCCGTCGCGGCGATCATGGCGCTGCTCGCCTTGCAGGCGGCGGTCAGCGTCGCGCGCCAGTCTCTCGGCGAGTTGAGAGCCGCGCGATTGCATCGCGCCGGCCCAGGGGCTAAAGCAGGCGTATGACAAACCCATCCCCCGCTCCTAAGAAACGTCTCGTCCTCGTCGGCCTCGCGGCGCTGCTCGCCGCGCTGATCGTCGCTGCCGCGGTCCTCTGGCTCCAGCCGCGCCCGGTCGCCACGGTCAGCGAGGTCGGCGGCGTCTCCAAGCCCGGCCTCGTGCGCTTGCCGCCGGGCACCGAGCTCGGCGGGCCCTTCAGCCTCGTCGATCATGACGGGCGCGCGGTGACGGACGCGTCCTACGCCGGCAAGTTCATGCTGATCTTCTTCGGCTTCACCCATTGCCCGGACGTCTGCCCGACCGAACTGTCGGTCATGGCGACGGCGATGGACGATCTCGGCGCCGACGCCGAGCGCGTGCAACCGTTGCTCGTCAGCATCGACCCGGCGCGCGACACGCCGGACGCGCTCAAGCAATATGTCGCCTCGTTCCATCCGCGCATCGTCGGCCTGACCGGCAGCGACGAGCAAGTCGCCGCCGCCGCCAAAGCCTTCCGCGTCTATTACGCCAAAGGCCCGACCGCCGCCGACGGCGGCTACAATATGGACCACACGGCCTTCACCTATCTGATGGGGCCGGACGGCAAGCTGCGCAGCGTGTTCCGCGGCGGCGCGTCGCCCGAGATCATCGCCGGCGAGATCAAGCGTCAGATCGCGGGGTAGATCGCCGATGCGCCGTTGGCTGTGGGGCTTGCTAGCTTGCGGCGCGATCCTTGCGGGCATTGGCTGGGCCTGGCCTTCCGCCGAAACTCCGGCGCGCGGCGCGAACGCCGCGGACAGCCGTCAAGTCGCGCGCGGCGAGATCGTCTATCGCGACTATTGCGCCGCGTGCCACGGCGCGAATCTCGAAGGCCAGCCGGCCTGGCGGACGCGCAAGCCGGACGGCCGCTTGCCCGCGCCGCCGCACGATGCGACCGGCCACACCTGGCATCATTCCGACGCGCAGCTGTTCGCGCTGACCAAACAAGGGGTCGTCCCGCCGCTTGCGCCGGAAGGCTACGAGAGCGACATGCCGGGCTTCGCCGCAAGCTTGAGCGACGCCGAGATATGGGCGGTTCTCGCCTATATCAAAAGCCGCTGGCCGGCTGACATCCAAGCCCGTCAAGCCGCGCTCGGCCGCTAGCTGCCGATCCGGCGAAAGCCCCGCACCGCGCCGTGCAGCGATTCGCAGCCCTCGTTGGTGATGCGCATGAGCTCGCCGGTCTGCACCCCGGCCTTGCCGTCGCGCGTCATGACCGAGGGTTGCACCACCATCGTCATGTTCTCCTTGAACACCAGGTCGGGCACCGGCCCCGAAGGGCGCTCGTGCGTGCCGATGATCGGCGGCAGATAGCCGCCGACATAGCCGTGCACCAGATCGTCGCAGATGGTGAAGGGCGTGCGCTTGATGCAGTCGGCGGCGTCGAGCACATCCTTCGCCGTCGCGCCCGGGCGCAGCACCTTGGTCACCTCGTCGAACATCTCGTCGGCGGCGTCGTGCAGCTCGCGATAGAGCGGCGTCGGCTCGGCCTCGACCGTGAAGCTGCGCAGCACCTGGCCGGGATAGGACCAGAAATTGGCGGCGATCTCGGTGAAGATCATGTCACCCGGCTTGACCTGCCGGTTGCGCGGCAATTGCGACGGCACGCAGCAGTCGGGCGCGGCCATGGAGGTCAGGCCGAGGAAGTGGATCTGCGTCAAGCCGCCCCATGGCAGATAGCCGGCCTCGATCAGCGCCTGCAGCTCGTGCTCGTTCATGCCGGGCCGCACATTGTCCGCGAGGCTTTCGAGGCCGAGATCGGTGAGCGCGCAGCCGATGCGCAGCCAGTCGATCTCCTCATCCGATTTTGTCAGGCGGATCTTGGAATAGCTGCGCGACAGATCGACCGGCATCGCGCCGATCTTGGCGAGCCGTTCGATGAAGCCGACCGAGCAATTGCCGACGATGCCGACTTTTTGCTCTTTCGCGCCGCGCTTTTCCAGAATGTCCATGGCGACATTGGTCGAGCCCTCGGCGCGCCAGATCACCTCGCAATCGGGCGCCAGCACTTGCGCTTGCGCGACATGGTTGGGATAGGGCACCAGCAGGACGTCCCGCTCGCCCGGCGTGAAGATCGCGAGATTGCTATTGGTGTTGGCCGGCCAGCCGGTCAGCCATTGCAGCGCCGATCCGCGCTTGTCGCCGCCCATCAGCAGGGCATGGCGCGCGCCGGCCTCGGCCATCGCCGCGGCGAGCGCGTCGCGCCGGCGCGCCATCTCGCCGGCGGAGAAGCGCGGCGCTTCGGCGAGCAGCAGCGGCTCGAGACGGGACGGAACGCGCGGCGGCGGCGCGTTCAGGCGTGCGGATAATGTCATGGTCGTCTCCCCAGTTTTTTGTTGGGGAGATTCTAGTCGAACGCAGGCAAGAAAAAAGCCGGATGCTTGCGCATCCGGCTTTTCCGGTTCCTATCGGGCGCGCCTACTCGCGGCGAGCGCCGAGCAGCTGGATGAGCAGCATGAACAGGTTGATGAAGTCGAGATAGAGGCGCAGCGCGCCCATGATCGACTTCTTCTTGTAGGTCTCTTCGTCGTCGGCGTCCCAGTACATCTCTTTGATCTGCTGGGTGTCGTAGGCGGTGAGGCCGACGAAAACGAGCACGCCGATAACGCTGACGGCGAACTGCAGCGCGGTCGAGCCGATGAACAGGTTGACCAGCGAGGCGAGAATGACGCCGATCAGGCCCATCATCAGGAACGAGCCGAAGCGCGAGAGATCGCGCTTGGTCGTGTAGCCGTAGAGGCTCATGGCGGCGAAGGTGCCGGCGGTGATGAAGAACACGCGGGCGATGCTCTCGCCGGTGAAGACGACGAAGATCGTCGCCAGCGACATGCCCATCACGCTGGCGAAGACCCAGAACAGGGCCTGAGCGGTCGAGGCCTTCATGTGCTGGATGCGCATGCCGAAGAACAGGGCGAGGCCGAGCGGGGCCAGCATCACCACCCACATCAGCGGGGTGCCGAAGATGGCGTTGAACAGCGCCGGGGTGTTGGCGACGGCATAAGCGACGATGCCGGTCAGGGCCACGCCGGACGCCATGTAGTTATAGATCTGCAACATGTACTGGCGCAGGCCGACATCGATCTCGGCGGCCTGGGCTTCGCTACGGCTCATGTAGCGGTTGTCGGGGGTGGGAGTGGTCATCTCGGTCCCTCGTCGGAAAGCGGGTGAACGCGAAGAGGCGTTCGCTCTGGACGTAAATATGGCAGGTCGCAGCGCTTTTTCAACGGAAACCGGATCGGCGGCGGGGCCGCGAAGCCCTCTCAACACGTTGATTCAACGGATAAATCGGCCGATCAGGGGTGACAAAGCCGTGAACGGCCATATCTAGCGTCGAACCGGCCGGATGCCGCTAGATGGGCCTTTCAGCGCGCTCGCAGGATCGGCGAAGCTTTCTGGCCCAAAGAGCGCCACGTGCCGACGAAGCCGAAGGCCATGACGGCGAGGGTGCAAACGACGGCGGTGCCGACGAGCGTGCCGGGCAGGAACACCCATTCGGCGCGCATGACCTTGGTCACGATCAGCCAGCCGGCGAGCGTGCCGAGCGCGCCGGCGATGACGCTGGCGGCGAGGCCGATGGCGGCATATTCGACGATATAGGCGGCGAGCAGGTTGCGCCGCGTCGCGCCGAGCACCTTGAGCACCACGGCGTCGTAGATGCGGGCGCGGCGGCCGGCGGCGATGGCCCCGGCGAGCACCAGCACGCCGGCGATCAAAGCGAGGCTGGCAAGCGCGCGGGCCGCGTCGGCGATGCGGCCGAACGCGGCGGCGGCCGTCTCCAGCGCGTCCTTGACGCGGATCGCCGTGACGTTGGCGAAGCGCGACAGCACCGCCTCGCGCACGGCGTCTTCGGCTTCGGGCGCGGCGCTCACGGTCGCCAGATGGGTCTGCGGCGCGCCTTCCAGAGTGCCCGGCGCGAAGACCACCGCGAAGTTGAGGTTGAGCGTCTGATAATTGACCTCGCGCAGGTTGGCGATGGTCGCGGTGATGCGCCGCCCCAAGATGTCGAAGGTCAGCGTGTCGCCGACGCCGATGCCCATGCCGGCGGCGATGCGCGCGTCGAACGAGATGATCGGCGGGCCCTGGTAGTCGGCCGGCCACCATTGGCCGGCGACGACCTTGGTGCCTTCCGGCAAGCGCGCGCTGTAGGTCAGGCCGCGGTCGGAGCGCACGGCCCAGCGCACGTCCTCGGCCACGTTCTCCTCGTTCGGCTCGACGCCGTTGATGCCGACGATGCGCGCGCGCAGCGACGGCATGCGCTGGTTCGATTGGACGCCGGGGACCGCCGCGACGATCCGGTCGAATTCCTCCGCCTGCGGCGATTGGATATCGACGAAGAAGTAGGACGGCGCTTGCGCGGGCAGGCGTTCGTTGATCTGCGCGTTGAGGTTGCCCTCGATCTGCATGAGCGTGACGAACACCGTCAGGCCGATGCCGAACGACAGGAGGATGATGCCGGCGGGCGAGCCCGGCCGATGCAGGTTGGCGAGCGCGAAATTGAGCAGCGGCAGGCGCGTGCTCGCGCCCGTCAGGCGATGGCCGAGGCCGCGCGAGGCGCGCGTGACGACGACGGCGAGGCCGCGGAACACGAGGAGCGTCACGATCGCGCCGAGAATGAACCACAGCGCGAAGCTCTTCTGGCTGGCGGTGAGATAGGCCAGCGCGGCGAGCGCCGCGGCCGCCGCCGCAGTGGCGGCGATCAGGCTGGCGCGCGGCCACACCCGGTCGGGGCTGACCAGATCGCGGAACAGATGCGCGGCCGGCACCTCGCGCGCCCGCGCCAGCGGCCACAGCGCGAAGGAGAGCGCGGTCAGGATGCCGTAGGCGCCGGCGAGCAGCAGCGGCTCGGCGTGCAGGCCGAAGGCGAAGTCGATCGGGAAGGCGGCGCGGATGGCGTCGAGGCCGAGCGCCGGCAAGAGCGCGCCGACGAGCAGGCCGATGAGGATGCCGCCGAGCGCCATGATCATGATCTGCAGCAGATAGACGCGGAAGATCAGCGCTGCCGGCGCGCCGAGGCATTTGAAGGTGGCGATGGTGGCGGTCTTGCCATCGAGATAGCTTTTGACCGCGTTGGCGACGCCGATGCCGCCGACGAGCAAGGCGGTCAGGCCGATCAGCGTGAAGAACAGGTTGAGCCGGTCGAGCTGCTGGCCGAGGCCGGGCGCGCCTTCTTCCAAGGTGCGCACGCGCCAGCCGGCGTCGGGGAACGCTTGCGTGACGCGCTCGCGCCAAGCCGCGAGGTCCGTGCCCTCCGGCAAGGCGAGGCGGTATTCGTAAGCGATCAAGCTGCCGGGCTGTTCGAGCTGGCTGGCCTTCAAGGCCGCCGCGCTGGCGAGCAGCGAGGGGCCGAGCTTGAACACGTCACCGGCGGCGTCCGGCTCGCGCAACAGGCCGGCGCGCAGGATGAACTTGGCTTCGCCGATCTGCACCACGTCGCCGGGCTTGGCTTTCAACAGCCCGAACAGGTCGGGCTGCGCCACCGCGCCGTAGTAGGTCTCGGCCTCTCCATTCTCATTGGTGCGTGTTTCTGCGGCGATGGCGGCGTCGAACGGGATGTCGGCGTCGAGCCGCACGCTGCCGTAGAGCGGATAGGGATCGTCGACGGCCTTGAACTCGACAAGGCGGCGCTGCGGCGTGCCCTCCTCGGCTGGGCCGACCGTCGAAGCCATGGCGCGCATCTTGGCGATGCCCGACAGCCGGCCTTGCGCTTCGAGCCAGGCGCGCTGGTCGGGCGTGATCTGGCGATGGGTAAGACGCAGCTCGACGTCGCCGCCGAGCAAAGCGCGCGCGTCGTTTTCCAGGCTCTCGCCGATGGTGGCGGAGAAGGAGCCGATGCCGGCGATGGCGGCGACGCCGAGCGCCAGGCAGGCCATCATCAAGCGGAAGCCGGCGAAGCCGCCGCGCAACTCGCGCTTGGCGAAGCGCGCCGCCAGCGCCCAGCTCGCCCCGTCCGCCATGCCGCTCATTGCGCCGCTTGGCCCTGCGCGCTGCCGCGCGTCTCGCTGGCGATGCGGCCGTCCTCCATGCGCACGACGCGATGGCAATGTTCCGCCAGCGCCGCGTCATGGGTGATGAGGACGAGCGTGGTGCCGAGGCGCTGTTGCGCGCCGAACAGGAGATCGACCACGGCGCGCCCGTTGGCGCCGTCGAGATTGCCGGTCGGCTCGTCGGCCAGGATCAGCTTCGGCTCGGCGGCGAAGGCGCGCGCCAGCGCCACGCGCTGCTGCTCGCCGCCCGACATCTGCGACGGATAATGGCTCAGCCGGTGGCCGAGCCCGACCGTCTCCAATTCGGCGCGCGCGCGCTCGAAGGCATCGCGCCGGCCGGCCAGTTCGAGCGGGATGGCGACGTTCTCGAGCGCCGTCATCGCCGGCACCAGATGGAAGGATTGGAAGACGATGCCGATCGCGTTGCGGCGGAACAGCGCCAGCGCGTCCTCGTTCATCGCCGCGTAATCCGCGCCATCCACCGTCACGCGGCCTTTGCTGGCGCGTTCCAGCCCGGCCATGATCATCACCATGGTCGATTTGCCCGAGCCCGACGGGCCGACGACGCCGACGCTCTCGCCCTCATGCACGGCGAGGTCGATGCCGCGCAGGATGTGAACGAGGCCGGCGGCGCTCGGCAGCGAAAGCTCGACGCCTTCGAGGCGGATGATGGGCGAATCGGTCGCGGTCGGACTTGCGGAGCTGGTCATCTTCGCTCATCTATGCGGAAGGCGTGAGGAAAGGTGGGACAATGAACGGAACATTGCGGCGATATGGTGGCTGGTCCAGGCGTTTCAACGCAATAGCCGCGATCTGGCTTGCCGCTTTCGTAAGCGCCTTCGCGGCGAGCGCGCCGTCTTTCGCGCAAACGTCGCCGGCCGGGCCCGGCCAGATAAGCCTGCTGGTATTGGGCGACAGCCTCGCCGCGGGCTACGGCCTGGCGGCCAGCGAAGCCTTTCCCGCGCAGCTCGAACGCGCGCTTAAAGCCAAGGGCCATAACGTAAAAGTGATCAATGCCGGCGTCTCCGGCGATACCACGGCCGGCGGCCGCGCGCGGCTCGAATGGTCGCTCGCCGACGCTCCGCAAGCCGTCATCGTCGAGCTTGGCGCGAACGACGGGTTGCGCGGCTTGGAGCCGACATCGACTGCCGACAATCTCGACGCGATCCTCGCGGCGCTGAAATCGCGCGGACTGCCGACGCTGCTCGCCGGCATGTATGCGCCGCCCAATCTCGGCGCGGCCTACGGCAAGGAGTTCAACGCGATCTATCCGCGCCTCGCCGAGCGGCACGGCGCGCTGCTCTATCCGTTCTTCCTCGACGGCGTCGCCGCCGAAGCGGCGCTCAACCAGGGCGACGGCATCCATCCCAACGCCAAGGGTGTCGCGGTGATCGTCGAGCGCATTCTGCCGAGCGTGGAAAAGCTGCTCGCCGCCGCGAGGCAATAGCGCCGGTCGAATGACCCGCTTATTCGTCGCCATCGAATTACCCGAGGAGCTGCGCGAGCGCCTGGCTCTGATGCAAGGCGGCGTGCCGGGCGCGAACTGGGTCGATCCCGACAATTTCCATGTCACCTTGCGCTTTATCGGCGAGACGGCGGAGAGCGCGATAGCCGACATCGACGAGACGCTGGCGCGGATTGTGGCCAAGCCGTTCGACCTGTCGCTCGCCGGCATGGACACGTTCGCGCGCGGCCGCGAACCCACCTCGCTGTGGGTCGGCGTCGAGCGCGCCGAGCCGTTGATGAGTTTGCAAAAGCGCATCGATCAGGCGTTGACCCGCGCCGGCTTTCCGACCGACGAGAAGCGCTACACGCCGCACGTGACGCTGGCGCGGCTGCAGCGCGCGCCCGAAGCGCGCCTCGCCGGCTTCATCGCCGAACACAATCTGTTCCGCGCCGAACCGTTCCGCGTCGAGCGCTTCACCTTGTTCTCCAGCCAGCTCGGCTCGGCGGGCCCGGTCTATAGCGTCGAAGCCGATTACCCGCTGGGCTCACTGTAAAACCCGTCACCCTCGGGCTTGACCCGAGGGTCCATCCGTCCAGCGTTCAGGCGCTGGAAACATGGATGCTCGGGTCAAGCCCGAGCATGACGGCCTTTGAATACTATTCCTGAGCCGACGTCTCAGAGGCGCTCGCGCAGCTGCGCGAGCAGGCCGCGCGACGCCGCTTCGCAGAGATCGAGCACGTCCTCGAAGCCGGCGTCGCCGCCGTAATAGGGATCGGGCACGTCGCGCCGTTTCAGCTCGGGGGCGAAATCGAGGAACAGGCGCAGGCGGTCTTTGCGCTCGGCCTTGCACAGCGTCGCCAGCGCGGCATGGTTCTGCGCGTCCATCGCCAGCACATGATCGAAGCGGGAGAAATCATCGGCGCGGACCAGACGGGCGCGCAAATCCGAAATGTCGATGCCGCGCCGCGCGGCGGCCTGGATGCTGCGCGGGTCGGGCGGATCGCCGATGTGATAGCCGTGCGTGCCCGCCGAATCGGTCAGGATGCGGTCGCTAAGGCCGGCTTTCGCCACCTCGGCGCGGAACGCGCCTTCGGCGGTGGGCGAGCGGCAGATGTTCCCCATGCAGACGAACAGGACGCGGATCGGTTGAATCATCGCCACGGTCTAGCAAAAGCCCTCTCGCAAAACAATCTGCGGCGCGCCATCTTTGCGCCATGTCCGCTCCGTCCGCCGCCGCCCCGCGCAAGCTCGCCGCGCTTTTGAAGAAAGCGCGGGCGTGCCGCCTGTGCGAGGCCCACCTGCCGCTCGGGCCGCAGCCGGTGTTGCGCGCTTCGGTGACGGCGCGGCTGCTCATCGTCGGCCAGGCCCCCGGCACCAAGGTCCATGCCACCGGCATTCCGTGGAACGATCCCTCGGGCGATCGTTTGCGCGATTGGCTCGGGCTGGATCGCGAGCGCTTCTACGACGAATCGCGCATCGCCATCGTGCCGGCGGGCCTCTGCTATCCCGGCCGCACGCGCGGCGGCGACGCGCCGCCGAGGCCCGAATGCGCGCCGCTGTGGCATCCGCCGCTGCGCGCGCTGATGCCGGCGCTCGGGCTGACGCTGCTCTGCGGCGCGCACGCGCAGGCCTATTATCTGGCGGATCGTCGCGGCAAGACGCTGGCCGAGACGGTCGAGCGTTGGCGCGAGTTCCTGCCGGAGTTCATTCCGCTGCCGCATCCCAGCCCGCGCAACCGCCTATGGCTGCGCAAGCATCCCTGGTTCGAAGCCGAGGTGGTGCCGGAAATGCGCAGGCGGGTGCAGGGCTTGCTGAAAGCTTGAGCGCGCGTCTTGCGTCCGCTAACGCCGCCGCGCTGGACGCGGCGCCGCGGCGCCGCGGCGCAGGGATTCCAGGCTGCGGCGCGCATAAAGCGCGAGTTTCGCCTCGATGAGGCCGTTGACGCTCGTCGCCGGGAATTTGCCGCCGCGACCGCGCGCCCCGGCCTCACGGCCGGTCAGTAGCGCGATGCCCTGATCGATGGTGGCGATCGAGTAAACATGGAAGCGTTTGGCTTTCGCCGCGGCGACAACGTCGCGCCGCAGCATCAGATGCTTGACGTTGGCGGCGGGGACGAGCACGCCTTGCGCGCCGCTCAAGCCCCTAGCGGCGCAGATGTCGAAGAATCCCTCGATCTTCTCGTTCACGCCGCCGATGGCCTGCACGTTGCCCATCTGATCGACCGAGCCCGTGACGGCGAAATTCTGGCCGAGCGGAACTTCGGCCAGCGCCGACATCAGGGCGTAAAGCTCCGCGGAGGATGCCGAATCGCCGTCGACCCCGCCGTATGATTGCTCGAAAACCAGGCTGGCGTGCAGCGACAACGGCATTTCCGGCAAGTAGCGCGCGGCGAGGAAGGCAGCGAGGATGAGCACGCCCTTGCTGTGCAGCGGTCCGCCGAGGGCGACCTCGCGCTCGATGTCCACCACGTCGCCGAGGCCGACGCGCGCGCGCGCGGTGATGCGCGCCGGCTTGCCGAAGGCGAAATCGCCGAGTTGCAGCACGGAAAGGCCGTTCACTTGGCCGATTGCGGCGCCGTCGGTGCCGATCACCAGCGTCTCGCGGACGATCTGCTCGTAAGACAGCTCGCGCACGCGGTCGGCGCGGCGCGCGCGCATGGCGATCGCGGTCTCGATATCGTCGGCCGCGACCACGTCGGCGCCGCGCTCTCCCGCCCACAGGTCCGCTTCGCACAGAATATCGACCAAGCTGCGGATATGGGCGGTGAGCTTCTCGGAATCGTCGGCCAAGCGCGCCGCATGCTCGACGACGCGGGCCATGGCCCCGCGATCGAGAGGGCGCAGGCGCTTGTGGCGCGCGATGTCGGCGATCAGGCGTGCGTAGAGTTGAAGGGTTTCCGGCGTGCGGTCCATGGCGTCGGCGAAATCGACGGCCACCTTGAACAGGTCGCGAAAGTCCGGATCGTGCTCGCTCAGCAGATAGTAAAGGACGCGATCGCCGAGCAGGACGATCTTGACGTCGAGCGGGATCGCCTCCGGTTCGAGCGAGATGGGGGCGACGACGCTGGTGACTTGGCTCGTGCTGTCGATGCGCAGCATGCGCGATTTGAGCGCGCGCTTGAGTTCCTCCCAGGCGAAGGGCGCCAGCAGCAGCTTGCGCGCGTCGATCAGGAGGTAGCCGCCGTTGGCGCGGTGCAGCGCGCCCGGCTTGAGCAGGCTGTGGTCGGTCAACGGCATCCCGTAACGGGGGATGTATTCGATGCGTCCGAGCAGGCTTTGCAGATTGGGATTGTCTTCGTAAACCAGCGGCGCGCCCTTGGCCGCGGCATTGTCGACGAGCAGGTTGACGCGATAGCGCCGCAGGCTCGGGGCCGCGCCGGATCGCCGGGCGTCGGGCGGCGCGTCGGTTTCTTCGGTCTCGTCGTCTTCGCCGCCAGGGGCTTTCAGGAAGTCCTCGATATTGTCGAGCAGATCGGCGCGCGCCTGCCGCAACCATTCCGTCACCGAGACGATCCTGTCATAGCATGACTGCATGTCGCTGATCATCGGAGCGATGACGGCGTCGGCCACGGCGCGGTTGAGCTCTCGCACCTGATCGCGCCGCACGCGCTCCCCTTCAGGCAGCTTATGCAGCGCGGCTTCCAGCTTCTCTTGCAGCGCGTCGATGTCCGCCTGAAATCGCTTGCGCTCCTCGTCCGGCAATTTCTTGAACTCATCGGGCGGCATCAGGGCGTCGTCGCGCAGCGGCACGAGAGAGAGGCCGTCCGGCGTGCGCACAAGCGCGATCTGTTTCGTGCGCGCTTCGGCCTGCAACGCGTCGAAGATTTGTTTTTGGCGGCCCTCGAGTTGCTCGTCGATGCTGTGGCGGCGTGCGCGGTAATCGTCGCCGGCAAAAGTCGCGACCAGCGCCACTTTGAGCAGGGAGATCATGTTCTCCATGTCGTGGCGGAAGGGCGCGCCGCGTCCTGCTGGCAGAATCAGGGCCTGGGGGCGGTGCGCTTCGGCGAAATTGTGCACGTAGCAAAGATCTGACGGCGCGGGGTCGTGGGCGGCGCGCTCGGCGATGAAGCGATGCAGCACGCTTTGCTTGCCGGTGCCGCTCGGGCCTAGGGCGAACATATTGTAACCGGCTTGGCGCATCCCTATGCCGAAATGCACCGCTTCGACCGCGCGGGCCTGCCCGAGAAAGCTGTCGAGCGGCGGCAGGTCGGCCGAAGTCTCGAAAGAAAATTGCGCCGGATCGCAGCGATAGCGGAGCCTCGCCGGTTCGAGCGCGCCGGGCGTCTGCGCGATTGCGGCGCTGTTTGCGGGTTTTGCGCGCGTGGCGGTCGTGCGCTTCTTTTGCGGGGGCATGGGCGTCTCTACAGCAGGGGGTTGCGGCGGTCAGCCCGCCTCGCCGGCATTCGCGTCGGCTTCGATGCGCTCCATGTCCTCGTCGCTGAGGCCCAAATGGTGGCCGATCTCGTGGATCAGCACGTGGCGCACCACATGGTCGAGCGTCTCGCCGGTCTCGCACCAGTAATCGAGCATGGGGCGGCGATAGAGGAAAATCATGTCGAGATGCTGCGGCTGGTCCATCACGCCCTTATGGCCGATGTCGGTGCCGCTATAGAGGCCGAGGATGTCGAACGGGCTTTCCAGTTCCATCTCCTTCTCGACGTCTTCGTCGGGAAACTCCTCGACGCGGATCACCACGTCGCCGACCAGCGCGCGGAACTCCTCGGGGATGGTCTGGAACGCCTCCCCCGCCAGCTCTTCGAGATCGGCGAGGGTCGGCGCGTTCAAGGGAAATTGCTTTGGGGAACCGGCCATGATGCGCGACGATAGCCCGCTTGCATGACGTCGCCAAGCGCGGCGCGGAGTTCAGGAGGAGGCAGCCATGACCGATCGGCTCGGCGGCGAAGCGCGCCGCCTCGCGCTCAAGGACCTGCACGGCTGGAGCGAGGTCGCCGACCGCGACGCGATCCGCAAGACCTATCACTTCGCCGACTTCAACGAGGCTTTCGCCTTCATGGCGCGCGTCGCCCTGCAGGCCGAGAAGCTCGACCATCACCCCGAATGGTTCAACGTCTACAACCGCGTCGAGATCGTGCTCACCAGCCATGACGTCGAGGGCGTGAGCGCGCGCGACGTCGCGCTGGCGCGTTTCATCGACGAGGTCGCGCCGGCCAGAGACAAGGCGGGGTAAAGAGCGGCTCTAGCCGTTCTCGGCCTTGGGCGTCTCGGCGACGACTTTTGCCGCTTCGGTCCGGCGCTTCTTGGCCATCTTGGATTCGCGATGGGCGATGTAGATCGTCGCCGCGGCGATGATCAAGCCGCCGAGATAGGTCATGGCGTCGGGCGTCTCGGCGAAAATGAAATAGGCGATGACGGCGATGATCGGCAGGCGCACGTAATCGAACGGCAGCACCACGGTGGCGTCGGCGGCGGCATAGGCTTGCGTCATGCCCCATTGGCCGAGCGTCGCCGCCGCGCCCATCAGCACGATCCACGGCCAGAGATCCCAGCTCGGCGTCGTCCACACGAACAGCGCCGGAATCAGCGAAATCGGCGTCATGTAGATGCCCATGTAGCCGACGATGGCGCTGGCCGGCTCGGTGCGCGACAGCACTTTCACCGTGATCACCGAGCCGGCGGTCGCCACGGTGCCGAGCAGCAGCAGGATCGCGGCCGGCGGAATCTCCTGAAAGCCGGGGCGCAGGATCAGCAGCGCGCCGCCGAAGGCGACGACGATGGCGCTCCACCGCCGCCAGCCGGCGCGCTCGCCGAGAAAGACCACGGCGAAGATGCAGGCGATGATCGGCGCGATGAAGGAGAGCGTGGTGGCGTCGGCGAGCGGCAGATAGGCCAGGCCGATGAACCATGTGTACATGGAGGTCAGGCCGAGCGCGGCGCGCAGGCTGTAGCGCTTGAAATTGTTGGTGCGCATGTTCGCCCAGCCGGCCTGGATCAACGTCGGCAGCAGGAAGGCGAGGCCGAACAGGTTGCGGAAGAAGGCGACTTCGAGCGGCGAGATCTGCTGCGACAGATAGCGCACCAGGGCCGACATGACGGCGAAGCTGGCGGCGGCGAGCGACATCCACAGCGCGCCCTTGGCCGGGCCGGGCAAACCCTGCCAGACGCGGCGCGGCGAGAACGGACGAGCGGCGCGCGGCGGCGCGGGGGGCGGGGGTGCGGTCATCATGGAAGCTGCGGGCGCGAGTGTAGGGGCGCGGACCGTTCGTGCCAACCGCGGCTCGCGCGCGGAGAGGCACGAGAGGCGCATATCAGCCTTGCGCGCGGCAAAACGGCGGACCATTCTCCGCGCCATGCGAGGATATTTTGCCATCGGCGTCGAAGGCTTGAGCAAGCCGATGAACGCCGGAACCCTGTTCCGCTCGGCGCACGCCTTCGGCGCGAGCTTCGTCTTCACCATCGGCGGCGTCTGGTCTTCGGGCGAGGCGCGCCTGTCCGACACCGCCGATTCGGCCTCCGAAGTGCCGCATTACCATTTTGCCGGGGTCGACGATCTGCGCCTGCCCGACCGCTGCGCCCTGGTCGGCATCGAGCTGATGTCCGATTCGGTCGAGCTGCCGTCGTTCCGCCATCCGCGCAGCGCCGCCTATGTGCTCGGCCCCGAGCGCGGCAGCCTGTCGCCCGAGCTGGTGGCGCGCTGCGACCATGTCATCCGCATCCCGACCAGCTTCTGCATCAACGTGGCGGTCGCCGGCTCGATCGTCATGTACGACCGGCAAATTTCGCTCGGCCGCTTCGCCGAGCGCCCGGTCGCGCCGGGCGGCCCGCTGGCGCCGCCGCCGCCGCACGTTCACGGCAAGCAGATCATCCGCAGCGAAGGGCGCGATCCCGAGAGCATTTCGGGCAAATCCGCCTCACTAGCTGTTGAAGCCGCCGCGCCGGCGGAATGGCCGCGCAAGGTTGGCAAGCCGGCCCGGGGCCGTTAAGGTTTCCGCCATGATCCATCCTTCGCTGAAAGCCGGCGCGCTCGCCGCGCTCCTGTTCGCCGCCGCCTCGCCGGCCGCCGTTTCGGCCCAGGCCGCCGCGCCGCGCGTGCTCGGCACCTTCAACGATTGGGAAGCCTATCAGCTCATCGAAGGGACCAATCAGCGCACCTGCTACATGGCGAGCCAGCCGACCAAAAAGGAGCCGGGCAACGTCAAGCGCGGCGACGTGCTGGTGTTCGTCACGCACCGTCCGGCCGACAAGGAGCGCGATGTCGTCAACGTGCAGTTCGGCTATCCGCTGCGCGCCGGGAAAGACGTGCAGGTGACGATCGGCGACGCCAAATTCAGCCTGTTTCCCAACGGCGAGGCCGCCTGGACGCGCGGCGCGGCCGACGACAAGGCGATGGTCGCCGCGATGATGAAGGGCGCGAGCATGACCGTGACCGGCCTGTCGGAGCGCGGCACGAAAACGGTCGATACCTATTCGCTGCGCGGCTTCACCGCCGCCTACCGCGAAACCACCAAGGCCTGCGGCCTGACCTGATCCGGCCCGCGCCGATCCTGTAAGAGCCGGATTTCACTGGCCTTTTCGCGGGCCGTGACTTTTCCACAGGCGCGCCCTATATGGTGCGCCATGCCCCAAGCCACCGCCCAGCCCCCTGCCCAGATCGGCACCCAGATCGGCGCCCAGACTGCGATCGTCAAGCCGATCGTCATCAAGCCGACGCTCAACGTCGCCGCCCCGTCGCGCGACGGCCGCAAGTTCCTGATCGGCCTCAGCCGCGAAGAACTCGCGGATGAGCTCGAGCCGTTCGGCGTGCAGAAATTCCGCGCCAACCAATTATGGCATTGGATCTATTTCCGCGGCGCGCAGTCCTTCGCCGACATGACCACGCTGGCCAAGAGCTTGCGCGACGAGCTGGAGACGCATTTCACGCTGGAGCGCCCCGAGGCGAGCCGCGCCGACAAGTCGGAAGACGGCACGCGCAAATGGCTGTTCAAATTCGCCGACGGCCAGGAGATCGAGACCGTTCACATTCCCGAGGAGGATCGCGGCGCGCTCTGCGTCTCTTCGCAGGTCGGCTGCACGCTCTCGTGCAGCTTCTGCCACACCGGCACGCAGACGATGGTGCGCAACCTCGGCGCGGGCGAGATCGTGACGCAGCTGATGGCGGCGCGCGACGATCTCGGCGAATGGCCGTCGCCCAAGGAAAACCGGCAGATTTCCAACATCGTCATGATGGGCATGGGCGAGCCGCTGCTCAATTACGATAACGTCGCCAAGGCGCTCAAGATCGTCATGGACGGCGACGGCATCTCGATCTCGCGCCGGCGCATCACGCTCTCGACCTCCGGCGTCGTGCCGATGATGCGCAAATGCGGCGAGGAGCTCGACGTCAATCTCGCCGTCTCGCTCCATGCCGTGCGCGACGAATTGCGCGACGTGCTGGTGCCGATCAACCGCAAATATCCGATCGCCGAACTGCTCGACGCCTGCCGCCAATATCCCGGCGCGAACAATGCGCGGCGCATCACCTTCGAATATGTGATGCTCAAGGACGTCAACGACAGCCTGGCCGACGCGCGCGAGCTGGTGCGGCTGCTCGACGGCATCCCCGCCAAAGTGAACCTGATCCCGTTCAATCCCTGGCCGGGCGTCGCCTATGAATGCTCGACGCACAAGCAGATCGCCGCTTTCGCCAAGCTGCTGAACGAGTCGGGCCTGTCGGCGCCGGTGCGCACGCCGCGCGGCCGCGACATCCTGGCGGCCTGCGGCCAGCTGCGCACCGAAAGCCAGCGCCAGCGCCGCGGCGGGAGCGGCGATCTGCCGCTATCCCCCTCTGGCGAATAGGTTTTTTTACCTTTTTCCGTAAGTCTCGGAGAAAACAGCTGTTTTCTCTACGCCGAAAGGATAGGGGCGGCTGGAAACTGTTGCAGCTTCGCCACGCACGGGTTGATTCGTTGCCGCGGCTGTTTCCTTCGGACGCGCAAAGACGTAAAAAACTCAAGTAACATGCCGACTTGCCGCTTTCGGGCGAGAAGAGTGCCGGGGGGAACTAAAGTCCACGACGCTCCGTTCAGTGAGCGTTCTTTAAACACCCGCCTGTGAAGGGGAGATTTTCGATGAAGTACGGAATGACTGCGGCTGCCGTTGCGGCGACGCTCGCTCTGGCGCCGGTCATGGCGAAAGCCGAAACCTCGCCGCTCTATCTGCAGTTCGGCGGCGGCATGAGCCTCCTCGAGTCCTCGGACTTCTCGGGCAGCGGCAACACCACCGGCACCGATTTCAACAACGGCTGGGGCCTGTATGGCGCGGTCGGCACGGGGCTGATCGACAGCGTCCGCGCCGAACTGGAATTGGCGCGTCGCAGCAACAGCGCCGACACGCTGAACGGCGCGATGAAGGCGTCGTCGCTGATGGCCAACATCTACTACGACTTCGGTTCGGTTTGGGGCTTCAGCCCCTTCGTCGGCGTCGGCATCGGCGGCGCGAAGATCAGCGCCGACAACATCGGCCCGCTCGGCGGCGGCAACGGCTCGGCTGACGACAGCGAGACGACGCTGGCCTACCAGGGCATCATCGGCCTGTCCGCGCCGCTCGCCACCAACTGGAAGTTCGTCGCCGACTATCGTTACCTCAGCACGTTCGACGATCCTTCGTTCAACACCTCGGCTGGCCGTTCGGTCGATGGCGAATATGCCGACCACCTGATCACGGTCGGCTTCCGCTACACGTTCGGCGCGCCGGCCGCCGCTCCGGCCCCGGCCCCCGTTCCGGTCGCCGCGCCGGCCCCCGCGCCGGCTCCGGCCCCCGCGCCGGCTCCGGCTCTGGTGCGCTCGTTCCAGGTGTTCTTCGACTTCGACCGTTCGGACATCACCGCCGACGCGCGCCGCGTGATCGAGCAGGCCGCCGCCAACACCAAGCAGGCCGGCACGACCCGCATCACCCTGACCGGCCATACCGACCGTTCGGGCTCGGCCCAGTACAACCAGCGTCTGTCGCAGCGCCGCGCCGACGCGGTGAAGGCCGAAATGGTCCGCATGGGCATCCCGGCGAACGATATCGCCACGGTCGCCCGCGGCGAGAGCGATCCGCTGGTCGCGACCGCCGACGGCGTGCGCGAGCCGCGTAACCGCCGCGTCGAGATCGTGTTCTAAGACACGCGCTCGCAGCGTTAGAAACGCAAAGGGCCCGGCATCTGCCGGGCCCTTTTGCTTTGCGCGGTTCATGTTTCGCGCCCACGGCCCCGAGATGCCGACATTAAAAAAGCCCGGCATTGCCGGGCTTTCTCGCATCAGGGAAGAATACTTCAGCGCGTCTTCGACGGGCTCTACTTAGCGCGTCTTCGGCGCGTCGGATCAGCGCGTCTTCGACGGCTCGATCAGCGCGTCTTCGACGCGGTCGCCGCCAATGTTTCGACGCTGCGGGCGAAAGAGGCCGAGAAGCCTTCGAGCGACGCGGCGTCGAGGGCGGCGACGCGCTCCATCACCAGGCCCGTGTCCTGGCAGAAGGTCACTTGCTGCATGCTGCGCAGCGAGGCCTCGTTGGCCAGCTTGGTTGCGAAGCTGTCGAGGCGGTTCAAGCCCTGCTTGCCGTATTCGCGCGTGAAGTGCGCCTTCAGCACGTCGGCATGGCGCTTGAGCGGCGCGCCGAACCGGGCGACGAAGCTGTTGTAGAAGCTCTGGTAGTCGGGCCGGCCGCACGACAGGGCGGCGACCATGAATTCGGTCTGCAAGAAGCGCACGTCGAAGGCGGCCTGTTCGCGAGCGTTGGCCGGCGCGGTCTGCGCTTCGGCGGCCGGCGCGGCGGCCAGCAGCGCGGCGGCGGCGACGCCGGCGAGGATGACGGCGCGGATGCGGTCAGTCGGCAATGGTGGCCCCTCCGAATGAAGCCGTCCTGCCCCGGACGGCGAAACTGCTCAAGCGAACAGCAATCTCGGGCCGGGAGATTAATAACAAGTGAAGCTTTTGTCACCCCGAACCTCGGCCGCATCGCCGGGCAGACAAGGTTAAGCCCTGCAAACGCTAGGATTTTTAGCCTCGCCGGCGGCGCTGGCAGCTCCTGCCGGCGTCGCCAGCACCAGCACCCAGACCGCCATCGGCCCGGCTCGGTTGCCGCCGGGGCTCAAGCGCGGCCCGACATCGGCGATGCCGGCCTCGCGGAAATCCGGCGTCAGGATGTTGCGGCGATGGCCGTCGCTCGCCAGCCACAGGCGCACGGCTTCTTCCGGATCGGCGACGCCCGCCACGAGATTTTCCGCCGCCGCGCGGAAGGCGTAGCCGGCGTCGCGCAACCGGTCGGCGAGCGTGCTGCCGTCGCTGCCTTGGTGGCTGAGGCTTTCGACGTCGTGCAACGCGCGGCCGCCGAGATCTTTCGCCTGGCGGCAGGCGGCGGCATCGAGCCGCGCGTTCGCGGCGAGCGGCGTCAACCCTTCGGCGACGCGCGCGGCGTTGACGGCATCGAGCATCAGTTCCAGCGCAGACGTCCGCGCGTGCGCAACAGGGGTAGTTACCGGCGAGAGGATGGTTACCAGCAAGAATGCAGCGGCCGCGAGACTCACAAGGAATTTACCCATGACCTCGATCCCGAGGAGTAGTTCTTTGAATGCGCGTCGCTAGCCTGTCATGTCTCAGAGCTAAGCCTTACGCGCTAGCTTATCTCCCAGAGTCCTTCATGGATCAACAATCTGAGTTTGAGCGCGAAGGCTTTGCCGTCTATCGCGCCGTTGTCGCGCAACAAGCCCTCGATCTCATACGCGGCGAATACGACATCTTGCTCGCCAACGAGCGGTTGCGCCGCGGCGATGCGCAGGTCGACAATAGCTATGCCGCTTACGGCCTTCCGGTCTCCGAAGCCTTGATGGGCTATCTGCTGCCCTTCATGGAGGAAAAGACGGGATACAAGCTGTTCCCGACTTATTCCTATGGCCGCGTTTATCTCAACGGCGCGACGCTCACGCGTCATGTCGATCGCCCGGCCTGCGAGATCAGCCTGTCGCTGATGATCGCCGAAAGCGGCGGCAAGCCTTGGCCGCTCTATTGCGAGACGCTGTCGGGCAAGACTGTCGGCGTCACCCTGTCGCCCGGCGACATGATGATCTACAAAGGCCTCGACGTGCCGCATTGGCGCGAGCCGTTCGCCGGCGAGCGGCAATTGCAGGTTTTCCTCCATTATGTGCGCCAGGACGGCCCCTATGCCGGCCAGCGCTACGACGGCCGGCCGCGTCTCGGTGCGCCGCCCGTGCCCCCGGCCAAACCGCCGACGCCGCCCTTCGCCATTTTCCGCGACGGCAAGCGGCCCTGAAGCGCGAAAAATCCGTCTGGCGCGGCGCGGATTTCTGGCCTACATCGGCGGGATGAACGCGCCTGCGACCAATCCCGCCGCGCAACAATTCGCGCGCGAAGGCTATCTGATCTGCCGCCAGGCGATTCCGCCGGCGCTGCGCGATTTCATCGCCACCGAATATCAGATTCTCTACAGCGCGCGCCGGCTGAAGATCGACCGCCAGGTCGGTGCCGGCTATTCCGCCTTCGGCGTCGACGCGGCGGAAACGCTGATGCAGATGCTGCTGCCCTTCGTCGAGATCCAGACCGGCACGAAACTCTGGCCGACCTACAGTTTTGGCCGCATCTACGCCAAGGGCGCGTCGCTGGCGCGCCATACCGATCGGCCGTCGTGCGAGGTCAGCGTCTCGGCCACCATCGCCCAGTCGGGGCCGGAGAGCTGGCCGCTCAATCTCGTCTCGCTGTCGGGCAAGAAAGTCGCCGCCGACCTGATGCCGGGAGACCTGCTGCTTTACAAAGGCATCGAGGTGACGCACTGGCGCGAGCCCTTCGCCGGCGACACCCAATTGCAGCTGTTTCTGCATTACGTCCGCCAGGACGGGCCTTACGCCAAATACAAGTTCGACATGCGGCCCTCGCTCGGCGCGCCGCCCAACAAGGCGGTGCTGGAGGAATCCCAGAAGGACAAGCCGGACGGCAGCCAGCCGCGCACGGTCGAGTTCTGAAGACCGCGCCGCGCGATACGCGAAAACGGTCGATGCGCGCTTTGGGCGCGATCGTCCCGGTCATCCTTCTCCTTGCCGCGTCGCCGGCGACGCGGGCTGCGGACCCGCCGCCCTTTCGCTCCGAGAGCGCGCCGTTCGTCCAACTGCGGCCCGTCGTTATCGCGCCCGACACGGCGGTCGCGACGCTCGACGGCGTCGAGGTCCGTCTCGCCGATTATCGCGGCCAGGTCGTGCTGCTGAACGTCTGGGCGACCTGGTGCCTGCCGTGCGTGCGCGAACTGCCGGCGCTCGACCGGCTCGCGGCGGCGGCTCCGCCGGGCCTGGCGGTGATCGGTCTGTCGATCGACGCCGCGGGCGCGCCGGCCGTCGCGCCGTTCGTCGCGGCGCGCGGCTTGGCGCATATGCGCGTCTGGCTCGATCCGGCGCAGCGGCTCGGCTCGCTGACCGCGTCGGGCGCGGCGCCCGCGCCCCTGCCGCTGTGGGGCTTGCCGATCAGCTACGTGATCGACCGGCAGGGCCGGGCGGTCGGCTACCTGACCGGCGCGGCCGCCTGGGATTCGCCGCAAGCCTTGGATTTTCTGCGCCATTTCCTCGCCGCGCCGGCTTGATCTGGCGGGCGCGCCGCGCCTTGCCTTCACCGGGGCTTTTGCCGATACTCCGGCCCGCCGCGCCGGCCGGGGCGTTTGAGACCTGGCCGCCGCACCGATTTTCCTTTCAGGACAAGCCCATGGCCGCCAAGAAGACCGTCAAGAAAGCCGTGCTCGCCTATTCCGGCGGGCTCGACACCTCCGTCATCCTGCGCTGGCTGCAGGAAGCCTATCAATGCGAGGTGGTGACGTTCACGGCCGATCTCGGCCAGGGCGAGGAGCTCGAGCCGGCGCGCCAGAAGGCGCTGCTCATGGGCATCAAGCCGGAGAACATCTTCATCGACGATTTGCGCGAGGAATTCGTGCGCGACTTCGTCTTCCCGATGTTCCGCGCCAATGCGCTCTACGAGGGCCAGTATCTGCTCGGCACTTCGATCGCCCGGCCGCTGATCGCCAAGCGCCAGATCGAGATCGCCAACCAGACCGGCGCCGACGCCGTCTCGCACGGCGCGACCGGCAAGGGCAACGACCAGGTGCGCTTCGAGCTCGGCTATTACGCGCTGCGTCCCGACATCACGGTGATCGCGCCGTGGCGCGAGTGGGATCTGACCAGCCGCACCAAGCTTCTCGAATTCGCCGAGAAGCACCAGATTCCCATCGCCAAGGACAAGCGCGGCGAAGCGCCGTTCTCGGTCGACGCCAACCTGCTGCATAGCTCCAGCGAGGGCAAGGTGCTGGAGGATCCGTGGCAGGAGCCCGACGAGATCGTTTATCAACGCACCATCTCGCCGGAAGCCGCGCCCGACAAATCGACCTATATCGAGATCGACTTCGAGAAGGGCGACGCCGTCGCCATCGACGGCGAGCGCCTGTCGCCGGCCAGCTTGCTCGCCAAGCTCAACGAGCTCGGCAAGGCCAACGGCATCGGCCGCCTCGATCTGGTCGAGAACCGCTTCGTCGGCATGAAGTCGCGCGGCGTCTACGAGACGCCCGGCGGCACGATCCTCCACGCGGCCCATCGCGGCATCGAGAGCCTGACGCTCGATCGTGGCGCGATGCATCTCAAAGAGGAGTTGATGCCGCGCTACGCCGAGCTGGTCTATTACGGCTTCTGGTTCTCGCCCGAGCGCGAGATGCTCCAGGCGCTGATCGACAAGAGCCAGGAGAACGTCACCGGCACCGTGCGCCTCAAGCTCTACAAAGGCCACGCCACGGTGGTCGGCCGCAAGTCGCCGGTCAGCCTCTATTCCATGCAGCATGTCACCTTCGAGGACGACGCCGGCGCCTACGACCAGCGCGACGCCGAAGGCTTCATCAAGCTCAACGCGCTGCGCCTGAAGCTGCGGAAATTGGCGAAAGACTGACGCGTTATCGACGGCGCGTTAACGAATGAAAAGGCGGGATCGATTCCAATCGGTCCCGCCTTTTTCTTCGATTCGCAGATGAGCCGCGTTAAGAATCGTAGTTGCGCGCGAAATCACGGCCGCAACGAATTGCGCTTCATTCGTGAATCCGATCCATCCACCGAATCTTAGCGCGGGTTGCGGCGCGGAGCGGCGATTCGAATCGAACCGGCGGCGGCAAGCGGCTGAATCGGCAAGCGAGTCGCGGCTATTTGTCGCGCATCACGGCGAGGACGCCGAACAGCGTGATGAGATTGGCGACGATGATGCTGGCGACCGATTTGACGCCGAGCAGGATCATGTCCTCGTCGAACAGGATGTCGGACAGGTAGAAGAAATTCACGCCGGCCAAGCCGATGACCAGCAAAGCGATGCTGGTGCCTTTACGATTGTTCACGATGGTCCTCGCCCGGGGGCGCTGCAATGGGCCCCGCACACGCCATTGTATGAAAATCGGAAATTTCTTCCAATTTCTAAACGCTTTAGCTTGCGCAAGCCGCCAAGCTTAAAGAGCTGGGGCGGGAACGCCCTTGATGGCGCAGGCGGCCAAAAACGTGCCGCGCAGCAGGCAGGCGCCCCGCGGCGCAGCCGCAAATCAAATAGCCGGCGCCGGGATGCCTTTGATGGCGCAGGCGGCCAAGAGCGTGCCGCGCAGCAGGCAGGCGATGGTCATCGGTCCGACGCCGCCGGGCACCGGGGTGATATGGCCGGCGACCTGCGCCGCCTCGGCGAAATCGACGTCGCCGACCAGCTTCGTCTTGCCCGGTTCCGAACCGGGCACGCGGTTGATGCCGACGTCGATCACCGCCGCGCCCGGCTTGATCCAGTCGCCTTTGACCATCAGCGGGCGGCCGACGGCGGCGATCAGGATGTCGGCCTGGCGGCAGACGGCCGGCAGGTCCTTGGTGCGCGAATGGGCGATGGTGACGGTGCAACTCTCGCCGAGCAGCAGATGCGCCATCGGCTTGCCGACGATGTTGGAGCGGCCGATCACCACGGCGCTCTTGCCCGCGAGATCGCCGAGCGCGTCCTTGAGCAGCATCAGACAGCCCATCGGCGTGCAGGGCACGTTGCCGCCGCCAATTCCGGCAGCGAGCTTGCCGACGTTGATGAGATGGAAACCATCGACGTCCTTGGCCGGGTTGATGGCGGCGATGACGCTATCGGCGTCGATCTGCTTGGGCAGCGGAAGCTGCACGAGGATGCCGTGCACGGCCGGGTCGGCGTTCAGCTTGGCGATGAGGGCCAGCAGCTCGGCCTGGCTCGTCGTGTCGGGCAGCGGATGGTGGAACGAGTTCATCCCGGCCTGGACGGTCTGCTGGTTCTTGTTGCGGACATAGACATGGCTCGCCGGATCGTCGCCGACCAGCACCGTCGCGAGCCCGGGCACCAGGGCGTGCGCGGCCTTGACCTCGGCGGCGGCGGCGGCGACGCGGGCGCGCAGCCGTTCGGCAAAGGCTTTGCCGTCGATCAGTTTCGCTTCGGCCATGGGGGACGCTCCGGCGGCGCGGCTCAGCGCGGCCAATATTCGAACAGCAGGTTGCGCAGGAAGTAGAGCAGCAGGATCAGCACCACCGGCGACAGGTCGATGCCGCCCATGCCGGGCAGCACGCGGCGGATCGGCCGCAGCACGGGCTCTGTGATGCGGTCGAGGAAGTCGACGACCATGTAGACGATGCGGTTGTGCGTGTTGATGACGTTGAAATTGATCAGCCAGCTCAGCACCACCCAGATGATGAGTAGCCAGATGTAGAGATTGATGACCGTGTCGATCAGGATCAGCAGGGAATTCATTCCATCCTCTTTCGCGGCCGTTGCGGGCCGGGCGGGAACGGCGCAAGCCGTTGAAAAGCCACGAGACCGCGCCAAGGGTCGGCGGCAACCCTAGCCGCGCCGCCGCGACCGCGCAAGCCGCGCGCCAGGCCGGTCCGGGGCCGCCGGCGCTTTGTCAGGCCCTTGTGATCATTGGGAAACAGCCGGGCGCGCGATAGCTCGGGCCGGCCGATGGGGCGCTTGACATAGGCAGGGGCCGCGAACATTATCCGGCCCTCGCGAGCCGGCCCCGGACCATCGGACCCGCCGCTCGCCTCGGGTTGTGGGGCCGTAGCTCAGCTGGGAGAGCGCCGCGTTCGCAATGCGGAGGTCAGGAGTTCGATCCTCCTCGGCTCCACCAAACCCCTCCCGCCATAACCCGTTCGCATCCGCCGCTTTCGAGCGTTTCTGGCGCGTCTCGCGCGGCCATTGCTCTGCGCGCCCGCTCGCCTATGATTTCCCCATACCCAGAGGGGACAACCCTCGGGCGTCTCGCGAGAGGCGGAACATAGGGGAGGTTGCGATGGGTGAGACACGCGTTGTCGCGCGCGGCTTCGGCCGCTTTTCCGTTCGTAAAAGCCTGGCGGCCCTATGGGCGCGCATGGTCGCCGCGGCGACGATCGCGAGCGGCGCCGTCGTCCTGACGCTCGTTGTTCCGGCCGCGCCGGCGGCGGCCGACGCCGAGATCGAGCGCTTCTACAAGGGCAAGCAGATCCTTCTGATCATGAGCGCGGGCGCTGCCGGCGGCTTCAACGAATATGCCCGCACCTTCGCGGCGCATCTGCCCAAGCATCTGCCCGGCGCGCCCACCGTCGTCGTGCAGAGCATGACCGGCGCGGGCGGTCTCGTCGCCATGAACCATCTCACCAACAACGCGGCGCAGGACGGCACGGCCATCGGCTTCATGCATAGCGCCATGGTCAGCGCCGACGTGCTGATGCCGGACAAAGCCAAGTTCGACACGCGCAAGGTCCATTGGCTCGGCAGCATGGACAGCGACTCGGGCTTCTGCATGACCTGGCATGCCTCGGCGGCGAAGACCCATCAGGATCTGAAAACCGTGCCGCGCGTCATCTTCGGCAGCGCCGGCGCGGGCTCGACGCAATTCATCCACGCCAACATCCTGAAAGACCTGTGGGCGCCGAACGTCCAGCTCGTGTCGGGCTACAAGGACGGCGCGGAAGTCTATCTCGCCATGGAGCGCGGCGAGGTCGAGGGCCGCTGCGGCGTGCCGATCAGCTCGCTCGCCTCGGTGCGGCCCGACTGGCTGCCGCAGAAGAAGGTGAACGTCCTGGTGCTGTTCGGGCTCGACCGCGACCAGCGCTATCCCGACGTGCCGACCATTCTCGATCTGGTGCAGGACGCCAAGACGAAGCAGGCCCTCGAACTGATCCTCGCCGCGCGCACGGTCGCGCGGCCGGTGGTCGCGCCGCCGGGCGTGCCGGCCCCGCGCGTCGCGGCGCTGCGCAAGGCTTTCATGGCGACGATGCGCGATCCGGCCTTCCTCGCCGAAACCGAGAAGCGCAACCTGACGCTCGACCCCATCGACGGCGAGCGGATGCAGGCCATGCTGGCCAAGCTGCACGATTATCCGCGCGAGATCGTCGAGATGGCGAGCAAGCTGAGCGACTGAAACCCGCCATCGTCGCGACGGACCGGTTGCGGTCCTGTCTCGCGCGCGAGCGCGGCGTGCGGCTCGTCGCCGTCACGCGCGCGTCGCGGAGCGAACCGCAGGCTACATCCGCACTTTCTTGTTCTCGCCGAGATCGGGGCGCTCGCCGGTCATGGCGGCGGCGGCCATCTTCATCGAGGCGACGATCTTGTTCTCGCCGTCCCAATATTCGGCGTCTGCCGGCGTCACCTTGATCAGCCGGATGTGCGGATCGTCGGCGCTGTCCCACCAGGCTTTGGCGGCGAGCGACCAGAGCTCCTTGATCTTGGCGCGGTCATCGGTCACGACGGCGCGGCCGCTGACGCTGACGTAATCGTCGCCGTCGTCGTCGGCGAAGGCGAGGCAGACCTCGGGATGCGCGGCAATCTCCTCATCCTTGTGGCGGCGCTCGTCGGTGAGGAAATAGATCGCGTTCTCCGCCGGCGCGAGGTGGACGGCCATGGGCCGCGCGCGGATCGCCTCGCCGGCGCGCGTGGCGAGCATGCAGACGCGATGGTGGTTCATGCGGGCCCAGATCCGGTCGGTTCCGCTTCGATCGCTGCTCATGGGGAGGCTCCTGAAAAAGTGCTGATGAAGACCAACGCGAGGCGCGGCGCGCTGTTCCGCGCCGCCGGCCGGCGGCGCGAATCGGCCGGGGGCCCGCCTTGGTTCTGGCGGCCGGACCTGCTAAAACGGCAATGCAGCGGAACCCGCTGATTTTCCCCCGCCAGGTGACCCGTGGCCCGTTCCGCCATCCGCCGTTTGCCGCCCCGCCGCGAGGCCGCGCCCGATGTCGGGATCGGCGGCTGCGTCGCGCGCGCGCTGCCGTGGGACATCGATCTTCTGGCGCTGCACCGGCTCGATCCGGCGCGTTATCCGCATCTGCTGGAAAGCGCGGCGCGCGGCCTGGCGTCGAGCGACAACCGGCACGACATCCTGTTTGCCTTTCCGGGCGAGACGCTGGCTCCCGCGAACGGCTTTCTCGCCGCCTTCGACGCGGCTTTCGCGGCGGCGAAGATCGCGCGCCCCGACGATGTCGCCGATCTGCCGTTTCGCGGCGGCTGGTTCGTCTATCTCGGCTATGAGCTGGCCGGCGAGATCGAGCCGACGCTGCGCTTGCCGGCGGCGCGGGGCCTGACCGCCGCATTGCCGAAAGCTTGCGCCGTGCGCGTGCCCGCCGCGGTGCTGCGCGACCGCATCGACGGCACGTTGACGCTGATCGCCGAAGCGGGCCAAGAGAGCCTGCTCGATCTCATGCAAGCCGATCTCGCGGCGCTTGGCCAAGCCGTGGCTGCGCCCGTCACGCTCGACGGCCCGCTCGTCGAGGACGACCCGGCGCGCCATCTCGCCGCCATCGCCAAGGTGCGCGACTATATTTTCGCCGGCGACGTCTTTCAGGCGAACCTGTCGCGCGCCTGGCGCGGCCGCTTGGCGGCGGGCGCGACCCACGCCGATCTCTACGAGAGCTTGCGCGCGCGCAATCCCGCGCCCTTCGCCGCGCTCGCGACATTCGATGAGGCGGCGGTGGTATCCTCGTCGCCCGAACGCCTGTTGCGCGTGCGCGGCCGCGCCATCGACACGCGCCCCATCGCCGGCACGCGACCGCGCGGGCGGGGCGAGGCGCAGGACAGCGCGCTCTCGGCCGAGCTGATCGCCCATCCGAAAGAGCGCGCGGAGCACATCATGCTGGTCGATCTGGAACGCAACGACCTGTCGCGCGTCTGCGAGCCGGGCAGCGTCGTGGTCGACGAGATGATGGCGGTCGAGAGCTACGCCCATGTGCATCATATCGTCTCCAACGTGGCCGGCCGGCTGCGGGCGGACGTCACGCCGGGCCAGGCCATCGCCGCGCTGTTTCCCGGCGGCACCATCACCGGCTGCCCCAAGGTGCGCTGCATGGAGATTCTCGCCGAGCTGGAAGGCGCGGCGCGCGGCCCCTATACCGGGGCGCTCGGCTACGTGAACCGCGACGGCGACATGGATTTCAACATCCTGATCCGCACCATGCTGCGCGTCGGCGAGGATATCGAATTTCGCGCCGGCGGCGGCATCGTCGCCGATTCGGTTCCCGAGCGCGAACTGGCCGAGACGCGCGCCAAGGCGCGCGGCTTGTTGAGGGCGCTCGGCGCGGATGAATGACATGTTGATCGACGGCGTGCCGGGCGACGCGATCCAGATCATGGATCGCGGTCTCGCCTATGGCGACGGCGTGTTCCGCACCCTGGCGGTGAGCGGCGGGGTGCCGGAATTCTGGCCCCAGCATATGGCCAAGCTCGCCGCCGATTGCGCGCGGCTCGCTATTCCCGCGCCCGACGCGGCGGCGCTCGCGGCGGACGCGCGCGCGCTGCTCGCAGGCGCGGATCGCGCGGTGTTGAAATTCATCGTCACGCGCGGCGTCGGCGGGCGCGGCTACAAGCCGCCCGACGCGCCGCAGCCGACGCGCGTCGCCCTGCGCGCGGCTTATCCCGCCTATGGGCCGGAGCTGGCCGAGCGCGGCGTCGTCATGCGCCTGTGCGAGACACGGCTCGGTCAGCAGCCGCGCCTTGCCGGCGTCAAGCATCTCAACCGGCTCGAGCAGGTGCTGGCGCGCGCCGAATGGTCCGACCCGGAGATCGCCGAAGGCTTGATGCTGGACGCCGATGGCCGCGCCATCGAAGGCGTCATGAGCAATCTGTTCGTCGTCAAGGGCAGCGAGGTCGTCACGCCCGATCTCGCGCGCTGCGGCGTCGCCGGCATGACGCGCGAGCTGCTGCTCGAATCGGCGCGCATCGCGGATGTGACGCTGGAAGACGTCCGGGCCGCCGACGAGTTGTTCCTCACCAACAGCCTGATCGGCGTCTGGCCGGTGCGCCGCTTCGACGGCCGCGACTATCCGGTCGGGCCGGTCACGCGGCGCTGGGCGGCGGCGTTGGAAAAGCTGCGCCAAGCGAGCCTCGGCGCGTTTCCTGCTTACTGAGCCCGGCCGGCTTCGATCTCGGCGATGCGCTGCTTGAGCGTGAGCAGCCAGGGCGGCATTTCGCCGCCGCTCTCCTCCGTCTCGGCGATCAGCGCGCGCCAGTCGGCGACGGCGCCTTTGGGATCGCCGTCCTGCATCTTGGCGAAGGCGAGGAAATAGCGCGCGCGCGCGTTGCGCTCGTCATAGTTCAGCGCCTTGCCGAAAGCGGCGCGCGCCTCGGGCGTGATTTCGCCGCCGGCGGCCTGGGTCAGCACTTCGCCGAAGGCGGCGTTGGCTTCGGCGGCGTCCTCGGCCAAATCCGGCTCCTGATCGAACAGGTCGGAGGCTTTGGCCTGGGCGGCGAGCGCGTCCTGGGTGCGGCCGAGGCGGGCGTAGGCGCGCGCCAGCAGCACCCAGCCGCGCAGATCGTCGGGGTTCTCGGCGAGCCGCTGCTCGACCTGGGCGATCAAGCCGTCCACTTCCGCTTCGCGCGCCTCGGCTTCGGCGGCGCGTTGGCCGGCGAAGGCGGAGAGTTCGGCGAAGGTGATCTGCGGCAGGCCGGGCGCGCCGTTGCCGAGATAGATCAGCGCCGCGGCAGGGGCGAGGACGAGCGCGAGGATCGCTGTCCAGCGCCAGGCGGCGGCGCGCGGAAACGCGCCAATCGTCGCGCCTTCGGAATGCGCGTCGGCGGCGAGCAGGCGGCGCTCGATCTCCAGGCGTGCCGCGCGGGCCGCTTCGGCGTCGAGCGCGCCGCTCGCGGCGTCGCGCTCGACTTCGCGCAATTGGTCCTTGTAGACGGCGATGTCGTAATCGGCGCGCCGCGCCGCGCCGGGGCGCGCGCGAAACAGCGGCCAGACCAGGATGGCCAGGCTGAGCGCCGTCAGCGCCGCGAGCATGAGGGCGAGGATCATCGGCGCTCCTCGTCCTTCAAGGTGGGGTCCTGCAACAGCGCGGCGAGGCGCGCGCGCTCAGCGGCGCTCAAATCCGGCGCGGCGGTTTCGCCGGCGGCTTTGCGCCGGCGCAGCGCGACGACAAGCCCGCCCGCGCCGATCAGCAGCAACGCCGCCGGGCCGAACCACAGCGCCCAGGTGGCGGGCGTGACCGGCGGGCGCAGCAGCACGAAATCGCCGTAGCGCGCGGTGATGAAGGCGATGGCTTGGTCGTTCGTGTCGCCGGCCGTCAGCCGCTCGCGCAGGATGATCCTGAGATCGCGCGCCAGCGGCGCGTCGGAATCGTCGATCGACTGGTTCTGGCAGACCAGGCAGCGCAGGCCCCGGCTCAGATCGCGCGCGCGCGCCTCCAGCGCCGGATCGGCCAATGTCTCGTCGGGCTGATAGGCCAGCGCTTCGCCAGCGGCGAAGCAAAGCAAAGCGAGGGCGACAAGCAGCGCCTTCATGGTTGCAGCTTTCGGATCAGCGGCAGGATCGTCTCGCGCAAGTCATAATCCATGATCGGGCCGACATGCTTGTGACGGATGCGGCCCTGCGCGTCGAGGATGAAGGTCTCGGGCACGCCATAGACGCCCCAATCGATGGCGACGCGGCCGGTGTCGTCGCGGCCGATCTTGGCGAACGGATCGCCGTGCCGCTTCAGCCAGGCGACGGCGTCTTCCGGCTTGTCCTTGTAGTTGATGCCGACGACGCGCACGCCCGATTTGGCGAGCTGCATCAGGAAGGGGTGCTCGACGAGGCAGGGCTGGCACCAGGAGGCGAAAACGTTCACCACGGTGACTTCGCCTTTGAGATCGTCGTTGCTGAGGCCGCCATCGTCCCGGCTAGGGATCGGTTTCAGCGCGAAGACCGGCGCGTCCTTGTCGATCAGCGGCGAGGGCACGATGTCGGGGCGCAGGTAAAGCCCGACGCCGAAGGCGGCGGCGAGCAGCGCGAAGGCGATCACCGGGATGAGGAAGACGACCTGAAAGCGCCGGATGCCGAAGATGCGTTTGGTCATGCCGGGACCGCGTCTTTCGCGCGCGCCGCGCCGCTGTGTCCGGATCGTGTCGGCGCGCCGACGCGATGGCGGCGGTCGGTCAGCGAGATCAGGCCGCCGAGCGCCATCAGAATTGCGCCGACCCAGATCCACGGCACCAGCGGATTGTGATAGAGGCGGATGACCCAGCCCTGTTCGCCGCTGGCGGCGGTTTGCGCCTCGCTGCCGGCCACTCTTTCACTATCAAATTCTGGCGTCGCCGGATCGCCGAGCACGGCATAGAGGTCGGCGAACCAGGTGGTGTGAATCGCCGCTTCCGTGGTGGTGGTCTGCTGCACGGTGAAGAAGCGTTTTTCCGGCGTCAGCGTCGCGACGGGCCGGCCGTTTTCTGTGGCGGTGAGGATGGCGCGGCGCGCGCGATAGTTCGGCCCGTCATATTCGCCGACCTGCTCCAGCGTCACGACATAGCCGGCGATCTCGGCGCGCTGGCCCGGCGTCATCACCGCCACATGCTCGCTGTGCCAGGCGCTTGAGGCCGTGATGCCGGCGACGACGATGCCGAGCGCGCCATGGGCGAGCGCGGCGCCGTAAGCGGCGCGCGGCAGGCCCTTGAGACGGCGCAAGCTGTCGCCGAGCGGCGCGCGGAACAATTTGACGCGCTCGGCGATATCGATGCTCGCCCCGACCACGAGCCAGCCGGACACGGCCAGAGCGGCGAGCGCCAGCGGCGAGCCGCCGTAGAGCGCCCAAGTGCCGCCGGCGACGAGCAGCGCGGCGACGACGGCGAACTTCAAGCGGCCGAGCGCGCCGGCGACATCGCCGCGCTTCCACGCCAGGAACGGCGCGACGACCATCACGAGGAAGGCCGGCGTCATCAGCGGAATGAAGGTGGCGTTGAAATAGGGCGCGCCGACCGAGACTTTCGGGCCGTTCACGGCGTCGAGCAGCAAGGGGTAGAGCGTGCCGAGCAGAACCGTGGCGCACGCCGTCGACAGCAGCAAATTGTTCAGCACCAGCGCGCCCTCGCGCGAGATCGGCTGAAAGAGCCCGCCGGCCTTCAGGCTCGGCGCGCGCAAGGCGTAGAGCGCGAACGCGCCGCCGGCGGTGACGATCAGGATGCCGAGGATGAACGCGCCGCGCGCCGGATCGCTGGCGAAGCTGTGCACCGAAGTCAGCACGCCCGACCGCACCAGGAAGGTGCCGATCAGGCTCATGACGAAGGCGAGGATGGCGAGCAGCACGGTCCAGCTTTTCAGCGCGTCGCGCTTCTCTACCACGATGGCGGAATGCAGCAGCGCGGTGCCGGCGAGCCAGGGCAAGAGCGAGGCGTTCTCCACCGGATCCCAGAACCAGAAACCGCCCCAGCCGAGCTCGTAATAGGCCCACCAGCTGCCGAGCGCGATGCCGATGGTGAGGAAGCACCAGGCGGCGAGGGTCCAGGGCCGCACCCAGCGCGCCCAGGCGGCGTCGACGCGGCCTTCGATCAGCGCGGCGATGGCGAAGGAGAAGGCAACCGAAAAGCCGACATAGCCGAGATAGAGGAAGGGCGGATGGAAGGCGAGGCCGGGATCCTGCAGCACCGGGTTCATGCCGTTGCCGTCGAGCGGCGGCGGGAAGACGCGCAGGAACGGATTGGAGGTGAACAGGATGAAGGCGAGGAAGGCCGCGCCGATCATGCCCTGCACGGCGAGCACGCGGGCGCGCAAGGAGGGCGGCAGGTTGCGGCCGCGCGCGGCGACCAGCGCGCCGAACAGCGCGAGGATCAGCACCCAGAGGACCATCGAGCCCTCGTGGTTGCTCCACACGCCGGTGATTTTATAGAGCAGCGGCTTGGCCGAATGGGAATTGGCCACCACGTTCGACACGGTGAAGTCGGAAACGAGATAGGCTTGCGTCAGCAGCGCGAAAGCCAGGGCGACGAGCGCGAATTGGCCGACGGCGGCGCTCGATCCGACATTCATCAGCGGCACCGAGCCGCGCTGCGCGCCGATCAGCGGCAGACAAGATTGCGCCAGCGCGACGACGAGCGCCAAGGCGAGCGCGTAATGGCCGATTTCGGCGATCATGCATGCCTCCGGCATGGAGCGATCATGGATTCGCGGCTCCCGCCGGATGCGAAGGCAACGGCTCGCCCTCCTTCCAGCGGCCGGAGCGCTTCAACGCTTCGGCGACTTCGGGGGGCATATAGGTCTCGTCATGCTTGGCGAGCACCTCGTTGGCGGCGAAGCTGCCGTCGGCGGCGAGCATGCCTTGCGCCACCACGCCCTGGCCCTCGCGGAACAGGTCGGGCAATTGGCCGCGATAGGTCACGGCGATGGAGCGCGCGGTGTCGGTGACGCGAAAGCGCACCTCGAGCCCGTCGCGCTCGACGCTGCCGGCTTCGACCAAGCCGCCGACGCGCACGCGCCGGCCGTCGGGCGGCGGCTGGTTCGCCAGCTCGCTCGGCGAATAGAAGAACACCAGGCTGTCCTGGAAAGCGGTGAGCACCAGCGCCGTCGCGCCGCCGAGCGCGAGCAGCGCGCCCACCGTGAGGGCGAGGCGTTTGCGCCGACGCGCTTGCGCCGATGAAAGAGACTTAGCGGCCATCAGCCGCCGTCTCCGCGGCCGTCTTCGGCTCGCAAAGGATCGTCGGGGAGCGGACCCCGCGCCGGCCGCGCGGCCGGCAGGCGCGTCAACGCCGCCTCGTGGGCGCGCAACGACGCGAGCGCGGCGACCAGCAGGCCGACCAGCACCAGCGCGGCGATGCCGTAGGCCGGCCAGACATAGAGGCCGTATCCGCCAAGATCGAGATTCATCCGGCACTCCCGCGCGGCGCGCGTGTTACTTCGCCGATTCCTGCTTGAGGTAGGCGATGAGGTTCTCGGCATCCTCCGGCTTCTTCAGGCCGGCATAGACCATGCGGTTGCCGGGGATGAAGCCTTTGGGGTCGGCGAGGTATTTTTTGATGTTGTCCTCGGTCCAGACGATGCCGCTTTTCTGCATCGCCGGCGAATAGGTCTTGAAGCCGTCGGCGGTGCCGGCTTTGCGGCCGATCACCTTGTTGAGCGACGGGCCGAGACCGTTCTTGCCGGCGTCCATGCTGTGGCAGGCGCGGCATTGCGCGTAGATTCGCTGGCCGGCGGCGGCGTCCTGCGCGCGGGCCGGGGCGGTCGCGGCGAGCAGGGCGAAGCCCGCCATCAGCATGAAGGGGGAAATTTTCACGGCTCTCTCCTTGCGGCTCTCTCGAACATCAGGCATCGCCTTCTGCGGCGAGCAATTGCAGCGCGCGCAATTTGCGGCGCGCGAGTTCCGCGCGCGCGCGCAGCAGCAGCAAGCACAGGAAATAGCCGAGAAAGGCGCCCGCCATCAGTAACAGCGGCGTGAGCATGGCCGGATCGATGGCCGGCGCGCCGATGCGCGAGATGCTCGCCGGCTGATGCAGCGTGCTCCACCAATCGACGGAGAATTTCACCACCGGCAGATTGACGACGCCGACCAGCGCCAGCACGGCGGCCGCGCGCGCGCCGCGCGCCGCGTCGTCGAACGCGTGGGTCAGCGCCATATGGCCGAGATAGAAGAAGAACAGCACCAGCACGGAGGTGAGGCGCGCGTCGCCCCAGGCCCACCAGGTGCCCCAGGTCGGCTTGCCCCACAGCGATCCGGTGGCCAGCGCGATCAGCGTGAAGCCCGCGCCGACGGGCGCGGCGGCTTTGGCGAGCACGTCGGCGAGCGGATGTTTCCACACCAGCAGCAGGAAGGCGAAGACGGCGAGCGAGGCGTAAGCCATCAGCGCCATCCAGGCGGCGGGCACATGGATGTACATGATGCGCACGCTGTCGCCCTGCTGGTAGTCGGGCGGCGAGGCGAAGAAGGCGTAATAGAGCCCGCTGGCGAACAGCAGGGCGGTGATCGCGCCGAGCCACGGCAGCACGGCGTTGGCGATGCGCAGGAAGCGGGCGGGATTGGCGAGGAACTGCATGGATCTATTCTAGCGCCAATTTGAGGGCGGCCGCGCCTGCGATCGGCGCGAGCACCAGCGCGCCGAGCAGCAGGCCGGCGAGAACTTGCAGATGGGCGGCGAAGGGCGCGCCGGCAAGGGCGGCGTCGATCGCGCCGGCGCCGAAAATCAGCACCGGCAGATCGAGCGGCAGCGCCAAGAGCGCGAGCAGCGCGCCGCCGCGCCGCGCGCCGGTGGCGAGCGCGGCGGCCACGGTGCCGATCAGCACCAGCGTCGGCGTGCCGAGCGCCAGCGCCGCGAGCAGCGCGCCGAAGCCGGCGAAATCCATATTGAGCAGCAGCGCGACCAGCGGCGAGACGAGCAGCAGCGGCAGGCCGGCGGTCAGCCAATGGCCGGCGGCCTTGGCCAGCACCAGGCTCATCAAGCCGTGCGGGCTCATGGCGAGGCGGTCGAGCGCGCCGTCCTCGGCGTCGGCGAGGAACAGGCGCTCCAGCGGCAAGAGCGTGGCGAGCAACGCGACGGCCCACAGCACGCCCGGCGCGATGCGCGCGAGAATCTGCTGGTCGGCGCCGACGCCGAAGGGGAACAGGCAGGCGGCGACGACGAAAAAGGCCAGCGCCACGGCGGCATCGGCGGGGCGGCGCAAGGTCAGGCGCAGATCGCGCGCGAGCAGGAGCGTAAAGCCGTTCATTCAAGCCACATCGTCGAGCAATAGGCCGCGGCGCGCGGCCTCGGCGCGGCGGCGCGCGAAGACGTCGAGATCGAGCGTGCGCGCGTCGGGCCAGGCGAGGGCTTGATGGGTCGCGGCGACGACCATGCCGCCCGCGGCGCGATGCAGGGTCACGCGTTCGTCGAGCAGCTTGGCGGCGGCGGCGTCGAGCGCGCTGGTCGGCTCGTCGAGCAGCCACAGCCGCGCCGTCTGGTCGAAGGCGATGCGCGCCAGCGCCAAGCGGCGGCGCTGGCCGGCGGACAGCACGCGGCAGGGCAGATCGGCGAGCGGCGTCAGGCCGGCCCAGGCGAGGGCTTCGCCGGCGCGCGCGGCGGCATCGCGCGCCGATAAGCCCGGCGCGCGATAGCGCAGCCAGAAAATCATATCCTCGCGCGGCGTGAGGGCGGCTTTGACGCCGTCTTGATGGCCGAGATAGGCGGCCCGGGCGCGGTGTGCGGCGGCCTCGCTCACGGCGTCCTCGCGGTTCCACCACAGGCGGCCGGCGGCCGGCGGCAAGAGGCCGGCCATGAGGCGCAGCAGACTCGACTTGCCCGCGCCGTTCGCGCCGGTTAGCAGCAGCGCGCCGCCGGACGGCAGCGCGAAGTCGAGCCCGGCGAAGACGGGACGCTCGCCGCGCAGACAGGCCAGACCTTCGCCAATGAATGATTCGCCGATGAAGTCGCTCACGGGCTTGGCTCTAGCACGGCGGCGGCGGGGCCGAAATGAAGAACGGCCTCCGAAGGTGCGCCAAGGGTGGCCAAAAGGGATCGGAAACGAAGAACGGCCCTCGGAGGGGCGCCGAGGGCCGTTCGCACGAGCCATCGGAGGGGCGCCGATGGCGGTAAACCGGCCGGAGGACCGGTATGGGGGCTGGCGGATCGGCCGGACGGGCTCGGGTGGGGGGAGAAGCCTCGTTCAGTCGCCGCCAACTCGTAAATAAAACGGGAGGAATGTGGCGGAGCCATGCGGGGAATACGGCGAAATTGTGATTTCTCGCCCCGCCGGCTCAACCCTTTGAAATCTAGGGATAAATTTTCACAAAAATCGTCTCGCCAGGGGGCGGGGCGGCGGCATTTTGTGCTGTGCGGCGGCGGCGGCGATGATAGATATAGGCGCCCTTGCCGTCGGCGGCTTGCCGCGCCGCGTTCCCACGCGCCCTTTCGCCGATGGCAGGCCCGCCCGAATCGGCGCTTCGCCGGTTCCCTGAGACATTCCAGCCCTTCAAAGTCGGGAGAGAGACCCTTGGCCAACGCCGCGCATGACACGCTGAAAGCCCGCAAGACCCTGAACGTCGGCGGCAAGGCTTACGCCTACTACAGCCTGCCCGCGGCGAGCGCGAACGGCCTCGGCGACATTTCCCGCCTGCCGGTGTCGCTGAAAATTCTCCTCGAGAACTTGCTGCGCTGGGAAGACGGCCGCACGGTGAAGGCCGAGGACATCAAGGCGGTCGCCGGCTGGCTCAAGGATCGCAAGTCCGACGCCGAGATCGCCTTCCGCCCGGCGCGCGTGCTGATGCAGGACTTCACTGGCGTTCCCGCCGTCGTCGATTTGGCCGCGATGCGCCAGGCGATGATCGAGATGAAGGGCGATGCTCGCAAGATCAACCCGCTGTCGCCCGTCGATCTCGTCATCGACCATTCGGTGATGGTCGATGCCTACGGCGACAAGCAGGCGTTTGGCGAGAACGTCGGCCTCGAATACGAGCGCAACCAGGAGCGCTACGCGCTGCTGCGCTGGGCGCAGACCGCGTTCGACAATTTCCGCGTCGTGCCGCCGGGCACCGGCATCTGCCATCAGGTGAACCTGGAATATCTCGCGCGCGCCGTGTGGACGCGCAAGGACGGCGACGAGACGCTGGCCTACCCCGACACGCTGGTCGGCACCGACAGCCACACCACGATGGTCAACGGCATGGCCGTGCTCGGCTGGGGCGTCGGCGGCATCGAGGCTGAGGCCGCCATGCTCGGCCAGCCGCTCAGCATGCTCATTCCGGAAGTCGTCGGCTTCAAGCTGACCGGCAAGGCGCGCGAAGGCACGACGGCGACCGACATCGTCCTCACCGTCACCAATATGCTGCGCAAGAAGGGCGTCGTCGGCAAATTCGTCGAGTTCTACGGCGAGGGCCTGAACTCGATGACGCTGGCCGACCGCGCCACCATCAGCAACATGGCGCCCGAATACGGCGCGACCGCCGGCTTCTTCCCGATCGACGACGAGACGCTGCGCTACATGACCTTCTCCGGCCGCGACGCCGATCTGGTGGCGCTGGTCGAGGCCTATGCGAAAGCCCAGGGCATGTGGCGCGACGAGAGCGCGCCCGAGCCGGTCTTCACCGATCTGCTCGAGCTCGACATCGGCACGGTCGAGCCCACCATGGCCGGCCCGAAGCGCCCGCAGGACAAGGTGCTGCTCTCCGGCGTCGCGGCGAATTTCGCCGGCGAGCTGCCGGGCATGCTGAAGTCGACCAAGTCGGGCATCGCCGGCAAGGCCGACGCCAACGCCAAAATCGCCGTCGAGGGCGGCGATTACGAGCTGAAGCACGGCGACGTCGTCATCGCCGCCATCACCAGCTGCACCAACACCTCGAACCCGTCGGTCATGCTCGGCGCCGGCCTCGTCGCCAAGAATGCCGTCGCCAAGGGCCTGAAGGTGAAGCCGTGGGTGAAAACCTCGCTCGCGCCCGGCTCGCAGGTCGTCACCGACTATCTCGCCAAGGCCAAGCTGCAGGAGCCGCTCGACGCGCTCGGCTTCAACCTGGTGGGCTACGGCTGCACCACCTGCATCGGCAATTCCGGCCCGCTCAACGAGCCGATCGCTGAGGCGGTCGACAAGGGCGACCTGGTCGTCGGCGCGGTGATCTCGGGCAACCGCAACTTCGAAGGCCGCGTGCATGCCCAGGTGCGCGCCAACTACCTGGCCTCGCCGCTGCTCGTCGTCGCCTACGCGCTGGCCGGCTCGCTGAACATCGACATCAGCAAGGATCCGCTCGGCACCGGCAAGGACGGCAAGCCGGTCTATCTCAAGGACATCTGGCCGACCAACCAGGACGTGCGCGACGCCATCGCCGCGTCGATGTCGCCGGAAATGTTCCGCGCGCGTTACGGCAACGTCTTCGAGGGCGACGCCGAGTGGAAGAAGGTCAAGACCTCGACCGGCATGACCTTCGGCTGGGACGAGGATTCGACCTACGTCCGCCTGCCGCCCTACTTCGTCGACATGCCGAAGACTCCGGCGCCGGTGAAGGACGTGCGCGGCGCGCGCTTGCTCGCGCTGTTCGCCGACAGCATCACCACCGACCACATCTCGCCGGCCGGCTCGATCAAGAAGGACAGCCCGGCGGGCCAGTATCTGACGCGCCATCAGATCGGCGTGCAGGACTTCAACAGCTACGGCGCGCGCCGCGGCAACCATGAAGTGATGATGCGCGGCACCTTCGCCAACATCCGCATCAAGAACGAAGTGGCTCCGGGCACCGAAGGCGGCGTCACCCGCCATATGCCGGACGGCGAAGTGATGTCGATCTACGACGCCTCGATGAAATATCAGGAAGCGGGCACGCCGCTGATCATAGTCGCCGGCAAGGAATACGGCACCGGCTCGTCGCGCGACTGGGCGGCCAAGGGCACCATGCTGCTCGGCGTGAAGGCCGTGGTGGCCGAAAGCTTCGAGCGCATCCATCGCTCGAACCTGGTCGGCATGGGCGTGCTGCCGCTGGTCTTCCCCGAGGGCATGGATCGCAAGACCCTGAAGCTCGACGGCTCCGAGACGTTCGACATCGTCGGCGTCGAACAGGAGATCAAGCCGCGCATGACGCTGCCGATGACGATCCATCGCAAGGACGGCACGACCGACGTCGTGAACCTGATCTGCCGCATCGATACGCTGGACGAGGTCGAGTACTACACGCATGGCGGAATCCTGCCTTCCGTGCTGCGCGGCATGCTCGCCGCCTGCGGCGCGCTCCGGCCTGTTCGGCGGCGTCCGGCTCCGGCCGGACGCCGCCGTCGTTTTTAACGAGGCGTTTCAGGCGCGACGAACGCTGATTTCATGAGGCTTTTTTGGCCTTCGCTTTCACCGATTCGTGATGGCTCTTGACTGGTAGGCGCGCAGGGCAGGGAATAGCTTTCGATCATGAGCCAGGCCGTCTCCCTCCCCGGATTAGCCGCCCTGCGCGCGACCTTGTTGGGCGCGTGCGCCGCGCTGGCCGGGGCGATGGCGGCGACGGCCGCCGTCTCGCGCGCCGAAGCCGCGCAGGCCGAGCCGCTGGTGGTGGTCGAGCTGTTCACCTCGCAAGGCTGCGCCTCCTGCCCGCCGGCCGACGCCTATCTCGCCGAGATCGTGCAGCGCCAGGGCGTCCTCGCCTTGTCGCAGCATGTCGATTACTGGAATTACATGGGTTGGAAGGATCCCTTCTCCAGCGCCCAGGCGAGCAAGCGCCAGAAGGGCTATTCCAACAGCCTCGGCGGCCGCTACGTCTACACGCCGCAGATGGTCGTCGACGGCAAGGCGCAGGACGTCGGCTCGAACCGCGAGGCGGTCGAGGCGATGCTCGCCGAAGCCCGCCGCGTCATCGACAAGAAGCTGCCGCTGCGCGTCTATCGCGCGGCGATCAACGAGCTGAAGGTGGTGCTGCCGGACGCCAGCAAGAGCGGCGGCAAGCAGCCAGGCGAGATGGCGCGCGCCGCGACGGTGTGGCTCGTGGCCTATGACGCCAAGCATGTCAGCGTGGTCGAGCGCGGCGAAAATCGCGGCAAGACCCTGACCAATTTCAACGTCGTGCGCGCCATGCGCGCGGTCGGCGAATGGGACGGCAAGCGCCAGACCCTGCTGTTGAATCTGGCCGACGAGATCGCCGCCGGCTACGGCAACGCCGCCGTGCTGATGCAGATCGGCAAGGTCGGGCCGATCATCGCCGCGGCCAAGCTGCCGATGCCGCTGACCGCCGTTGCCAATCCGGAACAGGCCGGGAACTAGGCGGCGCGCCGCCGTCTCGTTCGAGCTTCCTCTTGCTTTCCGGAGGGGGCCGCCCGATCTTTCCGCCATGAGCCTCCCCGCCGGCCCTTCGGACGCGCCGCGAGACGTCCTTCGCCGCGATCCCGCTTCCAGCGATTCCAAGATCGTGGCCGTGCTCGGCCCGACCAACACGGGCAAGACCCATCTCGCCATCGAGCGGATGCTCGGTCATCGCACCGGGATGATCGGATTTCCGCTGCGGCTGCTGGCGCGCGAGAATTACGACCGCGTGCGCGCGATCAAGGGCGACGGCGCGGTGGCGCTGGTGACGGGCGAGGAGAAGATCGTTCCGCCCCGCGCCTGCTATTTCTTCTGCACCGTCGAATCCATGCCGCTCGAACGCGAGGTCGGCTTCCTCGCCATCGACGAGATCCAGCTTTGCGCCGACCGCGAGCGCGGCCACATCTTCACAGATCGGCTGCTGCACGCGCGCGGCCGCGACGAGACCATGTTCCTCGGCGCCGACACGATGAAGCCGGTGATCCAGCGCCTCGTGCCGGACGCCGAGTTCATCGCCCGGCCGCGCTTTTCGCAGCTGACCTACGCCGGCCCGAAGAAGATCACGCGCCTGCCGCCGCGCAGCGCCACCGTCGCCTTTTCGGCGGCCGACGTTTACGGCATCGCCGAATTGATCCGCCGCCAGCGCGGCGGCGCGGCGGTGGTGATGGGCGCGCTCTCCCCGCGCACGCGCAACGCGCAGGTGGCGATGTTCCAGGCCGGCGAGGTCGATTATCTCGTCGCCACCGACGCCATCGGCATGGGGCTCAACATGGACGTCAACCATGTCGCCTTCGCCGGCGTGCGCAAGTTCGACGGCCACGCCATGCGCGCCTTGCTGCCGAATGAGCTGGCGCAGATCGCCGGCCGCGCCGGCCGCCACATGAACGACGGCACCTTCGGCACCACGGCCGATGTCGGCGCGCTCGAGCCGCATGTCATCGACGCCATCGAGAACCACCGCTTCCCGACGGTCAAAAGCGTCTATTGGCGCGCGCGCGACCTGAACTTCTCCTCGATCGAGGCGCTGAAAAAGTCGCTCGACGCGCCGCCGCAGATGGCCGACCTGATCCGCAAGGGCGACGCCGACGATCAACTCGCCTTGGCGCAGCTCGCGGGCGACCCTGAGATCGCCGCGCTCGCCGACCGGCCTTCGCGCCTCAAGCTCTTGTGGGAGGTCTGCCAGGTGCCGGACTTCCGCCATGCGCTCGGCGACGCCCACGGCCGCCTGCTGTCGCGCCTGTTCCAGTTTCTCGTCGCGCCCGGCGGCCGCTTGCCGGTCGATTGGGTGGCGGGCCAGATCGGCCGGCTCGACCGGGCCGATGGCGACATCGACACGCTGACGGCGCGCATCGACCATGTCCGCACCTGGAACTACATCGCCCAGCGCGACGGCTGGACCGAGGATCCCCGCCATTGGCAGGGCCTGGCGCGCGCCCTGGAGGACAAGCTGTCCGACGCGCTGCACGAGCGGCTGACCCAGCGCTTCGTGGACCGCCGCGCCGCCGTGCTGGTCAAGCGCCTGCAAGACCCGGGCTCGCTGCTGTCCTCGGTCGGGGCGGACGGCGAGGTCGCGGTAGAGGGCCATTATGTCGGACAGCTCGCAGGATTTCGCTTTCGACCCGATTCGGCTGTAAAACATCCCGAGGACCGGCGCGCCGCGCGCGCCCTGGTCCATGCGGCGGGGCGCGCGCTCCGCGGCGAGATCGTGAAACGAGTGACGGACATGACGCAAGGCAACACCTCCGGAGAGATTTCCCTCGACGCCGACGGCCGGCTCTTATGGCGCGGCGAGGCCGTCGCCGACTTGGCGCCGGGCCGCGACATGCTCGCGCCGGACGTGCGGTTGTTGCCGAGCGACCTGCTCGACGCCGAGCAGCAGGCGGCGCTCAAGCTGAAGCTCGCCGAATGGCTGGCCAAGCGGATGCAGCGCGATATCGGGCCGCTGTTGAAATTGCGCGCGGCGAGCGAGAGCGACGAGCTGCCCGGCGCGCTGCGCGGCCTGTTGTTCCAGATCATGGAGGGGCTCGGCGCGGCGCCGCGCGACGCGGTGGCGGCGCAGCTCGGCGCGCTCGACGAGGATGGCCGCAAGAAGCTGGCGCAGCACGGCGTGCGCGTCGGCGCGCTGCACCTGTTCATGCCGCAATTGTTCGGCGGCCGCGCCGTGAAGATGCGCGCGCTCTTGTGGAAGGTGTTTCACGCCGACGTTCCGGCCTTGCCGCCGTTGCTGCTCGCGGGCCAGGCGTCCGTCGCGCTGGCGGGCGAAGGCGTCGCCGAGGGCGCGACGTTCGGCGTCGAGCAGCTGCGCGCCGTCGGCTATATGGGCTTCGGCGCGCGCGCGCTGCGGCTCGATCAGGCGGAGAAATTCGCCTATGCGCTGCGCACGCTCGGCCGCCAAGGCCCGTTCCCGCCGAACGATGAACTGGCGACGCTGGCCGGCGTGACGCTGGCCGAATTGCCGGCGATGGTGACGACGCTCGGCATCAAGCTGCTGACGGCGGCGGACGGCAGCGTGCTGTTCAGCGGTCGCTCGCCCAAAGCCCGCCGCGTCATGGGCAACAAGCCCCAGAACAAACACGAGTCCAAACGCGAGCCCAAACCCGAGTCCAAGCAGATGCCGGCGGAGCCGCAAGCGCCCGCCGAAAGCGTGCCGAGCGCCGCCGAAGCGCCTGCGGCGACGGATGGCGAAACGCCCGCGCCGGAAAGCGCCGCCGATGGCGCGCTCGCCGATGCGGCGATGCCGGACGCTATTGCCGCCGATACGCTCGCCAAGAAGAAACGCCGTCGCCGCCGCAAGAAGAAGCCGGCGGCCGCGGGCACCGTCGCCGCGCTTGAAGCGGTCGCGACCGAAGCTGGCGAAGCTGGAGCTGCAGGCGGTGGCGAGGCGGGCGCGCCGGTCGCCGCCAGCGAGGGTGAAGCCGCTCCGGCGGACGCCGCCGGCGAGGGCGTCGCGCCGGCTGCCGGCGATGCGGCCAAGAAGCGCAAGCGCCGCCGTCGCAAGAAAAAGCCCGAGGGCGCGGCTGCCGCCGTAGATGGCGCGCCAGCGGCCGCCGTCGATAAGCCGAAGGCCGAGCGGCCGAAGAAGGTCTGGATCATTCCGCCGATGAAGGAAGGCGCGGCCGCTGACGCCGAGCGCAAGCCGCGGCCCGAACGCGCGGATGGGGATCGTCCGCGCGCCGATCGGCCCCGCTCCGAGCGCCCGAACGACGGCAAGCCGCGCGGCGATCGGCCGTTCGGGGATCGTCCGCGCGATGATCGCCCGCGTGGGCCGCGCCGCGAGGATCGCGGCGAGCGCGCGCCGCGCAGCTACAGCGACCCCAAGCCGCGCGTCGATCCCGATTCGCCCTTCGCCAAGCTCGGCGAGCTGCTCGCGGCGAAGAAGGCGCGCGAGCCGAGCGACTCGTAAGGCCGCATGGCTGCCGAGAAGCCGGACCTCAGCGCGGCGCAGCGTATCGACAAGTGGCTGTGGTGCGCGCGCTTCTTCAAGACGCGCGCGCTCGCCAGCGCGTTCTGCGAAGACACCGGCTTGCGGATCGCGGCGCAAGGCGGGCCGCCGCAGCCGGCGCGCAAGGCGCATCACCAGATCCGCGTCGGCGACGTGCTGACCTTCGTGCTCGGTCACGGCCCGGCCAAGGGCCAGGCGCGCGTGTTGCGCGTCGCTGGCTTGAGCGAGCGCCGTCTGTCGCCGCCGCTCGCCGCCGCGCTTTACGAGGATCTCGCGCCGCCGATGGAACGGCCGCAACCGCCGCCGGAAGACGCGCCCGTGGCCCCGCGCGACCCCGGGGCGGGGCGGCCGACCAAGGCAGACCGCCGCGCGATAGCGCGGCTTAAAAATGATTAGCGCGCCTTTGGCGCGCCGCGCGATAGCGCGGCTAAAAAATGACTAGCGCGCCTGTGGCGCGCCGCGCGATAGCGCGGCTTAAAAATGATTAGCGCGTGCTCCGCCTAAACACGCGATTTCGCCTGTAAAATCGCAGGGATTTCGCAAAACTTCTTGTGGGAGCAGTTGCGGCGTCGGGAGCGCTGTGATACTCCCCTGGCACCCAACGATACCGTGCTTGCGAGAGAGTCAGGATCGCGCCATGACCTACGTCGTCACCGACAATTGCATCCGCTGCAAATACATGGATTGCGTCGAAGTCTGTCCGGTGGACTGCTTCTACGAGGGCGAGAACATGCTCGTCATCAATCCCGAGGAATGCATCGATTGCGGCGTGTGCGAGCCGGAATGCCCGGCCGAGGCGATCCTGCCGGACAGCGAGGCGGGCCTGGAGAAATGGGTCGAATTGGGCCGCGAATATTCCAGCCAATGGCCCAATATCACGCGCAAGAAGGACGCGCCGGCCGACGCCGACGAGATGAAGGGCGTCGAAGGCAAGTTCGAGAAGTTCTTCAGCCCCAAGCCGGGCGGCCAAAGCTAAAGGCCGCGCTAGCGTAAGTCGTCGTCGCCTATATTTTGTTCAGCGAAATATAGGCGGTGGCCGGTTTTGCCGTCAGCGCCGCCGCGCAGAGCCTGCGCGCCCTCGATTTTTCCATAATTAACAATGGCTTATGCGGCCCAGCGCGGGAAAATCGGCAAGGCTGTTATTTTGCCCCTTTTTCTGTTACAATTCTTGGCATGACACCGGGAGCGTGAGCGCCTGGTCAGGCTTTAGCCGGCGGCCCCCATCCGGCGGCGGAAGCACTCTCTTCGAAACAAAACAGGCATCGGCGGCCCGCCCTTAAAAGGCCGCGCAAGGGTTCGCGTCTCGGCCCGAACCCGCTTTTGCCGCCTGGGGCTCCGCCCCGGGTTTTGTCCAAGGAGCGGATCGTGCCGTCGAAAAAGCCCAGTTCGCCGCAAAAGTCCAAGAAGGTGACCGTGAAAAAGCCCGCCGCCGGCAAGAAGCCCTCATCCGTTAAAGCGGCCCCCGCCAAGAAATCCGCCGCGCCGAGCAAGCTCAAGGCCGTGGCCAAGAAGATCGTCGCCGCCGTGAAGAAGCCGGTGGCGAAAAAGCCCGTTCCTGCGAAAGCGCCGGCCAAGAAGCCGGAACCGAAAAAGCCCGAGGCCGCCAAGGCCGCGCCGAAGAAGATCGAGGCCGCCAAGCCCGCGCCCGCCAAGCTCGCGCCCGCCGCGAAAAAGCCCGAGCCCGGCAAGAAGCCGGAGCCCGCGCCCGCGCCCAAGAAAGTCGAGGCCGCCGCCCCCGCGCCGGTCAAGAAACCCGAACCGCCGAAAGTCATCCACATCGATTTCACGACCGGCGACTATGTCGTCTACCCGACGCATGGCGTCGGCCGCATCGACGCGATCGAAACCCAGAACATCGCCGGCATGGAGCTCAAGCTTATCGTCATCCGCTTCGACAAGGAGAAGATGACGCTGCGCGTGCCGATCGAGAAGGCCAAGGCGTCCGGCCTGCGCAAGCTCTCGTCGCGCCAGCAGATGGACGTGGCGCTGACCACGCTCAAGGGCCGCTCGCGTACGAGCCGCGCCATGTGGAGCCGCCGCGCCCAGGAATACGAGGCGAAGATCAATTCCGGCGATCCGGTCTCGATCGCCGAAGTGCTGCGCGACCTGCACCGCAACGCCGGCCAGCCCGACCAGTCCTACAGCGAGCGCCAGATTTACGAAGCGGCGCTCGACCGCTTGGCGCGCGAATTGGCGGCCGTCGAAAAGACCGACCGCGAAGCGGCGATGCAGCGTCTCGAAGACATGCTCAAGGCCGCCTGAGTTCCGCCCGCCAAGCTGGCATCATCGCCGGGCGGGCGTTACCATCCCGTCGCGTCATCGCTCCCGCCCAGGAGCCGCGCACGTTCGAGGATGGTCCTAATGCGTTTCATGGCGCTTCATGGCGGATAGCGCAGTCTTCACCACCTTGCGCTGGCCGCCGTCTTGCCCGGTCCGCCGCGTCTGGGCGGTGTCCGCCATCCATGGCGAGGCCGCGCGCCTCGCCGTTCTCCATCAGCAGATCGCCGACCGCGTCGAGCCGGGCGACCGCATCGTCTATCTCGGCAATTATCTCGGCCGCGGCGTCGCGGTGCGCGAGACGGTGGACGAGCTGATGGCGTTCCGCCGCCGTTTCCTCGCCTTGCCGCGCATGTTCGCCGACGATCTCGTTTACTTGCGCGGCTGCCAGGAAGAGATGTGGAGCAAGCTGCTCCAGCTGCAATTCGCGACCAATCCCGCCGAAGTGCTGAAATGGACGCTCGGCCAGGGCGTCGGCGCGACCATCACCGCTTATGGCGGCGTCGCCGACGAGGGGCTCAGCGTCACGCGCCAGGGCGCGGTCGCCATCGGCAAATGGACCCAGAAGCTGCGTCAGGCGATGAACCGGACGCCGGGCCATGCCGATTTCATGGCGTCGCTCAAGCGCGCCGCCTTTAGCGCCGATCAATCCTTGCTGTTCGTCAGCGCCGGCCTCGATCCGACGCGGCCGCTCTCGGCGCAGGACGACGCGCTGTGGTGGGGCGGCTCCGGCTTTGCCGCGCTCGAAGCGGCCCCGTTCGACGGCTATGGCCGCGTCGTGCGCGGCGCGAAACCGACCGGCGCGCCGGCCGAGGCGGGCGTGACGATGGGCGCGCATAGCGCCACGGTGGACGGCGGCGCGGGCTTCGGCGGGCATCTCCTCGCCGCCTGTTTCGCGGCGGATGGCGCTCTCCTCGGCACGTTGGCGGCATGAGACGGCGATGACCGACGACGAGCCGCGCCTGCGCACCGGCTTCTGGGTGCAGACCCAATTGCGCAAATGCGATCTCGCGGCGATCCCCTTCGTCGTGCTCAAGCGCGGCGACGAGGATGCCGGCGCGGTGCTGCTGCGCATCGACAAGGGCGCGCGCGGCGCGCTGCTGCTGGCGCGCGAATATGGCGCGGACGGCAAGCGGCGCTGGCTGCCGGCGCTCGGCGACGGGCCGGCGGCGACCGACGAGGTCGAGGCTTACATCGCGCGCCGCGTCGCGCGCGACCCCGACCTCTGGGTCATCGAGGTGGAAGACCCGGCCGGCCGTTATCAGCCTGACTAGGCTCGTTATCAGCCCGATTAAGGCAAAACCCCGTTAACCCCGGCTTAACCAAAGCCGTGCTTCGCTGCGAGTGTCGCGACGTGTCCGCGACGGCAAGGAACGGCCGCCATGCAGCAAGATTGGTATCTGCGTCAGATCATCTCGGAGGGCGAGACCGGCGTCGATCGCGCCGCGCTCGACGCGGCGCTGGCGCTCGGCGTCGCCTGCGGCGGCTATTGCCCGCGCGGCCGGCGCGCCGAGGACGGCGAGATTCCGGCGCGCTATCCGCTGACCGAAACCGAATCGCCCGACCATAACGAGGCCAATCGCCTCAACATCAAGATGGCCGACGCGGTGCTGCTGCTTTATGTGCGCAAGCCCGGCATGGGCAGCCGCCACACGCTGCACATGGCGAGCGACCGCAAGAAGCCGATCATCACCGTCGATCTCGCCGACCATCCCGAGGCGCAGGACGTCGCCGACTGGCTCGCCACGATGCGCGGCGGCATCACGCTGATGGTCGCCGGCTCGCGCGAATCGACCATCCCCGGCATCTCCGAATCGGCCAGGCGCTATCTCAAAGAGCTGATCGCGCTGGTGCCGTATCATGACACGCGCGCCGCTTAATCGGCGCCGGGGTCACGATACGCGAGCCGCTTAAGCGGCGCTGATCTTACGACGGCGGCGCGCCGGCGCTGCCTTCGACCACGATCTTCACCAGCTGTCCCGCCCGCACGCCTTCGTTGGCGGCGAGCCCGTTGAGCACGCGGAAGCGCTCGGTCTTGCGCTCATTGAAGGCCATCCGCGCGGCCAGGCTGTCGACTGTGTCGCCGGCGCGCACGCGCACGACTTGCACGCGCTGTGGCTGGATCGCGGCGGCTTCCTGCGCCGTCAGCTTCTTGAAGCTGTAGGTCGTCGTGCGCAGCGCCTCGTTGAGCCCGGCGGTCTGTTGCGGCGCGGTCATGAAGATGAAGCGCGCCACTTGCGAGGCGTCGAAGCGGATGGCGATCAGGCGGATGTCGCGCGCCCCGGCGCTGCTGTTGCCGCGGAACTGCACGGTCGCCGCTTCCATGCCGTTGATCGTAATCGTCTCGGGCTGCGGCAGGTTGACGCCGCGGCCCCAGGTGCCGGTGATGTAGCTCGCCATCGAGCCGGCGCCGACCTTGGTCATGTCGAAGACGATGCCGGCGCCGTTCGGCCCGCGCGCCTGCACGCTCGCGGGCCGGTTGGCGAGCTTGAAGCCTTGCGGCACCTCGAAGGCGAAGCGGATCGTCGGATGGACGAAGCGCTGGCCGCGCACGAATCCTTGCTCCGGCGAATCGCCGTAGATCATGCCGTGAATCTTGCGCAAGTAGATGTCGCGCGCCTGCATCGGGTCTTTCGGCGGCGCGCCGCCGCCGGCTTCGGCCATGGCGCGCTGCACGCGATCCAGCGTGCGCGGATGGCTCGCCATGATGTCGGTCTCGTCCACCGTGCCGGGCGGCAGGCCGGCGAGCTGCGCCTCGAGCTGCGATTGCGCGCGCAAAGAGGCGAGGAAATCGGCCATCGCCTGCACATCGTAGCCGGCGCGGCGCAAGTAGCGCACGCCGAGGCTGTCGGCCTGGAATTCCTGGTCCTGCGAATAGCTGGCGAGATAGTAGCTGCCGGCAGCCTGGCCGAGCTGCTGGCCGACGCTGCCGAGCCCCATGCCGAGCACGGCCGAGAGGATGTTCGCGCCCATCGCCTGGCTGTAGCGCTGCGCCGAATGGCGCGCCGTGACGTGGCCGATCTCGTGCGCCAGCACGCCGGCCAGCTCGGCCTCGCTGTTGGCCAGCGCCATCAGCCCGCGCGAGATATGGACATAGCCGCCGGGCAGCGCGAAGGCGTTGACGATGTCGGAATCGAGCACGGTGAAGCTGAACTTCTGGTTCGGCAATTCTGAGGTGCGCGCGAGCAATTGGCCGATGCTGTCGACGTAGCGGACGATTTCGGCGTCGCCATATTGGCCGCCGAACTGCTGCACCAGCTTGGGGTGCTCCTGATCGCCGATGGATTGCTCGTCCTGCGGCGACATCAGCGAGAACATGCGGTCGCCCGTGGCGGGATTGGTGGAGCAGGCGGCGAGCAAAGCGCCGGCGGCGGCGAGCGGCAGCAGTGGGAGGAAGCGGCGGATCATCATTTGATCACCTCGATCTGTTCGGGGTGGGTGACGTCGATCGACGGGCCGTTGATCGCCTCGACCCAGCCGCGCACGCGCACCGTCTGGCCGTCGTAACGCTTGGGATCGAAGCCGCGCCCGAAGTTCTTGTAGTCGCGCTTGGCGATGGCGACGGTGAAGTCGGTTTTGTAGTCGGGGCCGAAATTGAGGAAGGCGCGATCGCGCGACAGTCCGACGGCGAGCACGCGGCCTTCGACGATCTGGAAACTGTCGGTCGTGCCGGCGAGGTCGTCCGGCGCGCGGATGCGGTAATAGGCGTCGGCCCAGATGCCGCGCCGCGCCGCGCGCGCGGCGGCTTCGAGGCGCAGCATCTCGGGGATCAGGCTGCGGTTGTCGTCGAACGTGTAGACGCGGGCGTAGCCGGCCTCCAGCATCGCGCCCTGGATCCATAATCCGTCGGGCCGCGTCAGATGGGCGAGGATGCGGCCGTGGCGGTCCTCGCGCGCGCCGCCGAAATGCAGCGTCAGCGGCGCGTCGCCGATCAGCCGCACGAGATGCTCGCGCGCTTCGGCCGCGAGCGGCCAGGCGCGGAAGTTGGCCCGGCCGAGCGGCAGCTTCGGCCCCTGCAGCCCGACCAGACGGACTTGCCTGCCGTTATCGAGCCGCACCGTGTCGGCATCGACGATCTCGGCGGCTTTTCGCGTCTCGCCGACATCGAGCGGGCGGGGCCCATTGGCGGGCAGGGCGGGACTCGCGGCCGAGGCCGCCGCAGGGCTCGTCATGAGCGCGATCACCAGGGTCAGAAGCGGAAGGGGGGCGCGGAGACGCTTCATGGCGGCAGTTTACCCGAGGCGGATCGAAAAACAGAAGGGCCCCGCTTGCGCGTCATGCCCGGGCTTGTCCCGGGCATCCACGCCTTGCGGCGTCGCAAAAAGAAAGTCGTGGATGGCCGCAACAAGTGCGGCCATGACGGCTGTGCGGACGTCGTTGGTAACGATGGGGATATCGGCTTCGTTCCTCCGATCTTGCCGTTGCCCGCCGCCCGCCTATGATGCCGTCATGTCCAGTCCGCACTCTTCCGCGCCGCTCTATCCGCCCGTCGCGCCGCACGCCTCCGGCCATCTCGCGGTCGACGGCCTGCACAAGATCTATTGGGAGGTCAGCGGCAATCCGGACGGCGTGCCGGCCCTCTTCCTGCATGGCGGGCCGGGGGCTGGGGCCTCGCCCGACCATCGGCGCTATTTCGATCCGGCGCATTACCGCATCATCGTGTTCGACCAGCGCGGCGCGGGGCGCTCGCAGCCGCTCGGCGAATTGCGCGACAACACCACGCCGCATCTCATCGATGACATCGAGACGCTGCGCGAACATCTCGGCGTGTCGCGCTGGCTGGTGTTCGGCGGCTCCTGGGGCTCGACGCTCGCCATCGCCTACGCCCAGGCGCATCCGGCGCGCTGCATCGGCTTGGTGCTGCGCGGCATCTTCCTCTGCCGCCAGTGGGAGATCGACTGGTTCCTTTACGAAATGCGGACGATCTTCCCCGAAGCCTGGCGCAAGTTCGCCGGCTTCCTGCCGGAGGACGAGCGCGGCGACCTCTTGCGCGCCTATCACAAGCGGCTGGTCGATCCCGATCCGGCGGTGCATATGCCGGCGGCGCGCGCCTGGAGCACGTATGAGGGCGCCTGCTCGACGCTGCTGCCCTCGCCCGACACGGTGACGGAGTTCGGCAAGGACGTGATGGCGCTCGGCCTGGCGCGCATCGAGGCGCATTACTTCGTGAACGACATTTTCCTGCCGAAAAATTCGCTGCTGGAGAACGCCGCCAAGCTCGCGCCGATCCCGGCCGTCATCGTCCAGGGCCGCTACGACATCGTCTGCCCGATCCGCACCGCCGACGAGCTGGTGCGCGCCTGGCCGCATTCCAACAGTTGGGGCGCGCATGGCGGCCTCGACTATGTCGTGGTGCCGGACGCCGGCCATGCCGCGACCGAGCCGGGCATCCGCCGGGCGCTCGTCGCCGCCACCGAGAAGTTCAAGGCCTTCAAAGCCTGATCGGACGCCAGGGTGCGGAACCCGAGCTTAACGCCCGGCCGGCCCGCAAGCCCCGAAAAACGGGGCTTTTCAGCCCGTTAGCGCCGGCATACACTCCGCTCCGGCGCGTCCAGGGGCCTGGCGGCGCGACCGGTCTTGGGGGGATTTCTCGATGTCGTTGGTTTCGTCGCTGATGCGCGCGTCCCGCTTGGGCGCTGCGGCGGTGCTCTGCGGTTCGCTGTTCGCCGGCGCGCTCGCGCCGCACGCGGCGCGCGCCGCCGACCGCGACCTGCTCAGCTTCGGCGTCGGCGCCTACGACGTGGTGCAGAACGAGGATTCGACCGCCGCCTTCCAGCTCGAATATCTCTCGGGCAAGAAGCTGTGGCTGTTCAACCCGTTCGCCGGCGTCATGGGCACGCTCGATAGCGCGGTCTACGGCTATGCCGGCATCGCCTACGATCTCAAGCTGAGCGACCATTGGGTCGTCACGCCGTCCATCGCCGTCGGGCTCTACGCGCGCGGCGACGGCCGCGACCTCGGCTCGCCGGTCGAATTCCGCTCGGCCCTCGCGGTCAATTACCAGTTCGACAACGGCGTGCGCGCCGGCCTGCAATTCTACCATTTGTCGAACGCCGGCCTGACCGAGCAGAACCCCGGCACCGAAGTGCTGCTCGCGACCTACGCGATTCCGCTGGGGAAATAAGCCGGCCCAACCATCGCCGAATGCGCGAAGCGCGGGCGCTCTGAATGATCAGGGGCCGCGCTTTTACGTTATGGAGTGGGCGGCGCGCCCGGATTGATTAAGCCTGGCCCGTCAGCGTAATCTCAGCCCCAGTGTCCCCGTAGCTCAGCCGGATAGAGCGCAGGATTCCTAATCCTGAGGCCGCGTGTTCGAATCTCGCCGGGGACACCAATTTTGAGGGATATGAATGCTTCGGCAGCTTAATTTCACCAATTTTAAAACCTGGGATCGCGCCAACTTAAAGTTCGGGAAAATAACCGGACTTTTCGGGGGCAATTCATCCGGTAAGTCCAGCCTTATTCAATTCTTGCTGCTTCTAAAGCAGACGAAGGAAACGACAGATCGAGCAATTTCCCTCGATCTTAACGGCTCGTACGTCAATCTTGGTGTCTACAAGGATATTATTTTTAAGCACAAAGAAGATGAAAGGCTTTCGTGGACTCTTGAATTTGCACGCGACAAGGAATTGGTGCTGATCGATCCATCTGCCAAGCGGACAGATAGCTTAGCTAAAAGTAAGGACATAAGAATTAGCGGCGAGGTGCGCGCTAAAGAGATGGGCGCATCTGCAGAAACATTAGAATACGAGATTGATGGTGTTCGTTTCCGTTTGGCTTCTAAGACCTCTAACGATTCCGCCTACGAGCTTACCTCGAAAGGTAAAAGTTTTAAGTTTGTGCGAACGACAGGTCGGCCATGGCAGTTGCCAGGACCCATTAAGTCTTATGCTTTCCCTGACCAAGCGAGGACGTATTTTCAGAACGCATCGTTTTTGTCGGATTTAGAAGCCGCGTTTGAAGAGCAGATAGACAATATTTTCTACCTTGGACCTTTACGTGAATACCCAAGACGCGATTATCTCTGGGCTCGTTCGCGTCCACGTGATGTTGGGCTCCGTGGAGAAAAGGCGATCGATGCAATTTTGGCGGCTACTGCAGCGAAAGAAACGCGCAATCGAGTTCACCGCGGAAAGCTAAAGCCTTTCCAAGAAATGATAGCCTTTTGGCTGCGTGAAATGGGGCTCATCAATAATTTTAAAGTCGAAGAAATTGCCGAGGGATCTAATCGTTGGATGGCGAAAGTTCAGACCCGTAAGGGAGGAACGGAAGCTCTCTTGACTGATGTTGGCTTCGGTGTCTCCCAAGTATTGCCGGTGGTTACGTTGCTTCAGTATGTCCCTGAAGGGGCGACGGTCATTCTCGAACAGCCGGAAATTCATTTGCATCCATTGGCGCAAGCGCATTTAGCGGACGTCATTATTAATGCTGCCGTACATAGAAATGTTCAGGTTGTAATCGAGAGTCACTCCGAACATTTGCTGCTGCGATTACAGCGCCGGATCGCAGAAGAAAAAATTTCCCATGATGACGTGAGTTTGTTTTTTTGCGATGTCGTTGATGGCGCATCAAAGCTTTCTCATCTCGAAGTTGATTTGTTGGGTGTGATTCGTAACTGGCCAACAAATTTTATGGGCGATGCTTTTGGTGAAGCTTATGCGGCGGAGAAAGCTCGCCTAAAACGAGTGACTTAATATGAAGCGACGCGTTGTTGATTCAAATGTGCCTATTGTCGCAAACGGAGGAGACGCTATTCACGTTTCTAAAGAATGTCGGCTTAACGCACTTGAAGCTCTCAATGAAATAGTGGAGCGAGGCAGAGTTATTGTTGATAGTGGTGGTGAAATCATAAGAGAGTACCGGCGTCATTTAAATCCGCGTGGCCAGCCGGGAGTTGGGGACCGTTTTTTTCAACAAGTGCTAATGGATTATTCGGGAAAAGTTGAACGAGTTGAAATTACACCTCATGCGACCCGGGTGTATGAGGAATTTCCCGACGATCCTGCACTTGAAGCTTTTGACCCATCGGACCGCAAATTTGTCGCTGTTGCACTAAAGGGTAAGGCAATCGTAGTGAATGCTACGGACAGTGATTGGCTTAATTACAAAGACTCACTAAAGGCTAACGGCGTAAGCGTAGAGTTTGTGTGTGGCCGTTCATTGGGGCTTCCTGACTAAGCCCGCTCCCCATGCGTCGTCTCGATCGGGTGCGCCTTGCGCCCGCCGCCTTCGACGCTCCGTAGCGTCTCGCAGGTTTGAATCAGCCGCTCGGCGAGCGCCAAACACCGCTTCGCCAATTCCGCCGCCCCTTCGGCCAGCTCCGTCGATTCGCGCACGATCTCGACGTTCTTCTCCATATCCTCGTGCGACCAGCCGCGCGAATGGGCGATGTAGGGAAATTGCGGAAACAGGAATCCCAGTTCGGCGAAGAAGCCGAGCATCTGGCCCGCCACCATCTGCACGTTGTCCTGCCCGCCGACGATGATGAAGCCCGCCACCTTGTCGCGGATCAGCACCTTGTCGGCGATGGTCTGCGCGTTCTGCACGCAGTTGAGCCGCTCGGCCATCTTGAAATAGAGCGACGAGGCGGTGCCCCAGCGGATCGGCGTCGCCACGATGACCGCGTCGGCCCAATGGACCAGCGCGTCATAGACCTGGTCCATCTCGTCGGCCTTGTCCATCTGCGTGATCGAGCAGGGCCAGGTGCAGGCTTGCGCCGCCTTGGAATAGAACCCCTCGCAGGCGCGGAACTTCAGATCGTTGAGCGTGATCAGCTTGGTCTCCGCGCCTTGCGCCTTCGCCGCGTCGAGCGCGGCTTGCAGCAGATGGTCGGAGCCGGAGAAGCGCGGATGCGCGCCGTCCATCGCCGTCGTCGAAATGCCGGCGAGGCGCAGCGGGCCCGGTTCGCGCTTGGGTTCGCGCTCCAGCGGATGCGGCGGATGCGGCAGCAGCCCGCGCTTGGTCGCGTTCGCCACATCGACCAGCACGCGGCCGGCCTCGATCTTCACCGGATAGGCCGGCACGCAATCGGCCTCGAAGCCCGGCTCGCCCTTGCCGGTGGCGCGGTGGAATTTCCAGTAATGCCAGGGGCAGACGAGATAATCGCCATCCATCTCGCCCTCGCCGAGCGGTCCGCCGACATGGTTGCAGAGATTCGAGACGGCGCCCCATTGGCCGTCCTTGAAAGAGAGCGCCAGTGCCGCGCGGCCCGCCGTCACCGGTTGCAGCGGCGTTTTCGCGAGTGCGGCGGCATCGCCGACATCGATCCAGTTGGGGGATTTGTCGGCCATGGTGCTCTCTCAGGACAATGTCAGGAAGGCGCGCGTTCCCGGCGGCAGGGGCGTCGGCGCGACCTCGATGATAGCGCCGCGCAGACGCACGGGATAGGTCGCGAGCTTTTCGGCGAAGGGCGGCGGCGCGCAGCCGTCTTCCACGCGATATTCGTAGCCGTGCCACGGGCAGACGATGCAGCCGTCGACGACGCGGCCCTCGCCGACCGGGCCGTTCTGATGGGCGCAGAGATTGCTCACCGCCGAGACGATGCGGCCGTCGCGGAACACCGCGATGCGCTCGCCGCCCGCCGCCGACACGATGCGCGCGCGCCCGTCGGGAATGCTGTCCGCCGCGCCGACATGGAGCCAGCCCCCATCGGGACCGGGGGATGTCTCCGCGCCGGTGTCGCCCGCCGCTTCCTGGCGTGCGGCCAGCAGATGCAGCAGCGCCACCGCGCCGACCAGCGCGAACAGCAGGATCGGGACCAGCGGGTGGCGGTTGTTCTGCATCGCGCCGAGCGCCACATGCAGCGCCGCCGCGCCGTACGCGAGATAGACCGCCATGTGGATCCCCTTCCACACCGGCGGCGTCAGCGCCGCGAGCCAGTAATCGTGACTCGTCGCCGCCATGATCAGCATCGTCAGCAGCGCGATCAGGCCGAGCGTCTTGAACGGAAAGCCGGCGGGGAAATTGAGATAGTCGCCCCAGCTCGTCAGCTCGCCGGCGAGGTTCGCGATGTCGCTTTCGAGCAGATACCATTCGATCATGAAGCCGGCGTGCAGCAGCGCGACGATGAACGTCGCGACGCCAAGATGGCGGCGGTTGTAAAGCAGCGGCAGGAAGCGCGCGTTCAATCGGGCGAGCGGCCCGATGGCGAGCGCGGCGCTCAGCATCAGGAAGGCGCAGGTGCCGAAGGCTTTGATGCGCAGGTCGATCCAGGCCGAGCGGTCGGCCGGCGGCGCGAGCGCGATCGAGACCGCCATGAAGCCGCCGATGTAGAGCGCGACGAGGCCGAGCAGGATCGCGTCGTAGCGCAGCTTGGCGGCGTTCCACTGCACCGCCTGGAAACCGGCGCTCATTCCAGCACCTCGAGCACGGTGAATTTGCCGGGTTCGTTCGACGCCTCGGCGCTCGTGCCGGCCGCCGCCGCGTCGGGCGCGATCTCCGGTGGAGGCCGCAGGACGAGCGCCAGCGCTAGCGCCGCGCCGAGGCCGAGCGTCAGCAGCGGCCAGACGGCGCGATGGGCGGCGCGATGCGACCTTCTCACAGCGGCCTCACAGGGGCCTCATAGCGGCTCTCCGAGCCAGCGTTTGAGCACGAAGGGCCACAGCAGCGCCGCGCCGGGAATCAGCAGCAGCCGCGCGCCGGCCGTGACCGGGGCGCGGCCGACCAGGCTCGGCGCGCCGGTCATGGCGAAAGGCACGGCGACGAGCAGGCCCGCGCCGGCGTAAAGGCCGGCGATCCAGAGGATGACGAGCGCGGAATCGGTCATGACGGTATCCGGCGACGGGATCGGGGATTCGAAGGACGGATGCGGCGACGGCGGGCGACGAGTGGGGCGACAGGCTTTAGGCGACGGGCGAATGTCGCGTCCAGGGAACGATCAACGCCGATCTTGTCGCAAGGTTCGGCGGCTGGCAATCTTGGGAACTCTTTTCGTCGCCGCGGCGTTCATAGACTTGCCGCATCCGGCGCGGCGCGCCGCTCTTCACTCAAAAGGACCCCCGATCCATGTTCGAACTGTCCGGCATTCTCGGCCTCATCGTCCTCGCCCTCGACATCTGGGCGATCCTGCATGTCGCGGGCAGCTCGGCCAGCACCGGCGCGAAAGTGTTCTGGATCCTGCTGGTCATCATCCTGCCGGTCGTCGGCTTCCTGATCTGGCTGGTCGCCGGTCCGCGCAAGGGCGTGATCTGACGCCGCGCGCCTCGCGCGTTATCTGGCAAAACAAAACCGCCGCGCTCGCGAGAGCCGGCGGTTTCATTTTGGGCGAAGTCTTCGATTTTAGGCGGGTCTTTCTCGCGAAAAGCGAACCTTCGGCGGCGGATAGCCGTGGACGGAGGGGCGGGAACGGCGCGAAACTCGGTATCAGCCGCGTTCCTTTCATGTCCTGCCTGCCAAAGATGCGCATCCTCATCGCCGACGACCATCCGGCCTTTCGCGACGCGCTCGAGCTTTATGTCGCGCGCGACATGCCCGACGCCGCGCTCGCCTTCGCCGCTTCGCTCGACGAGATCGACGGCATGGCGGCGACGCCGGCGTTCGATGTCGTGCTGCTCGACTGGCATCTGCCCCACGGCGCGGGCGGCGACGGCCTGGCGCGCCTCGCCGCCGCCGGCATCGCCGCGCCGGTCGTCGTGTTGTCGGGCGACACCGACGAGCGCGCCGCCTTCCATGCCCTCTCGCTCGGCGCGCGCGCCTTCCTGCCCAAGACCCTGCCGCGCGACGCCATCGTCGCCGCCATGCGGCTGGTGCTGGCGGGCGGCAGCAGCGTGCCGGCCGACATCGCCTTGCGCTTCGCCGACGCGACTTTCAAGCCGGAAACGGCGGCCGCGCCGGGGCCGGGCCGCAGCTTGACCGAGCGCGAGGCCGAAGTGCTGCGCCAGCTCGCCACCGGCGCGACCAACAAGGAGATCGGCCGTCTGATCGGCCTGCAGGAGGTGACGGTGAAGCTCCACACCCGCCGCATCCTGCGCAAGCTCGGCGCGAAGAACCGCACCGAAGCCGTGGTGAAAGCGCGCGACGCCGGCCTGTTGCTGGCCGAGCCGGGCTGAGCGG
>JBKBHI010000013.1:0-101525 GCA_046297835.1 Alphaproteobacteria bacterium | reverse complement strand
GACCGCGGCTTGCGCCGCCGCCGCGCTCTGGACCGGTTGCGCCTGCGGGCCCCTGGGACTTTGGGGCCCGGCGGGATTCTGGTCTTGGAAGGCCGCCGTCGCCACCCGCTCGAGATCGAGCACCAAGCGATGGCGGAAGCCTTCGCGCGGCTCGATGACGAAGGCCGCCTTCACCGCCACCGGCGAATTGACGTCGATCACCAGGCGCGAACGGCCGGCCTCGAACAGGCCGAAGCGGAAGCCCTCGACCAACCCGCCCTTGGCCCCGACGTCGTTGGGCGGCAGGGTCCAGGCGACCTCCGGCAGATCGACGACGACGCGATAGGGATTGCCGAGGGTGAAGACCTCGGGTTTCACCGCCTGGGTCATTTCCAGCACGAAACGGGTCGCCGCCGGGTTGCCGCCGATCCGCACGCCCAGCACGGTCGGCCCCGTCTGGGCGGACGCCGGCGCGCTTTCCAGGCCGGCGAACGCGGCGAGCATCAAGCCGAAGGCGAGAAACGCCCATCGGGCGCGCGCCGAGAGCGCCGCGCCGCGCCGCTCGCCGTCTCCCGCTTCGCTCTGAAACTCCAGCATATATCGCGACCTACCCATGACTGGCCGCTAGATATAGCGTTGCGCAATGGCCAGCGGCAACCGGGAAAGCCCCCGCCCTCGCCTCGGTCATGTCGGATTAACCGATTGTGGAAAATCACTTATGCGATTATTTTGATGGCGGAATAACTCCAGTCGGCCGTTCTTGGCCGCCTTCGTCCGGCGAATTGCGAATGAAAGTCGCGAAAAATCGGGCGTCGGCTGAGAATGGCGGCGCGGCACGGACCGGACGGCACAAGCGCCGTCGTATGGTTCGAGGCGCGCTCAGACAGTCAGGAGTCGTGTGAACCCTGAAGCTTGCCCTCCGGCATCTCCGGCCTCCCGGCCGCCGTCGGAGGGGTCGCGGCGCCCTCCGCCCTCCCCGTCTCCCGATTCCCAGCCATAGGGTTTCCAGGTCACGCGGGTCGAGACGAGACGCCGCCAGCTTCGCAGATTGACGACGCACACCGCCGGCGCGCGCCCCGATATGGCGCGCAGCCCGTAGGTGCGTCGCGGAGCATAAGGATAAATGGTTAAGCGCATGCTGATCGATGCGACCCACCTCGAGGAAACTCGGGTGGTCATCGCGAACGGCACCCGTCTCGACGAATTCGATTTCGAAAGTTCGACCAAGAAGCAGCTCAAGGGCAATATCTACCTCGCGAAAGTCACGCGGGTGGAGCCTTCGCTGCAAGCCGCCTTCGTCGATTTCGGCGGCAATCGCCACGGCTTCCTGCCGTTCAGCGAAATCCATCCCGACTATTATCAAATCCCGGCAGCCGACCGCGCCGCCCTGCTCGAAGAGCAGCGCCGCTCCGGCGGCTTCGGCGGCGGCGACGACGCCGATTTCGGCCCCGAGCCGGACGACGAGCCGATCACGCGCGAAGCCGAGCAGCCGGATCACGATCACGGCTTCGCCGAGGATCACGGCCACGATCATGCCCATGAGCATGACGGCCAAGAGCATAGCCACGATCATGCGCACGCTGCGGAGCGGGACGGCGCGCATGAGAACCACGCGCACGACGATCACGCGCATGACGGTCACGCGCAGGAGCCGAGCGAGCAGCCCTCCGCTTACGCGGTCGAGACCGCGCAGCCGGCGGCGACAGATGCGCCCCTCGCCGAAGATCTGCCGCCCGCGCCGGCCCCCGAAGCCGCGCCCGCGAGCGACGACAGCGCGACGCAAGCGGAAGACCGCCCCGCCAGCATGGCGCTCGACAATCCGCCGGGCGAGGGCGACGTCGTCGCCAGCGCCGAGATCGCCGACGGCCAGTTGCTGAACGGGGACGCCTCCGAGGACGACCAGCACGGCGATCATCAAGACGGCGACGACATCGCCGAAGCCGATATTGCCGAAGTCGGCGACGGCGCGCCCAAGCCGGTCGAAGTCGTCGGCGGCGCCGACGAGGTCGAGGCCGAGGTGGAGAGCGCCGCCGCCGAACGTCGCCGCGGCCGCAGCCGCAGCCGCCACCACTACAAGATTCAGGACGTCATCAAGCGCCGGCAGATCCTGCTGGTCCAGGTCGTCAAGGAAGAGCGCGGCAACAAAGGCGCGGCGCTGACCACCTATCTGTCGCTCGCCGGCCGCTATTGCGTGCTGATGCCCAACACCGCGCGCGGCGGCGGCATCTCCCGCAAGATCAGCAACCCCGCCGACCGCAAGCGCCTCAAGGCCCATCTCGACGAGTTGGAGATTCCCGAAGGCATGGCGGTCATCCTGCGCACCGCCGCGGTGGAGCGCAGCAAGGCCGAACTGCGCCGCGACTACGACTATCTCGTCCGCCAATGGGACGAAGTGCGCGAGCTGACGCTGAAGTCCATCGCACCCGCGCCGGTCTACGAGGAAGCCTCGCTGATCAAGCGCTCGATCCGCGACCATTACAGCAAGGACATCGACGAGGTTCTCGTCGAGGGCGACGAGGGCTACCGCGTCTCCAAGGAATTCATGCGGATGCTGATGCCGAGCCACGCGCGCAAGGTGCAGCAGTATCGCGACCCGGAAATCCCGCTGTTCCACCGCTACCAGATCGAGACGCAGCTCGACGCGATGCACAATCCTGTCGTCACGCTGAAGTCCGGCGGCTACATCGTCATCAATCCGACGGAAGCCCTGGTCTCGATCGACGTCAACTCGGGCCGCGCCACGCGCGAGCGCAATATCGAAGAGACGGCCTACAAGACCAACCTGGAGGCGGCCGAGGAAATCGCCCGCCAGCTCCGCCTGCGCGACCTCGCCGGCTTGATCGTGATCGACTTCATCGACATGGAGGAGTCGCGCAACCAGCACACGGTCGAGAAGCGCCTGAAGGAAGCGATGCGGATCGACCGCGCGCGCATCCAGATCGGCAAGATCAGCGCCTTCGGCCTGTTGGAGCTGTCGCGCCAGCGCCTGCGCCCGAGCTTCCTCGAAGCCTCGACCGAAATCTGCAAGCATTGCGCCGGCACCGGCGTCATCCGCTCGACCGAATCGGCGGCGCTTCACGTGATCCGCGGCCTGGAAGAAGAAGGCATCCGCCGCCGCGCCAGCGAAGTGAAGCTGAGCGTGCCGACCGCCGTGGCCATCTACCTGATGAACCACAAGCGCTCGGTCATCGCTTCGCTCGAAGCGCGCTACGACTTCCGCATCTTCGTCGGCACCGACGACAGCCTGATCCCGCCCGACTTCAAGATCGACCGCCTCAAGGCCCAGACCAACCCGCCGCCGGTCCGCACCGTCGAGCCGGTCGTGCCCGATCCCGAAGACGATCTGATCGACGAGGAGATCGAGGAGGAAGACGCCGAGGCCGCGCCCGAAACGCGCGAGACCGGCCGCGAAGCCGGCGAGGATGCCGAGGAACGCGGCGAAGATGGCGGCGAACGCCGCGGCAAACGCCGCCGCCGTCGTCGTCGGCGCGGCGACGAACGCGAGGACCGCCCTGCCCGCGCCCCGCGCGGCGACGAGGGAGCCGAAGGCGAGCAAGCGGCTTTCGCTGGCGAAGAAAGCGGCGATCCGGCCTCGAATGCCGGCGACGCCGGTGAGAGCGACGGCAGCGACGATGTCTCCAACGACAATGGCGGCGACAACGGCGAAAACGGCGATCGCAAGCGCCGCCGGCGCGGCAAGCGCGGCGGACGCCGCCGCCGCCGCGATGGCGCGCCGAACGATGCTCCGAATGGCGAACGCGCGCCGCGCGAAGAGAATGGCGGCGACGATCTAGCCGCCGGCTCTGAAACCGACTCGCGCTCGGACGCGCAGCCCGCTTGGCGCTCCGCCGAGACTGCGGCAGAACCGCCGGCCGCCGATCCGGTCGCGCAGATCGCGCCGATGGCTTACGCCGCCCCCGCGCCACAGCCCGAGCCCGTCGCGGCCGTTCCCGCCGCGACGCCGGAGCCTGCGGAAGATCCCAACGCGCCGAAGCGCAAGGGCTGGTGGCAGCGGCTGACGGAATAGCCTGCCGCCCCTTCAAAAATAAAAAGCCGCGCATCGCGAGATGCGCGGCTTTTTTCTTCAAGGGCCGACGCTATGGCTTGAGCCAGGCTTTCAGCCGGCGCGCGGCTTCGCGCATGTCGGCTTCGCTGCCGGCGAAGGAGAAGCGCGCGTAGCTCTCGCCGCGCGCCTCGTCGAAATCCACGCCCGGCGTCGCGGCGATCCCCGTTTCGGCCAGCATCCGCGCGCAGAATTGCGTGCTGCTGGCGGCGACCCCGCTGACATCGGCATAGAGATAGAAGGCCCCGTCCGCCGGCGCGAGACGATCCAGCCCGGCGGCGGCCAGCCCGTCCATCAGAACGGTGCGGTTGCGTGCGTAGCGCGCCACGTTGGCCCGCAATTCCTCATGGCTGTCGAACGCCGCGACGGCGGCGATCTGCGCCAGGGTGGGCGGCGAGATGAACAGGTTTTGCGCCAGGCATTCGACGGCGCGCGTCAAATCCGGCGGCACGATCATCCAGCCGAGACGCCAGCCGGTCATCGAGAAGTATTTCGAGAAGCTGTTGATGACGATGGCCTCGGGATCGAACGCGAGAGCCGTCTCCGCTGGCGCGCCATAAACGATGCCGTGATAGATCTCGTCGGAGACGAAGCGCACGCCGTTCTCGCGGCACCAGGCGGCGACCGCCGCCAGCGCCGCCGGCGTCATCATGCTGCCGGTCGGATTGGCCGGCGACGCGGCGATCAGGCCGGCCAGCGGATCGCGCGCATGCGCCGCCGCCAACAAGGCGGGCGTCGGCTGGAAGGCGTCCGCCAAGGTCGCCGGCAACGCGGCCGGCGCGACATCGACCGCGCGCAGGATGTTCCGATAAGCCGGATAGCCGGGCTCGGCGAGCGCCACCCGGTCGCCCGCGTCGAACGCGGCGAGAAACGCCAGCAGGAACGCGCCCGACGAGCCGGTGGTGACGACGACGCGCGCCGGATCGACCTCGACGCCGTAGGTCTCGCCGTAATGCAGCGCGATCCGCGCGCGCAAGCGCGGCAAACCGAGCGCTTCGGTATAACCGAGTTTGTCCTCCACCAGCGCCGCTTGCGCCGCAGCGATCACGGCGCGCGGCGCGCCGGTCGACGGCTGGCCGACTTCGAGATGGATAACGTCGCCGCCCGCCGCCGCGCGCGCGTGGGCGGCGCGCATCACCTCCATCACGATGAAGGGCGAGATGCGGCCGCGCGCCGAGGCTTTCAGCATGAAGCGCGCTTGAATGCGGGCATCAGCGCGTCGCCAGGCCGAAACCGCGCCGATCGGCCTCGATGCCGCACACGGCCTCCGGCTTTTCCGCGCCCGGCGAGATCAAGCCTTCCGGGCAATGGAAAGCGTTGACCGTGGCCAGCGGAATCTGCGGTTCGACGGCGACGCGGCCGGATGAAATCCAATGGCTGCGCGGCGCAGCCAGAGCGTCCGCCAAAGGCTTGGCCTCGACCATCGCGCCAAGCGCCACCAAAATTTCGGCGGCCGGCGCGGGCGCGCCGCCCGCGCTCGCGGCGGCGAAGAACATCTTGTTGACCCGCGGGTTGATGCTCAGCATCGGCGCGACGGCGAGCGCTTCGCCGCCCGCGATCGGCGCCGGAAGGACGATGCCGCTGTCGCCCGCCACCTTGCCGCTGCCGAACGCCCGGCCCATGCTGTAGGCGCAGGCGACAGTGTTGCTGTCCTGGTCGGCGATGACGAAGCTCGCGCCCGCTTGCGGCGCGCTGAGCGGCATCTCGTTCAGGCCCAGCGTCGCAGCCGCGACCGCCTTGGCTTGCGTTTCGGCGAGAAGCGCCGGCCGCGCGGCGGGCGCCGCCGCGCGATATTGTCCGTCGACGGCAAGCGCCTGCCACATGCGCGAAGCGACCGCGCCGCCCGGCGTCGGCGCGAAATGATGGATCAGCAGGTCATGCCTGACCTGAAGCGTTTCGCGGAACTGCGGCGCATAGCCCCGCATCGCCTCGGGGGTCAAGGCGATGCCGGCCGCCTGCGCGGCGGCGACGTAGGATTGCAGGAACGCGCCGCTGTAGAACTCGCCGGGCGCGCGGCGCAGCAGGCCGAGCGTGGCGGCGAGATCGAGCTGGGTCATGCGGTCGCCTTCGGCCGGCATCCGCCCGCCGGGGCCGGCATAGAGCCGCGCGAGCGCCGGATTATCGGCCAGGACGGCGCTCGCCGCCGCCAGGTCGCGGACGAATCCGCGCGAGGCGAGGAAGCCGAAACGCGCCAGATTCTCCGCCGGCGTCACCATCTGCTCCCAGCGCAAACGGCCGTATTTGGCGTGCAACGCGTACATGCCCCGCGGCCCGCCGGGCACGCCCTGCGGCGCGGCGAAGTCCAGCGCCTCGACCCGCTTGGCCTTCTCGTTGAACAAGACGCATTGGCCCGACGCGCCCAGACCGGCGACCGACGGACGCGTCACCGCCATGGTGAAATAGACCGCGACCGCCGCGTCCATCGCGTTTCCGCCAGCCGAGAGGACGTCGCGGCCGACCAGGGCGGCGCGCGGCTCGTCCGCCGCCACGCCGCCGATGAAACCGGGGACGAAGCCCAATTCGCCCTCTTTCGGCCTGCTGGCGTCGCTGCACGCGGCCAGGCCAATTGCGGCAATTGCAAGGCAAGCCAAGCCTTTGACGGCGGCCGAAGACCCCACGGCGGATTGACGCAGCGGAGCCGCATACCTACCTTGGGGGGGAAGCTTTGGAGCGGAATGCGTGCGGAAAATCATCAAATCCCTATGCGCCGGTGTCGTCGCCGGTTCGGTCGCCTTAACGCCGCTCGGCCTGACGTGGAACGGGCTGCGCTGGGACGGCGCGCCCGCGATCACGCTGACCGCCGGCGCCGCCCAAGCCGCCGCCGCGCCGCGCTTGATCCGCGACGCCGAGATCGAAAATACCATCCGCGCCTGGGCCTCGCCACTCTTTGAAGCCGCCGGCCTCAACGCCGCCGACGTCGACATCTACCTGATCAACGATTCCTCGATCAACGCCTTCGTCGCCGGCGGCATGAACATGTTCTTCCACACCGGCCTGCTGATGCGCAGCAAGACGCCGAACCAGGTGATCGGCGTGATCGCCCACGAAACCGGCCATATCTCGGGCGGCCATCTCGCGCGCCTGCAAGACCGCTTGAAAGACGCCTCGATCGCCACCATCCTCGCCATGATCGTCGGCGCCGGCGCGGCGGTGGCGGGCGGCGGCGGCGCGGGCATGGCGGTGATGACCGGCGGCATCGGCGCGGCGCAAAGCAGCCTGTTCTCTTTCAGCCGCACGCAGGAATCCTCCGCCGACCAGGCCGGCATGCGCTACCTCGAGGAGACCGGCCAGTCGGCGCGCGGCATGGGCGAGTTCTTCCACATCCTGTCCGGCCAGGAGCTGCTGAACACGAGCCAGCAAGACCCCTATATGCGGACTCACCCGCTGACCCGCGACCGCATCGAGGCGGTGGACGCTCAGATCGCCCGCTCGAAATTCTCCGACACGCCGGACACGCCGGAGAACATCGAGATGCATAAGCGCATGATCGCCAAGTTCACCGGCTTCATCCTGTCTCCGGCGACCACGCTGTCGCGTTACAAGGAAGACGACAAGAGCGTGGCCGCGCGCTACGCCCGCGCCATCGCCTATTACCGCCTGCCGGACATGAAGCGCGCCTTGCCGATGATCGACGAACTGATCGCCGAAGAGCCGAACAACGCCTATTTCCAAGAGTTGAAGGGCCAGATGCTGTTCGAGAACGGCCGCGGCGCGGAAGCGATCGCGCCCTATCGCAGAGCCGTCGAGCTGATGCCGAACGAGGCGACTTTGCGCGTCGGCCTCGCCCAGGCGATGATCGAGCGCGCCGATCCCACGCTCAACAAGGAAGCCATCACCCATCTGCGCCGCGCGACGCAACGCGAGCCGCTCAACGCTTTCGCCTGGTCGCAGCTCGCCATCGCCTACGGCCGCGACGACCAGCTCGGCATGAGCGCGCTGTCGTCGGCCGAAGCGGCGCTGGCGCGCGGCAACAAGCGCGAGGCGCGCCTGCAAGCCGCCAGGGCGGAGAAGATGCTGCCGCGCGGCTCGCCCGGCTGGATCCGCCTGCAGGACATCCAAGCCGCCGCCCGCAAGGACGACGACCAATAAGCTGCTTTAACGGCGTCGGGCTCTTGCCGCCCGCCGCCTAAGCGGCGTCGGGCTGGCGGGAGGGATGCGCGGCGGCGAAAGCCGGCAGTTTCTCGCACGCCTCATAAATCCGCATGATGGTGGGATAATCGCCGAGCGGGCACTCGAAGCGCTTGGCGTTGAACACTTGCGGGACCAGGCAAATGTCGGCGACGGTCGGCGTCTCGCCGTGGCAATAGGTCCCCGTATGCGGGCTCGCGGCCAGCATCGGTTCCAGCGCGTCGAAGCCGAGCTTCACCCAATGGCGATACCAGGCGAGCTTGGCGTCTTCCGACGCGCCCAGCGTGCCCGTCAGATAATTCAGCACGCGCAGATTGTTGAGCGGATGCATCTCGCAGGCGATCACCATGGCGAGGCCGCGCACGCGCGCGCGGCCGGCCGGGTCTTTCGGCAGGATCGCCGGCGACGGATGGGTCTCCTCGAGATATTCCAGGATGGCGAGCGACTGGATCAGGACGTTGCCCCCATCCTCCACCACCGGCACGAGCAATTGCGGATTGAGCTTGCCGAACGCCGGCTGGAACTGGTCGCCGCCGCCGGGCCGCGAGATGTGCACCGACACCTGTTCGGCGGCGACGTTCTTGAGCGCCATCGCGATGCGCAGCCGATAGCTCGCGGACGAGCGGAAGAACCCGTGCACCTTCATCCCTGCATTCCTTTTGTTCGTTCTTAAGTGAGGCCGCTCAAATCAGCCCAGCCAGCGGCGAAGACGGATCGGCGTAAAGCTTCTTCGGCATCCGGCCGGCGAGATAGGACAAGCGCCCTGCTTCGATGGCGAGCTTCATGGCCCGCGCCATCTTGATCGGGTCTTTCGCCTCGGCGATGGCGGTGTTCATCAGCACGCCGTCGCAGCCGAGCTCCATGGCGATGGCGGCGTCCGACGCGGTGCCGACGCCGGCATCGACCAGCACCGGCACCTTAGCCTGCTCGATGATCAGACGGATGCCGACCGGATTCTGAACGCCGAGGCCGGAGCCGATGGGCGCGGCGAGCGGCATGATGGCGACGCAGCCCATCTCCTCCAGGCGCTTGGCCTGGATCGGGTCGTCGGCGCAATAGACCATGACCTTGAAGCCCTCTTTGACGAGCAGCTCGGCGGCTTTCACGGTCTCTGGCATGTTCGGATAGAGCGTCTTGTGGTCGCCCAGCACTTCGAGCTTCACCAGATCCCAGCCGCCGGCCTCGCGCGCCAGGCGCAAGGTGCGCACCGCCTCGTCCGCCGTGTAGCAGCCGGCGGTGTTGGGCAGGTAGGTGTAGTCCTTGGGGCTGACGTAATCGACCAGCATCGGCTTGCCGGGATCGCTGACGTTGACGCGGCGCACCGCGACGGTGACGATCTCCGCGCCCGACGCCTTGATCGCGCGCGCCGTCTCCTCGAAATCCTTGTACTTGCCGGTGCCGACCAGCAGGCGCGAGGTGTAGCGCTTGCCGGCGACGGTGAAGCCGTCCCCCGCTTCCCCTGGGGCAGCCTGGCTCGCCCCATCGGGCGCGCCGCCGCCGATGAAATGGACGATCTCAAGCTTGTCGCCGTCGCCGACCTTGGTGGCGTCGTAGGCCGAGCGCGGCACGATCTCGAGATTGAGCTCGACGGCGACCTTGCGGGTGTCGAGACCGAGTTCGGCGAGCAGCGCCTGGACGCTTTGCGGAGCCGCGAGGGCGCGGGCTTCGCCGTTGATGGTGACTTGCATAAATCGTCCCTGGCTGAAGGGCGCTTGCGGACGGAACCGCCGCCGGAGCGCGTTTTGCCAGGATTATCGCCGATTCGGCCGGCCGTTCAAGGCTGGGGGCGCGCGGCGCGCAAAGCGCCGTATTTCGGAACCAACCGATGCCGGAACGAGACGCCGGCTCGGCTCGCAACCGTCTAACTGGCGGCCGTTTTAGCTCGCCAGCGTGTGGAGGGCGTACATGATGCCCATGCCGGCGACGACGATGGCGCCCAGCGTCAGGCAGGCGACGATCATCATCTGGGTGAAGCTCGACCGTTTCTTCTTCGGCGGCGCTTTGCGCGGCGGCGCGGCGATGGTCGAAGGCGCCTTGCGCCGTTCGGCGGTTTCCGTATTGACGCGGTCGACCTTGGTCGAGCGGTAGACAGTGCGCGTGTTGCCCTTCTCGGTCGTCTCGTCGAAGCTTTCCTCGACGACGCGGATCGCCGAATAGCGGCCCGAGCGCTCCATGCGCTGCGCTTCGGTGACGGCGAGCTCCTTGTCGTCGAAAACCGAATCGATCTTCCAGACGCCTTCGCGGAAGGTGTGGATTTCGAATACGACCATCATGGCTGCGGATTCTCGATCACTTCGTCATGGCCGAGGATGCGGCAATTGGCTCCGCCGAGCACGACGCTGACGGTCTTGCCGTCGGCGCTAAGTGGCAGAAGGATGCTGCGATAGAGCAGGCCACGGCCTTCGCGGTCGACGAAATGGTTGCCGTAGGTGACGGGCACGCCCTTGGCCAGCACGTCCTTGAGATGGGCGATGGAGCGGCCGAGCAACGTCTCCTGGGCGACCTCGTGAAAGGCGAGGCCGGTCGGATCCGAGCCGTACATCTCCTTGTGATAGTCGCCGACGTAGCTGAGGCGCGGCGCGCCCTTGGGGTCGTCGATCATGAAGCAGAAAGTCCACATGTCGGGGATCGCCGTCGGGTCGATCAGCGCCGGCTGCGGCCAATCGCCCTCGCCGGCCATCTGCCGCCAATAGTCGAGCAGACGCAGCACAAGGCGTCGTTCGCGCGGATGGGGCTCGGTCACGGGGGCGCTCCTAAAACGGGACAATTTCGCTCAAATTAAATAAGGTAAAATGGTTAAAGGGACGTAAAACGCCGCCGTGGCGCTCCCCAAGCCGGCCCGCGCGCCCGACCGCTTCCCCTGCCCGATCAAACGCTTGCCGGCCCCGGCTCGGCCGGCGCGGGCTCACGGATCGGTTGCGCCCCGCAAGGGCTTGGGATAAAGGTCGGCCAACCGCCCGTCGAAGGAAATTCGCCGCCCATGCCACAATCCGTGCTGGTCCTCAACGGCCCCAACCTCAACCTGTTGGGGAGCCGCGAGCCCGAGATTTACGGGCGCGAGACCCTCGCCGACATCGCCAAGCTGTGCGCCGCCGCCGGCAAGCGACTCGGGCTGGCCGTCGATTTCCGCCAGAGCAACCACGAGGGCGAGCTGGTCGGCTGGATCCAGGAGGCGCGCGGCAAGAAGGCCGGCATCCTGATCAACGCCGGCGCCTTCACCCACACCTCGGTCGCGCTGCTCGACGCCTTGCTGGCGAGCGAGTTGCCGGTGATCGAGGTGCATCTGTCGAACCTCTTCAAGCGCGAGGAGTTTCGCCACCATTCCTACATCACGCGCGCCGCGCGCGGGATGATCTGCGGCCTCGGCTCGCAGGGCTACGTGCTGGCCCTGGAGGCGATGGCGCGCATCGTCGGCGAAACGGCCGCGAAACCCAAGAACGCCCCCAAGGCCAAGAGGACGAAGTAATGGCGAAGCCCAACGTCGAGGAAGAGCTGGTCCGCAAGCTCGCGAAGCTGCTGGACGAAACCGGCCTGACCGAAATCGAATATTCCGACGGCGGCTGGAAAGTGCGCGTCTCCAAGGCGTCGTCCGCCACGACCGTGATGCCGGCGGCGGTCGCCGCGGCCCCCGCGCCCGTCGCCGCCGCGCCCGTGGCGGCCGAGGACGTCTCGCGCCATCCCGGCGCCGTCACCTCGCCGATGGTCGGCACCGTCTACGCCGCGCCCGAGCCCAACGCCCCGGCGTTCGTCAAGGTCGGCGACCGCGTGACCCAGGGCCAGACCCTGTTCCTCATCGAGGCGATGAAGACCATGAACCCGATCAAGGCGCCCAAGGCCGGCAAGATCAGCCAGATCCTCGTCGCCAACGCCGCGCCGGTCGAGTACGGCGAAGTCTTGCTGATCATCGAGTGATGTTCGACAAGGTCCTCATCGCCAACCGGGGCGAGATCGCGCTTCGCATCCATCGCGCCTGCCGCGAGATGGGCATTTCCACCGTCGCCGTCCATTCGACCGCCGACGCCGACGCCATGCACGTCCGCCTCGCGGACGAGAGCGTGTGCATCGGCCCGCCGGCCGCGAAGGACAGCTACCTCAACATGCCGGCGATCCTGTCCGCCGCCATCATCACCAACGCCCAGGCGATCCATCCGGGCTACGGCCTGCTCTCGGAGAACGCCACCTTCGCGGCGATGGTCGCCGAGCACGGCTTCACCTTCATCGGCCCCTCGGCCGAGCACATCCGCATGATGGGCGACAAGATCGTCGCCAAGGAAACGATGATCGCCGCCGGCGTGCCCTGCGTGCCCGGCTCGGACGGCGCGCTGGAAGACGAAGCGACCATTCGCGCCACCGCCAAGCGCATCGGCTATCCGGTGCTGATCAAGGCGTCGGGCGGCGGCGGCGGCCGCGGCATGAAGGTCGCCGAGGACGAATCGCAGGTCATGGAGGCCTACAAGACGGCGCGGTCGGAGGCGAAAGCCGCCTTCGGCAACGACGAAGTGTATATGGAGAAGTATCTCTCCCATCCGCGCCACATCGAAGTGCAGATCCTCGGCGATTCGCACGGCAACGTGGTGCATCTCGGCGAGCGCGACTGCTCCTTGCAGCGCCGCCACCAGAAGCTGCTTGAGGAGGCCCCCTCCCCGGCGCTCAACGCCGAGGCGCGCGAGAAGATCGGCAAGATAGCCACCACCGCGATCAAGAAGCTCGGCTATCTCGGCGCCGGCACGCTGGAGTTCCTCTACCAGGACGGCGAGTTCTACTTCATCGAGATGAACACGCGCCTGCAGGTCGAGCATCCGATCAGCGAGATGATCAGCGGCGTCGACATCGTGCGCGAGCAGCTCCGCATCGCCGCCGGCGCGCCGATCGGCTACAAGCAGGAAGACATCAAGTTCAGCGGCCACGCCATCGAGTGCCGCATCAACGCCGAGACGCCGGACACCTTCATTCCGGCCCCAGGCAAGGTGCGCGACTACCATCCGCCGGGCGGCCTCGGCGTGCGCGTCGATTCCGCGCTTTACGCCGGCTACACGGTGCCGCCCTATTACGACAGCCTGATCTCCAAGCTGATCGTGCATGGAACCTCGCGCAACGAGTGCCTGATGCGCCTACGCCGCGCGCTGGAGGAATATGTCATCGCCGGCGTCGACACGACGATCCCCTTGCATCGCAAGCTCGTCACGGCGCAAGATTTCGTCAACGGCGACTACGACATCCATTGGCTGGAGCGCTTCGTCGGCCTGAAGAAATAAGCCGACGCCGCGCCCTGCCCCCAACGGGGCCTCACGGCATGGCGGGACGATGAGCGCGCGCGACGGACAGATTTCCGACCTGACGCCGGACATCCTGCTCCGCACCTATGCCGCCGGCATATTCCCGATGGCCGAAAGCGCCGACGACCCGACGCTGTTCTGGGTCGATCCCGACAAGCGCGGCGTGCTGCCGCTGGACGGCTTCCGCATCTCGCGCAAGCTCCAGAAGACGCTGCGGCGCAATCCCTTCGAGATCCGCTGCGACACCGCCTACGAGGCGGTGATCCGCGCCTGCGGCGCGGCGCGGCCGGAGCGGCCGAAGACCTGGATCAACAGCGAGATCATCCGGCTCTATTCCGGCCTGTTCGCCATGGGCCACGCCCATTCGGTGGAAAGCTGGCTGGACGGCCGGCTGGTCGGCGGGCTCTACGGCGTCTCGATCGCCGGGGCCTTCTTCGGCGAGAGCATGTTCAGCCTGGAGACCGACGCCAGCAAGGTGGCGCTGTGCCACCTGATCGCGCGGCTGCGGCGCGGCGGCTACCGGCTGCTCGACACGCAATTCGTCACCAAGCATCTGATCGGCTTCGGCGCGGTGGAGATCGAGCGCGCCGACTATCGCCGCGAACTGATGGCGGCGCTGCAGACGCGGGCGGCGTTCTACCTCGGCCCGCTCGACGAATCGGATTTGGCGTTCAGGCAGTCCTTGACCCAAACGTCGTAGACCGGATGCTCAAGCGCCGACAACGCCGGCGACGAGGCGAACATCCAGCCGGCGAACAGCCCGCGCGGCTCCTCGCCGGCGCGCTGCTCCTTCACTTCGAGAAAGGCGGCGCTTTCCGGCGAATCCTCCGGCGGCGCTTTCACGCAGCGGCGCACGACGATGTCGAGCGCGCCGAAGCGCACCTCGGTCCCGATCGGCGCTTCGAAGCTGGAGATCCGGGCGGTGACCTTGTCGAGCCCCTGCAGCAGCGCGCCGTCGCCTTCCAGCGCGGCGGCCGGCGATGCCGCGAGAGCCGCGAGACCCGCGAGCAGAGCCGCGGCGGCGATGAGCGGACGGCGCGTCATCAGCTTTTGCGATAGGGGTTTTCAAGGCTCTCGACGAGCCGGCGCAGCACGTCGCGCACCTGCGCCTCGTCGCAGCCCATCAGCACGGCGTCCTCGAAGGCGTCGCGCACCATGCCTTCGATCTCGCCGAGATTCTCGTTCAGCACTTTGATCTTCTCGGTGCAGGAGACCGGCGCGCCCTCCGGCGTCTTCCACGCCGGCAGATCGAGGCCCGCCTTGGAGCCAGGGCCCGCTTGCGCCATCAGAGCGTGCCGCCCGGCACGCCATCCGCCGGCGGCGCGGCGTCGCCGCCACCATCGCTCGACCGCTGGTTGCTGAACAGCAACTGGCCGATGAGCGATTCGAGATTGATCGGCGACTGGGTGAATTTGATCTCGCTGCCCGCCTCCAGCAGCTTGCTGTCGGCGCCCGGCACCAGCGAGAGATACTTGCCGCCGAGCAGGCCGTCGCTCACCACCTCGGCCGCCGAATCGGCCGGCAGCTTGATGCGCGGATCGACCGAAATGTGCACGACCGCGAGATAGCTCTGCGGATCGATGTCCTGGCCGGTGACGGTGCCGACTTTGATGCCGCTCATCTTCACGTCGCTGCCGGTGTTCAGGCCGTCGACGCGGTCGAATTTGGCCGTCAGCGGATAGCCGCTCACTGTGCGCAGGCTGGCGTTGGTATAGGCGAAGATCACGAACAGGGCCGCCACCAGCAGGACGACGGCGCCGAGGACGGTTTCGATGACATTGCGACGCATGGCGCTGGCTTTCTCTGGCTACGCTGGAAACGGGACTTGAAGACGGCGACGGCTTACGACGGCCGCCAGGGCTCGTAATCGCCGGTCGCCGGCGCGCGCTGGCCGCCGGCCAGCAGCGATCCGGGCGGCCGGTAGGCGTCCGGCGTGCCGGTCATGTTGGGCTGATGGTCCTTCTGCCAGCCGTAGAGCTTGGTCGCCTCGGCGCTATTCGAGGCCGGCGGCGCGTCGAGGCTGTAATGCAGCCAGGCGTGCCACATGGGCGGCACGCGCGACGCTTCGACGTCGCCCTCGTAGAGCACCCAGCGGCGCTCTTTGGACAGGCCCGAGCCGACCTTGGCCTTGGCCCCGCTCTTGTCGCGGTAATAGCGGTTGCCGAATTGGTCGGTGCCGACCAGTTCGCCGCGCAGCCAGGTGAACAGGCGGGTGCCGAAGGACATCGCAAACTCCAAACTGAGGCGGGGCGGCGGCGCAAAGCCGCGCCCGAGGCGGAAAATTTCGCGGCGACTATCGCATTGAGCCTGCGCTTCGACAAGCCGCGAGGGCCGATCCTGCGCAAGAGTGAGCGCCATATTTGGTGGTGACGGCCCGCTGTAACACAAAATGTCGTTGACCGCCCCACATCTAGTGGCATACTCGGGATTCCCTTCCGCATGTTGCGCCAAGATGGCTGCCGACGGAAGGAAATGGACCGGTTTCGGTCCGGGGGCCGAGCTTAATCAGATTCAAAATTCGTTCTCGTGTTGGGGGGACTATGCGTATCGCACGTCATTTCACCAAAGCCGGCCAGTCGCCCTACGCGGACATCAAGTTCCGCGCCGCGACGAGCGAAATCCGCAATCCCGACGGCTCGATCGTCTTCCGTCTGGAAGGCATCGAGGTCCCCGAAGATTGGTCGCAGGTCGCCTGCGACATCATCGCCCAGAAGTATTTCCGCAAGGCCGGGGTGCCGACGGCGCTGACCGCCGTGGAGGAGCCCGACGTTCCGGCCTGGCTGTGGCGTCAGGTCGCCGACGAGGACAAGCTCGCCGGCGTCGAGAAGGGCAAGCGCACCGGCGGCGAGACGCAATCGGCGCAGGTGTTCAACCGCTTGGCCGGCACCTGGACCTATTGGGGCTGGAAGGGCGGCTACTTCGACACCGACGAGGACGCCCGCGCCTTCTACGACGAGCTGTGCTTCATGCTCGCCAAGCAGATGGCCGCGCCGAACTCGCCGCAATGGTTCAACACCGGCCTGCATTGGGCCTATGGCATCGACGGCCCCTCGCAGGGCCACTACTACGTCGATTTCACGACCGGCGAACTGACCAAGTCTACCTCGTCCTACGAGCATCCGCAGCCGCACGCCTGCTTCATCCAGTCCGTCGCCGACGATCTGGTGAACGAAGGCGGCATCATGGACCTGTGGGTGCGCGAGGCGCGCCTGTTCAAATACGGCTCGGGCACCGGCAGCAACTTCTCGCGCCTGCGCGGCGAGAACGAGAAGCTGGCCGGCGGCGGCAAGTCGTCGGGCCTGATGAGCTTCCTCAAGATCGGCGACCGCGCCGCCGGCGCGATCAAGTCGGGCGGCACCACGCGCCGCGCCGCCAAGATGGTCACGGTCGATCTCGACCATCCGGACATCGAGCAGTACATCAACTGGAAGGTCGTCGAGGAGCAGAAGGTGGCCGCGCTGGTCGCCGGCTCCAAGCTCGCCAGCCAGCACCTCAACGCCGTCATCAAAGCCTGCCACACCGAAGCGCAGGACATCGTCGGCGCCGAAAAGTTCGATCCGAAGAAGAACCCCGCGCTCAAGAAGGCGATCATCGCCGCGCGCAAGTCCGCCGTCTCGGAAAACTACATCCAGCGGGTCATCCAGTTCGCCCAGCAGGGCTACTCGGAGATCGACTTCAAGGTCTACGACACCGACTGGGACAGCGAAGCCTACCTCACCGTCTCGGGCCAGAACTCGAACAACTCGGTGCGCGTCACCGACAAGTTCCTGCAGAAGGTGATCGAGGACGGCGAGTGGGAGCTAATCCGCCGCACCGACGGCAAGGTCCACAAGAAGATCAAGGCGCGCGACCTGTGGGAGCAGATCGGCCACGCCGCCTGGGCCTCCGCCGATCCGGGCGTGCAGTTCGACACGACGATCAACGAGTGGCACACCTGCCCCGAGTCCGGCCGCATCAACGCGTCCAACCCCTGCTCGGAATACATGTTCCTCGACGACACCGCCTGCAATCTGGCGTCGATGAACCTGCTCGCTTTCCGCCGCGACGACGGCAGCTTCGACATCGCCGGCTTCGAGCACGCCACGCGCCTGTGGACCGTGGTTCTCGAAATCTCCGTGCTGATGGCCCAGTTCCCGTCCAAGGAAATCGCCGAGCTGTCCTACAAGTTCCGCACCCTGGGCCTCGGCTACGCCAACGTCGGCGGCCTCTTGATGGCCAACGGCCTCGGCTACGACTCGGCCGACGGCCGCGCCATGATCGGCGCGATCACCGCCGTGCTGACCGGCGTCTCCTACGCGACTTCGGCCGAAATGGCCGGCGAGCTCGGCGCGTTCTCCGAGTTCGCCAAGAACCGCGAGGCCATGCTGCGCGTCATCCGCAACCATCGCCGCGCCGCTTACGGCGAGAGCGAGGGCTACGAGGGCCTGTCGGTGAAGCCGGTGCCGCTCGACATCGAGAATTGCCCGGACGTCAACTTGGCGGCCGCCGCGGCGCGCGCCTGGGACAAGGCGCTGAAGCTCGGCGAGCAGCACGGCTACCGCAACGCCCAGGCCAGCGTCGTCGCCCCCACCGGCACCATCGGCCTGGTGATGGATTGCGACACCACCGGCATCGAGCCCGACTTCGCCCTGGTGAAGTTCAAGAAGCTCGCCGGCGGCGGCTACTTCAAGATCATCAACCGCGTCGTGCCGGTCGGTCTCAAGACCCTGGGCTATTCGGACGCGCAGATCGACGAGATCGTCGCCTACGCCGTCGGCCGCGGCACGCTCAAGACCGCGCCCGGCGTCGATCACGCCGCGCTGGCCGCCAAGGGCTTCAACGAAAGCGCCTTGCAGGCCATCGAAGCCGGCCTCGGCTCCGCCTTCGACATCAAGTTCGCCTTCAACAAGTGGACGCTCGGCGAAGAATTCTGCACGAAGGTCCTCGGCTTCACGGCCGAGGAGATGAACGACGTCTCGTTCAACATGCTCGAACGTCTCGGCTTCTCGAAGGCCGACATCGACGCGGCGAACATCTACTGCTGCGGCGCGATGACGCTGGAAGGCGCGCCGCACCTGAAGCTCGAGCATTACTCGGTGTTCGACTGCGCCAACCCCTGCGGCCGCACCGGCAAGCGCTTCCTGTCGGTCGAGAGCCACATCCACATGCTGGCCGCCGCGCAGCCGTTCATCTCGGGCGCGATCTCCAAGACCATCAACATGCAGAACGCGGCGACGGTCGAGGACTGCAAGAACGCCTACATGCTGTCGTGGCGTCTCGCGCTGAAGGCCAACGCGCTCTATCGCGACGGCTCGAAGCTGAGCCAGCCTTTGAACGCCGTGGTGCTGGAAGACGAGACCGAGGACAACCAGGATCTCGTCGAGAAGATCGTCGAGGCGCCGGCCGCCGAGAAGGCGCAGATCATCGCCGAGCGCATCATCGAGAAATACGTCTCGGATCGCCGCCGTCTGCCGCTGCGCCGCAAGGGCTACACGCAGAAGGCCATCGTCGGGGGCCACAAGGTCTATCTCCGCACCGGCGAATACGAGGACGGCAAGCTCGGCGAGATTTTCATCGACATGCACAAGGAAGGCGCCGCCTTCCGCGCGATGATGAACAACTTCGCCATCGCCATCTCGATCGGCCTGCAATACGGCGTGCCGCTCGAGGAGTTCGTCGAGGCCTTCACCTTCACCCGCTTCGAGCCGTCGGGCATGGTCGAAGGCAACGAGGCCATCAAGATGGCGACCTCGATCCTCGACTACGTGTTCCGCGAGCTGGCCATCTCCTACGCCGGCCGCAACGACCTCGCCCATGTCTCCCCGGGCGACGTGCTGCCTGACGCCATGGGCCTCGGCGACAAGCAGGGCGACCTGCCGGAAGCCGGCACGACGGCGGCGGCCCAGGTGGCCGACGCGGTGCGCAAGCTGGCCTCGAACGGCTACGTCCGCAGCAACCTCTACGTGCTGAAGGGCGGCGCGGCCGTCGCCGAGGCGACCGCGCTCGGCGCGACCACCCTGGCCTCGGAAGCGACCTTCATCACGGCCACCTCGGCGCAGGCCGTGGCCAGCGTCGCCTATGCCGACGACGGCGGCATGCCCGCCGCCGCCTCGTCCAAGATCAACGCCAAGATGGAGAAAATCCGCGAGGCGCGCTTGAAGGGCTACGAGGGCGACGCTTGCGGCGAATGCGGCAACTTCACCCTGGTGCGCAACGGCACCTGCCTGAAGTGCAACACCTGCGGTTCGACGACCGGCTGCAGCTAAAGAATTGGCCGCCGTCCGCAAGGGCGGCGGCCTAAACGCCTGGGTCAAGCGCTTGCCGAAGCGCTCCCCGGTGCCTTCCGCGCGTAACAGTAAAGCGGAGGGTAATCACCAAGCCGGCGCGTATTTGCCGGTAACACAGTTAGTTGGGTACCTCGTACCTTTTGGTAAGTAGGTTCTCCCTGATTAGACTTGGGGCGCGGCGCGAGCCGCGCCCCATTTTCATTTTCGCGCCTATTTTCTTTTTCGAGATTGGCCGCGTATCCTCGCGCCCCATCCGTTTTCGCCCCCATCCGCTTACACATCCAAGGAGACCGCCATGGCCGGCCAGATCGACGCGCGCCTCAAAGAACTCGGCATCGAGCTTCCCACCCCGACCGCGCCGGTCGCCAATTACGTGCCTTACGTGGTCACGGGCAAGACGGTCTTCATCGCCGGCCAGGTGACGCTGTGGAACGGCGAGCGGCGCTTCGTCGGCAAGCTCGGCGCCGGCATGGACGTCAAGCAGGGCCAGGACGCCGCCCGGCTTTGCGCCCTCAACCTGATCGCCCAGGCCAAGGCGGCCTGCGGCGGCGATCTCGACCGCATCGCGCGCTGGGTCAAGCTCGGCGGCTTCGTCAATTGCGCGCCCGAGTTCGGCGAACAGCCCGCCGTGATCAACGGCGCGTCGGACCTGCTGGTGCAGGTGTTCGGCGACAAAGGCAAGCACGCGCGCGCCGCCGTCGGCGTGGCGTCCCTGCCCTTCGGCGTCGCCGTCGAGATCGACGCGGTGATCGAGATTTCCTGAACGGCCGCCTAGGCCAAAAATCCTGGGTGCGGGAGAGGGCTTCCGGCTAGTCTCGCTCAATGGACGTCGCCCATCATCTCATTCTCGTCGGCGCCGGGCTGGTGGTGCTCAGCATCTTCGCCGGCCTCGTCTCGTCGCGCGTCGGCGCGCCGCTGCTGCTCGTCTTCCTCGGCCTCGGTATGCTGGCCGGCGAAGACGGGCCGGGCGGCCTGCGCTTCGGCGATTTCCAGTCCGCCTATCTGGCCGGCAGCCTGACGCTCGCCGTCATCCTGTTCGACGGCGGGCTCAAGACCACGCGGCGAAGCCTGCAAATCGCTTGGGCTCCCGCCCTGTCGCTCGCCACGCTCGGCGTGCTGTTCACCGCCGTGCCGGTCGGCCTCGTCGCCGCCTGGGCGCTCGATTTGCATTGGCTGCACGGGATGCTGATCGGCTCGGTCATCGCCTCGACCGACGCCGCCGCCGTGTTCTTCCTGCTCCATTTGCGCGGCATGCACCTGAAAGATCGCGTCGGCGCGACGCTGGAGGTCGAATCGGGCCTTAACGATCCGATGGCGATTTTCCTCACCATCCTCTGCGTCGAACTGCTGCTGGCCGGCGCGACGGACATAAGCTGGAACCTGCTCGGCGACTTCCTCGGACAATTCCTGCTGCAGATCGCCGGCGGCTCGGTTCTCGGTCTGGTCGGCGGCTTCGCGTTGCTCCGCCTGGTCAACCGGCTCGACATCGCTCCCGGCCTCTATCCGATTCTCGCCCTGGCTTCGGCCATGCTGATCTTCGCCCTCGCCCAGACCATCGGGGCGAGCGGCTATATGGCGATCTATCTGGTCGGCTTCCTGCTCGGTAGCCGCCGCCACCGCGCGACGCAGCTCATCAACCGCTTCTCGGACGGGCTCGCCTGGCTCAGCCAGATCCTGATGTTCCTCATGCTCGGCCTCCTGGTGACGCCGACCGCCCTGCTGCCCGACCTCCTGCCCTCGATTCTCGTCGCGCTCACGCTGGTCTTCATCGCGCGGCCGCTGGCGGTCATACTCTGCCTCGTGCCCTTCGGCTTCTCCAGACGCGAGATCGCCTTCATCTCCTGGGTCGGCCTGCGCGGCGCGGTGCCGATCTTCCTCGCCAGCATCCCGGTCCTGTCCGGCGTGCCCGACGCCATGGTGGTTTTCAGCGTCGCCTTCGTCGTCGTGCTGTTCTCCATGAGCGTGCAGGGCTGGACCGTCGCGCCCGTCTCGCGCCTGCTCGGCCTCGAACTGCCGCCGCGCCCGCCGGCGCCCTTGCGCGCCGAGCTCGATCTGCCGGGCAGCGCCGGGCGCGACATGGCGGCCTATACCGTGCAGCCGTTCAGCATGGCGACGCGCCGCCGGCTCGAGCGCCTGGTGATGCCCGACGGCGTCAGCATCGTCACCATCATCCGCGACGGCACGCTGCACAGCGCCGCCGCCATCCAGCGCCTCGCGCCCAGCGATTACGTGCTGGTGATCGCGCCGTCCGAACAGAAGACGACCCTCGACCGCTTCTTCGCCGCCGGCGTGCGCAGCGGCCGGTCGGCGCCCGAGGAGATGCTTGGCGAGTTCGTGCTCGACGGCAACGCCGAGCTCGGCCAGGTCGCCGATCTCTACGAGTTCCGCGCGCCCTTCGTGCTGCGCCACATGCCGCTCGGCCGGTTCCTGCGTCTGGCGCTGAGCGGCGCGCCGACGCCCGGCCGCCGCCTGCATGTCGGCGGCGTCGATCTGATCGTGCGCGTCGTCGAGAACGACAAGGTGGTGCGCGTCGGCCTCGACGTCGCGCCGCCGCTCTCGGCGCGCAACCGGATCGACGGCTTGCGCATCGGACTGCTGGCGCTGCTCGACAGCTTGCGGCAAGCTATGGCCAAGACGATGCGGGGCCGAAAACGCGGCGAGTGAGAGCATGGCGGACGGCGACGGCAAGATCGGCCTGAGCGCGGCGGTGGTTCCGGCCATTGCCGAGATTCCGGCCGCCGATTGGGACGCCTGCGCCCGCCCCCACGCCGCCGGCAGCAACCCCTTCCTGGCGCACGCCTTCCTGCACGCCGCCGAGGCCAGCGGCTCGGCGACGCGCGCCACCGGCTGGCAGCCGCAGCATCTCGTCGCGCGCGATGGAGACGGCAGGATCGTCGGCGTCGCGCCGCTCTATCTCAAGGGCCACAGCTACGGCGAATATGTCTTCGACTGGGCCTGGGCCGAGGCGTGGGAGCGCGCCGGCGGCGCTTACTATCCCAAATTGCTCGCCGCCGTGCCCTTCACGCCCGTCACCGGCCCGCGCCTGCTGCTCCGCGAGGGCGCGCCGCCCGGGACCGACGACGCGCTGGCCGGCGCGCTGATCGAGGTCGCGCGCCGTCACGGCGTCTCGTCGCTGCACGTCAACTTCATCGCCAAGCCGCAGGCCGATCTGCTCGCCGACCACGGCTTTCTGTTGCGCGAAGGCCAGCAATTCCACTGGCACAATGCCGGCTACGCGACATTCGACGATTTCCTCGCCGCCCTGTCATCGCGCAAGCGCAAGACCATCCGCAAGGAGCGCCTGCAAGCGGTGAGCGCCGGCATCGAGATCAAGCGCCTGACCGGCAGCGCCATCACGCCCGCCGATTGGGACGCGTTCTATCAATTCTATCTCGATACGGCGGGCCGCAAATGGGGCCAGGCTTACCTTGAGCCGGACTTCTTCACGCGCCTCGGCGAGACGATGGCGGAGGACGTGCTGCTGGTGCTCGCCTACCGCGAGGGCCGCGCCGTCGCCGGGGCGATCAACATCATCGGCCATGACGCGCTTTACGGCCGCAACTGGGGCGCGCTCGAGGAGCATCCCTGCCTGCATTTCGAGGTTTGCTACTATCAGGCGATGGATTTCGCCATCGAGCGCGGCTTGGCGCGCGTCGAGGCCGGCGCCGGCGGCGGCAGCCACAAGCTCGGGCGCGGCTATCTGCCCGCCGCGACCTGGAGCGCCCATTGGATCGAGGACGCCGGATTCCGCAGCGCGGTGGACCGCTTCCTGCGCTCCGAGCGCGCCCAGATCGAGCGCTCGAACGACGCCCTGATCGCCCACGGGCCGTTCAAGAAGAACAACGACGGCGAGGTGATCGCCGGCCTGCCCGATACCATGGATAAGGCCGGCCGCCATTTCGAGGACGAACCATGACCGACGCGACCAAACATCCCGACGCCCGCCTTCTGGAAATCTGGGCCGCGGCGCTCGCCAAACGCACCGGGCGCAGCGCCGATGAGATCAAGCAGGCCGGCCAGCTCGAACAGGGCGACTTTCATCACAAGGTCTCGATCCACTATGCCGACGGCTCGTCGATCATCTTCTGCAACGCTCTGGCGCTGGTCGGCGTCGCGCGCGGCGAGGTCGCCATCTTCACGCTCAAATGCGGCTACATGCGCGTGCCGCTCGCGCTCGGCATGGACGTGATCGAGAGCGACGTCGTCCACGGCGAGCGCGTCATCCGGCGGCGGTATGTGCATAAGGCGGAGAAGCAGACCGCGTCGTGAATTCGCTTGCCTGGAATGAAAAAGCCCCGGTCTCGCGACCGGGGCTTTTCGTTTCGGTGATGCGCGGCCTATTCGACCAGCGCCGGCTCTTTCGGGCCCTTCTTGCCGGTCGGCTTCGACGGCTTGGCGGGCTTGGGCGGCGCTTCGGTGATGACGAAGGCCGGCTTGTCGTCCTTGATCGTCACGACGACCGTGCCGCCCTTGGCGAGCTTGCCGAACAAGAGCTCGTCGGCGAGCGGCCGCTTGATGTGCTCCTGAATGACGCGGCCGAGCGGGCGCGCGCCGAACAGCGGATCGTAGCCCTTCGCGGCGAGCCAATCGCGGGCCGCCTTGTCGAGCTCGATATGCACGTTGCGGTCGGCGAGCTGCTCTTCCAGCTCGATGACGAACTTGTCGACCACCTGGGCGATGATCTCCGGCGACAGGCCGGCGAACGGGACCACCGCGTCGAGACGGTTGCGGAATTCCGGCGTGAACATCCGCTTGATCGCCTCTTCGTCGTCGCCCGTGCGCACGCTGGAGCCGAAGCCGATGGCCGGCTTGGCCATGTCGGCGGCGCCCGCGTTGGTCGTCATGATCAGGATGACGTTGCGGAAGTCGACGATCTTGCCGTTATGGTCGGTCAGCTTGCCGTGGTCCATGACCTGCAACAGGATGTTGTAGAGGTCCGGATGCGCCTTCTCGATCTCGTCGAGCAGCAGCACCGCGTGCGGATGCTGGTCGATCGCGTCGGTGAGCAGGCCGCCCTGGTCGAAGCCGACATAGCCTGGCGGCGCGCCGATCAGGCGCGACACCGTGTGCCGCTCCATGTATTCCGACATGTCGAAGCGGATCAGCTCGATGGCCATGATGCGCGAAAGCTGGCGCGCCACTTCCGTCTTGCCGACGCCGGTCGGGCCGGAGAACAGGTAGCTGCCGATCGGCTTGTCGCCTTCGCGCAGACCCGCGCGCGACAGCTTGATCGAGCTGGCGAGCGCCTCGATGGCCTTGTCCTGGCCGAACACCACGCCCTTCAGGTCGCGGTCGAGATTGCGCAGGCCCTCTTTGTCGGTGTTGCTGACGCTCTTGGGCGGGATGCGGGCGATCTTGGCGACCACCGCCTCCACGTCCTTCACCGCGATGACCTTCTTGCGCTTGCCCTCGGGCACCAGCATCTGCGCCGCGCCGACCTCGTCGATCACGTCGATCGCCTTGTCGGGCAGCTTGCGGTCGTTGATGTAGCGCGCCGACAGGTTCACCGCCGAGACGATGGCGTCGTCGGTGTAGCGCACCTTGTGGTGGCTCTCGTAATAGGGCTTGAGGCCCTTGAGGATCTTGATCGCGTCCTCGACCGACGGCTCGTTGACGTCGATCTTCTGGAAGCGGCGCACCAGGGCGCGGTCCTTCTCGAAGTAGCTGCGGTATTCCTTATAAGTGGTCGAGCCGATGCAGCGCAGGCTGCCGTTGGCGAGCGCCGGCTTGAGCAGGTTCGAGGCGTCCATCGAACCGCCCGAGGTCGCGCCGGCGCCGATCACCGTATGGATCTCGTCGATGAACAGCACGGCGTTGTCCTGCTCCTGCAACTCGGTGATCACCGCCTTGATGCGCTCCTCGAAGTCGCCGCGATAGCGCGTGCCGGCGAGCAAGGAGCCCATGTCGAGGCTGTAGATCGTCGCGCCCTTGAGCACCTCGGGCACTTCGCCGTGCACGATGCGCCGCGCCAGGCCCTCGGCGATGGCGGTCTTGCCGACGCCGGGATCGCCCACGTACAGCGGGTTGTTCTTGGTGCGGCGGCACAGGATCTGGATGGTGCGCTCGACCTCGTCGGCGCGCCCGATCAGCGGGTCGATCTTGCCGCCCGCGGCCTTTTTGTTGAGGTTGACGCAATAGGCGTCGAGCGCCTCATGGCCCTTCTTGACGACCTTCTCGGGCTTGGCTTCCTCCTCGGCGCCCGCCACCGGCCGGCGCTCGTTGCGCGCCGCGACCTTGGCGATGCCGTGCGAGATGTAGTTGACCGCGTCGAGCCGCGTCATCTCCTGCTCCTGCAGGAAATAGACGGCATGGCTCTCGCGCTCGGAGAACAGCGCGACCAGCACGTTGGCGCCGGTCACTTCCTCGCGGCCCGAGGACTGCACATGGATCGCCGCGCGCTGCAGCACGCGCTGGAAGCCCGCCGTCGGCTTGGCGTCCTCGCTGCGCTCCATGACCAGGCTGGCCAGCTCGTTGTCGATGTAGGCGACCAGCTCCTCGCGGATTTTCGCGAGATCGACGCCGCAAGCGCGCATCACGGCGACCGAGTCCTGGTCTTCGGTAAGAGCCAGCAGGAGATGCTCGAGAGTGGCGAACTCGTGACGCCGCTGGTTGGCGAACGAGAGAGCGCGGTGCAGGGTCTGTTCCAGATTACGCGAGAGCATCGGTTGGTTCCTTTTCCGCTGGTCTTGTCAAAGTACCCCTCAACTCGTGCCCCCGCAGCGGACGTTATCGACGCCTGTCCGGCCGCGGCCCTGATGGGCCCCCTTCGTCACGCCGAGCGAAGGGTCTCGTCGAATCATGCCTGCAAACTTCAGGCCGAATTAAGGCAGCGCCGCGCATCTCAATCTTTCTCCAGCGTGCACTGCAAAGGATGCTGGTGCTTGCGCGCAAGGTCAATCACTTGAGTCACTTTCGTCTCGGCGATCTCGTAGGGATAAACCCCGCAGATGCCGACGCCCTTGCGATGGACATGCAGCATGATCTGCGTCGCCTCGTCGTGATTCTTGTGGAAGAACCTTTCGAGGACGTGAATGACGAACTCCATCGGCGTGTAGTCGTCGTTCAACAGCAGCACTTTGTACATGGACGGTTTTGCCGTCTTAGCGCGCGTCCGCGTGATGACGCCGGTGCCAGAACCGCCATTATTGCCGGCCCCATTCTTGCCGGGTCCGCCGTTTCCGTGCGCGGCGCGCGGCGCGCGCCTTGCCGAACCGTTAACGGCGGCGCGGCGAGCGAGGCTCCAACGCGGATGAAAGAGGGCTGCGGGCGAGGACGGCATCGGCCAAGGCATGGGAAAAGGGACGGCGGGGAATTTCGGCAGTTCGCGAGACACGGCGCCGGCGCGATCGGCGGCGGCCGAAGCCGGGCGGCAAGCGCCCCGTTCGTCTCGTCTCTCAGCGGTACCGATCATCACCCAGTCGACGGTTGCGGCGATGTCTGCCATCGCTGTTCATCATATGGGAACGCATGGCGCGAACGGAAGTGCCAACTTCGCCTATCCGCCGGATTCGCCAGGAAAACTCCGGGGAAAACCGGCGCGCCGCTCTCTCGCCGGAAACTGGCCGCCAGACGCGAAAAGCCCGGCGCGAGGCCGGGCTTTCCATCCGCGGGCGAGACGCCCGCTATTCAGCGCGCAGGCGAGACGCCCGCGCCATGCGCAAAGGCTTACGCCGCGAACGGCTTGCCGTACTTGCTGACGGCTTCGGCGAAGCGCTTGTTGATCGGCTCGACGCTGGCGGTCGCGACCTTGAGGCCGAGCTGCTGGAACTTCATCGCCGTGGCGGTGAAGCTCTCGATGCTGGCTTTGGCGTAATCGCTCTGGAGCTCGGCCGCTTCCTTCACGGTCTTGCAGGCGGCGAGCGCCTTGACGGCGGCCGGGATCTCGTCGGCCGACTTCTGGGCCAGCGCGACCCATTCCTTGCCGACGTCCTTCATGCCGCCGACGGCGATGGTGCCGGCTTCGGTCACGGCCTCGATGTTGTCGCGGCCGAAGGCGATGGCGTCGTCGTAGTCCTTCATGGCGAGGCCGCCGGTCTTCATGGCGGTCGCGGCCGGCTCGCGCGTGGCGGAGACGGCGGTGTCGTAGGTCTTGCGCGCGGCGTCGGCGCTCGCCTTGAGCATCAGCTCGGCGCTTTCGACGAAGGCGGCATAGATCTGCTCGGCGGGGGTGAGGACGGCGTCAGCGGCCTTCGCGGCCTTGGCAGTGGTCTTCTCGGTCATCGCGATCTCCTATGGGGGCGCGTAATGGTCTGGGACGAGGGGTAAACGGACGAACGAATACGGGCTCAATACGAGGCTGCCCCGCAGCCTTTGCTGCAATGCAGCATAGACCCTATATGCGCCCGCCCTGGCTGACCGTCAAGGTTAATTTGTGCAGCGCAGCATAAAAATGGTATGAAAAAGTGACTGATCTTGCCGGGCGGCGCTTAGAATGCCGTCAGCAGGTTGGCGATCCCGTCCTTGCCGACCCGGAGTTGGAAATTGGTCGGCTGATCGCCTAGATCGCGGCCGGTTGGATAAGCGGGCCGGGTGTCGCGCGGCGGGTTAAGCGGCACGCCGGTCCGATCCAGGCGGGCCAACAGCGCCGGGAAGCTCAGGCGGTCATAGGCCGCCCCCGGCCATTGCCAGGCGTGGTAAGAGAAGCGCCCCGCCTGACAAGCCGCCACGATCCAGTAGAAACCCTGAGCCTTGAGCTCCAAACCGGCGGGAGCCGGAGCGAAAGCGCCGCTATCGGCGAGGCTTTGACGCAGGGCGGCCATGTCCGCCGGACTGAGGCTGACGACGCTCTGGTCGCCGCGCCAGGAGCGCAGCGGATCCTCCAGGCGCAGGCCGAGAACGTCGCCGGTCATGCCGCGCACCCGCACCGCCATGCGCGCGCCGGCGCCGGATACGTCGGTAACGTCGTAGGTCCGAAGCTGCTCGTCGTAATTGCCGTTGAAGGCGATGCGGTAAGCCTCCGGCCCCCCGGCGGCGCAGGCTTTACGCAGGTCGCCCGCGTCGAGATAGCTGAACCAAGTCATGCTCAGCGTCAGCGGATTGCTCGATCGCTCGCCGCCATAGGCGCAGGCCCCAAGGGTCAGGGCGGTCATGACGGACAGCAGCAGGCGGGGGGAAAAGCTCATGATCACACTCGAACGTAACGGGGGCGGCGCAGGTTCCGACCTTACGGCAGAAAGATGGGTTTATCGACCTATCGCCCGCTTCACTAAAAATTCACCTTTAGAACATTACGTATAGACAGGGAATCATTGATTCTTTTACCATGCGGCCATTAATCGGATTGGTTAACCGTCTGGCCCGGGGCTCGGGCGGTCGGCCATTCAGGGGTCACATTCAACCGGGGGATCCGGCCGGTGAGCTTTAGGGTTTTTGGGGCGCCGCAAGGCTTGGTCCGTCCAATCCGTCGCGGCATCGTCGCCGCGGCTCTCCTCGCTGGCGCTTGCGCGGCGTGGACCATCGACGCGCCGGCCGAGGCTGCGGTCAAGAAAGCCGAACCGGTGCCGACGCGCTACGCCGCCATCGTCATCGACGACGCCACCGGCCGCGTGCTGCATCAGGTCAACGCCGACGACCGCCGCTATCCGGCGTCGCTGACCAAGATGATGACCATCTACATGGCCTTCGAGGCGATCGAGAAGAAGCGCCTCGGCTTCGACACCAAGCTCAAGATTTCGCAGCACGCCGCCAATCAGGCGCCGTCGCGCATCGGCCTCGCGCCGGGCGACAACTTCACCGTGCGCCAGGCGATTCTCGCCCTCGTCACCAAGTCGGCCAACGACGCGGCGACCGCGCTCGGCGAGACCATCGCCGGCACCGAAGCCGCCTTCGCCGCGCAGATGACCAAGCGCGCCCAGGCGCTCGGCATGCGCAACACGGTGTTCAAGAACGCCAACGGCCTGCCCGATCCGCAGCAGGTCAGCACCGCGCGCGACCTCGCCACCCTGTCGCGCGCGCTGCGCCGCGACTTCCCGCAGCACTACCACTTCTTCGCCACGCGCGAGTTCACCTACAAGGGCGTCACCATCGCCAACCACAACCGCGTGCTGAACCGGCTCGAAGGAGCGGACGGCCTCAAGACCGGCTACATCCGCGCATCCGGCTTCAACCTCGCCTCCTCCGCCACGCGCGACGGCCGCCGCCTCGTCGGCGTCGTCCTCGGCGGCGAATCGGGCACTTGGCGCGACGCGCGCATGGTGCAGCTGATGGAACAGGCGTTCGACAACACCATCACCAGCCCGGCGCCGGCCATGGTCGCCGGCGTCAATCCGCCGCCGGCCAAGCCCGCGCTCCCGTCGTCCCATCAGAGCGCGCGCGCCGACGCCGAGATGGACAGCGCGATGCGCGCCGCCGGCCTGACCGATCCCGCCCTCGCCTTCGAGCAGGGCGACACCGAGAGCATGGTCGCCCTTGCCGCGCCGCAGCCGCGCTACAGCCTGCCGCGCAACCCCGGCAATGAATGGGCCATCCAGGTCGGCGCATTCAGTCGCGCGGCCCCGGCGCAGCAGGCCGCCAGCCAGGCCAAGAGCAAACTGCCCAAGACCCTCGCCGCCGCCCGCGTGACCGTCCTCGACGGCGCGGAAGACGGCAGCAAATTCTTCCGCGCCCGCCTCACCGGCCTCACCGAAGCCACGGCGCGCTCGGCCTGCCGCCAGCTCGAACAGCGCGGCATGGGCTGCATCACCGTCGCGCCGGAAGTCGGCAGCAACCGCGGCTGAGCGGACAGCGCCTAAGCGCGCCAGACATCTGACAAATACTGAAAACCGTCACCCTCGGGCTTGACCCGAGGGTCCATACTGCCAAAGCTCAGGCGCGGGATTGATGGATGCTCGGGTCAAGCCCGAGCATGACGTCTTAAAGCTGCAATCCGTCTATCGCGCCGCCAGTTCGGCGATCCAGGCGCGCGCGTCGCGCAGGAATGGCGCTTTGTCCCGGGCGCGCCAAGCTTCGAGCTCCCATAGGCGCGCGGTGGGTCGCGGGCCTGCGCCGCGCGTGCGGTAGAACCACGCGTTGACCGGCTCGGCCGCGTCCGCCGGCCAGACCGCTTGGCGCTCGCGCCGGTAATCCGCCCCCTCGAAGGCGTCGAGCCGGGCATAGTCCTCGGCGCTCAAGCCCGACAGCAGCAGCCCCGGCACGCTATCGCCGCGGCGCGGGATCACCATCGGGTAGAGCCGCCCGGCGATATAGACGCGGCGCATGTTCTTGAGAATGGCGGGCACGAGCTGCGCATCGTCCATCGCTCGGCCGATGACTAGCGCGCGCACCTCAGCGTCCAACAGCGTGCCGTAAACGAAAAGGCCGAGTCCCCCTATTTGCTTATTGGGCGCTCGGCCTGCGCGACTTGGACTCAGCGACGGATCGCCCATCTATTCCATGCGGGGCGGATTGACGCCGCTCTGCGAGAGCTGGGCGAACAGGTCGTCCTTCAAGCGCTCCAGGCCGGCCTCGTCGAACGCTTCGCAGCGCGCCACCAGAACGTCCTGCGTGTTCGAGGCGCGCAGCAGCCACCAGCCGTCCTTGGTGTTGACGCGCACGCCGTCGCAATCGTTGAAATTCGCGCCGGCCTTGACCAGCCGCGCCTTCACTTCCTCGGCGACGGCGAACTTGCGGGTGTCGTCGCACTGGAAGCGCACTTCCGGCGTGTTGATCATCTGCGGCATCGAATCGCGCATGTCGGCCAGGCTTTCCTTGGCATTGCCGACGATGGAGAGCAGGCGGACCGCGGCATAGGGCGCGTCGTCGTAGCCGTAATATTTGTCGGCGAAGAAGATGTGGCCGCTCATCTCGCCGGCCAGCGGCGAGGCGACTTCGGCCATCTTCGACTTGATCAGCGAATGGCCGGTCTTCCACATCAGCGGCTGGCCGCCGAGCTTGGCCACTTCGTCGAACAGCACCTGGCTCGCCTTCACGTCGGCGATGATCGTCGCGCCCGGCTTGTTCTTCAGCACGTCGCGCGACCAGATCGCCATGAGCTGATCGCCCCACAGGATGCGGCCCTGGCCGTCGACCACGCCGATACGGTCGCCGTCGCCGTCGAAGGCGATGCCGAGATCGCACTTCTCCTTCTTCACCAGCGCCTGCAGATCGACGAGGTTCTTCGCCACCGTCGGATCGGGATGGTGGTTGGGGAAAGCGCCGTCGACGTTCTCGTAGAGCAGGAAATGCTTGCCGGGCAGCTTCTGGGTTAGCGCCACCATCGCGGGGCCAGCCGAGCCGTTGCCGGCGTCCCACGCCACGCGCAGCTCCTTGCCCGGCGCGAAATCTTTCAGCAGGCGGGCGACGTAATCGTCGAACACCTCCTCGTCGCCGATCGAGCCCTGGCCCGAGACGTAATCGCCCGATGCGGCGATCTTGCCGAGATTGAGGATGTCCTCGCCGTAGAACGCCTTCTTGTTCAGCACCATCTTGAAGCCGTTGTAGTCGGCCGGATTGTGCGACCCCGTGACCATCAGGCCAGCGTCGGAGCCGCGGCTGAACGTCGCGTAATACAGCATCGGCGTCGGGCCGAGGCCGATGCGCGTCACCTTCATGCCGCCGGCGGCGAGGCCCTCGCACACCGCCTTCTCCATGTCGATCGAGCTGACGCGGCCGTCGCGGCCGACATGCACGTGGCTGCCGCCTTTCTTCGCTACAACGGTGGCCAGGGCGCGGCCGATGGCGTAGGCGTCGGCGGCGTGCAGCGTTTTGCCGACGATGCCGCGGATGTCGTATTCGCGCAGGATGGTCGGTTCGAAACGATGGGCCGTCATGTCAGTGGTCTCCCTCTTTGATCCCCGGTGCGATCAAACGGCCGTCGCGGCCTTGGCGTCGTCAGGTGGCCGTGGACGGACGGCCGAGGCAGGTATAACGGAATCCGGCGGCGTTCATCTCCGCCGGACTGTAGATATTGCGCAGATCGACGATCACCGGCTGACGCAGCAGCTTCTTCACCTGATCGAGATTCAGCGAACGGAATTCGTTCCATTCGGTGAGGATGACCAGCGCGTCGGCATCCTTCATCGTCTCGTAGGCGTTGGCGCACCAGACGATCTTGTCGTCCTTCAGCAGCTTCTTGGCCTCGTCCATGCCCTCGGGGTCGTAAACCCGCAGGCTCGCGCCGTCGGCGATCAGGCCGGGCACGAGATCGAGGCTGGCGCTGTCGCGCATGTCGTCGGTGTTGGGCTTAAAGGTCAGGCCGAGCACGGCGACGGTCTTGCCCTTGAGGGAGCCTTCGGCGGCCGCCTTGACCCGGCCGGCCATCGCCTTCTTGCGCGCATCGTTGACCTCAACCACGGTTTCGACGATGCGCACCGGCGAGCCGGCGTCCTGCGCGGTGCGCACCAGGGCGAGCGTGTCCTTCGGGAAGCAGGAGCCGCCGTAGCCCGGGCTCGGGTGCAAAAATTTGCGGCCGATGCGGCCGTCGAGGCCGATGCCGCGCGCCACGTCGCTGACGTCGCCGCCGACCTTCTCGCAGAGATCGGCGATCTCGTTGATGAAGGTGATCTTCACGGCGAGGAAGCTATTCGCCGCGTATTTGATCAGTTCGGCCGTCTCCAGCTTGGTGAACAGGATCGGCGTTTCCAAGAGATACAGCGGCCGGTAGAGGCGCTTGAGGATGCCTTGCGCCTTCTCAGTCTCGGCGCCGATCACCACGCGGTCGGGCCGCATGAAATCGTTGATCGCCGAGCCTTCGCGCAGGAACTCCGGATTGGAGGCGACGTCGAAGTCGCCGTCGGGCCGCGCCTTGCGCATCACCTCGGCGACCTTGCGCCCGGTGCCGACCGGCACGGTCGATTTGGTGACGACCAGCGTATAGCCATCCATCGCCTTGGCGATCTCCTCGGCGGCGGCGAACACGTAAGTGAGATCGGCATGGCCGTCGCCGCGCCGGCTCGGCGTGCCGACGGCGATGAACACGATGTCCGCGCCCTTCACCGCCGCGCTCAGGTCGGTGGTGAAGCTGAGGCGCTTGTCCTCGACGTTGCTTTTGACGAGCGCGTCGAGGCCGGGCTCGAAGATCGGAATCTCGCCTTGCTTCAGCCGCTCGATCTTGCCGGCGTCCTTGTCGACGCAGACCACCTCGAAACCGAACTCGGAAAAGCAGGCGCCGGACACGAGTCCGACGTAGCCGGTTCCGATCATCGCCACGCGCATCGCAATCTTCCTATGCTGTGTCCCCCGCAGACGCGCTGATCACAGGCGCGAGCGGATGAAATCCTTGAGCGGGCCGGAGACTTCCGCGTCCGCGAACGCCTTGGCGATATTGCCGGTGAGCCAGCCGAGCTTGCTGCCGCAATCGAAGCGCTCGCCTTCGAAGCGCAGACCGTGGAACGGCTTGCCGCCGATCATGCGGGCCATGGCGTCGGTGAGCTGAATTTCGCCGCCGGCGCCCTTTTCCTTGCGCGACAGATGCTCGAACACTTCGGGCAACAGCACGTAGCGGCCGATGATCGACAGCGTCGAAGGCGCGACGTCGGGCTTGGGCTTCTCGACCAGGCCCTTCACGGCGGCCATTTTGCCGTCATCGTCGGCGACGTCGAGAATGCCGTATTTGTCGGTCTGCTCGCGCGGCACGTCCATCACGCCGACGACGTTGCCGCCGGTCTTGGCGTGGGCCTCGACCAGCTGCTGGATGCAGGGCGTTTTGGAAATCACCATGTCGTCGGGCAGGATGACGGCGAACGGCTCGTCGCCGATGAACTCGCGCGCGCACCAGACGGCGTGGCCGAGGCCGAGCGGAGCCTGCTGGCGCGTGTAGGAGATGCTGCCGGCCTCGGGCAGCAGATCGGCGAGCGCCTTCAGCGCCGCGCTCTTGCCGGCCGTCTCCAGCGTGCGCTCCAGCTCGGGGGCGCGGTCGAAATGGTCCTCGAGCGCGCCCTTGCCGCGCCCGGTGACGAAAATGAAATGCTCGATGCCGGCGGCTTTCGCCTCTTCCACGGCATATTGGATGAGCGGCCGGTCGAGCACCGGCAGCATTTCCTTGGGGATCGCCTTGGTCGCGGGAAGGAAGCGCGTGCCGAGCCCCGCCACGGGGAACACGGCTTTACGGACGTTCTGTGCCATCAGGGGTGCCGAACTCGCTGTTCTATTGGGAAAAAGGTCTTAAGGATCCCCGGACGCATGCGCAGCCTAAAGCCCAACCGAATGGCTGGAAAGCGGGCGTTTTGTGACACAAAGCCGTTGATTCGGCAAGATTCCTGGCCCCATTCCGCTAACCCAGCAGCAGGTCCCGCGCCTGGTTGATCTGGGCGGCCAGATAATCCGATCCGCCGCGGTCGGGGTGGACCTTGGCCATGAGACGGCGGTGGGCCTCGCGGATCGCCGTTTCGCTCGCGCCGGGCTCAAGCCCGAGGATGGCGTAGGCGTCCTCGCGCGTCATGGCCCCCCCTTGCCGGGGGGCTCGCCCCTGCCCTTGCGGCCTCCGGCCGAGGCCGGCCATGCCGCCCCGGATCAGCGCCGGGATCAGGAAGGGCAGCACATAGGCGGCGAGGATGAAGCGCCCCATCCATGCGATGGCGACGAGGCCGGCGAGCACGCCAAGGCCGAGCGCCCAGCGCACGGCTTTGACCAGCCGCGCCGGATTGGCGCGCGCCACCCAGCGGCTGAGCAGCAGAACGGCGAGAAGAACGAGAAATCCGAGGAGAAAATAGGCCATGGCGTCGCTTTCCGTGGCTTATAGCGGCCAATTGCGGCCGAACTGTGAAGAATCCTTCGCCATTTTGGCACGCCTTGCGGCCTCGACGGCCCGATTTCGAACTGCCACACTCCCGTCCAACGAGCCCGAACGGGCTTACCACCGGCATCTGACAGGGATGCATCATACAATGGAGACTAGACCGATGAAGACTCGCAGTCTGGCCGTCGCCGGCATGATCGTCGGCGGGGCGTTGCTCGCCCTGCCCTTCGCCGAACCCGCTGCGGCGCAATCCGTCGACTTCAAAGGCAAGCAGATCCGCATGCTCATCGGCTTCGGGCCGGGCGGGGGCTACGACCAATACGCCCGCGTGCTGATCCGCCACATGGACCGCCACATCCCCGGCAATCCGACCTTCATCGCCCAGAACATGCCGGGCGCCGGCAGCATCACCGCCGCCAACACGATCTACGTCAACTCGCCCAAAGACGGCACGGTGTTCGGCATCATCGCCCGCGACGCGCCGACCCAGCCGCTGACCGGCGGCACCGGCGCGCAGTTCGACGCCACCAAGTTCAGCTGGATCGGCAGCCCCGCGGCCGAGACCAGCGTCTGCATCGCCACCGACAAGTCGAAGGTCCGCACGCTCGACGACCTGCTCTCGGGCAAGAACGGCGAGTTCATCATCGGCGGCACCGGCGCCGGCACCGGCACGGAAATCTACCCCAGAGCGCTCAACGGCCTGATCGGCGCGAAGTTCAAGGTGATCGGCGGCTATCCGTCCTCGACCGACGTGCAGCTCGCCATGGAGCGCGGCGAGGTGTTCGGCATTTGCGAAAGCTATTCCAGCATCTACCGCAAGGACGCCGCAGCGATCAATTCGGGCAAGTACGCCCTGCTGTTCCAGGCGGCCGCGCAGAACAACCCGCAGGTCAAAGCGCCCTTCCTGCTCGACCGCGTCAGCGCCGAGCATCGTAAGGAGTTGGAATTCCTCTATGCCGGCCAGACCATCGGTCGCCCCTTCATCGCGCCGCCGGACCTGCAGCCCGGCGTGCTCGCCACGCTGCGCAAGGCGTTCGACGACACGATGAAGGACAAGGAATTCCTCGCCGAAGCCGAGAAGCAGAAGCTCGACATCGACCCGGTCAGCGGCGCGGAGCTCGAAAAGCTGATCAAATCGGTCTACGCCACGCCGAAGGAGATCATCAATAAGGTCCAGAGCTCCATGAAGTAAGCGCTCGTTCCGCATGACGGAGAGACGGCCCCGCCGCCCGCGACACGGGACGGCGGGGCCTTTGCTTTATAAAGCCCCCTGGATTACGATTCCCGGCATCTTTCCCAAACATCTCCCAAGCGCGTCCCAAGGCCCTCTCCGCGCGCGCCCGCTCCGCATCCCATGACCGACCGCGCTCCGCTGTCCCAAGACGAGATCGACGCCCAGAAACGCGTGCCCGCCAAGGCGCTCTACGCGACCTACGGCGTCGGCCTGACGTCGAACGCGCTGGTCACGATGATGAAGGTGATCGTGCCGCTGTGGGCCATCCGCATCGGCATGTCGCCGGGCGAGATCGGCCTCGCCATGGGTGCCGGCGGCCTGCTGCCGTTCCTGCTCTCGATCCACGGCGGCACGCTGATGGACCGGCTCGGCACGCGGCGCGTCACCCTGGTGTTCGCCGTCGTCTCGACCGCGGTGATCCTGCTCTATCCCGTCCTGCCCTGGGTCGCGATGCTGCTGACGCTTCAGCTCGTCAGCGGCATGACGACCAACATGGGCTGGATGGGCGCGCAGGCGCTGATCGTCCAGTTCGGCCGCGGCAACACCGAGATGATCGCCAAGTTCAGCCTGGCGACGCGCATCGGCACGGTGAGCGCGCCGGTCGCCATCGGCATCGTGTGGGACATCGCCGGCCCGTGGGGCGCGTTCCCCTTCGTCGCGCTGATCGGCGCGGCCGTCGTCGTCTGCACCTACATGGTGCCCAAGGCGCTCGCCGAAGCCGAGATCGGCGACAGCGCGCCGCCCGTCCGGATGCAAGAGCTGGTGCCGCGCTGGGCCGACTACGTGCAAGCCTTCTCGATGATCGCCATCCCGGCGGTCGCCTTCGTCGTCGCCGTCACCTACCTGCGCATCGCCTCGTCGGCGATGCAGGGCTCGTTCTACGTCGTCTATCTCGAGAACATCGGCTACACCGGCACGCTGATCGGCATCCTGCTCGCCATGTCGGAGGGCGGCGGCCTGTTCGGCACGCTGATCGCCAAGCCGATGGAGCGCATCATGTCGCCCCATTGGGTGCTGATCGTCTTCATCGCCCTGTCGATCTTCTTCATCGCCGTGACGCCCTATCTCGGCGGCATCTTCGCGCTGCTGCTGATCGCCTCGACATTCCGCGGCAGCGCCCAGGGCATATGCCAGCCGGTGATGTTCGCCGTGCTGTCGCGCGCGGTGAGCCGAAAAGAGCAGGGCATGAGCATCGGCCTGCGCACCACCGCCAACCGCCTCGCCACCATCATGGTTCCGACGACCATGGGGTTCGTCGTCGAATGGACCACCATCGAGGACAGTTTCTGGATCGTCGGCGGCACGCTGATCGCCGCCTGCGGCGTCATCGCCCTGGTGATCCGCCGCCTGCCCGGCTTCAAGACATGAGCGAGATTCGCCATGGCGGCGACCTGACGACGGCCGAGACGCGCTACGGCAAACCCAAAGACGGCTGGCTTGATCTTTCGACCGGCATCAATCCGCAGCCCTATCCGTTCCTGCCGCCCGATACCGACGCCTGGCATCGTCTGCCGCAGCGCGCCGGCCTCGACCGGCTGATCGACGCGGCGGCCAAGCGTTACGGCGCGGCGAACCGCTCTTGCATCGTCGCCGCGCCGGGAAGCCAGACGATCCTGCAATGGCTGCCCCGCCTGCTGCCCCCGACGCGCGTCCTGGCTCTCGCCCCGACCTATGGCGAATATGTCCCGACTTGGCGCGCCGGCGGCCATGACGCGCGCTTGACCGACACGCTGGACGCGGCGCGCGACGCCGCCGTCGTCGTTCTCGCCAATCCGAACAATCCCGACGGCCGCCGCCATGCGCCGGAGACGCTGCTGGCGCTCGCCGCAGAGCTGGCGACGCGCGGCGGCTGGCTCCTCGTGGACGAGGCTTTCGCCGACGCCGATCCGGAGATCAGCGTCGCGCGCCACGCCGGCATGGCCGGCCTCGTCGTGCTGCGCAGCCTCGGCAAGTTCTACGGTCTCGCCGGACTGCGCCTCGGCTTCGCCCTCGCGCCGGCCGATCTCGCGGCCAAGCTCGCCGCCGCCATCGGCCCCTGGGCAGTCAGCGGCCCAGCGCTCGCCATCGGCGCGCAAGCCCTCGAAGATTCCGCCTGGACCGCCGAGACGCGGGACCGCCTGGCGCTCGCCAGCGCCCGGCTCGCCGCCTTGCTGCTGGACGCCGGCTGCGAACCCATCGGCGGCACCGCGCTGTTCCAACTCGCGCGCCACGCCAGGGCGGCGGCGCTACAAGAGCACCTCGGCCGCCAGGGCATTTTGGTCCGCAGCTTCGAGAGCGAGCCGGACCGGTTGCGCTTCGGCCTGCCCGCCGCGCGCGATCTTCCGCGCCTGGCCGCCGCCCTCGCCGCTTTCCGGTAGAAAGGCTACACTCGCGCCATGCTGTTCGATCTGGCGCTGACCGCCTTCGTGACCTTGTTCGTCGTGCTCGACCCGCCGGGCATGGGGCCGATTTTCGTCACCATCACGCGCGGCGAAAGCGCCGCCTATCGCCGCCGCATGGCGTTGCGCGGCTCCGCCGTCGCGCTGGCGATCCTGCTGCTTTTCGCCTTCAGCGGCGATCTGGCGCTGCGCGGCCTCGGCATTTCCATCGCCGCATTCCGCATCGCCGGCGGCATATTGCTGCTGCTCATCGCCATCGACATGCTGTTCGCGCGCGCCACGCCGCTGCGCCGGACCACCGAAGCCGAGGAGATGGAGGCCGAGCACAAGCGCGACATCTCCGTCTTTCCGCTCGCCATTCCGCTGATCGCCGGCCCGGGCGCGTTGACCTCGACCGTGCTGCTGATGGGCCGCGCTGGCGACAGCCTGCTGGCGCAAGCCGTCGTGCTCGGCGCGCTGCTTTTCGTCATGGCGATCATGCTGCTGGTGCTGTTGCAGGGCGACCGCCTCAACCGCCTGCTCGGCGAGACGGGCACCAACGTCGTCGGCCGCGTGCTCGGCATCGTGCTCGCCGCGCTCGCCGTGCAATATGTCATCGACGGCGTGAAAGAAGCGTTCTGACGCTTAAAGCAGGCCGAGCTTACGCAGTTCAGCCAGCATCTCCGGCGGCATGTCGGCAGCCGGATCGCCACCGCCCTTGCCCGTCAGATCGCGCGGCGCGTCCTGGTCTTCGAAATAGCGCCAGCCCTGCATGGGCTTGTGCGTCATCGGCGAGACGCGGACGAGCTTCGGATCGAGGACGATCTCGCAGCGGAGCTTGCCTTCAGCGTCCTGCGTGCGCTCCAGGCCGACGACGCGCTGCCGCACGCGCACGAAGCCTTTGACGATCCAATAGATCGAGCCGCCGGCAAGAATCTCGTCGGCGCGCTTGGGATAGTTGCGCGTCCTATGGATCAGGATCGGCTTGCCGCGCTCGGCCTTCAACGTCGCGCGGCGCTGCTTCTGCACGGCGGCGAGATGGTCGAGCGAATCGATGCCGACCGCCATCTTGATCAGGTGCAGCGGCATCAGGGCAGATAGCCGAGGAAGCGATACCAAACGAAGTTGAGCGGCGTCAGCAGGATCAGGCTGGTGAGCGCCAGGCCGACGGTGATCCGCACGCCGTGGGCATAGGGGATCTTGCCCATCTGCAACGACATGACCACCGGCGGCATCTGATAGGGCAGCACGATGGTCGAGAAGCCGAGCACCTGGATCATCAGCACGGTCAGCAGCGGAAAGCCCGTCGCCTGAGCCAGTTCCGCGCCGAGCGGCGTCAGCACGGCGGGCAATGCGGGCATGGTGGTGAGCATGCCGGTGAGCGTATAGACACCGGTGAGCGCCGCGAAATTGCGCCAGCTCTCGCCGGGCTGGAGATCGAGCGTCGAGATCAGCGCGCGGCCGACCAGCTCGCCGAGGCCGCTTTCCGCCACCACCGCGCCGAGGCCGAGAATGCCGGCGACGTAGAACATGCCGCCGAACTGCACTTTCTCGTTGAAGTCGCTCGGCGGCAGAACGCCGACGCGCGGCAAGAGGCAAGCGAGGCCGGCAGCCATGGCGATCCAGGCCGGCGAGATGCCGTGCCAGGTGTCCGTCACCCAGAACAGCAATGACAGGCCGAGAATCCAGGCGAGCTTCTTCTCGCCTAGCGACCACGGCGTCTTCTCCGCCGCCGCCAGCTCGCCGACCGGCTTGGGCGTGTCGCGGAACAGCAGCACGATCAGCAGGAACAGCAGGATCGCCTTGGGAATGCCGGTCGCCGGCACGTGCAACGCGGCGTAGCTGCCATAGGTCAGATGCACGCCGTAGAGCGTCTCGGCCGCGCCGGCCAACACCATGTTCGGCACGTTGGCCGGCAGGATGGTGAAGGCCGGGATCAGCGTGCCGAAGCCGGCGGCGACGACGAGGCCGGTGCGGCCCTTGCTGCCGAGCTCGAAGCCGAGCTTGTCGGACAGCGCCAGGATGATGGGAATGAGGATGACGACGCGGCCAAGGCTGGACGGCATCACCAGCGCGAACAGGATCGACATCAGCATGATGCCGCCGACGACGCGGACGTAGGAGGTGCCGAACATACTCATCAGCAGCCGCGCGCAGCGGCCGCCGAGGCCGGTGACGCGGATGGCGACGCCGACGATCAAACCGCCGAACACGAGCCAGACCGCCGTGGCGTAAAAGCCGGCGAACACCGTCTCGGCCGGGGCGACGGCGAACAGCATTCCGAAGGTGAGGAACACCAGCGCCGAGATATATTCCGGCAAGACGCCAGTGGCGAACAGCGCCAGCGCGACCAGCACCAAAGCGGCGGCGCGCATCATGCCCGAATCGACGCCGGCCGGCGTCGGCATAAGGACGAGAGCGGCGGCGACCAGGCAACACAGGCCGGTCAACAGGACCGGCAGACGCAGTTTCAAGGCAAGACCTCCATACAGGAGAGCGAGGCTGCAAGCGAGGCAGGACGCCTTCTGGGCGGGATGATTCGTTGACTCAGCGATATCCTACCAAGGCAAACGGCGGCCGTCATAGCCGAAGAAATCGCCGCTATCCTTGCGCGTCGCGCCGGCCAGCACTTTGCGCATGCCGGACACGCTCTCCTTGGGCGTGACCGGGGCGTCCGGTCCGCCCATGTCGGTCTGCACCCAGCCGGGATGCAGCAGGATGGCGGTCAGACCGTCCGCCGCCGTATCCAGCGCGAAACTCTTGACCGCCATATTGAGCGCCGCCTTGCTCGAACGGTAGGCGTAAAAACGCCCGCTGCCGTTGTCGGCGATGCTGCCCATCAGGCTGGTAACAAACGCCGCCTGCTTGCCCCGCCCGGCCTTGAGATGCGGCAGGAACGCCTCGGCGAGCTTCAGCGGCGCGACGGTGTTCACGCGCAGCACCTCGATCCAGTCTTCGGCGTCGAGATTGCCGAGCGCCTGGCCGCGCGGACCATAGACGCCGGCATTGTTCAGCAGCAGGTCGACAGGCGTGCCGGCCAGCGTCTCCGCCAGCGCGCGGCCGGCGGCGATGTCGCGCACGTCGAGCGCGTGAATCTCCACGCCGGCGACCGCCTTGAGATCGGACGCGCTGGCGGGATCGCGGCAGGTCGCGACGACGCGCCAGCCGTCGGCGGCATATTGGCGGGCGAATTCCAGGCCGAGACCGCGATTGGCGCCGGTGACGAGAACGGTGGGCATAAGAGCCTCCTGCGGCTAGACGACGAACAAGGCGGCGAGGCCGAGAAAGGTCGAGAAGCCGACGACATCGGTCAAGGTGGTCAGGAAGACCGGCGAGGCCACCGCCGGATCGACTCCGGCGCGATCGAGCGTCAGCGGTATGAGCACGCCGGAGAGGCCGGCGACGAGAAGGTTGATCGCCATGGCGGCGGCGATCACGCCGCCGATCGCGCCGTCGCCGAACCAAGCCCAAGCGACCGCGCCGATCATCACGGCGAACAGCAGGCCGTTGATGCCGCCGACGATGCATTCCTTCCAGACGATGCGCATCGCGTTGGCGACGGACAATTCCTTCGTGGCGAGGGCGCGCACCGCGACCGTCATGGTCTGCGTGCCGGCGTTGCCGCCCATCGAGGCGACGATCGGCATCAGCACCGCGAGCGCCACGACCTTCTCGATGGTCGCCTCGAACAGGCCGATCACGTTGGCCGCGAGCAGCGCCGTGCCGAGATTGACCGCGAGCCAGGGAAAGCGCGATTTCGCGGTGTCGGCGGCCGCTTCGTACAGATCGCCTTCGGAGACGCCGCCGAGCAGCATGATGTCCTCCTCGGCCTCCTCGTGGATGATGTCGACGATGTCGTCCACCGTGATCACGCCGACCAGGCGGTTGCCGACGGTGACCACCGGGGCGGAGGCGAGGCCATATTGGCGGAACCGCAGCGCCACTTCTTCCTGGTCCATCTCGACCGGCACGCTGTGCAGATTCTTGTCGGCGATATCGGCGAGCGGCACCGGCCGCTTCGAGCGCAGCAGGCGGCTCAGCGAGACGCGGCCGACCAGCCGCGTGCGCTCGTCCACCACATAGATGTCGTAGAACTCGCCAGGCAGATCCTCGTCGTCGTTCTCGGCGACGGCGCGCAGATGGTCGATGGTCTCGCCGACGTTCCAGGCGACGGGCACCGACACCAACTCGCGCTGCATCAGGCGGCCGGCGGAGTCCTCGGGGTAAGTCAGCCCTTCCTCGAGAATCGCCCGCTCGTCGGCCGGGACGGCGCCCAGCACTTCCTCGCGCGCCTCGGCGTCGAGCGTCTGCACGACCTCGACGGCATCGTCGGTGTCGAGTTCGCCGAGCGCGGCCGCGACCTGCTCGGGGCCGAGGTGCTCGACCACCTCGTCGCGCACGCCGTCCTCCAGCATATGCAAAACGTCGGGATCGAGTTCCTCGCCGATGGCGTCGAGCAGCGCCGTACGCTCCTCGGCGTCCATCGCCTCGATCAGGTCGGCGGCATCGGCATAGTGCAGCGGACGGACGATATCGCGCACCTGCGCGTCGTCGCCCGCTTCCAGCGCCTCACGCACGGCGGCGACGCGCTCGGGATGCTCGCGCAGAACCTCATCCGAGACTTGGCTCTCGGGCTCGGCGGTTTCCCTCAGGTTATCGGGCGGCGGCTGCGTCATGGCGTCGGGCTCTCTTTCGACGCGCGCCCGTCCTCCCCATATGGAAGCGGGCGCCTAGCTAAAAGAACGGAAGGCTAAAACAACAAAGCCCGGAACGAAAACGTTCGCGGGCCTTGGTGATGGTGCGGTCGAGAAGACTCGAACTTCCACGAGGTTTCCCCCACAGCGACCTCAACGCTGCGCGTCTACCAATTCCGCCACGACCGCAGCGAATATCGGCATTTAGAGCTTGCCGATTGGAAGCGTGGGGAATACCAAATCGGCCGACCCTTCGCAAGGGAGATGGTGGCGGTTTTGCCAGATATTCCAAGCCTCAGCCGGACATCGCCGGCCCCGCCGGACGGGCCGGGAAAGCCCCCGCAAACGGCCTCAAACGCCGCCCTGGAATGGCGCGTCAGCCCTGGGCTGACGCCCTACGAGGACGCCGTGGCGGCCATGGAGGCGCGCGTGGCGGCCATCCGCGACCAGGGGGCGGCGGAGCTGGTCTGGCTGCTCGAGCACCCCCCGCTCTATACCGCCGGCACCAGCGCCGACCCGGCCGAGCTGCTGGACGCCGCCCGCTTCCCGGTCCATCAGACCGGGCGCGGCGGGCGCTACACCTATCACGGCCCCGGCCAGCGCGTGGCCTATGTGCTGCTCGATCTCAAGCGGCGCGGGCCCGACGTGCGCGGCTACGTCGCCAAGCTGGAAGATTGGGTGATCCACACCCTCGCCGCGCTCGAGGTGACAGGCGAAAAGCGCGAAGGGCGCATCGGCATCTGGGTCGAGCGGCCCGATCCGATCTTCGGCAAGCGCGAGGAGAAGATCGCCGCGGTCGGCGTGCGGGTGCGCCGCTGGGTGACCTATCACGGCATCTCGCTCAACGTCGCGCCGGACCTCACGCATTTCGCCGGCATCGTGCCGTGCGGCATCAGCGAGCACGGCGTGACCTCGCTCAAAGCGCTCGGCAAGAGCGCCGACATGGCGACGGTGGACGCCGCGCTCAAGCGCGAGTTCGACCGGATTTTCTAAACGTCGGGGAACTGCTGGAAGCCCGGCGGCACTTCCGTCTCGTCGGGACGGTATTCGCCTGGGATGCGGGCGACGCGGCTGACTTCCGCGCCGGCGGGGCCGCGCTTGCACAGCGCCGCCATCTGATCGAGCACATGGGCGTGGCCCACGAACACCACCTCGACCGAGCCGTCGCTGCGGTTGCGCACCCAGCCGCGAAGGCTGCGCTTGTCGGCCTCCTGCTTGGCCCAGGCGCGAAAGCCGACGCCCTGCACCTTGCCGAAGATGCGCAGGTGGATGGCGAAATTCTCGAGGTCCTCGGGGCGTTGCATCGGCTCTCTCCTCACACGGCGTCGGGGCGCAACAGGCGCAGATAGGCGGCGGCTTCGGCGAGATCCTTGCGCCGCGCGGCGCGCTGCGCGGCCGCCTCGGCGTCCTCGCCCCACTTCTCGATCTGGTAGCTGGCGTCCAATTCGGCAAGCTTGAAAGCTTCGTCGGAATCGATGCGGCCGTCGAGCAGCGCCAAACCCAATACGAGGGAACCCGTGATCTGGACCGCTATGGCCAGGCCGGTGAGCGCCATGTCGTCCTGCGCCGCCACCGCCTTGCGCAGCGCGGCCAGCGCGACCGGCTGCTGCGGCACATAGGAGATGCCATGGCCGCATATCAGCAGCGCGCCATAGCGCATCGCCGCCCAATCGAGCAGCGGCTGCCAGGCGGCCTGCTCGCGCGCCACAAGCTCCGCCGGCCTTTCGGCGCGATAGCACAGCAGGTCCGCCTCGCCATAGGCCGCGACCGATTCGACGGTGGCTTCGCGCGCCTGAGCGACGCGGTCGATGGCGGTGGCGGCGAAGCGCAGATTGGGAATGGCGGCGAAATTCTTCAGCGCCTGGACGGGGGCGTCGCCGAGCTCGGCGGCGATGGCCTCGGCGAGGCCGCGCGTCGGCAGGCGGAGGTCGAACCCGGCCGGCGTTTTCAGCGGCTTGCCGCCCAGTTCCAGGCGAAAGCCGTCCGCATCCGCGCGCACGACGGGGCGCTCAGCGGCGCGCTGGGCGGCCTTAGCGGCGAGTTCGGCGCGGCCGGTGTCGGCGTGGGGCTCTGGGGCGCTACGGTCTGGGGCGTCGGGCATGGCGCTTTCTAGCGGCCCGGGATCAGGCTGTCGAGGAAACCGCGCACGCCGCCGGAGCCAGAGCCGGAAGGGCGTGCCGGCGGCGTCGCCGGAGCGTTGAGCGCGGCGACGCACGGGTTCTGCTCGCCGTCGCCGGTGGTCACGAGCGGCAGCAGCAGCAACAGCGGATTGATGGCGCTGAGCACCGCCATCGCGCCGCGCTCGGCCGCCGCGCCTTGATCGACGGCGACGCTCGGCGCTGTGAACGTGCCCTGCACATGCCAGGGGAGCGCCAGATTGATCAGGCTGCGCTCCTTCGGATTGGGCGTGAATTTCAGCGCCAGACGCTCGGCGCCGAGATTGGCCGTGCCTTCGCCTTTCACCGTCATACGGTCGGTGTCGAACAAGAAGCCCTGGCTGGTCGCGACGCCCTTGGCGACGTCGAAGCGCGCGACGAGGCAATTGACGGCGGTGGCGTCGCTGCCGCCCGTGGTCGCGCTGGCGGCGAAGCGGAAAATGTCGCTGCCGAGCAGATCGACATAGCCGTTCTTCACCTGGCCCTTGCCCATGACCCAGCTGGCTTTGCCGCCGAGCGAGCCCATCAGCGCGCGCGCCGATACGCCCTGCCCCTTCAGATCGAGCGCGAGGTCGCCGCGCCCGACGATCAAGTCGCCGGCATCCAGCGCCTTCATCAGCGCCGCGAGATCGAGCTTATCGGCCTTCAGCGCGAAGGCCGTCTCCAGACCCGGGCCGGGAAGCGCGGCCAGATGGCCCTGGCCCGACAGATCCGCGCCGGCGAAACGCGCCGTCAGCGCGGTCACGGTCGCGCGGCCCTGCTCCAGCGCGACGGCCGCCGCCGCGTCGCTCGCCTCCAGACGGCCGTGGCGCAACGAGGCGATCTTGAGGTCGAGCTTGGCGTCCAACGCGCGCAGGGCCGAGAGGTCGATGGGATCGGCGCTGAAGATGCGGCCGTCGCTCTGCCGCGTGGGCGGCGGCGATGCGGGCGCGATGAAATCGGCGAGGTCGATGCGCTTGGAGGCCAGATCGGCGGTCACGCGCGGCCGCGCCGACCAGTCGAATGAGACGCGGCCGGCGAGATCGCTGCCGCCATAAGTCGCCTGCAGATCGCTGAACTCGGCCGTCTCGCCGCGCAAGGCGAGCTTGGCCTCGAGCGTGACCGGCCTGCCGTCGTAAGCGCCCGCCATGTCGATGGCGAGCGGATCGCCGGCGGCGGCGAGCCGCGATACGGCCAGCGTCGTCGCCTTGCCGCTGACGCCGTCGCGATAGGTCAGCAGCCCGTCGCGGATGATCAAAGCGCCGAGCTTGGGCAACGCGCCGCCGCCGGCAGCCGGCGCGCTGGCGCTTGGCGCGCGCGCCGCGAATTCCCAATTGCCGCGCCCGGCCTTGTCGGTCTCCAGCAGGATGTCGGGCGCGATCAGCGCGATGCGGCGGATGTCGATCTCGCCGCGCAGCAGCGGCAACAGCGCCACGGCGGCTTCGAGACGCTCGGCCGTCACCATGTCGGGCCGCGTGCCGAAGGCCGCGTTTTCGAAGCGCACCTTCTCGACGCTGAGCGACGGCACGAGAGACGGCGCGAGGCGAATCTCGCCGTCGATGGCGAGCGCGCGCCCGGTCGCCGCGCGCGCCTGTTCGGCGATCAGCGGCTTGTAGCGCGAGAAATCGAGCTGCGAGAGGACGAGGACCCCGACGCCGAGCAGCGCCAGCAGGCCGAGCGCGACGATGGCGGCGATGGCGGCGATCTTGCCGGCGCGCATGGCGCTAGAGATCGGCGTCGGCGAAGGGATCGCCCTTCGCGTTCGCGTCGAAGCCGAAGAAATCCCACGTCGCCTTCATATGAGCCGGCAAGGGCGCGACGACTTTCAAGAGCTTGCCGTCCGGCCGGGCGAAGGCGATCTCGCGCGCGTGCAGATGCAGCTTGGGCCGGCCGCCGTCGCCCTCCGGGCCGCGGAAGAAGGCTTTCTCGCCGCCGTATTTGCCGTCGCCGAGGATCGGCGTGTTCAGCGCGGCGGCATGGGCGCGCAGCTGATGGGTGCGGCCGGTCAGCGGCATCATCGCCAGCCAGGCGGCGCGATGGGCGGCGTTCTCGATCACCGTGTAGAGCGTGATGGCGCGCTTGCCGGCGTCCTCGTCCTCGACCATGCGCTCGCCGCGCGGCCCCGGCAATTTGGCCAGCGCCATGTCGATCTTGCCCTGGCGGATTTTCGGCACGCCGACGACGAGCGCCCAATAGACCTTGCGCGCGGTGCGCGCCTTGAACGCCTCGGCGAGCCAGCGCGCGGCGGCGGCGCTGCGCGCCAGCACGAGCGCGCCGCTGGTGTCGCGGTCGAGACGATGGACGAGGCGCGGACGCTCCACCTTGTCGAACTTGAGCGCGTCGAGCATGCCGTCGAGATGGTGCGACGTGCCGGTGCCGCCCTGCACCGCGAGGCCGGGCGGCTTGTTGATGACGATGACGTCCTCGTCCTTGTGCAGCACGGCGGCGCGCAGCGCTTCCGTCTCGCCTTTCGACACGCGCGGCGCTGGCTTGGCCGCCGGCGCGGCCGGCTTGGCCGGCGCCAGCGCGTCGTCGAGCGGCGGCACGCGAATCTCCATGCCCGCTTCGAGGCGGAAGGCGGCCTTGGCACGCTTGCCGTCGACGCGCACCTGGCCGGTGCGCAGCAGCTTCTCGAGCTTGCCGTGGCCGAGCGTCGGGAAGCGCCGCTTGAACCAGCGGTCGAGCCGCTGATCGGCCTCGTCGCCCGAGACTTTGACGGTCTGGACGGCGCTCACGACACCACCCAGCGCGTGACTTGCAAGCCGGCGAGCAGGCCGGCGAGGCACAAGACGACCGACGAGAGCATGTAGAGGAAGGCGAGGCCGAAATCGCCGCGCTCGATCAGCAGCCAGGAATCGAGCGTGAAGGTCGAGAAAGTGGTGTAGCCACCGAGCACGCCGATGGCGACAAAGGCGCGCATCATTTCGCCGGGCGACCAGACCAGCGCCAGTAGCTCGATCACCACGCCCATGACGAACGCGCCGAGGATGTTGACGGCGATGGTGCCGTACGGAAAAGCCGCGCCGAGCCAGCGCGCCATCCAGATCATCGTGCCGTAGCGCGCCGCCGAGCCGATCGCGCCGCCGGCGGCGATGGCGAGAACCATGCCCATCACGCGTTTCCTTCATCATCAGCGCCGGCTCGTTCGCCCCGCAGCTTGGCCCAATAGGCCAGACGTTTGGCGATCTCGCGCTCGAAGCCGCGCTCGGCCGGCTGATAAAACTGGCGACGCGCCATCTCCTCGGGGAAGTAGTTCTGGCCCGAGAAAGCGTCCGGCGCGTCGTGGTCGTAAGCGTAATCCTTGCCGTAGCCGATGTCGCGCATCAGCTTGGTCGGCGCGTTGAGAATATGCTTGGGCGGCATCAGCGAGCCGTATTCGGCGGCGGCCTTGCCCGCGGCGCCTTGCGCCCGGTAAAGCGCGTTGGATTTGGGCGCGGTCGCCAGATAGGCCACGGCCTGCGCCAAAGCGAGCTCGCCTTCCGGCGAGCCGAGAAAGTCGTAGCTGTCCTTGGCCGCCAGCGCTTGCACCAGGGCCTGCGGATCGGCCAGGCCGATATCCTCGGAGGCGAAGCGCACCAGCCGGCGGACGATATAGAGCGGCGGCTCGCCGCCGGCCAGCATCCGCGCTAGCCAATAGAGCGCCGCATCGACGTCCGAGCCGCGCAGCGACTTGTGCAGGGCGCTGATGAGATTGTAATGGCCCTCTTGCGCCTTGTCGTAGAGCGGCGCGCGCTTCTGCACGACCTTGACCAGGCCCTTGGTGTCGATCTTCTCGCCGGACTTGGGCGGGAGGGCGAACAGCTGCTCGGCGAGATTGATGAGATAGCGCCCATCGCCGTCGGCCATGGCGCGCAGGCTCGCGCGCGCCTGGTCGTCGAGCGGCAACGGCCGGTTCATCTCGCTTTCGGCGCGCTGCAAAATCTCCTCCAGCGCCGCGTCGTCGAGCCGGTTGAGGAAATAGACCTGGCAGCGCGACAGGAGCGCGCCGTTGATCTCGAAGGACGGATTCTCCGTGGTCGCGCCGACGAGGATGACGGTGCCGTCCTCGACGAAGGGCAGGAAGCTGTCCTGCTGGGCGCGGTTGAAGCGGTGAATCTCGTCGACGAACAGCAGCGTCCCCTGCCCCATCTCGCGGAAGCGTCGCGCGCCCTCGAACACTTTCTTCAAATCGGCGACGCCGGAGAAGACTGCCGACAGCGGCTCGAACCTGAGGCTGGTGCCTTCGGCGAGCAGGCGGGCGATGGTCGTCTTGCCGCAGCCGGGCGGGCCCCAGAGGATCATGGAGGACATCTGCTTGGCGGCGACCATGCGGCCGATCGGCCCTTCGGGCCCGAGCAGATGCTGCTGCCCGACCACGTCGGCGAGCCGCTGCGGGCGCAGCCGGTCGGCCAGGGGCCGCGGCGCGTCGCGTTCGAACAGGGTGCCCATAACGGCTAGCCGACCACGAGGGTCATGACCTGGTCGCCGCGCCGGATGGCGATGCGCCAGCGCCCGTCGGCGCTGCCGCGCGACATGAGGCGGCGTAGGCCGGCGACCGATTGCACGTCGGCCCCGTTGACCGACATGACCACGTCGCGCGGCCGAAGCCCGAGCCGCGACGATATCGTGCCGCGGGCGACATCGAGCACGATGACGCCGCTGGCCTCGGTCGGCAACGAAAGCTCGTCGGCCAGCGCCGGCGACAGATTGGCGACCTTTGCGCCAGCCAGCGGCACGTTGCCCTGGATGGTCGCCTCGTCGCGCGCCGGCACTTCCGGCGGCGCTTCGAGCGGCAAAGCGACGGCCAGCCGTTCGCCGCCCCGGCGCAGGACGCCAAGGGTCGCCGTTCCGCCGACCGGCAAGGTGGCGATGCGGAAACGCAGAGCGTCGGGATCGTCCACTTCGCGGCCGTTGACGCCGGTGACGATGTCGCCGACGCGCAGGCCCGCGCGCGCCGCCGGCCCCTTGGCGTTGAGGCCGTTGACCAGCACGCCCTGCGGGCGCGGCAGGTTGAGGTTCGCCGCGATTTCGGCGGTGACGGCCTGGCCGCTGGCGCCGAGCCACGGCCGGACCAGTTTGCCGCCGGCCTTGAGGCTGGCCAGCACCGACCGCACCATGTTCGACGGAATCGCGAAGCCGATGCCGAGCGAACCGCCGCTGCGCGAATAGATCGCCGTGTTGATGCCGATTAGCCCGCCGTCCATGGCGACCAGCGCGCCGCCGGAATTGCCCGGATTGATCGCCGCGTCGGTCTGGATGAAGAAGCTGTAGTCGGAGATGCCGACGCTGGTGCGCGCCAGCGCCGAGACGATGCCGCTCGTCACCGTCTGGCCGACGCCGAACGGGTTGCCGATGGCGAGCACGAGGTCGCCGACTTCGAGATCGTCGGAATCGCGCAGCGAGAGATATGGCAGCGTTTCGCCGCGCGCCTCGATCTGCAGCACGACCAGATCGGTGCGCTCATCGGCGAGGACGATCTTGGCGGGGAATTCGCGGCGGTCGGCGAGCACGACGGTAATCTCGCTCGCGCCGCCGGCGACATGGAAGTTGCTGACGATCAGGCCGGACGGATCGACGATGACGCCCGAGCCGAGCGAGCTTTGCACGCGCTCGCGCGGCGCGCTCGGCCCCGCCCCTTCGCCGAAGAAGCGGCGGAAGAACGGGTCGTCGAACAACGGCGAAGCGCGGCGCTGCTGCACGACGGTCTTGGTATAGACGTTGACCACCGCGCCCGCCGTGCGTTTGACGACCGGCGCGTAGCTGAGCGCGATCTGCTCGCGCGATTGGGGCACGGTTTGCGGCACGCTCTGCGCGCTCGCCGCGCCAGATGCAAGCCAAGCGGCCGCGACGGCGAGAACCGCCGCGCCCAACGCCGCGAAGCCCCGTGTGAACGGTCGTGCCAAGATCGTCATGCGCAAATCCTAACACCCGGAAACGCGAAAGGCAGCCTCGCGGCTGCCTTTCAAAGGAACGTGGTCCTGAGGGACCGCCGGCTTAGGCGTTGGCCGGCGCAGCCTCGGCTTCCACCGTCTCGACGCCGGTCGGGCCCGAATCCAGGCCCTTGGCGGAGGGATCGCGATCGACCAGCTCGATGATCGCCATGTCCGCCGTGTCGCCATGGCGGAAGCCCGCCTTCAGCACGCGGGTGTAGCCGCCGGCGCGCTGGGCGTAGCGCGGAGCCAGCACGTCGAACAGCTTGGCCGCCAGCTTGGCGTCGCCGAGGTGCGAGATCGCCTGGCGACGCGCGTGGAGGCCGCCGCGCTTGCCGAGCGTGATCAGCTTGTCGACGATCGGCTTCAGCTCCTTGGCCTTCGGCAGCGTCGTCTTGATCTGCTCGTGCTTGACCAGCGCCGCCGCCATGTTGATGAACATGGCTTTGCGGTGGCTGCTCGTGCGGTTCAGCTTACGACCGCTCATACCGTGACGCATAATTCTCTCCTATTCGCCTAAGCGCGCCTGCGCGCTTAGTACGGTTCCTCGAGCTTCTTGGCCAGCTCTTCGATGTTCTCGGGCGGCCAATTGGGGATCTCCATACCGAGGTGGAGACCCATCTGGGCCAGGACTTCCTTGATCTCGTTCAGCGACTTGCGGCCGAAGTTCGGCGTGCGGAGCATTTCCGCCTCCGTCTTCTGCACGAGATCGCCGATGTAGATGATGTTGTCGTTCTTCAGGCAGTTGGCCGAACGAACCGACAGCTCCAGCTCTTCGACCTTGCGGAGCAGGTTCTTGTTGAACGCCGGCTCGTCGCTCTTCTCCTCTTCGGTCGCCGCCTGCGGCTCCTCGAAATTGATGAAGAGCTGCAACTGGTCCTGCAGGATGCGCGCGGCGAGCGCCACGGCGTCGTCCGGCGTCACGGTGCCGTCGGTCTCCAGCTCCATGCTGAGCTTGTCGTAGTCTGTGACTTGGCCGACGCGGGAGTTCTCGACCTTGTAGGCGACCTTGCGGACCGGGCTGTAGAGCGCGTCCACCGGGATCAGGCCGATCGGCGCGTCCTCGGGGCGGTTCTGCGAGGCCGGGACGTAGCCCTTGCCGGTGCTGACGGTCATTTCCATGTTGATCGTCGCGCCCTTGTCGAGGGTGCAGATCACCAGGTCGGGATTGAGGATCTCGATGTCCGAGACGGTCTCGATCATGCCGGCGGTCACTTCGCCCGGGCCGTTGGCCTTGAGCACGATGCGCTTGGGGCCTTCGCCCTGCATGCGGATCGCCAGCGCCTTGATGTTCAGGACGATGTCCGTCACGTCCTCGCGGACGCCCGGGATCGACGAGAACTCGTGCAGGATGCCCTGAATCTGGATGGCCGTGACGGAAGCGCCCTGCAACGACGACAGCAGCACGCGGCGCAGCGCGTTGCCCAGCGTCAGGCCGAAGCCGCGCTCGAGCGGCTCGGCGACGACGGTGGCGAGGCGCTGCGGTTCGGCGCCCGGCGTGACCTGAAGCTTCGTCGGCTTAATCAGTTCCGTCCAGTTCTTCTGAATCACGAATGCGACCTCACGTTTAGGCGGAGCGCGGTCCGCCGGAGAATGCTGCGGCCGGGCGACGCGAGCCCGGCCTTGCGGGCCCGTGGACGGGCCCGATCAGAGAAAGCCCGAGGCGCGAACGCCTCGGCGGAATATCAAACGCGACGGCGCTTCGGCGGACGGCAGCCGTTGTGCGGGATCGCCGTGACGTCGCGGATCGACGTGATGGTGAAACCGACGGTCTGCAGCGCGCGCAGCGCGGACTCGCGACCCGAGCCGGGGCCCTTGACCTCGACTTCGAGGGTGCGCATGCCATGCTCCATCGCCTTCTTGCCGGCGTCCTCGGCGGCCATCTGCGCGGCATAGGGCGTCGACTTGCGCGAGCCCTTGAAGCCCTGCATGCCGGACGACGACCAGGCGATCGTGTTGCCCTGCGCGTCGGTGATGGTGACCATCGTGTTGTTGAAGCTCGCGTTCACATGCGCGACGCCCGACGTGATGTTCTTGCGCTCGCGACGACGCGGGCGCGCGGCAGCCGCAGTGGACGGGGACTTGGCCATAATCGATCCTGTACGTTAGCTGGCTTTTTTCTTGCCGGCGATCGGACGCGCCGGACCCTTGCGGGTGCGCGCGTTCGTGTGGGTGCGCTGACCGTGAACCGGCAGGCCCTTGCGGTGACGCAGGCCCTTGTAGCAGCCGAGGTCCATCAAGCGCTTGATGTTCATCGCGACTTCGCGGCGCAGATCGCCTTCGACGTGGTAGTCGCGGTCGATGATCTCGCGCACGCGGATGACGTCGTCGTCCGAGAGCTGATTGACGCGCATGGTGTCGGAGATGTTCGCCTTGGCGACGATCTCCTTGGCACGCGCCGGGCCGATCCCGTGGATGTAGGTGAGCGCCACCAGCACCCGCTTGTCGGTAGGAATGTTAACGCCAGCAATGCGCGCCACGCCGCAGACTCCCGCGATTCAAATGTGGATTGACGACCGGCTCCAGCAGGCTGGAGGCGGAAGGCCCGGGATTATAGAAAAATCCGGTCCTAAGTCAACTTGTTAGGAGGCCGTCAAGCCCCCGCTAAAACCTTCTCGATTTGGCCCTGCACCTCGTCGATGCCGGCCATGCCGTCGACCGTCTTCAGTACCCCCTTGGCCTTGTAATAAGGCAGCAGGGGGGCCGTCTGGCGGTGGTAAGCCTCCAAGCGGGAAGCGACCACCTCGGCCTTGTCGTCCTCGCGGCGGGCGAATTGGGTCGACCCGCAACTATCGCAAATTCCAGCCTTTTTCGGCTGTTTGAAGCTGTCGTGGTAGCCTGCGCCGCACTTGGCGCAGCTGAACCGGCCGCTGATACGCTGCACCAGGGCGGCATCGTCCACCTTCAGCTCGATCACCCCGTCCAGCTTTAGCCCCTTGGCCGCCAGCATGGCGTCGAGCGCCTCGGCCTGGCGGGTCGTCCGGGGGAACCCGTCAAGAATGAACCCTTTGGCGCAATCAGGCTGGGAAATGCGGTCCGAGATCAGATTGATCATGATCTCGTCCGACACCAGGCCGCCCGCGGCCATGATCGCCTTCGCCTGCTGGCCCAGTTCCGAGCCCGAGGCGACCGCGGCGCGCAGCATGTCGCCGGTCGAAAGCTGGACCAGGCCGTGCCGCTCTTTCAGCAATTGCGCCTGGGTGCCCTTTCCGGCGCCCGGCGGCCCCAAGAGAATCAGGTTCATCCCCGGCGTCCGCGCAGTTTGGACTTCTTGATCAAGCCTTCGTACTGGTGCGCCAGCAGATGCGACTGGATCTGCGCGACCGTGTCGAGCGTCACCGTGACGACGATCAGCAGGCTGGTGCCGCCGAAATAGAACGGCACGGAAAAGCGGGTGATGAGGAATTCCGGCAGCAGGCTGATCGCGGTCAGATAGAGCGCGCCGACGACGGTGAGACGCGTGAGCACGTAGTCGAGATAATCGGCCGTGTTCTTGCCGGGGCGTATGCCGGGCACGAAGCCGCCGTATTTCTTCAGGTTCTCGGCCGTGTCGCTCGGGTTGAAGACGACCGCGGTGTAGAAGAACGCGAAGAAGATGATCAGCGCGGCATAGAGCAGCATGAACAGCGGCTGGCCGTGACCGATGTTGGCCGTGATCAGAGTCAGCCATTCCGGCCCCTGCCCGGCGCTGAAGCTGGCGACGGTGGTCGGCATCAGCAGGAGCGACGAGGCGAAGATCGGCGGGATCACGCCGGAGGCGTTCAGCTTCAGCGGCAGGTGCGAGCTTTCGCCGCCGAACATCTTGTTGCCGACCTGGCGCTTCGGATACTGCACCAGGATGCGGCGCTGGGCGCGCTCGACGAACACGATGAAGGCGATGACCGCCACCACCATGATCATCAGCACGGCGATCAGCAGGCCCGAGAGCGCGCCGGTGCGGCCGAGCTCGAGCGTGTGGACCAGGGCGATCGGCAGGTTGGCGACGATGCCGGCGAAGATGATCAGCGAGATGCCGTTGCCGACGCCACGCGCGGTGATCTGCTCGCCGAGCCACATCAGGAACATGGTGCCGCCGGTGAGCGTGATCACCGTGGTGAGGCGGAAGAACATGCCGGGCTCGTGCACGGCCGCGCCGGTCGCGCCGGTCATGCCTTCGAGGCCGACGGCGATGCCGTAAGCCTGCACCGCGGCGAGAATCACCGTACCGTAGCGCGTGTACTGGTTGATCTTGCGCTGGCCGGCCGGGCCTTCCTTCTTCAGCGCTTCGAGACGAGGCGAGACGCTCGTCATGAGCTGCATGATGATGGAGGCCGAGATGTACGGCATGATGTTCAGGGCGAAGATCGTCATGCGCCCGAGCGCGCCGCCCGAGAACATGTCGAACATGCCGAGGATGCCGCCGCGCTGCGCGTTGAACAGCTCGGCGAGAATCGTCGGGTCGATGCCCGGAATCGGAATGAACGTGCCGAGACGGTAGACGATCAGCACGCCCAGCGTGAACCACAGGCGCTTCTTGAGCTCCGTGGCTTTGGAAAAAGCGCCAAAGTTCAGATTGGCTGCGAGCTGCTCGGCGGCGGAAGCCATGACTAATCCCTCGGTTACTGGTGGCCGACGGGCGAGGTCTTAGGCAGTCTTACCCGCCGCCCGTGCTTTGCGCGCGCGGATGGAGTTGCTCTCCACCACGGGGCGGTCGGCCTTCGCCAAAATCGCGACCTTCACCGAACCGCCAGCCTTCTCGACCGCGGCGATGGCGGCGCGCGAGCCGCCGGTGATCTCGAGGGCGACCTTGCTCTTCAGCTCGCCGGACGCGATCAGGCGCACGCCGTCGCGCAGGTGGCGCACGACGCCCGACGCCTTGAGCGCCTCGAGCGTGACCGTCTTGGACGCGTCGAGCTTGCCGGCGTCGATCGCCTTCTGCAGGCGGCCGAGCGTCAGTTCGGCGAAGACCTGGCCGGAAATGTTGTTGAAGCCGCGCTTCGGCACGCGGCGATGAATCGGCATCTGGCCGCCTTCGAAGCCGTTGATCGACACGCCGGTGCGCGCCTTCTGGCCCTTCACGCCCTTGCCGGAGGTCTTGCCGCGGCCCGAACCGATGCCGCGGCCGATGCGACGGCGCGCCTTGTGCGCGCCCTGGTTGTCGGAAATCTGATTCAGCTGCATGGCTTCTATCCTTCGGCTCGGCGCTTACCGCGCGGAGCGACTGTCTCTCATGCCCCGTGCGGGGACGTTACTTCGACTCTTCGACGCGCAGAAGATGCGCGACTTTGGTGATCATGCCGCGGATCGCCGGAGTGTCCGGCAGCTCCTTGGTGCGATGGCGCTTGTTCAGGCCAAGGCCGATCAGGGTCTCGCGCTGGTCGTGGCGGCGGCCGATCGGGCTGCCGGTCTGGGTGACCTTGAGGGTCTTGGTGGCGGCCATGAGCGATCTCCTTATTCGGCGACGGCGGCGGCGTCGCGACCGAGGATCTCGGCCACTTTCTTGCCGCGCGCGGCGGCGACCATGCGCGGAGAGCGCAGGCTCTGCAGCGCGGCGAAGGTCGCCTTGATCATGTTGTGCGGGTTGGACGTGCCGACCGACTTGGTGACGATGTCCTGGATGCCGCAGGTTTCGAACACGGCGCGCATCGGGCCGCCGGCGATGATGCCGGTGCCGGCCGGCGCGGCGCGCAGGACGACGCGGCCGGCACCGAAGCGGCCGGCGACGTCATGGTGCAGCGTGCGGCCGTCGCGGATCTGGATGCGGATCATGTTGCGCTTGGCGTGCTCGGTGGCCTTGCGGATCGCTTCCGGAACCTCGCGGGCCTTGCCCGAGCCGTAGCCGACGCGGCCCTTCGTGTCGCCGACGACGACGAGCGCGGCGAAGCCGAAGCGACGGCCGCCCTTCACCACCTTCGCGACGCGATTGATCGAGACGAGCTTGTCGACGATGTCGCTCTGCTCGCGATCGTCGCCGCCGCGGCCCTTGTTCTCGCCTTGGGGTCTACGTGCCATGGATCAAACTTCCCTTAGAAACTCAGGCCCGCTTCGCGGGCGGCATCGGCCAGCGCCTTGACGCGGCCATGGAACGGATAACCGCCGCGGTCGAACACGACTTCTTTCACGCCGGCGGCCGTGGCGCGTTGCGCCAGCAGCTTGCCCACCTCGGCGGCGGCGTTCTTGTCGGCGCCGGTCTTGACCTTGCCCTTGACGTCCTTGTCGAGCGTCGAGGCAGCGGCGAGCGTGACGCCCTTCGTGTCGTCGATGACCTGCGCGTAGATGTTCTGACCCGAACGGAACACCGAGAGGCGCGGACGGCCGCCGGCGTTCTTGCGGATCTGGTAGCGCGCGCGCGTCTGGCGGCGCGCGAAAAGATCTTTGGAGTTGAGCATTTTTGGCGGTCCTACTTCTTCTTGCCTTCTTTGCGCAAGATCGTCTCGGTGTCGTATTTGATGCCCTTGCCCTTGTAGGGCTCCGGCTTCCGATAGCCGCGGATCTCGGCCGCGACCTGGCCGACCTTCTGACGGTCGGCGCCGCTGATCGAGATGGCCGTCGGCTTGTCGCACTTAATGCTGATCCCTTCCGGGATCGGGTAGTTGATGTCGTGCGAATAGCCGAGCTGCATGTTCAGGACCTTGCCCTGCACGGCAGCGCGATAGCCGACGCCGTTGATCTCGAGGTTGACGGTGTAGCCGGTGGCCACGCCGTTCACCATGTTGTTGATCATGTTGCGGGTCATGCCCCACAGCATGCGAGAGCGCTTGCTCTCGTCGCGCGGCTTCACCCACACCTTGTCGCCGTCTAGGGACGTTTCGACGTCCTTCGAGACGACCATGCTGAGCTGGCCGAGCTTGCCCTTCGCCGTCACCTCCTGGCCGGAGACGTTGACGGTGACGCCGCTGGGCACTTTCACCGGGTTCTTTCCAACACGCGACATTCTTCTCTCCTGAGGGGCCGTCAGCGGCCCTGCTCCTCGTCTCTTAGAACACCTGGCAGAGGACTTCGCCGCCGACATTGGCGGCGCGGGCCTCGTTGTCCGACATCACGCCGCGCGGCGTGGACAGCACGGCGATGCCGAGACCGTTGTACGGACGATGCAAGTCTTTGATCTTCGAATAAACGCGGCGGCCCGGCTTGGACACGCGGCGGATCTCGCGGATCACCGGCTCGCCTTCATGATACTTCAGCTCGATTTCGAGCTCGGGCAGGCCGCCATCGACTTGGCTCTGCGAAAAGCCGCGGATGTAGCCTTCCTTGCGGAGAACCTCGAGCACGTTGGCGCGGAGGTTCGACGCCGGGCTGGTCACCTTCGGCAGGCGGCGATGCTGCGCATTGCGGATGCGCGTCAACAGATCGCCGAGCGGATCGCTCACGGACATATCCTGATTCCTTCCCTTACCAGCTCGACTTGACCATGCCGGGGATCTGCCCGTTGGTGGCCAGATCGCGCAAGGCGATGCGCGAGAGCTTGAACTTGCGATAAACCGCGCGCGGGCGGCCCGTCAGCTCGCAGCGCAGGCGGACGCGAACTTGCGACGAATTGCGCGGCAGTTCGGCCAGCTTGAGCTGGGCGGCGAAGCGCTCTTCCGCCGACAGATTCATGTCGGTGGTGATCGCTTTGAGCTTGGCGCGGCGCGGGGCGAATTTCTTCACCATCTTCATGCGGCGCTTGTTCTTCTCGATGGAGCTGGTCTTGGCCACTTGGTCGGCCCTCCTTAATTGACGAACGGCATGGCGAAGCCTTTGAGGAGCGCTTTGGCCTCCTCGTCGGTCTTGGCCGTCGTCACGATGGTGATGTCCATGCCGCGGACCTGGTCGATCTTGTCGTAATCGATTTCGGGGAACACGATCTGTTCCTTGAGGCCCATGGAGTAGTTGCCCGCGCCGTCGAAGCTGTTGCCCGGCACGCCGCGGAAGTCGCGGACGCGCGGCAGCGCGATGTTGATCAGGCGGTCGAGGAATTCGTACATGTGCTCGCGGCGTAGGGTGACCTTGCAGCCGAGGCGCATGTTCTCGCGCACCTTGAAGTTGGCGATGGCCTTGCGGGCGCGCGTCACGACCGGACGCTGGCCGGTGATGGCGGTCAGGTCGGCCACGGCGCTGTCGATGCGCTTGCCTTCGACGGTCGCTTCGCCGACGCCCATGTTGATGACGATCTTCTCGATCTTCGGGATCATCATCACGTTGTCGTACTTGAACTCGTCGGCGAGCGCCTTCTTCACCACGGTATCGTAGTGCTGGCGCAAGCGCGGGACGTATTTCTCTTCGGTCTTAGCCATTGCCGGTTCCTCAGATGTCCAGCACGTCGCCGGAGCGACGGGCCACGCGCACCTTGCGACCGCCGTCGACCGTCTTGTAGCCGACGCGGGTCGGCTTGCTGGTCTTGGGGTCGATCAAGGACACGTTGGAGACGTGGATGGTCGATTCCTTCTCGACGATGCCGCCTTGCTGGCCGGCCGCCGGACGGGTGTGGCGCTTCACGACGTTGACGCCCTGGACGACGACGCGGCTTTCCTTCGGCATCACCTTCATGACGGTGCCGGTCTTGCCCTTGTCGCGGCCGGTGAGGACGACGACGTTGTCGCCCTTTTTGATCTTCAATTTAACGGACATGTCTTCCTGCCTTTCCCGCTCAGAGCACTTCGGGCGCGAGCGAGATGATCTTCATGAAGCCCTTGGAGCGCAGCTCGCGCGTCACCGGCCCGAAGATGCGGGTGCCGATGGGCTCGTTCTGCTTGTCGATCAGGACGGCGGCGTTGCGGTCGAAGCGGATCGCGCTGCCGTCGGCGCGGCGGATCTCCTTCGCCGTGCGGACGATGACGGCGCGCTGCACGTCGCCCTTCTTGACGCGGCCGCGCGGAATCGCGTCCTTCACGCTGACGACGATGACGTCGCCGACGTCGGCGGTGCGGCGGTGCGAACCGCCCAGCACTTTGATGCATTGCACTCGACGCGCGCCGGAGTTGTCGGCGACTTCGAGGTTCGATTGCATCTGGATCATGGCACTATGCCTTTCTTAACTTCTGCAACTCTGGGCCGCGCTTACTGCGCGTCGCCGGTGATGACTTCGAACCGCTTGTTCTTCGACAGCGGGCGGCATTCGCGAATGCGCACGGTGTCGCCGATCTTGCAGGCGTTCGTTTCGTCGTGAGCAGCGTACTTCTTCGACTGCTTGATGAACTTCTTGTAGACCGGGTGCGCGACGCGACGCTCGACGAGGACCGTGACGGTCTTGTCCATCTTGTCGCTGACGACGGTGCCGGTGAGGATACGCTTGGGCATCTCGTGTTCTCCTTAGGACCGCGGCGCCGGCTTCGCGCCCAGAACGGTCTGGATGCGGGCGATGTCGCGGCGCACGGCGCGCACGCGGGCGGTGTTCTCGAGCTGGCCGCTGGCCTTCTGGAAGCGCAGATTGAAGGCTTCGCGCTTCAGGCTCACGAGCTCGGTCTTGAGCTCGTCGGCGGTCTTGGTTTTCAGGTCGGTCGCTTTCATCTCAGGCCTCCAGCGCCTGGCGCGTGACGAACTTCGTCTTGATCGGCAGCTTGGCGGCGGCCAGATCGAACGCTTCCTTGGCGACGGTCGCGTTGACGCCGTCGATCTCGAACATGATGCGGCCCGGCTTCACGCGCGCCACCCAATATTCGGGCGCGCCCTTGCCGGAGCCCATGCGGACTTCGGCCGGCTTAGTCGACACCGGCACATCGGGGAACACGAGCACCCAGACGCGGCCGACGCGCTTCATGTGGCGCGTGATCGCGCGGCGCGCGGCCTCGATCTGGCGCGCGGTGATGCGCATCGGCTCCATGGCCTTCAGGCCGTGGGCGCCGAAGTTCAGCTGCGTGCCGCCCTTCGCCAGGCCGTGGATACGGCCCTTGTGGGCTTTGCGGTATTTCGTGCGCTTGGGACTCAGCATGTCTCAGACTTTCGCTTCGATGAGAGAGGCGCCTTAGCGGGCGACCTGCTGCTCCATGATCTTCTTGTCCTGGGCCATCGGGTCATGGGCGAGGACTTCGCCCTTGAAGACCCAAACTTTGACGCCGCAGGTTCCATAGGTGGTGAAGGCGGTGCCGCGGCCGAAATCGACGTCGGCGCGCAGCGTGTGCAGCGGCACGCGGCCTTCGCGATACCATTCGATGCGGGCGATTTCCGAGCCGCCGAGACGGCCCGAGCAATTGATGCGGATGCCCTGGGCGCCGAGGCGCATGGCCGACTGCACGGCGCGCTTCATGGCGCGGCGGAAGGCGACGCGGCGCTCGAGCTGCTGCGCGATGTTCTCGGCGATCAGCTGGGCGTCGATCTCGGGCTTGCGCACTTCGACGATGTTCAGATGCACTTCGGCGCCGGTGATCTGGCCGAGCTCGCTGCGCAGCTTCTCGATGTCCGCGCCCTTCTTGCCGATGACGACGCCGGGGCGGGCGGAGTGGATCGTAATGCGGGCCTTCTTGGCCGGACGCTCGACGATGATGCGGGACACGCCGGCCTGGGCCAGACGCTTGCGCAGCACTTCGCGGATCTTGATGTCCTCATGCAGGAAGCTGGCGTAGTCGCTCTTGGCGAACCAACGCGAATCCCACGTGCGGTTGATGCCGAGGCGCAGGCCGATCGGATTGACTTTCTGGCCCATTAGGCGCTCTCCGTCTCTTCGCGCTCGCGCACGACAAGGGTCAAATTGCTGAACAGCTTCTCGATGCGGCCGGCGCGCCCGCGCGCGCGGGCGTGGAAGCGCTTCATGACCAGCGCCTTGCCGACGCTCGCTTCGGCGACATAGAGCTTGTCGACGTCGAGCTGATGGTTGTTCTCCGCGTTGGCGATCGCCGACTGCAGGACCTTCTTCACGTCGCCGGCGATGCGGCGCTTGGAGAAGGTCAATTCGGCGAGGGCGGCGTCCGCCTTCTTGCCGCGGATCAAGCCGGCGACGACGCCGAGCTTGCGCGGGCTGATGCGGATCATCTGGCCGCGAGCCATCGCCTCGTTGTCCGCCACGCGGCGGGGAGCTGCTTTCTTGCCCATGATTACTTCTTCGCCTTCTTGTCGGCCGTATGGCCGTGGAAGGTCCGGCTCGGCGCGAACTCGCCCAGCTTGTGGCCGACCATGTTCTCGGTCACGAGCACGGGCAGGAACTTGTGCCCGTTATGGACGCCGAACGTCAGACCGACGAACTGCGGCAGGATGGTCGAGCGGCGCGACCAGGTCTTGATGACCTGATTGCGGCCCGAACCGCGAGTGTCTTCCGCCTTCTTGAGAAGGTAGCCGTCGATGAACGGGCCCTTCCAAACAGAACGTGCCAAGACGGTTCTCCTCTTACTTCTGATACCGGCGGCGCATGATCATGCTGTCCGACGGCTTCTTTTTGCGGGTGCGGGCGCCCTTCGTGGGCTTGCCCCACGGGGTGACCGGGTGGCGACCGCCCGAGGTGCGGCCTTCGCCGCCGCCGTGCGGGTGATCGACCGGGTTCATGACGACGCCGCGAACGGTCGGGCGGATGCCCATCCAGCGCTTGCGGCCGGCCTTGCCGAAATTGACGTTCTGCTGGTCCGGGTTGGACACGGCGCCGATCGTTGCCATGCACAGCTCGGAGACCATGCGCACTTCGCCGGAGGCGAGACGCAGCTGAGCGTTGCCGCCGTCGCGGCCGATGAGCTGGACGAAGGTGCCGGCGGAACGGGCCATCTGGCCGCCCTTGCCGACCTTCATCTCGACGTTGTGCACGATCGTGCCGACCGGGATCGCCTTCAGCGGCATGGCGTTGCCCGGCTGAATGTCGACCTTCTCGCCCGCGACGACACTGTCGCCGACGGCCAGGCGCTGCGGCGCCAGGATGTAGGCCAGCTCGCCGTCCTCATAGCGGATGAGCGCGATGAAGGCGGTGCGGTTCGGATCGTATTCGAGGCGCTCGACCTTGCCGACGACGTCGAACTTGCGACGCTTGAAGTCGATCAGGCGGTAGCGCTGCTTGTGCCCGCCGCCCTGGTGGCGCACGGTGATGCGGCCGGTGTTGTTGCGACCGCCGTTCTTCTGCTTGCCTTCGGTCAGCGCCTTGACGGGCGCGCCTTTCCACAGGCTCGAGCGGTCGACCAGCACCAGCTCGCGCTGCGAAGGCGTAGTCGGATTGAATTTTTTCAGAGCCATGATCGTACTCTCGCTCAGACCTTCGACGTGACGTCGATGGTGTTGCCTTCGGCCAGCGTGATGATGGCCTTCTTGCTGTCGGACCGACGGCCGTAACGGCCGCGGAACACCTTAATCTTGCCCTGCTGGCGCAGCGTGTTCACGGCCGTCACTTTGACCTTGAACAGGCTTTCCACGGCCAGCTTGATCTCCGGCTTGGTCGCCTCGAGGGGGACGCGGAAAGTCACCTGGTTGTGCTCGGAACCCTGCGTCGCCTTTTCCGTGATGACCGGGGTCAACACGAGGTCGAACTTGCGGGCCTGGCCGACCTTCACGTTCTTCGCGCTCATGCGGCTCATTTCAGGCGGGCCTCCAGCTGCTCGACCGCGCTCTTGGTCAGGACCAGAACGTCGCGGCGAAGGATGTCGTACACATTCGCGCCCTGGCTCGGCAGCACATCCACGTTCGGGATGTTGCGCGCGGCGCGGGCGAAGCCCTCGTCGACCTGCGGGCCGCCGACGAACAGGACCGAATTCCAGCCCAGCTCGCGGAAGCTGGAGGCCAGCTTCGCGGTCTTCGGCTGCTCGACCTTCACGTCGTCGACGACGATCAGCTTGCCTTCGGCCTGCTTGCTCGACAGCGCCGTGCGCAGCGCGAGGCGGCGAACCTTCTTCGGCAGATCGTGGCCGTGGTCGCGGACGACCGGGCCGAAGATCACCGCGCCACCGCGGAACTGCGGCGAACGGAGCGAGCCCTGGCGGGCGCGGCCGCCGCCCTTCTGGGCGAAGGGCTTCTTGGTGGTGCCGGCGATGTCGCTGATACCCTTGGTCTTGTGGGTGCCAGCGCGGCGCTTGGCCAGCTGGTAGTTGACCATGCGCGCCAGGATGTCGGCCCGCACCGGCGCGCCGAAGATCGCATCGGCGACTTCGATGGTGCCGGCCGGCTTATTGTCTAGCGTGACGACGTTGAGCTTCATCGCCCGTTACTCCTTCTGCTCGCCAGCGTCGGCGGCGGGCGCCTCGGCGGCAGGAGCTTCCGAACCCGAATCCTTGGCATTTTGGGCGCTGCGCAGCGCGGCCGGGAACGGCAGATCCTTGGGGGCCTTGATCTTCTTCGCGTCGGACACGAGCAGATACGAGCCGTTGTAGCCCGGCACCGCGCCGCGCACGAAAATCAGGCCGCGGTCGCTGTCGGTCGAGACGACCGTCAGGTTCTGCTGGGTGATGCGGACATCGCCCATGTGGCCGGCCATCTTCTTGCCGGCGAAGACCTTGCCCGGATCCTGACGCTGGCCGGTCGAGCCGTGGCTGCGGTGCGAGACCGACACGCCGTGGCTGGCTTCCAGGCCGCGGAAGTTGTGGCGCTTCATGACGCCGGCGAAGCCCTTGCCGATCGTGGTGCCGACGACATCGACGCGCTGGCCGGCCATGAAGTGAGCCACGTCCAGCTCGGCTCCGACGTCCAGCAGCGCATCGGCGCTGACGCGGAATTCGACGAGCTTGGCCTTGGGCTCGACTTTCGCCTTGGCGTAATGCCCGCGCACGGCCTTGGTGACGTTCTTCACCTTCGCCTTGCCGACGCCGAGCTGCACGGCGGTGTAGCCGTCCTTCTCAGCGGTCTTCACGGCGACGACCTGGCAGTTGTCGACCTTCAGCACAGTCACGGGAATATGGGCGCCGTCTTCAGCGAAGACGCGCGTCATTCCCACCTTCTGCGCAATCAATCCAGTTCGCATAGCACGTTCCTAATTCTGATCCGGTCCGGTCGTCCGAAGCGGATTACAGCTTGATCTCGACATCGACACCGGCGGCCAGGTCGAGCTTCATGAGCGCGTCCACCGTCTGCGGGGTCGGATCGATAATGTCGAGCAGCCGCTTGTGAGTGCGGATTTCGAACTGCTCGCGCGACTTCTTATCGACGTGCGGCGAGCGGTTCACGGTGAACTTCTCGATGCGCGTCGGCAGCGGGATCGGCCCGACGACCTGCGCGCCGGTGCGCTTCGCGGTCGACACGATCTCGCTGGTCGACTGGTCGAGCAACCGGTGGTCGAAGGCCTTCAGCCGGATTCGAATGTTTTGGCTATCCATGGTCCGATCTCCGCTCGGCGCTCCTTCCGGAGCGCCGGGCTTGTTTCCTTACTACTCGATGATTTTGGCGACGACGCCGGCGCCGACGGTCTTGCCGCCTTCGCGGATGGCGAAGCGCAGGCCCTCGTCCATGGCGATCGGCGCGATCAGGGTCACGACGACCGAGATGTTGTCGCCCGGCATCACCATTTCCGTGCCCGCCGGAAGCTCGACCTGGCCCGTCACGTCCGTCGTGCGGAAGTAGAACTGCGGACGGTAGTTCGAGAAGAACGGCGTGTGGCGGCCGCCCTCTTCCTTCGTCAGGATGTAGGCCTCGGCCTGGAACTTCGTGTGCGGCGTGATCGAGCCCGGCTTGGCCAGAACCTGGCCGCGCTCCACGTCCTCGCGCTTCGTGCCGCGCAGCAGCACGCCGACGTTGTCGCCAGCCTCGCCCTGATCCAGCAGCTTGCGGAACATCTCGACGCCCGTGCAGGTCGTCTTCTGCGTCGCCTTGATGCCGACGATCTCGAGCTCCTCGCCCACCTTCACGATGCCGCGCTCGACGCGGCCCGTCACAACCGTGCCGCGGCCCGAGATCGAGAACACGTCTTCGATCGGCATCAGGAACGGCTTGTCCTTCGGACGCTCCGGCTGCGGGATGTAGCTGTCAACCGCTTCCATCAGCTTCAGGATCGACTCGCGGCCCAGCGGGCCCTTGTCGTCTTCCAGCGCCTTCAGCGCCGAGCCCTTGATGATCGGAATCGCGTCGCCCGGGAACTGGTACGACGACAACAGGTCGCGAACTTCCATCTCAACGAGCTCCAGGAGCTCCGGATCGTCGACCATGTCCACCTTGTTCATGAACACCACCAGCGACGGCACGCCGACCTGGCGCGCCAGAAGGATGTGCTCGCGCGTCTGCGGCATCGGGCCGTCGGCCGCCGAAACCACCAGGATCGCCCCGTCCATCTGCGCCGCGCCCGTGATCATGTTCTTCACGTAGTCCGCGTGGCCCGGGCAATCGACGTGCGCGTAGTGCCGGTTCTGCGTCTCGTACTCGACGTGCGACGTCGAGATCGTGATGCCGCGAGCCTTCTCCTCAGGCGCCTTGTCGATCTGGTCGTACGCCGTGAACGTCGCGCCGCCAGTCTCCGCCAGAACCTTCGTGATCGCAGCCGTCAACGACGTCTTGCCGTGGTCGACGTGACCGATCGTCCCGATGTTGCAGTGCGGTTTCGTACGCTCAAATTTCGCTTTAGCCATCGCGATCCTCTTTCCTCTTCACGCAGGCCGCTGAGCGGCCTTCTGTTATCGTCAGCCGCTCGCGCGGCCTTGTGGCTGTCTATCGGCTCAGGCCAGCTTGGCGCGGACTTCTTCCGCGACCGCCTGCGGCACCTGGGCGTAATGGTCGAAGTGCATCGTGAACTGGGCGCGGCCCTGGCTCATCGAACGCAGCGTGTTCACGTAGCCGAACATGTTGGCGAGCGGCACGGAGGCGGACACGACGCGCGCGTTGCCGCGCTGATCCATGCCGCTGACCTGGCCGCGGCGGCTGTTCAAGTCGCCGATCACGTCGCCCATGTACTCTTCCGGGGTGACGACTTCGACGCGCATGACCGGCTCGAGCAGGACGGGGCCGGCCTTCGCCACGCCTTCGCGGAAGGCGGCGCGAGCGGCGATTTCGAACGCGAGCGCGCTCGAGTCGACGTCGTGGAAGCCGCCGTCATACAGCGTCGCCTTGAAGTCGATGCAGGGGAAGCCGACGAGCACGCCGGTGTCCTTGGAGGCCATCAGGCCCTTCTGCACGCCCGGGATGTATTCCTTCGGCACCGAGCCGCCGACCGTGGCGTTCTCGAAGACGAATCCCGAACCGGGCTCCAGCGGCTCCCAGCGGATCTTGACGCGGGCGAACTGGCCCGAGCCGCCGGACTGCTTCTTGTGGGTATAGTCGGTCTCGACCTTCTTGGTGATTGTCTCGCGATACGCAACCTGCGGCGCGCCGACGTTGGCCTCGACCTTGTATTCGCGCTTCATGCGGTCGACGAGGATCTCGAGGTGCAGTTCGCCCATGCCCTTGATGATCGTCTGGCCGCTCTCGTTGTCGCTGGACACGCGGAAGGACGGATCCTCCTGCGCCAGACGGCTGAGGGCGACGCCCATCTTCTCCTGGTCGGCCTTCGACTTCGGCTCGACGGCGACTTCGATGACGGGCTCGGGGAATTCCATGCGCTCGAGGATCACCTGATTGTCCGGGTCGCACAGCGTGTCGCCGGTCGTGGTGTCCTTCAGGCCGGCCAGGGCGACGATGTCGCCGGCGCGGGCTTCCTTGATCTCTTCGCGGTTGTTGGCATGCATCAGCAGCATGCGGCCGATGCGCTCGCGCTTGTCCTTCACGGTGTTCATCACGGTGGAGGCGCTGTTCACGACGCCGGAATAGACGCGGATGAAGGTCAGCGAGCCGACGAACGGGTCGGTCATGATCTTGAACGCGAGGGCCGAGAACGGCTCGTCGTCGGTCGAATGGCGGACGATCTCTTCCTCGGTGCCGGCCTTCACGCCCTTGATCGCTTCGACGTCGGTCGGCGACGGCAGGAAGTCGACGACGGCGTCGAGCAGCGGCTGAACGCCCTTGTTCTTGAAGGCGGAGCCGTTGATGACCGGAACGAACGCGCCGGTGACGGTGCCCTTGCGGATCAGCTTCTTGAGGGTCGCGACGTCCGGCTCTTTGCCCTCGAGATAGGCTTCGAGCGCGGCATCGTCCATTTCGACGGCGGTTTCGAGCAGCTTATGGCGCCACTCCTTCGCCTGGTCGGCGAGCTCGGCCGGAATCTCGTCTTCGTAGAACTCGGCGCCCAGCGACTCGTCCTTCCAGATGATCGCCTTCATCTTCACCAGATCGACGATGCCGATATAGTTCGATTCCATGCCGATCGGCAGCGACAGCACGAGCGGGGTCGCGCCGAGGCGGTCGATGATCATGTCGACGCAGCGATAGAAGTCCGCGCCGATGCGGTCCATCTTGTTGACGAAACAGATGCGCGGAACGTTGTACTTGTCGGCCTGACGCCACACCGTCTCGGACTGCGGCTCGACGCCGGCGACCGAGTCGAACACGGCGACGGCGCCGTCGAGCACGCGCAGCGAGCGCTCGACTTCGATGGTGAAGTCGACGTGGCCCGGGGTGTCGATGATGTTGATGCGGTGGTCGTTCCAGAAGCAGGTCGTGGCGGCCGACGTGATGGTGATGCCGCGCTCTTGCTCTTGCTCCATCCAGTCCATCGTGGCGGTGCCTTCGTGGACTTCGCCGATCTTGTAGGAACGGCCGGTGTAATAGAGGACGCGCTCGGTCGTCGTCGTCTTGCCGGCATCGATGTGAGCCATGATGCCGATATTGCGATAGCGATCGAGCGGAGTGGTGCGAGACATAACGTCGGGCCCTTTAGAACTTTACCAGCGGTAGTGGGAGAAGGCCTTGTTGGCCTCCGCCATACGGTGCGTGTCTTCGCGCTTCTTGACGGCGGCGCCGCGATTGTTCGCGGCATCCAGAAGCTCGGCGCTCAAACGGTCGGTCATGGTCTTCTCGGAGCGGCCGCGCGCCGTCTCGATGATCCAGCGGATCGCGAGAGCCTGGCGGCGGTCCGGACGGACCTCGACGGGAACCTGATAGGTGGCGCCGCCGACGCGGCGCGAACGGACTTCGATGGCCGGCTTGACGTTGTCCAGCGCGTCGCGGAACAGCTTCACCGGATCGGCCTTGGCCTTCTTCTCGATCAGGTCGAGCGCGCCGTAGACGATCTCTTCGGCGGCCGACTTCTTGCCGTCGTACATCAGCACGTTCATGAACTTGCTGAGAACCGGGTCGTGATACTTCGCGTCCGGGAGGACTTGGCGCTTTTCAGCGGCGTGGCGACGAGACATGTCTGCTCCCCTTACTTCGGACGCTTCGCGCCGTACTTCGAACGGCGCTGGCGGCGGGCGGCGATGCCCTGGGTGTCGAGCGTGCCGCGGATGATGTGATAGCGGACGCCGGGCAAGTCCTTCACGCGGCCGCCGCGGATCATGACGACCGAGTGCTCCTGAAGGTTGTGGCCTTCGCCGGGAATGTAGCTGGTGACTTCGAAACCGTTGGTCAGGCGCACGCGGGCGACCTTACGCAGCGCCGAGTTCGGCTTCTTCGGGGTCGTCGTGTAGACGCGCGTGCAAACGCCGCGCTTCTGCGGGCAAGACTGCAGGGCCGGCACCTTGTTGCGGTTCACCGGAGCGGTGCGGCCTTTGCGGATCAACTGGTTGATCGTCGGCATTAGACGTCGTCCTTCATCATCAACGTTCGTTTCGGTCGTCAACCCGCCAGCGACAGCCCCGCGCTCATCGTCGTCTCGTCCAAAGAGGTTGGACAAAACAAGAGTGGCGAGCGGGCAGAAGCCCCTCGCCTGAGCACAGATTTGTCAGCCTTCCCAATGACTTGGGGCGGGCCAGATTTCAGTTTCCGTGGTCCTGCGTCTAGACTGTGCGGTCTACCACCAGGGCCTGAAAGAGGGCCGCATACTATGTATGAGGCCTACCCCCGTCAAGCGGAAACCCGTGAGAAATCGGGGACTTACCCTGCTCGCGGAAAGCCGGCCTGAATCAGGCCTTTACCTTCCCTTTGCTTTCCTCACTACCCGCGCCCCGCATGGCAAATTTAGCGATGCGGAACATTTAGTTCCGCCCTCTCCCGGGTCAGGAGAGGGCGGCATAACGCATATTACGACGCCTTCGGCTCCGCCGCCGGCTCGGCGGCTTCGAGCGCCGCCGTCTCGTCGGCTTGCAGCGCGGCCAGCTCGCGGTCGCGCTCCGCCGCCACTTCCTTGAAGCGGTTCATCAGGGCGCCGGTGCCGGCCGGGATCAGGCGGCCGACGATGACGTTCTCCTTGAGGCCGATCAGCCGGTCGATGCGGCCGGACACGGCCGCCTCGGTCAGCACGCGGGTGGTCTCCTGGAAGGAGGCCGCCGAGATGAAGGACGAGGTCTGCAGGCTGGCCTTGGTGATGCCCTGGAGCACCGGCCGCGCCGTCGCCGGCTTGAAGCCCTCGGCGATCGTCTTCTCGTTCACCGCCTCGTATTCCAGACGGTCGATCGTCTCGCCCGTGAGGAAGGTCGTCTCGCCCGGATCGTCGATCTCGACCTTCTGCAGCATCTGGCGGCAGATCACCTCGATGTGCTTGTCGTTGATCTTCACGCCCTGCAAGCGATAGACGTCCTGGATCTCGTTGACGAGATAGCTCGCCAGCGCCTCGACGCCGAGGACGCGCAGGATGTCGTGCGGAACCGGGCTGCCGTCCATCAGCAGGTCGCCCTTCTGGACGTAGTCGCCTTCCTGCACGCTGATCTGCTTGCCCTTCGGCATCAGATACTCGATCGGCTCGCCCTCTTCCGGACGGACGATGATGCGGCGCTTCGACTTGTAGTCCTTGCCGAACTCGACGCGGCCGGCGATGTCGCTGATGACCGCGTAGTCCTTCGGCTTGCGCGCCTCGAACAGCTCGGCGACGCGCGGCAGACCGCCGGTGATGTCGCGCGTCTTCGAGAACTCGCGCGGGATGCGCGCCAGCACGTCGCCGGCGTGGACCTTCGCGCCGTTCTCGATGCTGAGAATGGCATCCACCGACAGGAAGTAGCGGGCCTCGACGCCGTTGGCGAGATTGACCACCTCGCCGTTCTCGTCGCGCAGCGTGATGCGCGGACGCAGGTCCGCCGCCTTCGCCTGCGATTTCCAGTCGATGACCGTCTTGTTCGAGATGCCGGTCGCTTCGTCGACGACGTCGCGATAGGTCACGCCGTCGATCATGTCGACGAAGTGCGCCGTGCCGGCGCGCTCGGTGATGAGCGGCAGGGTGTACGGATCCCACTCGGCGAGCTTCTGGCCCTTGCTCGCCATGTCGCCCTCGTCGACCATCAGGCGGGCGCCGTAAGGCACCTTGTGACGGGCTTTGACGCGGCCCGAATCGTCGGTCAGCACCAGCTCGCAGTTGCGGCCCATGACGACCGGACGGCCCGAACTGTCGACGACGACGTTGCGGTTGACGATGCCGACCTTGCCGTCGAACACCGCTTCCACGCTCGACTGCGCCGCGCCGCGCTGGGCCGCGCCGCCGATGTGGAAGGTGCGCATGGTGAGCTGCGTGCCCGGCTCGCCGATCGACTGGGCGGCGATGACGCCGACCGCTTCGCCGATGTTGACGCGCGTGCCGCGCGCCAGGTCGCGGCCGTAGCACTTGCCGCACACGCCGTTGCGGCTCTCGCAGGTCAACACCGAGCGGATCTTCACTTCCTCGACGCCGGCCTTCTCGACGCGCTCGACGGCGTCCTCGTCCATCAGCTCGCCGGCGGCGACGAGCGTCGCGCCGGAGATCGGATCGACGACGTCGGACGCCGCGACGCGGCCGAGGATGCGGTCGGCCAGCGCCTCGATGACGTTGCCGCCCTCGATGATCGCGGTCGCCAGCAGGCCGCGGGTGGTGCCGCAGTCTTCCTCGAAGATGATCGCGTCCTGCGCGACGTCGACGAGACGGCGGGTCAGGTAGCCCGAGTTCGCCGTCTTCAAGGCGGTGTCGGCCAGGCCCTTGCGGGCGCCGTGCGTCGAGTTGAAATACTCGAGCACCGAGAGGCCTTCCTTGAAGTTCGAGATGATCGGCGTCTCGATGATCTCGCCCGACGGCTTGGCCATCAGGCCGCGCATGCCGGCGAGCTGCTTGATCTGCGCTTCCGAGCCGCGCGCGCCGGAGTGCGCCATCATGTAGACCGAGTTGGCCTGCTCGCCGTTCTTCGGCGACGAGATCGCCTTCATCATCTCTTTCGAGACCATGTCGGTGCAGTGCGACCAGGCGTCGATCACCTTGTTGTACTTTTCGCCCTGGGTGATCAGGCCGTCGAGATACTGCTGCTCGTATTCCTCGATCTGCTTCTGCGTCTTCTCGACGAAGTCGGACTTCGAGACCGGGATGACCATGTCGTCCTTGCCGAACGAGATGCCGGCGCGGAAGGCGTTGCTGAAGCCGAGCGTCATCAAGCGGTCGCAGAAGATCACCGTCTCTTTCTGGCCGCAGTTGCGGTAGACGACGTCGATCAGGTTCTGCACGTCCTTCTTGGTCAGGTTCCGGTTGATGAGCTGGAAGCTGAGCGACTTATGGCGCGGCAGGATTTCGGACAGCAGCATGCGGCCAGGCGTCGTCTCGACGCGCACGGTCGTCGGCTTGCCCTCGTCGTCGACCGTCTTGTAGCGCGCCTTGATCTTGCTGTGCATGGTGATGGCGCCGGCGTCGAGGCCGAGCTGGATCTCGTTGAGATCGGCGAACGCCATGCCCTCGCCGGGCTGACCCTCGCGGTCCATCGTCATGTAGTAGAGGCCGAGAATGATGTCCTGCGACGGCACGATGATCGGCTTGCCGCTCGCCGGGCTGAGGATGTTGTTGGTCGACATCATCAGCACGCGGGCTTCGAGCTGCGCCTCGAGCGACAGCGGCACGTGCACGGCCATCTGGTCGCCGTCGAAGTCGGCGTTGAACGCGGCGCAGACCAGCGGATGCAGCTGGATCGCCTTGCCTTCGATCAGCGTCGGCTCGAACGCCTGGATGCCCAGGCGGTGCAGCGTCGGCGCGCGGTTCAGCATCACGGGATGCTCGCGGATGACCTCTTCGAGGATGTCCCACACCTCGGGACGCTCCTTTTCGACCATGCGCTTAGCGGCCTTGATGGTGGTCGCCATGCCGTAGGTCTCGAGCTTCGAATAGATGAACGGCTTGAACAGCTCGAGCGCCATCTTCTTCGGCAGGCCGCACTGGTGCAGCTTCAGCTCGGGGCCGACGACGATCACCGAGCGGCCGGAATAGTCGACGCGCTTGCCGAGCAGGTTCTGGCGGAAGCGGCCCTGCTTGCCCTTCAGCATGTCGGACAGCGACTTGAGCGGGCGCTTGTTCGCGCCGGTGATGACGCGGGCGCGGCGGCCGTTGTCGAACAAAGCGTCGACGGCCTCCTGCAGCATGCGCTTTTCGTTACGGACGATGATGTCCGGCGCGCGCAGCTCGATCAGCCGCTTCAGGCGGTTGTTGCGGTTGATCACGCGGCGATAGAGGTCGTTCAGGTCGGACGTGGCGAAACGGCCGCCGTCGAGCGGCACCAGCGGGCGCAGCTCGGGCGGAATCACCGGCACGACTTCGAGGATCATCCATTCCGGGCGCGCGCCCGACTCGATGAACGCTTCGACGAGCTTCAGGCGCTTGACGAGCTTCTTGCGCTTGGCCTCGGAGGTCGTCTCCTTCAGCTCGACGCGCATCTCCTCGCGCTCTTTGGTCAGGTCGATGGCGGCGAGCATGTCGCGCAGCGCTTCGGCGCCGATGGAGGCCGTGAAGGCGTCCTCGCCGTATTCGTCCTGCGCCTTGACGAACTCTTCCTCGCTGAGCAGCTGAAGCTTCTTCAGAGGCGTCAGGCCCGGCTCGATGACCACGTAGTTCTCGAAATAAAGGACGCGCTCGAGATCCTTCAGCGTGGTGTCGATCAACAGGCCGATGCGGCTCGGCAGCGACTTGAGGAACCAGATGTGGGCGACCGGCGAGGCCAGCTCGATGTGGCCCATGCGCTCGCGGCGCACCTTGGAGAGCGTGACTTCGACGCCGCACTTCTCGCAGGTGATGCCCTTGTACTTCATGCGCTTGTACTTGCCGCACAAGCACTCGTAGTCCTTGATCGGCCCGAAGATGCGGGCGCAGAACAGGCCGTCGCGTTCGGGCTTGAACGTGCGGTAGTTGATGGTTTCCGGCTTCTTGATCTCGCCGAACGACCAGGAGCGGATGCGCTCGGGACTGGCGATCGAGATCTGGACCTGATCGAAGGTCTGGGGGCCGGCGGCTTGGCCGAAAATTTTCATCAACTCGTTCATAAACTTCTCTCCTCGCATCCCATGCCCGGCGCGCCGGACCTGCATCCTATGCCCGGCTCCGCCGGACGAGGCGCGGCGGGAAGGTTTCCCGCCGCGGAGGGTCTCCGATTAATAGTCTTGCTGGTTCAGCTCGACGTTGAGGCCGAGCGAACGGAGCTCCTTCACCAACACGTTGAAGGATTCCGGAATGCCCGCCTCGAAAGTGTCGTCGCCGCGCACGATGGCCTCGTAGACCTTGGTGCGGCCGGCCACGTCGTCGGACTTCACCGTCAGCATTTCCTGCAGCGTGTAGGCAGCGCCGTAAGCCTCGAGCGCCCAGACCTCCATTTCGCCGAAGCGCTGGCCGCCGAACTGGGCCTTGCCGCCCAGCGGCTGCTGGGTGACGAGGCTGTAGGGGCCGATCGAACGCGCGTGGATCTTGTCGTCGACCAGGTGGTGCAGCTTCAGCATGTAGATGTAGCCGACGGTCACCTGGCGGTCGAACGTGCGGCCCGTGCGGCCGTCGACCAGGGTCGATTGGCCGGAGGTCGCGAGACCCGCCTTCTGCAGCATGGCGTTGATGTCGGCTTCGCGCGCGCCGTCGAACACCGGCGTCGCCACCGGCACGCCCTTGCGCTGGTTCTCGCCGAGCTCGACGACCTGAGCGTCGTCCAGATCGGCGATCTGATCCTTGTAGATCTCGTCGCCATAGATGGTCTTCAGCGTCGAGCGCAGCTGCTCGGCTTCGCCGGCGCGGCGGTAGGCGTCCACCGCTTGGCCGATCTGCTTGCCGAGGCCGGCGGCGGCCCAGCCGAGGTGGGTCTCGAGAATCTGCCCGACGTTCATGCGCGACGGCACGCCCAGCGGGTTCAGAACGATATCGACCGGCGTGCCGTCTTCCAGATACGGCATGTCTTCCATCGGTACGATGCGCGACACGACGCCCTTGTTGCCGTGGCGGCCGGCCATCTTGTCGCCCGGCTGCATCTTGCGCTTCACCGCGACGAAGACCTTGACCATCTTCATCACGCCCGGCGGCAACTCGTCGCCGCGCTGCAGCTTCTCGACCTTGTTCTCGAAGCGGGCCTGGAGAGCCGTGAGGCTGTCGTCGAACTGCTTCTTCAGGGCCTCGATGTCGGCCATGGTCTTGTCGTTCTTGATCGTGATCTGGCGCATCTGGCCGACGGTGAACTCGTCGAGGACCGCCTGCGTCAGCTTGGTGTCCGGCTTCATGGCCTTCGGGCCCGACGCCGCCTGCTTGTTGATCACGAGGTCGCGCAGGCGCGCGGCGAAACCGCGCTCCAGGATCGCCTTTTCGTCGTCGCGGTCCTTGGTCAAGCGCTCGATCTGGTCGCGCTCGATGGCGAGCGCGCGCTCGTCCTTCTCGACGCCGCGGCGCGAGAAGACTCGCACTTCGACGATCGTGCCGGCGACGCCCGGCGGCAGGCGCAGCGACGTGTCGCGCACGTCCGACGCCTTTTCGCCGAAGATGGCGCGCAGCAGCTTCTCTTCCGGCGTCATCGGGCTTTCGCCCTTCGGCGTGACCTTGCCGACGAGGATGTCGCCCGGGTTCACTTCCGCGCCGATGTAGACGATGCCCGCCTCGTCGAGGTTCTTCAGGGCTTCTTCGCCGACGTTCGGGATGTCGCGGGTGATTTCTTCCTGGCCCAGCTTGGTGTCGCGGGCCATGACTTCGAACTCCTCGATATGGATCGAGGTGAAGACGTCGTCGCGCACGATGCGCTCGGACAGCAGGATCGAGTCTTCGAAGTTGTAGCCGTTCCACGGCATGAAGGCGCAGAGCACGTTGCGGCCCAAAGCCAGCTCGCCGAGCTGGGTCGAGGGGCCGTCGGCGATGATGTCGCCCTGGCGCACCATGTCGCCGACCTTCACGAGCGGCTTCTGGTTGATGCAGGTGTTCTGGTTGGAACGCTGGAACTTCAGCAGGTTGTAGATGTCGACCGCCGGGGCCGCGCTGTTGGTCTCTTCCGTGGCGCGGATGACGATGCGGGTGGCGTCGATCTGGTCGATCACGCCGGTGCGCTTGGCGACGATGGCGGCGCCCGAATCGCGGGCGACGACTTCTTCCATGCCGGTGCCGACGATCGGCGCGTCGGCCTGGATCAGCGGCACGGCCTGGCGCTGCATGTTCGAGCCCATCAGCGCGCGGTTCGCGTCGTCGTTCTCGAGGAACGGGATCATCGCCGCGGCGACCGAGACGAGCTGCTTCGGCGACACGTCGATCAGCGTGATTTCGCTGGCCGGCGAGACGACGAACTCGCCCGAACGGCGGCAGCTGACGAATTCGGCGGTGAAGTGGTTCTTCGCGTCGAGCTCGGCGTTGGCCTGGGCGATCGTGTGCTTGCCCTCCTCCATCGCCGAGAGATAGACGACCTCGTCGGTGACGCGGCCGTCCTTCACCTTGCGATAGGGGCTTTCGATGAAGCCGTACTTGTTCACGCGCGCGTAGGTGGCGAGCGAGTTGATCAGGCCGATGTTCGGGCCTTCCGGCGTTTCGATCGGGCAGATGCGGCCGTAGTGCGTCGGATGCACGTCGCGCACCTCGAAGCCGGCGCGCTCGCGCGTCAGGCCGCCAGGCCCGAGGGCCGAGAGGCGGCGCTTGTGCGTGATCTCGGACAGCGGATTGGTCTGGTCCATGAACTGGCTGAGCTGCGACGAGCCGAAGAACTCGCGCACGGCGGCGGCGGCCGGCTTGGCGTTGATCAGGTCGTGCGGCATGACCGAATCGATGTCGACCGAGCTCATGCGCTCGCGGATCGCGCGCTCCATGCGCAGCAAGCCGACGCGATACTGGTTCTCCATCAGCTCGCCGACCGAGCGGACGCGGCGGTTGCCGAGATGGTCGATGTCGTCGATTTCGCCGCGGCCGTCCTTCAGCTCGACGAGCACCTTCACGACGGCGAGGATGTCCTCCTTGCGCAGGGTGCGCATGGTGTCCTCGGTCTCGATGCCGAGGCGCGCGTTCATCTTCACGCGGCCCACGGCCGACAGGTCGTAGCGCTCGGCGTCGAAGAACAGGCCCTGGAACAGGGTTTCCGCCGTCTCGAGGGTCGGCGGCTCGCCCGGGCGCATGACGCGGTAGATGTCGATCAGCGCTTCTTCGCGCGAGGTGTTCTTGTCGACCTTCAGCGTGTTGCGGATGTAGCCGCCGACGTTGAGGTGATCGATGTTGAGCGTCGGCAGATCGACGATGCCGGCCTTGTCGACCGCCTCGAGGATCGCTGCGGTCAGCTCGTCGCCGGCCTCGGCGATGATCTCGCCGGTGCTCTCGTCGACCAGGTCGACGGCGGTGTAGCGGCCGAGCAGCTCCTCCTCGGGAACGATCTGCTCCTTGAGGCCCGCTTCCGCGAGCTGGCGCGCCTTGCGCGGCGTGATCTTCTCGCCGGCTTCGGCGACGACCTTGCCGGTCTTGGCGTTGACCAGATCGTGCATCAGCTTGTGGCCGCGCGCGTTCTCCGGATCGAACGGAGCCTTCCAACCCTTCTTCGTGTTGGTGAAGACCAGCGTGTCGTAGAAGTAGTCGAGAATCTCCTCGGCCGACATGCCGACGATCTCGGTCGGCGGCAAGGCTTCGCTCTTCTCCTTGCGCTCGGCGCGCAGCTTCTCGGTGGCGATATTGTCGAGCGCCATGAGCAGCGTGGTCACCGGCAGCTTGCGGCGGCGATCGATGCGGACGTAGACGAGGTCCTTGGCGTCGAACTCGAAGTCGAGCCAGGAGCCGCGATAGGGGATGATGCGGGCGGCGAACAGATACTTGCCCGACGAATGGGTCTTGCCCTTGTCGTGGTCGAAGAACACGCCCGGGCTGCGGTGCATCTGCGAGACGATGACGCGCTCGGTGCCGTTCACGACGAAGGTGCCGTTGCCGGTCATGAGCGGCATGTCGCCCATGTAGACGTCCTGCTCTTTGATGTCGCGGATCGAGCGCGCGCCGGTGTCCTCGTCGATGTCCCACACCACGAGGCGCAGCGTCACCTTGAGCGGCGCGGCGAAGGTCATGCCGCGCTGCTGGCATTCCTCGACGTCGTATTTCGGCTCCTCGAACTCGTATTTCACGAATTCGAGCGTGCCGCGGTCGGAGAAGTCGCGAATCGGGAAGACCGAGCGGAACACTTCCTGAAGGCCGGTGTTCGTGCGCTCGTGCGGCGCGACGTCCATCTGCAGGAACTGATCGTAGGACGTTTTCTGCATCTCGATCAGATTCGGCATCGCGACCGTGGTCGGAATGCGGCCGAAGTTGAGACGGATGCGCTTACGACCGGTGTAGGACTTCGCCATACTATTTCCTCATGCGCTCGGGGGCCGGGCCCCATGGCAGAACACGTCATGCCGCAATCATTTGACGGACCGGCGGGCGACGTCTCAGCCGCAGGTCCCGAATTTCGTTCCGCGCCAATCGCGATCGGCTGCGGGGGTCTCGCGCCCCGGCGGCCCAGGCGGGCCGAAGGGGTTAGATAAGCGGCGGACGAGGCGGTTTTAAGGCCGCCCCGTCGCCGTACGCTGCATCAGGGGAATTACTTCACCTGAACCTTGGCGCCCGCGTCTTCGAGCATCTTCTTGATCTTGTCGGCTTCGTCCTTGTTGACGCCTTCCTTCACGGTCTTGGGCGCGCCCTCGACCAGATCCTTGGCTTCCTTCAGGCCGAGACCCGTGATCGTGCGGATCTCCTTAATCACGTTGATCTTCTTGTCGCCGGCATCGGCGAGGATCACCGTGAATTCGGTCTGGGCTTCGGCGGCCGGAGCGGCGGCAGCGCCGCCCGCGGCGGCGACGGCGACCGGCGCGGCGGCGGAAACGCCCCACTTCTCTTCGAGAAGCTTCGAGAGCTCCGCCGCTTCGATCACGGTCAGAGCGGAAAGATCGTCAACAAGACGCTGCAAATCAGCCATTTCTATCTCCTAAGGCTTGAACTTCGTTGTACCTGGGACGGCTTAAGCCGCCTCACCCTTGTCAGCTTTGGCGCGCAACACCCGGGCCAACTGGCCCGCCGGAGCCTGCAGAACGCCGGCGATACGCGTCGCCGGGGTCTGGATCATGCCCAGCAGCTTGCCGCGCAGACTGTCGAGCGACGGCAGAGTGGCCAGCGCCTTGACGCCATCGGCGTCGAGAAGCTGGTTGTTGAGCGCGCCGCCGACGATCTCGAGCTTTTCGTTCGTCTTGGCGTAATCAACGGCCACTTTCGCCGCAGCCACCGGATCCTTCGACGTCGCGATAGCCGTCGGGCCGGTGAACAAGTCGGCAAGCTGGTTGAACTGCGTACCTTCAAGGGCGAGACGGGTGAGCCGGTTCTTCGTCACTTTGTAGCTGGCGCCGGCCTGCAGCATCTTGCGGCGCAGATCCGTAGATTCTGCGACCGTAAGACCGCTTTGACGGGTGATGACGACAAGCGCCGCACCCTCGAAGCGTTCGCGTAGGGACGAGACCAAGCTGCTCTTTTCAGAACGGTCCACTTAACGTCTCCGATGCGAGGCCTCCGCGCGGCTCCCAGGATTGGGAGAAACGAGAAGGCCGTTGCACGGACCTAGGGCAAGACCGCCCAGGTCCTAACCCCTGTCCCAGAAGCTCAAGCCTGATGCGGCCCGAAGGCCGAAAAAGGTTCGATCCGTCTGCGTGGGCGGGTTTCCCCATTAAGTCCGGCGAGCCGGACGCCTACGGTCTTGGACAGGCGACCGGCCGCTTGCGCGCCCGGTCTTCTCGCCGCCGGCGGCTCAAAGAACCGCCGGCGGAACTCGGTGAGCCGCGCCCTTAGGCGGTGAGGCTCGAAACTTCCAGCTTCACGCCGGGGCCCATCGTCGAGCTGATGGCGACCTTCTTCACGAAGGTGCCCTTCGCGCCCGACGGCTTGGAGCGCAGGATCGCGTCGAAGAACGCCTTCACGTTCTCGGCGATCTGATCCTCGGTGAAGCTCGCCTTGCCGATGCCGGCATGGATGATGCCGGTCTTTTCGGCGCGGAACTCGACCTGGCCGCCCTTGACCGCCTGAACGGCCTTGGCGACGTCCATCGTGACCGTGCCGAGCTTCGGGTTCGGCATCAGGCCGCGCGGGCCGAGCACTTTGCCGAGACGGCCGACGAGGCCCATCATGTCCGGCGTGGCGATGACGCGGTCGAACTCGATCGCGCCGCCGTTGACCTTCTCGAACAGGTCTTCGGCACCGACGAGATCGGCGCCGGCCTTGGTCGCTTCGTCGGCCTTCGCGCCCTTGGCGAAGACGGCGACGCGCACGGTCTTGCCCGTGCCGGCCGGCAGGCTGACGACGCCGCGGACCATCTGGTCGGCGTGGCGCGGATCGACGTCGAGGTTGATCGCGATCTCGATCGTCTCGTCGAACTTCGCGGTCGCGCCGGTCTTGATCAGCTTCACCGCGTCCTTCAGAGCGTAGAAGGCGTTGCGGTCGATATTTTCATAGGCCTTCTTCAGGCGTTTTTGCGTTGCCATGGCTATTCCTGCACCTCAAGGCCCATGGAACGCGCCGAGCCGGCGATCATCTTCATCGCGGCTTCGATGTCGTGCGCGTTGAGATCGACCATCTTCTTCTCGGCGATCTCGCGGATCTGGGCCATCGTCACCTTGCCGGCGACATCCTTGCCGGGGTTCTTGGACGCGCTTTCGATCTTCGCGGCCTTCTTCAGGAAGTAGGACGCCGGCGGCGTCTTCGTGACGAAGGTGAAGCTGCGGTCCTGGTAAACCGTGATGACGACAGGCAGGGGCATGCCGGCTTCCAAGCTGCCCGTCTGGGCATTGAACGCCTTGCAGAACTCCATGATGTTGACGCCCTGCTGGCCCAGGGCGGGGCCGATCGGGGGAGACGGATTCGCCTTCCCGGCCGGCACTTGCAACTTGATGTAGCCAGTGACTTTTTTCGCCATGACACTCCTCGCAGAGTTGCGTGGTGCGGCTCCCCTTGGTCTTTCGGGGAAGCCTCCCACACGGAAAGGGGCAAAGCCCCCGCTAATACGCTTACGCTACTGAACGAACCTCACGCCGGGAGAAGGCTCAGACCTTCTCCACCTGCGAATATTCCAGCTCCACCGGGGTGGCGCGGCCGAAGATCGACACCGCCACCTTGAGCCGCGCGCGCTCCTCATCGACCTCCTCGACCAGCCCGTTGAAGGACTGGAACGGGCCGTCGGTGACGCGCACCTGCTCGCCGACCTCGAAGGTGATCGAGGGCTTCGGCCGCTCGATGCCTTCCTGCACCTGGCGCAGGATGCGCTGCACTTCCGCCTCGGTGACCGGCGACGGCTTGCCGCGCCCGCCGAGGAAGCCCGTCACCTTCGGCGTGTTCTTCACCAGGTGCCAGCTCTCGTCGGTCATCTCCATCTTCGCCAGCACGTAGCCGGGGAAGAACTTGCGCTCGGCCGAGACTTTCGCGCCGCGGCGCATCTCGACGACTTCTTCCACCGGCACGAGAACCTCGTCGAACGCGTCGGCCATGCCCTTCTGGACGGCCTGCTCGCGGATCGACTCGGCGACTTTCTTCTCGAAGCCGGAATAAACGTGAACGACGTACCAATGCTTGGCCACGGATTCAGCTCCCAAGGCCCATGATGAACCGGACGGCGAAACTCAACACCTGGTCGACGACGAAAAAGAAGATCGCCGCGATGAAGACCATCACGAACACCATGATGGTGCTGACGGTCGTCTCCTTGCGGGTCGGCCAGGTGACTTTCGCCACTTCCTGCCGGACCTGCTGGAGAAACTGAAAGGGTGTCGTCTTCGCCATGCTCTCTAATTCTTCTGCAAACTTCGTCTCGGCCGCCGCGCGCCGACCGCTCCGTTTCGTGACCCGTCCTTCGTGGCAGGAGTGGAGGGGCTCGAACCCCCAACCCCCGGTTTTGGAGACCGGTGCTCTACCAGTTGAGCTACACTCCTAAGCCCCGACCGCGGCCCCCGAAAAACTCGACGAAACTCGAAGAGAAACCCGAAGCCCCCGGAAACCGTCGCCCGGCCGCTGCAAAATGCCTCGGCCGGGCGTCCGATGATCGGATGATGGGGCTTGCGCCCCCTGCGTCACGAACCTGTCGTTGTCGCGTTGCGACGATCTCCGTTACTCGATGATTTTGGCGACGACGCCGGCGCCGACGGTCTTGCCGCCTTCGCGGATGGCGAAGCGCAGGCCCTCGTCCATGGCGATCGGCGCGATCAGGGTCACGACGACCGAGATGTTGTCGCCCGGCATCACCATTTCCGTGCCCGCCGGAAGCTCGACCTGGCCCGTCACGTCCGTCGTGCGGAAGTAGAACTGCGGACGGTAGTTCGAGAAGAACGGCGTGTGGCGGCCGCCCTCTTCCTTCGTCAGGATGTAGGCCTCGGCCTGGAACTTCGTGTGCGGCGTGATCGAGCCCGGCTTGGCCAGAACCTGGCCGCGCTCCACGTCCTCGCGCTTCGTGCCGCGCAGCAGCACGCCGACGTTGTCGCCAGCCTCGCCCTGATCCAGCAGCTTGCGGAACATCTCGACGCCCGTGCAGGTCGTCTTCTGCGTCGCCTTGATGCCGACGATCTCGAGCTCCTCGCCCACCTTCACGATGCCGCGCTCGACGCGGCCCGTCACAACCGTGCCGCGGCCCGAGATCGAGAACACGTCTTCGATCGGCATCAGGAACGGCTTGTCCTTCGGACGCTCCGGCTGCGGGATGTAGCTGTCAACCGCTTCCATCAGCTTCAGGATCGACTCGCGGCCCAGCGGGCCCTTGTCGTCTTCCAGCGCCTTCAGCGCCGAGCCCTTGATGATCGGAATCGCGTCGCCCGGGAACTGGTACGACGACAACAGGTCGCGAACTTCCATCTCAACGAGCTCCAGGAGCTCCGGATCGTCGACCATGTCCACCTTGTTCATGAACACCACCAGCGACGGCACGCCGACCTGGCGCGCCAGAAGGATGTGCTCGCGCGTCTGCGGCATCGGGCCGTCGGCCGCCGAAACCACCAGGATCGCCCCGTCCATCTGCGCCGCGCCCGTGATCATGTTCTTCACGTAGTCCGCGTGGCCCGGGCAATCGACGTGCGCGTAGTGCCGGTTCTGCGTCTCGTACTCGACGTGCGACGTCGAGATCGTGATGCCGCGAGCCTTCTCCTCAGGCGCCTTGTCGATCTGGTCGTACGCCGTGAACGTCGCGCCGCCAGTCTCCGCCAGAACCTTCGTGATCGCAGCCGTCAACGACGTCTTGCCGTGGTCGACGTGACCGATCGTCCCGATGTTGCAGTGCGGTTTCGTACGCTCAAATTTCGCTTTAGCCATCGTGCAGTCCTGCGCAGCTATCGTGATTGAATTGTGGGATGGTCGTCAGCTTATGCGGTTCGATGGGCTCTGCGGTGGGGACCCCACACCTTCCCTCGCAAGGGCGCTCGTCCCTCAAGGGTTGGAGCGGGTGATGGGAATCGAACCCACGTAGCCAGCTTGGAAGGCTGGAGCTCTACCATTGAGCTACACCCGCCTGATCCGGCCCGTCGTACCTGTCCTTCCGTCTCCTAACGCCTCGCGATCTGTCCGCCGACGGAAGTTTCCGTTCGCCCTGGCCCGACGCCGTCTCGGATGACCCGAGGAGCCGCGTGGTGGAGGGGGAAGGATTCGAACCTTCGTAGACGTACGTCGGCAGATTTACAGTCTGCTGCCATTGACCGCTCGGCCACCCCTCCGCAACGACATGCCTGCCGGCAGGGAGTGCGCAATATGAGGATTTAGTCTTTAAAGTCAACCGCGAATCAAGCGCATAGAACTCCTGCGCGCCCGTCCTGCGACAGCGGCGAGGAGCGTCCTTGCAACTTGCATTAAGTCGCTGAATATAGGGGCCATCATGACCAAGCGCAAGCACCATGGCCGCCCCGCCGGAGGGGCCAAGTCTCCCGTCAAACCGGGCTTTTCGCCCCCTTCGAACCGTCCCCGCCCGGGGCCGAAACCGGCTGTCGGGGCGCGCGTCGAGCGCCCCTCCGACGGGCCCCGCGAGCGGCCGGCAAATGCCGCTCAACCCGTTGTAAAACAAGGTAAAGCTCAGAGGGGCCATTGGCTGTACGGCCTCCATGCCGTGCGCGCCGCCCTGGACAATCCGCGCCGGAAAATTTTGCGCTTGCTGCTGACCGAGGAGGCGGTCGCGGCGATTGGCGGAAATCGCAATAGTTTCAAAGAGATGTACCCCCAGGCGGCGGTCGAGATCGCGGCGCGGGACATGATTTCGCAAATGCTGCCGGCGCATGCGGTGCATCAGGGCGCGGCTTTATTGGCCGATCCATTGCCCGATTTGGCGCTGGAGGACGTGCTCGACGAAGTCGCCGACTTGCAGAATGCGGTGATTCTGATCCTCGACCAGGTCACCGACCCGCAGAACGTCGGCGCCATCCTGCGCTCGGCCGCCGCCTTCGACGTCGCGGCCGTCGTCGTGCCCGACCGCCATTCGCCCCCCGAAACGACCGCGCTCGCCAAAGCGGCGTCCGGCGCCATCGAGATGGTGCCGCTGATCCGGGTGGTGAACCTCGCCCGCGCGCTGGAGCAATTGAAGCAGGCCGGCTTCTGGACCGCGGGCCTCGCCGGCGAGGCGCGCCAGACGCTCGCCGCCGCCAATCTCTCGGGCAAGATCGCCCTGGTGCTCGGCGCCGAGGGCGAGGGCCTCCGCCGGCTGACGCGCGATCATTGCGACCTGCTGGTCAAGCTGCCGATCTCGCCGCGCATGGAGAGCCTCAACGTCTCCGCCGCCGCCGCCGTGGCGCTCTACGAACTGGCGCGGGGCAAGGGCTGAGCTTGCCCCTGCGGGGCCCGGACGATACAACGCGAAGGCATCCTTCTTTCGCGCCGGATTAGCTCAGCGGTAGAGCAGCGGTTTTGTAAACCGAAGGTCGGGGGTTCAATCCCCTCATCCGGCACCAGTCTTTGATTCACGGGGAGCCATGTCCGAACCGATCCGCCGCGCCGGCTCCCCGACCCCGCCGCTCGGCGGGGATGATCCTTTAGACGCGCCGCCCGGCCTGCTCGAGCTGTTCTGGGTCTTCTCCAAGATCGGCATCCTGAGCTTCGGCGGCGCGCTGTCGAGCTGGATCCACCGCGAGGTGTCGGTCAAGCGCCGCTGGATGACGGAAACCGAAGTGCTGAGCAGCCTGGCGCTGGCGCAGATCATGCCCGGCATCAACGTCGTCAACCTGTCGCTGTTCTGCGGCCAGCGGCTGCGCGGCGTCAGCGGCTCCTTCGCGGCGGTGATGGGCGTGCTGCTGCCGCCGACGATCCTGGTGATCTGCATCTCCACGGTCTACGACCTGTTCTCGCATTACGCCTGGGTCAGCGACCTGCTCAACGGCATCGCCGCCGCCGCCATCGGCATGCTGATCCATATGGGCGTGAAAGCGACCCAGCGGTCGGCGCGCAGCATTTGGCTGCTGCTGATCGTCGCCGGCATCTTCGTCGGCGTCGGCATCCTCAAGATCCACATGGTGATCGTCGTCCTGCTGCTCGGGCCGCTCAGCGTCTGGCTGTCCTATAAGGCGGTGATGGCCGAGCAGCGCGCCCGCGAGCAAAGCGCGGAGACCGCGTCATGAACGCCAACGCGCGGAGCGCGTCATGAACGACAACGACAACCTGCTGGTCACGCTGTTCCTGCTGTTCGTGCCGCTGTCGCTGCTGTCGGTCGGCGGCGGCGTCTCGATCATCGCGCCGCTGCACCATCAAACGATCAGCGTGTTCGGCTGGCTCACGGAGCAGCAATTCGTCGAGGTGTTCGCCATCTCGCGCGCCGCGCCCGGCCCCGGCTCGATGATCGTGCCGCTGATCGGCTGGAAAGTGGCGGGGATCGGCGGCGTCATCGTCACCTCGATCGGCATGTTCCTGCCCTCCTCCATCCTGGCCTACGGCGTCGCCCGGCTGTGGAACCGCTATCGCGGCACCAACGTCCACGCCGCGCTCGAACGCGGCCTCGCCGCCGTCGCCGCCGGCCTGATCATGGCCGGCACGCTCGCCATCTTCCAGGCCGCCGGCACCGGCTGGCAGGCCTGGATCATCGCCGGCGGCAGCGCCGCCATACTCTATTGGCGCAACATCAACCCGCTGTGGCTGCTGTTCGGCGGCGGCATTCTTTATGCCGTCGCGATGCACTTCATGAAATAGGCGACCTTAGCTGAGCGCGAGCGCGCCGCTCTCGTCGGCGCGATAGACGCCGGGCTTGGCGCCGTCCACCGTCTCGCCGCCAAGCCATGCGTTCGACAAGCGATGCAGCAGATGGCGCTGCTTCTCCCATTGCGCGAAATGCGAGGCGCAGGCAATCTCGACCATGGCTTTCGGCGCAGCGCCGAGATCGGCGAACAGCTCGCGGTTCGACGGCAGCAGACGGTCGCCCTCGCCGACCATGACGAGCGTCGGCAGTTTGACTTGCGCCGCGCCGTCGCGGTTCCAGCCCCAATAGGTGCGGTTGGGGCCGCGCAAGCCGCCGCCCTTGCCGTCCTTATTGGCCCACTTCGCGCCGACCGGATCGGAGGCGACGCTTTGCGTCCAGGCCAATTCCTTCATGCCGGGCGCGACCTGGTCGTCGCAGCGGATCGCCGGATTCCAGCGCTTGTCGATGAAATGATCGAAGGTCTGCAACGTCATCGGCGCGCCCGGCGCGGGAATTTGCGCCGGCTTGCGCGACCCCTCGCGCTTGTAGTTCGACGAGGCGTAGATGACGAGGCGCGCGATCTTCTCCGGATGGCGCGCGATATAGGTGCCGCTGCGGCAGCCGCCGCCCGACCAGCCGATCAGGCAGATTGTCTCCAGGCCGCGCCGCGCGCGGATGAAATCGACGACGCGGTCGATGTCGTCGGCCTCGCTGTCGCTGGTGACGAGATCGAACGGATAGGGCGGATCGACCGGCGCGGACAGCGTGCCGGGGATCAGCAAATGCTGCTCCGCCGGATCGAGATTGCGCGGATCGTCCATCAACGGGCGCGGCGAGCGGCCGTAGCCGGTCATGTCCATGGCGTAAACGTCCCAGCCCTCGCGCGCCAGCGCCGCCATCCAGCTGTAATCCTCGTGCGCCAGATCGAACGACGGCGTGCAGGGCCAATAACCGCCATGCAGCATGAGGACCGCGCCCCTGAAGCCCGCCGGATTTTCCGCGAGATCGGCGCGCGCCTTTTCGCGCACGTAAAGCTGGACCTGCTGGCCGGCGATGACCGGCACCGTCGAGATATGATCGACGAAATGATCGAAGGTGCTCAGGGTTTCAGCGGTCATCTGACTCTCGTCGTTATGCGCGGGATGTTCGCCGGCCTCCTCAGCGGTCATGCGCGCCGCAGGACCAGCATTGATTTTGAACCAGGCCGCCGGCCAAGATCATCGGCATTCGTCGCCAAGCCGTCCGCGCGAATAGGATGCTCACTCGGAGCTTCGACGGATCGAGCCTGCCAATTTCGTCGCTTCGGCGACCGTATTGGAGATCGTGCCGAACTTGCGGACATTCTTATGGAGCAGTTCCAGCCGGCGATCGTCCTCGTCGGTGTCCACGATGATTTCGTAGTCGATAGAGATGATCTTCGGCGGGCTGTCCTGACGGACGCCATGCAGTTTCACTTCAACGCCGCGCAGATCGAAATTCAATATCGGCGTGACGCGCTCGACGCCTTTGATGATGCAGGCCGCGAGCGCCGCCAGGAACAGTTCGGCCGGGTTGAAAGCGTCCTCGCGGCCCCTCATGTCGGTATCAAGCGCGATTTCAGCGCGCTTCGTCATGGCGAGGCTGCCGCGATCGTCGATTCGCTTGGCGAAAACGGAATATTCCAGCATCAGGCTTCATCCTTGCTTTTGAGCCGCAGCGAAGACCATCCCGCGCCTTGTTGCGCTCAAGCCTTCCGAGAAATTCGTTGTCCCGCGACGCCAAACCCGGTTCGCGCCCCGCGCTTTCGCGCGATAGAGAGGCGGCTCGATCTCGTTCGACTCGCACACCCTCGCCCGAATCGAGTTGTCTGTCGAAGGCGTCCAGGCAATGCTATAATTCAGTATCGCATATGTCGCGTTCCACGCGACGAAACCAACAAAAGAAATATCAGGGACCATGCGTATCGGCACGCCGCTCAGTTCGTCCGCCTTCCGCGTCATGCTGCTCGGTTCGGGCGAGCTCGGCAAGGAAGTGGCGATCGCGTTGCAGCGCCTCGGCGTCGAGGTGATCGCGGTGGACCGCTATCAGGACGCGCCGGCGCACCAGGTGGCGCATCGCGCCCATGTCGTCGCCATGACCGACGGCGCGGCGCTGCGCAAGATCATCGAGGCCGAAAAGCCGCATCTGATCGTGCCGGAGATCGAGGCCATCGCCACCGACCTGCTGGTCGAGATCGAGCGCGAGAAGATCGCCGAAGTGATCCCGACGGCGCGCGCGACGCAGCTCACCATGAACCGCGAAGGCATTCGCCGCCTCGCCGCCGAGGAACTCGGCCTCAAAACGTCGCCCTATGTGTTCGCCAGCACGGCGGACGAGGTGCGCGCCGCCGTCGCCAAGGTCGGCCTGCCCTGCCTCTTGAAGCCGGTGATGTCGTCGTCGGGCAAAGGCCAGAGCGTGATCCGCGCCGAGGCCGACATCGACAAGGCCTGGGATTACGCCATGAGCGCCGGCCGCGTGGCGCAAGCGCGCGTCATCGTCGAAGGCTTCGTCAAGTTCGACTTCGAGATCACGCTGCTCACCGTGCGCGCCAAGAACGCCAAAGGCGAGATCGCGACGACCTTCTGCGAGCCGATCGGCCATGTGCAGGTCGACGGCGATTATGTCGAATCCTGGCAGCCGCAGCCCATGACGCCGACCGCTCTGAAGAAAGCGCAGGACATCGCCGCCAAAGTGACCGGCGCGCTCGGCGGGCGCGGCCTTTTCGGCGTCGAGCTGTTCGTCGCCGGCGACGAGGTCTGGTTCAGCGAAGTGAGTCCGCGGCCGCACGACACCGGCCTCGTCACGCTCGCCAGCCAGCGCCAGAGCGAGTTCGAGCTGCACGCCCGCGCCATTCTCGGCCTGCCGGTCGATACCGCGCACCTCGGCCCGGCCGCGAGCGCGGTGATCTACGGCGGGCTGGAGGAAAAGGCCGTCGCCTTCGAGGGCATCGAGCAGGCGCTCGAAGTGCCGGGCAGCGACCTGCGCCTGTTCGGCAAGCCCGAATCCTTCAAGAAACGCCGCATGGGGGTCGCGCTCGCCCATGCCGCCGACACGGATACCGCGCGCGCCAACGCCAAGACGGCGGCGTCGCGCGTCAAACCCGTTTCCAATCCGAGCATCACCGACAAGGCGTAAGCGCCGCTCACAGCCACAGGCACAGCACAGGGAGAGAGTTCATGGCCAAATCCAGCAACCTGACGACCGAAAAAGAGTTCATCTTCGATTATGTCGAGAAGAACGCCGAGGCCATCGCCACGCTCGGCGACAGCATCTTCTATTTCGGCGAGCTGGGCATGCAGGAGTTCGAGACCGCCAAGCTGATGACCGGCATCCTCGAAGAGCACGGCTTCAAGGTCGAGCGCGGCATCTCCGGCTTCCCGACCGGCTTCTGCGCCACCTACGGCTCGGGCCATCCGGTGATCGCCATGCACACCGAATACGACGCCAACCCCGACAATTCGCAGATGCCCGGCATTTCCGAGCAGAAGGGCATCGTCGAGGGCGCGCCGGGCCATTGCGAAGGCCACAACGTCAACGGCGCGGTGCTGGTCGCCAGCGCGCTCGCCGTCAAGGAGGCGATGGACAAGTTCGGCTTCAAGGGCACGCTGAAGATTTTCGGCGCGCCGGCCGAGGAGCAGCTCGTCAGCCGCCCCTACTACGTGCGCGACGGCTGGTTCGACGATGTCGACGTCGCCTTCCACGACCATGTCGGCCAAGTGTTCGGCTGCGGCTACGGCATCATGCAGTCGGCGCTGATCTCGGCGACCTACAGCTTCCACGGCGAGACGGCCCATGCCGGCGTGGTGCCGTGGAAGGGCCGCGACTCGCTCGACGCCGTCGTGCTGATGGACATGGGCATGGCGCAATATCGCGAGCATATGATGCCGACGATGCGCGCCCAGCGCGTCATCACCAACGGCGGCGACCAGCCGAACATCATCCCGCGCCTCGCCACGGTCTGGTGGTACTTCCGCGACTCGACCGCCGAGGGCGCGCGCAAGCTGCTCGACCAGGCCGAGAAGATCGCCAAGGGCGCGGCGCTGATGACCAACACCGAAGTGGAGATCGACGTGATGGCCGCCGTCTGGCCGTCGCGCGGCAACCAGACTCTCGCCGAGCTGGTCACGGCCAACATCGACGCGGTCGGCATGCCGGAATGGAGCGAGGACGAGCAGGCGCTCGCCCGCGCGCTTCAGGAAAAGGCCAAGGTGAAGGTCGAGGGCCTCAAGCGCGACGTGCTGCCGGCGAAGGCCGCCTCGGTGCAGAAGCCGTCGGCCAGCGATTCGGGCGACGTGTCGTGGAAGGTGCCGCAGGTGAAAATGTACTACCCGGCCAACATTCCCAACATCAACAGCCACCATTGGGCGGCCGGCGTCGCCATCGCCCATTCGATCGCCCACAAGGGTGCGGTGGCCGGCGCGAAGGCCATGGCCGGCGCCGTGGTCGATTGCCTGAAGAACCCGGAGATCGTCGCCGAAGCCAAGCGCACGTTCAAAGAGGAGCTGGCCGGCGTCGAATACAAGCCGCTGCTGCCGCTCGGCCAGAAGCCGCCGGTGACGCTCAATCAGACGATGATGGAAAAGTGGCGCCCGGAAATGACCAAGCACTACGTCAAGAAGAAGCCCGTCTTTGTCTCTTAGGGCGTTCGTGTCCTGACGCTCAGGGCAGGCTCGCTCCGAAATACATCGTCAAGTCGCCGCCGACGCGCGTCTCGCGCATCGGCCGCAGCTTGGCGATGATCTTCGCCGCCGCCGGGTCTTGCGTGCGGGCGTAATAAGGTTCGAGCCAGGGGAAATGAATCGCCTTGCTCGAACTGGCGCGGTCCTGCTTCACCCCGGTCTTTTGCGCGAAGAAGCTGTCGTCGTCGAAATTGGCGACGACCAGATCGACCAGGCGCTTCAGCGCGCCGTCGCGATAGGGATAAAGATCGACGCCGTTGCGCAGCCCCAATTCGGCGGTCATGACCAAGGGCGCGGCGGCGAAGACATGGTAGTGGTAGGCGCGCGCCTTGCGGCCCAATTCCAGCGGCAGAATGCCTTCCGCCGTCACCTGGCGCAAACCGAGCCGCGCCTTGTCCATCGACCAGTCGAACAGCTTTTTGTCGTCGAGCGCGACCGCCGCGAGGCCGACCGACCAGGCCGCCCAATAGACATGGTTGTTGCGCCGGCTTTCCTTCTGCTCGGAATCGTAGTCGCGATAGACGATGTTGGCGTAGCTCTTGATCCAGGCTTCGACCGCCTGCTTCTTGGCCGGATCGAGCGTGGCCTCGCCCCGGACTTTCAAGTAGGAGGCCGAGATCGGCGCGAGGCCCCATTTGCGCACATAGCCGCCCTGGTCGCTGACGCGCCCGAGCATCGCGCCCATCGCCGCCCAATCGGCCAGCCAATCGAGGGCGCAGACGGCGAATTGCGCATCGGCCGGCTTGCTCGCGGCGTAGCGGTCGGCCATGACGGTGAGGTCGGCCTGGAATTTGTTGATGCTGGCCGTCGCCTCGCGATAGGCGGCCTCGGCCTGCTTGTCGACGACGCTGGAGCCCGCGCCGCGGTCGGCGTAATAGCCGCCGAAATCGAGGTCGCGCAGGCCCTTCGGCGGCGACGGACAGGAAAAATACCCGGCCGGCTGGCCGCGCGCGGCGCGCGCCGCCTCGACGTCGAACGGCGAGCGCAAGCCTTGCGCCTGGGCCGCGCCCGCCAAGGCCGAGGGCAAGAGCAAAGCCGCCGCAAACAAGCCGGTGATGAACGCGCGCATGGTTAGCCCCTTCGACGCTGATGGCCGTTCCAGCTTATACGCGCCAGGTTAACAAATCCTGCGCCGGGACGTTATAGTCGCCGGATGCGAACCATCCCCGTCATCCGCGCCGCCGGCACGCCCTTTCAATGCGGCGAAACGGTCGGCCGCGCCCTGAAAGACGCGATCCGCGCCAATATCCCCGACTATCTCGACATTTTCCGCCATGTGGCCGGCGCGCCGCGCGACGACGTCTACGCCTATGCGCGCAAGCTGCCGCCGGCCATCGAAGCCTACGCGCCGAACCTGCTGGAGGAGATGCGCGGCCTTGCCGCCGGCGCGGGCGTGACCTTCGAGGACATCCTGGTGCTCAACGCGCGCACCGAGATCATGGCCGGCATCATGGCCGGCAAACGTGGCGGCGGGCCGGACGAATGCACCTCCATCGCCACCCTGCCCGACGTCACCGCCGACGGCCATATGCTGATGGGGCAGAACTGGGACTGGATCGTCACCGTCGCCAGCCGCACCGCGCTGATCCGGATGGAGCAGCCGGGCCAGCCGCGCATGCTGGTCTTCACCGAGGCCGGCATCGTCGGCAAGATCGGCTGCAACGAGCATGGCATCGGCATTTGCGCCAACCGCCTCACCTCCTCGCACGATCGGGGCGAGATCGGGGTGCCGTGGCACGTGCAGCTGCGCAAGGCCATGGCCGCGCCCAACATGCACCGCGCGATTCAGGCCGTCGTGCAGCCCAAGCGCGGCGCGAGCGGCATGTTCATGATCGGCGCGAAGGGCGGCGAAGCCATCGTGCTGGAGACGACGCCAGCCGATTTCGGCAGCTTGCTGCCCGAGGACGGCATCCTCACCCACTCCAACCATTATCTCTGCCCGGAGCTGAAGGCGGTCGACACGCGCAAGTCGGGCTCGGCGCTGACGCTGATCCGCCACGCGCGCGCGCGCCGCCTGATGGCGCGCGACAGCGGCCAGATCACGCTGGAGAGCTACAAGCGCGTGCTGCGCGACCATTTCAGCCATCCGCAGGCGATCTGCCGCCACGCCGACGAGAGCGATCCGCTGGCCGACCGCACCTTGTCGGCGGCCTCGATCCTAATGGACTTGGACACGGGCGAGATGCAGATCGCCGCCGGCCCGCCGTGCGAGAACGAGTATCAGACGCTCAACGTGACCGGCGAGGCCGCGGCCTAGCCCATCGGCTTGTAATCCTCGACCGGCTGGTTGCTCGACAGCATGTAGTCGGCCAGCTCGTCGCGCGTCGGGAACCAGACCTCGTCCTCGAACTTCTTGCAGTAAGCGATCATCTTCTCGTAGGCGTTCGCCATGTAGGGGCGGCCGCCGAGCTCGGCATGGACCAGCGCGTCGATGCGGCCGGGCCGGCCGCGCTTGGCCTCCTCATAGACGAAATCGAAGCCGTCCTTGAACTGCTGGAAGGCGTTCTCGCTGCTGCTGGCGCCGCCGTTCCAGGCGCGCCAGTCGTTGAAGAACCAGTGCTTCGGCACGATCACCATCTTCTTGCCGTCGACCTGCACCACGTAAGGCGGATCGTCGTCGCACTGGTCGCCGCACCAGGTGTAGCCCTCGTCGGCGAGGATGCTCAGCGTCTCCGCCGTATGGCCGCCGCCGGGGCTGACCCAGCCGACCGGCTGTTTGCCGATCACGTTCTTGACCACGCGGTTGACGGCGCGGATCTCCTCGCGCTGCTGATCGGGCGTCAGGTCCGTCATCTTGATGTCGTTGGTGGTGCCGTGGCCGGCGATCTCGTGCCCCGCCTCGGCCAGCGCCTTGACCGCTTCGGGCCATTTCTCGACCGCCAAGCCGTTGACGTCGACCGTGGCGCGCGCGCCGTGGCGGCCCATCACTTCCATGATGCGCCAGATGCCGGCGTTGCCGCCGTAATTGGCGTGCGAGATCGACACCAGATTCACGCCCGGCGATTTCGACTTCTTGAAATGGCCGCCTTTGGTAAAGGCTTCGAAGGCGACGGTGAAGGTCGCGCAGATTTTCTTGTCGTCGGGCCATTTGACGGTGCGGCGCATGGCGTTCTCCCCTGAACGTGATGACCGCGAGCCTAGACATTGCGCGAGAGCGACGCAAGAAAACCCAGGATTTGCAGGGCGAAACGGCGATCGCTCGCATTCGGCGCGCGCGCCTCGTCCGCAGCTTGACGCTCCTGCGGGCAGCGGTCAAAGTGATCGCGGAAATGTCGGCGCGAGGGGGAGCGTGCCGCATACGGCCCGGCGCTTGCATGATTCCGCGCAGCCGTCTTTCTCCCTTTTCATATGCGAGGTTGCCATGACCGCGACCCTGACCGATTCCTCACCTGCCGCATTGCGTTTCGTGAAATGGTCGCTCGGCGCGCTCGCGCTCGCCGCCGTGGCGATGCCGCTCGCGGCCTGGACCTCCGGGCCCGCCGCCGCGCAAACCGCCGCCGAGAAACTCTATGCCGAACTGGCGACGCTGCCGGCCGCCGAGCGCCAGAAGCGCATCGAAGACGGCGCGCGCAAGGAAGGCACCTTCAACTTCATCCACACCTGGCGCGGCGGGCTCGCGCGCAATCATGTGCAGATGTTCGAGAAGCGCTATCCCTTCCTGAAAGTCGATTACGTCGACATCGGCTCGCAGGACGCCGCCGAGCGCCTCGTCGCCGAGGAAGCCGTCGGCCGACACCTCACCGACGTCGTCAGCATGGCGGTGCCGGACCTGGTCGACATCCTCGAGCGCAATCTGGTCGCCAAATACCCGACTCAGGCGGCCGAGCGCATCCTGCCGCAATACAAGGGCTTCGCCGATCCGGAGAACCGCTGGCTCACCTTCTATTGGAGCGAGTTCGGCCTCACCTACAACACCAACCTGGTGAAAGAGGCCGACGCGCCGAAGGGCTGGGACGACCTGTGCAAGCCGATGTTCCGCGGCCAGGTGTCGTTCGATCCGCCGACCGTGCGCTTCCTCGTCGGCGTCTACACCATGATGGGCGAGGCCAAGTACCAGCAGTGGACGAGCTGCATCGGCAAGAACAAGCCGATCATCCAGCGCGGCCACACCCAGCGCATGGAGCTGATGATCGCCGGCGACCACATGGTCCAGGGCCAGAACTACATGTACACCTGCTACGAGAAGCTCTCGAAGGTCGCGACCACGCCGTGCAAAGGCGTGTTCAGCGCGCCGGTGCTCGGCCTCGGCGGCGCCGTGGTGATCAACAAGAACACCCAGCATCCTTACGCCTCGGCCCTGTTCGCCGACTGGACGCTGTCGGAGGAGAGCCAGGCCTACACCGCGCGGAACTTCCGCGGTCCCGTGGCGATCAAGCATCCGTTCATTCCCGACGGCACCAACATCGTCACCTACGGCATCGTGCCCAACGACGTCGTCGACAAGTCGCTCAAGCTTTGGGACGACAACGTGACCAAGGTGAATTGACGGCCCGTGGCTTGCGTATCGACGAGTAAAAGGGTCGCGTCGTGGCGATGACAGAACCGGTGGACGGCCGGCGAGCCCCGTCGCGCGCGCAAGCGTTCGTCAAGGCCTGGACCACCGGCTGGGACTGGCGGCGCGTCGTCCTCGTCGCGCTGGTGCTGATGCTGGTCTACCAGGTGATCGTGCCCTTCGGCATGATCGCCTGGACCAGCTTCAAGACGGCGCGGCCGGGCGATCCCGCCTTCCTCACGCTCGACTTCACGCTCGCCAACTATCTGCGCGCCTTCGCCCAGCCGCGCTTCTGGTCGGCGACCTGGAACACGCTCTATTTCGCCTTCGCCTCGACCTTCCTCGCCTTCACGCTCGGCGCGTTCCTCGCCTGGGTGATCGAGCGCACCAACACGCCGTTCGCCCGCCTGATCGGCATCCTGCTGATCGGCCGCATCATCATCCCCGGCATCCTCATCACGATCTCCTGGATCCTGGTCGCCAGCCCCAACATCGGCCTCTTGAACCATCTCGGCCTGTGGCTGTTCGGCGAGCGCAACATCTTCAACATCTACAGCTTCTGGGGCATGGTCTGGGTCCAGTCGATCGAGATGGTGCCGCTGACCTATCTGCTGCTCGCCGCCGCCTTCCAGTCGATGGACCCGCGCCTGGAAGAAGCCTCGACGATGACCGGCGCCGGCATCTGGCGCACCTTCCGCCGCATCTCCATGCCGCTCGCGCTGCCCGCCGCCGCGGCGGCCCTCTTGCTGCTGTTCATCACCACCATCGACACGTTCGAGGTGCCGCTGCTGATGGGCGGCCGCGCCGGCGTGCGCGTCTACGCCACGGAAATCTTCTTCAACACCTCGCGCACGCCGACCGACTGGGGCATCTCCGCCACCTACGCGATGGCGATGACGCTGCTGTCGATCCTGCTGCTGTTCGTCTATTTCCGCCTGATCCGCCACGGCGAGCGCTACCAGACCGTCACCGGCAAGGATTTCCGGCCGCGCCGCATCGACCTCGGCCGTTGGCGCTGGCTGACCTTCGGCCTGGCGCTGTTCCTCGTGTTTCTCATCACCGGGATGCCGTTCCTGATGATGCTCTATGTGTCGTTCCTGCCGGTCTACATGCCGCCGTCGGCCGCCGCCTTCGCCAGCATGACGCTGGAGAACTACACGACGCTGTTCACCGATCCGGCCGAGGCGCTGATCCCGATGTGGAACAGCACGCTGCTCGGCATCGGCAGCGCGACCGTCACCGTGCTCGTCGTCGCCGCCATCGCCTATTACGTCCACAAGACGAAAATCCCCGGCCGCAAGGCGCTCGACTTCCTCGCCTTCTCCTCCATCGCTCTGCCCAGCGTCGTGCTCGGCGCGGCCTTCCTGTGGTTCTATCTGCTGGTGCCGCTGCCGGTGATCGGCACGCTGACCATCATCGGCCTCGCCTATCTGACGAAATACATGCCGTTCGCGCTGCGCTTCGTCTCCTCCTCGATGGTGCAGATCCACAGCGAGCTCGAAGAGGCCGCGCAGGTCGCCGGCGTGCCGTGGTGGAAGAACTTCCTGTTCATCTTCCTGCCGCTGCTGAAGCCCGGCCTGCTCGCCGCCTGGTTCTGGGTCATGGTCCACGCCTACCGCGAACTGACCGTGGCGCTGATGCTGGCGCGCTCGCAGAACCGCACCGCCTCGGTGGTGATCTACTATCTGTGGGAGAACGGCTCCTTCATGCAGCTCAGCGCCTTCGGCGTGCTGATTTTCATTCTGCTGATCGCCTTGGTGACGCTGTCGCACTGGCTCAGCAAGCGCTACGGCGTCAAAGAACAGTAATGACCGGGAACCCGTCATGATCCGCGTCGAAAACCTGCGCAAATCCTTCGAGACCAAGACCGAAACCGTCCACGCCATCGACGACGTCAGCTTCGAAGTCGCCGCCGGCGAGATGGTGACGCTGCTCGGCCCCTCGGGCTGCGGCAAGACGACGACGCTGCGCTGCGTCGCCGGGCTGGAGCGGCCGACCGGCGGCCGCATCGCCGTCGGCGACCAGGCCGTGGTCAACATGGAACAGGGCCTGTTCGTGCCGCCCCACCTGCGCAACCTCGGCATGGTGTTCCAGTCCTACGCCATCTGGCCGCACATGACGGTGTTCGAGAACGTCGCCTACGCCCTGGAAGGCCGCAAAATCTCCAAGGCCGACCGGCACAAGCTGACCATGGACGCGCTGGAGACGGTGCAGCTCGCCGGCCACGCCGACCGCCCCGCCCCGCGGCTATCGGGCGGCCAGCAGCAGCGCGTCGCCATCGCCCGCGCCATCGTCGGCAAGCCGCAAGCCCTGTTGTTCGACGAGCCGCTGTCGAATCTCGACGCCAAGCTGCGCGTCGAGATGCGCACCGAGCTGCGCCGCCTGCAGAAGCAGATCGGCCTTACGTCGATCTACGTGACCCACGACCAGGCAGAAGCCTTGGCGATCTCCGATTGGATCATCGTCATGAAGGACGGCAAGATCATCGAGCGCGGCCGGCCGACGCAGATCTACCGCTACCCGGAGAACGCCTTCACGGCGCAATTCATCGGCACCACCAACCTGATTGCCGGCGTGGTGCGCGGCGTCGAGGGCGAGCGGGTCGGCGTCGAGACCGCGCTCGGCACCTTCACCGGCATCGACAAGACCGGCCGGCGGCGCGCCGGCGACAAGGTTTCGCTCAGCATACGCCCGGAAGATCTGATCGCCGACGAGAACGCGGCGAACAAGCTGAGCGGCACGCTCGATTTCGCCATCTTCGCCGGCGCGGCGGTCGAGGCCGAAGTCGCCTGCGGCGGGCAAAAGCTGTTTTGCCTGATGGGACGCGACGCGCCGATGACGCCGGGCACGCCGGTCAGCCTCGGTTTCGCGCCCGACGTCGCCGTGGTGCTGCCGAGAGAATAGGCTCAGCCGCCGTCACATGCCGCCGCAGGCGATGCAGCGCATGTTCTTCTTGTCGAAGATCGCGTCGAGATCGCCGTCCTGCACGGCGTAATCGAGCAGCACGCGCAGCGCTTTGCCCTCGTCTTTGATGCCGTATTTGGCCATCATGTCGCGCAGGAACTCGATCTGATAGTCGCGCGCCTGGAAGCTAAGCGCGCTCTTGTTGCCGGCCATGCCGGATCTCCCCCATAAAAAGGCCACCCGATAAAAAGGCCGCCCCGGCGGACCGGAGCGGCCTTCGTTCATTCCGCCGCGATCAGGCGACCTTGCGCGCCTGCGCCAGGCCGTCGAGATGCGCGAGCACCTCCTCGATATGCATCACGTCAGCGTATTTGTGGTGCATATCGAACAGGTTGACCTTGTGGCTCAGCATCGAGCGGTCGTAGGTGCATTCCTCGACCAGCACGTTGTGGAACCCGTTGGAATAGGCGTCGACCGTCGAGGCGCGGACGCAGCCCGAGGTGCTTTCGCCGCAGATGATCAGGCTGTCGACGCCCATCATGCGCAGATGGGCGACCAACGGCGTGCCAAAGAAGGCCGAGGCGCGCTCCTTGTAGATCACCAGATCGCCGGGCTCGGGCTTGAGCTCCTCTTTGATATCGTAGATGTCGTCGGCCAGCTTGCCGCCGCCGAAATTGCGGTTGGTCGACTGCACGCCCCGGGTGTCGACATGGCGCGTCGAGTAGATCACCGGCACGCCGGCGCGGCGCGCGGCGGCGAACAGCTTCTGCGTTGGCTCGATGGCGCGCCAGGCGTTCTCGCCGCAAGAGCCGGAGTGTTCGCGGTTGACCTCGCGGACCGGGCGGTTGCCGCCGAGATAGGCCTTGTTATAGACGTCGATCGCCAGCACCGCCGGATTCTTGCCGACATAGAGCTTGCGCTTGTACGCCTCGTAGATTTCGAGGATCTCGTCGTCGACGATGTCCTTCCAGCAATAGTCTTCGAAATCGCGCGCCATGATCCCTCCTGGTTGCCTGTCGCTATCGACGGATGCGCAAGGATAGCCGCCTTCGCCGCCGCGTGCAAAAGCCCCACTCGGATCGGCCGTCGCGCCTTCGCGATGCGAAATGCGGGCGCGGCGCGCCTCTCCGCGCGGCGAAACCGCGTCGGTAACGTCATGATCCTGTTTTGCAAATTCGCGGGACGGAGTAGGTTCACGCCCCCCATAAGAACGACGGCCGCTGGAGGCCGTCAAAGCTGGCTTTGCGATGAACGACGAAGAAAAACCGCCCATCCCCCTGTTCGCCCTGTTGGTGTCCTTCTTTCGCGTCGGCATGACCGCCTTCGGCGGCGGCACCGCCTCCTGGACCTATCGCGAGCTCGCCGACCGGCGCGGCTGGATCGACCATCAGGTTTTCGTCACCGGCCTGACCTTCTCGCAGGTGATGCCCGGCGCGAATCCGGTCAACCTCGCGCTCTATCTCGGCATGCAGCTGCGCGGCGGCCTCGGCGGCTTCATCGCCGTGGTCGGGCTGGTCACGCCGGCCTTCTGCCTGATCATCCTGATCGGCCTGCTCTACAACTGGTTGAGCGCCTACCCCGCCACCAGCGTGCTGCTCGGCGGCGTCGCCGCCGTCGGCGTCGGCGCGACGCTCTCGGTCGGCGCCAAATTGGCGCAGGTCATGGTCAAGAAGGCGGAATGGACCGCGCGGATCATGCAGGGCCTCATCGCCGTCGCCACCTTCGCCGCCATCGGCATCATGCGATGGCCGACCATTCCCGTCGTCGCCGTCGCCGTGCCGGCCAGCGTGCTGATCGCCCTGGCGATGGAGCGGAGCCGCCGCGATGGATAGCCGCCTGCTCGCCCTGGCGATGGTCTTCGGCCCGCTGTCGCTCGTCTCGTTCGGCGGCGGCCAGGCCATCGTCGCCGACATCCAGTATCAGACCGTCGAGGTCCACGCCTGGCTGTCCAACCCGGAATTCGCCAACCTGTTCGCCGTGGCGCGCGCCGCGCCCGGGCCGAGCACGATGATTGTCGCGCTGCTCGGCTGGCATGTCGCCGGCTTCTGGGGCGCGCTGGTCGCCACCGTGGCGATCTTCCTGCCGTCGTCGCTGGTGATGTATTTCAGCGCGAGCTGGTGGCACCGCAACGCCGGCAGTCCGTGGCGCGTCGCCATCGAGCGCGGCCTGACGCCGGTCGCCGTCGGCCTGGTGTTCGCCGGCGCGCTCGCCGTCATGCGCGCCATGCAAATGAATCCGCTCGCTCTCGCCGTCGCCGCCGCCTGCGCCGCCTTGATCTATTTCACCAAGGTCAGCGCCTATACGCTGTTCGGCGGCGTTCTCGCGCTCTATGGGACGCTATTCTATTTCCAGCTGATTTAGCGCGCATTTTAGCGGCCGTTTACCATGCGGTAAGGCGCGGCGATTAGGCTCGTCCTGCTGCCGGCTCGCGTCGAGCCCGGCTCCCGACCAAGGCCTGCCCATGACGCCGACCCGCTCGAACACGTTCCGTCTCGCCCGCGCGCTGCTGCTCGCCGGCGCCGCTTGGGGATTGAGCGCCTGCGCCGACGATCTTAGCCCCGGCGCGTCGCTGCGCGCCGCCGCCGGCGACGCCCCGGG
>JBKBHI010000012.1:0-109049 GCA_046297835.1 Alphaproteobacteria bacterium | reverse complement strand
CGCCGAGCCGCCGCGCCCGCAGCAGACCGCCGCCGTGGCGCCCGTGCCGCAGCCGCCCGCCATGCCTAGCGGCGAGAGCCAGGCGCTGCGCATCGCCTTCAGCGGCGAGAGCGCCGCGCTGCCCGAACCGTCCAAGGCGGAGATGAAGGCCGTGGTCGAGACGCTGACCAAGAATCCGGCCATGCGCGTGCAGGTGAAAGCCTACGCCAGCGGCAACGCCGAAGCGGCGAGCAAGGCGCGCCGCATCTCGCTGTCGCGCGCCCTCGCCGTGCGCTCGCATCTGATCGAGCAGGGCATCGGCTCGACCCGCATCGACGTGCGCGCGCTCGGCAACAACGCCGAGGGCGGCCCGGGCGACCGCGTCGACCTGGTGCTCGTCGCGCGCTGAACGGCCTGCGCGGCCTCCCGCCATCGGGGGTCCGCCGCCGCGACGACATCCCTGTCATCGCGGCCCTCTAATCTCGAGGGGGCATAGAATTGACATATTTCCCCCTCAGCCTCGCGCGGCTTTGATGCCGCGTCCCGCGAAGGAGAGTGCATGTCGTCGCCCAAAAACTACCTGACGCGCATGGCGGCGTTTCTGCTGGTCGTGCTGGCCGCCGCCGCGATGATGTCGGGCACGCTGCGCGCCGCCTTCCTGCACAATCCCTATCTCAACACGTTGATCCTCGGCGTCTGCCTGTTCGGCATCGTGCTGATCTTCCGCCAGGTCGTGCTGCTGCAAAGCGAGGCCGCCTGGCTCGAAGCGTGGCGCAAGGAGCGCCGCCTCGCGCCCGCCGCCAACACGCGCCCGCTGCCGCCCGCGCCGCGCCGCCTCGCCTCGATCGCCGCGCTGCTCGCCGAGCGCCGCGCGCGCCTGTCGCTCAGCCCGATGGCGCTGCGCTCGCTGCTCGACGGCATCGCGCTGCGCCTCGACGAATCGCGCGAGATCGCCCGCTACATGACGGCGGTGCTGATCTTCCTCGGCCTGCTCGGCACCTTCTGGGGCCTGATCCTCACCATCGGCTCGATCGCCGACGTCATCGCCGCGCTCGACGTCGGCTCGGGCAACATGACCGAGATTTTCGCCAACCTGAAAACCGGCCTCGCCGCGCCGCTGTCGGGCATGGGCACCGCCTTCTCGTCGTCGCTGTTCGGCCTCGCCGGCTCGCTGGTGCTCGGCTTCCTCGATCTGCAAGCCGGCCAGGCGCAGAACCGCTTCTTCAACGAGCTGGAGGAGACGCTGGCGTCGCAGACGCGCATCTCGACCGGCAGCGGCCCGTCGCTCGGCGAAGGCGAAACTTCGGTGCCGGCTTACGTTCAGGCGCTGTTGGAACAGACCGCCGAAAGCCTGGAGAGCCTGCAACGCACCATGAGCCGCGGCGAGGAAAGCCGCATCAACGCCAACAACGCCAGCGTGCAGCTCAACGAGCGCCTGTCGATTCTGACCGACCAGATGCGCGCCGAGCAGACGCTGATGATCAAGCTGGCCGAAAGCCAGATGGAGCTGAAGCCGGTGCTGGCGCGCTTGGCCGACGGCGCCGACCGGCGCGACGGGGCGCTCGACGACGCCACGCGCGGCCATATCCGCAACATCGAAGTCTATCTCGCGCGCCTGCTCGAAGAGATGAGCCAGGGCCGCAGCCAGACGGTCGAGGAGATCCGCAGCGAGATCAAGATTCTCTCGCGCACCATCGCCGCTCTGCCCGCCGGCCCCCGTGGCAGCATGGGCGGCGGCCCGACCACGCCGACGCGCTGACCGCACATGGCCCTTTCCAGCCGCAGCCGCCGCAGCGCGAGCCCGGACATCTGGCCGGGCTTCGTCGACGCGCTCGCGACGCTGCTGATGGTCATCATGTTCGTGCTGACCGTCTTCGTGCTCGGCCAGTTCTTCCTCACCGACATGCTGTCCGGCCGCGACCAGGCGTTGACGCGCCTGCGCGCCGAACTGAGCTCGCTCTCCGAGCTGCTCGCCTTGGAGAAGCAGGCGAGCGCCGATCTGCGCCTGTCGCTCAGCCAGCTCTCCGACCAATTGCAGGATTCCACGAGCGAGCGCGACCGCCTGGCGCTTCGCCTGTCGGAGACCGAAGGCCGCGCCGGCGAGGCCGACCGCATCGCCAAGGAGCTGGCCGACGCCTTCCAGACCATCGAGGCCGACCGCGCCCGCATCGAGGCGAGCCTCGCCGAAATCGCCAATCTGCAGCGCCAGATCGAGGCGATGCGCGCGGCGCGCGACAAGCTGGCCGGCGATCTCGCGACCAAGACCGGCGAGACGGAGAAAGCCTCGGCCGAACTGGTCGCGGCGCAAGCCCAGGTGCAATTGCTCAACGACCAGATCGCCGCGCTGCGCCAGCAGATGGCGCGCATCGAGGAGGCGCTCGCCGTCTCGGAGGCCAAGTCGAAAGAGCAGAACGTGCAGATCGTCGATCTCGGCCGCCGGCTCAATCTCGCGCTCGCCGGCAAGGTCGAGGAATTGGCGCGCTACCGCTCGGAATTCTTCGGCCGCTTGCGCGAAGTGCTCGGCAACCGCGCCGACATCCGCGTCGTCGGCGACCGTTTCGTCTTCCAGTCCGAAGTGCTGTTCCCGTCGGGCGCGGCGGAAATGACGCCGCAGGGCCGCGAGCAGCTCGTGCGCCTCGCCGCCACGTTGCGCGACATCGCCGCGCAGATTCCCGCCAACATCAATTGGATTTTGCGCGTCGACGGCCACACCGACGCGATTCCCATCGCCACCGCGCAATTCCCGTCCAATTGGGAATTGTCGAGCGCGCGCGCCACGTCGGTGGTCAAGCTATTGATCGAGCAGGGCATCGCGCCGGAGCGCCTCGCCGCCGCCGGCTTCGGCGAATTCCAGCCCCTCGAACCCGGCAACGACCCGGCGTCGCGCGCGCGCAACCGCCGCATCGAGCTGAAGCTCGACCAAAGATAAGCTGCTGAAGCTGGATCAGCGGTAGGGCTAAAGCGCCGCCGCCGCGCCCGTGGCCGCATCCGTCAGATCGAACTGGAGCTTGGCCAGGCGCGCGTAAAGCCCGCCCTCGGCCATCAGTTCGTGATGCTTGCCTTGCGCCACGATGCGGCCCTCGTCCATCACCACGATGCGGTCGGCTTTCAGCACGGTGGCGAGGCGGTGGGCGATGACGATACTGGTGCGTCCGACCATCAGCTTTTCCAGCGCGCGCTGCACGAGGCGCTCGGATTCGGCGTCGAGCGCCGATGTCGCCTCGTCGAGCAGCAGCAGCGCCGGGTCGCGCAGGATGGCGCGGGCGATGGCGACGCGCTGGCGCTGGCCGCCCGATAGGCGCACGCCCTTCTCGCCGAGGAAGCTGCCGAAGCCGTCCGGCAATTGCTCGATGAAGTCGCGCGCGGCGGCGGCCTCGGCGGCGGCGAGCACTTCGGCGTCGCTCGCCTCGGGGCGGCCGTAGCGGATATTGTCCCAGGCGTTCGCGCCGAAGATCACCGGCTCTTGCGGCACCAGTCCGATGCGGCCGCGCGCGTCCTTGGGATCGGCGCGCGTGAGATCGACGCCGTCGAACAGGATACGGCCCGATTGCGGATCGTAGAAGCGCAGCAGCATCTGGAACACGGTGGTCTTGCCCGCGCCCGACGGGCCGACCAGCGCCACCGTCTCGCCCGGCGCGATGTCGAGCGTGAAGCCGTCGAGCGCGGCGCGGTCGGGGCGCGACGGATAGGCGAAGCCGACGTTCTCGAACGTCACGGCGCTGCCGCCCGCCGCATGTTTGTCCCCCCGCGCCGGCAGGGCGATAGGATCGACGGGCGCGGCGATCGCCGGCTGGGTCGCGAGCAATTCCATCAGCCGCTCGCTCGCGCCGGCGGCGCGCTGGAGATCGCCGACCACTTCCGAGATCGCGCCGGCCGCGCCGGCCACCACCACGGCATAGAACACGAAGGCCGACAGCTCGCCGCCCGAGATGCGGCCGGCGAGAACGTCGTGCCCGCCGATCCACAGGATGAGGCCGACCGAGCCGAACACCATGACGATGACGATCATGGTGAGCAGCGCGCGGGCCCGCGTGCGCTTGAGCGCCGTCTTGAAGGCCTCCTCGACGCGCGAGCCGAAGCGCGCGCGCTCGGCGTTCTCCTGGGTGAAGGCCTGGATGGTGCGCACCGCGTTGAGGCTTTCCTCGACGCCGGCGCCGACGTCGGCGATGCGGTCCTGGCTCTCGCGCGACAGGGCGCGCACCTTGCGGCCGATCAGCACGATGGGCGCGATGACGAACGGCACCGCGAGCACGACGAGGCCGGTGAGCTTGGGGCTGGTGATGGCGAGCATCACGAGGCCGCCGAACAGCAGCAGCGTGTTGCGCAGCGCCATGGAGACCGACGAGCCGATGACGGTTTGCAGCAGCGTCGTGTCGGTGGTGATGCGGGTCAGCACCTCGCCGGTGCGCGTCGTCTCGAAATAGCCGGGATCGAGCTCGACCACATGGCCGAACACCGCCTTGCGGATGTCGGCCACCACGCGCTCGCCGAGCCAAGTGACGAGGAAGAAGCGGCTATAGGTGGCAGCGGCCAGCACGATGATGATGGCGAGCAAGGCGAACAACGACTGATCGAGCAGGGCGGGATTGCCCTCGGCGAAGCCGCCGTCGACAAGCCGGCGCAGGCCGACGCCCATGACCAGCACGGTGCCGGCGGCCACCGTCAGCGCCACCAGCGCGCCGGCCATTTGCCAGCGATAGGGCGCGAGGAAGCGCAGGATATGGCGCAACTGGCCCAGATCCTTGGAGGGGGCCGGTTGGCTGGTGTCAGTTGGGCTGGCGGGCATTTTGCGCGATCATGACCATGTGAGCGGGCGAGAGACTACCTGCGGCAGGCCCGATAGGCCAGCCCTCCCGCCAATCCGTTGAAGAGCGCGCGATGCCCGCAGCGAAAGCCGCCTGAGCGAGCCGGCGTGAACCGGCCAGCCAAGACTGGAACAACGCCAAAACATGCCGCGCGTTGGCAAGCGCACGGCGCCGTGCCAAGATTCGGATCATCGAACCTGCGCGATAATCGCTCCGCCAATGACCTTGTTACCCACTGGCCCATACGAAACGACCGCCGCGATCGCCGGCGGACTCGCCCTGTTCCTGCTCGCCATGCGCATGATGACGAACGGGCTGAAACTGTCGGCCGGCCATGCACTGCGCCGCCTGCTCGGCGAATGGACATCGACGCCGCTGCGCGGCGTCGCCACCGGCGCGCTCATCACCGGCATGGTGCAGTCCTCGAGCGCGGTCACGGTCGCCACCATCGGCTTCGTCAACGCCGGCCTGCTCAGCCTGGGACAAGCGGTCGGCATCGTTTACGGCGCGGCCATCGGCACCACCGCCACGAGTTGGCTCGTCAGCCTTGTCGGGCTGGACTTCAAGATTCAAGCTTTCGCCCTGCCGCTGGTCGCCCTCGGCGTCGCTCTGCTGATCGCCGCGCCGCGCGAAGCGTTGCGCGGGATCGGCGAAGCCTTGGCCGGGTTCGGACTGTTCTTCCTCGGCCTCACCATCCTCAAGGAGGGCATGGCCGGCCTGACGGCCGCGCTCGACATCGCCGCGCTGCCAGCCTCCGGCCTTTTCGGCATCGCGCTTTTCGTCGTCTTGGGATTCGCCATGACGCTGCTCATGCAATCCTCGAGCGCCGCCATCGCGCTGGTTCTCACTTCCAGCGGCTCCGGCATCATCGAATTGACCGCCGCCGCTGCGGCCATCATCGGGGCGAATCTCGGCACCGCCTCCACTGGCATCCTCGCCTCGATCGGCGCGACGCCCAATGCGCGGCGGGCCGCGCTCGCCCATATCCTATTCAACAGCACGGCCAGCGCCATCGCCCTGGCGGCGTTCCTGCCGATCCTCTGGCTCGCGCGCGACCTCGGCGCGGCGGCGCCGACCCTGACTCTGGCGCTGTTTCACAGCGCCATGTGCCTAGCCGGACTCGCCGTCATGCTGCCGCTGAGCGGCCGCACGACAGCTTGGCTGGCGGGGCGTTTCCGCACCGCCCAGGAGGACACCAGCCAGCCGCGGCACCTCGACGCGACTGTGCTCGACACTCCGGCTCTCGCCGTTTCGGCCCTCGCTTTCGAATTGCGCGAAACGGAACAACGCGCCTTGCAACTTGCCCGCGCCGCCCTGTCGGAGCAAGACGAGCGCGACCCGCAGCTAGCGAAAGACTCCGCCAGCCTGAACGCCCTCGGCCGACATGTGGCGGAATTCATCGTCAAGCTCGACATGCGCCACCTGACGCACGAGATCGCCGATATGTTGCCGAAAATGCTGCGCGCTTCCCGCTATTTCGCGGAAACCGCGCGGCTCTCGCCGATCGCCGCGACGCTCGCCGGCCACAGCCGTAGGCTGGACGACGCGGCCTCGCGCGACGCCGTCGCCGAAATGTTGGAAGCCGCCAACGCGACCCTCCAGCCCTGGCCAGAGGCCGAAAGCCCGGAGGAGACGGAGCGACGCGTCGCCGCGCAGTCGGGAGAGTTCGAACGGGCCTATCAACATGCCAAAATGGCGCTTTTGCGCGCCGGAGCGGCGCGCAGCCTCGACATCGAAACGACCTCCGCCGTCCTGACGGCGCTGAGCGACACGCGCCGGCTCGTCGAACAGATGGCGAAAGGACGCCGTCTGCTGGCCCTGGAAATAGCCGAAATCGCCCTCCCGGGCCTGCCTCACGGCGCGCCGCAGGCCTAAAATAGGCCCGATTCGGCCGGCCTTGCGTTCTCAGGACGCCTTGGCTATAACCGGCCCCTCATTTCTGGAGCCTGCCATGAAGTCCGATATCCATCCCGACTATCACGACATCACCATCGTGATGACCGACGGCACCACCTACAAGTCGCGCTCGACCATGGGCAAGCCCGGCGACACCGTGAAGCTCGAGATCGACTCGAAGTCGCATCCGGTGTGGACGGGCGTGCACCGTCTGCTCGATTCGGGCGGCCAGCTCGCCAAGTTCAACAAGAAGTTCTCGGGCATTGGCCTGAAGAAAGAATAGCCGGCTCGCGCCCTCCCGGCGCTCGAACCTGCAGGCTTCACGGCCGGCGTTCCGCAAGGACCGCCGGCCGTTTTATTTTTTACGCTGCCCCAGCGAGAATTTTTCGCGCGCCGCCGTCTTGACGCGCCCGCGACCGTTCCTAAATCCATCCCGTGCCGGCGCCCTTCGGGGCCGGCCGCGAACCGGAAGCCCGGCCCTCTGGCGGGTTTCTCATAGCGCGCGAATTCGAAATTCGCGCGAACGGCCAATATCGCTCTAGGAGGATATATCCATGGTCAATTACGATTTCTCCCCGCTGTTCCGCTCCACCATCGGCTTCGATCGCCTCTCGCGCCTGCTTGAGAACAATCTCGCCAAGACCGAGACGGCCGCCTATCCGCCCTACAACATCGAGAAGACCGGCGAGGACAAATACCGCATCACCCTCGCGGTTGCGGGCTTCGACCGCTCCGAGCTCGATGTGACGGTGCAGGAGAACAAGCTCGTCGTCTCGGGCAAGCTCAGCGACGCGGCGCGCGCCGCCGAGGAGAACAGCCAGTATCTCTATCGCGGCATCGCCGGCCGCGCCTTCCGCCACGCCTTCGAACTGGCGGACAACGTGAAGGTCGCCGGCGCCGATCTGACCAACGGCCTGCTGCACATCGACCTGAAGCGCGAAATCCCCGAACAGGCGAAGCCGCGCAAGATCGACATCGTCGCCGCCGAAACGCCGAAGGTCATCGACCAGGCCGCCTGAGGCGGCAGGCGACCAGGCCGCCTAAGGCGGCAGGCGATCAAGCCGCCTAAGGCGGCAGGCGATCAAGCCGCTTGATCGCGCGCGAAGATCGAAAAGATCGGATGCTGAAATGAGTGAGCCGCCCTGCCGGGGAAACCCGGGGGCGGCTCGTTTTTTCGTGGCGCCTGCCTGTTAAACTTGCCGCGTCTATGGAGCGCGAGAAGCTCTGGGACGAAATTTATACCTGCTGCGAAAGCGATCAAGCGGAAAAGGACGATTTTCGCAACATCGTTTCAAAATATTGATTCTGCTAAGAAAAAAGCCGCCCCGGAGGGCGGCTTAAAGTTCATCAGGGAGGATCAAAAAATGGACCATGCCCGAGGGGGTTTTGGCAGGGTCCGCCGATCCGAGGACCGGTGCAGCCGGGGGACGATCGGCTGCAGGACCTTTGTAGCCGTCTATCACTAAAGGAATAGTTAAATGCGCGGAGATTTTGCGCCGCGCCTCAACTTTTCTTGCCGAACAGCGCTTCGATGCCGGCGCGATGGCTTTTCTTGGCCTCCGCCGCCGCTTCGGCCCGAGCGATTTCCGCTTTCAGCGCAAGCACATAGTCGCCCAGCTCGGCGACCGAGAGGCTGTCGAACGGTTTCGGGTCGAGCCAGCGCGGCCGGCCCGTCGGCGGCACATCCTCGTCATCGTCGCGCGCCATGGCATTCTCCCGCAGAAAAAGGTTTATATAACAAATCCAATGCGTTATTTGATTGTCGGATCGCCGCCTTTCATGCCGCTGCGGCAGGCATTATATCTGTGGCTCACAAAATTTCCCGTCCGGCGGGTGCCGGCGCGGAGGGAAGGCCCTCCCCGCGGCGCGCCAGACGCTTTCAAATCAGACGCTTTCAAGGAGTTCGCATGGCTCTACCGTTGATGCCCAAAGCCACCGCCGTATGGCTGGTGGAGAACACGGGCCTCACCTTCGACCAGATCGCCGATTTCTGCGGCATGCACGTTCTCGAAGTGCAGGCCATCGCCGACGGCGAAGTGGCCACCGGCATCGTCGGTCTCGATCCGATCGTCAACGCGCAGCTCACGCGCGAGGAGATCGAGCGCGTCGAAGCCGATCCGAAAGCGCGCCTGAAGATGGCGCCGCAGCCGGAAGCCTTGCCCAAGGTCAAGTCGAAGGGTCCGCGCTACACGCCGGTGTCCAAGCGCCAGGAACGGCCCGACGCCATCGCTTGGCTGCTGCGCCAATATCCCGAATTGAGCGACGCGCAGATCTGCAAGCTGGTCGGCACGACCAAAGCGACGCTCAACGCCGTGCGCAGCAAGACCCATTGGAAAGCGACGACGATCAAGCCGCGCGATCCGGTCGATCTCGGCATGTGCAGCCTCGAAGAGCTGCACGGCGCCGTGCAGCGCGCGCGCCGCATCAAGGCCCGCGCCGAACAGCGCAAGGCGCGCGCCGAACGCAAGGCCGCCACAGGCGAGACGGGCGGCGAAATGTCGGCCGACGAAGCCGCGACCGATCAGATCGACGGCGATCTCGACGACGCGATCGACGCCCAAGGCGACGCCGAGGATACGGGCGACGAGCGGGCTGCCGATCAGCCGATGGGCGAAACCACCAACTGATCCGCGCCGACCGCCCAGCCGCAGCAGTCAGGCTGAGCCATCAAGCCGCAACGCCCGCCCGTCGCACGACGAGCGGGCGTTGCGCTTTTTAGGGCCTGCCCTTAGGGCCGAGCGCGGATCGCGCTCAGGCGTCGGGCCTCAATCGGGAGATTTCGTCTTTGATGCGGAGCTTGGCGCGCTTGAGATCGCGAATGCGCCTGTCGTCCGGCTGGGGTCGGGTATTTTCCGCGTGCAACGCGGATTCGACCGATGCATGACTGGCTTTGAGCGTCTCGATACGCTGTTCGATCGCCATGAATGTTCTCCTCTTTTGTGGAAAGAAAGAACCGTCAGTCGAACGATCTTAGCGCGCTGACGAGCGATGGCAATCGAAAGCGGCGCGCGCGCGAAAATTCGCGCGCAGGAAAATTATCTTTGTTCCGAAGGAATTTGCGCGCGTTGATTCGCGAGGGTTTCTCGCCGCTTAGACGCCGGCCGCGGCGTCGATGGCGGCCGCGGCATCCGCCGCCGCGCGCGTCGGGAACATGGCATTGAGAATGATCGTCAAGGCGGCGCGGTCTCCGGCGTCGAACGCGGCGTCGAGCGCGCGGCAATAAGCCGCCATGTTCGCCGCGGCGTCGGCGAATTTTTCCGCCGCCGCCAGATGGTCGTTCGGCACGCGATGCACCGCGCCGACGAGGATGAGCTGTTCGAGATGCTCGGCGTCGATCTCGCGCGCCTGGACCTGCTTGCGGATGCCGCCGGCGATCTCGGCGAGTTCGGCCGGCAATTCGGGAAAGCCGTCCTTGAGGATGCGGCGCACGGCGCGCAGACCGCGCACCACGCTGTCGTGCCACGCGGCGACCGCGTCGCGGCAACGCGCGATCTCCTCGTCCGACAGGCGGCCCATGCCGAACGCGCCGGTCCAGCCGCAGAACAGCAGCAGGTTGACGTCGAGATGGTAGGGCTCCTGCAAGTGCAGGCAGGCGTCCGACACGCCGGGCCGACGATAGACGTCGAGCGCGAAATCCCAGAACGGATGGGCGGGAAACTCGGTCATGCTTAACGCCCCTTATTCGTCGCCAAGACAGATGCCGAGGCCGCGCGCGGTGCGCACCAGGTCGCCCTCGATATTGACGCCGCCCGGGCCGGAGATCGTGTCCTCGATCGGCACGTCGACCACATGGCGGTTCTGCCACGTCACCATGCGGCCCGTCTTGCCGGCGGCGAGCAGATCGACGGCGGCGACGCCGAAGGCCGAGCCGAGCACGCGGTCGGTCGTCGCCGGGCTGCCGCCGCGCTGCACGTGGCCGAGCACGGTGACGCGCGTTTCCGCCTTGGCGGCTTCGGCCAGGCGCTCGCCGAGATAATGGCCGATGCCGCCATAGCGCGTCTTGCCTTCGGCGTCGGCCTGCGTCACCGAACGCCCCGCCGGCGTTTTCACGCCCTCGGCGACGACGACGAGCGCGAAGTTGCGGCCTTCCTTCTCGCGCAGGGCTTTGATCTTGGCGACCAGCGGCTCGAGCTTCCAGGGAATCTCCGGCAGCAGGATGATGTCGGCGCCGCCGGCGATGCCGCTGGCGAGCGCGATATGGCCGGCGTCGCGGCCCATCACTTCGAGGATCATCACGCGGTTGTGGCTCGCCGCCGTCGGCTGCAAACGGTCGAGCGCTTCGGTCGCGACGTTGACGGCGGTGATGAAGCCGATGGAGTTCTCGGTGCGGCCGACGTCGTTGTCGATCGTCTTGGGCACGCCGACCATGGGGATGCCGCCCTCCTTGGCGAGCCTGTCCATGATGCGGAAGGAGCCGTCGCCGCCGATGACAATGAGGCCGGCAAGACCCAACTGGCGATAGCCCTCGATCACCTCGTCGGAGCGGTCCTTCTTCGTGCCGTCCGGCATGGGGAAGGCGAAAGGATCGCCGGTGTTGGTGGTGCCGAGGATCGTGCCGCTCTCGCGCAGGATCGAGCCGGCGAACATGCCGAGTTCCAGCTTCATGGTCTGCGGCGGGCGTTGCAGCAGCCCGAGCGTGCCGGAACGGATGCCGACCACTTCCCAGCCGTAGGTGCGGCAGGCGCGGAAAACGGCGGCGCGGATCACCGCGTTCAGGCCGGCGCAATCGCCGCCGCTGGTGAGGATGCCGATGCGAGTCATGAATAACCGGATAAGCCAGACGATACGAGCGGCTAGCATGGCCGATCGCGCCCTATCCGTCCACCGCGCGCGTCCACCGTGCGGGCCGCCCGCGCCGGCGGGGCGGAGGGGCGGATGGGAACGCAGTCTCGAAAGCGTCGCGGAAAGCTGCTAGGCTCGGCGCGACGATGAACATGACGCCGAGCGACCGCGACGATCTGCGCAAGAAGCTCGAGGATCTGCGGGCCGAGCACCGCGACCTCGACGACGTGATCGCCCGCGTGGTGGAAACCGCGCCGTTCGATCAATTGGCGGTGCAGCGCCTGAAGAAGCGCAAGCTGGTGCTGCGCGACGCCATCCAGCGGCTCGAAAGCGAGCTGCTGCCCGACATCATCGCGTGAGAGCTGGGCGGACGGATATCCGATAGACCGTCACCCTCGGCCCGTCCGGCAAAGCCGGGCTACATAAAAAGTGCATTTGGCCGAGAGCCATTCTCAAGCGCCAAAGCGGCAGCCTGATGGATGCTCGGATCAAGTCCGAGCATGACGATCTATCTCGTGGCGGCATCCAGGAAAATAGCGCGCAGCTTCAGCTTTTCTGACGCTCGCCCTGCTTGCGCTCGTACATGGCCTTGTCGGCTTCGGCGAGCGCCTTGGCGGCGTCTTCGCCGCCGGTGAAGCTGTAGGCGCCGTGCGCGACGCGCAGCGGCACGTGGCGGCCTTCCCATTCGAACGGCACCGCCTCGATCTTGGCGGCGAGAACGCCGGCCTTCTCGACCGCGGCGGCGAGCGGCGCGTTGGCCAGCAGCACGCCGAACTCGTCGCCGCCGAGGCGGCCGACGGCGTCCGATTCGCGCACGTTGCCCATCAGCACGGTCGCGACATGGCGGATCGCCGCGTCGCCGGCGGCGTGGCCGAGATTGTCGTTGATGGTCTTGAGGCCGTTGATGTCGAAATAGAGCACGCTGGAGGGCGAGCCGTAGCGTTCGGCGAAGGCGATCATGCGCGACAGCTCGCGCACGAAGGCGCGGCGGTTGGCGATCGGCACCAGCGTGTCCTGGTCGGCGAGCTTTTCGAGGAAGGCGACGCGCTTCTTGCCATCCTCCAATTCCTGGCGCAGCCGATCGACCTCTTGCAGCAGGCTCATGATCGCGGAGCGCACCTTGGGCGTCAGCTCCGATTCGGGAATCCCCATGATCGAGATGACGTCGCCGGGCCGCGCCGCCGGCGCGGCACTGTCCTGGCCGCCGACCGAGTCCCGCTTGGCCACGCCGCCCACCCGGGACACCGGTTTCGAATCGCCGATCTTCATGTCGTCCGCTTCACAGCCCCCTGGCCGCACCCCGGCTCGGGGACCTTCCCGCCCGCCTGCTCGACCATCATACCCGGGGCTGACCTTAAAGAACCTGAACCCTGGGCGCGTAGCCCCAAGTTTACCAGAAAAGCTTGCCAGCTTCCCAGTCTCCACGCGCGGGCTACCGCCCGCCCCCGAGGCCGCGCGCGGCGGGCGAAATCCAAAGGATTCCAGGCTTTCGGGCCGCCGCGCGGAGCCATTGCGCTGTCCCCGCCGATTCCTATAATGCCGGCTTCCCGGCGGCCCTTTGGGCCGCCGTCACCTTTCAGGGGCATCCCCCTTCATGGCACGCAACGCGCTCGTCGGCATCATCATGGGCAGCCGCTCCGACTGGGAGACGATGCGCCACGCCGCCGAGACGCTGGACGCCCTCGGCGTCCCGCACGAAACCAAGGTCGTCTCGGCCCACCGCACGCCCAAGCGGCTCTACGACTACGCCCATGGCGCCAAGGCGCGCGGCCTCAAGGTCGTCATCGCCGGGGCCGGCGGCGCCGCGCATCTGCCGGGCATGACCGCCGCCATGACGCCGCTGCCGGTGCTCGGCGTGCCGGTCGAGAGCCACAGCCTCAAGGGCATGGACAGCCTGCTCTCCATCGTCCAGATGCCAGGCGGCGTGCCGGTCGGCACCCTCGCCATCGGCCGCGCCGGGGCGATCAACGCCGGCCTGTTCGCCGCCTCGATCCTGGCGCTGACCGACGCCAAGCTTGCGGCGCGCCTCGACGCCTGGCGCGCCCAGCAGACCGCCGCGGTCGATGAATCGCCGGTCGCGCCCGCAGGCAAGAGCAAAGCCAAAGCCAAATCCGCCGCCAAGTCCGCCAAGCGCAAACGCTAGCCGCCCCGCATCATGACCGCATCCACGACCGCTCCCATCGCGCCGGGCGCCACCATCGGCATTCTCGGCGGCGGCCAGCTCGGCCGCATGACCGCCCTCGCCGCCGCGCGCCTTGGCTATCGCTGCCACATCTACACCGACGAGACGGACAGCCCGGCCGCCCAGGTCGCCGACAAGACCACGGTGGCGAGCTATACCGACGACGCGGCGCTGACCGAATTCGCCAAGGCGGTCGCCGTCGTCACCTTCGAGTTCGAGAACATCCCCGAGGCGACCGCCGCGACGCTGGCGCGCCATGTGACGGTGCGCCCGGCCGCGCGCTGCCTCGCCATCGCCCAGGACCGCCTGCGCGAGAAAGACTTCCTCAATTCCATCGGCGCGCCGACCGCGCCCTATCGCCGCGTCACCAGCGTCCAGGACCTGACCCACGCGCTGCGCGACCTCGGCCGCCCGGCGGTGCTGAAAACCGCGCGCCTCGGCTACGACGGCAAGGGCCAGGTGATGATCGACGGCAGCATGAAGCCGGCCGCCGCCTGGAAGCAGATGGGCGCGGCCAACATGCCGAGTCCGGAAGGCGTGCTGGAAGGCTTCGTCGATTTCGAGCGCGAGATTTCGGTGATCGTCGCGCGCGCGCCGGACGGGACCTGGGCGGCGTTCGATCCGGTCGAGAATCGCCATGTCCACCACATCCTCGACACCACCATCGCGCCGGCCGCGATCCCCGAGGAGCTGGCCGACAAGGCCATCGGCACCGCGCGGCACATCGCCGAGCAGCTCGATCTCGTCGGCCTGCTGGCGGTGGAGATGTTCGTCACGCGCGACGGCGGCATCCTGATCAACGAGTTGGCCCCGCGCCCGCACAATTCCGGCCACTGGACGATGGACGCCTGCGTCACCTCGCAGTTCGAGCAGTTCGTGCGCGCGGTCTGCGGCCTGCCGCTCGGCGCGACGACGCGCCATTCCGACGCGACGATGAAGAACCTGCTCGGCGACGAAGTGCTGCGCTGGAAGGAAATTCTCGCCGAGCCGGGCGCGAAGCTGCATCTCTACGGCAAAAGCGCGCCGCGCCCCGGCCGCAAGATGGGCCACGTGAACCGCCTGACGCCGCGCAAAGATCAGCAAAGCTGAGCGGCTCGCACGGGACTCGCCTCAGAAAAGACCGTCATGCTCGGACTTGATCCGAGCATCCATTTTGCAAATGCCTGAGCGCTGGATGAATGGACCCTCGGGTCAAGCCCGAGGGTGACGATGTAAGGGGCGGAAACGAAAAGGGCGCTGAGGTATCTCCGTTTTTGTAATGACTTCCACCCCGCCCATTAGGCGCTAAAGCGGTCCACGCCCAATTGTCGCCTCTATTCGCTTGTGTAATTTATCCGCCAATTCCTCCGGTGTTTGCCATGGAACTGTATTGACTTGGCGTTTATCAAAATGAAGGTCGCCAATATAATCTTCTCGGCATGTTTGAATTATCTCCAAACCGAGCCCCTCGGCATAACCGGCTTCATAGTAAACGCCATTCACATGAGCTGTGAAGTCCGCAACGAGGAAGCGTGATCTGCGTATCTGCCGGATGATTTCATCATCAATCTTACCGTTATATTCCCCTTTATCGACACGGTAAGGCTTGTAACCAGCACGCTCTATTCCAGCGGCCAAGCCTCGCATGTAAATATCATTCATTGTATCGCGGTTATCTTTACCGCCGAACCACATCGCCACAAAAACCTGCACGTTATCTGCACCGCGTTTCTGTATCTCTCGCAAGCGCTGATAGCCTTCACGAGTAATGCGATATTTTTGCGGTTCGCCCTCACTTTTCGGCAACTTCTTTAGAAAACCTGGCGCGATAAGAAAATCATCGATCAGGATATGAAGGTCTCGAAAATCAACCGCATATGCCGTTGCGTATAACTCCCAGCGGAAGTCGCTTAAATCAATGAAGTGCGTTAAACGATCTGTTTTCTCAGCTAAAAATAAGAATATATCGTCGGCACGCTCTAAAACATCCGGCATCAAAGCTGTGAGATACGCATTTAAGTTCGCAGAATTTAGCTCCACCACAGCGCCCGAAGCCATATTGGTTCGGCGAACTGTGTTTCCTAATTTAATTCTTTCCGGCCTGTTTAAACGATTGATTGAACTAAGGACTGTGCCACTAACAAAAAAATCCCCGCATCGACGGCACTTTTGAGTGATTCCATCACGCCTCGTTGACATGGTCGTTGCGCCATCTAGACCGCAAATTACGCATGGATCGGTATCGATATTTTTAGACATACCTTCTCCCCCGGCTGTAAGACTCGGCACAGTTCTCGTAAAGGCATACTACCTAGAGTCGCAATTCTATGGCGACCGCTTGATTTTTTTAGGTTGGCCTAGAATCAAAAAAGGCGCGGAGATCGCTCTCCGCGCCTTTGTCTTTGTGCCGTCGAGCGGCGTTACGCCTTCACGCCCTCGCTCGGGGCATTGGCGGACGCGGCCTGGCCGGCGCCTTCGATGGCCAGCTCGCGCCGGCGCGCCGGCAGGGCGGCGATCAGCGAGATCGCCACGGCCGAGGCGTAGGGGATCGTCTGCACCAGCAGCATGAAGATCCACAGGTTCGCTTCGGTGTTCCAGCGGCCGTAGGCGATGGCGGTGGCCGTGGCGGCGATGATCGCGCCGAGGAACAGCAAGCCTTCCTGCCAAGCCATCATCAGGCCGCCGATCAGCGCCGGACGGTTCTCCATCTTCGGCGTGCGCATGAACGGCGCCGAGGTGATGAACAGGCCCGACAGGATGCCGCGCGCCACGGTGTAGCCGAGCGACATGGCGGCGAGCGCCGCGCCGAGGCGCTGCCCCACCGTGCAGGGCACCTTGATCTGGTAGAGCCACAGCGACGACAGGAACTTGATGCCCATCACCGAAAGCGCCGGCACCATGAAGATGGCGAGCGGGAACTCGATGTATTTCGGGAAGGCGATGACGCCGATCGTCCAGAACAGCGCGCCGACCGTGAAGAACAGGTGCATCAGGTCGGCGAACCACGGCAGCCAGCCGGCGACGAAATGGTAGCGCTGGGCGAAGCTGAGCTTCGAGCCGTCCTTCTGCATGAAGTTCGGCAGGAACAGCTGACGCCAATGCGAGCGGATGATCTGCACCGCGCCGAACACCCAGCGGTAGCGCTGCTTCTTGTAGCCGGCGAAATCGTCCGGCGTCAGGCCCTGGCCGAAGGTCTCGCTGGTGTAGAGCGCCTCGTAGCCCTGCTCCAACAGGCGCAGGCCGAGTTCGGCGTCCTCGCAGATCGTGTGCTCGCCCCAATTGCCGACCTCGACGAGCGCCGACTTGCGGATCAGCGTCATGGTGCCGTGCTGGATGATGGCGTTGCGCTCGTTGCGGTGGACCATGCCGATGTGGAAGAAGCCGGCATATTCCCAGTTGATCATCGTCTTGAACGGATGATCCTGCCACTCGCGATGGTCCTGCGGCGCCTGCACCCAGCCGACTTTCGCATCGGCGAAATAGGGCACGAGCGATTTCAGCCAATCGGCGCGGACCATGTAGTCGCTGTCGATCACGCCGACGACCTCGGCCGCCGGATCGGTCTGGGTCAGCGCGAAGTTGAGCGCGCCGGCCTTGAAGCCCGGCCAGGGATCGAGATGGAAGAACTTGAAGTTGGGGCCGAGGTTGGCGCAATAGGCCTCGACCGGCCGCCAGACTTCGGGGTTCTTCGTGTTGTTGTCGATCACGATCACCTCGTAGTCGGGGTAATCGAGCTTGGCGAGGCTGTCGAGCGTCCGCATCACCATCTGCGGCGGCTCGTTATGGATCGGCAGATGCAGCGACACTTTCGGGCGGCGCGTGTCGGCCGGCAGCGCGGCGGCCTCGGCGGCCGGCGCGATGCGGCGGCGCAGCCGCGCCCATAGCAATTCGACGAACTGGAAGGTCTCGGAGATCAGGGTGATGCCGAGCACGATCTGGCACGCCGTCAGGATGCCGAGCACGGTCGCCTGGAGCGGCGTGAGATACTGGTAGAAGATGGCCACCGCCATCCATACCGAGCCCGAAGCGACGATCTGCAGCACGACCGAGAAGGTGGCGCGGCCGACGAGGCTGACGTGGTTGTAGCGCGGCAGGAACGCCATCATGGCGATCAGGCCGAGGAGGCTAGAGACGCCGGCGAGCCACGGCCAGAACGGCTGCTCCTCGACGGGGCCGGACAGCGCGAACTTGGGCTTGCGATCGACGTCGTAGAGGCCCCAATAGCCGCCGGCGGTGCCTTCGAACGACATCTTCCACGGCTGGTCGAAGGCTTCCATGACGAAATATTCGATGCCGTGCTCTTTGGCGGCGGCGAGGAATTCGCGGGTGAAGCGCGCCTGATTGACGATGCTGGCTTCGGCGCCCTGGCGCGTCTTGCCTTCGCTCGGCCAGCCCACTTCCGACAGGATGATCTTCTTGCCCGGATAGGCGATCTTGAGATCGTAGTAGCGCTTGAGCACGTAGCGCACGGCCTGATCGACCGGCACGCCTTCCCAATAGGGCAGCAATTGCACGGCGAGGAAGTCGACTTCCTTCACCAATTCCGGATGGTCGTGCCAGACGTGCCACGGCTCGGCGGTCGAGATCGGGCGGCGCACCTGTTTGCGGACGCTCTTAATCTCTTCGATGATCTCGGGGACGGTCCATTCGCCGCGCAGGATCGCTTCGTTGCCGACGATCAGCCGGTCGATGTTGCGGTTGGCGCGCGCCTCGCGCACCAGGCTCTCGACCTCGGCCTTGTTGATCTCGTCCTTCGAGCCGAGCCAGGCGCCGGCCATCACTTTGATGCCATGCTCGCGCGCCAGCGCCGCGGTGCGCTCGATGCCGTCGAGCGAGGTGTAGGTGCGGACCGACTGCACCTGCGCGTCGGCGAGCAGCTTGAGATCGCGGTCGATGTCGGCGGCGCTCGGATGGCGGCCGGCGTTGGCGTCCTGTCCCCGCTGATAGGGGCTGAAGGACATGCCGGAGATCTGGCCGGCGAACGTCTGCGACGGCTGTTCGGGGCGATTCATCATCGTCCAGACGCCGACGTTGACGAGAAGGATCACTGCCGCAGTCAGAAGACTGGAAGCGCGCATGCTCACTTAAGTCCTTGGGGAAGACGACCGTATTCGACGCGGGCGAAACCGATGCGGGACACGCCGCACCACGCAGGATGACACTGGCCGGAAAACTGGGCTGAATTTAGGCAAAATCGTATATGCCGTCTAGCGCGGCACGCGCGCGATTTTGCATGGCTGGCATTCCCCCGTCTCGACGCGGCTCTTGCGCCGCAGCCATGCGAACGGCGTGCCAGATTTTTTCCGGACCGGCCGGCGAGCGCGGTCTTGCAGAGGAGTCGGGGACAGGCGGCCATGCTACGCAACGACCACCAGCCCTAGCGGTTCAATAGGAAGATACTTCGCGCCGGTAGTTCCCGCGTTCTTGCGCCCCGAAAGGGCGCGGGGCGCCGCTAATGGCGCGGCCCGCCCGGCTTGCCCGCCCCCGCTTTACCCGCAGATGTCGGGCGGCGGAACAGGCCGAACGGATCGGGCGTCTGGCCGGCGGCCTGCTTGAAGCGGGCTTTGCAGGCTTCGATGGCCATGACGTCGGCGATCCGGCGGTCGAGGAAGGCCCAGGTGTCGGCGAAATCCTCCGACTTGTCCTGCAGCCAGATCATCACCGTCGAGCCCCAGACGCCGGCGAGCGTCGCCCGCTTGGTGTAGAAGGCGAAGTCGCTGGAGCTGTCGCCGATGGCGCGCCACAGCGCGTCCACCGTGCGCCACATCAGCTTGGCGGCGAGCGGCGCGTTCAGCGGAAAGGCGAGATAGCTGGCCATGGCGCGGAACGCTTCGCGGTGCGGCGCGGCGGCTTCGAGGCGCGCGCGCACGGCGAGCGTCACCCGTTCGCGGATTTTCAGGGCGGTGACATCCGCCGCCGCCAGTTTTTCGAGCATCTGGACGTCGATCTGGTCGTGCACCGCCTCGGCGATCTGCGCCAGCCCGCCCGGAAAGGCCACTTCAGCCATCTCGGGGGTCACGCCGGCGTCGCGCGCGGCGGCTTCAAGCGCCGTCTGGCTCCAGCCGTCGAACGGCGCGTTGCGCAGCATGCCCTCGATCAGCTGGGCGCGGATGCCGGGCAACTGCGGGGCGTCCTTGTCGGTATTGATCGCCGCGCCCGAAGGCGCGCGCTCGAATGTCGTCATGCCGTCTCCTCCTCCGCCGTCGCCCCCAGGGGATAACGCGCCATCTCCTCCTCAAATCCCAGCAGCGACAAATCTTTCATGCGCTGCGGGTAGAGGATGCCGTCGAGATGGTCATATTCATGCTGGATCACGCGCGCGTGGAAGCCGGAGGCTTCACGAACGAAGCTCCGGCCGTCGAGGCCGAAGGCCTTGTAGCGCAGGCGGGTCACGCGCGGCACGACGCCGCGGAACCCCGGCACCGACAGGCAGCCTTCCCAGCCGTTCTCGAACTCCAGCTGGCCGGAGGGACCTGCGAGGGCTTCGAGAGTCGGGTTGATCAGCACCATGGGGCGGTCTCGGTCGGCCGCGAAATCGGCCGGCAGCGTCTCATCCGGCCCGAGGCGCTCCGGCGGCACCTTGAACACCAAGAGGCGCAGCGGCACATGGACCTGCGGCGCGGCGAGGCCGACGCCGTGCGCGTCCTCCATGGTGTCGAGCATGTCTTCGACCAACCGGCGTATCTCCGGCGCGGTCGGATCGGCCACCGGATCGGCGTGGCGGCGAAGGACAGGGTGGCCCATGCGGGCGATTTTCAAAATGGCCATGGGATCAATATGGGGCGCGAATCGCCTGCCGTCAAAGGGCGCGGCGTCGGCGCGGAACCCTCAAGTCCTTGTTTTTGAATGATTTTCGCTCAAACCAGAGGGCTTGCGGGGCCTAAACCCCCGTGATACAACGCCGTTCCTTTCGCGAACCCCGTTCGAGGCGGCGTTCGCGAGCCAATTTTCGCCCCTCCGTCCCCCGATATTAAAATTAACGGGGACCGACCGGGCAGACCGGAGCGATCACTTGCAAGTCCACGTCAAAGACAACAACGTCGATCAGGCCCTGCGCGCGCTGAAGAAGAAGATGCAGCGCGAAGGCATCTACCGCGAGATGAAGATGCGCCGCAACTTCGAGAAGCCCTCGGAGAAGCGCGCCCGCGAGAGAGCCGAAGCCGTCCGCCGTTACCGCAAGCTGCTCCGCAAGCGCATGGAGCGCGAAGGCTACTAGGCCTTACGCCCAACGCCAGCGACGAAATCGAAAACCCCGAGGGCAGCCTCGGGGTTTTTTGTTGGCCGACGCGCCGCGCGCCATCGCGTCCGCGCGCTTAACGAAAAAGGCCGTCCGGTTGGGCGGCCTTTTTGTTCGCGTATCGCCTAAGCCTTACAGCGCCTTGACGATGTTCTCGCAGATTTTCTTGGCGTCGCTGAACAGCATCATCGTGTTGTCGCGGTAGAACAGCGTGTTGTCGACGCCCGCATAACCAGAAGCCATGCTGCGCTTCACGAACAGCACGGTCTTGGCCTTGTCGACGTCGAGGATCGGCATGCCGAAGATCGGGCTTTGCGGATCGTCGCGCGCCGCCGGGTTGGTCACGTCGTTGGCGCCGATGACGAAGGCGACGTCCGCGGTCTGGAATTCGGAGTTGATCTCCTCCAGCTCGAACACTTCGTCGTAGGGCACGTTGGCTTCGGCCAGCAGCACGTTCATGTGGCCCGGCATGCGGCCCGCCACCGGATGGATGGCGTAGGAAACCTCGACGCCCTCCTCCTTCAGCTTGTCGGCCATCTCGCGCAGCGCGTGCTGCGCCTGGGCGACGGCCATGCCGTAGCCCGGCACGATGATGACCTTGCCGGCGTTCTTCATGATGAAGGCGGCATCGTCGGCGCTGCCCGATTTGACCGGACGGTCGGCCTGGCCGCTCGCGCCGGCCGCCGAGGTGTCGCCGCCGAAGCCGCCGAGGATCACGTTGAACAAGGAGCGGTTCATGCCCTTGCACATGATGTAGCTGAGGATCGCGCCCGACGAGCCGACCAGCGCGCCGGTGACGATCAGCGCGGTGTTCTCCAGCGTGAAGCCGATGCCCGCTGCCGCCCAGCCCGAGTAGCTGTTCAGCATCGAGACGACCACCGGCATGTCCGCGCCGCCGATCGGCACGATGATCAGGAAGCCGACGAGGAAGGCGAGCGCCGTCATCGCCCAGAACCAGCGCGGGTCCGGGTTGATGCAGAACAGGACGATCAGGCCGACGATCACCAGGCCCAAGAGCAGGTTCAAGAGATGCTGGCCCTTGAACACCACCGGATTGCCCGAAACCATGCCGGCGAGCTTCAAGAAGGCGACGACCGAGCCGGAGAAGGTGATCGCGCCGATGACGATGCCGAGCGACATCTCGATGCGCGAGGCGAGCTTGAGCTGCCCGAGCGCGTCGGAAATGCCGTAGGCCGCCGGATTGTAGAAGGCGGCGGCGGCGACCAGCACGGCGGCCATGCCGACCAGCGAGTGGAAGGCGGCGACGAGCTGCGGCATCTGCGTCATCTGCACGCGGCGCGCGGTGATCGCGCCGATGCCGCCGCCGATCACCAGCGCGCCGAGGATCTCCGCGTAGGAGAAGACGCCGGGCATGGCGATGGTGGTGACGACGGCGATCAGCATGCCGATCATGCCGAGCGTGTTGCCGCGGCGCGAGCTTTCCGGGCTGGAGAGCCCGCGCAGCGCCATGATGAACAGGATGGAGCTGACCAGATAGGCGAGCGCCGAAAGGTTGGCGGACATGTGCGGCGGCCCCTACTTCTTTTCTTTTTTCTTGTACATGGCGAGCATGCGCTGCGTCACCAGGAAGCCGCCGAAGATGTTGACGGCGGCTAAAGCAATCGCGACAAGCCCGAAGATTTTCGACAGTTCGAAGCCGGTCGGCCCGGCGGCGATCAGCGCGCCGACGACGATGACCGACGAGATGGCGTTGGTGACGCTCATCAGCGGCGTGTGCAGCGCGGGCGTCACGCTCCACACCACGTAATAGCCCACGAAGATCGCCAGCACGAAGATGGCGAGGCGGAAGATGAACGGATCGACGGCTTCCATGGCTTACGCTCCCGCCTTGAGGTTCGGATGGACGATCTGGCCGCCTTGCGTGACCAGCGTGCCGGCGACGATCTCGTCGGCCGCGTCGATCTTCAAGGCTTTCGTCTCCTTGTCGATCAGCGGCGTGACGAAGGCCAAGAGGTTCTTGGCGTAGAGCGCGCTGGCGTCTTCGGCGATGCGGCTCGGCAGGTTGGTGTAGCCGGCGATCTTCACGCCGTTCACGTCGACGATCTCGTCCGGCTTGGAGAGCGGGCAGTTGCCGCCGGCCTCGACCGCGAGATCGACGATCACCGAGCCGGGCTTCATCGACGCCACCATCTCCTCGCTGACCAGCACCGGGGCCTTGCGGCCCGGGATTAGCGCGGTGGTGATGACGATGTCCTGCTTCTTGATCGTCTCGGCGATCAGCGCCGCCTGCTTGCGCTTGTACTCGTCGGACATCTCGCGGGCGTAGCCGCCGGAGGTCTCGGCCTGCTTGGTCTCCTCGTCCTCGACCATGACGAACTTGCCGCCGAGGCTCTCGACCTGCTCCTTGGTGGCCGGGCGCACGTCGGTCGCCGACACGACCGCGCCGAGACGACGCGCGGTGGCGATGGCCTGCAAGCCGGCGACGCCGACGCCCATGATGAAGACGCGGGCCGGCGCGACGGTGCCGGCCGCCGTCATCATCATCGGCAGCACGCGGCCGTAGATGGCGCAGGCTTCGAGCACGGCGCGATAGCCGGCGAGATTGGCCTGCGAGGAGAGGATGTCCATCGACTGCGCGCGCGTGATGCGCGGCACCAGCTCCATGGCGAAGGCGGTGATGCCGGCGGCGGCATAGGCCGCGACGTCGTCCTTGTTCTGCAACGCGCCGAGGGCGGAGATCAGCGTCGCGCCGCGCTTCATCAGCGCCAGCTCGTTCACCGCGCCGTCACGCAAGGGCCGCTGCACCTTGAACAGGATGTCGGCGTCTTTCAGCGCCGCAGCCGCGTCGGCCGCGATGGTCGCGCCGGCTTCGGCATAGCGCGCGTCGGGAATCGACGATCCCGCGCCCGCGCCGGCTTCCACCGTCACGCTCTGGCCGAGGCCGACGAGCTTCTTCACCGTGTCCGGCGTCGCCGCGACGCGGGCCTCGCCCGGCCGCCGCTCCTTCAATACCGCGATCTGCATTGGTCCCCTGGGTATGCGTGACGGCCCCGCCCTGGTCGATCTTGCCGTGGCGGAGCTGGCTGTGACGGGCGTTCCCTGGCCCCTAACGCCGTGGCGAACGCCCCTGATTTTGCGGCACAGAATGACGAGTCCGCGCCGCTTTGCCAAGGCGAGAATTGGCCATGAAATCCGCAGATTTCCAGCGACTTATCGCCGCCATTCCGCAGCGCGCGGCGAGGCTTGCGCCCGCCGCAAGCCGGTGGCCGATCCCCCCTCCAAGGGAGGGGCGAGATCTACAGCTTCTCCAACTCGTCGATGAAGCCCGACACGACTTCCAGGCCGCGGTCCCAGAAGGCGGGGTCGGTGGCGTCGAGGCCGAAGGGCGCCAGCAGCTCCTTGTGCCGCTTGGTGCCGCCGGCCCGCAGCATGTCGAGATATTTCACCTGGAAGCCCTGCTCGGCCTTGCGGAACGTGCTGTAGAGCGAGTTCACTAGGCAATCGCCGAACGCGTAGGCATAGACGTAGAACGGCGAATGGATGAAGTGCGGGATGTAGGTCCAGAAGTAGCGGTAATCGCCGCCGAGCTTGATCGACGGGCCGAGGCTCTCGCGCTGAACGTCCATCCAGATGTCGCTGATGCGCTCGGCGGTCAGCTCGCCCTTGCAGCGCTCGGTATGCACGCGCAGTTCGAAATCGTAGAAGGCGATCTGCCGCACCACGGTGTTGAGCATGTCCTCGACCTTGCCGGCGAGCAATGTGCGGCGGGTCTTGGCGTTCTTCTCGGCGGCGAGCAGGCCCTGGAAGGTCAGCATCTCGCCGAACACCGAAGCGGTCTCGGCCAGCGTCAGCGGCGTGTCGGACATGAGAAGGCCGCGCGGCCCGGCGAGCACCTGATGCACGCCATGGCCCAATTCGTGCGCCAGCGTCATCACGTCGCGCGCCTTGCCCTGATAGTTCATCAGGATGTAGGGATGCGCCGACGGCACGGTGGGGTGCGAGAAGGCGCCCGGCTCCTTGCCCGGCCGCACGCCGGCGTCGATCCAGCTTTCGTCGAAGAAGCGCTCGGCGATGATCGCCATGTCGGGCGAGAAGGTGCGGTAGGATTCGAGCACGCGCCGGCGCGCCTCGTCCCACGGGATGTAGCTGTCGTCGGTCGAGGGCAGCGGCGCGTTGCGGTCCCAATAGTCGAGCTTGTCGGTCTTGAACCACTTGGCTTTCAGCCGGTAGTAGCGGTGCGACAAGCGCGGATAGGATTTCTTCACCGCGCCGGCCAGCGCCTCGACCACCTCGTCCTCGACGAAGTTGGACAGGTTGCGCGCCGAGCAGGGATGCGGGAACTTGCGCCAGCGGTCCTCGACTTCCTTGTCCTTCGCCAGCGTGTTCGTCACCAGCGCGAAGGTGCCGACGTTCTCGCCGAGCGTCTTGCCGAGCGCCAGCGCCGCCGTCTTGCGCGTGCTGCGCGAGCGTTCCGACATCATGTGCAGCGCCTCGGCGCTGGTCAGCTTCTTGCCGCCGATGGGGAAGCGCAGCCGCGCCATCGTCTCGTCGAACAGGCGCACCCAGGAGGCGCGGCCGGCCACGGACTTCTCGTGCAGCAGCTTCTCGACCTCGTCGGAGAGCTGGTGCGGCTTGAAGGCGCGCACGTCGCGCAGCCAGGTCCGGTAATGCGCCGCCTCCGGCGCGTCGAACTTCTTCTCCAGCGCCGCGTCTTCGAGCTTGTTGATCTCCAGCGTGAAGAACAGCAGGTGGCTAGAGATGTCGGTGACGCGCTCCTGCATGGTCTGGAAGAATTGCGCCGTCGCCGGATCGGAGACGTTGCCGGCATAGAGCAGCTGGGCGTAGCTCATGATGCGCCCCAGGGTCTCCTGGATCGTTTCGTAGCCGCCGATGGCGACGCCGAACTCTTTGCCCGAAAGCTTGGCGAGCGTGCCGGCATAGCGCGTCTCGAACGCCTTGGCGTCCTCCTGAGCCTTGGCCAGATCGCTTTTCAGCGCCGGCGAATCCGGGCCGGGATAGAGATGGCTCAAGTCCCACACCGGGAGATCGCCCCGCTTCGGCCCTTTCGCCGATTTCGCCGCGGCCGGCCCCTTGCGCGCCGCGACCAGCTTGAGCGGCGCTTTTTTCTGCGCGCTTTTGGCTGTCGCGGCCTTCACGGACTTCTTATGTCCGGTTTTCGGCTTGTTCGGTTTAGCCTTCTTCACGGCGGCGGATTTGGGCATGACTGACTCCTGGCTGCTTCAAGCGATATAAGGCTTGTGGCGGCGCTTGCAAAGAGCGCCCAAAAAAGACCGCGATAAAGATGGGAGACCGAAGACCGATGGGAGACGCGCAGATGACCGGCGAACGGGCGTCGAGCCTGACCAGCTTGTTTTTCGATCAGGCCGCCCGCCAGGGCGATCAGCCCTTCCTGTGGGCGAAAACGGCCGATCCCGAGACTGGGGCGGACGATGCGGCGCGCTACCGCGCGATCAGTTGGCGCGAGACGTCGGAAAAAGTTAACGCGCTGGCGCGCGGCCTGCTCCGGCTCGGGCTGCAGCGCGGCGATCGCGTCTCCCTGGTCGCCGAAAACCGTCCCGAATGGCTGATCGCCGATCTCGCCATCATGGCCGCCGGCGGCGTCAGCGTGCCGGCCTACGTCACCAACGGCGTCGCCGAGCATCAGCACGTGCTGGCCAACAGCGGCGCGCGCTTCGCCATCGTCTCCAACGCCGCCCTCGCCGCCAAGCTGCTGCCGGCGGCGGCGCGAACCGACGTCGCGCATGTCGTCGCCATGGAGCCGGTCGCGCGCAGCCAGGCCGCGACCTTCGAGCTGCACGGCTGGGACGCGGCGCTGGAACTGGGCCGGGCCTCCGCGGCCGAACTGCCGCAGCTCGCGCGCGGCGATCTCGCCTGCATCATCCACACCTCGGGCACCGGCGGCGCGCCCAAGGGCGTGATGCTGAGCCACGGCGCGATCCTGTCGAACTGCGAGGGCGCGCGGGCGCTGCTCGAAGCCATCGGCCTCGGCCATGAGGTGTTCCTCAGCTTCCTGCCGCTGTCGCATTCCTACGAGCACACCGCCGGGCTCTACGTGCCGATCATGATCGGCGCCGAGGTCTATTACGCCGAGGGCATCGACACCCTGGCCGCCAACATGGCCGAGGCGCGGCCGACGATCATGACCGCCGTGCCGCGTCTCTACGAGACGATGCAGGGCCGCATCCTGCGCGGGCTGGAGCGCGCCAAGCCGCTGCAGAAAAAGCTGTTCTTCCGCACCGTGACGCTCGGCCGCAAGGCCATCGAAACGCCCGGCGACATGACGCTGCTGGAGAAGCTGGAGAATTGCCTGCTGACGCTGCTGGTGCGGCGCAAGGTGCGCGCCCGCTTCGGCGGCCGCCTCAAGGCGTTCGTGTCCGGCGGCGCGCCGCTCAATCCGGAGGTCGGCCTGTTCTTCACCGCCCTTGGCGTCACCATTCTGCAAGGCTACGGCCAGACCGAATCGGCCCCCGTCGTCAGCTGCAATTTCCCCGGCAGCATGAAGATGGACACGGTCGGCCCGCCGCTGCCCGGCGTCGAGGTCAAGATCGCCGAGGACGGCGAGATTCTCGTGCGCGGCGAATTGGTGATGCAGGGCTACTGGAACGAGCCCCAGGCCACCGCCGAAGCGATCAAGGACGGCTGGCTGCACACCGGCGACATCGGCATGATCGACGAAGCCGGCCGGCTCAAGATCACCGACCGCAAGAAGGACATCATCGTCAATTCCGGCGGCGACAACATTTCGCCGCAGCGCGTCGAGGGCTTCCTCACCTTGGAGCCGGAAATCGCGCAAGCCATGGTGGTCGGCGACAAGAAGCCCTATCTCGTGGCGCTGATCGTGCCCGACGAGACGGCGCTGAAGGATTGGGCGCGCGAGACCGGCAAGCCGGAGGCCGAAGCGCTGGCCGACCCCGCCTTCAAGGCCCGGATCGGCGAGGCGGTGAAGCGCGCCACCGGCACGCTCTCGGTCATCGAGCGCGTGCGTCACTTCGCCTTCGCCGACGAGCCCTTCGCCATCGCCAACGAGCAATTGACGCCAAGCCTGAAAATCCGCCGCCACATCATCAAGGCGCGATATGGGGAGAGGCTGGAAAGTCTTTATCGCTAGGCGTTTCTCATTGCCATCTTAATCAGAGGCACAGAAATGAGCCGAGATCGCGAGCCAAATGCTGAATTTATCGCTCAGTTAGAAAAGTACGGTGCGCCACAAGTACGCCTAATGATGGCAGCCGGCGAGTTAGGCTTTAATAAACTGGCAGTCTTGAAATGGCTCAAAGATAAGGATGAAGAAACCCAAAAGCAGATAGAGGACGACCGAGCACTAAATATGAGAATAGCTTTAAGCGCGAAAAAGGCTGCATGGATTGCGGTTTACGCTTCCTTATTCGCCGCTTTCATAGGGCTTGCCGCAACGGTTCTGACATTCGTGGCTTGGATGTGGCCGCAAAATTAAAAGCTCGCCGTTCGGCGGGTCCTTCTCGTTGGACGCACAATGCTCGCCTCATCTCCAACCGTCATGCTCGGGCTTGACCCGAGCATCCATCCATCAAGCGCCTGAGCGCCGGACACATGGACCCTCGGATCAAGTCCGAGGGTGACGGTCATTTCTGTTCAGAGATTAAAATCATCAATGTCATGGCCGGACGTCGTGCATTGCACGCATACGCATGACTTCCGGCCATCCACCGAGCGCCTGAGCGCCGGACGAATGGACCCTCGGATCAAGTCCGAGGGTGACGGTTTTTATCTATGAGAGGCCGATCGCCGTTCGCGCCGCTATAATGGCGCGCCGTCGCTCCCCGCGATCCGGCGCAGGGCGCGCCGCGTATCAGGAGCGAAACTCGCGCCCGATGGGGGAATCGGCCATGGATTTCGCGCCTTTGCTGTCTTACCCGCCCGCCGTTCCGCTGCACGCCTTCGCCGCGCTGGCGGCGCTGGTCCTCGGCGTCTTGCAGTTCGCCTTGCCCAAAGGCACGGCGCTCCATCGCGCCAACGGCTATGTCTGGGTCTCGCTGATGTGCGCGGTGGCCGTCAGCTCGTTCTGGATCCACCAGATCCGCGCCTGGGGCGACTGGAGCCCGATCCATCTTCTATCGATATTGACGCTCGGCACCCTGCCTTACGCAATCTGGCGCGCCCGCGTCAGCGATCTGCGCGCGCACCGCTACGCCATGATCGGCATGTTCGTCGGCGGCCTGCTGATCGCCGGCGGCTTCACCCTGCTGCCGGGGCGCGCGATGCACACGGTCGTGTTCGGCGGGTGACGCCGCGCTTGATGGTCCGCTGTCAAATCAGTAAGGCGAGCGGCTGGATAGGAAAAGGCCCGCAGATTTTTGGCGGGCCTTTTCACAAGCACTTAACCTAGGGGTAAATCCAACTTTATGCCGAAATGCCCCTCGCTATCTTCATCGCGCCATCCACCTACTATCAATCCGGCGCAACGCGCCGCTTCGATTTTTTGGCCGGGCGGCTCGACTTTTTTGAGCTGCCTGCGGAAAGACTTCGCGGTGGCTCGATCAAGATAACCGACTTTCATATCATCAACCAAGACCGCGACTGCATTTGAATCATGGGGGTTGTCGTCTTCCAAAAACAACAGTGCATCCACAACCACGCGCTTGGAATCTTCCGTTTTATTGCCTGCGATTTTCGCCAGATTCCGCTGATATTTGCTTTCCCCAACGACATCTATTTCGAATGTTCCGGGACCATTCTTAATGTTCGCAGTCAGTCCGGAAGGCTGCGCAGATTTTACGCCAAATAGCTTCGATAGCAGCCCCACGGATCCTCCCCCCGAATTTTGTTATTACCGGTCGATCGCCTTCTGCGCCGCCTTGATCGAGGTCTGCGGATAGTCGGCGAACTTGGCGAGCATGGTCTGCACCTCGTCGGGCGAGACGTATTCGATCTCGATCTGCGCCTTTTGCGCGTCGGCCAGCAGGGCCGGATCCTTCAGCGTGTCGGCGAAGGCCTTACGCAGCGCGGCGAGGCGGTCGGCCGGCACGCCCGGCGGCACCATGAAGGGCCGCGCCAGCAGCAGCTGGCCGAAGTGGATGTCGAGCACCTGACGGTCGAGATCGGTCTTGGCGTAGTCGTAGACGCTCGGAATCTTGCCGAAGATGTCCGACTTGACCGGCCCCATCTGGATGATCAGGCGCATGACGCCGGAATCGATCATCGGCTTGAACGACGTCTGCACCGAGGAGATGAACATGCCGCAGACGCCGTCCACCTCGCGGCGCTCCATCGCCAGGCTGACGTCCTTGGTGCCCTGATAGCCCGAGATGATCTTGGCGTTGGCGCCGAGCAGGTTCTTCATCACCAAGGGATGCTGGTGCGTGATGGCGGCGGGGCCGGACGAGCCGAAGATCAGCTCCTTCTTGCCCTTCATCCAATCGTCGAAGCTGGCGACGCCCGACGCGGTGGTGATGCCGCAGAAGGCGACGTCCTTGCTCATCGAGCCGAGCCAGCCGAACTTGGCGGCGTCGAACTGCGCCTGGTCGTTGCCGAGCAGCGGCTCCATCAGCGTCGACGAAGCGACGATGCCGATCTCGGTGCCATCCTTCGGCGCGGCGGCATACATGAAATTCGCCGCCTTGAGCGCGCCGGCGCCCGGCATGTTCTTGGCGACCACGGTCGGATTGCCGGGAATGTGCTTGCCGATGTGGCGCGACAGCACGCGGCCGTAGGTGTCGTAGCCGCCGCCGGGCGGAAAGCCGATCTCGATATTGACGGTCTTGCCTTTATAGAAATCGGCGGGCGCTTGCGCGGCGGCGTCGCCATTCAAGAAAACGGCCGGCAGCAGCGCCAGCGCGGCGCTGGCGAGGATATGGCGAGGGCGGAACATGGCATCGGTCTCCCGTTATCGTTGAAGTCCCTGTCGGACGATTCCTACGGGGCCGATCTTGCGCCAGCCCTCATGGCCGACAGTGTTCCGGCTCGCCGCCGCGAAGGCAAGGCTTTGTCCAAAGCGAAACGGGCACCAACCGGCGCCCGTTTCTTGACATGTCTGCGGGAAAGCCGCGGAAGATCAGCGGCAGCTGACCGATTGTGCCGCGTCGCCGTCGCCGAGATAGACGATTTCGCAGGTCTGGCCGACCTTGAAGTCGGCCGCCTTGGCTTCCTTGCCGCCGATTTCCATTTTTGCGCCGGACAGGGTGGCCTCGACCTCCTTGCCGCCGTCGCGGAAATGGATCGCCTGACGGCTGACCTTGGTCAGCGCCGCGTCCTTCACGGTGATCCACTTCAGGTTGGCCTGGAGCACGCCGCCCTTGAGTTGGGTCGCCTCGTTGGCGGCGTCCTGCACTGCCTGCGGCGTCGCCAGCATCTTGGCGACATGGGCCTGCGCCTTCTCGCCGGAGATCCAGTTGACCTCAAGCTGCGACTTCTTGGCGTCGGCGAGGAAGGCCGGATCGAGCATGGTCTTCTCGAACGCGGTGCGCAGCGCCGCGACGCGGTCGGCCGGCGTTTCCGGCGGCGCGACGAAGGGACGGCCGATATACTGGCGCGAGATCAGGAATTCCATCGTCTCTTTCGCTTCCGGCGAGACGGCGTAATCGAGCGCCGAAGCGACGCCCTTGAGATCGTCGATCGGCTCGATGTTGACCTGCACCAGAACCTTGAGCGACTTGTCTTCGAGGCGCGACTGGCTCGACGCCAGCAGGCTGTCCCAACCCACGCCGCACAGGCCGTGGACTTCGCCGCGCTCCATGGCGAGCTGCACCGACATGGTCGAGGGATAGCCGCGGATGATCTTGAATTTGGTGCCGGCCAGCGTGTTGAGGAACGCGCCGACGATGAAGGTCGAGGAGCTCGTCGCGCCGCTGCCGCCGATCAGGATTTCCGTCTCGCGCGCCTGCTGCATGGTCTGCACCGGCGACTTGTCGGACACGACGCAGGTGCTGGTCAGCTGGTTGGCGCTGCCGATCCACTGGAACTTGTCGGCCTCGTAGGTCACTTTGCGGCCCATCAGCGGCTCGATGACGATCGTGTTGTGGACGATGCCGATGGCCGAGCCGTCGCGCGGCGCTTTGTTATAGAGCGATGAGGCCATGACGAGGCCGCTGGCGCCCGGCATGTTGCGATAGACGAAGTTCGGCTCTCCGGGAATGTGCCGGGCGAAATGCTGGCCGACGATGCGGGCGTAGGCGTTGTAGCCGCCCGACGGCTCGGAACCGATGAAGAAATCGACCTGCTTGCCCTTGTAGAAGGCTTCGACGGCCTTGGCGTCGAACTTGCGCTCGGTCACTTGCTGCGCCGAGGCGGTCCCGGCCACGCAGAGCGCGACGCCGGAAATGAAAACGGAACGCAGTAAAGCTGCGCGCATGGGTCATCTCCCTGTGTGAGATATCGGCTCTAAGGCCGGTTGTTGTTGGCAGCCATTGTCGCGATTCGGCGGCGCGGCGCAACCCTGAGATTTCAGGCCGGCCTTATTAAGACTAGAGCTTGTGGTAAGCCCGATACCATTGCACGAAACGCGGGATTCCGGTCTCGATCCGCGTGGCCGGCGCGAAACCGAGATCGCGCTGGATCGCCGAAACGTCGGCGTAGGTCTCCTTCACGTCGCCGGGCTGCATCGGCTGGAGGTCGAGGTGCGCCTTCTTGCCGGTCGCCTGCTCGATCACCTCGATGAAGCGCAGCAGCGGCTCGGCGCGATGGTTGCCGATGTTGTAAACGCGATAGGGCGGCGCGCCTTCAGGCATGGCCGGCGCCTTGTCGAGCGCGGCGACGACGCCGGTGACGATGTCGTCGATGTAGGTGAAGTCGCGCTTCATGTCGCCGTGGTTGAACACCTTGATCGGCTTGTCGTTCAAGATCGCCTCGGTGAACAGCCAAGCGGCCATGTCGGGCCGGCCCCACGGGCCGTAGACCGTGAAGAAGCGCAGGCCGGTGGTCGGAATCTTATAGAGATGGCTGTAGCAATGGCTCATCAGCTCGTCGGCCTTCTTGGTCGCGGCATAGAGCGACACCGGATTGTCGACCTGGTCCTCGACCGCGAACGGCAGTTTCGTGTTGCCGCCGTAGACCGACGACGACGAGGCGTAGACGAGATGCTTGCAGTCGCTCGAATGCCGGCACAATTCGAGCACGTTGAGATGGCCGACGACATTGGCCTGCACGTAGGCGTGCGGATTGATCAACGAGTAGCGCACGCCGGGCTGCGCGGCGAGATGCAGCACGCGGTCGATCTTGGGGAATTCCCTGGCGAGCGCCTCCATCGCGCCCTTGTCGGCGATGTCGAGCTCGCGGAAGGTCACGTTTTTCAGGCCGGCCAGTTCGGCGAGACGCGCGCGCTTGAGGCCCACATCGTAGTAATCGACGAGATTGTCGATGCCGATCACCGTCTCGCCGCGCGCGGCGAGGCGCTGGGCGCAATGAAAGCCGATGAAGCCGGCCATGCCGGTCAGCAGAATGGTCATGTCGGCAAGTCTCCTCTGGCTCAGCTATAGCCCATCGCGCGCCCTGTAACCACCTGTTCGGACTGGAAAAACGCTCCGATGGACGGCGCTGGCCGGGAAGGCTAGGACTAGGCCATGCCCGATGACCTTTCCGCGACAGATCGCGCCTTTCTGACCGGCAGCCAGGCGCTCGTCCGTCTGCTGATCGAGCAGGCGCGGCGCGACCGCGCGGCCGGCCTCGACACGGCCGGCTACGTCTCGGGCTATCGCGGCTCGCCGCTCGGCGGGCTCGATCAGGAGCTGGCCCGCCAGACCGCCGCGTTGATCGAGGCGCGCGTCACATTCCAGCCCGGGCTGAACGAGGAGTTGGCCGCGACCGCCCTCTGGGGCACGCAGCAGGCCGGCCTGTTTCCCGGCGCCAAGCATCAGGGCGTGTTCGGCCTGTGGTACGGCAAGGGCCCCGGCGTCGACCGCTCGGGCGACGCCTTCAAGCACGCCAACCTCGCCGGCACCGCGCCGCAGGGCGGCGTGCTCGCGGTGGCGGGCGACGATCACGGCGCGGCCTCCTCGACCACGGCGCATCAGAGCGAGTACGCCTTCGTCGACGCCATGATGCCGATCCTCAGCCCGGCCAGCGTGCAGGAGATTTACGACTACGGCCTGATGGGTCTGGCGCTGTCGCGCTTCGCCGGCTGCTGGACGGCGCTCAAATTGTCGGCCGACGTCGCCGAGGCGGCCGGCTCGGTGACGCTCGCCGCGCCGCTGGCCGTCGTCCCCGAGTTCGAGCCGCCGCCCGGCGGCCTGCACATCCGCTGGCCCGACCGCGCGCTGGACCAGGAGGCGCGCCTGCAAGGGCCCAAGCTGCGCGCCGCGCAAGCCTTCGTCCGCGCCAACGGCCTCGACCGAATCTCCGGCGGCGCGGCCAAGCGCGGCGTCGTCGCGGCGGGAAAATCTTGGGGAGATTTGCGCCAGGCGTTGGGAAATCTTGGGATTGAAAGCGGATTGCGGTTTTACAAAATCGCCCTGGTCTGGCCGCTCGATCCCGAGGCCCTGGCGCGCTTCGCCGAGGGGCTCGACGAGATCCTCGTCGTCGAGGAAAAGCGCCCGCTGATCGAAGACCAGATCCGCCAAATTCTCTACGACGCGCCGCAACGCCCGAAAATATCGGGCAAAAATCTGCTGCCGTCGTCCGGCGAGCTGACGCCCGCCATCGTCGGCCGCGCGCTGCGCGCCTGGCTCGGGCTGCCGGACGAACCCGAGATCAAACCCGCGCGCGAGAAGCCGCTGCTGCGCCGCACGCCGCACTACTGCTCGGGCTGCCCGCACAGCCGCTCGACCCGCGTGCCGGACGGCAGCCGCGCGCTCGCCGGCATCGGCTGCCACACGATGGCGCTGTGGACCGATCCTTCGACGCAGACGCTGACGCAGATGGGCGGCGAAGGCGCGACCTGGATCGGCCAAGCCCCCTTCACCGAGACGCCGCACGTGTTCCAGAATCTCGGCGACGGCACCTTCGCCCATTCGGGCCTGCTCGCCGTGCGCGCCGCCATCGCCGCCGGCGTCAACATCACCTACAAGCTGCTGGTCAACGACGCGGTGGCGATGACCGGCGGACAAGCGGTCGAGGGCGCGCTGAGCGTGCCGCGCATCGCGCGCATCCTCGAAGGCGAAGGCGTCAGACGCATCGTCGTCGTCGCCGAGGAACCGGATCGTTACGCCAAGGCTGATCCCTTCCCGCCCGGCGTCAGCGTCATGGGCCGCGACGGCTTCGACTGCGCGCAGGAGGAATTGCGCCAGACGCCCGGCGTCACCGTGCTGATCTTCGATCAGACCTGCGCCGCCGAGAAGCGCCGCCGCCGCAAGCGCAGGCTGATGCCGCCGCCCGCCCGCTACGCCGTCATCAACGAGCGGGCCTGCGAAGGCTGCGGCGATTGCGCCACGGCCTCCAATTGCCTGTCCGTCGTGCCGGTGGAGACCGACTGGGGCCGCAAGCGCCGCGTCGATCTCGCGAGCTGCAACGCCGATCTGTCCTGCCTCGACGGCTTCTGCCCCGCCATCGTGACGGTCGAAGGCGCGCTCAAACCCTCGGCCAAGCCGGCGGCGCAAGCCCCCGCCGTTCTGCCGCCGCCTCCTATCCTGCCGACATTGGATGGGCCGTTCGCCCTGCTCGTCGCCGGCAGCGGCGGCAGCGGCATCGTCACCTTGGGCCGCGTCGTCGCCCGCGCCGCGCACGAGGCCGGCTTCGCCGTGACGCTCGCCGAACAGACCGGCCTCGCCCAGAAGGGCGGCGCGGTGCTGAGCCATCTGCGCGTCGCGCCGCGCGCGGAGCAACTCGGATCGGCGCGCGTGCATGACGCCGATCTCATTCTCGGCGGCGATCTCGTCGTCGCGGCGAGCGCGGAGGTGCTGACGCGCGTCAAAAGCGCTGCGGCCAAGGCGGTGGTCAACGCCGCACCCGCCATCACCGGCGCGTTTCTGAAAGACGCCGACAAGGATTTTCCCGCCGAGGGCCTGCAAGCGACGCTGACCGCCAAGCTCGGCGCGCAAGCCGTGGCGCTGTTCGACGCCGCCGCTTGCGCGGCGCAAATCGGCCATGCCGCCGGAGCGAACATGGCCCTGCTCGGTCGCGCCTGGCAAATGGGCCTGCTGCCGCTCCCGCTCGACAGGCTGCGCGCCGCCATCGCCGCCGAAACGCCGCAGGCCGAGGCCAACCTCGCGGCGTTCGATGCCGGGCGCGCCTGGGGCGCCAGCGATACGGCGTCAGTCTCGGGCCAAACTCCCGAACCGCTGGAAGCGCGCATCGCCCGTTTCGCCGCCGAGCTTGCGGCCTATCAGAACGACGCCTTGGCGGCGCGCTATCGCGCCCTGGTGGCGGAGGTCCAGGCGGCGGAAACCCGAATCGCCCCGGGCCGCGCCAAGCTGACCGAGGCCGTCGGGCGCCATTACGCCCGCCTGCTCGCCTACAAGGACGAATACGAAATCGCCCGCCTGCTCGCCGCGCCGGCCTTCGCGGACGAGATCGCCGCGCGCTTCGATAAGCCGCGCGTCGCGTTCCACCTCGCGCCGTCCTGGCTGCCGCGCCGTGCCGGTTCCGGCGGCCGAGCCGGCAAATATCGTTTCGGCCCCTGGCTGCGCCCGGCGCTGCGCGCGCTGGCCCGGTTGAAAATCCTGCGCGGCACGCCGTTCGATCCGTTCGGCTATGGCGCTGAGCGCAAGCTTGAGCGCGCGCTGATCGGGGAGTATGAACAGACCATCGCGCGGCTTCTCCACAGCTTGCGGGCCGACAACCGTTCGGCCGCCGCATATCCGCTCATGGTCGAGATCGCGCGCTGGCCGGAGACCGTGCGCGGTTTCGGCGCGCTCAAAAAAACGTCGGCCGAGAAGGCGCGACGCGATAGGGACGACATGCTCGCACGCCTCACGGCCGCCACCGGCCAGCACGACGCGGCCGCGCCGATTCTGGCGGCGGAATAATCTTGGCGGCGCCCGACCAGGACAGCCCGCGCTATACCGGCTTCGGCGGCGCCATCGCCGCGATGCGCGTGCCGGCCTACCGCAACTATACGCTGGCGAATAGCGGATCGCTGACCGGCACCTGGCTGCAAAAGCTGGCGACCGGCTGGCTCGCCTGGGAGCTGACGCAATCGCCGAGCTGGCTCGGCATTCTCGCCTTCGTCGATCTGATGACGATCATCAGCGTTTCGCCGCTGGTCGGCGCGATCGCCGACCGCGTGAACCGCCAGCGCCTGATGATGGTCGCCCAATTCATCATGATGGGCCAGGCGCTGCTGATCGCCGGGCTTTACGCCTCCGGCGCGATGACCATCTGGCTGCTCCTCGCTCTGCAAATCCTGCAAAGCGTCGGACAGGGCACGCACACCGCTTCGCGCATGGCGCTGGTGCCCAACCTGGTGCCGAAATATCTGCTGGCGCCGGCCATCGGCGTCAACGCCATGACCTACAACGTCGCCCGATTTCTCGGGCCCGCGCTCGCCGGCTTCGTCATCTCTCAGTGGGGACAGCTGCCAGCTTTCGTGCTCAACGCCATGTCCTACATCCCGATCATCATCGTGCTGTGGACCATGCGCTTGCCGACGCCGGAAGACGTCCGCAAGCCGGAAGGCGGCATTCTGGCGCAGATTGCCGAGGGCATGCGCTACGCCGCGAACCATCCCGGCATCGGCCCGCTGATGCTGATCATGGGCGTCGTCTCGTTTTCGGTGCGCGCCCTGCCCGACCTGCTGCCGGGCTTCGCCGCCGACGTGTTCGGGCGCGGCGTCGACGGCCTCGCCTGGCTCACCTCGGCCATGGGCCTCGGCGCGGCCGGCGCGGGCCTGATGCTGACGCGCTCCAACGGCACGGCCGGCATGACGAAGCGGCTGACCTGGAACACGCTCTGCATCGTGATCGCCATCCTCGCCTTCGTCGCGACGCGCGAGTTCGCGGTCGGCATCGCCGCCGCCGTCGCCTGCGGCTACGCGCTGGTCAGCAACGGCACCGGCGCGCAGACGCTGATCCAGTCCGCCGTCGATAGCGCGGTGCGCGGACGCGTCATGTCGACGTTCGTGCTGGTCTATCAGGGCATGCCGGCGCTCGGCGGCCTCGCCTTCGGCCATCTCGCCGACGAGATCGGCCTACGCGCCAGCTTCGCGCTCGGCGCCGGCCTCTGCTTCCTCGCCTTCCTCTGGATGATGCGGCGCAAGAACGCCATGGCCGCCGCGCTCGAAACCGGGCCCGCCTCGGGAAAGGCCGCGCCATGAAAGGTCCGCAGCCGCGCGGCGCGGCCGGCTTCCACAATATCGTCGCCGCGCTGAAGAACCGCGATTACGGCATCTTCGCCGCCGCGCATGTGCCGGGCTTGATCGGCATGTGGGCGCAGCGCGTCGCCATCGGCTGGCTCGCCTGGGAATTGACCGGCTCGCCCGCCTGGCTCGGCGCGATCGCCATGGCCGACTTGCTGCCCGCCATCTTCCTCGCGCCGATCAGCGGCGCGCTAGCCGACCGCATCAACGTCGCGCGGCTGATGGTCTACACGCAGATTTTCATCGTGATCCATTCGTCGCTGCTGTGGGCCTTGACGCTGTCGGGTCACATGAACATCTGGCTGCTGTTCGCGCTGGCGCTGCTGCTCGGCTTCAACAACCCCTTCGCCACCGCCGCGCGCCACAATCTGGTGCCGCTGCTGGTGCCGTCGAAGGACCTCAGCTCGGCGATCTCCTTCAATTCGCTGAACTTCAACCTGGCGCGCTTCCTCGGCCCGGCCCTCGCCGGCATCGTGATCGCCACATCGGGCGTCGTCGCCGTCTTCGCCCTCGAAGTGATCGCCGAATGCATCCTGCTGGTGGCGCTGCGCTACTTCAAGGTGCGGCCCCAGCCGCGCCAGCGCGCCGGCGGCGGCCTCAAAGCCATGACGCGCGACATCCGCGAAGGCATCGCCTACACGGCCAACCATCCGGGCATCGGGCCGGTGCTGTTCCTGCTGCTGTTCAGCGCCATCACCTCGCGCCCGTCGCTCGAACTGCTGCCCGGCTTCGCCGACGAGGTGTTCCAGCGCGGCGCGCAGGGGCTCGGCTGGCTCGGCGCGTCGGTCGGCGCCGGCGGCATTCTCGGCTCGATCTGGCTGGCGCGGCGCGGCGCGATTAAGGGCATGACCAACCTGATCATCATGCAGACGCTGGCGATGAACCTGGCGCTGATCGTCTTCGCGCTGGCGGAGAATTTCTGGGTCGCCCTGCCGTTCATGGCGCTGACCGGCTTTTTCATGGTCGGCAACGGCACCGGCACGCAAGTGCTGCTGCAATGGGCGGTCGATCCGATGATGCGCGGCCGCGTCATGTCGCTCTATACGCTGCTGTTCCGCGGCATGCCGGCGCTCGGCGCGCTGATCATCGGCGTCGCCGCCGAGCATTTCGGCTTGCAGCACACGGTGGCCGGCGCCGCCGTCCTCTCCATCGGCTTCTGGGTCTGGGCCTATCGCCGCCGCCACAGCACGGCCGCCGCCATGGAGCTGCCGCCGCCCGACGAACGCGAAAGCTACAAGCCGCCGGAGCGATCCGCCGATAAATCCTCAACGTAAGTGATCGTCATGACCGACACGATCGACCGCGCCTTCAATAAACCCGGCCTCGCCGGCCTGTGGCTCAACATGGCCGCCGCCGTCGGCTTGGCGCTCGCCTGCAACGCGCTGGTCTTCGGCTTCGGCTGGAACCAGACCGACAGCCGGCCGACGCCGGCCTACGCGCCGCCGGGCTATGTCGTCGGCATCGTCTGGACGCTGCTGTTCGCGGCGATGGGCGCGGCGCGCTGGCACGCCCTGGGCCGTTTGACGCCGCTCCGCTTTCGTCACGCCCGGCTGATCGTCTGGCTGATCCTGTTCTGCGCCGCCTACACGTTCTACGGGCTGGCGCCGGAAAGCCGCATTCCCGGCTTCATCGGCAACCTCGTCACCATTCCGTTCGGCGCCTGGGTCGCCTGGACGGTGCGGACCACATCGCCGCAGGCGGCGCTGCTCGTCGGCCTCGTGCCGCTGTGGGTGATCTACGCCACGATCGCCTTCGGGCCGTCGATGCTCGCGGCCGGCTGAGCCGGCCTAGCGCTTCTGGCTCAATGCTTATGCGGCTCCGCCGGGCTTAGTGCTTATGCGGCTCCGCCGGGCTTAGTGCTTATGCGGCTCCGCCGCGATGGCCGCCATCTTGGCGAGCTGTTCGGGCGTCGCTTCCTTCTGGAATTTCTTTTTCCACTCGGCGTAGGGCATGCCGTAGACCGCCTCGCGCGCGGCGTCGTCGGTCACTTCATTGACGCCCTGCTCGTCGGCGGCGGCCTTGTACCATTTGGACAGGCAGTTGCGGCAGAAGCCGGCCAGATTCATCAGGTCGATGTTCTGGACGTCGGTGCGCTCCTGGAAATGCGCCACCAGCTTGCGGAAGGCGGCGGCTTCGAGTTCGGTGCGGGTGCGGTCGTCCATCGGGGCTCCTCGGCGATAGGCCATGATCGAATTTAAATGGGAGTTTAGCCGGCCGGTTAAAGGCCGGCCAGCAACGGCTTGAGCGCGCCCGCCAGGATCTCCGCCATACGGTCCGCGCCGGCGGCATCGCCGATCAAATCCTGGCGCAGTTCGATCTCCACATTGGGCAAGCCGGCGGGTTCCGCATGGGTCGCCAGCGTGTAGCCGTGGCCGTTCTTGGCCGAATAGGGCTCGTTGTCGCCGACGACGAGATCGCCGCGCGCGCGCAAGGCGGCGAGCGTGGCCGCCGCCAATCCGTGATCGCGATGGTAAAGCACGCCGACATGCCAGGGCCGCTCTTGACGCTCATGGCCCCAGCCGGAGATGACCGGCGTGAAGCTGTGCAGCGAGACGACGGCCGGAGTCGCGCCCGAGGCGCGCGAACGTAAGGCGGCCTTGGCGGCGATGGCGGCCGCCACGGCATCCTGATAGGGCGCGAAAATCTCGGCGATGCGCGCGGCGCGCGCGGAATGGCGCAGATCGCGGTTGCCGGGGACGACGCTGCGGTCGCTGATGGCGCAGATCGAGGTCGGATCGCCGGGATCGCGGTTGAGGTCGATGACGAGGCGCGAATAGCCGGCGAGCAGCAGCGGCGCGTCGAGCAGCGCGGCGAGCCGGCGGCCGACCATGGCGATGCCGATGTCCCAGGCGATATGGCGGCCGAGCGTGGTCTCGTCGAGGCCGAGCTTGCGCAGCTTCGCCGGTACGGCGTTGCTGGCATGGTCGCAGACCAGCACGGCCGGCGCGCGGCCGCCGATATTGACGATCTCGACCGGCGGCGGATCGCCGGGCTGCAACAGCGAAGATGCGGAAATAAGCGCGTCGGACGGCATGATGTGCGAGTATAGCCGCGAAACCCCCGTCCGCATCATGCCCCCCGTCATTTCCGCCCTGCCGGCCTCGCCGCACGCCCGCCTCGCCCTCGCCGCGCTGATCGCCGGCGCGATCGCCATCGCCTTCAGCCCGATCTTCATGCGCCTCAGCGAGATCGGCCCGATCGCCACGGCCGTCCATCGCCTCGTTCTCGGCCTGCCGCTGTTCTGGCTGTGGCTGGCGCTGGAAAAAGGGGAAGGCCAGCAGCGCGGCCCGGCGAGTTGGCGCGACGCCGGCCTGCTCGCCCTGTCGGGCCTGTTCTTCGCCGGCGATCTCGCCGCCTGGCACTCCTCGCTCGGCTACACCAGCGTCGCCAACGCCACCCTGCTCGCCAACAACGCGCCGATCTTCGTGACGCTCGGCGCTTGGTTGCTGTGGCGCGAGCGGCCGACGCGGGGCTTTCTCGCCGGCCTCGCCCTGTCCGTCGTCGGCTGCGCCCTGCTCAGCCGCGGCGGCTTCAAGCCGGGCGAGAGCACGCTGGTCGGCGACGGGCTCGCGATCCTCACCGCCCTGTTCTACAGCTGCTATTTCCTGACCGTGAAACGGCTGCGCGCGCGCTTCACCACGGCCGCGATCATGACCTGGACCGCCATGGTCGGCGCGGCGATCCTGCTGCCCGCCGCCTGGATCGCCGAGGGCGGGCCGCTGCTGCCCGCCAGCCTCGCCGGCTGGCTCGTCCTGCTCGGCCTGGCGCTGCTCAGCCATGTCGGCGGCCAGAGCCTGATCACCTACGCCATGGCCCATCTGCCGGCGGGGTTTTCCGCTCTCACGCTGCTGATCCAGCCGGTCGGCGCGGCGATTTTCGCCTGGATCCTGTTCGGCGAAGCGCTCGGGCCGCTGCAGCTTGCCGGCGGCCTCGTCGTGCTCGCCGGCATCTGGCTCGCGCGACGGTGAAAGCGCGCCGCGCGCGACGGACTGGCTTCTGTCACATCAACGGTTTAAGATTCGCCCATGCGTCGTTTTAGAAGTGCCAAAATCATCGCCACCTTGGGACCGGCCACGTCGTCTCCCGAGGTCCTCGAAAAACTGTTCCTCGCCGGCGCCGACATCTTCCGGCTGAATTTCAGCCACGGCAGCATCGAGGACCATCGCGCGCGCGTCGACGCGATCCGCGCCATCGAGGCCAAGCACGGCCGCCCCATCGCCATCCTGATGGACCTGCAAGGGCCCAAGCTGCGCGTCGCCACCTTCGCCAAGGGGCCGGTGATGCTGAAGGCGGGGCAGTCCTTCCGCCTCGACATGGATAAGACGCCGGGCGACGTCACGCGCGTCGGCCTGCCGCACAAGGAAGTGTTCGCGGCGCTGGCGCCCAAGCAGGACCTGCTCATCAACGACGGCAAGATCCGCCTGCGCGTGGTCAAATGCGGCAAGGACTTCGCCGAGACCAAGGTGATCACGGGCGGCGAAATCTCCGACCGCAAGGGCCTCAACGTGCCCGACGCGGTGCTGCCGCTCGCGGCCATGACGCCGAAGGACAAGATCGACCTACAGAACGGACTCAAGCTCGGCGTCGACTGGGTCGGGCTCAGCTTCGTGCAGCGCCCCAAGGATATCGAAGACGTCCGCAAGATCGTCAAGGGCCGCGCCGGCATCTGCGCCAAGCTGGAAAAGCCTGCCGCCATCGCCCATCTCGACGCGATCATCAAGCTGGCCGACGCCGTGATGGTGGCGCGCGGCGATCTTGGCGTCGAGATGCTGCCCGAGGAAGTGCCGATCCTGCAGCGCCGCATCGTGCGCGCCTGCCACAAGGCCGGCACGCCGGTCGTGGTCGCGACGCAGATGCTCGAATCGATGATCTCCTCGCCGGCGCCGACGCGCGCCGAAGCCTCCGACGTCGCCACCGCCGTCTACGACGGCGCCGACGCGGTGATGCTGTCGGCGGAAACCGCGGTCGGCGAATATCCGATCCTCGCGGTCGAGATGATGCATCGCATCATCAAGCAGGTCGAAGCCGATCCACTGTCGCGCCGCTTCATCGACGCCGACCGGCCGGCCCCGGAGCCGGACAGTTCCGACGCCATTTCCGCCGCCGCCCGCCAATCGGCGCAGACGCTGTCGGCCTCGGCCATCGTCACCTACACCACGTCAGGCACCACCAGCATGCGCGCGGCGCGCGAGCGCCCGACCGTGCCGATCCTGGGCCTGACCTCGCTGATGTCGACGGCGCGCAAGCTGGCGCTGGTGTGGGGCGTCCATCCGGTCCACACCGCCGACGTCCGCAACTTCGCGACCATGGTCGAGAAGGCGGCGCGCATCGCCCTCAGCGAAGGCTTCGCCAAGAACGGCCAGCGCCTGATCGTCACTGCGGGCGTGCCGTTCGGCACGCCGGGCGGCACCAACGTGCTGCGCATCGTCAAAGTCGGCGGCACCCGTTTCGAGAAGGATTGAGCGGCGCCCTAGGCCCCCGACCCGACAAACGAAAAGGGCGGACCCATCGGGTCCGCCCTTTTCGTTTGTCGGCTAGCGCCGGGGTCGCTTCCGCCGGCCGGAGCCGGGCGCGGGACTGAATCAGCCCTCCGGGCTGGTTAGCCCTGGCGCGCCTTGAAGCGGGGGTTCTTCTTGTTGATGACGTAGACGCGGCCCTTGCGGCGCACGATGCGGCAGTTCTTGTCGCGGGTCTTCGCCGACTTCAGGGAATTGACGATCTTCATGGCGCTCTCGTTCAAGGAAACAGCCTGCCGCGATCGGGCGTCAGGACCGGAATTTCGGTGAGGCGCGGAACATAGAGGGCGACGGATGGCCTGTCAACCGGGCCGGATGCGGCATGACGCATCCGAAAAATCCAGAAAATCTATTCAGAACCAATGAGTTATAGGTTCACCGGAACGGCGGCCCGACGATCCAGGCCACCAGCGCCGAGCGCCGGCCGCGCGTCACCGGCGTCACCCGATGCACATGGTAGGACGGGAACAGGATCAGGGTGCCGCGCTCGCGCGGGCATTTGTCGACCACGCCAAAGGCGTTCATCTCGAGATCGCCGCCGTCGTAGTCGGCCGGATCGGTCATCTGGAAAGTGATGGAGAGCTTGCGCGTCGTCGAGCCGACGTCCGTGTGCCACATATAATGGCCCTGATCTTTGGCGTCGTAGCTCACGTGATACAGCGGCTCGTCCAGGCCGGAGATTTCGAACTGGAAATGCCTGGCGTTGAGCTGCGCCACCATCGAGGTGATGCGCTGGTAGATCCAGACCGTATCCTTCGACGGCGCCAACGAGCGCACGACCGAGCGGTTGGCCTCAGGCTTGTAGGTCAGGTCGCGACCGACCGTCACCTGCTGCGCCGGGATGGTTTCGGCGTGAGCGTTGATCTTGTCCAATTCCGCGTTGGTGAAAAGGCCGGCCCCCCACACGAAGTTGGGCAGAGGGTCATGAGCCGGCGGACGCGGCGGAATGGGAAAGTGGAACATGGCGCTTAATCGAGGGTAGACCCGCCGCAGGCGGGCGCAAATCAAGACTGCGTGAATCCGCAGCCCTTTCGGCAACAGCGGCGCGCGCCATGGCTGCAATAGCGGCCGCGAGTGCGCCCGTCGAAACGTCGACGACGGTTAGCGGAACGGCGGGCCGACGCTCCAGGCGACGAGCGCCGAACGGGTGCCGCGCGTGACCGGCGTCACCCGGTGGATTTCGTAAGAAGGGAACAGGATCAGCCGGCCGCGTTCGCGCGGACAGACGTCGATCGCGCCGTACGCGTTGATCTCGAGATTGCCGCCGTCATAGCTCGCCGGGTCGCTCATCTGGAACGTGATCGACAGTTTGCGCGTCGGCTGATTGTCGCCGTTCTTGTCGATGTGCCAATCGTAATGGCCCTTGTCGTCGGCCAAATAGGTCACGTGATAGAGCGGCTCGTCGAAGCCGGTGATGTCGTACCGGTAATGCTGCGCGTTGAGCAGCGACACCATGGTGCTGATCTTCTGGTAGATCCACAGCGTGTCGGCGCTGGGCGGCAAATGCCGCACGATGGAGCGGTTGACCTCGGGCTTATAGGTCAGGGCTTGCTCGCCCACCCGCACCTGCTTGGCCGGCAGGTTCGCGGCGTAAGCGTTGATCTTGTCCAACTCGGCGACGTTGAACAAGCCTTCGCCCCATACATAGGGCGGCGTGCGCTTGCGCACGATGGGGTGAGACGGAACCGGATAATGGAACATGGCCTGAATCCCGATCAGCGCAACGGCGGGCCGACGATCCAGGCGACGAGCGCGTGGCGCACGCCGCGCGTGACCGGCGTGACCCGATGCAGCTGGAACGAGGGGAACAGGATGAGCTTGCCGCGCTCGCGCGGGCAGGTTTCGACATGGCCGGCGGCATTCATTTCCAGGCTGCCGCCGTCATAGGTCGCCGGATCGCTCATCTGGAAGGTGATCGAGAGCTTGCGGGCGGGCTGGTCGTCGACCGAGACGTCGGTGTGCCAATCGTAATGGCCGAGATCGCTCGACGGATAGGTGATGTGATAGAGCGGCTCGTCCATGCCGCTGATGTCGAACTGGTAATGCCGCGAGTTGAGCAGCGCCACCGTCGAGGTGATTTTCTGATAGATCCACGCCGATTCGGCGCTCGGCGGCAGCCAACGGGTGATCGAGCGGTTCAGCTCGGGGCGATAAGCGAGATCCATCCCGACCTTGACCTGACTGGCCGGCTGCAACATCGCGTAGGCGTTGATCTTGTCGATCTCGTCGTTGGTGAACAGCCCGTCGCCCCAGACGAAATTCGGCAGTCGGGGCTGGACGGGGGGGCGCGGCGGGATCGGAAAGTGGAACATGGCCGGGACTTTAGCTCTACGGCATCGGCGCGCAAGCGGCGTTTGGAAAAGGGTTTCGCGCCGACGACATCCGGCACGAAAAGCAGATTCGCTGCGCGGCGGACCACGCGCATTGATCCAGCGCAACGGCGGCCAAGAGTGATGCGGAAGACGGGGAAGTGGTGGGCGCGACAGGGATTGAACCTGTGACCCCTACCATGTCAAGGTAGTGCTCTACCGCTGAGCTACGCGCCCGCACGACGGGGCCTGAGGCTGCGAAGCCGCCCGGCCGCCGTGGGAGGCGTGTTATACCCCATCGTTCCGGCAATTCAAGGCCGTTCCGGCCCGCGCCGGCGGGCCCGCGAAAGCGCCGGAACGGCGGGATTCGCCGCATCGGGTGACAGGCCGGCGGATTGCGCTACACTGTCGTCATGTCCGTCGACGAGCAGAATCCGGCCGCGCCGAGCGCAAGCTTAGGGGTCCAAGCGATCGCCGTCGGCAGCGCCGACAGTCCCGTCTGCGAGGTGCTCGAGCCGGCGCGCCAGACCATCCCCGCCGTTTTCGCCTCGCCGCACAGCGGCGACCGCTATCCCGACGAATTCATCGCCGCCTCGCGGCTCGATCCGCAGATGCTGCGCCGTTCGGAAGACAGTTTCGTCGACCGGATTTACGGCGCGGCGCCGGAGCTGGGCGCGCCGCTGCTGCGCGCCTTCTTCCCGCGCGCCTACATCGACCCCAACCGCGAGCCGTTCGAGCTCGATCCCGAGATGTTCGAGGACGAGCTGCCGTCCTACGTCAACGCCGCCTCGCCGCGCGTCGCCGGCGGGCTCGGCACCATCGCCCGCGTCGTCGCCAACGGCGAGGAGATCTACAAGCGCAAGCTGCGCTTCGCCGAGGCGGCCGAGCGCATCAACGCGCTCTATCGCCCCTATCACCGCACCCTGCAGGGCCTGATCGAGCGCACGCGCGAGCAGTTCGGCTATTGCCTGCTCGTCGATTGCCATTCGATGCCGTCGATCGGCGGCCCGATGGACCGCGACGCCGGCTTGAAGCGCGTCGACATGGTGCTCGGCGATTGTTTCGGCGCGTCCTGCGCGCCGGAGGTGACGCAGACGGTGGAAGGCGCGCTGACCGATCTCGGCTATCGCGTGACGCGCAACATGCCCTATTCCGGCGGCTTCACCACGCTGCATTACGGCCAGCCGGCGGCGCGCGTGCACGCGCTGCAGATCGAGATCAACCGCGAACTTTACATGGACGAGCTGCGCTACGCCGCCAAGCCCAAGCTCGCGTCGCTGACGGCGCATATGGGCGAGGTTATCGCCCTGTTGAAGACCAGGCTGCCGGACCTGATCGGGCGCGCGCGGCCCTGAATCCGAGCAAGCGGGCGGCGCAAACCCCGCCCTGAAAACCCAAAAAAATAGGGCCGCGCAAGCGCGGCCCTGAAGTCTAGGGAGGAAACGCCCAAGAAGGGTGTTTACGAAGCGAGGGCGCATATCCCTCGTTCGCAAACTAAGAATGTCATCGCTCCTGACCCAAATCAAATGTTTTATATAAGAGTCGTGCGCACGCCCCCTGAGCGTTTTCGTTGATAATACAGCGTGCTAGGAGGCATACCGTTTTGTTACAGCGCGCCAGAATGGTCCCCGCCGGTACGCTTTGAAGATGGCACGCGCCTTGCGAAGTCTATCGGGCCATGACCCAAATTCTTCGCCCCCGCATCGCCCTGCTCGCCGCCCTGACCGGCCTCGCCGCGCTCGCCGGCGCGAGCCTGAGCGCGCCGCTTTCGGCCGCGCCGATCACGTCGCAAATCTTTGACGCCAATAAGAAATCCTGCGCCGCGCCGATCGCGCGCCAGGAGCGCCAGCACGGCATTCCGAGCCAGCTGCTGGCGGCCGTCTCGCTCGCCGAATCGGGCCGCTGGGACAAGCAAAACTCGGCAAGTTTTGCCTGGCCCTGGACAGTTACTGCCGAGGGCAAGGGGCAGTTCTTCGCCTCCAAGGCCGAAGCCATCGCCCAGGTCCAGGCGCTGAAAGCGCGCGGCATCCGCAACATCGACGTCGGCTGCATGCAGATCAACCTGATGTATCACCCGAACGCCTTTCCCGATCTGGAGACGGCGTTCGAGCCCGACAGCAATGTCGCCTATGCCGCCAAATTCCTGCGCAGCCAGTTCGACGAGACCAAGTCGTGGATCGCTGCCGCCGGCAATTACCATTCGGCGACGCCGGAGCATCATTTCCGCTATCGCGCCAAGATCACCACGCTGTGGAACGCCTCGCGCCGCCAGAGCGCCGAGGAACGCCGCCTCGAAGTGCAGACCGCCTATCAGGAACGCCGCGCGGCTTACGCGGCGGCGCGGGACAACACGCTCGGGGCGGCGCGCGCGCCGCTCGACATGAGCGCCCGTCCGCCGCTCGCGGGAACGGTGCTGACCGGCGCGACCAGCGCGCCGCCCCGCGCCAATACGCCCCCGATGATGGCCCAAGCCGGCGCCCAGCCGGCGATGGCCAAAGTGCCGGTCGGCCAAGTGTTGCCGCGCGCCGCCGCCGTGCCGCTAATCCGCCGCTAAATCCTTGGAATCGCGGGAACGAAGGCGAGCATCGGGAGTTTACTCCTAGCGTCGCATCGTGGTCTCATACGGGCCGCGCCGCCGCGATCCCGCCGGGCCTGCCGGCCCCTCCTTTTCACCGCATGATTCGACAGGGCATGAGCACACTCGACCTGGCCGTCATCGGCAATTGCATCTTTTCCGCGTTGATCGACAAGCAGGCCCGCATCGTCTGGTCCTGCATGCCGCGTTTCGACGGCGAGCCGGTCTTCTCCAGCCTGCTCGGCGGCGGCGCGGCGGCGACCGAGTGGGACGACGCCGCCGACGGCGCGTTCGACATCGCGCTGGAGAATTTCGACCGCAGCGAACAGCGCTATCTCAAGAACAGCGCCATCGTCGAGACGATCCTCTACGACACGTTCGGCGCGGCGCTGCGCGTCATCGATCTCGCGCCGCGCTTCAAGCAATTGGGCCGCTTTTACCGGCCGGTCACCATCGTCCGCCGCCTGGAACCGCTCAACGGCACGCCGCGCGTCCGCATCCGGGTCCGTCCGCAAGGCGGCTACGGCGCCGCCCGGCCCGAGGTGACGCGCGGCAGCAACCACGCGCGCTACATCCTGCCGCGCCAGACCCTGCGCCTGACCACCGACATCCCGATCTCGTTCGTCGTCGACGAGATTCCGATGCTGGTCGACCGCCCGGCCAATTTGGTGCTCGGCCCCGACGAGACGCTGACCCGTCCGCTCACCGACTACGCCCGCGAGATGGAAGAGCGCACCCACGAATATTGGGTCGAATGGGTGCGCTACCTGTCGCTGCCGCCGGAATTCCAAGAGGAGATCATCCGCGCGGCAATCACGCTCAAGCTGTGCAGCTTCGAGGAGAGCGGCGCGATCATCGCCGCCATGACCACCTCCATCCCCGAAGCGCCGCACACCCAGCGCAATTGGGACTACCGGTTCTGCTGGCTGCGCGACGCCTATTTCGTCGTCCAGGCGCTCAACAAGCTCGGCGCGACCAAGACGATGGAGGATTACCTCGGCTATATCGCCAATATCGCCGCCGGCGCGCAGCACGGCCATCTGCAGCCGGTCTACGGCATCATGCTGGAAGAGAAGCTGCTCGAAAGCGAAGTGCCCGACCTCGCCGGCTATCGCGGCATGGGGCCGGTTCGCGTCGGCAACCAGGCCTACGAGCACATCCAAAACGACATCTACGGCAGCGTCGTGCTCGCCAGCACCCAGGCGTTCTTCGACAGCCGCCTGATCCACCCCGGCGATCAGCGCATGTTCGAGCGGCTGGAGAAAATCGGCGCCATCGCCGCCGATCTGCACGACAAGCCCGACGCCGGCCTGTGGGAGCTGCGCACCAGCGCCCATGTCCACACCTATTCTAGCCTGCTCTGTTGGGCGGCCTGCGACCGGCTGGCCAAGATCGCCGCGCGCCTGCGATTGCCCGACCGCGCGCATCACTGGCAAGCGACGGCGGCGCGCATCCGCGACACGATCCTGGCGCAGGCCTGGAACGCCGAGCGCGGCGCGCTCGCCAGCACCTTCGGCGGCCGCGAGATGGACGCCAGCCTGCTGCTGATCCCGACGCTCGGCTTCCTCGAAGGCGACGATCCGCGCTTCCTCGGCACCTTGGCCGCCATCGAGCAGGATTTGCGGCGCGGCGACACCATGTTCCGCTACGCCACGGCCGACGATTTCGGCGTGCCGACCACCGCCTTCAACGTCTGCACCTTCTGGTACATCGAGGCGCTGATCTACGCCGGCCGCAAGGACGAGGCCCGCGAGCTGTTCGAGGTTATGCTGGCGCGGCGCAGCGCCTGCGGCCTTCTGTCCGAGGATATGGACGTCAAGACCGGCGAGCCGTGGGGCAATTTCCCGCAGACCTATTCGATGGTCGGCCTCATCAACACCGCCATGAAGCTGAGCCGGCCGTGGGAGGACGTTTTGTGAGCCGCCTCATCGTCGTCTCGAACCGCGTGACCGTCGCCGACGGCCGGCCGGCCAGCACCGGCGGCCTCGCCGTCGGCATGCTCGCGGCCTTGCGCGAATCGGGCGGCATCTGGGTCGGCTTCAGCGGCGAGACGAGCGACAATCCCGGCGATGCGCCCAAGCGCTTCAACGCCGGCCGCATCGACTACGCGACCATCGACCTCGCGCCCGACGATTACCAGGGCTACTACAACGGCTTTGCCAATTCCGTGTTGTGGCCGCTGTTCCATTACCGCCTCGGGCTGGTGAATTTCTCGCGCGCCGCGCTCGGCGCCTACCAGCGCGTCAACGCCCGCTTCGCCGACTTGACGCTCCCGTTGCTGAAGCCCGACGACGTGTTGTGGATACAGGACTATCACCTGATCCCGCTCGGCGAGGAGCTCCGCAAGCGCGGCGTCGGCCATCCCATCGGCTTTTTCCTGCACACGCCCTTTCCCGCGCGCCAGGTCTTCGCCTCGCTGCCGCGCCACAAGCTGGTCGGCGAAACCCTCGCCGCCTACGATGTCGTCGGCTTCCAGACGCAGAGCGACCGCGACAATTTCATCGACTACGCGCTGCACGAGCTGGGCGCCGCGCGCCGTCCCGACGGCCGCCTCGCGCTCGGCGCGCGCGTGTTCAGCGCCGAAGCCTTCCCTATCGGCGTCGACGCGGACAATATCGCCGGCTTCGCCGCGCGCTCGGCCGAGACGCCGAGCGTGACGCGCCTGCGCGACAGCTTGCAGGGCCGCGACCTGATGGTCGGCGTCGATCGGCTCGACTACAGCAAAGGCCTGATCGAGCGTTTCGCCGCCTTCGAGCGCCTGCTCGCGCGCTTCCCCGAGCGGCGCAAGCGCGTGACCTACATGCAGATCGCGCCGCCGACGCGGGCGGACGTCGCCGAATATTCCGAAATCCGCGCCAAGCTCGAAGCCAGCGCCGGCCACATCAACGGCGGCTTCGCCGAATACGACTGGATGCCGCTGCGCTACCTTAACCGCAGCTTCACGCGCCAGACCCTCGCCGGCTTCTTCCGCTTCTCGCGCGTCGGCCTGGTGACACCGCTGCGCGACGGCATGAATCTCGTCGCCAAGGAATATATCGCGGCGCAGGATCCGGCCGATCCCGGCGTTCTGGTGCTCTCGGCCTTCGCCGGCGCGGCGGAGCAGCTCGGCAGCGCGCTGATCGTCAACCCTTACGATGTCGACGAGCTGGCCGAAGCGATGGACCGCGCGCTCGACATGCCCCTCGAGGAGCGCCAGGCGCGCTGGCGCGAGGCCATGGATTCGGTGACGCGTCAGGACATCGGCCATTGGCGCGGCAATTTCGTCGCCACTTTGCGCAGCGCGCACATCCGCGCCTGAGGACCATCATGAGCCGCGTTCGCCCATCTCCCCCGAAGAACGCGCGCGCCGCCCGTTCCACTCCCTACCGCCTGCTCGGCGATTTCGGCGGCACCAATTTGCGCCTCGCGCTGCAATCGCGCGGCGCGGCGATACGGGTGCGGCGCTACGCCGCCGCCGACTTCGACGGCGCCGAAGCGGCGCTGCAGCATTATTTCCGGGACATCGGGCTTCGCGCCGAGGCCCGGCCGCGCGCGGCCGCCTTCGCCATCGCCGGGCCGGTGGTCGGCCAGCGCATCCGCATGACCAACCTGCCCTGGTCGATCTCCCTGCCCGCCCTCAAGCGCGCCTTCGGCTTCGACAGCCTGCTGGCCGTCAACGATTTCGCCGCCGTCGCCGAAAGCCTGCCGCACCTGGGCCCGGCCGACCTGCGCAAGATCGGCGGCGGCAAGCCGGCGCGCGGCATGCCGCTGGTGGCGCTGGGTCCGGGCACCGGCCTCGGCGTCGCCGCGCTGATCCCGCTCGCGGCCCATCCGGGCGAGTGGCAGGCGGTCGCCACCGAAGGCGGCCACGCCACGCTGTCGCCGGTCGACGCGGCCGAGGACGAGCTGCTCTCGGCGTTGCGGCGGCGCTTCGGCCATGTCTCGGCCGAACGCGTCATCTCCGGCCAAGGCCTGGAAAATCTCTACAGCGCGCTGGCCGAATCGCGCGGCGCGCAGGCGAGGACCGTGCGCGCCGCCGACGTGACGCGGCGCGCGGCGCGCGGCGAGGTTCTGGCGCGCGAGGCAGTGCGGCAGTTCTGCGCCCTGCTCGGCAGCGTTGCCGGCAATCTGGCGCTCAGCTACGGCGCGCGCGGCGGGGTCTATCTCGCCGGCGGCATCGTCGGCCGATTGGGGCCGCTGTTCGACGCCGAGCTGTTCCGCGAACGCTTCGCCGCCAAGGGCCGCTATCGCGGCTATCTCAGCGCCATCCCGACCTATCTGGTGACGCACAAGCTGCCGGCCTTCGTCGGGCTGGCGGCCGCGCTCGACCGCGCGGCCGACTCCGATAAGACGCGGCGCTCAGCGCCGTCGGCGCGCTCGACCGCTACTCGTAGCGCTTGACCAGCAAGGCCGCGCCAATCAGGCCGAGCGCGGCGAGCGCGAAGAAGCCGGCGGAATAGCTGCCGGTCGCCGTCACCCAGACGCCGAACAAGGTCGGGCCGAGCATAACGCCGGTGAAGGTGAAGAACAGCGAGCCGCCCGTCGCCATCACCGCCTGGCCCGGCGGCGACAGACGCGACAATTCGGCGAGCTGCACGCCGTTCCAGCTGATCGCCGTCGCGCCGTAGAGCGCCGCCAGGGCGAACAGGCCGACGAGCGGCCAGGTCGGGCTGACCAGCGCCATCACCGCGCCGCAGATGGCCATGAGCAGGCCGAGCAGCATCAACACCTGGCGCGCGGTGAGCAGCAAGCCGGAGACGCCGCCCCACAAGATGCGCCCGCCGACGCCGGCCATCTGCGCCGCCGCCAGGATCAGGCCGGCGGTCACGAGATCGCGCCCCACCTCCACCACCATGTAGGTGACGAGGTAGGACAGCAGGCACATCTGCACGGCCGAGAACGCCATGGAGAGCAGCGCCATGCGGCGCAGGCCGGGCGCGCGCCAGACCATGCCGATAGAGCGCAGCGGGTTGACCAGCAGAGGCTGCGCCGGATCGCGCTCGGCGTCGAGACGTCCGCGCAACGGCTGCAGCACAAAGATGCCGGCGAGCGCGAAACCGGCGACGATCCAGGCCGCGCCCTGCCAATCATAGAGCAGCACGAGCGGCGGCACGGCGGCCCCCGCCAGCATGCCGCCGAGCGGCACGCCGGTCTGTTTGAGCGAGAAGATCAGCGGCATCAGCTTGGGCGGCGTCTGCGCCGACAGGATGTGCGAGGAGGCGGGCGTCGTCGGCCCGTAGGCGATCCCCATGACCAGCGCGCTGACGATCGCGAGCGGCAAAGTCGAGGCGGTGAGGAGCGCCAGGCTGCAAGCGGCGATCAGCAGGCACGCCTGGCTGATGCGGATCGCGCCGTAGCGCAAGATGAGCGGCCCGCACAGCACCGACGAAATCATGGCGCTGAAATAGGTCAGCGAGACATAGACGCCGATCCAGGTCGCCGACACGCCGATGCCGTCGGCTAGGCGCACGGCAAAAACCGGCACAGTCAGGTTCGCCCAGGAGGCGATCACCTGGGCGAGCAGCGTCATGGCGAGCGGCCAGGCGATGGCGCGCAAGGCCGAATCTGGCGCGCCGCCGTTGACGGAGGGCGGAGGGGAGGCGTGCGGCACGGGAACCGTTTGGCTAGGCATCGGCGCGGCTTGCGCTAGACTGGCGCGAACGGCGAACGCCGATCTGAACGAACAGGAAGGCTAGTGCAGATGACAGAGTCAGAGCAAGCCGCGCGCGCCTTGCGTCCCGACGCGGCCGCGATCGCCGCCACCCGATTCTCCGACAACGCGACCATCGCCGGCGAATTGCTGCCGACCGCGGACCGCCGCTTGCTCGATATCGGTTGCGGCGCCGGCAAGTTCACCCGGCTGATGGCCAAGCGCGGCGCCAACGTCAGCGGGATCGACGCCAACGCGGAGGTTGTCGCCGAAGCCGAGCGCGCCGCCGCCGAAGCCGGGCTCGCCATCGCCTTCCATCATGGCCGCGGCGAGGCCTTGCCCTTCGGCGACGGCACGTTCGACGTCGTCGTCTTCTCCAACAGCCTGCACCATATGAGCGACATGGCGGGCGCGTTGCGCGAAGCGGCGCGGCTGCTGCCGGACGGCGGTGTGCTTTACGTCATGGAGCCGGTCGCCTGGGGCAACTATCACGACGCGACCAAGGCGGTGAACGACGAGACGGAGGTTCGCGCGGCGGCTTATGCCGCGCTCGCCGCCTTGCCGGAGGCCGGGCTCGCGGCGCAAACGGAGCTGCTGTATCGCGTGCGCAGGCAATTCGCGGCCTACGAGGAATGGCGCGACGCGCAACTGGCGCGCGGCGAGAAGCGCCGGGCGCTGTTCGCCGCGCGCGAGGCGGAGATCCGCGACGCCTTCGAAGCCGCCGCGGCACGGACGGCGGAAGGGCTCAGCCTCGATCAGCTCTTCCGGGTCAATTTGTTCCGAAAGGGTTCATAATTTCCCGCTATCGTCCCGAAATTCTTTGACAAATTTGTTGCAGGTCCGCAACAGACGGCGAATTTCGCAAAAGTCTCAATAGCCTAGCAATTGGGCCACATTTTCTTGACTGTGCCCATTTCAAATGCAGGGGCTTTTATGCCTAAGCGGACGAGACCGATACAACCGTCAAAATAGCTTTGTCATGTATGTCTTTTAGCATTCGGGACGCTAACATACGGAAAACGCGCGATTTGATGCACCTGCTGCCTAGAAATTAGCGCCCGCAAAAACACCGCTCAACATAGGCAAAGTCTATCAAAAGTTCGGTCTTGCCTATGTGTTACACGCCCATGATGTTGCGATTGCTTGTGCCTTTGGGGCCAGCATCGAGCCATACGCAATTAAGGGCATCATCATGAAATTACGAATTCTGACCATCGCCGCCGCGGCCATGATCGGCTGGGGCTCGCTCGCCCACGCCGCCGATCCGCTGGTGCCGGCCGAAGACCTGTCGGGCGAACTGACGGGCAACGTCGCGCTGACCAGCGAATACTTCTATCGCGGCCTTAGCCAATCGGGCAACGGCACCCCGGCGGTGCAGGGTGGTCTCGACTACGCCCACACTTCGGGCCTCTACGTCGGCGCCTGGGGCTCGAACGTCGACTTCTCCGACGCGCGCGTCGAGATCGACGTCTACGGCGGCTACAAGACCGAACTGGACTCGGGCCTGCTCCTCGACGTCGGCGGCATCTACTACGCCTATCCGAGCGCAGACAACAGCGCCAACGGCGGCCGCGACCTGAACTTCTTCGAGGTCTACGGCAAGATCGGCTACGACTTCGGCTTCGCCCTGCCGAGCCTCAAGCTCAGCTACTCGCCCGACTACCAGAGCGAGTCCGGTGACAGCCTCTACACCGACCTGAGCGTCGATGTGCCTCTCGGCAAGTATTTCACCCTTGGCTTGCATGCCGGCTACATGTCGATCGACAACAACGCCAATTGGGGCACGCGCGACTACTGGGATTACGGCATCTCGGTCGGCACCAACGTCTTCGGTCTCGACCTCAAGGCCGCTTTCGTCGGCAACGATCTGCCCGACGCCAGCTGCGTCGGCGATTGCGAACGCTTTATCTTCACCGTCTCCAAGGCGCTCTAAGCCGCCTGCCAAAGCCGGCGGCGACGCCGGCCAGCGGCCCACGAACGAAAGGCCCGGTCCTCTGACCGGGCCTTTTGCTTTTGGCGCGGCGGCAGCTCCTCCGCAGATTGTCCACCTTCCGCCCGACGGTATGCCCGCCCAACCGGCAACTTGTGCAAATTTTGGCATTTTTCACATTTTTCGCGACGGTTGCTTGACTCGTTTTGCTGGGCGAGTAGCCTTGGTTCGCTGACACGTAATGCGTTTTGTCCCACGAAATTTAAAAGGTTCGGCCAGGGGACGTTCGCCAGGATGCGCCGCCCATTTCGGGGCCGGGAGGCGCAGGGCGGGCAGGCAAAGGACCGTTTCCATTCACATTGATCATGGAGCGACACATGCGGAACGAAGGCGTTAAATCTGTCGAGCGGGCCTTGTCCATTCTGGTGGCCTTTCGCGAGGGCGAACGCGAGCTGCCGCTGCGCGAAATCGCCGCCCGCACCAAGCTGAACAAAGCCACCGTGCTGCGGCTGATCTGCTCGCTCGAGCGCCACGGCTTCATGCTGCGCCTGGGCGACGGCAAGTACGCGCTCGGCCCGGCGCCCTTCCATATCGGCCGCGTCTATCAGCGCTCGTTCCACCTCGCGGACCATGTCATGCCGGTGCTGCGCGAGATCGTCGCCCAGACCGGCGAAAGCGCCGCCTTCTACATCCGCAACGGCGACCGCCGCATCTGCCTGCACAAGGTGGAATCGAGCGAAGCGATGCTGCGCGTCGCCTTCCGCGAGGGCGACGCCCTGCCGCTCGACGGCTCCTCCGGCGCGGTGCTGCGCGCCTTCTCGAACGAGGAGGGCGCCGAGATGGAGAAGATCCGCGCCGACCATTATTACGTCAGCATGGGCCAGCGCCATCCGGAGATCACCTCCCTCGCCTGCCCGGTGTTCCGCGCCGGCCAGGAGATCGCCGGCTCGGTGTCGATGTCCGGCCCGACCAGCCATTACGCCGGCGAGCGCCAAGCGAACTTCATGATCGGCCTGCTCGACGGCGCGATCCGCCTGACGCGCACGCTCGGCGGCGACGCCACGCCGCTCGACGCGGCCAAGCGCAAGATCCTCAGCGGCGCCGCCGGCATGCCGGTGCCCGCCGCCGCGCCGAAGGTCGCCGCCAGCGCGGCGTAACCGCGGAGACGCGCACAAGAAAAAGGGCCCCGGGATCGCTCCCGGGGCCCTTCGCTTATTTAGCGAGCCGTTCGGCCGCCAGCTTTACTGGCAGACGATCTTGCTGGCTTCCTCGCCGGCGGCGGCGGCGGTGATTTCGCACGCCATGCCGGTCTTGAGCGCCTTACGGTCGCTGTCCTTGCCGGCGACCGTGATCGTCGTGCGCGTGCCCGAGACCTTGGCGTTGAACATCTTGCCGTCGGCCTGCTTGAGCACCACCTCGCGGGCGTCGTCCTTCAGCTCGCTGATCGTGCCCTTCGGCGTCTCGACCTTGGCGACCGCCTTGGTCACCGGGCCGCGCCACACCGTGGCTTTTTCGGCGGCCTCGACCAGATCCGGCGGGGTCTTCAGCAGACGCGCGACGAGCGCCTGCACTTCCACGCCGCTGACCGGGCTGATTTCCAGCTTCTGCTTGTCGCCTTCGGCGAGCAGCGCCTTGTCCTTCATCGCCGCGTCGAAGGCGGCGCGCAGAGCGGTCACGCGCTCCATCGGCACGCCCGGCGGAATGACGAAGGGACGGCCCATGACCTGGCGGGCGAACAGGAAGTCGAGTATCTGCTTGTCCGACTCGTTCTTGGCGAACTCGCTGACCAGCGGCACGTTCGGCAGGTCTTCGTGCTTCGTCGTGGTGACCTGGGCGAGGATGTTGATCTTCTTGTCCTTCAGCCAGTCCGACTGCTGCTGCACCAGCGACGACCACGACCAGCCGCAACGGGCGTCGACTTCGCGGCGCTCCATGGCGAGGTTGACGGCGGTGCCGCTGGGATAGCCCGAGATGATCTTGAACTTGGTGCCGATGATGTTGTTCAGCACCGCCGGGAACTGCTCGGTGTCGTTGGCGCCCGAGCCGCCGACGATCAGCTCTTTTTCCATCGCCTCTTTCATCGTCTTGACCGGCGCTTCGTGCCAGGCGACGCAAACGCTGACCTCGTTGGCCATGCTGCCGAGCCAGAAGAACTTGTCCGCCTCGAACTGCGTGCCGGGCAGGCCGAGCTGCGGCGCCTGCGGCACCGTGCGGTGGACGCCGCCGATCGCCGTGCCGTCCTTGGGCGCGACGTTGTAGAGGTAGTTGGCCGCCTTGATGCCGCCGGCGCCGGGCATGTTCTGCACGATCATCCGCGGGTTGCCCGGTATGTGGTTCGGCATGTAGCGCGCGAGCAGGCGGGCCGTGGCGTCATAGCCGCCGCCGACGTCGGAGCTCGACGTCAGGCGGATCTCCTTGCCCTTGTAAAAGTTTTCGACGGATTGGGCGCCGGCGGCGGACGCGATCGCCGTGGTGGCGAGCAGAGCGGCGGCGCCGAGAATCCGGGCGTGGTTCAGGCGTTGGGTCATGTCGACGTCTCCCGAAGGGTGTGCCGGGGATTTCCCCCGTGCATGTTCAGCCTCTGTTGGTCCCGGTCTTGACGCCGGTCGCTTATGCGGTTGGGCGCGGACCATAACATCGCCCCGCGGCCCTCACAATGCGCAGGATTGCCGAAGATTCAGGCTTTTTCAGGATGCTTTGATGGCCCCGCCAGGGCGTTTTTCGCGGCCATGGCGGGGCGATCAGGCGGACGGTTCAGGTCAAACCTTGCCGCGGCCGTCGATAAGCCGCTGGAAGGCGGCTAGGGTCTCGCGGCTGCAATGGTGCTCCATGCCCTCGGCGTCGGCATGGGCGGTGTCCTCCGACACGCCGATGGCGCGCAGGAAGGCCAGCACGATCTCGTGGCGCTTGCGCGATTCCTCGGCCATCTGGCGGCCTTTGTCGGTGAGGAAAATGGCGCGGTAGGGGCGGCTCTGGACCAGGCCGATCTCCTGCAGGCGCGTCACCGTCTTGACCACGGTGGCGTGCGAGACGCCGAGCCGGCGGGCGATATCGACGGCGCGCGCCTCGCCCTCCTGGCCGATCAAGTCGGCGATCATCTCGACGTAATCCTCGATGACCTCGGCGCGCCGCGCGGCGCGGGTGTGGCGGAAATTGGCGGCGCGCTCGCCGGCGGCCAGGTCGTTGAGATCGCGCGCGCCGCTAACGGCTTCAGCGACGGCCTCGGTGGCCCCCTGGGCGTGCCCCTCGGCGGCGGCCGGACTTGCCGGCTGGACGCGCTTGCGCGGCTTGGCCGCGGCTTTGCCGGACGGTTTGCGGGGCGCGGGGGAGACGCTGGTCATCATGGCCGCCATTTAGCCGGAGGACCGGCATTTTGACAATCACTTGCAACTACATAAGCGCGTGAAGCGAGCCCGATTCGGGCAGCCTTCCCCTTCCCCGCCGCTTTGCCCTTGCACCGAATACAACCAAGGCTACACTTTATAGACCCCTCTAATCCTCGCCGCGGCGCCGCCAGATATCCGCATGTCCGATCCTCACGCCCCCGTGCCCCGCCGCACGCTCGCCAGCCTGCCGGAAATCCACCATAGCGTGCGCATTCCGGCCACGGCGGGCAGCTTGCGCAAGCTGCTGGCCTTCGCCGGGCCGGGCTATCTCGTCGCCGTCGGCTATATGGACCCCGGCAACTGGGCGACCGCGCTGGCCGGCGGCTCGGCCTACGGCTACACCCTGCTCGCCGTGGCGCTGATCTCCAGCCTGATGGCCATGCTGCTGCAGGTGCTGTGCGCGCGGCTCGGCATCGTCGTCGGGCGCGATCTGGCGCAGCTCTGCCGCGAGCGCTTTCCTAAGCCGGTGGCCTACGTGCTGTGGCTGCTCGCCGAGGTGGCGATCATCGCCACCGACCTCGCCGAACTGATCGGCACCGCGATCGCGCTGCAATTGCTGTTCGGCGTGCCGCTGCTGATCGGCGTGCTGCTCACCGCGCTCGACGCCTTCCTCATCCTGTGGCTGCAGAACAAGGGCGTGCGCTGGCTCGAAGCGGTGATCATCGCCATGATCGCGCTGATCCTCGCCTGTTTCGCGGTGAACATCGTTCTGTCGGCGCCCGAGATCGGCGCGGTGCTGGCCGGCTACGTGCCGTCGGTCGAGATCGTCGGCAACCCGGACATGCTCTATCTCGCCATCGGCATCCTCGGCGCGACCGTGATGCCGCATAATCTCTATCTGCACACCGCCGTGGTGCAGAGCCGCGCCGTCGGCCCGAGCCCCGAGCAGAAGCGCGAGGCGATCCGCTTCGCCTCGCTCGACTCGACCATCGCGCTCACCATCGCCCTGCTGATCAATTCCGCGATCCTGATCCTGGCGGCCGCCACCTTCCACACGGCGGGCCAGACCGAGGTCGCCGAGATCCAGGACGCCTACCGGCTGCTCGCGCCGATGCTCGGCGTCGGCGCGGCGGCGACGCTGTTCGCCGTGGCGCTGCTCGCCTCCGGCCTCAATTCGACGGTGACGGCGACTATCGCCGGCCAGGTGGTGATGCAAGGCTTTCTACAGTTCAAAATGCCGCTGTGGCTGATCCGCCTGACGACGCGCCTGGTCGCCATCGTGCCGGCCGTGATCGTGACCTGGCTCTACCAGGAAAGCGGCACCGGCGAGCTTCTGATCCTGTCGCAGGTAATTCTCAGCCTGCAGCTGCCCTTCGCGGTGATCCCGCTGATGCTGTTCGTCGGCGACCGCAAGCTGATGGGCGATTACCGCCCGCCCGCCTGGATGATCGTCCTCGGCTGGGCCTCGGCCGCCCTGGTGGTGACGATCAACGTCAAGCTGCTGGCGGACATGGCGCTGGGCTAGGCGAGCTAACGCTTGCGCGTGGCCCGATCGGCAGCCGCCGCTTCAGCCGAAGCCGACACGGTGACATTCAAGTCAGCCGAAAAAGGCCAACGGCCGAGCAACCTGCGGCCGAGCAGCCAATATGCGGCGGCAATGCCGCAAAGGTGCACGACGATGATCGCCGCCAAAGTGGTGCGAGTGCCCAGCTCGTCGAAAAAGAGCCCAATGAACGCTAATTTTCCGGCCAATTCGAACGTCGCGATCCACAAGAGCGGACGCATGCGCGACAAGGCCTGAGCGAGAATCGCCGGCAATCGCGACAAGCCAAGGAAAAGCACTGCGGCGCCGGCCAAGGGGAAAAGCCAGACTTGATCTGGCGCGCGAGACGCTCCGACCCACATCTGCACCGCCGCACCGCCGGCCACGGCATACAGCACTGCCATCGCGATCGCCGCAACGCCGATCCAGCGGTAAGCCGTCGCGTAAACCCGCCGCAAGCGCTCGCGATCGCCGGCGACATCCATATTGACGAATTCCGGTTGAAGATGCTGAGCCATGCGGGCGAGCAACAGCACCATGATTTCGGCGATTTTCCAAACTAGCGCGAATTCAGCGACGACGTTCGGATTGCCAAAGAAGCCAACCAACAACAAGTCCGCCTGAAGCGCCATCGCCAAAAGAGCGTAAGCGAAATAGCGCCGGCTGTGAGGCGCGACCATGTCGGCCCAGAATTTGGTTTTAGCGTTTGCAAGCAGACGTCGATCAAGCCGCAGACCGGAACGCCGAAACGCGACGAAGGCGACGACTCGCGCGGCGCAATCGCCGACAACAAAACAGCAGATGACGCCGATCAAACCGCCGCCCATCAAGAGCCAGGGCACGACGCATATCGCGAACCCGAGCAGCGACACGATAGTGACGAGGTTAGACGTCAACTGACGTTTTCGCGCCGCGAAAATCGTATGCTCGACCACAACCTCGTACATCAAAAGAAGATGTAGGGCTGAAAGCCCCATCGCCCACATGATCTCACGATGCATTTCGGGAGACGCATCCTCGAAAAACATAGGATGCAGAAGCTCGATCATGAGCAGACCGCCTCCCCATGCCAGCCCGATCGTGACCAGAAGAAGCTTCCCGCCGGCATAAAGCCGCCAAAACGCCCCCATATCGCCAGCCGCTAATGTTTCTCCGAAGCGGCGCAGCAGCAAATTGTAGAGCCACCCGGCGAACACGTAGCCGAAAGAGACTTGCGCCATGAGAATCATCAGGACGCCGAAGCTGTATGTGCCAAGCGTGCGGAGATAAAGCGGGATCAGCAGCACCTGAATAAGGAACTGCAGGGCCATCTGGCCATAGCCGGTCGCCACCGCAGCGGCATAATCCGGATTGTTTCTCGCTTTGAAAATTATTTTTTCAATAAAATTCAATATCTTAATAGCCTAATGCGCCACGCTCGGCGGCCCCAAGAATGGCGCATATGATCATATCTAAAGGCCGTTTGCCATTGTCTCGCTTTCACCTATGTTGCCTGCGCCGCCGAACCGGCGGCCTCCCGCAGCCAGGCAGATGTCCGCCCACATGACCACGCACGTTCAGCAGTTTTTCGCCGAAGTCGGCAAGATCGCCGCCACGATCGACCATGCCGCGATCGAGACTCTCGCCAACGAGCTCGCCGCGCTGCGCGCGCGCGACGGCCGCCTGTTCTTCATCGGCGTCGGCGGCAGCGCCGGCAATTGCGGCCATGCCGTCAACGACTTCCGCAAGCTGTGCGGCATCGAGGCTTACGCGCCGACCGATAACGTCTCGGAGCTGACCGCCCGGACCAACGACGAAGGCTGGCACACGATCTTCGCCGAATGGCTCAAAGTAAGCCGCGCCAACGACAAGGACGCGGTTTTCGTCTTCTCCGTCGGCGGCGGCAACATGGAGAAGAACGTCAGCCCGAACATCGTCGCCGGCCTGAAAGAGGCCAAGTCGCGCGGCCTCAAAGTGTTTGGCGTGGTCGGCCGCGACGGCGGCTACACCAAGCAGGTCGGCGACGCCGTGATCGTCATCCCCACCGTGGCGGACGACCGCGTGACCCCGCATTCGGAAGCGTTTCAAGCCGTCGTCTGGCATTGCCTGGTCTCTCACCCCGCGCTCCAGCAAATGGCGACGAAGTGGTGATTCGCTGATGGCCGCCGCCGTTTTCATCGACCGCGACGGCGTCCTCAACGTCAACGAGGTGCGGAACGGCAAGCCCTACGCGCCCACCCGCGCCGCCGACTTCCGCCTTCTGCCAGGCGTCGAAGACGCCGCGCGGCGGCTCAAGGAAGCCGGCTTCCTGCTGATTGTCGCCACGAACCAGCCCGACATCGCCAACGGCATCACGGCGCAGGCCGAGCTCGACGCCATGCACGCGCTGTTGCGAAAAAAAGTGCCGGTGGACGACATTAGAATCTGCTACCACACCGACGCTGACCGCTGCGATTGCCGCAAGCCCCGACCTGGCCTGCTGCTGGCTGCCGCCCAGGATCACGGGATCGATCTCCCGCGCAGCTACATGGTCGGCGACCGGTGGCGCGACGTCGCCGCCGGGAAAGCCGCCGGCTGCGCCGCCAGCGTCTTGGTCAAATACGATTACGACGAGCCGGAGCCGGATTCGCCGGATGCGGTCGTCGCCAGCCTTAGCGAGGCGGCCGATTGGATTTTGCGCCGCGAACAGGGGAAATGACTGACATGAGCGGGGATATGCCGAGCGTCGACCAATTGAAGATCAAGATTTACGCCGACGGCGCCGATCTCGCCGGCATCAAGGAGATGCATGGCAATCCGCTCATCAAGGGTTTCACCACCAATCCGACGCTGATGCGCAATGCCGGCGTGTCCGACTACAAAGCCTTCGCGCTCGACGTCCTCAAAATCGTCACGGACCGCCCCGTCTCCTTCGAGGTCTTCGCCGACGATTTCCCCACCATGAAGGCGCAGGCGCTCGAGATCGCCTCCTGGGGCCAGAACGTCTACGTCAAAATCCCCGTGACCAACACCAAAGGCGAAAGCGCCTGTCCGCTCATCGCCGAACTGTCCAAGGCCGGGGTAAAGCTCAACGTCACGGCGATCATGCCGATCGAGCAGATCAAGGCTGTCGCCGACGCGCTCGATGCCGCGACACCGGCGGTCGTCTCGGTCTTCGCGGGCCGCATCGCCGACACCGGCCGCGACCCGGTGCCGTTGATGGCTGAAGGCGTGAAAATCCTGAAAAGCAAGCCCAAGGCCGAACTCCTTTGGGCCAGCCCGCGCGAGTTGCTGAACATTTTCCAGGCCGACGGAATCGGTTGCCAGGTCATCACCGTGACCAACGATTTGCTGAAAAAGCTGGCCCTGGTCGGCAAAGACATGAGCGCCTATTCGCTCGAAACCGTGGCGATGTTCTACAAGGACGCCAGCGCCGCCGGCTACAATATCGCGACGAAATAGCCGCCTGAACCGAGACGGAACCTTGCGGCCGGCACGGCCCCGGCCGCAGGCATTTTCAATCGCCGGCGAAGCCCGTGCGGCGGGGCGACACCGCGCTTTACCGGGCTCGCCAAAAGCTCTAGAAACAGCGCAAGTCCGACAGCGAAAACCTGCGGTTTAGGCTGCGAAAACCCTCATTTCCGAGCGCCGGTATCTGCGGCGCCTCTCATTGCCAAGGATTGTACGAGCTCCCATGCAGAACGTGCTGATCACCGGCGGCGCCGGCTATGTCGGTCATATCCTGACCCCCCGCTTCCTCGCCCGCGGCCTCAAGGTCACCGTTTACGACATCCTCTACTTCGGGTGCCGCCTGCCGAACCATCCCAATCTCACCGTCATCCAGGGCGACATCCGCGACACCGCGAAACTCGCCAAGGCGATGGAAGGCCAAGACGCCGTTCTGCATCTGGCCTGCATCTCGAACGACGCCAGCTTCGAACTCGACGAAAATCTGTCGCAGACGATCAACTACGACTGCTTCGAAGATATCGTCGTCAACGCCAAGAAGGCCGGCGTGAAGCGCTTCATCTATTGCTCGTCGAGCTCGGTCTACGGCATCTCCGATTCGCCCGACGTCACCGAAGAGCATCCGCTGCTGCCGGTCAGCCTCTACAACAAGTTCAAGGGCATGTGCGAGCCGATCCTGTGGAAGCACAAGGCCGACGACTTCACCTGCACCGCGCTGCGCCCCGCTACCGTTTGCGGCTACAGCCCGCGCACGCGCCTCGACCTTTCGGTCAACATCCTGACCAACCACGCCATCAACAAGGGCAAGATAACGGTGTTTGGCGGCGGGCAGATGCGCCCCAACCTGCATATCGAGGACATGGTCGACGCTTACGAGTTGCTGCTCGACGCGCCGCACGAGAAGGTGCACGGCGAAGTGTTCAACATCGGCTTCGAGAACCACTCGATCGCCGACATCGCGCTGATGGTGCAGAAAGTCGTGAAAGAGGAATTCCCCGAGAAGGGCGAGATTCCCATCGAGACCACGCCGTCGAACGACAATCGCTCCTATCACGTCAATTCCGACAAGGTGAAGCGTGTGCTCGGCTTCCAGCCGAAGCGCAACATCGAGGACGCCGTGCGCGACATCGCCCGCGCCTTCAAGAACCACCTGCTGCCCAACAGCTTCGACGACGACTGGTATTACAACGTCCGCACCATGAAGAAGCTCGGCGCGAAATAATGGCCTCCAAGCCGACAGCCATCGTCACCGGCGGCGCCGGCTTCGTCGGCAGCCACATGGTCGACATCCTGCTCGCGCGCGGCTACCGCGTGCGGGCGATCGACAATCTGGTGGGCGGCCGCGCGGCCAATGTCGCGCACCACGCGAACAACGCGGACTTCGCTTTCGACGAGCGCGACATCCGCGACTACCAGCCGGGCGACAAGCTGTTCGCCGACGCCGACTACGTGATCCATTTCGCCGGCATCGGCGACATCGTGCCCTCCATCGAAAAGCCGATGGAATACATGTCGACCAACGTGCAAGGCACGGTCCACATGCTCGAATGCGCCCGCGGGGCGCATGCCGGCCGCGGCGTGAAGAAGTTTGTCTACGCGGCTTCCTCCTCCTGCTACGGCCTGGCGCAGACGCCGACGCGCGAGGATCATCCGATCGCCACGCTTTACCCTTACGCGCTCAGCAAATACCAGGGCGAGCAGGCGACGCTGCATTGGGGCAAGCTCTACAAGCTGCCGGTCAACGTCATCCGCATCTTCAACGCCTATGGCACGCGCTCGCGCACCTCGGGGGCTTACGGCGCGGTGTTTGGCGTATTCCTCAAGCAGAAGCTCGCAGGCAAGCCCTTCACGGTGGTCGGCGACGGCACGCAGACGCGCGACTTCCTCTACGCCACCGACGTCGCCGAGGCCTTCCGTCTAGCGGCCGAAACCGACAAGACGGGCGAGATATGGAATCTCGGCGCCGGCAACCCGCAGTCGGTCAACAAGCTGGTCGAACTGCTCGGCGGCGAAGTGACCTACATCCCCAAGCGGCCCGGCGAACCGGACTGCACCTGGGCCGACATCGCCAAGATCCAACGCGACCTCGGGTGGAAACAGCAGGTCAGCTTCGAAGAAGGCGTGAAGCGCATTCTCGCCAATATCGACTATTGGCGCGAAGCGCCGCTGTGGGAGCCGGACAGCATCGCCAAGGCGACCGCCGGCTGGTTCAAGGCGCTATCCGACAGCCCCAAGACCTGAGGAGTCCGTCATGCGCGTCGTCGTGCTCGGCATGGGCGTCCAGGGCCACAAGCGCCGCGCCATCGCCGGCCAAGCCGTAGCCGCCACGGTCGATCCGGTGAATCCCGATGCCGACAGAAAGCGCATCGAAGACGTGCCGCTGGCCGATTACGACGCCGCCCTGGTCTGCACGCCGGACGACGTCAAGATCGAGTTGCTGACCTACCTGCTGGCCAACGGCAAGCACGTGTTGGTCGAAAAGCCGCTGTTCGCCGCCTCGAGCGACGAACTGCGCCGGCTCAGCGATCTGGCGCGCAAGAAGTCGGTGACGTGCTACACCGCCTACAACCACCGCTTCGAGCCGCATTTCGTGCGCATGAAACAGGCCATCGACGCCGGCACGCTTGGCGAGGTCTATAGCCTGCGCATGTTCTACGGCAACGGCACCGCGCGCCTGGTGCGCGATTCCGCGTGGCGCGATCAGGGGAGCGGCGTGCTGCCCGATCTCGGCTCGCACCTGCTCGACACCGCTTTATTCTGGCTCGGCAAGCCGGCCGCCCCGCTCAAGGTTCAATCGTGTAGCCGCTTCGAGAACCGCGCCTTCGACCATGTCGCGTTCGGCGCGGCCGGCAAGCCGCTGCTGCAGTTCGAGATGACGCTCCTGTCCTGGCGCAACCATTTTTACGCCGACGTTCTCGCCGAAAAGGGCAGCGCCCATATCGAATCTTTATGCAAATGGGGGCCGAGCACTTTCACGCTGCGCGACCGCAAGCTGCCGAGCGGCAGGCCCGACGAGAACAGCGTCACGTTAGTCCAGCCGGACCCGACTTGGCAGCTCGAATACGATCATTTTCTCGGCCTTTGCCGCGATGGCAAAAGCAACATCGAGAACGACATCTGGATCAATGACGCGCTGAACGGCCTCGCCGCCGAAGCGCTGCGCATGAGCCCGCCCAAGGCATGAGCGACAAGAGCATCATCGTCGGCTATGCCGGCATGACCCATCTCGGCCTGAATTCGGCCGTCGCGGCCGCCGAGCGCGGTTTTTCCATGGTCTGCTACGACCCTGACGCGACACGCATCGACGAGCTTGCGGCCGGCAAGCTGCCGGTCGTCGAGCCCGACCTGCCGGAGATGCTGGCGCGGAACGCCGCGCGCATCCGCTTCACCAGCGACGCCAAGGCCCTCGCCGCTTGCGACGTCGTCTATGTCGCGCCGGATGTGCCGACAGACGACGTCGGCGGCAGCGATCTAGCGCCGCTGACGGCGCTGATCGAGGCGGTGGACCGCGCGCTGTCGGCGAACGGCATTCTCGTCATCCTCAGCCAAGTGCCTCCCGGCTTCACGCGCCAACTCGCGCCGCGCCTAACGCGCCGGTCCGACCAGCTGTTCTATCAGGTCGAGACGCTGATCTTCGGCCGCGCCGTCGACCGCGCGCTCAATCCCGAACGCTTTATCCTCGGCTGTGCCGACCCCGCCCAGGCGCTGCCCGCCCCCTTTAAAGCGTTCCTCGACGCGTTCGTCTGCCCGCTGCTGCCGATGCGCTACGAAAGCGCCGAACTGGCCAAGATATCGATCAACTGCTGCCTCGTCGCCTCGGTCAGCGTCGCCAACACGCTGGCCGAATTGTGCGAACGCATCGGCGCCGACTGGTCCGAGATCGCGCCGTCGCTGAAGTTGGACAAGCGCATCGGGCCTTATTCCTATCTTGCGCCCGGGCTCGGCATTTCCGGCGGCAACCTTGAGCGGGACCTCGCCACCGTGGTCCGCATGGCCGACGAGCAGGGCACGGACGCCGGGGTGGTGCGCGCCTGGATCGCCAATAGCCGCTATCGCAAGGATTGGCCGCTGCGCACGCTGCACCGCGAGGTGCTGGACAGCAATCCCGACGCGAAAATCGCGGTGCTGGGCCTTGCCTATAAGGAAGACACGCATTCGATCAAGAATTCGCCGTCCTTGGCGCTGATCGAACAACTCGCCCCCTATGCGCTCACGGTGCACGATCCGGTGGTGCCGGCAAGCGCCGCGCCGCATCCGGCGGCTCAAGGCGCGGCGACGCCGCTCGACGCCTGCCAAGACGCTGACGCACTCCTCATCATGACGCCCTGGAAACAGTTCCGCAGCCTGACTCCGGCGGCGGTGGCCGCCGCCATGCGCGGGAACATCGTGATCGACCCCTTTCGCATCCTCGATCCTGCGGCCGCGCGAGCGGCTGGTCTGCACCATATCACGCTTGGCGTGCCGGCATGATGCGGCTGAACTGGACCGCGCCCCGCAATCCCGCTCGCGTCGTGGTGCTCGGCGCGCGCGGCTTCCTCGGCCAAGCCCTCGTCAGCCGCCTTGCAGCCAGCGGAATCCGCTTTTTACCCCTCGGTTCGGACACGCTCGATCTCGCGGCGGACGGCGCGGCGCAAAAGCTCTCCGGCCATTTGCAGGCTGACGATGCGCTGGTGATGTTGAGCGCGATTACGCCGGACAAAGGCCGCGACATTGACGCCAGTCTGCGCAACCTCGCCATGGGCCGCAATGTCTGCGCCGCGCTCGCCGAACGGCCCTGCGCCCATGTCGTCTACATCAGCTCAGATGCCGTCTACCCGTTCGCCGCCGGGCTGGTCAGCGAGCAATCGTTGGCCGCGCCCGCCGATTTATATGGCGCGATGCACCGCACGCGCGAATTGATGTTCGAGGGCGCAGTCAAAGCGCCCCTCGCCGTCCTGCGCCCGACGCTGATCTACGGCGCGGACGATACGCATAATTCATACGGGCCCAACCGTTTCCGCCGCCAAGCCGCCAAGGACGGCAAAATCACGCTCGGCGGCGCCGGAGAGGAAACCCGAGATTACGTCTACATCGAGGACGCCGCCCGGCTGATCGCGACGGTATTGCGGAATCGCGCAAGCGGCCTGTTGAATTTGGTATCCGGCCGCTCCGCTTCCGCCGCCGAGGTCGCGCGATTGGTCGCTGCGCATTTCGCCAAGCCGATCGAAATTGAGACCACGCCGCGCACTGCGCCGCCCACGCACCGAGCCTTTGACATCACGTCTTGCCGCAAGGCCTTTCCCGCTTTCGCCTTCACGCCGCTTGAGGCGGGTTTGGCCAAAGCCCATGAGGCGTCCCGATGACGATCATTTTCGACGCGCCGGCGCCGATCTGCACCGTCGCCGAACCGCCTCTGGGCGCAGTGGGGGCGATCATCGTCACCCCCGACAATCGCTTTCTCATGCAGTTGCGTGACGACAAACCCGGCATCTGGCTTCCGAACAGCTGGAGCCTGTTCGGCGGCGCCATAGAGCCTGGCGAAACGCCCGGCGAGGCGTTGAAGCGCGAGTTGCTGGAAGAATTGAATTTCACGCCGCGCGAGATCCGGTATTTCACCCAGATCGCCTGGGATTTCGCAGCCTGGGGTCTCGGCATCAAGCTGCGATACGCGTTCATCGTGCCGATCGAAAGCGTCGATGTCGCCGGCCTCATCCTCGCCGAGGGCCAAGAAATGCGGCTGGTGCCGGCAATCGAAGCGCTGCGCTTGCCGCGCCTCGCGCCTTACGACGCGCACGCCCTGGGGCTTTACATCGAAGAGGCGCCGGTCGGCATGGCGCCTCGCATCGGCTGACGCGCGCCATGGCAGACGCCCCTCGCTCCGAGCAGAGAATTACGACCGCCGACGGCACGGTGATCGAAGGATTGGACGTCCGTCAGCTCGACATCCCCGCCCTGCGCTTGTTCCGCAGCGCCGAGACGCGAGATGCGCGCGGCAGCGTCGCCTCCGTCTACAATCGCGCGCAATTCTCCAGCTTGGGCATCACTGACGATTTCGTACAGGAGAACCATTGCGCTACTGCGCTGCGCTATACCGTGCGCGGTTTTCATTTCCAGTCGCCGCCGCACGGGCAGTCGAAGCTGATCCGCGTCGTCAAGGGACGCATTCTCGATGTCAACGTCGACCTCCGTCGCGGCTCGCCGACTTACGGCCGGCACGCTATGGCCGAGCTATCCGCAGGCGGCTGGGACCAGATCTACGTGCCGATCGGCTTCGCCCATTGCTACGCGACGTTGGAAGACGAGAGCGAGACGATTTTCAAGCTCGGCAGCGCCTATGCGCCGAAATACGCCAGCGGGCTCGCCTGGAACGACCCCGCGCTCGGCATCGACTGGCCTTTCCCGGCAGACCAAGCCATCGTCCTGCCCCGCGATCTCGACCGACCTTCGCTGGCCGAGATCGGCGCGCCGTTCGAATACGATGGCCAGGGCTGACATGAGCGCCATCGACGACGCCGCACGACGGCTCGCCGTTCTCGTGCCCAATTACAACCATGCCCGCTTCCTGCCGGACGCGCTCGACGCTCTGCTCGCGCAAGAGCCGCAGCCGCGGAAAATCTGCGTCATAGACGACGCTTCGACGGACGACAGCCGCGCGGTCATAGCGAGTTACGCCGCACGCCATCCGCATATCAGGCCCGTATTTCTCGAGCGAAACCGCGGCGTCTTGCGCAATCTCGCCGACTGGCTAGCCGAAGCCACCGACGAGTTCGTCTTCTTCGCTGCGGCGGATGACAAGGTCCTGCCAGGCCTGTTCGCGCGATCTCTCGCGCTTTTGAGCGCGCACCCGCAAGCCGGTCTTTGCTCCGCGCCGGCACGGCTCATCGATGAGGCAGGACGCGATATCGGCCCCTTCCCGACGCCGCGCCCGCTGTATGCGCCCGGCTATATAGATCCCGCGCAAGCGGCCCGGATTCTCCTGCGCGACGATAGCTGGATGATCGGCAACACGACGATCTACCGGCGGACTGCGCTCGTCGCGGCAGGCGGATTCCGGCCCGAACTATCGTCGCTCACCGACGGTTACGCGAGCCGGGCTGTCGCCCTGCGCGACGGCGCGTGTTTCCTGCCCGAAGCGCTGGCCTGCTGGCGACGCGACGATGCCGGGCTCGCCGGACAAACCGCTGCGAGCATTGATAAGTCGCGCGCTGTCGCCGAAGCTGCGGAGGCGCTTATGCGCGGCGAGCATGCCGCGCTGTTTCCGCCGAGTTACGCGGCCCGCTGGCGCGGGCGCTGGATGTTCGGCGCTTTGCGCCAACAGGTAATGCGGGGCGATAAGCCCTTCACGGCGAGCCTGCGGCGCGCCTTGGAGCGGCCCACGCCCCTCGACAATGTCTTTTTGCCATTGCTCGACCTGCTGCGCTTGCGGACGCTGGCGCTGGCCTACGGGTTCCTGCGCCTGCGGCCGTACGATGCATGGCGCGTGGCCGTGCGGCACCTCCTCCGGCGCGCGCAATGAAATGACGGTTCGGCTCACAAGAATGCGGCCTGGAACTTTGCGGAATCGTCCGTCTTGCCTATACTTCGCGCCACGTCTCCACGCGCCGTCGCGCCACCGCCCCTTCCAGCATCGGATTTGACGACATGAGGGAAGTCAACCTCCTCGCCGCCCTGCCCAGGACCAAGCGCAATATCCAAAAACGCCAGCAGGCGCAGACGCCGGAGAACATCGCCATCGCCCGCCAGTACGGCGAAACCTATTTCGACGGCCCCCGAGAGTTCGGATATGGCGGCTACCGCTATGACGGGCGTTGGCAGCCGGTGGCGCGCGACATGGTCGAGCACTTCGGCTTGAAGGCCGGCGACCGCGTGCTCGACGTCGGTTGCGCCAAAGGCTTCCTGGTGAAAGACCTGATGGCCGTCTGCCCGGGGCTTGAAGTCTTCGGGCTCGACATTTCGGAATATGCCCTCATGCATTGCGAACCCGAAGTGGTCGGCCGCCTGCATCTCGGCACCGCAACCAAGCTGCCGTTCCCGGATAACAGCTTCGATGCGGTGATCTCGCTCAACACGATCCACAATTTCACGCGCGACGACGCTATCATCGCCATGCGCGAGATCGAACGGCTGGCACCGGGCAAGGGCTTCGTTCAGGTCGACAGCTTCCACACCACGGAACAGAAGGCGGTGTTCGAGAGCTGGGTGCTGACCGCGAAGTTCTACGACTATCCGGAAGGCTGGATCAGGCTGTTCGAAGACGCCGGCTACACCGGCGACTACTACTGGACGATCATCGACTAATCGAAACGGGATTCCATCTACCATGGCCAAGACTTACGCGATCATCGGCGGCGGCGGCTCCTTCGGCATTCACACCGCGCTTTACCTGCTCGATCATGCCGATCCGAAAAAGGTGATCGGCATCGGCCGCAACCCGCTGCGCGAATCGGCCTTCTCGCTCGATATCGACAAACGCAAGGGTTACGAATATCACGCCCGCCACATCACCTACGAACTGGACCTGCTGCTCGAGCTGCTCGACAAGGAAAAGCCCGAGATCATCATCAACTACGCCGCGCAGGGCGAAGGCGCTGTGTCGTGGAAGCACTCCTGGCGCTTCTTCGAGACCAACTCGATGGCCTTGGCGCGCCTCAGCGAAGAGCTGATGAAGCGCGACTGGCTGGAGCGTTTCGTGCAGATCGGCACGTCCGAGATGTACGGCTCCGTCGATCACGCCACGGCGGAAGACGAGCCGATCAAGCCTTCGAGCCCTTATGCCGCCTCGAAGGTCGCGTTCGACATGTATCTGATGTCGGTGCACAAGTTCCTCAAATTCCCGATGAACATCGTCCGCCCGTCGAACGCCTATTGCCCGGGTCAGCTGCTGCATCGCGTGATCCCGAAGGCCGTCTTGTGCGGCCTGACGGGCCGCAAGCTGCCGCTGCATGGCGGCGGCCGCGCCGAAAAATCCTACATCCATGCCCGCGACCTCGCGCGCGCCATCCATATGGTCTGCGAGAAGGCGCCGCTCGGCACGATCTACAATGTCGGCCCGAAACTGCCGACCTCGATCCGCGATCTGGTGGCCAAGACCGCCGACGCGCTCGGCATGCCGTTCGAGCAGCTGTGCGAGATGACCGGCGACCGCCTCGGCCAGGATTCGCGCTATTGGCTGGATTCCACGGCGATCAAGAACGCCGTGGGCTGGGAACCGCAGATCAGCCTTGAAGAGGGCCTCGAGGAGATGGTCGCCTGGGGCAAAAAGTACCTGCCGCAGATCCAAGGCGTCTCGACCGACTACGTGCTGCGCGGTTGAGCAGCATGAGCGCCCCCCGCAACAGCTTTGACGCCGCCGCCGCGCGCAAGCGCTGTAAGGCCTATCGCCGCCGCATTCTCGACATCTCGCAGAACGTGACGGCGCTGCACATCGCTCCGGCCTTCTCGGCGATGGAAGCGGTCGACGTCATCTACAACGGGCTGATGCGGCGCGACGCTCAAGGCAAGCTGATCGACACGTTCCTGATGTCCAAGGGCCACGGCTGCATGCCGCAATACGTGATCCTCGAGGAGCTCGGCATCCTGTCAGGCGAGGATATCGCGCAATATTGCAAACCCGAAGGCCGGCTAGGCGCGCATCCGGACTATGGCACGCCAGGCATCGCCGCTTCGACCGGCTCGCTCGGCCACGGCATGGGCATGTCGGTCGGCATGGCCTACGCCAACCGCCTGCAGAACGATCCGGCGCACACCTATGTCGTCGTGTCCGACGGCGAGTTTCAGGAAGGATCGACCTGGGAAGCCATCATGATGGCCGCCAACCTCAAGATCGACAATCTCACGGCCTTCCTCGACCTCAACGACTTCTCCGGCATGGACCGCATGAGCGTGACGCATCCGGCGTTCTATCCCGTGATCGAGAAGGCGCGCGCCTTCGGCTGGGAGGCCCACGAGGTCAACGGCCACGACGCGCAGGCGATCTTCGACGCCTCGCAAAAGCGCGTGCCGGGCAAGCCGCTCCTCGTCGTCTGCAAGACGGTGAAGGGCAAGGGCGTCTCTTTTATGGAACATGTGCCGATTTGGCATTACCGCTCCCCCAACAAGCAGGAATACGAGCAGGCCGTGCGCGAGCTGACGGAGATCGCTTCGTGAGAAACACCTTCGCCGACACTTTCTACGAGCTGGGCAAGACCGATCCGCGCCTCGCCATCGTCGTCGCCGACATCTCGCCGGCCGGCTCGATCGCCAAATTCCGCGAGGAGTTTCCCGACCGCTTCGTCAACACGGGCGTGTCCGAGCAGATCATGATCGGCATGGTCGCCGGCATGGCGCTGCGCGGCATGAGGCCCTTCGCCTACACCATCGCCACCTTCACCATTTACCGGCCGTTCGAGTTCGTGCGCGACGACCTCGGCTACCAGGAATTGCCGGTGACGGTCGTCGGCATCGGCGGCGGCGTCACTTACTCGACGCTCGGCAGCACCCATCACGCCATGGAAGACGTGGCCGTGGCGAGCGCCATCCCGACCCTGTCCGTGATCGCTCCGTGCGATCCGGCGGAGGTGCGCCTGGCGACGCGCTGGTGCGCGCTCGACAACCAGAAGGGGCCCGTATATCTGCGTCTCGGCAAAGCGGGCGAGCCGGTGCTCACCGACAAGGCGGTCGATCCCTTCGTGATCGGCAAGATCCGCTACATCAAGCGCGGCAAGGACACCTGCATCCTGTCTTATGGCACGACCGTCAAGATGGCGATGGAGCTCGCCGCCAGGCTCGAGGCCGAGAAAGGCGAGAGCGTCTCGGTCGTCTCCTGCCACACCGTCAAACCGCTCGATGCCGACGGCGTCGCCCAGGCGCTACGCAGCCACAAGCGGGTCATCGTCATGGAGGAGCACGTGCCGCATGGCGGCCTCGGCTCGCGCGTCAAGGAGATCGCCTGGGACATCCAGGCCCCTTGCCAGTTGAAAGCCTTCTCGCTGCAAGAGAAATTCATCCACTGCTACGGGGACCATGCGGATTTGCTGAAAGCCCACGGCCTGAGCGTCGAGCAGATCTACGCCAGGCTTTAGGGAACTACGAAAGCATCTCCAAGAGCTGCCGATGCATCTCCTTCGCTCGGCGCGTCGTCGTATGGTCGCGCAGAGTGCGGGCCTGACCGGCCGCGGCGATCTTGCGGCGGACCGATTCGTTCTCCAGCAGATAATTGACCTTGTCGACGCACTCTTCGATGCTCGAATAAACGACGATCTCTTTGTCAGGCTCATAAACGGCGGCGACTTCTGGTCTGATATCGCTTATCTGGCAGGACCCCACCCCGCAAGCCTCAAACAAGCGCATGTTCGCGCCGGCGCCGTCCATCTCCAGCTGGCGGTTCCAGCTGACGCGGGACGACGCCAATAGGCGCAGATATTCCAAACCGAATACCGGCGCATGGATGCGCGAGGGATAGAGCGCGCCGATCGGCTTCTCTTTCAGATACCAATATTCATCTCGATCCGGCGTCCCCGCCTTTGCGGCCCGCCGGCGCCGCGCCAAAGCCGATTTGCGCTGAAACGTCGCGTTCGCGGCACGGATGAAGATGTCGGGGCCGCCCCACTGGCCGAGCTTCGAGAGCAGCTTGATCGAGAGCATGGGCATATGCTGCATGAAGCTCAAAATCGCTTCGCGCGAACGTACGCGCAACGGGCCCTGAACTTGAGCCGGCTCGTTGCCCCAAATCTCCAGCGCGGTCCGCTCCAACAACTTACGCATGTCGTAATACCGTCCGTCGTGAGGCGGGAATCCCCAGCCCGTCGTGCCGATAAAGGTGAAGTCATGTATCTTTCGGCTGGCGGCGTCGCTACCGACTTCCGGCAGCAACGACGCATCGAACGCGTGATCCTGATGGAAGGTCCGCCGCACGCCCACAGCGCGCCAGTAATCGTGATGGCGCGGATAACCGAGGAACATCGCGTCGACGTCTTCATAGCCGACACAGTCGAAGCAAGGGAATCCGCGATGCCCTGTGACAAGCTTGACCGACGGACAGCGAGCCTTGATCAGTTTACGCCACTCGTTTGAAAGCACGGATAGTGTTTGGAAATGCACCACATCCGGCCTGAAAGCCTGCATTTGCTTGAAGAAGGTCTCGACTTTGTCGTGCGTGGGCGCCTCGCCAGATTCCGCCAGCCACTGCCGCTGCAAGTCATCTTGATCGATGATGGCTTCCATCACCTCCGCGCCGGCGTCTTCCATCGCGGATTTGAAATCGGCGGGATAAAGAAAGCCGTTGCGCCGACAGGCGGCGAGCTTCGCATCGTAATCGATCGCGCCAAGTCCCGCCACGAAGGCGGAAAACATCTCTTGATATGGACCGGTCGAACAGACGCGAAAAATGCGGAATGTCGCCATCGGCCTCGTCCCCTCAAGCCGCGGCGCGCAGGAAGCCGCGCTGCAAAGCGTATGCGTTCAGGATCGGCCAGAGAGCCTGAAACCCCCGCTGGCCCGCCATGGCTTGATCGACGGCCTTGCGGACGTTCGCTCCGTTCCAAACCGAAGATTTCTGGAAAGCCTGATCTGCCACGCAATCCATCGTCCACTCCCGCAGCGCGCCGCGCATCCACAAATCGAGCGGAGAGGTAAAGCCGATCTTGTTAGTTCGCAAGCGGATCGAATCGGGCAAAAGCCCGTCCATGGCCGCACGCAAAACGCGTTTGGTATAACCCTCGCCAATCTTGCTCGAGTCCGGCAGACCGAAAGCGTAGGTCACCAACCGCCAATCCATGAAAGGCATCCTCACCTCAACGCCGTGCGCCATGGAAGCACGGTCGTAATTGCGCAACAAAGTGGGCAGCACGCTGTCGTGAAACCAGAGTTGCAGCGCCCGGCCGAGCGGGCTCAAATCCTTATGACGCGTATCGCGGGCTTCGTCGTAAAGCCGCAGTTCGTCGGCCTGCGACGCGAGCAACTCTCCCTCGTTCAGCGACCTCAAGGCCTCGCTGCCGCCGCCGGCGGCATCCCGCAAAGCGCCGCGCGCGCGTGAGGCAAGCCGCCACAAGCGGGTGCGGCCAAACGCCTCCCGAGCCATGAGGCGCATGTCCCCCCAAAGGCCGAGTTGCAAATTTTCGGCGCTGCCGCCGCTGAGCCCCGCCAGCGTACGCTTCAGATCCCGATAGCGCGACAGGCTGAAACGCCCTGTCAGCAACGCCTGCAATTCCCGCTCTATGAAGAAATGATAGCCGCCGAGCAACTCGTCCGCGCCATGACCGTCGAGACTCACGACGACGCCATTCCCGCGCATTTCGCGATAGATCGACCAAGGTCCGACGAGCGGCACCCAGTAGATCGATTCGTAGGAGAAAATCGCGCTTTCGAGGCTGCCGAGGGCTTCGCGCTCGTCGACCGCATAATAATGCGGCTTTAAGCGGAAAGCTTCGATCACCTCCCGGGCGTAGCGCTCCTCGTCGAGATTGGTGCCGGGAAAGCAGGCCACGAAGGCCCGCTGCCAGTCGCTCGCTCCGTGATCTGGGTTTTCCGACCGGCCGATTGTGGCGATCGTGGCCGCCACAGCGCTGGAATCAAGGCCACCGCTGAGGGAAGTGCCGATCGCGACATCGCTGCGCATGCGGATGCGGCAGGCGTCGAAAAAGATCTCGCGAAATCTGGCGGTTTGCGCCGCGAAATCGCCCTCCGCGGAAACGACATGGGCGCGCGTATCCCACCAACGGCGCACGGTCGCGGCGCCATCCGCAGTCACCCGCAGGCAATGGCCTCCCTGCAGTTTGCGCACCCCGGGCAACAAGCTCTCCGCAGCTTTTTCATAGCCGTTGATGTTGGACAAGGTCTCCCGCAACAGCGCGTCATCGAACCGCCCATCGATCCAGGGCAAGGCAAGAAAGGCCTTCAGCTCCGAGGCGAATGCAAAACGGTCTTGGTCCAGGCTGTAATGCAGCGGTTTGACGCCGAAACGGTCGCGCGAAAGGAACAATTCGGCGCGCTGCGCGTCCCAAATGGCGAAGGCCCACATGCCGTTGAAACGAGCCTGGCATTCCTCGCCCCATTGCGCATAGGCGGCCAGAACGACTTCGCTGTCGCTATTGGACATAAAGCGATGCCCGAGGTCTTCCAACTCCCGGCGCAATTCGATGAAATTATAGATTTCGCCATTGAACGTGAGCCAATATCGTCCGTTGGCATAGGCCATCGGCTGATGGCCTCGGACGGACAAGTCGAGGATGGCCAAACGTCGGTGGCCGAGATGGAGCCGGCGCTCCGGGAAATGCTGCGTCCCGGCGCCATCCGGCCCGCGATGGATTTGCGAATCGTTAAAACGACCGAACATTTGCGGCGCCATATCGGCCCCGCGAAAAACCCATAGCCCCGTAATGCCGCACATCGTCCAATAGCGCTCACTTTCACCCTAACGATATAGCTAGTCCGGGGAAAAGGAAACCCGGCCGACGCCCCTCCCGATTGCGCGAAATGCGTGACAAGCGATGCCCGGGAAGCGACAGCCGCGCTCTCCAAGGACTGACCTTTCGGCAGGCTGAAAGCCTATCTAGACCTAGGCTTTCCGCTGGTTCCGGGCTATGTATGGCACCATGCAAAACTGCTCATTTTATTTAGCTGAAGGGTACCAGATATTCCGCGGGCTTTTGCCTCATGCGACGGTCCTCGGCGTCCGCGACTATTTGCAAGGCGCTATGGAACGCACTCTGCGCGATTTCGCGCATTTCGGCCTCGACCCCACCGATCTAATCGCATCCTCACGTGTTGCTCAGCATGTCGTGGCTACTCAACCTGAGCTGGATGTAGCGACACGTATAACGCTCATGGGCCATTTTCCTTTGCGCGATCGATTGGCTCGCGAGCTTTGGGCCATTCCGCGAGAGCCCGCCTTGCGCGCAGTACTGAGCGAAGCTCTGAAGTCCGAGCGGTTGTTCATGCATATGCCACCTACGGCACGGTTTATCCTGCCGGGAAACGCCGCCGCTGGCGTGCCTCCGCATCAAGACATCAGCTACAACCGTCATATGCCGTCTTTTGTGGTGCTTTGGGTGCCGCTAGTCGACATCGACATGCAATGCGGCGGCATGGCCGTTTATCAAGGCACTAAGGATCTGCCGGCACAGCAGGCCACGGTGAATCGTGATGGCTGGCTCTCACCGATCGACGTGTCCGGTTACAAGCGAATCGAATGCCAGCCCATGTCCCTCGGCGACTGCATTCTGTTCGGCCCCCATCTTGCGCATGGTTCGATGCCGAACATGTCTCAGCGAGTGCGCTTGAGCATAGATTTCCGTTTTTTTGCCGACGGCACGTCGGGCAAGCACGCGCTAGATATGCAGACTTGGCAAGTGCTCGACCCCGTTCCCCCGGCTATCAATGGCTAAACGTCAACCAAAGACTGCGACATGACAAAATCCGAACTCAATGCTCTCGGCAATCCGGTCACGACCTATGACGCGACGGACGGGGCGAAAAAAACCTCGCACGATTCACGAATCGAAGCCGCTCTCGCCAAACATATGGCTGACTTTGAAATCTCGCCGCTCGAAGCGGTGAAACACTTTCCAGTTCTCGGACGCCGTCAATCGCTTAAGCGTTTTCTAGCCCACCATGAATTGTTCCAGCGGACGCTGAACGTGCCTGGCGACATCGCCGAATTGGGCGTCTTTCGTGGCCTGGGACTCATGGGTTGGGCAAATTTTCTTGAAGCCTATTGCATCGGCGACCGCACAAAGACGGTTTGGGGGTTCGACAATTGGCGCGGCTTCAGCAGTTTCAGCGAGGCTGACGGTAGAAGCGATGCGAGCGTCGGCAAGACGGAAGGCGGATTCTCGCCAAGCCGATTTCGCCAGGAACTCGAGTCCGCCATCGCGATCTACGACGCGGACCGATTCGTATCATGGAAGCCGCGCATCAAGCTCGTTGACGGTGAAATCGAGGAAACTGCCAGCAAGTTCGTCGCGGACCATCCAGGTGTGCGCTTTAGCCTCGTGCATTTCGATTGCGATCTTTATGCCCCGACCAAAGCGGCGCTTGAAGCTTTCTGGCCGCGCTTGTCGCGCGGCGGCATTTTTATCTTCGACGAATATTCGATACCCGATTGGCCAGGCGAAACCCAAGCCGTAGACGAATTTCTAGCCGATAAGCCCGCATTACGCCTCCAGACGTTCGACTGGACTAACGCGCCCGCCGCCTTTTTGATCAAACCATAACCAATCGCTAACGCACGAGTCGCGCGAAGCCTATGAAAGACAAAGATTGGGATTTGATCATCACGTCAAATCCGCCCTGGCTAGACCTGAAAATCGGCGAGCTCTGGCGCTATCGCTATCTCATCGCGATGTTCGTGCGCCGGGACTTCGTCGCCGCCTACAAGCAAACCATCCTCGGACCGCTATGGTTCGTCATACCCCCGGTCCTGAGCTCGGTCACCTTCACGATCGTCTTCGGCCAAATCGCCAACATCTCGACCGACGGCCAGCCGCAATTCCTGTTCTACATGTCCGGCGTGGTCATGTGGGGCTATTTCAACCTGACCGTGACAGGAAACTCGTCGATCTTCACCGGGCAATCCGGACTGTTCAGCAAGGTCTATTTTCCTCGTCTCATCGTGCCAATCACGAATTTCTTGTCGGGACTTTTCCATCTCGGCATCCAACTCGGCCTGCTCGCAATGTTCACCGTCTATTTCCTGCTGACGAACAATACGGTTCAGCCGCAATGGGCTCTGCTGCTCGCTCCGGTCCTCATCGTCATCACGGGGACATTAGGATTGGGCGTCGGCATCGTCGCGTCTGCGCTCACAACCCGCTATCGCGATCTGTCGTTTCTCATCACCTTCGGCATCAACCTTTGGATGTACGCGACGCCAGTGATCTATCCGCTTTCGTCGATCCCGCAGCAGCATCAGTGGATTATGCTGCTGAACCCGATGGCGTCCATCATCACCACCTTCCGCTATGCGGTCCTCGGATCTGGCAGCATCCCTTATTGGGGCCTCGCTTACAGCGCCGCCGTCGCGGTCGTGATCCTCATGTTCGCGGCTTTGCTGTTCAACCGAATCGAAAAATACGCGATGGACACGGTGTGAGATGGAAGTCATCTCCGCCGAGCACGTCAGCAAAGTCTATCGCCTCGGCGTCATCGGGAGCGGCACGCTGCGCGACGACCTTTTGCGCCTATGGCATACTCGCGTTCTCAAACGTGCCGACCCCTTGGCGAAAATCGGCGAGATCGATCACGGGAATCGGCATGGCGACCGCATCTTGGCGCTCAACGACGTCAATTTCTCGGTCAAAGAAGGCGAGGTGCTCGGCATCATCGGCCGCAACGGCGCCGGAAAGTCGACCATTCTCAAGATCTTGTCGCGTATCACGGGCCCCACGACGGGCCAGATCAAGGTGCGCGGACGCCTCTCCAGTTTGCTCGAAGTCGGCACTGGGTTTCACGCCGAGCTGACGGGACGGGAAAACATCTACCTCAACGCCAGCATCCTAGGAATGTCGCAACGGGAAATCCACAACCGCTTCGAGGAAATCGTCGAGTTCGCCGAAATCGGCGATTACATCGATACGCCGGTGAAGCGCTATTCGAGCGGCATGTACGTGCGCTTAGCCTTCGCCGTCGCTGCGCATCTCGAGACTGAGATTCTGGTGGTAGACGAGGTGTTGGCGGTCGGCGACGTCGGCTTTCAAAAAAAATGCCTCGGCAAGATGGGCGATGCCGCCAACAGCGGCCGCACCGTACTCTTCGTCAGCCACCGCATGGACCATATCTCCGCCCTATGCAGCCGCACCCTGGTTTTCGACAAGGGCCGCATCGTACATGACGGCGAAACCGCCGCCGGCGTGCGGCGCTATTACGCCATGTTCGAGGAGCAGCAGGCCGTCACGCTCGAGCATCGCGCGGACCGTGAGGGAAACGGCCGCATTCGCTTCATCGATGGCTGGGTCGAAAACGCCGCTGGAGAGCGCGTTCAAACGGTCAACACCGGGGAGAACGTCAAAGTCGTTCTGCGTGCCCGCAACCTCCACGGGCAGCCGATCTCCAATCTTAAGGCTGGAGTTTTCATTCTGGCGCATGGCGAGGTGCACGTCGCCGACCTCGGCACATGGGAAAGCGGCTCGCCTCCTTTTTCCATCGATAAGGAAGCGTTCATCGAAATCGCGATTCCTCGCCTGCCGCTCAATGCCGGTCAATACAGCATGCATTGCGTCATCCGCAGCCACGGCGGCGCATTCGAGATCGAGGACATGCTGCAGCACGCGATCCCCCTGACCGTCGACCATGGCGACTATCACGGCATAGGCCAAATGACGGGGGGCATGATCTCGATCGCCCATTCAGCCGCCGTACGCGCCGCAGGCTGACATGGTCTCGGCGGGCAAACCCTTTCATTTCGTCCTAGCCGTCTGGGGCGACGACTATATCGCCACGCTCTTGGATCTGGCCTTGCCGAGCTTCCTCGCCCCCGGCAACATCCCTACCTGCGCCGCCGAGCACCAGGTCGCTTTCTACATCTACACGCGCCCTGAAGATGCGCCGGCTATCGAAGCCCACGCCGCTTGGCAGGAATTGTCGCGTGTTTGCGAGGCGCGCATAGTGCCGGTTTTAACGGCGGACCAGTTCGATAGGCCCAATCGTTATGCCGTCATGTCGTTCTGCCATCAGTTGGCCATTATCGCGGCGCGGCGCGCGGGTGCCGTTCTCTCGCTGCTGGGTCCCGATTGCGTCATCGCCGACGGCGCGCTGCAATTCGGCATCGAGAAAGTCGATGCCGGATACAAGGCCGTCATGATCACTGGCCCCCGCGGCGAAATGGAGACGATCGCGCCCATTTTGATGGGGCGCTGGCGTTCGAAAGGCAGCAACGCCATCGCCATCCCGCCCCGCGCCTTGATGCAACTGCTCATCGACCGCCCGCACCCGATCTCTCAGCGTTTGTTCTGGGATGCCACGGACTTCTCTCACATACCTAGCGCCGTTTACTTCCGCGCTGGCTCATCCGGCATGCTCGCCAAGCATTTCCATTTGCATCCCCTGTTCATCGACTTGTCGAATGCGCCTGTCTCTATCGAAGAGACTGCGGGCACAGTGGATGGCCCCTTGCTCCATCTCGCTAAGATCGAGGCATCTCAGATCTATACGGTTGTCGATTCGGACGAGATGGCCATCATCGAATTGAGCCGGCGGGCCCATGACTGGATGGGAGGCTCTCCAACACCGTCGCCAGCCTGGCGAGTGGCCCGCTGGATGATCCAGGGCGCGGAGCCGGCGCACAGGCGCAATTTCCTCGACCATACGATGCGCTTCGTCGGCGAAGGGTCCGTTGACTGGCATGCCGCGGAACGCGTCATGACGCGTCGGTTGCGCGGGCTTGAAGCGGCGATCCACATGTCGCTTAACCATCCGGCCTTATTCGAGCGTATGCTCAACGGGGCTGCATCCGGCCTCCGGCTCGTCGACAACTTGCGCCAGCCTGCCAAAGTGAGCTTCAAGCTGCGCAGTTTATTGATCTCGATCTTGATGTTCTGCCAGTCCCGCATAGCGCCTTGGGTCGCGCAACGCGCCGCTTGGCTGTACTGGCCGCTCGCAGCCCTCTGTCGGCGCGCGAATATCAGATTCCTGATCAACATGCCGGCCGGCATGGGCCACAATACGTCAGAGCTGGACCGCTATTTACGCCATCGACTCGGCCAGGCGCCGCCCCTTCCTCATCGCGTCGTGCTCTTCCGCGACCCCAACCAGATACATCGCGACAGCGCCAAATTATACAGGCGGCATTTTTGGTGGATCCCGACGAGCCGGCTGATTTATTGCCTGCTCCTGCCGCTGCCCATGCGCTATCGCGACCTGACCATCGATGGCGGCATGTCGCGCCTCAAGTGGCAGTTGCGGGAAGAAGATCTGAGCTATTCGAGGCCCGTACCTGGCCAAACTTACCTGCATCAAATCTCCAAGGAGGCGGGCCTCGGAGTTTGGCGCGACTATTTCAGGCTTCGCGCCGCCACTCCTAACGTCTACCCCTTGTCCGACAACATCGGCATAGATGCCGACCTGCTCGCATTTCTCGGCGGCAAGGCCGAAAAGCTGGCGCTGTTCCATATGAAGCAGCACCTGTCGAACGCCACAGGCGCGGCAACAGAAGCCGCCGACTATTTACCCGCGATGCGCTATCTGCAAACGCTCGGCTACAATCTGGTGTTTGTCGGGCGCGAAATCATGCCGCGGGAATTCGCAGAGATTGGCGTGCTCAATTACGCCGAATCGCCGCTCGCTTCCTACAGGCATGACCTGCAGCTCTTCAACGAAGCATCCGTGGCTGTCACCGGCGGCTCCGGGATCGCCTATTTGCCAGATTGTCTCGGCGTGCCCTATGTCTATGCCAACTCTTGGCACATCGGTATGCCCATGTGCTCGCCATACTGCGTCATGACCCCCACGCTTGTGCAAGAAAGTTCGAGCGGCCGGCTGCTGAGCTTCACCGAGCAGGCGGAGCTTTACTGGTCAATGCCGGACGATGGTCATGAATCCTTCCCGCAAGGCAAGTATCGGGCGATCAACGCCGATGGCAGCGAAATCCTCGAAGCCGTCAAAGAAGCCCTATCGCTCAAGACCGAATGGCGCCCCCTCGATGAGTTGCAATCTCGATACTTAAAAGCCGACGAACGAGGGCTTCTTCCCGTAACGGGTGCGCGCGTCAGCGCCCATTTCGTCGCAAAACACGCCAATCTGCTGCCGTCTGGTGATGCAGACGTCGCAAATGCGGTACGGTTATGAAATACCGCAATCTCATTGAGCGCGCGACTTTATCTCTACGACGTCGCACGGAGCGCGCGGCACGCGACATAGCTCTTTCATTCCAGCATAAAGCACAGGCTGCTTATCGTCAGATTCCCGGCATCGCCGACGAGCATGTGCTCTATGCTGTATATGACCTGAACGAATTTCCCGCCTCTTTCGATTTTTTATGGTTCTTGGCGGCGGCGGAGGTCGAACGGCAACGGCGTCGTCTGTCGGGCGTCCATGTGATCGTGAGCCTCTTTGACCGCCCTTACGTGCATCCGAAGCCGGTCGGCCACCCTGACCATGTCAGCGAGACTGACATGCTATGGCGGGTCAATACCATGCTGGTTCCCTGCTGCAGTCTATTGCGGTCCTGTATATCCTACAGCCTGTCACAACACGCCATAGCTACCGCGCGAATGCTCGCTCCGGCCAAGCATGTCTGGCCCAATAGCGGTTCCGCATGGAACAGACAAACTACACTAATCGATGTTTACAAAACCGCCGTATCGGGACTCGCGGAATTCGGCATCAACGGCACTTTCCACGCTCCGCCCCAAGCCGTGCGCTTTATTCGCGAATGGAAGGAAAATTTTGCGGCCGATCGTCAACTCGTGACCATCACGCTGCGCGAATATCATGGCAGCCCTGCGCGAAACAGCCGTATTTCCGATTGGCTAAAGTTCGCAGACGGCCTAGATCCAACGCGCTTCAAGGTCGTTTTTATCCCTGATACTTTTAATGCTTTAACGATGCCGCAAGAGCGCCTCAGAGGCTACGAAATTCTAAAAACCGCGGCGCATAGTGTGCCGCTAAGACTCGCCCTTTACGAAGAATCTTATCTCAATTTGTCCGTAAGTAGCGGCCCATTCAGTCTGGCGATTCTTGGCGAAAAATGCCGGTACATTCTTTTTAAGCTAACAGTTGATGGGCTGAGAGGTTCCTCCAGTATCTATCTTGAGGATTTGGGTTTCCCATTCAATACCACCCCTCGCTTCGCCGCGGATCACCAGGCTTGGATCTGGCAGGACGACACGGCAGACGCCATACGCCAAGCGTTCGACCACATGAGAGACAGGATCGACAGAGCGCCAAACTCGCAAGAGCGAGCGCTATGATGCCAGGCAAGACGCCGCACCATATCGTTCCCCGCCAAATATCCGCCGGGCTTTGGCGACGCCTCGCGCTCATTCCAGGAAAGGTCCGGCAGAAGGGCTTGAAATGGATGTTGATGCGCACCATCCAGGTGACTGGCCTGAACCGGCACTGGATACCGTTCTGGCATCGCGTGTTCTCTAGGGCGGGATTCAACGATTACAACAAATATGTCCTGAACGTATATTACGACTTGGACCTTTATCCCGTGTCATACGACGTCGCCTATTTTCTCGTGGCGGCGGACATCGAGCGTCGCCGGCTCGGCCTATCGAAGATGCATGTGATATTCGCGCGGTTCAGCGCGGAGGAGTACGGCGACTACGATGCCGGCACGAACAGCGTCGTCGACACGCATTCCCGTGACTGGCGCTTTCGCAACCTCGCCGTGGCCATCCCAGCTCTGCTCCCGGCGACCACAGGCGTCACGGTCTGCGTCAATCGCGCGCAAGCGAAGGAATGCCTGGCGCGCAGCTACCATCTGTTTCCGAGCACAGATTCCTCGCCATGGCGCCGCGAAGATCTGCCCGCGATCTACCGCCAGGTCGTGGGCGGGCTGCGCCTGACTGACGGCAACGGCCTGCACGCTCCGCAACAGGCCTTACGTTATGTCCAGCAATGGATTGATCGGCACGCTGCCGGCAGACGCCTCGTCGTGATCACGTTGCGCCAGTATCAAGTCGACCCGGATCGCAACAGCAATCTCGAAGCTTGGATCGCCTTCGCGCGCAGCCTCGATACCGCTGTCTACGCGGCAGTTTTCATCCCGGATACGGACCATGTGTTCGACCGGTCCCGCGAGGCGCTGGATGAGTTTCTCGTGTTCGAGCCAGCGGCCTGGAACGTGGAGCTACGCATGGCCATATACGAGCGCGCCTATATGAACTTGATGGTGAACACCGGAACGGGAATGCTCTGCGCTCTTAATGCCCGGTGCAGCTACATCATGTTCAAACTGCTCGTTCCCAACGTGCACCTCGCCTCGGAAACCACCATCCGCAATCAGGGCTTCGTGCCGGGAGAAAACCCGCGCTTCGCCCTGCCGCACCAGAAATGGGTGTGGGAAGCCGATAGCTTCGATATCATCCGGCGCGAGTTCGACCAGATGCGCGCCGCTCTAGATGCGCGCACTTATCAGCAACCCTCATCGTAGTTCATACTCATGGGTCTTAGCCTAAGCGCCATCGCATTGCTGCTTGAAGAGGCCGAGCGCCGCCCCTTCCGCGGAATCGTCGGCACGCTCGGCAAGCAGCGCGTTTTCGCCACGCATCGGCAATTGCGCCAAGCCTTCGCCCATGCCGGATCCGCACCGAGCCGAAGCTTTCCCGACGACAATGCCATAGCCGACGACGTTACCCTGCTGGAGAACTTAGGGTTCGAGAAGGCTGAATCTTTGGACTACAGCGATTACGAAGGCGCGGACCAGATCATCGACCTCAATAGCGGCGCTTTGCCCGACCATCTGCGCGAACGCTACGACGTTTTGCTCGACAGCGGCACCATCGAACATGTCTTCCATGTGCCCAATGCTCTGGCCAACATCCACAACATGGTCAAAACCGGCGGAAGAATCATTTTCATCGCGCCGTCGTCGAATCACATGGAACATGGCTTCTACATGTTCTCGCCGACGTTCTTCCACGATTACTATAAAGCCAACGGCCTGCGGATCGATGCGATATATGTGGTCCGCTATCGCCCGGAAGGCGGTCCTTGGCACGTATATGAGTATAGCCCCATCGCCTGGGAGCAATTCCAGATGGGAGGGCTAGACCGCCATGCCTACGCGGTTTTTCTAGTGGCGACCAAAACGCCGGGCTCGCGTTGCGACGTCATTCCGCAGCAAGGGTTCTATGCCGACAATTCAAGTCAGTACGCCGGCTCGCAGCTTGCGGGCGCGCGCTTGGCCGATGATACGGGCATCCCTTCCGCGAATGTCGAGGCAGCAAACGCTTCGCCATATTCGCCAAAAGTGCAGGCGTTGCGGCGAGTGTTGCGCCATGTTCCCGGCCTACGCCGGTTGATGCGCTTCGCGCAATGGCTGACGTTCCGCCTCGGCATCGATTTACGTTTCGGCCAACGCCATACACCCTATCCTAAGCTGCGCGGCCGTTACTGAAATTTATTGTCCGTAGCGCGCCTCGCGCTCCAGCGCATCGATACGCTTGCGCACGAGATCCGGCGTAACCGGGATGTTGCCGTCATGGTCGCATTCGACGCCGGCCGCGATCGAGCCGAGGATCGAGGCGATCACTTCGTTGCCGGTGGCCAACATGGCCAGCGTTGCATAGCTCATTAAGGCGTCGCCCGCGCCGACCGCGTCGCGGACATGTTCGGCGAAACTGTCGACCGCGAAGAACGCGCGATAGTCGTCGGGCGAATTGGAGCGATATGTGATCGTGCCGCGATCGCCGAGCTTCAAGATCAGCGTCTTGCACTTCGAGCGCTGATGGAGTTCGAGAGCCAATGGGCGGACAACCGAATCCTGATCGCCCAGCGCGAACCGCGCCTCGCGCTCGTTCGGGGTGATCAAATCGAATCCCTCGAATTCGAGAATGTTGCCCCAGCGACTGGCCACCTGGCTGTCGGCGACGCGGAACATCCCGGCCGGGATCGCTTCGACCAAAGGCGGGATCGTGACGCGATTGAAGATGCCATGGCGGAAGTCGCTGCACACCAACGCGTCCGCTGGCGTTTCTCGGACTGCCTTGACCAACTTGCCGAGCACTTTATCCGAAATTGCCCGGTTATCGACCGTGTCGACTTTGAGCAAACGATAGGTCTCGGCGATGATCGCGTTTTTGTTGGTCGTGGGACGCGAACTGTCCATGACCGGCAGGCACTCGATGCCGGCGGCTTTCAGGTCCGTCAGCACGTATTCGGCATAAGGGTCCTGCCCGAGCACCGTCGAAAAGGTCACCCGCGCGCCAGCGGCGCGCAAGTGCTTGGCGACGATGCCGGCGCCGCCGACATAATCTTCCTTGCGCTCGAAACGGACGCTCATCGTCGGCGTCTTGGTCATACCGCCGATCATGCTGCAGTATGTGTAACTGTCGACGATCGTGTCGCCGACCACATGGACATGCTTGCCGGCGAACTTATCGAGCGCGCCCCGCAGATCGTCGAAGCTCAGCTTCTCGGCTTCGAGCAGCGTCAACAGCTTGTCGATGGCGATGCTCGGCGGCGCCAAATCGATCAGGTGCGACGAAGAGTAGACGATGTCGCCCGGCGTGAAGATCACCTCGCCGCCATAGCTTTCGAGGACATTGACCTCCTCTTGCGTCTTGGGGTGGAGGCCGCCGCCGACATATTCGTAGCCTTTGGCGAAATAGTCCGGCTGAATCCGGGCGAGGTTGCTGAGCGGCGTCGCCTCACGGTCGATGATGACGTAATCGACCATCTCGAGCGCCGCGAGATTGACCGCGCGCAGCTCCTCCGGCACATACGGCCGGAAGTTCGCTTTGACGATGTGCTGGTCGCTCGTCAAACTGGCGATGAGAATGTCGCCCTTGCTCTTGGCATAAAGCAGATGTCGGACATGGCCAGGATGCACCACGTCGAACGTGCCGTGGCACATGATGACTTTCTTGGCCCGCGGACGCGGTCCGATAGCGTCGATCAGCTCTTCCGCCGTCTTGATCTTGTGGCGATACAAATTTTTGCTGACTTCGTCCATCATGGACAATTCCCTTCTAGTGCGACGGCGGGGTCCCGCTAAACCTTAAAGGCCGGCTCGGAAGCCGTATTCGTATAAGCGGGCGGCAGGCGAAAATCCACATCCGCGCGGCCCAAGCGCGCGACAATATGGCGAGCGATCGCGGGCGGCAAAGCCATGAAGACGGTCGCGCCGCCCGCCAGATCGGCCGGCGCCATGACGGGACGCCCCTCATACAACGACCCGACGCGCGCCGGATCCTCGTCGACGAAAAAGGCGATGCGCTCGCCCAACTCGCCAAGCAGCCAATTGCCGCCGATCGACGTGCCGAACATGCCGAAATTCGCCGCCTGGGCAGCGGCCTGCTCGGCCTCCGCCTTGACGCCATGAAGCCAAGCGGCGGCCGCTGTCAGCGCCGCGCGGGCCGCCGGCAGGTCGGGGGCCGACGCCATCCGCAGGCTCGGCGGGCCGGACGCCTTGCGCGCCATGACCGTAATTTCCTTGGCCACGATGTCTGTGCGGGCCAAGACCGGGGCGTAGCCGGCGGCGCGCAGGATCCCGCCAAGGCTTGCCAAGGTAAAATGGCTGCAATGGTCGGCGACGATCAGGTCGAACGGATTGTCAGGAAAATAAGGCACCTGGATCAGCAGCCGCCCTTGCTGCGAAAGCTTTTCACGCAAAGCGGCGAGATAGACGATCGGCCCCTCGATGTGCTCGAGACTATGGCTCATGGTCATCACATCGAACGGTCCGGCCATTTCGTCGAGCGCGCCGTCCCAGAAATCGGCAAAGCCTGGGATCGCGCGCAGCCGCTCCGGCGCGCCGCCATAGGGCTCGTAGCCGTTCAACTGCCAGCCCGGCAGCACGGCGGCGAAAGCGCGGAGCATGGCGCCGTTGCCGCAACCGACATCGACCATGCGGCCCGACGCCGGCAAATGACCAGACGCGCGCAAACTCTCGAGAATGCTGCGCGAGCGGGTCGTCGGCGCGCCGCTGGCAGGATCGAAGACAGCCTGCTCCTGTCCGGCGCGACTTTGGCGATAAGCCTCGTACTGACCATAAATTTTCGCCGCGTCAGCCCGCCATGCCGCGTCGAGCCGGCGCTGAACCGTGCCGCAAGCCTCGCACAGGCCGACCGTGCCGCCCGGCGGCCAAGGCCGGCAATCGGAGGTGGCGCGGCCGAGGCTTTCGAAACCCGCGATCAGAACGAGGGCTTCGGCTCCGCAAACATGGCAGTGAAAACGGTGCAGCGCGCTCATCAGTGGCGCTTAGTTGCGCGGCATGCAGGCGATGAACACCAGATAATGGCACATCGGGTAAAATCCGGTGTGCAGCACTTCGTCGTTCATGCCGAACGGGAAAACATGCACGAAGTGCCGACGCAGCGTGGCCGTCAGCCGCTCCGCCGTATACATGTTGATGTGGCCGATCTGACTCGCCGGCGAGGCGTACTGGCTTGCCGTATCGTTCGGCGTGCCGATGATGCACATGCCTTCCGGCGTCAGATTGGCCCGGATGCTGTCCATGAAAGCATCCTCGTCTTTCGGCTCGATGTGCTCGATCACGTCGAGGCTGACCAAAGCGTCGAACTTGCCGAGTTTCTGACCGATGAAGTCGCGCGATTCGAACTTCACGTTCGGCTTCTTGAGGACCTTGTTGGCGTGCGCGACGGCTTCCGCATCCAAGTCGATGGCGAGAATATCGTGGCCGCGCTCAGCCAATAATAAGGTGCCGATGCCTTCGGAGCAGCCAACTTCCAGCACTTTAACCGCGCGATCCTGCGGCAGCATCTTCGCCGCGAATTTATAGCGCGACAGCGTGAACAGGACATGGCGCGGAGCGTCTTGAATCTGATGGCCGAAATAAGGGCCGATCTCGATGCCCTTTCCGGCGATCAATTTGCGCACTTCATCCCAATTTTCGGCTTCGCTGGTCATGCTCGCATTTCTACTCGATAGGACAATAGATCAGCCCAGTATTTTTCCGTGCTGGGCCAAGATCTTGTAGTGGAAATCTCTCTTAGCAACCAGCTTCGCGGACTGAGATGGATGTTCAAATCTCGACTTGATCACCTTTGTCAGGCTCCCCGCCCCGCGTCGGCGGATTCTTCCGCGGAATCACGATGTCCCCGTTTTCGGCGATTTGCGGCAGGCCGTAGCGCGGCAGGTCGGCGACGAATTTCTCCAGGCTGCGCAGCGCCTCGTCGACGCGTTCGCGGGCGATCTGGCCGGGGCGGCGGGGCTCTTCGGCGGTCGGAGCGACGCTATGGGTATCGGCCCGCGCCGGGGAGACGCTCGCGGCGACGGCCGCGAGGCTCAGGACGGCCAGAAGCGGCAGGGCGACGAACAGACGGCGGCGGACGGTCATGAAGGCCTCCAGCGGCTGGAAGAAGGGTTGGCGCAGTATACCGCGCCTCATTGCGCCGCGCGCGGCCCTTCGCGCGGCCGATCCGGGGCCGGATCGGCGTCCCGCGCCGGAGCCTCCGCCGCCGCCAGATCCTTCAGCGTCAGCCCCTCCAGCGCCGTCTCGATGGCGCGCTCCATGGCCTGCGCGGCGGCGACCACCGCCGGCTGATCGCCGAGTTTGGAGGCCAGCCGCATCCGCCCGGGCCCGCCGGCGCCCTGGGCGCCGCGCGCTGCCGCCAGCACGGCGGCGGCGGAAATGCTCTCCGGCGGCCGGGTCGGCACATAGCCGGCGCGCTTGCCTTCCAGGCAGCGGATGAAGCCCGCCGCCTCCAGCACGGCCAGTTCCGCCTCCACCGGGCCCGACGGCACCTCGTAGCGCTGCACCAGCTCCTCGGCGTCGGGCGGCGGCGCGCCGTCCTGGAACCGCTTGGCGATCCAGGCGGCCAGCGCCAGGGCCAGATGCTCCTGGCCGCGCAGGCTCAGTTGCAGGTCGCGCCGCTTGGCCACCACGCATTCGGGATGCTGGTGGTAGTAGGCGACCGAGCAGCCGGCGAGCAGGATCAGCCAGGCGACATACAGCCAGATCATGAACAGGATCAGCGTCGCGAAGGCCGAATAGACCGCCGAATAATTGCTCGACTTGACGACATAGGTGGCGAAGGCCCAGCCGACGCTCTCCCACAGGAAGCCGGCGATGACGCCGCCGATCGCCGCCGACAGCCAATGCACGCGCGTGTTGGGCAGGAATTTATAAAGCAGCGTGAAGGCGCTGATGATGATGACGTAGGGGATCAGCCGGCCGAGCTCGTGCAGCACGAAGCCGACGCCGGGGATCGCCGAGATCGCCGCCATGGCCGACGAGCTGCTCACCGTCGCCGATATGCCGAGCGACGAGAAAATCAGCAACGGCCCGAGCACCAGAATGCTGATGTAGCCCGAGAAGCGCGCCGCCAGAGGCCGCGTCTGGCCGACGTTCCAGATCGAATTGAAGGCCATCTCGACCTTCTGGATCAGCGACACCACGGTATAGATCAGCATCACTAGGCCGACCGAGCCGAGCACGCCGACCTGCATATTGTCGACGAAGCCGATGATGCGCGCCGCCACCTCCTGGCCCTGGTCGCCGAGCGGCGCCAGCGCGCCCATCAGGAAGGGCTCGATCTGGTTGTGCACGCCGAAGCCCTTGAGCACCGAAAAGGTGATGGCGAGCAGCGGCACGAGCGACAGCAGCGTGGTGTAGACCAGGCTCATGGCGCGCAGGCTCAGCGTGCCCTCGGTGACGTCGCGCGCCAGGGCGTAGGCGATTCGCAGCGCGGCGAAGGCCGGGCGGCGCCAGCCGCGGCTGGCGCTCTGCTCCCAGATTTTCTGCTCGAGCCATTCCTTGAGCTGGGCGATCACACGAACCTCTTTTTGCCGGCCGCAACGGCCGCTTGGTGAGCCGACGAGACCAATCTAAAACGCCGCCGCCCCGCCCGCTATTCCGGCTTGGCCTATAGATATCAAAATGATAGATATTGTAGGAATAAAGTCAAAAGCCGGGGGGCTTCTTCATCATGAGTTTGGCGCTCGACGCGTCACCGCCAGGGCTGGCCATGCCGGTGCCTGCGGACGCCATCTGTCCGGCCTGCGACGGCCGCGAGCATCGCCCCTACATCGTCCATCGCGGCCTGACGCTGCTCGCCTGCCGCGCCTGCGCCACGGTGCATCTGCACCCCCGCCCCTCGCCCGCCACGGTCGAAAGCCTCTATAGCGACGCCTACGACGGCGCGACCGAGGGCTATTTCGCCAAGGTCGAAAAGAAGCTGCGGCGCTCGCGCCGGCGCATGGCGACCTTGGCGGCCGAGCTCGCCCTGCCGCCGCGCGTAGCGGATGGCGCGCGCCCGCGCTTTCTCGACATCGGCTGCAACGGCGGCTTCATGGTCGAGGCGGCGCGCGAGCGCGGCTTCGACGCGCACGGGCTCGACATCGATCCTGTCTCCATCGCCTACGCCCGCCAAACCTATCCGGCCAACGGCTTCGCCCTGGCGACGCTCGAAGCTTACGCGCCGGACGCCGGGGCTTTCGATCTGATCTACTGCTCCGAGGTGATCGAGCATGTGCCCGATCCGGCCGGTTTCCTGGCGACGGCGCGCGACCTGCTCGCGCCCGGCGGCCTGCTGTTCCTCACCACGCCTGACATCAGCCATTGGCGGCGGCCGCGCGACGTGACGCGCTGGGACGGCTTCTGCCCGCCGTCCCATTGCGTCTATTTCACGCCGCGCAGTTTGACCGCCTTGTTGCGCCGGCTCGGCTTTCGCGATATCCGCCGCCGCCTCGCGCTTAAGCCCGGCATCAAGCTGACCTGTCGCAAGCCGGCATCAAACTGACACCGGACGGGCACGCGCCGCCCCAAGGCGGCGTTTCGTTTCGCGGCGAGACGGCGAAAACCCAGGAAAACGGCGGATTTCGGCGCGCCGGACCGGAACTCTTATAGAGTTTTCCTCAATAAAAATGGGGCTTAGCGCCGCTTCGGCGACGGGCCGAACAATGGACAGGCGGACGGCCACGCGGTAAAATTTCAGTCATACGAACAAAACACCCATTGGTTTTTTTCTAGGAGGCCACCCATGACCGAGACGACCGAGAAGGAAGTCATCGACCACGACGCCGCCGAAGCTGCCATCCAGCAGTTTCACTTCAAGGCGCCGGAGACCTACAGCGGCCGCAAGGCCATCGTGAAGCTGACCAGCACCGAACGCTCCGCGGTCGCTGTCCACTGCCTCGGCCAGGGCGGCGAGAACAACCTGCACTACCATTCGGGCGTCGACATCACCTGGATGGTGATCAAGGGCCGCGCCCGCTTCTACGGTCCGGGCGACGAGATTCGCGGCGAATTCGGCCCGCTCGAAGGCCTGGTGATCCCGGCCGGCGCGCGCTACTGGTTCGAAAGCTGCGGCGAGGACGACCTCGAACTGCTGCAGATCAAGAGCTACATCAAGGGCCGCGGCAAGGATAAGCGCATCGACGCCGCGCCGCGCGACTACGACATCATGGCCGGCGCCAGCCACTTCGACGGCAGCGGCAAAAGCAAGGTCGCCTGAGCTCGCGCTCAAGGCCGATGAACGGCAAGGGCCAGGGAGCGATCCCTGGCCCTTTCTTTTCGCCCCCGCGCCGTCTCAAGGAACACCGTCGCGCCATACCGTCCGTAAATAGAGCACGATGGCTCCGGCGTCGTCAGCGTCGAGCAGCAGATCCGGCATGCGATAGTCCGAACGGGCGAGCGGGATATGCCGTTCGCCATGCAGCACGATCAGCCGCAGCGTATCGTCCGACATGGCCTGCGCGAAGATGTTGTGCGCGAGCGCGGGCACGGCGAGATCGCGCACGCGCCCAGCCTCTCCATAGCGATATATCCGGCCTTCGAGCCCGGCGCCGTGGCAGATCGCGCATTTCGTCGCATAGAGTTGCTTGCCGAGTTCGGTAAGATCCGCATCGGATCGCGCCGCGCGCCGCGTCGTCTCGGCTTGCAGCGCGCGATCTCCCGGAGTCCATTGCTCCTTCATATAAGCGGCGATCGACGCCGCCTCCTCTCCGCTCAGGCGGCCCGCGAAGGGCGGCATGCCGAGATTCGATAGGCGCATTTGCGCGGCGTGCGACCCGGCCGACATGATGGCCTCCATCTGCATGTCAGTCAGCCGCCACGATTTGCCGCTATAGTCGAGCGGCGGCACGTAGGGAGAAGATGGCTGCCAGCCGGCGTCCCGGCCCTTAAGATCGACGCCGTGGCAGATGGCGCAGTGGCGCAGATAGAGCGACCGGCCCGTCTCGCCCCCGGCATCGCTCGCCACGGCATTGGGAAGGGGTATGCAGCTCAAAGCGACGATAATCGCGAAGCAGGCAAGACGCGGATCAATCGGCATGTTTGTTCGAATTCAATTAACGATGCGGGCCATATTCCCGCGCCAGCGCGGTTTTGAGAATAGCCTGCGTCGCGCGACGGCCGGTTTTTGCCTCGCCTTAGCGTTGCTCGTCTGCGCCGCCGGCGCGCCCGCCGCGCAACAATTCGGCCCGCGCGCTCAAGAAACGCAGTTCGAACAGGCGGTCGCTTCATTGAAGCGCGGCGATTACGCGCTCGCCCTAGAGGCGTTCGAGAGGCTTGCCGGACAAGGCCATCTGGCCGCTCAATATGACGCCGGCTGGATGCGCGCCCGGGGCCTGGGCGCGCCGGTCGATTATATCGCCGCCTATCAATGGTTCGCCTTGGTGGCGCGCGCCGGCGAGGAAAAAGGGGTAAACGCCCTGCGGGAGTTGCGCCAGCGGATGGCTGCGGCGGACATCGCGGAAGGCGAGCTCAGAGCGGATCGGTGGCGCCCCGCGCCCTAACGCCTCATCCGTTTGCGCGCATGGAGCGTAACAATGCTCTCATCGCAAAGGACCGCATATGTCTCCCGAGTTGCTTCGTAAATGGTTTCCGACCGTTAACCAATCTCTCCCTCTCGCCGCTCTCGCCGACTATCCCGATCTTGCCGCTCTGCATCGCGTCTGGACCGAAGCCCGCGACGCTGCGGCCGCGCCTTGGCCGGCGCGGCTCGACATGCCCGACATCCCACGGCACCTGCTGCCCTATGTGATGATTTTGGACCTTGAGCGCGCCCCGCGGCCGCTGCTGCGCGTTCGTTTGGCCGGCACCTATGTGTGCGAAAAATACGGCCGCGAGCTCAAAGGCCGCACCACCGACGATTTCTTCGCGCCGCAAGACGCGCAGCATGTCGTCGAGTCGGCTTTGCGCACCGCCAAAACGTCCGCGCCGGATTTGGCGCGCCGCGAATATATCACGCTGAATGGCGGGCTCTGGCGTTATGTCCGGCTGATCCTGCCGATGAGCCGAAACGGCGTCGAAGTCGACAGCTTCTTTAAAGTACTCGATCCCGTCAGCCTCGCTTTGCTAAAGCCGGACTCTTTCAGCGCGGCTTGACGCCGCCTTACGCCACGAAATAGGCCACTAGAAAGGCGACCACGACGGCTGCCAGCGAAAAGCCGAGCACGTAGCGCATGGCGCCCAGCTTGACGCCGGCGCGCGTTTCGGTGGGACGGGCGTGTCGGGGATCAGTGGTCATCTTCACTCCTTCAGCCGCGCCGGCATATCGCCGGCGCGGCGATTTGCGGGATTAAGCCTAGCGGCGCGCAGAAGGCTTCTCGTAGGCCGGGGCGGCCTTCAGGCTTTCCTTCGTCGCCGACGGCAAGCTGACGTTGCCGCCATCGATCATGCTGATCTGCTCCATCGGCACGGCGACCTGACGGGCGCCGATTCCGAGGAAGCCGCCGACATCGACGATGGCGGCGACGACGCGGCCGTCTTTGGTCAGCAGCAACGAATCGACTTTGCCGACGACCTCATTGGCGCTGTTACGCACATTCGCGCCGATGATGTCGTCGCTGTGCATCGCGCTCAGCGTATCGACCGGCTCTGTGGCGCGGTTCGCCGATTGGTCGGCCGCGCCCGGCATCGCGCCGCGCGGATCGGGCATGGCCTCCGGACCGGCGTTCGGCATATCGCTACGAGGCGCGGGCATCGGGCGGTCGCCCGGCGTCGTCATCGGATTATCGCCGGGCGCGCGCTCCGGCATCTGAGCCTGGGCCAAGGCCGTCATCGGCAAGCCGACCGCGGCGACCGCGGCAAACCCGACGAGCTTGTCGGCCAGAGTGATTTTACGGGACGTGGTGCGGGGCATGGCAGCCTCCTGTCAGTGGAAAGTCCGCTTACAGGAGATAAACCCCGCACCCGGCGGGTCGTTCCGCAGGTTCCCGCAGAAGATGGCCGCTTATTTTCCCAATGTGCCGAACTTCACGCCTCGGATGCGCTTTCATCGAACGCGGCGCGCAGCTTGGCCGCCAGATCGCGGCGGCGATACGGTTTTTGCAGCAAGCGGGCGCGGCCGCGGAGGCGGCCATCGCGTTCCAACGCGGCCTCGCTGTAGCCGGAGGTGAACAGCAGGCGCAGATCGGGGCGCAGCGCCAGCGCCTGCTCGGCCAGCGCGTCGCCGTTCATGCCGCCGGGCATGACGATGTCGGTGAACAGCAGGTCGATGTCGGGAAACTGGCGCAAGGCGGCGAGCGCCGCCGCGCCGTTGCCGACGCTCACCACGCGATAGCCGAGATCGCGCAACTGCCCGCCGACATGGCTGCGCACCAGCTCGTCGTCCTCGACCAGCAGGATCTTTTCTTCGCCGCCCCGCGCTTCGACGGGCGGCGACGCGAGCTGCTGCGCCGCCCCTCCCGCGGCGCGCGGCAGGTAGAGCCGCACGGTCGTGCCCTGGCCCGCCTCTGAATAGATTCTGACATGGCCATTCGACTGTTTGGCGAAGCCGTAGACCATCGACAGGCCGAGGCCGCTCCCCTTGCCGACCTCCTTGGTGGTGAAGAACGGCTCGAACGCTTGCGCCAAGGTCGCCGCATCCATGCCGACGCCGTTGTCGGAGACGGCGACCATGACATAATCGCCGGGCGTCACTTCGCCCTGCGCCGCCGCATAGACTTCGTCGAGCGTGGCGTTGGCGGTCTCGAGCACGACGCGGCCGCCGTCGGGCATGGCGTCGCGCGCGTTGATGCAGAGATTGAGCAGCGCGCTTTCCATCTGCGGCGCGTCGAGCGAGGCCGGCCAGAGTTCCGGTTGCAGGGCCGTCTCGACCGAGATCTGTTCGCCGAGCGTGCGGCGCAGCAAGTCGTCCATGCCGGCAACCAGCTTGTTGAGGTCGCACGGCTTGGGATCGAGCGCCTGCTTGCGGGCGAAAGACAGCAGGCGGTGCGTCAGCTCCGCGCCGCGCTCGGCGGCCGAGCGCGACATTTCCGCCATGGCGCGCAGATGCGGCCGGTCGGCGAGTTCCTCGACCAGCAGGTCGTTGTTGCCGAGGATGACCTGGAGCAGGTTGTTGAAATCGTGCGCCACCCCGCCGGTGAGATGGCCGATCGATTCCATCTTCTGCGCTTGGGCCAGCTTGCGCTCGGTTTCGAGCATCGCCTCGGCCGCCTGACGCCGCTCGATCAGCATGCGCCGCAGCAAGAGCGTGAGCAGGAACAGAATCAGGCTGAGGGCGATGCCGACGATCGCCGCGACGCGTCCCTCGTAGGACGCGGTCATCGCGCGAAAGGCCGTCGCATCGAGGATGCGCAGGGTCCAAATCTTGCCGCCGAACGCGAGTTGCCGGATGCCCTCGCGCGCGCCGCTGTCCGCGCCGGGCAAGGCGCTGTCGAACATCAGGCTGTCCGCCGACACTTCGACGCCGTCGTAGATAGCGAAACTGACCAAGCGGCGTTCGTCGGGCAGGATGCCGTCCATCAGGTCGTACATGCGGAACGGCGCATAGACGTAGCCGGCGATGCGGGCGCGGCGCTCCTCCACGGTCTGCGGCAAACCATCGCCCATGTAGAAAGGCAAGAACATGGAAAAACCGGGCTGCGGCGCGTCCTGCGGTTCCTGCACCAGACGGATGTTGTTGGTGATCGAGGCTTCGCCGCTGTCGCGGGCGCGCGCCAGGGCGGCGCGGCGGTTGGCTTCGGACGCGACATCGTACCCCATGGCGCGGCGCGTGCGCGCGGTCATCGGCTCGATGAAATGGATCACGGTGTAGCTGTCCCGTTCGCCGGGCGGATAGACCGCGTATTCGGCGAAGCCCTCGGCCCGGACACCTCCCTCGTGAGCCGCCAGGTCGGCGCGCGGCACGATGCGGGCGTAGCCGAACGCCTGGATGCCCGGATAATTCTCGCGCAGGCCGAGCGTGTCGACGTAGGACTTGAACTCGCCGCGCGTCACGTCGTCCGAGCCGATGAACAGGCCAAGGCCGCCGCGCAGCATCAATTCGTAGGCGCGCAGACGCGTCTCGATGGCGCGGACCGTATCCTCGCTCTCCTCGCGGAAGCGCTGGGCCACCCGTTCCTCGACGGCCCTGTCGAGCAGCCGCCAGCCGAAATAAGTCGCCGCCAGGGCAAGACCGAGCACCAAATAGGGCGCGGCTGAGAAGTAATAGCTTTTCCAGTTATTCATGCGCACGGCGTCCCCGGCGGAACGCGGCGGGCCCACCGTGTACCCCCGCCGAATCCCGGACCGCCATTATAGCCTATCGGCCCGCGACGGTCAGGAGGGCGCTTTCGCGAAGCGGACGGGCCCTGGAAAAGCGAAAGCCCGCCCTTGCGAGGGCGGGCTTTCGGCCTCGGCGCGGCCAGTCTTGCCGGTCAGTCCATCCAGTAGGTCGGCACCTTGTAATAGCTATCGACGCCGCGGCCGTAGGTCGGCGTCCATTCGACATCGTCCTCGTCATAGCCCGGCGCGCCCTCGAGCTGCTTCTTGTCGAGGTTCACGACATAGCCTTCCTTGTCCTTGTCGTAGGTCAATACCGACCAGGGCAGCGGATGGTGCTTGTGGCCGAGGCCGAGAAAGCCGCCGAACGCCATGATGGCGTAGAGCGAGCGGCCGCTCACCTTGTCGATGATGATGTCCTCGATGCTGCCGAGCTTCTCACCAGCTGCGTTGTAGACGCTGGTGTCGATGACCTTCTCGGCGGGGATGGCGGAACCGCTGGTGATTTGTGTGATGTCCGTCATGTCGATCTCCTTCGCGATGGCGTTCCGCAGAAGCTTCGCGCGCGACGCGCGCTCGGCCTGCGGATACATCACCAACGAGAAGCGGGACGGGCTGTTCCACGGCAATCGTCCGGTTCCGACGCTTTGTCGGCAACCATGCCCAACGCCGTCAGATGACGGCGTGGCGGACCCGGGCGGAGATCCATTCGCTGACGACGACCGTCGCGAGAATCGCGATCAAGATCACCGACACTTTGGTCCAAGCGAGCTGGCTGATCGCCGCGTTGAGTTGCAGGCCGATGCCGCCGGCGCCGACGAGTCCGAGCACGGTGGATTCCCGGATATTGATATCCCAGCGGAACAAGGTGATGCCGGCGAAGGCCGGCATGATTTGCGGCACGATGCCGTACGACATGACCTGCGACGGCTTCGCGCCGCTCGCGGTCACAGCCTCGACTTGGCTGGCGTCGATCTCCTCGATGGCTTCATAAAGCAGCTTCCCGATGAAGCCGATGGAACGCAAAGCGATGGCGATGATGCCGGCGAATATGCCGGGACCGAGAATCGCCACGAGCAGCAAAGCCCAGATCAGCGAATTGATCGACCGCGAAGCGACGATGACGAACAGCGCGGCGGGGCGCACGAAATAGGCGTTCGGGGTCGTGTTGCGCGCCGCGAGAAAGGCCGTCGGCACCGAAAGGATGATCGCGAGCAAGGTTCCCAGGGTCGCCATGTTGATAGTGTCCCACAGCGGCAGCCACAGCACTGACATGTAGTCCCATTGCGGGGGCACCATGCGCGCGCCGAGATCGGCCGCCTGTTCGGGCACGTCGGCGACGAACAGCCAGATGGTGCGTTCGGAAATGAACTGGAAGCAGACGACGAACAACGCGACGCTGGCGAGCCACGCCGCCCAGATCGCCCAATCGCGGCGCGCGGCGCGCCGCCGCCAGATTTTCTCGGCGCGCTCGGTCGCGCTCACCGGCATGTCATTGCGCCCATTTGCGTATGAAACCCGAGGAATATTCGACCGCCATGACGATGGCGATGATGACGATGAGGATCGCCGCCGCCGTGCCGAATTCGTAACGGTCGAACGCGGTGTTCAGCGTCGCCCCGATGCCGCCCGCGCCGACGATGCCGATCACGGCCGATTCCCGGAAGTTGATGTCGAACCGATAGAGCGCCAAGCCGATCATGCGCGGCATGACCTGCGGCTGCACGGCGTAATTGAGCCATTGGAACCAGCCGGCGCCGGCGGCGCGCACCGCCTCGGCCGGCGCAGGATCCATGTCCTCGATGTCTTCGGCGAGCAATTTTCCGTAGAAGCCGATCGTCGCGACGACGATGGTGAGCATGCCTGCGAGCGGGCCGAAGCCGAACAGCTTGACGAAAAATATGGCGATGATGATTTCCTGGAAGCTGCGCGACACCGCGAGAACGGCGCGGCAGAAATAATAGATCGGCAGGGGCGCGATATTGCGCGCGGCGCCGAGCGCGATCGGCACCGACAAGGCGATGCCGAGCGCGGTAGCGACGACGGTCATCCACAGGCTTTCGAGAATGCCGTCGACAATTTCGTCGGCGCGGGAGACGAAGTCCGGCGGAAAGAACGCGGCGAGAAAACGCTGGCCGCGCGGCAACCCTTCGGCAACGCGCTGCCAATTGATCTCCAGCGTGCCGAAGGCGAGGGCGAGATAGACCCCGATGGCAAGGAAGATCGCCCAACGCCAGAACGGGTTGGCGATGAACGGCGGCCGGCGCCAGCGGCGGGGATAGGCGGCAGGTTCTTGGGCGACAACCGTCATCGGCGCATCAATTGGCTCGTATCATGAGATCGCGCAAGCGCTCCTCGTCGGCGATGTCGGCGTCGTCGTCCGGATCGCGGCGCATGGTCGCTTCCCAATCTTCCTCGCCGTAGATTTCCGTCAGCGTCGCCGGAGTCAGCCCCTGCGGCGGGCCGTCGTACACCACTTGGCCCTGGCGCAGCCCGACGATGCGCTGGGCGAACATCTGGGCGAGCAGGACGTCATGCATGTTGATGATCGCCGCCAGTCCGCGCTCGAGGCAAAGCTCGCACAGCAAGCGCATGATCTGGCGCGCCGTCTTAGGATCGAGGCTCGCGGTCGGTTCGTCGACCAGCAGCAATTCAGGCTGCTGGATCAGCGCGCGGGCGATGCCGACGCGCTGGCGCTGGCCGCCGGAGAGAGCGTCCGCGCGCTTGTCGACCATCTCGCTCAGGCCGACGCGATCGAGGATGCGGAAGGCCTCGGCGACGTCGGCTTCGGGAAAGCGGCGGAACCAGCTGCGCCAGAAACCGACATAGCCGAGCCGGCCCGACAGGACGTTCTCCATGACCGTCAGCCGTTCGACCAAGGCATATTCCTGGAAAATCATGCCGATCTTGCGGCGCGCGCGGCGCAAGCCGCCCTGCCCCAGGCTGGCGAGGTCGCGCTCGCCGAGCAGCACCCGCCCGCCGGTCGGCTCGACCAAGCGGTTGATGCAGCGGATCAAAGTGCTTTTGCCGGCGCCGGACGGGCCGATGAGCGCGACGACTTGACCATCCGGCACCGTCAGGGAAACCCCGCGCAAAGCGAGATCGCCGGTCGGATAGCGTTTGGTCAGCTCGTCGAGACGCAACATCGGCCCTGTCCTCAATCGCCTGGATCGCGCCTTACTTGCAGGCGTAGCTGACGTTGCTGGCGGCGTCGATCTTGCGGATCACGTCCCAGTGCTGCTTGTAGGTGATCGGCAGGAACTGGCCTTCGGCCTTGAACTCGTTCTGCAGCGCCGAACCTTCCCACTGGAAAGTGGAGAAGGCTTCCTTGACCTTGGCGGCGAGGTCCGGATGCAGGTTGTAGACATGGCCATAGCCGGTGGTCGGGAAGGTCTGCGACTTGTAGATCGTGCGGATCTTGCTGCCGTCGACGACGTTGCGCTCGATCATGCGCTTCATCACCGAATTGGCCACGGCGCCGGCGTCATAGTCCTTGTTCACGACGCCGATGACCGAATTGTCGTGCTTGCCGGAGAACGCCGTCTTGAAGTCCTTGTCGGCTTCGAGCTTGAACTCGGCCTTGAGCAACGCGGACGGCGCCTTGAAGCCCGAGTTGGAGTTCTGGTCGGTGAAGGCCAGCGTGCGGCCCTTCAGGTCGGCGACGGCTTTGATCGGCGAATCGACATGAGTGATGATCTCCATCTCGTAGCCGAACGAGCCGTCCTTCGCCGCCATCATGGTGAAGGGCACGAAGCCGGCGCAGTTCACGGCGATGGGGTTGCTGCCGGTGTTGAAGCCCGCGACATGCAGACGGCCCGAGCGCATGGCTTCGAGCTGCGCGGCGTTGGACTGGACCGGGAAGAAAACGGTCTTTTTGCCCGTCGTCTTCTCCATATGCTTAATGAAGCCGTCCCACACCTTGGCGTAGACCGAGGGATCTTCGACCGGGGTGTAGGCGAAGATCAGCGTCGAGGGATTGACGAACTGCTTGGGATGGGTGGGCGCGTCGGCGACGAGATCGCCGTCGCGATCGCAGAAGCGGACGTCGAGCTGGCCGCGCGGGCAATCCTGCGCCTGAGCGGCGGCGGGGCTGGCGGCGAAAGAGGCGCCGAACGCCAGACCGGCGGCGGCGAGCAGGGTGGCGAGGCGGGACGTTCCGACCATGTCATGCTCCTGGAGGCTGAAGGGTTATCGCAAGAGGAACCCCTGCCTAAAGAAGCCATGTGAAGTTTCCGGGTCATGGGGATGACACATCGGCGACAGTCGCGCGAAACCCTTCGCCGCTACCCCGAATCCCCTGACGAGTCTCGCCCGTCTAGCGCGGTTGTTTTGCGAGCCAGCCTCTGAGAAAGGCGATCTCGCGTTCCTGCGCGGCGACGATCTCGCGCGACAGCTGCGTCAGCTCGGGATCCTTGTCACCGCTGGCGAGATAGGCGTTGGCCATGTCGATCGCGGCCTGATGATGCGGAATCATCATGGCGGCGAAATCGACGCCGGCCTTGCCGGTCATCGGCATCGCCGCCATGTCGCGATCCATGACTTTCATCGCCTCCATATAGGCCTGCGACGCGGCGCTCATCGGCACGGCGCTCGGGGGCATGGCGCTCAGGGGCGCGGCCCCGTGCCCGGCTCCATGGCTGCCATGGCCCGTCTGGGCGATGGCCGGCGGGGCGCCGGCGCCCAGGGCAAGAGCGAGGAAACAAACTTTGACGAGCGATTGCGGCATGGCGTCTCTCCTGGCGGTTGAAGCGCCAGCATGGAGCTTCCCATGGAGGGAAGGTCAATCGGCCGGCTCTTTCGCCGATATCCGCCCTTGATCGAGATCAACGTGCCCGCCGCCGCCGCGCCCGATACTGCGCGAACAATCGGAGGTGCCACATGACGATCTGCGTAATCACCGCCCACGTGAGCGGCGGCCCGGCCGACGACGCCGTGCTGGCCCGTGCCCATGAGCTGGCCGAGGCGTTCAAGGGCCATATCGACGCCGCCTACGCCCGCCCCAACCCCTGCCTGACGCCGCCGCCGACCGGGCTCGGCCTGTTTCCCTCGGTCTACCGCGATCTGGCGGCCCAGGCCGAAACGGTGTGGCGCGAGACGGCCGATGCGGCCCGGGGCAAATTCGAGGCTTGGCGCATCGCCAACCGCCTGACGGCCGCCGAGCGCGCTGGCGGCGGCCGCCGGCCCTCGGCCGCCTGGCGCGAAGCCGGGGCGCAGGAAGCGCTCGGCCGCGCCAGCCCGCTCGCCGACCTTCTCATCCTCCCGCCGCCGGCCGCGCGCGGCGGCGACACGCTCGGCCATGAACTGACGCTGTTGCATGAGGGACGGCCGGTGCTGTTCGCGCCCGCCGGCGCATCCGCGCCTTTGCTCGGCGGCGCCGTGCTGATCGCCTGGAACGGCAGCAGCGAGGCGTTTCGCGCCGTCGGCGCGGCTCTGCCGCTGCTCGCGCGCGCGAAGCGCGTGGTGATCTGCACCGTCGCGGAAAAGAATTTCACCGCCGCCATCGCCGGCGCGCTGGTCGATTATCTCGCCTGGCACGGCATCGCCGCCGAAACGCAGGCCGCGCCCAAAGCCGGCAGCGTCGAAGCCGCCCTGGAGGCGGCCGCGCGCGCGGTGGACGCGAACCTGCTGGTGATGGGCGCCTATACCCGCGGCCGCTTGCGCGAGTGGGTGTTCGGCGGCTTCACCCGCCATATGCTCGAGCGCGCCAAGCTGCCGGTGCTGATGGCGCGCTAAGCGCGCGCCTCAGACGACTTCGAGCGAGGCGCGCAGCACGGTGTCGGGCAGGACGACGCCGCGGATTTCCCGCTCGATGTCGGGATGCACGGGATAAGCCCCGTCGCTCGACAGCCACAGGCGCAACAGGTGGCGCCTGCGCTCTTGCTCCGGCCAATCTTCGAAGCCGGTGCGCGAATGCAGCGTCACATGGTTCTGCACGAAGGAGATGTCGCCGGGCTGGAAGTCGATGTCGATGGCGATCTCGTCGGCGATGGCTTTATAGGCCTCCATCGCCTCGATCTGCTTGGCCGTGAGCGGCGGCACGCCCTCGATCTGCTGGCCCTTGCGGATGGCGGCGCTGACGCCGCGCGCGGCGAAATGGCCGTCGGTGATGCTGAACACCGGCTGGCGGATATAGGGCAGGTCGCCCTCGCCGATATCGACGGCGCGCCCGCGATAGAAGCGGAAGGTCAGCTCTTCGACCAGTTGCGGATCGCGCTTCAGCATTTCGTCGTGTAGCGTCACCGACGAGCAGATGCGGTGCGCGCCGCCGGCCTTGGCCGGATGCAGGCAGCAGAGCGACAGGAAATCGGCGCGGTCGCAGTGGAAATTCATCTGCGACTTGGTCATGTAGCCACGCACCTTGTTGTAGTCGCCGCCGATGTCGGTGACATGGCCGAGCAGCTGGCCCTTGGTGTTCTGCGAGATGGCGCGGCCGATATGCGCGCCGATGCCCCAGAAGGCGATGGCGGTCTGCAGGCGCGAGCGCCCCGCGATCGGCAGGCCGCGCACCAGGGCGAAGCCGCGCCCGCGCAGCAATTCCTCGCGCACGTCGGCGAGGCCGGCCGCGAGCGTCGGCACGGCGAACTCGTCGCGGCCGATGTCCATCAGGCCGAGCCCGGCGCTCTCGATGCGCGCCACGGCGGCCATGATCTCGGCGATCTCGGCGTCGCTCAAACGGTAGATCCAGCGGTCGTCGCCGGCGAAATCTTCGGGCCGCCAAGCCGCCGAGCCGCCGATCGGCTTCATCATCTCGGCGGTGGGCAGCTCGCGCGCGCTGGCGCGCCAGGAATTCCGCTGGGCCGCTTGAGTCGTCGCGATAGTCATGGGCCGTCCCTCGTCTTGCGCCGGCTATGGCTCGGCTTGATTGAGGGAAATGCTAGGCCAAGCGGCGGCAAAAGCAATGGCGGGAAACGGCCCAAAAGCCGAAAAAATTGCGCGCTGCGGAACGCTTCCGCAGCGCGCGGCCGTCATTTCGCCGCGGGCGGCTTGCCGTTCAGCACGTCATAGACGTTGCAGGCGATGCCGGTGGCTTCATAGCCGTCCAGGCCCGTCGCCTGGGCGACGGCGAACATCTGCGAGGCGAGGTTGACGAAGGGCATCGGCACTTCCATGTCGCGCGCCATATCGAGGCCGAAGTTGATGTCCTTCGGCATCCAGGATTTGCGCGGCTTGTATTTGCGGCTCGCCACCGTCTCCATGATGCGCCGGGTGCCGACGCAATCTTGCTGCGAGTTCTTCACCACCGTCTGGAACGTCGCGGCGTCCAGCCCGCCTTTCTCCAGCCAGCGCGTGACCTCGACATAGCTCATGTGCTGCACGGCGGCGATCATCGCCATGGCGTTCTTGACCATCTTGGCATTGCCGAGCTCGCCGACATGCAGAATGGATTTACCCATCGCCTGGAAGATCGGCAGATGCGCGTCGAACTGGTCCTTGGGCCCCGAAAGCCACAGCGCTAGTTCGCCCGCCGCCGCCACCTCCTCGACGCCGCCGGCCGAGGCGTCGACCACGGTCCAGCCTTTCTTGGAAAGTTCGCTGGCGGTCGTGACGATGGTCGCCTTGTCGATGCTGGAAAAATCGATCCAGACCTTCGCGCCGCCCGCCGCCTCGACCAGCCCGCCTTTGCCGAGGCCGACGGCCTTCACGGCATCGTTGTGCGGCAGCATGGAGAGCACCAGTTCCGAGGATTCGGCGACGGCCTTCGGCGATTCGACGAACGTCGCGCCCTGCGCCTCCAATTTGGCCGCCTGCGCGCGATTAAGATCGGTGACGACCAGCTTGTGGCCGGCTTTGATGAGGTTGGCGGCCATGCCGCTGCCCATACCGCCAGTGCCGATGAAGCCGAGGGTTTTCATTTGCGCGCTCCCATGATCGTTGCTGGGACGCGATTCTGCACATTGCGGGGAGAAGCGCACCCTGTTCTATCGCGGTCACTGAGAGAGAAAATGGTGGGCCCGGCAGGACTTGAACCTGCAACCAGACCGTTATGAGCGGTCGGCTCTAACCAATTGAGCTACAGGCCCACTGTGCGCGACGCAGACGCGGCCTTACGCTGCCATGATCCGAAGGTCGTGGCAACGCGGCCGAGGCGAAAGCGGGGGAAATCGGCGGACGCGCAAAATGCGCCCGCCGGATAAATCCTAAGTATCCAGGAAGCTGCGCAGCAGCCGCGAGCGGCTGGGATGCTTCAGCTTGCGGAGCGCCTTCGCCTCGATCTGGCGTATGCGCTCGCGCGTGACGGAGAACTGCTGGCCGACTTCTTCCAGCGTGTGGTCGGTGTTCATGCCGATGCCGAAGCGCATGCGCAGCACGCGCTCTTCGCGCGGCGTCAGGCTGGCGAGCACGCGCGTCGTCGTCTCGCGCAGGTTCGACTGGATCGCGGCGTCGAGCGGCAGGACGGCGTTTTTGTCCTCGATGAAATCGCCGAGATGCGAATCCTCCTCGTCGCCGATCGGCGTTTCGAGGCTGATCGGTTCCTTGGCGATCTTCAGCACCTTGCGCACCTTCTCCAGCGGCATGCCGAGACGCTCGGCCAATTCCTCCGGCGTCGGCTCGCGGCCGAATTCGTGCAGCATCTGGCGGCTGGTGCGCACCAGCTTGTTGATCGTCTCGATCATATGCACCGGGATGCGGATGGTGCGCGCCTGGTCGGCGATCGAGCGGGTGATCGCCTGGCGGATCCACCAGGTGGCGTAGGTCGAGAACTTGTAGCCGCGGCGGTACTCGAACTTGTCGACCGCCTTCA
>JBKBHI010000011.1:54830-131526 GCA_046297835.1 Alphaproteobacteria bacterium | reverse complement strand
GTCGCTGCGCGCCGCCGCCGGCGACGCCCCGGGCGCGGCCGCCAACGCGCTGCTGCGCAGCGCGCGCGGCGCGCGCGACGCCGGCGACCTGCCGAACGCCGTGATGCTTTACAAGAACGCTTACGATCTCGCGCCCGGCCGCGGCGACATCGCCGGCGAGCTGGCGCAGACGCTCGGCGCGCTCGGCGCGCATAACGACGCCGCCGACATCTATCGCGCCGCGCTCGCAAGCGATCCCAAGAATGCCGACGCCCTGCGCGGCCTCGGCAACACGCTGATCGCGCTCAACCAGCCGCGCCTGGCGCTCGAAAATTTCCAGGCCGCGCTCGCGCTCAAGCCCGACGCCCGGCTCTACAACGGCATGGGCGTCGCCCACGACATGAGCGGCGACAGCGCGACCGCTCAGGCTAGCTATCGCAGCGGCCTGGCGCTTGCGCCGAACGATCCGTCGCTGCGCAACAATCTCGCCTTGTCGAGCGCGCTCGCAGGCGATTACGACCAGGCCATCGGCCTGCTCGCCAAGCTGGTGGACGAGCCGCGCGCCGGCGCGCGGCCGCGCCAGAACCTCGCTCTGGTCTACGGCCTCGCCGGCCGCAACGCCGAAGCGGCCAAGCTGATCCGCATCGACTTCGACGAGCGCACGGTGCAGAACAATCTCGCCTATTACGAGACGCTGCGCGGCATGGCGCAAGGCCGCCGCGCCGCAGCCATCTTCGGCGTCGCCACGGCCGCGCCGATGCCGCCGGGCCGCAAGCCCGAAACGGACAGCGCGCCCTAGGCGCTACATCTTCCGCAGCGAATCGATCACGTTCAGCACCGCCGGCCCGATCAGCACGATGAACAGGGTCGGCAGGATGAACACGACCATCGGCACGGTAAGCGTCGCCGGCAGGCGCGCCGCCTTTTCCTCGGCGCGCAGCATCCGCTCGGCGCGGAACTCGCCGGCTAGCACGCGCAACGATTGCGCCAGCGGCGTGCCGTATTTCTCGGTCTGCTGCAACGAGCCGACCAGCGCGCGGATCGCCGGCAGATCGGCGCGCTTGGCGAGATTGTCGAGCGCCTGACGGCGTTCCGGCAGGAAGCCCAATTCGATGGCGGCCAGGCGGAACTCGTCCGCCAGCTCCGGCGCGCCGGGGCCGAACTCGCGCGCGACGCGGCCGAGCGCGGCATCCAGGCTCAAACCGGCCTCGACGCAGATCACCAGCAGGTCGAGCGCGTCCGGCACGCCCTTGCGCATCGCCTGATAGCGCTTGTCGATCTTGTTCTTGAGCCAGATTCCCGGCCCCATGAATCCGAACAGCACCGCGCCGAAGCACGCCAGCAGTTCGTTGTTGGGCGTGAGCTTGAACAGGCCGAGCCCCTTGAGCAGCACCAGCGCCGCCACGCCGAAGGCGAGCGGCAGCGCCAGCTTGGCGAACAGGAAGGCGACGAGATGCTCGCGCGAGCGCAGGCCGGCCTGGGCCAGCTTCTCGCGCATCTCCTGGGTCTTCTGGCCTTGCAGCAGGCGCAGCTTCTGCACGACGCGCGCCATGATGTTCTGCGCGCCTTCGGCCGCGGGCTTGCGCCGCTCCTGGCGAAGATATTGCGCGAGCAGCTCTTCGCGACGCGCCAGCAAGCTTTTCGTGCGCGCGAGGATCGGCGCGCGCATCCGCAAGCCTTGCCATACGGCGAGGAACGCGGCGAAGGCCGCGAGACCGGACAAGGCCGTGAGCACATCGATCGGGCTGACGCCGGGCGGCAGCATGGCGAGCAATTCGGTCATATCTCGAACTTCACCATCTTGGACATGACGAACGCGCCGACGCAGATCGTCGCCAGGCCGATGCCGACGAGGATCACGCCGCGCGGATCGGTGAACAGCTTGCCCACGTAGCCCGGGTTCATCAGCATGAGGATGGCGAACATGATGAAGGGCAGCGAGCCGATGATATAGGCGCTGGCCTTGGCCTCCGACGACATGGCTTTGATCTTGAGCTGCATCTGGAGGCGCTTGCGCAGCACCTCGGACAGGTTCTCCAGCGTCTCGGCGAGATTGCCGCCGGTCTCGCGCTGCACCGACAGGCTGATGACGAAGAACTTGAACTCCGGCGTGTCGAGCCGGCGCGCGACGTCCCACAGCGCCTCCTCGAGCGGCTGGCCGAGCTTGACCGCGTCGGTGATGCGGCGAAATTCCGGCCCGACCGGATCGGCCAGCTCCTGGCCGATGGAGGCGATCGTCTCGCTGATCGGCAGGCCGGAGCGGATGCCGCGCACCATCAGGTCGATCGCTTCGGGGAAAAGCTGGCCGAATCGCTTGAGCCGGCGCTCGGTCATGCGCGCGACGACGAGATGCGGCAGGCCGAGGCCGGCCGCGATGCCGGCGGCGGCGCAGAGCGCCAGCGGCAGGCCCAAGGCGAGCTTGAGCGCGCCGCCCACCAACACCCCGACCAAAAGATTGAGCATGGCGTAGCGGCCGGGCGACAGCGCGATCCCCGCCTTGGCGAGCCGGTGGCTGAGCATGTGGCCGCGCGGCATGAAGCGCAGCAAGGCCGCCCCGAGCCGGGCCTCGTCGTCGCCGCGCAGCAGGCTCGCGCCCGCGTCGGCGTCCTCCGCCGGGCTCCATTTGCGCCGCACGCCCTCGTAGCGTCCGGCGCGCCGCCGCGCCGCGCCGCCGTTCAGAACCAGGCCGAGGCAGCCGAGGCACAAGAGCGCGCCGGCGAAGACCGCGACGGTGACGATGTCCGCCTGGTTCATCGCGCTGGCCCCTCCGCCGCGCCGGCGACCGCTTCCATCAGCGTCTTGCCGAGGCCGTAATATTCCGCCTTGGGCATAAAATGCGGCCGCAAGCCGGAGGGCTTGTAGGCGCCCTTGAGCAAGCCGTCGCTGTTCTCGCCCTGAAATTCGTACTGGAACAAAGGCTGCGTGGTGATGACGTCGCCTTCCATGCCGACCACTTCAGTCACGTTGGTGATGCGGCGCACGCCGTCGCGCATGCGGCTGACCTGCACGATCATGTGGACGGCTGAGGCGATTTGCGTGCGCACGGCATGGCTCGGCAGGTTGACGCCGGCCATCGCCACCATGTTCTCCAGGCGGGTCAGCGCCTCGCGAGGGTTGTTGGCGTGCAAGGTGCACATCGAGCCGTCATGGCCGGTGTTCATGGCCTGGAGCATGTCGAGCGCGGCGGCGTCGCGCACTTCGCCGAGGATGATGCGGTCGGGCCGCATGCGCAGCGCGTTCTTGAGAAGATCGCGCATGGTGATCTCGCCATGGCCTTCGAGATTGGCAGGCCGCGTTTCCAGGCGCACGACATGGGGCTGCTGCAATTGCAGCTCGGCCGCGTCCTCGATGGTGACGATGCGCTCGCCATGGTCGATCAATTGCGACATGGCGTTGAGCAGGGTCGTCTTGCCCGAGCCGGTGCCGCCGGAGATCAACAGGTTGAGCCGGCAGCGCGAGGCGATCTTGAGCGCCTTGGCCATCTCCGCCGACAGATTGTTCTGGCGCGCCATGACATCGAGCGTGATCGACTTCTTGGAGAATTTTCGGATCGAGATGCTGGGGCCGTCGATGGCGAGCGGCGGGCCGATGATGTTGACGCGGCTGCCGTCTTCCAGGCGCGCGTCGACCAGCGGGCTGGTCTCGTCGATGCGCCGGCCGATGCGCGTCACGATGCGCGTGGCGATGCTCATCACATGAGCGTCGTTGCGGAAGGTGACGTCGGTCAGTTCGAGCTTGCCCTTGCGCTCGACATAGACCTGCTTGGCGCCGTTGACCATGATGTCGGTGACGGCGTCGTCGGCGAGCAGCGGCTCGAGCGGGCCGAGGCCGAGCATGTCGTTGATCAGCATCTGCACCAGATCGCGCTGCTCGATCAGGTTGAGATGCAATTTCAACTCGCCGAGGATGTCGACGACGATGTTGCTGATCTGGCGCGAGATTTCCTTGCGCGGCAGGCGCGCGGCGGCGGCGGCGTCGATGCGCTCCATGAGGATCGTCTGGATGCGCGCCTTGGCGCTTTCCAGGTTCTCGCGCTCGGCGCTGGCCGCCGGGCTGCGCGGGCTCGGCGTCGGCAGGGCGAGCTTGTCCTCCTCGCCGTTCTCCACTGGCGGCGGCACGGCGCGAATCGCTTGCGGATTGGCGATGCCTTCGACCAGATCGGCGATCAGGCCGTCGCGCTCGCCGCCGCCCAACGTCAGGCGGCGTTCGGCGAGGATCTCGTCGAGCAGCGCGCCGACCTGCTCGGCGAGCGCGGCGCGCGGCAAGCGGCCGAGCACGGCGAGATCGACTTTCTGCAGAAAGATCGACTGCGCCTGCAAACGGCGGCGCTCGGGACTATCCTCAGACAGCGCGGCTTCGGACAGCGGGGCTTCGTTTGGCGCGGTCTCGGATGGCGCGGCGGCGCTCGCCGCCTCGCGGCGCGGCGGCACGGGAAAAGGCGTCACCTCGCCTTCCGGCCGCAGCACGCGGCGGCCGAAGACGGGGGCCTTGCCCGGCGCTTTCATGATTTGAGCAGCCGCGCCAGCAGGCCGCGGCGGCGCGCGGCCGGCGCTTTCGGCGCGGCGAGGCCGGCCGCCAGCTTGCGCAACGCCTGCGCCGCCTTGGCGTTCTTGGCGACCGCGACAAGCGGCTTGCCGCTCCCCGCCGCCAGCGCCGCGGCTTTCGGATCGTACGGCAGATCGCCGGCGGCCGGCGCGCCGAGCGTCTTGGCGAATTCCGCCGGCGGCACGTCGTTCTTGCCCGGCGGACGCGGCCGGTTGAGCCACAGGCTCGCGCGCGCGCGCGGCGACAGCGCGCCGATCAGCGTTTTCAGCCGCAGCGCGTCGCGCAGCGACGGCAGCGACAGATCGGCCACCATCACCGCCTGGTCGGCGGCAGCGAGCAGCTCGGGATGCTCCAGCGCCATGGCGCGCGGCAGGTCGAGCAGCACGATCTCGTGCGCCTGGGTCAATTCGTCGAGCAGCGGCCGGAACGCGCCCGCGTCCCAATGGCGCGCCGCCGCGAGCGGCTCCTCGGTGCCGAGCACGATCAGCCGCTCGGCGGCGCGCAGCGAGGCGCGCTCCAGGAACAGCGGATCGATGCGCGAAGGATTTTGCAGCACGTCGCGAAAGCCGCTGCCGGTCTCGAGATCGAGCGACAGGGCGATGCTGCCGAAATGCAGGTCGAGATCGACCAGCGCCACCTTGCGGCCGCGCTCTTGCGACAAGAGCCAGGCGAGATTGAGCGCGACGGTGGACGCGCCGACGCCGCCGCGCGCGCCGATGATCGCGATGACATGGCTTTGCGGCTTGGCGGCCTCCGCCGCTTTCGCGCCCATCGCCTGGTCGATAGCGCGGCCGAGATCGTCGGCCGACACCGGCTTGACCAGATAGTCGGCGACGCCAGCCTCGATCAGCGCGCGGAACAATTTCACGTCGTTGGCGACGCCGAGCGCGACGACGCGCGTGCCCGGCTCGCAGACGTCAGCCAGGCCCTCGATGGCGGCGAGCGGCTCCGCGGCATCCGACAGATCGACCACCAGCAGGTCGCCGTCCGCCTGGCGGCCGTCTTCGAGATAGCGCCGCGCCGCCTCGACGCCGCCGCTCTCGATCACCGGATCGCGCCATTTGCGCTCGCCGGCGAGCCGCGCCAGCGTCTGGCGCGTCACCTCGTCGGCGAGAAAGCCGAGCAGCGCGACGCTCGCGCCCGCCTCGCCCGGCGCGCCCGCGCTCGATCCGGCTTCGCGCGCGGCGGCGGCGCTCATTCCGTCGTGCTCCCCTTGGGCAGCGCTTTGACCTTGTCGGCGCGATAGCGCTGCATGGCGGCGGCGGCGGCCGTGCCGTCGGCGTCGCCCGGCGCGCGGCCTTGGATCAGGTCGCGCGGATCGGCCAGCATCAGGCCGAAGTTGACGGCGGTGGCGCAGCCGAGATTGCCCATCGGCGCGTTGCCATAATCGGCGGTGCCCGGCTTGCGCCAGTCAGGGCAATTGGGCGGCACGATCACATGGCGCTCGACCTGCACGCGCGCCGCGCCGGCTGGAATCCCGTTGGCGTCGCCAGCGTCGGCGACGATGCCCTGCTTGCGCAAATAGGCCGATACCGCCGCCGGATTGCTGTTCGCCGCCGCGACGGTGACTTGATCGCCGAAACCGATGTCGTGGCGCGCGAGGAAGGCGTCGAGCGCCGCCGCTTGCGCGGGAGCCAGCGCGCCCGAGGCCGGCAGGGCGACATCATGGTTCAGGCGCACCATCTCGACCTGGTTGCGCTTGGGCGATTGCGCCTCGGACCAATAGCTACCGGCCGGCGCGCAGGCTGCGAGCGTCAGGACGGCGAGCAGCGAAAGATGCGGCGAACGCATGGGCGTCTCCTAGTCGAGCATGAAGCCGGTGGGGCCGATCAGGCGGCGGCCAGCGGCCAGCGCCGGGCCCGGCGGAAGCCCTTGCGCCTGGGCCTTATAAAGCGCGCCGCTGGCGATGCGCTCGCCGTCGCTCGGCGCGACCAGCCCGTCGGTCGGCGCGGCGACCATGCGCTCGTTCGACACCGGCTTGACGATGTAGGGCGTGACCATGATGACCAACTCGGTCTCGTTGCGGCGGAACCCGTCGGAGCGGAACAGCGCGCCGAGGATCGGCAGGTCGCCGAGGCCCGGGAATTTCCGAACGTCGTGCGTCACGTTGTTCTGGATCAGGCCGGCGATGGCGAAGCTCTGGCCCGAGCCGAGCTCCACCGTCGTCTCGGCGCGCCGGGTGGTCAGCGCCGGGATCGAGAAATTGTTGATGCGGACCTCGCCGGTGCTGGTGAGCTGGCTCACCTCCGGGCGCACGCGCAGATTGATGCGGCCATCGGCCAGCAGCGTCGGCGTGAAGGCGAGGCCGACGCCGAACTTCTTGAACTCGATGGTGATCGTCGCCGTGTCCTGCGGCACCGGCACGGGGAATTCGCCGCCGGCCAGGAAACTCGCCGTCTCGCCGTTGGTCGCCGTGAGGTTGGGCTCGGCCAGCACCGTCATCAGCCCCTCGCTTTCGAGCGCGTCGATCAGGCCGTTGACGTCCCAATTGCCGCCGTTGAAACCGCCGAACAGGCTGTTGGTCGCCGAGCCGCCGACGTTGTTGCGGGTGATGAAGCTGCCCGCCGCCGTCGTCACCGGGTTGCCGGTGGCGAGGCCGAAGGCGAAGGAGCCGGCGTTGAGCATGGCTTCCCAATTGATGCCGAGCTGCTTGATGACGCTGCGCTGCACTTCGGCGATGCGCACCCGCAGGTTGATCTGGTTCGGGCCGCGCACGGCGATGCGGTTGATGACGTTGGCGTCGCCGCCGGCCAGGCGCGCCGCCAAGCTGCGCGCGTCCTCCGCCTGGTCGGGCGATTTGACCGCGCCGCTCAGCACCACGGCGTCGCCGAGCGAGGAGACGGTGATCGCCGCGTCGGGAATGTATTTGCGCAGCGCCTGATCGAGCGCGCTGAGATTGTGCGTGACCGTCAGGCGGAAATTGGCGAGCAGCTGGTCCTGACCGTCGACCGCGAACAGCGACGTCTCGCCCGACTTCTTGCCGAAGACATAGACCAGCGTTGGCGATTTCACCTGCACGTCGGCGATGGCCGGATCGGCGAGAAACACGCTGGTGACGGGCTGCTCCAGCCGCACCAAGCGGCCCTTGTTGACCTCGATGTTGACGGCGGTCGCCTGGGTCGAGACGACCATCGCCCCGGGCTGCGCCGCAAAGGCCGGCGACAGGCTCGTCAGCAGCAAGCCGGCGGCGAGGAGAATTCGGATCATGGCTGCATCTCCTCAGGGGGTTCGACCGACGCGGCATAGGCGTCCGGCGCATCGGGGTTGGCGTCGTTCGCGGCGGCCGGCGCGTCCGGCTGGCCGTCGCGGAAGGATTTCTGCTCGCTCTTGGCGCCGCGCATGACGACGACCTTCTGCGCGCCGCCGCCGAGGCCGCCGAGCAGCCGGCTCACCTCGCGGTCCACCGTGAAGCGGCCTTCTTCCGGCGCCTTCAGCAGCGCCTTGCGCGCCGCGGTCTCATCGCCGGCGTCGCCCTGATCGAGCGAAGCGACCAAAGCGTCGGCGTCGAGGATGGCCGGATCCTCCTGCGCCGCCTCGTCGGCCAAGCTGCGCAAGGTCAGCGACAGGCTGCCGAGCCGCGCGGCGACGCGCACGATCTCGGCCTGTTTCGGCGTGACCTCGAAGGTCACGGTCTTGGCCAGCAGCGGCTTGTTGGCTTGATCGTCGATGATCTGATCGACGGCGAGCACGCGCAGATCGCTCAGCACCGTCTCGGTCGCGAGCGCGCTCTTGCGCTTGCCCGCCCCCTCCGCCTCGATCGCATGGGTGACGAGCAGATCGACGCGGTCGCCCGGAAATACGAAACCGGAAATGCCGGTGGTGGCGTTGATCGGCAGCGACAGCGCGCGCATCCCGGGCTGTAGCACCGCCGCCATGAAGCCGCGGTCGCCCGGCTTGACCAGCCGCGCCTCAGTCACCGGTTCGCCAGCGGTCAGGCTGGCGCGCAACACCGCGCCGACCAGTTCCTCGGGCTGGCGCTTGCCGCGCACCAGATAGGCCGGGGCGAGCGCGCCTTCGGGCCAGGCCTGCCAGCGAAAATCGTCGGCTTTGACGAAACGGCCGAGCGGCAGGTTGGTTTTGGCCACCAGCACGAATTGCGAGGCCGGCATCGGCGCGGGCTTGTGCTGGGCGCTGAGCGCGGCGCGCTCGGACATCATCCAGCCGCGCGCCACCAGCGCGGTGCCGCCGGCGGCGACGAGAGCGAACAGCAGCAGCAGGATGTTGCGCAGGCTCATGATCGTCCTCGCCGCTTACAGCGCGAAAGAGAAGCCGGCCAGGCGGGCCAGCGTGAACAGGCCGCCGGCGGCGATGGCGACGCCGTAGGGCGCCGGCTGGCGCAGCAGCGCGCGCCACATCGGCAGCCCGGCGGGACGCAGCGCCGGCTGGCGCATATAGGAGAGGCCCGTGGCCGCGACCATGCCGAGCGACAGGAGGCCGCCGGCCGCCGCGACGATGATGACGAACGGCGCGAGGCCGGAGAGGCCGGCCCATAGCGCCGTGGCACTCATCAGCTTGACGTCGCCGCCGCCGAGCAGGCCGCGATTGAACAGCAGGAAGCCGGCGGCGAAGACGCCGAGGCCGGCGATCAGCCCGCCAAGCGGTGCGACGGGAACGCCGCCGATCCAGCTCGCCAGCAGATAGGCCGGCCACAGGGCGGCGATGGCGAGCGAGACGCGGTTGGGAATGCGGAAACGTAGCATGTCGCTCGCCGCCGCCCAGACGAGCAGCCCGGCGCAGCCGAGAAGAACGATCTGGATCACGGTGGGAGCGAACATGGAAATCCTCGAATGACGACGCGTGTGCGGACGGAGAGCGAAGGCGGAGGGTTCGGGGTCGGCGGCGGTCCGGCGCATCCGCGCCGGGGGGCCGTTTCCGCCGGGCCGCGCGCGCGACCCCGAATCTCTGCGGTCTTAGCCGCCGGCCGGCGGCTCGGCCGGCGCCGGAGCGGTCACGGCGGTGTCGAGCGCGTTCGACACGTTCTCGAACATCGTCTCCAAGGATTCGCCCATCGCGCCGAGGGCGCCGATGGCGGCGACCGAGACGAGAGCGGCGATGAGGCCGTATTCGATGGCCGTCGCGCCGGACTCGTCGGCGATCAGGCTGCGCAGGTTGGCGATAAGCATCGTGGTCTCCTTCATGGGATGGGATCGCAGTAAGACGATCTTCGCGCCGCCGCTCTTAATGGATAGTAAATATCCAAGAAAAACTTTCGACTTCGCGAAATAAATACTGACAAATCGTCGACGATTTTAGATAAAAACCGCAACAAGAAAGACTTGTGACTCAAACTGTCGAATTCAATACTTGAATGATTTTTCTAAAATGCCCGAGATGGCGGCCTCGCTCTCCGACATAGGCCAAATAGGCTATATTCCATCGCATTTTATCGGCCTCGCCCTGCGCGCCGCGCCAATCGCTAAAATGCATATTTTACTTGGTCTATTCTTCACGGCTTGGTAAGGCGATTTTGCCACTCTGCGGGCGCATCTTTCATCCGCGACGCAGAGAACCGCCATGACGACATCGCCGCTCCGCCTGTTCTGGCGCACGTTGCGCCGCGCGCTCGACGCCATCGCGCGCGAGGAGCGCGGCGGCATCGCCATCTTCCTCGCCACCGCCATCGTGCCGCTGGTCGGCTTCCTCGGCCTCGCCATCGACACCACGCGCGGCTATCTGGTGAAATCGCGATTGTCGCAGGCGCTCGACGCCGCCGGCTTGGCGGGCGGACGCGTCATCTTCTCGGCGAGCCGCGACGCCGACATCCAGATGTATTTCGCCGCGAACTTCCCGCCCGACTTCATGGGCGCGACGGTGACGGGGCCCGCCATCGTCGCCAGCCCGGACAACACGCGCCTCACCCTGCGCGCGAGCGCCACGCTCGGCACCACCTTCCTGCGCGTGCTCGGCATCGAGACCATGCAGGTGCGTTCCGAAGTCGAGGTGACGCGCCAGGAGCAGCTGCTCGATGTCGTGCTCGCCATCGACGTCTCGGGCTCGATGACCAGCTCGGCCGGCGGCGGCAAAACGCGCATTCAGGCGGCGCGCGACGCCGCCAACACGCTGGTCAACATCCTGTTCGGCGACGACGAGACGAAAGACCTGCTCAAAATCGGCCTCGTGCCGTGGAACAGCAAGGTCAACGTCACACGCAACGGCGTGACGTTCAATTCGGCGCTGACGACGACGCAGGCGGTGCCCACCTTCCGCAACCCCATCACCGGCGCGAACCAAAGCCTGCTCTATTACGCCAACAATTCGCCGGTGCCGTTGCTCAACGCGCCGCCGAGCGGCTGGAAAGGCTGCGTCTACAACCGCTACAAGCACGACGGCAATTCGACCAACGACGCCGACATCTACGAAGGCGACCTGCTGCACGCCACCGGCGATTGGATGGGCTGGCAGCCGATCGGCGCCGAAGGCGAGCCGACCGCGTCGAGCAGCACGCGCTGCTCGTCCGCGCCCTCGAACAACGAATGCACGCCCTGCTTCACGCGCGGCATCACCGCTTTGCAGAACAGCAAAAGCGCCATCGCCACGGCCATCGGTCAGCTCACCGCCCCCGAGGGCAACACCAACGCGCCCGCCGGCCTCGGCTGGGCCTGGCGCGTGCTCACGCCGGCCGTGCCGTGGAACCAGGCCGATCCCAATCCGCCCTCCCGCCGCCAGCAGGCCATCGTGTTGCTGACCGACGGCGAGAACGTCGGCGGCTACGGCGACGGCTACAAGGCGGCCTTCGGCGTCAATTCGGCGGCGCAGGCGAGCATGGACGCGCGGTTGCGGCTCCTGGCGCAGAACGTCAAGGCGTCAGGCGTGACGCTCTACGTCATCCAGTTCGCCAACAACAATTCGGCGATGCAGGCGATGCTGAAGGAAGTCGCCAGCGGCCCGGACAAGCCGTTCTACAATCACGCCCCCGACGCGGCCACGCTGCAGCAGGTGTTCCGCGAAGTGGCGAACAACCTGTCGGAGTTGCGGCTGTCCAAGTAAGCGGGCCGAAGCGAGGCCGGTCAGCCGAGGCTGCCGAGCGTGCCGAAGCGCGGCCGGAACATCGCCCGGTGATAGAGCCGGCGCGGCGGCACCAGGGCGGGGATGAACAGCGGCGCGTAATCGAAATAAGTCTCGGCGATGATGGCGTTCTCGCCGTCGCGCACGACGAATCCGGCCGGCAGGACCGCCGGCTGCGACGGCGCGCCGACCGCGCTGGCCTCGATGAGCCCGCCGCCGCCGCTGCGCTGCCAGGCGACGCGCGCGCCCTGCCCGCCCGTCGCCGTGACCGAGGAGACGATGACCACGCCGTCGCCGCCGATGGCGAAGGGCGTCATGATCGGCCCGGTCGCGGCGAAAATCTGGTCGAGTTGCCCCGCCGACATGGCCGTGGCCTGCGAGACCATGTCGGCCACCGTCACCGAGAGCCGGTCGAGCTTCTGTTGCAATAGGCTGTAGCGCGCGATCTCGAATCCGCCGAGCGCGATGACGATGATCACCGGCATGGCCATGGCCATTTCCGTCAGCACCACGGCGCGGCGGTCTGCCACGAACGCGCGCCAGCGGCCGTAAAGCGCGGCGAACCTCATGGCGTCACCGTCGGATCGTAGGGCTCGTTGCGCACGGCGATGGACGCGCCGAGGCGGATCAAGCCGTTCTGGCCGATGAAGGGCGCGAGCAGCGGCGTCAGCAGCGGCCAATCGACCGCCAAATCGTAGACCACCACTTCGCCCGAGCCGCCGGCATTGCCGACCTCGGCCATGTCCGCGTCCCACCGGCCGTTGCCGTTGACGTCGACATAGCCGTCGCCCGGGTCGTAGCGGCCGTTGCCGTTGACGTCGAGCGTCAGCGGCTCGGGCTGGCCGACCTGGTCGAAGCTGCGATAGACGCGCAGGCTGACGTCGGCCGGCGTGAGATCGAGCAGGCCGAGCGTGCGGTCGTTGACGATGTCGACGATGGCCTGCTCGCGGCTCGATCCCGCCGGCATCGCGCCGGTAATGGCGAAGCGCGAGGCGTCGCGCAAACCGCCCTCCATCAGCGAGGAGACGAACATGATCATCGACAATTCAAGCAGGCCGACGACTGCCGTGGCGATGATCGGCAGCGCGTAAGCGAATTCGAGCGCGGCCGATCCGTCGCGGTCGCGCGCGACGCGCTTCAGCCTTGAAAGGATGCCCGTGGTGGTCGTCGCGCTTCCCATGCGCGCAGTCTGCCGCGCGCGCGGTTAAGCCCTGTTTAAGTTTGCCGGCAATTCGCGGCGAATTGCGCCTATCGCCAGCGGCGGCGAATCTCGCCCGCGATGTCGCGCGCGGCATCCAGCGGCGCGCCGGCGAAATCGCCGAGCGCCGCGTCGTCGCTCAAGGGGCGCGCCATTCCTTCGGCGTAGAGCGCCCCATGGAAGCGCGCGAAGGCCGGCTTGGTCAGCGCCGGCGGCGCGTAGATGAACAGCGGTTTGCCGGCGGCGGCCGCTTCGGACGCCATCGACACCGATTCGCCGGTGACGACGACCGCGTCGGCGAGGCCGAGCAGCGCGTAATAGGGATTCTCGCCATCCGGAGCCCAGCGATGGATATGGGACGGCGCGGCGATGGCCGCGACGAGCGCGTCGGCCGCCGCCGCGTCGGTGCGCCGGCTCGTCGTCGCCATCACGCTGCCGCCGCGCGCCAGGACCGAAGCGCGCCGGCCGAGTTCGGCCGCCATCTCCGGCGTGAAGCGGCGCTTGCCGGTCGAGCCGCCGACGAGCAGCGCCACGCGCGGGCGCGGCAAGGCCGCGAGCCGGTCGCGCCAGCGGTCCGCTTCGGCCGCGAGCCGCTCGGGCGTCACCCGCGTCGGCGCGCCGAGCGTCGTCACGACGTTCTCGCGCGGCACGAGCCGGTCGTGGCGCGGCGCGGCGATCAGATCGAAGTCGCGGCGGCCGTATTGCGGATCCATCATCTGCACGAGGAACGTCCGATGGCGATCTTGCGCGGCGCGGCGCTTGATCCAACGCGCGACGCCGCCGAGCCGACGACCGGTGGCGATGACGATGTCGGGCCAAGGCGGCGCGAGGCTGGCGCGGCTCGCCGCGTCGAGACCGCAAAGCCAGCGCGGCCCGAGCAGGCAGGGCACGCGCGCGAATCGGCCGTAAGCCATCGCCTTGACGGCGAAGGGCCAACCCAAAGCTTCGGCGACTCCGAGGCTTTGGCTGGCGTGGCCGATGACCGGGTCGGTCAAGACCCAGACGCCAGGGGCGCTTATGGCCGCTTGTTGCGGCACGGCGGACGGTTCCATGCCTCTCTCCTAGCACTTTCGCCATAGGACGCAATCACAAGGCGCGGCGCGCGCGACGAGCCGGCGCTTTTCCCTGGGCGATGGAACGATCTTTGCTAGAGTTTCATCATGACAACGCACATCCCCGCGCCGCACGCTCCCATCGTCCGACGCCTCGCCGCCGTCGCGCTCCTGCTCGCGGCCCTCCTGCCCTTCGCCCGCCCCGCCGAGGCGAAAGACAGTTTGACCATCGGCTTCACGCAATATCCGGCGACGCTGCATCCCAGCATCGAATCCATGCTGGCCAAGACCTACGTGCTCGACATGGCGCGGCGGCCCTTCACCGCCTACGACAAGGACTGGCAACTGGTCTGCATGCTCTGCGTCACGCTGCCGACCATCGAGAACGGCCTCGCAGTGCCCGAGGATCTGCCCGACGGCAAGAAGGGCATCGCCGTCACCTACACGATCCAGCCCAAGGCGACCTGGGGCGACGGCACGCCGGTCACCACCAAGGACGTCATGTTCGCCTACGAGGTCGGCAAGCATCCCCAGAGCGGCGTCACCTCGGGCGAAATGTATCGCCGCATCCTCAAGATCGACGTGAAGGACGACAAGACCTTCACCATGCACATGGACCGCCTGACGTTCGAGTACAACGCGATCAACGACTTCAACGTGCTGCCCGAACATCTGGAGCGCCCGCGCTTCGCCGAGCCGGCCGCCTACCGCTCGCGCAACGGCTACGACACCGACACGACCAATCCCGGCCTCTATTACGGCCCCTACAAGATCGTCGAGAAAGCCGTCGGCTCGCATCTCGTGCTCGAAGCCAACCCGACCTGGTGGGGCAAGCCGCCGCACTTCAAGCGCGTCGTCGTGCGCGCCATCGAGAACACCGCCGCGCTCGAAGCCAACCTGCTGTCGGGCGGCGTCGATTACATCGCCGGAGAATTGGGCCTGACGCTCGACCAGGCGCTCGCCTTCGAGAAGCGCCACGGCAAGAATTACGACATCCTCTACAAGCCGAGCCTGACCTACGAGCACATCGACCTCAACCTGGAGAACCCCATCTTGCAGGACAAGCGGGTGCGCCAGGCGCTGATCCACGCCATCGACCGCGAGGCGATCAGCAAGCAGCTGTTCGACGGTCGGCAGGCGGTGGCGAGCAGCATGGTCAATCCGCTCGATTGGGTGTTCGATCCGCAGACGCCGAGCTACAAGCGCGACGCGGCCAAGGCCGCCGCGCTTCTGGAGGAAGCCGGCTGGACCGCCAAGACGCGCGGCGCGATGCGGACCAACGCCAAGGGCGAGCCGCTGCTGCTGGAATTCATGACCACCGCCGGCAACAAGACCCGCGAGCAGGTGCAACAGGTGCTGCAAAGCCAGTGGCGTCAGCTCGGCATCGACGTCCGCATCCGCAACGAACCGGCGCGCGTGTTCTTCGGCGAGACCGTGACCAAGCGCAAATATGGCGCGATGGCGATGTACGCCTGGTTCTCGGCGCCCGAAAGCGTGCCGCGCACCACGCTGCATTCCGACCAGATCACCCGGCCGGAAAACAATTACGCCGGCCAGAACTACACCGGCTTCGCCAACGCCGAGGTCGATACGCTGATCGAAGCCATCGAGGTGGAACTGGACCGCGACAAGCGCAAGGCGCTGTGGAGCCGGCTGCAAACCGTTTACGCCGAGGAGCTGCCGGTGATCCCGCTCTATTTCCGGGCCGACCCTTTCATCTTCCCGAAATGGCTGAAGGGCATCGAGCCGACCGGCCACCAGGACGTCTCGCCGCTGTGGATCGAGCATTGGCGCGCCGAGTAAGCGCTGCGCGGGCCGGCGAAAAGCGCTAATCTGGGCGTCCCTCATCCGCAGCAACCGACCGGGGACGACCATGGACTACACGCGCCGCCTCAGCGACAAGATCATCCTGGCCCACGGCCAAGCCTGCGACGAAGACCGCCTGGACGTCGCCGACGCCCTGCTGCGCGCCCTCGAAATCGAGCAATCGGCGTTCGGCGGGCCGAAATCGCAGGACCAGCGCCAGTCCAACCCGCTGCTCATCGCCGCCTATGCGCGCCACGAGCAGGCCAAGGCCCCGAAGAAGAATTGAGCGGGCGGCGGTGACGCTCTCCCGCGCCGCGTTCACATGACGCGATACGTCGCCGCCAGGCTGGGCGAGTCGCTCGCCCTGCTGCTCGCCATGTCCTTCGCGATCTATCTGCTGATCGGCCTGATGCCGGGCGATCCGGCGGACATGATGATCGCCGCCGACCCGCGCGTGACCTCCGCCGACATCGCCCGCATCAAGGCGCTCTACGGCCTCGACCAGCCGCTCTACGAACGCTATCTCGCCTGGCTCGGCGCGGCGCTCGGCGGCGACTTCGGCAACTCGCGCCTGCATCTGCGCCCGGTGCTCGAGGTGATGGGGCCGTTCCTGCTCAACAGCCTCCTCTTGATGGGCGCGAGCTTCCTCCTCTCGGTCGCCATCGCCCTGCCCGCCGGCGTCTATGCCGCGGTCAAGCCGCATTCCAAGATCGACCATGCCATCAACATGATGTGCTTCGCCGGCATCTCGCTGCCCGTCTTCTGGCTGGCGCTGATGCTGATGATGCTGTTCTCCGTCACGCTCGGCCTGTTGCCGGCGGGCGGCGTCGCCACGCCGGGCGACGGCGGCTTGGCCGACCGGCTGGCGCATCTCGTCCTGCCGGTGGCGACGCTGACGCTGTCGAGCGTCGGCCATTACACGCGCTTCGTGCGCGCCGCGATGATCGAAACGCTGCGCCAGGACTATATCCGCACCGCGCGCGCCAAGGGCGCGAGCCCCGCCCGCGTCGTGTGGGGCCACGCGCTGCGCAACGCGCTGATTCCCGTCGTCACCGTGCTGGCGCTCAGCTTCGGCAGCCTGTTCTCGGGCGCGCTGATCACCGAGACGATGTTCGCCTATCCCGGCATGGGCAAGATGATCTACGACGCCATCATGGGCAACGACTACAACCTCGCCCTCGTCGGCCTTCTGTTCGCGACGTTGGTGACGCTGCTCGGCAACCTCGCCGCCGACATGGCCTATGTCGGGCTCGACCCGCGCATCTCCTACGCCACCGGCGAGGCGCGCCGATGACGCTGGCCGCGCCGATCGAAGCCCGAGGCCCCGCGCGCCTGTTGTGGCGGCGCTTCCTGCGCCACCGCCTCGCCGTCGCCAGCGGCCTGCTGCTGGCGCTGCTGGCGCTCGCCGCGCTCGCCGCGCCGTGGATCGTCGCCGCGCTCGGCCACGACCCCGCCGCGGCCGATCTCTTGAACCGATTGCAGCCGCCGTCCTGGACGCATCCGCTCGGCACCGACGAACTGGGGCGCGATCTGCTCGCGCGCCTGCTCTACGGCGGGCGCGTCTCGCTCGCCGTCGGCCTCGCCGCGGCGCTGGCCTCGGCCGTGATCGGCACCGCCTTCGGGCTCGTCGCCGGCTATTTCGGCGGCAAGCTCGACGCGATCCTGATGCGCCTGACCGACGGCGTCATCGCCCTGCCGCTGCTGCCGCTGCTGATCGTGCTGGCCGCCGTCGATCTGAACAAGCTCGGCCTGCCGCCGGGGATCGCCAACGACGAGAGCGTCAGCCTCTATCGCATGATCGCCATCATCGCGCTGGTCGGCTGGACCACGGTCGCGCGACTGGTGCGCGGCGCGACGCTGGCCTTGCGCGAGCGCGATTTCGTGCGCGCGGCGCGCGCCGTCGGCGCGGGGCCGTGGCGCATCATGCTGGCGCACATCCTGCCCAACGCCGTCTCGCCCATCGTCGTCGCGACGACGCTCTCGGTCGGCAACGTGATCCTGCTGGAATCGGTGCTGAGCTTCCTCGGCCTCGGCGTGCAGCCGCCGGCGGCGAGCTGGGGCAACATGCTGACCAACGCCCAGGAGACGATCTGGACCGCGCCGCTGCTCGCGGTCTATCCGGGCCTGCTGATCTTCGCCACGGTCATCGCCTTCAACTTCCTCGGCGACGGCCTGCAGGACGCGCTGGATCCGCGCTCCGAATAAAGCGTCAGCGCGAGATAAGAATCGGCACGGGCATCGTCGCGAGCATGTTGCGCGTCATGCCGCCGAGGATCATCTCGCGCCAGCGCGCGCGGCCGAACGCGCCCATCACGATCAGGTCGGCGCCGAAGTCGACGGCGATGTCGCGCATGGTCTTGCCCATGCTGCCGCGCTCGGCCTTGGCGCTGCGCGCCGTCGCCGCGATGCCGTGGCGCGACAGATGCGTCGCCACGTCGGCGGCGGGATTGTCGCCCTGGCCGGAAATGCCGGCTTCCGGATTGATGGCGAGGACGCAGACTTCCTTGGCTTTCGTAAGGAGCGGCAGCGCGTCGTTCACCGCGCGCGCCGCGCCGCGGCTGGTCTTCCACAGGATCAGCGCCCTCTCGCCGACGGTCGGGAAGACGCCCGTGTGCGGCACGATGATGACCGGCCGGCCGACGTCGAGCACCAGTTGCTCGGGCAGTTCCGGCGCGGTGCCGGGATCGAGCCGCTCGGGATTGCGCTGGCCGGCGATCACCAGATCGGCGAAGCGCGCGTGCAGCATGACGAGATCGGGCAGCGCGCCTTCGACCTGCCGCCATTCGGCCGTGACGCCGGCGCCCTTGGTGCGCTCGACGAACAGCTTTTCCGCCTCGTGCGACGCTTCGCGCATGTATTTGTCGTGCGCCTCGACCAGCTCCGGGCCGAGATCGGCTTCGGCATATTGGTGCATCGGCGCCAGGCCGACGACATAGAGGCCGGTCAGCCGCGCGCCGAAACTCTTGGCGAAGGAGATCGCGACGTCGATGCGCGCCGCGCAGGACGGCGAGCTGTCGAGATGGACGAGGATGTCCTTGTAGCCCATGGAAGCCTCCGCAAGATGACGCCGACTTCAGAGACCCGCGATGCCGTCTGCCCGGGCCGTAAAGCGGCTTTTTCCTGACTATACCGTAACATAGCGGCCCTCGCCACCGCCCCGCGACCCAGCTTTTCCGTTTGGCCGGCGTCGGGATTTACGCTAGCTAATTGACCTTCCGGGGACCGACAGACGCCTTTTCTCCAAGGATGATGATGGCGACACCAGCGAAAATCCGACCCGTCATCCTCGCCGGCGGCACCGGCACGCGCCTCTGGCCCATGTCCCGCCTCCTCTCGCCCAAGCAGTTCATGCCGCTGGCCGGGCCCCAGACCATGCTGGCCGACACGCTCGGCCGCGTCGGCGACGCCGCCCGCTTCCTGCCGCCCATCGTGCTGTGCAACGAGGAATACCGCTTCATCGTCGCCGAGCAGATGCGCGCGCTCGGCGTCGCGCCCGAAGCCATCGTGCTCGAGCCGATGGCGCGCAACACCGCGCCGGCCGTGGCGGTCGCCGCGCTGCTCGCCGCCAAGAGCGATCCGGAAACGCCGCTCCTGCTGCTGCCGGCCGACCATGTCATCGGCGCGCTGGGCAAGTTCCAGGCGGCCATCGACAGCGCCCTGCCCGCCGCCCTGGCCGGCAAGCTGATGACCTTCGGCATTCCGCCGGCGCGCGCCGAGACCGGCTACGGCTACATCAAGCGCGGCCCCGCGCTCGCCGGGCACGACGGCTGCCACGCCGTCGCGCGCTTCGTCGAGAAGCCCGACGCCGCCACCGCCGAATCCTACTTGAAAGACGGCGGCTACGACTGGAACAGCGGCATGTTCCTGTTCCGCCCCGACCGCTATCTCGCCGAATTGACGCGCCTGCAGCCCGAGATCGCCGAGGCCTGCGAAGCCGCCATCGCCAAGGGCCAGCACGACCTCGATTTCTTCCGTCTCGACAAGGACGCCTTCGCGCAAGCCCCGTCGATCTCCATCGACTATGCCGTCATGGAGAAGACCGCCGACGCCGGCGTGGTGCCGGCCGACATCGGCTGGAACGACGTCGGCGCGTGGGACGCGCTGTGGCAGATCGGCCAGAAGGATGCCGACGGCAACGTCCTCCTCGGCGACGTCGTCGCCATCGACAGCCAGAACAGCTATCTGCGCAGCGAAGGCGGCAGGTTGCTCGCCACGGTTGGGGTCGACGATCTCGTCGTCGTCGTCACCGAGGATGCGGTGTTGGTCACCAGCATGGACAAGGCGCAAGACGTGAAGAAAGTCGTCGACACGTTGAATCGCCAGGGCCGCGAAGAACCGCGCAGCCACACCACGGTCTTCCGTCCCTGGGGCAGCTATCGCGGCATCGACGTCGGCGAGCGCCACCAGGTCAAACACATCATGGTCAAGCCGGGCGGCAAGCTGTCGCTGCAATGGCACCATCACCGCGCCGAGCACTGGGTCGTGGTCAGCGGCCGCGCCCAGGTGACCAAGGGCGACGAAATCGTCATGCTCAACGAGAACGAATCGATCTACATCCCGATCGGCACGAAGCACCGCCTGGAAAACCCCGGCAAGATGCCGCTGCATCTGATCGAGGTGCAGTCCGGCGGCTATCTCGGCGAGGACGACATCGTCCGCATCGAGGACACCTACGGGCGGTCGTGAGGGCGATCGTTTGCTCTAAGAACAAACAAATCGTCATTGCCCGGCTAGACCGGGCAATCCAGGGCAAGCGCCAGAACGCCTGATGAATGGACCCTCGGGTCAAGCCCGAGGGTGACGATTTTTTTGGGATGTCGGCTATTGCGCCTCGCGGCACGATCGTTTCGCGACGAGCGCTTGCGCCGCGCCGCGCTTGGCGACAATCTGAGTCGCCCCGAACCCGCGAGTCATCCATGGCCGAAAAACAGACCCCGCCGCACGGCGTCAACAGCTTCGCCGCGCGCGACATCGCCGCCGTGCTGCATCCCTACACGAACCTGGAACTGCACGAGAAGATCGGCCCGCTGGTCATCACCGGCGGCGACGGCGTGCATGTCATCGACGAGCAGGGCAAGCGCTACATCGAGGCGATGGCCGGCCTGTGGTGCGCCAGCCTCGGCTTCAGCGAGACGCGCCTGGCCGACGCCGCCGCCAAGCAGATGACCAAGCTGCCCTACTACCATCTGTTCGGCGGCAAGTCGCACGACCGCGCCATCGAGCTGGCCGAGACGCTGATCGCCATGGCTCCCGTGCCGATGTCGCATGTCTTCTTCGCCGACTCGGGCTCGGAAGCGGTCGACACGGCGATCAAGTTCGTCTGGTACTACAACAACGCCGTCGGCCGGCCGGCGAAGAAGAAGATCATCAGCCGCCAGAAGGGCTATCACGGCGTCACCGTCGCCGCCGCCAGCCTCACCGCGCTGCCGGCGAACCACCGCAGCTTCGACCTGCCGCGCGAAGGCTTCCTGCAAACCGACTGCCCGCATTATTACCGCTACGGCCTGCCCGGCGAGAGCGAGGAGCAGTTCGCCGACCGGCTGATGGCGAATCTCGAAGCGCAGATCGTGAAAGAAGGCCCCGACACGGTCGCCGCCTTCATCGCCGAGCCGGTGCAGGGCGCCGGCGGCGTCATCGTGCCGCCGCGCACCTATTTCGCCAAGCTGCAGGCGCTGCTCAAGAAATATGACATCCTGTTCATCGCCGACGAGGTCATCACCGGCTTCGGCCGCACCGGTAACATGTTCGGCTCGACCACGTTCGACTTGCAGCCCGACATGATCACGCTCGCCAAGGCGCTGTCGTCGGGCTACATGCCGATCTCGGCGGTGATGATCAACGCGAAGCTTTACCAAGCCTTCGTGTCGGAAAGCGGCAAGATCGGCACCTTCGGCCACGGCTTCACCTATTCGGCCCATCCGGTGCCGGCCGCCGTGGCGCTGGAGACGCTGCGCATCTACCAGGAGCGCGACATCGTCGCCCATGTCCGCCAGGTCGGCCCGCTGCTGCAGGACGGCCTGCGCCAGTTCGCGGGGCACCCGCTGGTCGGCGAGGTGCGCGGCGTCGGGCTGGTGGCCGGCGTCGAGTTGGTCGCCGACAAGGCGGCCAAGACCCCGTTCGAGCCTTACGGCAAGGCCGGCGCGGCGCTGATCCGCCACGCCCAGGCCCAAGGATTGATCACCCGGGCGCTCGGCGACACCATCGCCTTCTCGCCGCCGCTGATCATCCGGCCCGAGGAAATCGCCGTGCTGCTGGATCGGTTCGGCAAGGCGCTGGACGGCGCGCACGGCGAATTGACCGCATCCTGAGCGGAATGTTCCGCTTAACTCTCGGGTTTCCTTAGAGAAACTCGCTCTGGCCAAGGCGGCCGACAGGGTTGGCGGCCCGCCCGCCCCCCTGCTAATATTTCGCAAGCCGCGCCGCCTCGCCGCGCGGCGTCCCGTCAGCGTCTCCCGAGCGTTCCGCCGCCATGAATTACGATGCCTTCTTCGCCGACGCCATCGCCCGGCTGAAAGCCGAAGGGCGCTACCGCGTCTTCGCCGATCTGGAGCGCCGCGCCGGCGCCTTTCCGGCCGCGCGCTATCACAACGATAGCGGCAAAGGCGAAGTCACCGTCTGGTGCAGCAACGACTATCTCGGCATGGGCCAGCATCCGGCGGTGCTCGACGCCATGCGCGAAGCCATCGCCAAATGCGGCGCGGGAGCCGGCGGCACGCGCAACATCTCCGGCACCAACCATTATCATGTGCTGCTCGAACGCGAGATCGCCGACCTGCACGGCAAGGACGCGGCGCTGATATTCACGTCGGGCTACGTCTCCAACGAGGCGACGCTCAGCACCCTGGCGCGCCTGATGCCGGGCTGCATCGTCTTCTCCGACGCGCTGAACCACGCCTCGATGATCCAGGGCATCCGCCATTCCGGCGCCGAGAAGCGCATCTTTCGCCACAACGACGTCGCGCATCTCGAGCAATTGCTGCGCGCCGCCGATCCCGCCGCGCCCAAATTGATCGCCTTCGAATCGGTCTATTCGATGGACGGCGACGTCGCCCCCATCGCCGCCATCTGCGATCTCGCCGACACATACGGCGCGATGACCTACATCGACGAGGTCCACGCCGTCGGAATGTACGGCCCGCGCGGCGGCGGCATCTGCGACCGCGAAGGCCTGTCGCACCGCCTCACCGTGATCGAGGGCACGCTCGCCAAGGCGATCGGCGCGCACGGCGGCTACATCGCCGCCAGCGCCGCGCTGATCGACGTGGTGCGCAGCTTCGCGCCCGGCTTCATCTTCACCTCGTCGATGCCGCCGGCGGTCGCCGCCGCCGCGCTCGCCAGCATCCGCCACCTCAAAGCCAGCGACGCCGAGCGCCGCGCCCAGCAGGAGCGCGCCGCGCGCCTCAAGCGCCTGCTCGCCGAGGCCGGCCTGCCCGTCATGCCGTCGGAAAGCCACATCGTGCCGGTGCTGGTCGGCGACGCGCGCCTATGCAAGCTGGCGAGCGACGAGTTGCTCGAGCGCCACGCCATCTACATCCAGCCGATCAATTTCCCGACCGTGCCGCGCGGCGCCGAGCGCCTGCGCATCACGCCGACGCCCCAGCACACCGACGAGATGATGGACCGGCTGGTCGCCGCCCTCTGCGACGTCTGGTCGCGCCTCGAAATCCGCCGCGCGGCGGCTTAAGGCAGGGGGCTAGGCATGTTTCCCGACCATTCCCTGATGCCCCGCGAAGCGCTCCGCCTGGCCGCCCTCGGCATGCTCGCCGAAGCGCCCGCCGCCTATGGCGATCTGGCGCGCGACCTGCGCGCCTTCGTCTCGCACATCATGGGCCCCTCGCCCGAAGCCATGGGCGCGTCGCTCGAATTGCTGCGCTACGAAGGCCTCGTCGAGCAATGCGAAGACGGCGGCGTCGGCAAGCTGACGATCACCGCCAAGGGCCGCGCCGAACTCGACGGACTGATGCAGGCCACCGTCCGCGCGCCCTTCAACGATCTCAATAAGCTCGTCGTCGCGCTGAAAATGCGCTTCTTGCCGCAACTGCCGCCGGCCGCCCAGCGCGACCAGGCGGCGCTGCTCGCCGAAGCCTGCCGCGCCGAACTCGCCCGCTTGATCGGCCTGTGCAACCAGCAGGCCGCCGCCAAAGGCAGCGCCTTCGCCGATTGGCTCGACCACGACATCGCCCAGGCCGAGGAGCGCCTCGCCTGGTTCGAGCGCCTCGGCGTCAAGCTCGGCGCGCTTCCCGGCGACGCTCCGCCCCCGCAAGCCCCGACACCGCAAGCAAGGTAAGCCATGGCCGGCAGCCGCGTCGTTTCCTTCATCGCGGCGCTGGCCGTTTCGGCCGTCTGTTGGACCTTGCCGGCGCGCGCCGCCGACATCCCGGTCGACCTCGAATTGGTGCTTTCCGCCGACGTCTCTCGCAGCGTCGACGATCAGGAGTTTCTCCTGCAACGGCGCGGCTACGCCGAGGCGTTCCGCGACAAGCGCGTGATCGACGCCATACGCAGCGGCGGCATGCGGCGCATCGCCGTGGTCTTCGTCGAATGGGCGGCCGCCCATATGCAGCAGGTCGTGATCGACTGGACGTTGCTCGAAGACGCGGAGAGCGCCTACGCCTTCGCCGAAAAGCTGGAGAGCTTGCCCCGCGCCTTTTTCTTAGGCGGCGGCACGGCGATCGGCGAAGCGCTGCTTTACAGCGCCAAGCTGTTCGACAACAACGGCTTCGAAGCCGAGCGCCGCGTCATCGACTTGTCCGGCGACGGCCGCACCCGCAACGGCATGCCGGCCGCGCCGGTGCGCGATTTCGTCGTCGCCCAGGGCATCGTCATCAACGGCTTGCCGATCCTGGGCTCCGAGCCCTTTCTCGCGGAGTTTTACCAGAGCGAAGTGATCGGCGGCCCCGGCGCCTTCTCCATGCCGGCCGAAGGCTTCGAGGATTTCGCCAACGCCGTCCGCAGCAAGCTGATCCGCGAGATCGCCGGCCGCGACGACTTCCGTCCCGTCGAGATCGCCCAGCGCGACCCAGCGCCGCCGAGCGCCGACGCCGCAACCGCAGACACGAGGTAGATCATGCTCGCCCGGCGCATCGCTTCGGTCATCGCGGCGGCGGCCGTCGCGGCCCTGTGGTGGACATCGCCGGCGCGCGCCGCCGACACGCCGGTCGATCTCGAACTGGTGCTCACCGCCGACGTCTCGCGCAGCATCGACGATCAGGAATTCAGGCTGCAACGCGCCGGCTACGCCCAGGCGTTCCGCGACAAGCGCGTGATCGACGCGATCCGCGGCGGCGGCATGCAGCGCATCGCCGTGGTCTTCGTCGAATGGACCGGCATCGATCTGCAGAAGATCGTCATCGACTGGACCCAGATCGACAGCGCCGCCAGCGCCGAAGCCTTCGCGCAAAAGCTCGACGATCTGCCGCGCACCACCTACATCGGCGGCGGCACCGCCGTCGGCGAGGCGCTCTATCACGCCGCAACCCTATTCGAGAACAACGGCTTCGAAGCTGCGCGCCGCGTCATCGACATTTCGGGCGACGGCCCGACCAACCGCGGCCGCCCGGCGAGCGTGGCGCGCGACCATGTCGTGGCCCAAGGCATCACCATCAACGGCCTGCCGATTCTCGGCCTGGAGCCGCGCCTCGAATCTTATTACGAGACCCAAGTCATCGGCGGCCCCGGCGCCTTCTCGGTGCCGGCGGAGGGCTTCGAGGATTTCGCCAATGCCGTGCGCAGCAAGCTGATCCGCGAGATCGCCGGCCGCGATTCCTTCCTTCCCCTGGACACCGCTCAGGCTGACTAGCCGAACGGATCCGTTTCCCAAGCCTCAGTAGGAGTAGCCGATGAAGCTCTATTACAGTCCGGGCAGCTGCGCCCTGTCGCCGCATATCGTCTTGTGCGAAGCGGGCCTGCCGCACAGCGCGCTCAAGGTCGATTTGAAAGCCAAGAAGGTCGAGGACGGCAGCGATTATCTCGCGGTCAATCCCAAGGGCTACGTGCCGACGCTCGAACTCGACGATGGCCAGACGCTCACCGAAGGCCCGGCCATCGTGCAATATCTCGCCGACAAGGTCCCGGCCGCCAACCTCGCGCCGGCCAACGGCACGATGGAGCGCTACCGCTTGCAGGAATGGCTGAACTTCATCAGCACAGAGTTGCACAAGCAGTTCAGCAATTTTTTCAATCCCGCCTGCGGCGACGAGATGAAAGAGGCGACCAAGAAGAAGCTCGCCGGCCGTTACGGCCATATCGGCGAGAAGCTCGGCAGCCAGGATTATCTCACGGGCAAGAATTTCACGGTGGCCGACGCTTACCTGTTCGTCACCTTGCGCTGGGCGCAGAAATTCGAGATTCCCCTGCCGGCCAACGTGAAGGCTTATTTCGAGCGCGTCATGGCCCGGCCGAAGGTGATGGAAGCCCTCAAGGTCCAGGGCCTCGCCTAAGCAAACGCTTAATACAGGTGCTGGCCGCCGGTGACGAAAATCTCCGCCCCGCTGACGTAAGCCGCGTCGGCGGAGCAGAGAAAAAAGATCACCGAGGCGACGTCGTCGGGCTTGCCGAGACGCTTTAAGGGGATGCGCGGCAGCAGCGTCTCGGTGGCCGGCGACAGCATCACCGTCTCGATCTCGCCGGGCGCGACAGCGTTGACGCGCACGCCGAGCTCGGCGAACTCCGCGGCCATCTCGCGCGTCAGCGACGAGAGGGCCGCCTTGGAGATGCTGTAGGCCGAGCCGGCGAAAGGATGGATGGCGTGGCCGGCGATGGAGGTGACGTTGACCACCGCGCCGCCCCCCTTGTGCAAAGCGCTCGCCAAACCGCGCGACAGGCGCAGCGGCGCGAACAGGTTGAGCTCGAACACTTCGCGCCACGCGCCAAGATCGCCGTTGAGCACGCCAAGGCGCTCCTGATAGGGCGTTTTCGGCGAGACGCCGGCGTTGTTCACCAGCGCGCCGAGCGGCCCGCCGTCGAGAATCTTCAGCGCCTTGTCGATGAAGGCGGCTTGCGCGTCCGCTTCGGCCAAGTCGGCGGAAATGTGCGCGTGCCAGTTGGGATCGCGCCGGCAATCGTCCGGCACCTCCTCGCGCGAGCAGGTGATGACGCGCCAGCCCGCCTCGCTGAAGCGCTTGACGGTGGCATGGCCGATGCCGCGGCTTGCGCCGGTCAGGATGACGGTCGGTTTGGCGGGACTGTCGCTCATGGCCGCGACGTTAGCGGAGGCGAGCGCCGCGCGCCAGGGCGTTGAGAGCCGTTCGCAAGCCTTCGTCAGACCGTTTCGACGCTGGCCACCTTGTAAGGCAGCGCCGCGCCGTCATGGCCGGCGATCGAGACATATTCGCCGGGCTTGAGCAGATGGCGGTCGAGCTTGAACAGCGCCTCGTTGTCTTCCTCGCCGGGGCGGTAGGAGATCGCCCAAGCGCCGCCCGGCCGGTGCAGCAGCACGCCGGTTTCGACCGGCCGGCCTGGGCGGAAATGCGCCACCCGGCAATCGGCGCGATGGGCGCGCCAGCCTTCGGCGTCGAGATGGCCGCTGGAATCCAGCGGCGCGACGATCTCATAGGCGACATCGGGATCGCCGTCGGGGCGATCCGGCGTGCGCGCCAATTCCAAACGGATTTTCTTGAGCATGGCGGCGGACCTAATGGGCCATGAGGATGGGCAGGTTGGCCTTGGCGATGACATGGCGGGTGACGCCGCCGAAGATCATCTCGCGCATCCGGCTGTGGCCGTAGGCGCCCATCACCATCATGTCGGCGCCGGCCTTGGCGGCGGCGGACAGCAGCGACGCGCCGACATTGTCGGCGGCGCGCAGCTTTGAGACGCTCGCCTTGATGCCGTGCCAGGCGAGATAGGCGGCCAATTCGTCGGGCCGCTGATCCGTGTCCGATTCCTTGGCGCTGAGGATCGTCACCGATTTGGCGGTGGGGAAAAACGCCTTGGCCGCCTCGACGGCGCGCGCCGCCTCGGCGCTCGCCTTCCAGGCGATCGCGATGTTGACGCCGAGCTTGGCCGGCAATTTGGGCGGCGCGAGCAGGATCGGCCGGCCGGTCTCGATCAGCGCCGTCTCGAGCGACAGTTTGGCGGCGAGATCTTCGTCGCCGAGAGCGCGGCCGACGACGACGATGTCGGCGAACCGGCCATGCATTTGCAGCCAACGGTCCTCATAGCCGATTTCCTGACGCCACGAGGCGCTCGCCCCTTTGGCCCCAGTGCCGCGCTCGGCGAGCTTGAGGCCGCCGGCGGCGCACGCGGCGTCGAACAATTTGCGCGCGCTCTTGAGGTCGGCGGCGGAGCGGTCCTGCGCCGATTTCATCATGCTCTCGATCATCGCGCCCGAGACCGCCTCGCCGACGTAATCGACGGCGACGGCGCGCGGATCGGGCCGCACGTGCAGCGCCGTCAGATGGGCGTCGAAGCTCTTGGCCAGGCCGACCGCCGCCTTCAGGGCGTTTTTGCCCGTGCGGGCGTCCGACAGCGGGACGAGGATGCTTTTGATGGTCATGAGGCGATCTCCTTGCCGAGCGTTCCGGAACTTAACGGGCTGGACGGGGGTGCTGTTCCACCCTAGCCCGCATGGCCTAGGAAAAAATTGCGCTAGATCAAGCCTAATGGAAGCGCCGCACGCCCTGGGTGGCCCAACCTTCCACCACCCCTTCGGGGTCCTGATGGACGATCACGCCGGACCCTGGAAAGGCCGCCCGCACCTCGCTCTCGATGGCGTCGGCGATCTCGTGCGCACGCAGCAGGGACAAAGTATTGGGCAAAGTGAGGTGGAATTGGATGAAAACCTGCAGTCCGGCGGAGCGGGTTCTGAGGTCGTGGACGTCGATGACCTCGGGATGGGCGCGCGCGATGGCGCGGATGCGTTCACGGTCCGCCTCAGGCAATTCGCGGTCCATCAGCGCGCCGAGCGAGGCGGCGGCGATGCCGCGCGCGGTGACCAGGATGTAGCCCGCCACCGCCAGCGCGAAGAGCGGATCGAGCCACGGCAGGTCGAACCAAAGATTGGCGAGCAGCGCCAGGATGACGCCGCCATGGACGAAAAAATCGCCCTGGTAGTGCAACGCGTCGGCACCGATGGCGAGCGAGCCGGTGCGGGCGATGACGCGGCGCTGGTAGCGCACCAGGGCATAGGTGAGCGCCATGGCGATCAGCATCACGGCGATGCCGACGCTCTCCTGCCCCACCGGCTGTGGCGTGATCAGGCGGCGGACGCTCTCGACGACGAGAAAGAGGGCGCTGCCGGCGACGAACGCCGCCTGGCCCAGTCCGGCCAGGGGTTCGGCCTTGCCATAGCCGAAACGATATTGCTGGTCCGGCGGCTGCAAGGCTTGGCGCACGGCGATCAAGTTGAGGGCCGACGCGCCGAAATCGGTCAGCGAATCGACCAGCGTGGTGAGCAGGCTGACCGAATCGGTGATCAGCCAGGCGCCGGCTTTGAGCAGGATGAGCAGCAGCGCGACCGCCGCGGAGGCGTAGGTCGCGCGCCGCATCAGGGCGGCGTTGGCGGCGACGGGATCAGCCGGCGCGGCCATCGGGCGTCACGGATAGAGCCGGCCGCTTGTCCAGCCATTCCCGGCGCGCGCGAAGGTGACGCGCTCGTGCAGGCGGAAGGGCCGGTCGAGCCAGAATTCGAACAGCTCCGGGGCGACGCGGTAGCCCGACCAATGGGGCGGACGCGGCACCGGCTTGCCCTCGAACTGGGCGGTGAAGCTGGCCATGCGGCGCTCCAACTCGAAGCGCTCGGCCATCGGTTCGGACTGGAGCGAGGCCCAGGCGCCGATCTGGCTGTCGCGCGGGCGCGAATGGAAATAATCGTCGGCCTCGGCCGCCGTCACCTCGGAAATGCCGCCTTCGATCCGCACCTGGCGGCGCAGCGACTTCCAGTGGAACAGCAGCGCCGCCCGGCCGTTGGCGGCCAGTTCGCCGCCCTTACGGCTCAGGAAGTTGGTGTAAAACACGAAACCGCGCGAATCATGGTCCTTAAGCAGCACCATGCGGACCGAAGGCCGGCCGTCGGCCGTCGCGGTGGCCAGCGACATGGCGTTGGGATCATTGATTTCGCCGGCTTTCGCCTCGGCGAACCAGGCATCGAATAGGGCGAACGGGTCGCTATCGTCGAGGGCGCTCATGGAACCATCTTGGGGAACTTATTGAAGATCGCTAGCGTTAACGCTTTGCTTTAGCACGACTTCGGCCCTTTTTTCGCCGCAAATCGCCCGTATCTCTCCTCTATCGATCCCGGTCTCAATCCGGGTTCGGCAACGGCTTTCCGGGGGTCCGGCGTTCAATCAAGGACGGCCCGCCAAGCCAACCAGCTCCAAGGTGAGGCAGATGACCTTTCCGACCATCGCGACCCCCGCTTCCGCCTATCCCGTCGTTCAAACCGCAAAGAAGACCGCAATGACCAAGAAAATCCTCAGCGTTTCCATCGCGGCCCTGATGGGCCTGTCGCTCGCCGCCTGCGAAAGCACCGGCGGCCAGAAGCAGACCGGCGGCGCGCTGCTCGGCGGCATCGGCGGCGCCATCGCCGGCGCGCAGTTCGGCAGCGGCTCGGGCCAGATCGCCGCCGCCGCGGTCGGCACCCTGCTCGGCGCGCTGGTCGGCAGCGAGGTCGGCCGCTCGCTCGACAAGGCCGACATGCAATATGCCAACCGCGCCAACCAGCAGGCGCAGACCGCCCCGATCGGCCAGAACATCCAGTGGAGCAATCCGCAGAGCGGCAACTACGGCACCATCACGCCGGTGCGCGAAGGCACCGACAGTTCGACGGGCGCCTATTGCCGCGAATTCCAGCAGACCGTCAGCATCGGCGGCAAGGCCGAGAGCGCCTACGGCACCGCCTGCCGCCAGCCCGACGGCACTTGGAAGGTCGTTAACTAGTTCCCAAATAGCATACCGTCCCTGCAAAGGCGGCGGCGCGATCGGCCCGGCAGGCGACTGCCGGGCCGAAATCGTTTATGCCAAGATGATACGACCGCTCCGCATGGGGATACGACCGCCCCGCGTGAAGGGCGGCAGCGAGGATTTGGGCGATGAAAGATCCGTATCAGGTGCTCGGCGTGGCTAAGACGGCGAGCGCCGACGACATCAAGAAGGCTTACCGCAAGCTGGCCAAGACGCTGCACCCGGACCTCAATCCGGGCAACGCCAAGAAGGCCGAGCAGTTTTCCGAAGTATCGGCGGCCTACGATTTCCTGTCGGACGCCGACAAGCGCGCGCGCTTCGACCGCGGCGAGATCGACGCCAGCGGCGCGGACATGCGCGCGCGCAGCGGTTTCGGCGGCGCGGGCGCCGGGGCAAGCGGCGGCAAATACCAAGGCCGCTTCAAGATGGACGACATGTTCTCCGGCGACGATATTTTCTCGGAGCTGTTCGGCAGCCGGCGCGGCCGCGCCGCGCCGGGCTTCGCCGGCGCCGACGTGAACTACAAGCTGTCGGTCGGCTTTCGCGAGGCGGCGCTTGGCGCGAAGAAGAATGTGCGCCTGGCCAGCGGCAAGACGCTCGACCTGTCGATCCCGCCCGGCACCAGCGACGGCCAAAAGCTGCGCCTGAAAGGCCAGGGCCAGGCCGGCCAGCGCGGCGCGCAAGCCGGCGACGCCTTCGTCGAGATCGCGGTGGAGCCCGATCCGGTGCTGACGCGCAAAGACAACGACATCCATTCCGAAGTGAAGGTGCCGTTGCGCGACGCGGTGCTCGGCGGCTCGGTGTCGGTCGACACGCTCGACGGGCCGGTGTCGATGAAGGTGCCGAAAGGCGCGAACAGCGGCGCGACGCTGCGCCTCAAAGGCAAAGGCGTGCCGGCGCGCGGCGGAACGCGCGGCGACCATTTCGTGCGCCTGCTCGTGAGCGTGCCGGACGACGAGTCCTTGCGCAAAGTCCTCGAAGACTGGGCCAAGCAAGGCGCGAAATAGGAGCGGATCATGCCCTTCTCATTCGACGAGATTCTCGAACGCGCCCGGATCGACCGCCGGACGCTGACCCTGTGGATCGAGGAAGGCTGGGTGACGCCGGCGCGCGACGGCGACGCCTATGCGTTCGAGGACGTCGATGCCGCCCGCGTCGGCTTTATCGTCGAGCTGACGCGCGAGCTCGCCATCGGCGAGGAGGCCGTGCCGGTCGTGCTGTCGCTGGTCGACCAGCTCAACGTGCTGCACGTCACCTTCCGCCGCGTCGCCGCCGCCGTCGATGACCTGCCCGAGCCCGCCCGCTCCAACCTCGCCGCCATCCTCGCCGACGTGGACCAGGGCTGAGCGCCGCGCCGCGCGAAGCCCGAATCGGCGGGGTTTTCCACAGGCGCGAGCGGCCTCCCAACCTTTTGATTTTCCGGCGGTTCGTGTAGCATACGGCCGTCTCCGGCCCCTCCTCCACCCCGGCCGGGGGTCCAGTCCGTATGAGGAATCAATGACGAGCAGCAGCGGCTTCATGGCCGGTAAAAAAGGCCTGATCATGGGCGTCGCCAACGATCGGTCGATCGCCTGGGGCATCGCCAAGGCCGTAGCCGACCAGGGCGCCGACCTGGCCTTCACCTACCAGGGCGAAGCGCTGCAAAAGCGCGTCGCGCCGCTGGCCCAAAGCATCGGCTCCGACATTCTGCTGCCCTGCGACGTCACCGACGACGCCAGCATCGACGCCACGTTCGCCGAACTGGAGAAGCGCTGGGGCAAGCTCGACTTTCTCGTCCACGCCATCGCTTATTCGGACAAGGAAGAGCTGAAGGGCGGCTATATCGACACGTCGGCCGCCAACTTCGCCAATAGCCTGAACATCTCCTGCTACTCCTTCACCGCCGTCGCGAAGAAAGCCGCGGCCATGATGTCGTCGGGCGGCAGCATGGTCACGCTCAGCTACTACGGCGCCGAGAAGGTCACGCCGCATTACAACGTGATGGGCGTCGCCAAGGCCGCGCTCGAAGCCAGCGTGCGCTATCTCGCCGTCGATCTCGGCGGCCGCAACATCCGCGTCAACGCGATCTCGGCCGGCCCGATCAAGACGCTGGCCGCCTCCGGCATCGGCGACTTCCGCTACATCCTCAAGTGGAACGAATACAACGCGCCGCTCAAGCGCAACGTCACCATCGAGGACGTCGGCAAGTCCGGCATGTTCCTGCTCAGCGATCTCGGCAGCGGCGTGACCGGCGAAGTGCTGCATGTCGATTGCGGCTACCACGTCGTCGGCATGAAGGCCGTGGACGCGCCCGACATCGCCACGGTTTGAGCCACGGTCCGATATGTCGCACAACAGCTTCGGCCATCTGTTCCGCGTCACCACCTGGGGCGAAAGCCACGGGCCGGCGATCGGCTGCGTGGTCGACGGCTGCCCGCCCGGCATCGCGCTGAGCGAGGACGATCTGCAGGTCTGGCTGGAGAAGCGCAAGCCCGGCACCTCGCGCTTCGTCACCCAGCGCCAGGAAAGCGACACGGTGCGCATCCAGTCCGGCGTGTTCGAGAGCAAGACCACCGGCACCTCGATCGGCCTGATCATCGAGAACGAGGATCAGCGCTCGAAGGACTACGGCGACATCAAGGACAAGTTCCGCCCCGGCCACGCCGACCTGACCTATCACCAGAAATACGGCATCCGCGATTATCGCGGCGGCGGGCGCTCGTCGGCGCGCGAGACGGCCATGCGCGTCGCCGCCGGCGGCGTCGCGCGCCAGATCCTCAAGACCGCGTTCGGCGACAAGCTCGTCATCCGCGGCGCGCTGGTCCAGATGGGCGCGCAACATATCGACCGGGCGCGCTGGGAGTGGGACGCGACGCAGGACAATCCCTTCTGGTGCCCCGACCGCCAGGCGGCGCAGCGCTGGGAAAGCTATCTCGACGGCGTGCGCAAGGCCGGCAACAGCGTCGGCGCGATGATCGAGTTGGTCGCCTCCGGCGTGCCCGCCGGCCTCGGCGCGCCGATCTACGGCAAGCTCGACGCGGATCTGGCCGCCGCCATGATGAGCATCAACGCGGTGAAGGGCGTCGAGATCGGCGCGGGCATGGGCGCCGCCTCCCTGATGGGCGACGAGAACGCCGACGAGATGCGCATGAAGGCCGGCGCGATCGACTTCCTGTCGAACCAGGCGGGCGGCATTCTCGGCGGCATCTCCACCGGCCAGGACATCGTCGTGCGCTTCGCGGTGAAACCGACCAGCTCGATCCTGACGCCGCGCCGCACCGTGGACATCCACGGCAACGACACCGAGGTCGTCACCAAGGGGCGCCACGACCCCTGCGTCGGCATCCGCGCCGTGCCGGTCGGCGAAGCCATGCTCGCCTGCGTGCTGGCCGACCATTACCTGCGCCACCGGGGCCAAGTCGGCGGCTAAGCTTGTTCCAGCGCCGTCGCGCGCGGCCATCATGACGGGAGATTTCGCATGAAACGCTTTTTCGGCAGTTGCGGTTTCGGCCTGATCATCGGGATCGCCGGCGGGCTCGCCGTCGCCGCGGCCCTGCCGGCCATCGCCGCGGTGTGCAGCGAGCGCGTCAGCGGCGGCATCGGCGGCAGCGGCATGCTCGGCGGCAGGCAGGCCGTGATGGAAGTCGCGGTCGGCGAAACCGCGGTCATCGCCTGCGCGCAGCAGCAACGCCTCGTCATGACGATGGACGCCGGCGACACGGCCAAGTTCTTCACCTGCCAGCAACGCTGATGCGCGCATCGCGCAGCAAAAAGGGGAGCCGAAGGGCTCCCCTTTTTCGTTGCCGCCGCGCCGACTATTTCGCCGCGCCGACTATTTCGCCACGAAGGTCGCCAGCGATTTTCCGGCGTCATCCATGAGCGTCATCGTGCGGCCGGCGACCGTGTAGGCTTTCGCGCCGCGCAGCGCGTTGGCGTAGCCGCCTTCGACGGCCATGCCCGGCGGCGGGCAGGCCATCCGCGTCATGGCGAGCGGGCCGAAGCTCAATTTGTCGCCGGCGAGCTGATAGGGGCCGGCGAACATGTTGCAGCCGGCATAGCCGCTGGCGCGCTGATCGCTCGCCTGCAAGGTCAGGAACGCCTCGCGCTCGGCCGGTGCGACGGTGGTGTCCCCAAGCTTGGTCAGCACCCAGCGCGTGCCGACAAGCGGCGCACTATCCGCGGCGGTCGACGCGGTCTCGCGCGACGCGCAGGCCGCGAGCGCGCACAACATGACGGCGGCGAAAATCGTCTTCATGGGAATTCCTTCTCTGCGTTCCCGCAAGATGCCAGTTCCACAACCAGGACGCCAATCGAATAGCTTCTTGCGGCGGATTGCGCGGGCTTTGCAAAAAACATAACGTGAACAGACTAACGAGGAAAGCTGCGCGTCGCCGCACGCATTCCCGTCCCTTCCCCGCCACGCAACGCCGAACGATCGGCGGGCGTGGTTTTTTTATGGCGGCATATCATGATCGAACAACGTCTCGCCTTATGGGCGAGCTTCGCGCTGTCTTGCCTGCGCATCGTCGAGCTCGCGCTCGTCCTCGCGCGCCACCTGCCCGGCGATTAGCCCATCACGTTGGACAGGACGCCGACGCCTTCGATGGCGATCTCGATCTTCGCGCCCGGCTTCATCGGTAGCGCGCCGACTGTCGTGCCGCAGGCGATGACGTCGCCGGGCACCAGCGTCAGGTCGCGCGAAATCAGGCTGACCAGCCGGGCCGGCGCGAAGAACATGTCGGCGACGGCCTGGCTCTGGCGTTCGCGTCCGTCGAGCAACGCCTTCACCGTGATCGCCGCCGGATCGAGTCCGGTCGCGATCGCCGGGCCGAACGGGCCGAACCCGTCGAAATTCTTGGCCCGCGTCCATTGCGGAAAGGACGCGTCCTTGAACAGCAATTCGAGCGCGGTCACGTCGTTGACGCAGGTGTAGCCGAAGATCGCGGCCTGGGCCGCCGCCTCGTCCGCGCCCGAACAGCGCTTGCCGATAACGATGCCGAGTTCGGCTTCGTAGATCACGCGGCCGTCATAGCTGGCGGGGCGCGGAATGGTCTGGCCGTGCGCCAGATAAGCCGTCGGCGCTTTGAGGAAATAGAGCGGCTCGGGCGGCTCGGCGAGGTTGTTTTTCGCCGCCACCGCGCGCGAATTGTTCCACAGGCAGACCATCTTCTGCGGCGCCGAGGGCGTCAGCAGCGTCACATCGGCAAGCGCCAGCGTCTCGCCGGTCGGCGCGTTCGCGCCGAACATGTCGCCCTGATGGACCGCGATCGTCTCGCCGTCGAGCGTGCCGAAGCCCTCGCGGCCGTCCCGCGCGAAGCGCAGCCAAAGCGTCATGGCCGGTTACTTCTGCAGGAACGGCACGGCGAGGCGATGCACATCGTCGGCGGCGTCCCATGGCACGAGATGCTTGCAGCCGTCGACGATGTGCAGATTGAGCTGCGGCCGGCGTTCTTTCAGCAGCGTGGCCTTCTCGAAGGCGTTGGCGCGGTCGTTCTTGCCGTAGATCAGGAGCAGCGGCATTTTCAGCTCGCTCAGCGTCTCCCACGCCTCGGGGCCGGTCTTGTCCTTGGCCTTCGCCTTGTTCGTTTCCGCCAGCTCGTTGCGCGCGACGAAGGCGGCGAAATTTTTGCCGACGCTATGCTTGTGGCGCAGTTCCAGCTCGTCGGGCGTGATCAGCTCATGATGGAACAGATTGGCTTCCAGCAGCTTGCGCGTGTCTTCGATGGTCGGTTCCGAGGCGGCCATGCGGCGCTCCAAGCGCTGCTGCACGGCGGCCTGGCGGTCGGCGCCGGCGTCGGGCTTGGTTTCGAGCGGCGGCAAGAGGCTGCCGGTGCCGAGCACGACGACATGGCTGACGCGCTCCGGCTCGGCGAGCGCGATCTGCACCGCCGCGTTGCCGGCCTGCGAATGGGCGAGGAGCGCCGCTTTGCCCAGGCCGAGCGCGTCGATGAATTTCGTCACCATCTTCTTGCGCAGGCCCGCGCCATGATCTTCCGGATTGTCGGACAGGCCGAAGCCCGGCTGGTCAAAGGCGATGACGCGCAGGCCGCCGCGCGCCAGCGGCCCCATGTTGCGGCGGAACACGTCGGCCGAGGAACCCAGCGACGCGCCATGCAGGCAAACCACCGGCTTGCCCTGGCCTTCCTCGATATAGCGGATGCGCAGCCCGTCGATGGTGACGAACTTGTCCTGCACGTCGGCGCGCAAAGTGTCCTGAAGGGCCGTGGCCATGATCTATCTCCCTAAAAAAATGACGCGCCCGAGACGGCGTCTTGATTGGCTCTTTTTTAGCATGGCGCGGGCGCGCGCGGCCAGCGTTCCGGCCATTAAAATCCGCCTGAATCCGCGGCGAAATCCGCTTCAGGCGCGATAAAGCCCGGCCACCGTCGCGCGCTGGCGAATCAGCGCCAGCACGGTGTCCACCGTCGGCGTCGGCACATCGACGAGACGGCCCATCTCCTGCACCGCCGTGACCAGCGCGTCGATCTCCATCGGCCGGCCGCGTTCCAAATCCTGCAACATGGAGGTCTTGTGCGCGCCGACGCCGGCCGCGCCGGCGATGCGCTTATCGACATCGATGCCGAATTTCACGCCGAGCTTCTCGCCGATGGCCTGCGCCTCGAGCATCATGGCGCGCGCGACGGCGCGCGTGCCCGGCTCGGTGGCGATAACGTCGAGCGTCGCATGGGTCAGCGCGCTGATCGGATTGAAGCAGAGATTGCCCCACAGCTTGATCCAGATCTCGTCGCGGATGCGCGGACGCACCGGCGCTTTCAGCCCGGCCTTGACCAAAGCTTCGGACAGGGCCGCGACGCGCGCGGTCTTCTCGCCGCTCGGCTCGCCGAGGGTGAAGCGGTCGCCCTCGATATGCTGCACCACGCCCGGCTCGGTCACTTCGCAGGCGGGATAGACGACGCAGCCGATCATGCGCTGCGGACCAAGCCCGTTCCATTGGACGTCGCCCGGATCGACGCTGGCGAGCCGCGTATCCTTCAGCGGCGAGTCGAGGCCGTAGAAATACCACCAGGGCACGCCGTTGACGCCCCAGACGACGGCCGTGTCCGGCCCGAGCAGCGGCTGGAGCGTCGGCACCACAGGCGGCACCGAATGGGCCTTGAGCGTGATGACGACGAAATCCTGCGGCCCGGCTTCGGCGGCGGTCTCGACGACGCGCACCTTGGCGACTTTCTCCTGGCCGTCGCGGATGAGCTTGAGGCCGTTCTTCTGCATGGCGGCGAGATGCGGCCCGCGCGCGACCAAGGTCACATCGGCCCCGGCCAGCGCCAGTTCCGCGCCCATGAAGCCGCCGATGGCGCCGGCGCCGAAAATGCAGATGCGCATGTCGCTCTCCCCTGATTTTATTCGTTGACGCTCTGCATATCGGGCGTACCGGGATCGGTCAACAGGGAGACAAATCTAACCATACGTCATGCCCGCACTTGTCCCGGCCATGACAATGAAAACAGTCTCTACTTTCCCTTGCGGAACACGCCAACCACTTCGAGGTGCGGCGTCCACAGGAATTGATCGACCGGCAGGACCGAATCGAGGCGATAGCCGCCATCGACCAGCAACTTGGCGTCGCGCGCGAAACTGGCCGGGTTGCACGATACGGCGACGACTAGCGGGATCTTCGAAGCGGCCAGACGGCCCGCCTGGGAGGCCGCGCCGGCGCGCGGCGGATCGAACAGCACTGCATCGAACTTCTTGAGATCGTCGGCGATCAGCGGCCGCTTCATCAGATCGCGCGTCTCGGTCGCCAGCTTGTTGCCGATGCCGGCGACGTCGGCCGCCTTGCGCAACGCGCCGACCAGGCCGGCGTCGCCGTCGACCGCGAGCACCGGCGCGATGGCGACGAGGGGGAAGCTGAACGCGCCTGCGCCGCAGAACAGATCGGCGATACGCTTGACCTTCGCGCCTTTGAACGCCGCGAGCACCGCTTCGACCATCAGGTTTTCGCCGATCTTGGTCGCTTGCAGGAACGCGCCCGGCGGCAAGGCCACGCGCGCTTTAGCGAAGCTGACCAGCGCCGGGCGGCGCGTGACGATAGGCTCGGGCGTGCCGACGGGGCCGGCGGCGTTGAGCGACTGCCAGGAGACGCGCAGCAGGTTTCGCGCGCCCGCGAATTCCGCGAGCATCTGGCGGAACGGCACCGGCAATTTTCCGGGCGTGCGCAGAATAATATCGAGCCCGTCGTCCAGCTCGTTGAGCATGGCTTCGGCGCGGCCGCCGGGCGGCAAGAGACGCGCCAGCAGATCGCGCAGCGGGCTGAGCAGCGCGACGAGCGCGGGAGAGAGCGCCGCGCATTCGGCAAGATCGACGACGTCGTGGCTGGCGCGCGCCTGAAAGCCGAGCTTCACCGCGCCATTCTGCGGCCCATTTTGAGTTGGTCTTTGCGCGAAGAAGGTCGCGCGGCGGCGCGAGGCCGGCGGCACGGCGACGAGATCGGCGACCGAAACATCGGCGAGCCCGGCATGGGCCAGCGCCTCGATAAGAATGGCGCGCTTCCAGGCCGCATAGGGCGCGGCCGCCAGATGCTCCATGACGCAGCCGCCGCATTTCATGTAGTTCGCGCAGGCCGGGACGATGCGGTCCGGCGAGCGTTCGAGAATTTCCAGCACGGTGCCGCGCAAGCCGTCCGGCGTCGGCGTCACGCGCGCGCGCACCTTCTCGCCGGGCAGGGCGAAGGGCACATAGACGCGCGCGCCGTCGCTGCCGCCATGCGCCAGCGTGGCGATGCCGTCCCCTTCGCTGCCGAGGCTCTGGATGGTGAGTTCGATCTCGTCGGTCATGACGCCATTCTACTGCGGCTTGCGCGCGGCGATGAGAAATTCGCGGTTGCCGTCCTGTCCGGTGATCGGGCTATCGGTCAGGCCGATGACAGCCCATTTCATCTCGTCGGCCAGCCAGGCTTGAATCCGTTGGCAAACCTCGGCGTGCAGCTCCGGCTCGCGGACGATTCCGCCCTTCCCGACCCGGCCCTTGCCGACCTCGAACTGCGGCTTGATCAGCGCCACCAGCAGCGCGCCGGGCTTGGCGAGGTTCAACACGGCCGGCAGCACCGTCGCCAAACCGATGAAGCTGGCGTCGCACACCACCATGTCGAACGGTTGCGCGAAATCCGCGGCCGTCAGATGGCGGGCGTTGACGCCTTCCATGACGGCGACGCGCGGATCGTTGCGCAAGGTCCAGGCGAGCTGGCCCTTGCCGACGTCCACCGCGTAGACTTTGGCCGCGCCGCGCGCCAGCAGCACTTCGGTGAAGCCGCCGGTCGAGGAGCCGACGTCGATGGCGATGCGGCCCGTCACGTCGAGGCCGAAATGGTCGAGCGCGCCGACCAATTTCAGCGCGCCGCGCGACACCCAGGGATGCGGCGCGCCGCGCAAGACGATCTCGATGTCTGCGGCGACGCTGTTGCCCGGCTTGTCGAGCCGGCGCTCGCCGCTGAACACCTGGCCGGCGAGAATCACCGCCTGGGCCTTGGTGCGCGTCTCCGCCAGGCCGCGATCGACCAACAATTGGTCGAGGCGAAGTTTGGGGGCTTTCTTCTCGCTCATCGGACGCGCCCGCGCGACAGCCAATGGAAGCGCCAAGTGAGCAGCGCGGCGGCGACGATCAATCCGGCGACCAGGCCGATCCAGATGCCGACCGCGCCGCCATTCAGCGGGAAGCCGAGAATGACGCCGAGCGGAAAGGCCACCAGCCAATAGGCGACGAGGGCGATGGCGAGCGGCCAGCGCGTATCCTTCATGCCGCGCAGCGCCCCGGCGGCGACGCTCTGGCCGCCGTCGAACACCTGGAAGAAGCCGGCGATGGCGAGCAGCGTCGTGCCCAGCGCCAGCACCGGCGGCGTCGCCGGATTGGCCGGATCGAGGAACAGGCCGATGAGGAATTCGCCGGCCAGCAGGAACAGCGCGCAAGTGCCGAGCATGAAGCCGACGCCGAGGCCCTGCGCGGTGAAGCCGGCGCGGCGCGCGCCCGGCAGGTCGCCCGCGCCGATGGCGAGGCCGACGCGCACCGTCGCCGCCTGCGCCAGCCCAAGCGGCACCATGAAAGAGACCGAGGCGCATTGCAGCGCGATCTGATGCGCCGCCAGCGCCGTGGTGCCGATCAGGCCCATCAGATAGATCGCGCCGGAGAACACGCCGACTTCCAGCACCCACATGCTGCCGATCGGCAGGCCGATGCGGAAAATCTCGCGAAAGCGCGACCAGTCGGCGCGCCACAGCCGGCCGAGGATGGCATAGCGCTTGAAGCGCCGATCGAGCAGGACATAGGCGAGCAGCGCGGCCGCCATCAGCGTGTGCGTGACCGCGGTGGCGACCGCCGCGCCGAGCAGTTCGAGGCGCGGCAGGCCGAAATTGCCGAAGATCAGGCCGTAGTTGGCGAAGGCGTTGGCGAGGACGCCTAGGGTGGTGACGAAGAGGACGGCGCGCGTGCGCTCGAAAGCCGAGACGAAACAACGCAGTACGACGAAAAAAAGCGCCGGCAACATGCTCAAAAGCAGGATTCGCATGTAAGGTTCGGCCATCCCGATCAATGCCGGATCCTGTCCGAACAGGGTCAGGATGGGACGAATCTGCCAACAGACGGCCATAAACGGCAGCGCCAACAGGGTCGCGACCCAGAAACCCTGGCGCACGGCGCGGCGCACGTCGCGCACTTTGCCGCGCCGGCCGGGACGGCCGAGCACCTGCGACACGATGGGCGAGACGGCGCTGACCACCCCGAGCCCGAACAGGAACAGGACGAAGAACAGGTTGGTCGACAGGCCCGAGGCGGCCAGCGCCTGGGGCGACAGCCAGCCGAGCATCACCACGTCGGTCGTGTGGATGGCGATCTGGCCGAGCTGGCTGAGGGCCAGCGGCACGCCGAGCGCCAGCATGGCTTTGGCCTCGGCGCGCCACAGGGCGAGACGCGGGGAGGACGGGACGGAAACGGCGAACATGGCGGGCGGTCCGAAAAAGGCGAGGCGCGCAGTTTAAGCGCGCGATGTGACGAAAGCGGGACGAAATGCCGAATTGCGGTTCTTTATAAACCGCGGGGGCCGCTACGGCCGCTTGAGGCTGCTGCCGGCGGCGAGCGCGGCGCCCGACAGGTAATCGGCGTTGCGCCCGAGGGCCGCCATCGCCGTGGCGACGATATGGGCGGCGTCCAGCCCGGCCGCGGCATATTGCTTGGCCGGCGATTCATGGTCGATGAACACGTCCGGCAGGCACATGGGCCGCAGCTTCACGCCGCCGTCGAGCAGGCCCTCGGTGGCGAGATACTGCATGACCTGCGCGCCGAAGCCGCCGACGCTGCCCTCTTCGAGCGTGATCAGCACTTCATGCTCGCGCGCGAGGCGGCGCAGCATGTCGGTGTCGAGCGGCTTGGCGAAGCGCGCGTCGGCGACGGTGGCGGACAGGCCGAAGCCGGCCAGCGTGTCGGCGGCGGCCATCGCCTCGCGCAACCGCGCGCCGAAGCTGACGATGGCGACGGAGGTGCCTTCGCGCAGGATGCGGCCCTTGCCGATCTCCAGCGGCGCGCCGAGCGTCGGCAGTTGCACGCCGAAGCCTTCGCCGCGCGGATAGCGCAGCGCGGAGGGGCGGTCGTCGATGGCGACTTGCGTGGCGACCATATGGACCAGTTCGGCCTCGTCGGCGGCGGCCATGATGACGAAGCCAGGCAGGCAGCCGAGATAGGCGATGTCGTAAGCGCCGGCATGGGTCGCGCCGTCGGCGCCGACCAGGCCGGCGCGGTCCATGGCGAAGCGCACCGGCAATTTCTGGATGGCGACGTCGTGCACCACCTGGTCGTAGGCGCGTTGCAGGAAGGTCGAATAGATCGTCGCGAACGGCTTGAAGCCTTCCGTCGCCAAACCGGCGGCGAAGGTGACGGCGTGCTGCTCGGCGATGCCGACGTCGAACGCGCGCTCGGGGAAGCGCTTGGCGAACAGGTCGATGCCGGTGCCCGACGGCATGGCGGCGGTCAGCGCGACGATGCGCTCGTCGCGCTCGGCCTCGGAAATCAGCGCGTCGGCGAACACGCGGGTGTAGCTCGGCGCGGCGGCCTTGACCTTGGCCTGCGCGCCCGTCACCACGTCGAACTTGCCGACGCCGTGATATTTGTCCTCGGCGGCTTCGGCCGGCGCGTAGCCGTGGCCCTTTTTGGTGACGACATGGACCAGCACCGGGCGATCCTCGGCCATGTCGCGCACGTTCTTCAGCACCGGCAGCAGATGGTCGAGATTGTGGCCGTCGATCGGGCCGACGTAATAGAAGCCGAGCTCCTCGAACAGGGTGCCGCCGGTGACCATGCCGCGGGCGTATTCCTCGGCGCGCCGGGCCGCGGTCTTGAGCGGGCGCGGCAGATGCTCGGTGACGGCCTTGGCGGCGTTGCGCGCCGCGCGGTAGGACTTCGACGAGATCAATTTCGACAGATAGGCGCTCATCGCGCCGACCGGCGGCGCGATCGACATGTCGTTGTCGTTGAGCACGACGACGAGGCGCGACTTCATCGCGCCGGCGTTGTTCATCGCCTCGTAGGCCATGCCGGCGCTCATCGCCCCGTCGCCGATCACGGCGATGACGTTGCGCTTCTCGCCCTTAAGGTCGCGCGCCACGGCCATGCCGAGCGCGGCGGAGATCGAGGTCGAGCTATGGGCCGCGCCGAACGGGTCGTATTCGCTCTCCGAACGGCGGGTGAAGCCGGACAGGCCACCGCCCTGGCGCAGCGTGCGGATGCGGTCGCGCCGGCCGGTGAGGATCTTGTGCGGATAGGCCTGATGGCCGACGTCCCAGATCAGCTTGTCGTCGGGCGTATTGAACACGTAATGCAGCGCCACCGTCAGCTCGACGACGCCGAGGCCGGCGCCGAGATGGCCGCCGGTGATCGAGACGGCCTGGACCATCTCCGCGCGCAGTTCGTCGGCGAGCTGGCGGAGGTCCTTCTCGGGCAGGCGGCGCAGGTCGGCCGGGAGCCGGACTTGGTCCAGCAGCGGCGTGGCGCTTGGGGGAATCGGGCTGGTCATGGAACGCTAACGATCCATACGGACGGCGGTTTCGAACGGTTTTTATTATATTACAATTACTTACGCCGTTCGAGAACGAACCGCGTCAGGGCGCGCAGAAAGTCTGCCTTTTCCCCGAAGAAATCAAGGCTTTGGCCGGCCTCCGCGATCAGCCGGGCGGCCTCGGCCTTGGCCCCGTCCAGCCCCATCGCCGCCACGAAGGTGGCCTTGCCGGCGGCGGCATCCTTGCCGGCGGTCTTGCCGATCTCGGCCGAGCCGCCCTCGGCGTCGAGCAGATCGTCCGTCACCTGATAGGCCAGCCCGAGGGCGCGGGCGTAGGCGGCGAGCTTGGCCCGCGCCTCCGGCTTGGCGCCGGCGACGATGGCGGCCATGTCGCAGGCCGCTTGGATCAGCGCCGCGGTCTTGAGCGTCTCCATGCGGGCGATGCCGGCGGCGTCGAGCGAACGCGGGCTCCCGGGAGGCTTGGGCGTCTTGCCCTCGGCGGCGAGGTCGATCATCTGGCCGGCGACCATGCCCTGCGCGCCCGCCGCGCGGGCCAGCGACAGGATCAGCTCGGTGCGGACCGCCGCGTCCGGATGCGTCGCCGGATCGGCCAGCAGCTCGAAGGCGAGCGTCATCAGCGCGTCGCCGGCGAGGATGGCGGTCGCCTCGCCGTATTTGGCGTGGCACGAGGGCTGGCCGCGCCGCAGCAGGTCGTCGTCCATCGCCGGCAGGTCGTCATGGACCAGCGAATAGCAATGGACCAGCTCGACGGCGGCGGCGGCGCGCAGCACCGCCTCGGCCGTCAGGTCGAACAGTTGCGCGCAGGCGACCGACAGCGCCGGGCGGAAACGCTTGCCGCCATCCATCACCGCGTAGCGCATCGCCTCAAAGAGAACGTCCTCGGCCGCGCCCGAGGCGCGCGGCAGGGCGCGGTCGAGCGTCATGTCCACCGCCGTGGCGACGGAGGCGAGCGCGCCAGAGATGTCCTGCGCCATGTCGCGAGAAGTGCCGGTCACGATGATCCTGAATGCGGAAGCGGCGATGGCTGAAGAGGTAAGGGCTAACAGGGCAGCCGGGCCGCGATGGTTCGGCCGGAACCTTAGCCGAGTTCGGTCGCCTCGGCGACGATGCCGCCATCCGGCCGCACGACGATCTTCTCGACCTTGGCCTTGGCGGCGGCGAGCTTGGTCTCGCAATGGCGCTTGAGCTGCGCGCCGCGCGTGTAGGCGGCGATGGCGTCGTCGAGCTTCACCTTGCCGCGCTCCAGATCGCCGACGATCTTCTCCAACTCGGCCAGCGCCTCCTCGAAGGACAGCGCGGCGATGTCGGGGGAGATATCGGAGTCGGTTTTGGCCATTGGAAAACGCTCAAATGCTTGATGTGGCGGGGAGTTTAGGCCGAAGGCAAATTTGGGGCAAGTTCGCCTATTAAAAGAAGGGCTCCGATAGAAGCTCGGAACGTTCAACTGGTACATCTATCTCGTATTGCTTCATTGTGGCTTCAAGCACCGCACTGAACCAGGCTGGCGCGAAAGGTGAAGGCACAACAGCATGTATTAGCTCTCTAATATCTGCCGGCATAAATACCCCTTGTTGTTCCTGAATTAAGGGCCTGTCCAGAACCGCCCTTACTTCAGATTCATGACTTAAATTTTTTCGTTTATGAAAAATACGATCATGTATCCCTGCATAATTTTTACGGAAATCAATGTAATGAACTTTTCCAACTTCTATGTATTCAGTTCCTCCTAATGCTGATCGAAGTGAGGAAACATTACTTTTAATTACAACCCCCGTAGTATTAGGAGGGCAATACAATCGCCAAAGCGCTTCAGATTCCTCTAAACCTGCATGCCAACAGCTTACAAAATAGCGCTCGCGGTCTTTTTGTGCCGCATCTCGCAAGCTCTGCAACAATGACTGCGCTTGCCTTTCGACATCAACAGCCAGCATTTTTTCACCAGAGCCGTCGGGGACCGTTCTGATCGCCTCACGAAAAAACTCTAGATAAAAATTATCCCATTCCTCTTGGCGCTCAACGATTCCGGATGCACCCTCGAATTTGTCTCCCAACATGTCTGCTCTAGAGAAGTAGATTGCTTTGTGCTGCAGTAAAGATACAAATTTTGCAAAATCCATGTATCTCCACAGGGGTATATTCAAATCAGGTCTTTTATCCGCCGACCACCACCAATAAATGTGGCTAGCTAGTTCAGAAATTTTATCTTTGCAGCATTCTCCTACGTAAATCACTTCACCATGTTGGGTGTATCCGGCATAAGCCGCTATATCTTTGGGTAACTTGCTCTTACAAGAACTGCATTCATCATAAGACGCAGCTATCAGCGATTTTAATTCAATGCTTATGCGCCCAGTGCTTTGCATCAATTAAACATTTTCCCCACATGCGCGCTCACGCTCCGCGCCAGCGCATCCAGATCGTAGCCGCCTTCGAGCGTCGAGACGACGCGGCCTTCGCAGCACTCCTCCGCCACCGCTAAAATCTCGCGCGTGATCCAGGCGTAATCCGCGTCGGTCAGGTTCAGGTTCGCCAGCGGGTCGTCCTCGTGGGCGTCGAAGCCGGCGGAGATCAGCACGAACTGCGGCTTGAATTCGCGCAGCGCCGGCAGCAGGCGCTCGGCCCAAGCGGCGCGAAATTCCACGCCGCCCGATCCGGGCGGCAGCGGCGCGTTGAAGATGTTGCCGACGCCGCGCTCGACCACGCTGCCGGTGCCGGGATAGAGCGGCAACTGGTGGCTCGATGCGAAGAACAGATCGGCGTCCGCCTCGAAGGCGGCTTGCGTGCCGTTGCCGTGATGCACGTCGAAGTCCACGACCGCGATTCGCGCGAGGCCGTGAACAGCCCGCGCATGGAGCGCGCCGACGGCGACGTTGTTGAACAGGCAAAAGCCCATCGGCTGTTCCGGCTCGGCGTGATGGCCGGGCGGGCGCACGGCGCAAAAAGCGTTGCGGATTTCTCCGCGCATCACCGCATCGACGGCGGCGCAGACCGCGCCGGCGGCGCGCAGCGCGGCCTCGCCGGAGCCGGACGAGAGGATCGTGTCGCCGTCGATCATCGCCTGCCCCGCTTGCGGCACGGCGGCGAGCAACGCGCGGACGAGTTCCGGCGGATGGACGCGGGCAAGCTGCTCCTCCGTCGCGCGCGGCGCGTCGCGCCGATCGAGCGCGGCGAATTGCGGCGCGTCGAGCGCCCGCAGGATCGCGCGCAGCCGCGCCGGCGATTCGGGATGCTGCGGCCCCGGATCGTGGCCGAGACAGGCGGTGTGGCTGAACAAGGCCGTGGTCATAGGCGGCACCCTATCCTTCTGCACCGTTCCCGCCGGGCCGCGCGCGCGCGACGGCCGCGCGCCGGTCGTCAGCCGGCTTTGCGGATTCTAAAAACGAAACGCCCCGCGCCGGCCTCCTCGGCGGCGAGCAGATCGTGGCCGGCGGTGGCGCAATAAGCCGGGAAATCCTTGGCGGTGGCGGGATCGTCCGCCGTCACCTCGATCACCGCGCCGGGGCCGAGGGCGCGCAACGCCTTGTTGGTCCGCAGCACGGGCAGCGGGCATTTCAGGCCGGTGAGGTCGAGGCGCTCGGCCGGCTCCCTATCCGTTGGAACTGGCGTGGAATGCTGGTCTGTCATGAGGGTGGAATATATCATTGGAAGCAGAAAACGACAGCCGCGCCGGCGGCCAGGGGACGAGGGGGGACCGAGCCATGAGCGTCATCGCCCACACCTACAGCCTAGACACCTTTTTCGACGATTGCCGCGCCACCCTGCTCGCCGACCAAGGCGAGGACGGCCAGAAGGCGGTGCGCCGGCACCTGCTGGCGCTGCTGCGCCATCCGAAATTGATCCACGACTTCCTCGGGCCGAACCCCAAGCCGGGCCGCTACAAGCTGCACCAGGAGCCGGCGACCGGAATGCACGCTTTCGTGCATGTGTACGACAGCGCCGGCGCGAGCAAGGCGCACGACCACGGCCCCTGCTGGATCGTTTACGGCAACCTGACCGGCTACACCGACATGATCGACTACGCGCGGCGCGACGACGGCAGCGTGCCGGGCTTCGCCGACCTGGAAGAGACGCGGCGCTATCGCGTGGGAGCCGGCGAGGCCGAACTGTTCGGCGTCGGCGCGATCCACGAGACGGCGCACCCGGCCGAACCCTCGATCCTGATCCGCGTGATCTCCGGCGACATGGACAGCGTGTGGCGCCACACGTTCAACCCGGCGAAAAAAACCGTGACCGACCGGCCGCCCCGGCCGGAGTGAATAGCGCCGGAGCGGGATTCAAGCCAGCCTGCGCGCTCGCCCTGGATTGCCCCTCAGCCGGAGGCTGACCTTTGGTCAGACCAAGCCGGGCAATGACGATCAAATATAAACCGTCACCCTCGGGCTTGACCCGAGGGTCCAGGCTTTAAGCGATAATCGTCGGATAAAGATCATCCCACTTGGGATTGGCTTTTTCGATCAAGTCGAGTTTCCAGACGCGGCTCCAACCCTTCAGCGTTTTCTCGCGCTGAATGGCGGTCTGGATATCGTCGAATTGCTCGTAATGGACGAGCCTCTTCACGCCGTATTTCTTGGTGAAGCCGTCTGCTGCGTTTTCGCGGTGTTCGTAAATTCTGCGAACGAGATCGCTCGTCACGCCGATATAAAGCGTGCCGTTGCGCTCGCTCGCGAGAATATAGACCCACCCGCCCATCATCGGAGCGTCGGCAAGATGGACCCTCGGGTCAAGCCCGAGGGTGACGGTTTGTATCGAAAACAAAAAGGGCGGGACCATTCGGTCCCGCCCTTGCCATTCGTTATGCGGCGCGCGTCACTCGAAGAACTTGCCTTCTTTGAACACGACCTTGCCCTGCTTGTTCTCTTTCGAATCGCCGGGCATGTCCTCGCCGCGGATGTTGAGGCGGTGCGACGGGTCGGCGCCGGGGAAGCTGCCGGAGCCGACGCGGTAGAGCACCAGCTCCTCCTCGGCGATGGATTCGAACCAGTAGTAGGCGCCGGCGGGGATCATCACGCCTTCATGCTTGCCGACTTCCTGGCTGTTGCCGTTCTCGTCGTGGTAGCGCGCGCGGCCCTGCAGCACGAGGAACACATGGTCCTCGCTCGGGTGGGTGTGCAGGCCGTTCTCGCCACCCGAGGCGTAGACCTTGAGCACGGCCCACATATTGTCGGCGCGGGCGAGGCGCGTGTTGGTGCGGCCCTCTTCGAGCAGCTGGGCGCGCAGCTTGAAGAAGTTGAGCTTCTTCTCGACCGGATTGGCCACGTCGGATTTCTTGTAGCTGCGCAGTTCGCTGGTGGGCAAAGCGATGCCGGCGTCGTCGGGAGCGGTCATGGGCGAAACCTCCTGAAAAGCTGGTTGGGTGCAGCCGTCGTTTGGACGCCAGTGTAGGACCCGCCCGGCCCGGCCGCCAACGGTTTACCGTCAACCGCCAGTAGGCCGTTGTTTCCGTTATGGTTATAATGCGGCCATGTCCCGCACCGCCCGCAGCGCCGGCCGCGTCACGCGCAAGGCCGCCACACCGCCGGAATCCGCCGCGCCATCGACGCCGGCCAAGCCGCCGTCTCTGACGCTGCGTGTCGATCTCGGCCGCGCCAACGCGGATGGCATGGCCGAAGCCATCGGGCCGGGCAAGGTGCGCCTGCTGGAATTGATCGACGAGACCGGCTCGATCAGCGCCGCTGGCCGCGCCATGGGCATGTCCTACCGCCAGGCCTGGCTGCTGATCGACAGCATGAACCAGGCCTTCAACGAGCCGGTGACGGAGACGCTGCGCGGCGGCGCGAAGGGCGGCGGCGCGGCCGTCACCGACTTCGGCCGCAAGCTGGCGGCGCTCTATCGCGCTATGGAGCGCAAGGCCGCGGCGGCGACGGCCGACGACCTCGCGGCGCTCGCGGCGACGCTCGGCAAAACGGCGGGCTGACGGCCCAAAATCCGGCAAAGAAAAAGGCGCTTCCCCGGATGGAGAAGCGCCCTTCGCGACGCGGCGGCTGTTCAGGCCGCGTGATAGAGACGGCGCTCGACATAGGCGCTGCCGCGCAAGCGATGCAGCGTCTTCGCGCCGGCGAGCACCGCCAGATCGGCGAGCGGCTCGACGACGACCACCAGCATGTAGGCCGCGCCGAACGCGACGATCGATTGCAGGTTCTCCGCGCCGAACCCTTCGCCATAGAGCGCCCAGAAGGCGACCCAGACGACGATGCCGCCCTGATAGGCGGTCGAGAGCGCCAGGGCCTGGCGGTATTTCAACTCGACATAGGGCGTGTCGGGGGCGATGACGCGCGCCGCCAGGGCGCGCAGGGCGAACAGCGGCGCCAGCAGCGTCGTGACGTTCATGCCGTATTGCGGCAGGTCGAACGGCGCGAAGAACAGGCCTTGGGCGAGCAGGCCGAGGCCGAGGCCGATCGCCGCCGCCGGCGCGCCGAACAGCAGGAAGAGCGTCGAGCCGAGGATCAGATGCACTTCCGAGACGCCGACCGGATGGTGCGGAAAGACCTCGAAAAAGCAAAAGACCAGCGCCGTGGTGGCGAGGCTGCGCGCCGCCAGCGGCACGGGTCCGGTCTGGCGGACGCTGTCCCACGCGAGCTTCATCGCATAGCCGCCGACGCCGGCGGCCGTGGCGTAGCTCAGCCAGATTTTCGACTCGCTGACGAGCCCGGGTTCGATATGCATAGTTTTCTCCTTCGCTGTCTCTCCCGACAGCCTGGGGTTGATCGACATGCCGATGGTCGGTCTCCTGACTCGCGGGTCGCTGCGGCCTTCCGTCTTCCCAGCCCGCGAAGGCCAGTGACATGGTGGAAGGACGCTCGCCGCATACAGTCGCGGGGGCGGTCGGGATTCGGCTTAGAGAGCCTCCCCGTTCCCATGTCCGAAGCGTCGCCGCGGACACCATGGGCAGGTGGATGAAAGTTCCGTTCGGGGCCGCCCGTCAAGGCAATTCGGGCCAGTCAGCGGCCGGGGTCAGCGTCCGGGGTCAGCGTCCGGCGTCAGCGGCCGGCGAAGGTGACGCTCTTGATCACCGCGGTGACGGGCTGGCCGAGCTTGAGGCCGAGCGTGGCGAGCGAGCGCCGCGTGATCTGCGCCAGCACCGGCACGCCCCGGCAATCGAGGCGCAGATCGACGCTGGCCCCCGCCCCCTCGCCGATCTCCACGATGGTCCCAGGCAGCATGTTGAGCGCGCTAACGCCCGGCGGCGGTTCGAGCGCGATCATCACGTCGCGCGCCAGGATCTGCACGCGCAAGGCGGCGCCGACGGCAAGAGCGAGACGCGGCACGCGCAGCTCGCCGGCTTGCGTCGCGATCACGCTCAGGCCGTAGCCGTCGTCGATTTGCGCCAGGCGCGCGTCGAGCAGCGCGCCCGATTCGCCGCGCGCCAGCGGCAGGCCGCCGAGCCGCGCCATCACCTCGCCGGCCGGACCGGCGGCCACGACGCGCCCCGCCTCCATCATCACCACCGTGGTCGCGAGGCGCACCACTTCGGCGACGGCGTGGCTGACATAGACGATGGGGATGCCGGCCTCGTCGCGCAGCCGCTCGATGTAGGGCAGGATCTCCGCCTTGCGCGCGTCGTCGAGCGCGGCGAGCGGCTCGTCCATCAGCAGGATGCGCGGGCTGGCGAGCAGCGCGCGGCCGATGGCGACGCGCTGTTTCTCGCCGCCCGAGAGCGCGTGCGGATGGCGGTCCAGCAGCGCGCCGAGGCCGAGCAGGTCGATCACGTCGTCCTCGCGACCGCGCCGCCGCGCGCGCGGCACGAACCAGCGGCCGTAGCGCAGATTCTGGCGCACGGTGAGATGCGGGAACAGCCGGCCTTCCTGAAAGACGTAGCCGAGGCGGCGGTGGTGCGGCGGCACGAACAGCCGGCGCTCCGTATCCACCAGCGTCTCGCCATCCGCCGTCACGCGGCCGCGCGCGGGCTGCACCAGGCCGGCGATGACGTTGACTAGCGTCGTCTTGCCCGAGCCGGAGCGGCCGAACAGCGCGGTCAGGCCCGCGCCCGCCGCGAAGCTGGCGTTGAGATGGAAATCGCCCTGATGGTGATCGACCGTGACGTCGAGCATCACGCGGCTCCAATGTTGCGCGCGGCGCGGCGCGCCAGCCATTCGGAGACGAGCAGCGCGGCGAGCGACAGCGCCACCGAGATCAATGTGAGGCGGATGGCGGCGGCGTCGCCGCCCGGCACGTTGAGGAAGGTGTAGATCGCGGTCGGCAGCGTGCGCGTCTCGCCCGGGATGTTCGAGACGAAGGTGATGGTCGCGCCGAACTCGCCCATCGCCTTGGCGAAGCCGAGGATCGCGCCGGCCACGACGCCGGGCAGGATCAGCGGCAACGTGACGGTGACGAAGGTCATGACCGGGTTCGCGCCGAGCGTCGCGGCCGCCGCCTCGAGCCGCCGGTCCACCGCCTCGATCGACAGGCGCATGGCGCGCACCATGAGCGGAAAGCCCATGACGGCGCAGGCGAGCGCCGCGCCGGTCCAACGGAAGGCGAATACGATGCCGATGTCGGCCAGCATCTCGCCGAAGAATCCGCGCCGCCCGAACAGCAGCAAGAGGACATAGCCGGTGACGACCGGCGGCAGGATGAGCGGCAGATGCGTCAGCGCGTTGAGCAGCGCATGGCCCCAGAAGCGCTTGCGCGCCAGCACCCAGGCGACGGCGAGCGCGAGCGGCAGGCTGGCCAGCGTCGCCCAGAGCGCGACGCGCAGGCTCAGGCTAACGATCTCCCATTCTTCAGGCGTGAGCCAATCGCTCATGGCGCGAATCTCATCGAACGCCGCCTAATCGAGAACCGCGAAGCCCTGGCGCTCGAACAGCGGCTTGGCTTTGGCGGAGCGCATATGCGCGAGGAAGGCGTCGGCGTCCGGGTTTTTCGACGCTGCGAGCAGCGCGGCGGGATAGACGATGGGCGGATGGCTGTCCGCCGGGAAAACATCGACGATCCGCACCGCCGGATCGGCGGCGGCGTCGGTGGCGTAGACGATGGCGAACGGCGCTTCGCCGCGCGCCACCAGCCGCAGCGCGGCGCGCGGGTCGTCGGCCTCGGCGAGCTTCCTCTCGACCGATGGCCAGACGCCGAGACTGTCCAACGCCGCCTTGCCGTATTTGCCGGCCGGCACTGCGGCGACGTCGGCCATGGCGAGGCGATCGTTTCCCAGCGCGCCGGCGAGATCGAAGCCGGGGGCGATCTTCAGCGCGCGCGCGTCGTTCTTGCCGGCGATCAGGACGATGCGGTTGCCGAGCAGATCGCCGCGCGTGCCGGCGCGGACGAGGCCCTGGCCGGCGACGTAATCCATCCAGTCGGCGTCGGCCGAGACGAACAGGTCGGCCGGCGCGCCCTGCGCGATCTGGCGGGCGAGCGCCGAGGAGGCGGCATAGGAGATTCTCACGGCCTTGCCGGTCTCAGCGCGCCACTGCCCGGCGACGTCGTCGAGCGCGGTCTTCAGGCTGGCGGCGGCGAAAACCAGAACGTCGCGCGCTTGCGCCTCTGCCGCGGCGGGCCAGCACAAGGCAGCGGCGAGACAGGCGGCGAGAATGCGGCGGCGCATGACGCACCCTTCGTTGTATCGAAAGCGATACAACGATTATGGCGCGCGGCAGGCGTCATATCAATCCGAATATAACGCCCGGTTTTACTGCTATTCGAACGTCGTCAGCGTCTGGATCTGCATGTATTCCTTCACGCCCTCGATGCCGGCGCGACGGCCGATGCCGCTCTGCTTGACGCCGCCATAGGGCGCGCGGCGGTTGACGCTCGTCGTGCCGTGGGTGTTGACGAAGACCGAGCCGGCTTCGATGCGGCGCGCGACGTCGAGCGCGGCATCGACGTTCCGGCTCCATACCGAGCCGCCGAGGCCGTAGATCGTGTCGTTGGCGCGCGCGATGGCGTCGTCCAAGTCCTTGTAGGTGGCGATGGGCAGCAGCGGGCAGAACTGCTCCTCGCGCATCAGGCGCGAATCCTCGGCGACGCCGGTGGCGATCATGGGCGGCAGGAAGTAGCCCTTGCCGGTCTTGGCCTCGTCGGTCAGCGTGCCGAGGCGGCGCACCTTGGCGCCGGACTTCTCGGTTTCTTCGACCAGCGCCTTGGCGCGCTCATGGGCGCGCTGCGTGTGCATCGGCCCCATGGCGACGCCGGGCGCGAGCCCGTCGCCGACCAGCATCTTGTCGACGACCTTGGCGAAGGCTTCGGTGAATTCGCCGGCGATCTTTTCGGGAACATAAACGCGCTTGATCGCCATGCAGACCTGGCCGGTCATGCGGTAGACCGCCTCGGCCATGCGCTTCATCGTCTCTTCGCCGAGGTCCGCGTCCTCCAGCAGGATCGCCGGATCGTTGCCGCCGAGCTCCAGCGTGATGCCTTTGATCGTCTCGGCGGCGTTGGCCATGATCTTGGCCGCCGACGGCACCGAGCCGGTGAAGCCGATCTTGTCGACGCCCGGGCTGCGCGTCAGCGCGTCGCCGATCTCGTTCGGCAGGCCGGTGACGATGTTCAAAAGGCCCGGCGGCAATTCGGAGGCGAAGGCGGTCGTATAGTCGATCAGGCCGAGCGGGCAGGTCTCCGGCGGCTTGAGGACGACGCCGTTGCCGGCGAGCAGGGCGGGCAAGAACTGCTGCACGGCGAGCGTCACCGGCGCGTTCCATGGCACGATGGAGACGACGACGCCGAACGGGATGTGGCCGATGAAGGTGCGGCCGTTGGGCGCGTCCATCTCGCGCGGATGGTCGAGCTCGTCGGCCAATTCGAGCGTCAGCTCCATGCGCTTGGTGACGCCGGCCAGCTCGCCCTTGGCTTCGGTCAGCGTCTTGCCGTTCTCGCGCACGAACAGCTCGGCGCGCGCCGGGATGTTGGCGTCCGCCGCTTTCAGCGCCTTGCCGAGAATCGCCGCCCGCTCCTTAAACGACAGCTTGGCCCAGGCCGGCTGCGCCTTGCGCGCCGCCGCGATCGCCGCCGTCACATCTTCTGGCGTGCCGCGCGGCACGGTGCCGACCAGCTCGTCGGGCCGCGCCGGATTGAACACTTCGATCAGGCGGTTGCTGTTCACCGTCTTGCCGCCGATCAGCATGGCGGCATGGACCGGCGCGGGGCTGGCGCTCATTTTCGTCTCCCTGGATTATGGTTTTCGCGATCATAGCGGATCGGCGGCGCATTGACGCAAGCGCTTTTCTCTCGCCGCCGAGGGGTGTTAGATGACCCTTCATCCAGGGAGAGCTTTCGCCATGCGCACCATCGACGCCGACGCCCATGTCTTGGAGACGCCCTACACCTGGGAGTTCATGGACGAAGCCGACCGCAAATATACGCCGATGATCGTGGCGCAGACCTCGGGCGCCGGCATCGCCGCCAACGACGGGCGGAACTTTCAGAAGGAATTCTGGATCAGCGACGGCCGCCTGATCCCCAAAGACAAGAACGTCGGCAACAACACGCCGGAAGCGGCGCGCGAGATGCGCGACGTCGCCGCGCGGCTCAAGCACATGGACGAGCTGGAAATCGACGTCCAGGTGCTCTATCCGACCTTCTTCATCTGGCCCTATACGCGCAAAGCCGAGGTGCAGCGCGCGCTGGTCAAAGGCTACAACCGCTGGCTCGCGGAGATCTGGAAGAAAAGCCACGACCGGCTGCGCTGGGTCGCCATGGTCTCGACCTACGATCTGTCGCGCGCGCGCGAGGAGCTATCCTTCGCCAAGGCGCACGGCGCGTGCGGCGTCTATATGCGCGGGCTGGAGGCCGACCGCAAGCCGAGCGATCCCTATTTCTTCCCGCTCTACGCCGTCGCCGAGGAGATGAACCTGCCGATCTGCTTCCATTCGGCGGCGGGCAGCTACACGCACCACGATTTCTTCATCGACGATTCGGGCTTCAACAAGTTCAAGCTTTCGACCGTCGGCGGATTTCATATGCTGGTGATGGATGGCGTGCCGGCGATGTTCCCGAAATTGCGCTGGGGCTTCGTCGAGGTCAGCGCGCAATGGCTGCCCTATATGCTCAACGACCTCGCCTTGCGCTTCAAGCGGCGCGGCAAGCGCCTGCCGGCGAGCCCGCTGGCGGCCAACAATATGTATGTCGCCTGCCAGGTGACGGACGATCTGCCGGAGATTCTGCGCGTCGCCGGCGAGGACAATCTGGTGGTCGGCACCGACTACGGCCACCACGACACATCGACCGAGATCGAGGCGCTGCGGCTCTTGAAAAGCGGCGGCAAGATTCCGCCCGCCGCCGTCGACAAGATTCTCGGCGCGAACGCCAAAGCGCTCTACGGGCTTTAGACCGAACGCAGGTTGACGCGCGTCTCGAGCTTCTCGGCCGTTTCCTTGCGCTCGCTATAGCGATCCGTGAGATGGGCCGAGATGTCGCGGGTCAGCAGCGTGAACTTGACCAGCTCCTCCATCACGTCGACGACGCGGTCGTAATAGGAGGACGGCTTCATGCGGCCGGCGGCGTCGAACTCCTGGTAGGCTTTGGCGACGGACGATTGGTTCGGAATCGTGATCATCCGCATCCAGCGCCCGAGAATGCGCATTTGGTTCACGGCGTTGAACGATTGCGAGCCGCCGGACACCTGCATGACGGCGAGCGTGCGGCCCTGGGTCGGCCGCACCGCGCCCGTCGCCAGCGGAATCCAGTCGATCTGCGATTTCATCACGCCGGTCATCGCGCCGTGGCGCTCCGGGCTGGTCCACACCTGCCCCTCCGACCACAGCGACAATTCGCGCAGCTCCTGCACCTTCGGATGGCTCTCGGCCGCGTCATCGGGCAGCGGCAGGCCATCGGCATGATAGATGCGCGTCTCGGCGCCGAAATGTTCGAGCAGCCGCTGCGCTTCGAGCGTGAGAAAACGGCTATAGGACCGGCTGCGCAACGAGCCGTAGAGCAGCAGGATGCGCGGCTTGTGCGCGGACAGCGGCGCCCGCAGCTTGGCCGCATCGGGCCGCTCGACGCAATCGGCGCGCAGATTGGGCAGATCGGGATGCGGCTGGTCAGACAATGCGCCGGCCCGCTTCGTCGATCACTTGCTGCCCATCCTCCTTGCGGAACGGGCCGCGCTGCGGTTCGGACAGGATATCGAGAACGATCTCCGACGGTCGGCACAGGCGGACGCCCGTCTCGATGACGACGAACGGACGGTTGATCAGAATCGGATGCGCCATCATGGCGTCGAGCAGCGCGTCGTCGCTCAAAGCTGGATCGCCCAGGCCCAATTCGGCGTAAGGCGTGCCCTTCTCGCGCAACGCGTCGCGCACGCCGAGGCCGGCCTTGCCGATCATCTCGACCAGCGCCGCGCGGGCCGGCGGCGTCTTGAGATACTCGACGATGGCCGGCTCGATGCCGGCGTTGCGGATCAGCGCCAGCGTGTTGCGCGACGTCTCGCAGGCGGGGTTGTGGAAGATCGTGACGCTCATTCGGCGGCCTCCGGCTTGCGCGCCGCGGGCTGCCGCGCGCCGCGTTCGTACCAGCCCTTGCTGCGGTTGACGATATGCACGACCGACAGCATCACCGGCACCTCGATCAGCACGCCGACGACGGTGGCCAGCGCCGCGCCCGAGTTGAGGCCGAACAGCGCGATGGCGGCGGCGACGGCCAGTTCGAAGAAGTTGCTCGCGCCGATCAGCGCCGAGGGGCCGGCGACGCAATGCTGCTCGCCCGTCGCGCGGTTGAGCAAGTAAGCCAGGCCGGAATTGAAATAAACCTGGATCAGGATCGGCACGGCGAGCAGCGCGATGATCAGCGGCTGAGCGACGATCTGGCCGCCCTGGAAGGCGAACAGCAGCACCAATGTGACCAGCAGCGCGACGAGCGACAGCGGCTGGATGATGCGGAGCGCGCGCTCCAGGGCCGCGCCGCCCTTCGCCAGCAAATGCCGGCGCGCGAGCTGCGCTACGGCGACCGGCAGCAGGATGTAGAGCGCGACCGAGAGGACCAGCGTGTCCCACGGCACGACGATGGCCGACAGGCCGAGCAGCAGGCCGACGATGGGCGCGAAGGCGACGATCATGATGGCGTCATTGAGCGCCACCTGGCTCAGCGTGAAATGCGGCTCGCCCTTGGTGAGGTTCGACCAGACGAACACCATCGCCGTGCAGGGCGCGGCGGCGAGCAGGATCAGGCCGGCGATGTAGGAATCGATCTGGTCGGCCGGCAGATAAGGCCGGAACAGCCAGCCGATGAACAGCCAGCCGAGCAGCGCCATGGAGAACGGCTTGACCGCCCAGTTGACGAACAGGGTGACGCCGATGCCGCGCCAATAAGCGCCGACCTTCTTCAGCGCGGCGAAGTCGATGCGCATCAGCATCGGCACGATCATCAGCCAAACCAGCACGGCGACCGGCAGGTTGACCTTGGCGACCTCAGCCTCGCCGATGGCGGCGAACGCGCCCGGCATGGCATAGCCGAGAGCGATGCCGACGACGATGCACAGCGCGACCCACAGGGTCAGATAACGCTCGAAAACCGACACGTTCAGGCGTCCTGGCGCTTGGAGTCGGCCGTGGCGCCTTCCATCGCGCCGATCGCGTTGAGGCGATTGCGCAGCGAGAGCTGGTCGATGGTCTTGAGCGGCAGGTTGACGAAAACCGTGATGCGGTTGCGCAGGTATTTCGCCGCCTGCACGAAAGCGGCCTTCTGCTCGACCTCGCTGCCGTGCGCGGCGGCGGGATCTTCCAGACCCCAATGGGCGGTCATCGGCTGGCCTGGCCAGATCGGGCACACCTCGCCGGCGGCGTTGTCGCAGACGGTGAAGATGAAATCCATTTTAGGCGCGTCCGGCTTGGCGAATTCGTCCCAGCTTTTCGAGCGCAGGCCGACGGTCGGATAGCCCATATCGGCGAGCACGGTCAGCGACAACGGATGCACCGCGCCCTTCGGCATGCTGCCGGCGGAAAAAGCGCGAAAGCGCCCCGCGCCCTCGCGGTTGAGGATCGCCTCGCCGAGAATCGAACGCGCCGAATTGCCGGTGCAGAGAAACAGCACGTTATAGAGACGGTCGGTCACGGTCGGACTCCTTCGGCGGACAGCAGGGGATGAGGTCGGCGACAAGCGGCGCGCAAAGCTCGGCGCGGCCGCCGCAGCAATCTTTCAGCAGGAAGCCGATGACGGCGCGGACTTGGCCGAGATCGGCGCGGTAACGGATGGAACGGCCTTGCCGCTCGGATTCGATCAGGCCGGCCCGCGCGAGGATGGCAAGGTGGGTCGACATGGTGTTGTGCGGCACCTGGAGCGCGGCGGCGACGTCGCCGGCCGGCAAGCCGTCCGGCTCATGGCGCACCAGCAGCTTGAAGGCGTCGAGCCGGGTCGGCTGAGCCAGGGCGGCGAGCGCCTCGATGGTTTTCATATTGTCCATATATCGGGATATATCGACATATTATGCAAAAAGCAAGCGGCGCGTGCGGGGGACTCGCTCAGGCTGGATCGGGGCGTCCCTTGGCGTCCCGGCTCGCGGTCGGGTCCATTTCCAGGCTTTCGGCGACGACGGCCCGCCGTCCCCACAGCCAGATGGCGGCGGCGAGCGACAGCGCGCCGCCCGCGACGAACACCGCCGGCAGGCCGACCGCCTCCGAGGCGCTGCCCATCATCAACGCGCCGAGCGCCGGCGTGCCGCGGAAGATGACGCCGTAGAGGCTCATGACGCGGCCGCGCATGCCGCTCTCGACCGCGTTCTGCATCAGCGTCTGGGTGCTGGTGCCGTTCACCGTCATGCAAGCGCCGCACATGAAGGCGCAAGCCAGGCCGACGATAAAAAATTCGGTCGCGGCCAGCAGCATGACCGCCACCGCGCCGATCGGCAGGCTGATGAGGGCGAACAGGCTGAGCTTTTTCACGCTGCCGCGCTGCGCCAGCCAGACCGCCGTCGTCAGCGCCCCGAGACCGGCCGCCGAAGTGAGCATCGAGAGCCCGTGCGCGCCCATGCCGTAGATCAGGTCCGAGATGCCGGGCAGCAGGTCGATGAACGGCTTGATGCCGACGCCGACCGCCGTCAGCGCCAGCAGCATCGGGCCGATGCCCGGATGTCGCACGGCATAAGACAGCCCCTCGTAAGTCTGGCGCAGGATGCCGGTCTTCTTGCCGGCGAGCGGGTCTGGATAGAGGTCGCGCATCATGTAGAGGCCGACGAGCATCGAGAGAAAGCTCAGCGAATTGAAGGCGAACGCCCCGCCGGCGCCCCAATGCACGATGATGAATCCGCCGACGGCGGGCCCGAGAAACCGCGCCAGATTGAACAATCCGGCGTTCAGCGCCACGGCCGAACCGATGTTTTCCCGGCTCACCATGCCGGCGACCATGGCGAGGCGCGCGGCGGTGTTGAACGACATGACGATGCCGAGGAACAGCGTCAGGCCGAACAGGCTCCAGGGCTCGGCCCAGCCGAGATAGAACAAAGCTGTCAGGGCGATGGATTGGACCATCGCCAGGGTCTGCGTCACCTTCATGATGGTCTGCCGGTCGACGCGGTCGGCCAGCGCCCCGGCGATGGGCGAGAAGATCACGGTCGGAAACAGATCGGCGAAGGCGATCAGGCCGAGCCAAGCCGGCGACTTGGTCAGCTCCCAGGTCAGCCAGCCGATGGCGATGCGCTGCGTCCACATGCCGACCAGGGCGAGCGCCGAGCCGATGGTGAAGAGGCGGTAATTGCGCTCGGACAGCGCGCGGACGATGCCGCCGTAGCCGCTTTTGGCCATGTCTAAACCGGGGGGAAAGCAGGAACGAAGGAGAGGCGGCCCTTCTAATCCTCCCGCCGCCGCGCCGCAACCGTGGCCATCGCCGATGGCGATACATTCTCGCTTATTCGCTGCGATCCGGCGCGGTGAAGGGTATAAAACGCGGATGGCCGCCCTGCTCTCCCCCGCCGAACTCGCCGCCCTGCTGCCGCCGCTCTGCGATCTCGCGCGCCGCGCCGGGGCCGAGGTGATGCGCGTCTACGAGGCCGGATTCACGGTGCAGACCAAGGCCGACGACACGCCAGTGACGGAGGCCGACGAAGCCGCCGAAGCCGTCATCCTGCCGGCGCTCGCGAAGCTGTTGCCGGGCGTGCCGGCGATTTCCGAGGAGGAAGCCGCCGCCGGCCAGTCGCCCGCGCTGCCCGTCAGCCAACATGGCGCGCGCTTCTGGGCGGTCGATCCGCTCGACGGCACCAAGGAATTCATCAAGCGCACCGGCGAGTTCAGCGTGAACATCGCGCTGATCGACGGCGGCCGCCCGGCGCTCGGCGTGATCTACGGCCCGGTCGGCAAAACGCTCTACGCCGCCGCCGGTCCCGGCAGCGCCTTCCGCCAGCGCGATGGCCGGCCCAAGGAGCCCATCGCCGCGCGCGCCGCGCCGGCCGACGGGCTGGTGGTGCTGGCCAGCCGCTCGCACGACAACGACCAGGCGCTGCGCGACAGGCTCGCGTCGCTGACCGTGCGCGAGCGGCGCAAGATGGGCAGTTCGCTCAAGTTCTGCATGATCGCCGAAGCCGAAGCCGACATCTATCTGCGCTACGGGCCGACGAGCGAATGGGACACCGCCGCCGGCCAAGCGATTCTCGAAGCGGCGGGCGGCAGCGTGACGCGGCTCGACGGCGGGCCGATGATCTACGGCAAGGCGCGCGACGGATTTCTCAATCCCTCTTTCGTCGCGCAAGGTCGGCGCTGATGGGCGAAAGTCGCGCCGCGACCGATGCGGCCATCGCCGAAGCCGCCGCGCTGCTGCGCGCCGGCGCGCTCGTCGCCTTCCCGACCGAAACGGTCTATGGCCTCGGCGGCGACGCGACGAACGACGCCGCCGTCGCCGCGATCTACGCCGCCAAAGGCCGGCCGCAATTCAACCCGCTGATCGTCCATGTGCCGACGCTCGCAGCGGCGGACAAGCTGGTCGAGATCGACGCGGCGGCGCGCAAGCTCGCCAGCGCCTTCTGGCCCGGCCCGCTGACTCTCGTGCTGCCGCGCCGCGCGGGCAGCGGCCTGTCGCTGCTGCTCAGCGCCGGCCTCGACACGGTGGCGATCCGCAGCCCCGATCATCCCGTGGCGCAAAGTTTGCTCATCGCCGCCGACCGCCCCATCGCCGCGCCGAGCGCCAACCGCTCGACCGAGGTGAGCCCGACGACCGCGCGGCATGTCGCCGAGTCTTTCGCCGGCATCGACGGCGGCCCGGCGATGATTCTCGACGCCGGGCCTTGCGCCGTCGGCGTCGAATCGACCGTGCTCGATCTCAGCGTCGGGACGCCGACATTGCTCCGCCCCGGCGGCGCGACGGTGGAACGGATCGAAGCGGTCATCGGCCCCATCGCCCGCGCCCATCACGGCGATCTCGGAAACGCCGCGCGGCCCTCGCCCGGCATGATGGCGCGCCATTACGCGCCGCGCTGTCCGGTGCGCCTGGACGCGACGAGCTTGCGCGCGGGCGAAGCCCTGCTCGCCTTCGGCCCGCCGCTCGCCGGCGCGGCCCGGACGCTCAATCTCAGCCCGCGCGGCGATCTCGCCGAAGCCGCCGCCAATCTGTTCGCCATGCTGCGCGCGCTCGACGACGGGCGCTGTTCCGCCATCGCCGTGATGCCCATTCCGCGCGAAGGGCTCGGCCTCGCCATCAACGACCGATTGGCGCGCGCCGCCACGCCGGCCTAGACTGCCGCCATGAGCGCCCCGCCCCCCACCACGAAAACCGACGCGCCGATCGCCGTCAGCGATGGCGACCGCTCCGTGCTGGACGCCATCCGGATCGTCGTCGGGCCGAAAGGCTGGATCGACGGCGTGGACGACATGACGCCTTACCTGCACGACCAGCGCGGGCTTTATGCCGGGCGCACGCTCGCCGTCGTGCGGCCGGCGAGCGCCCAGGAAGTCGCCGGCGTGGTCGCGCTCTGCGCCGCGGCGAAACTGCCCATCGTGCCGCAGGGCGGCAACACCGGCCTCGTCGTCGGCTCTGTGCCGGACGGCTCCGGCCGCAGCATCGTGCTCAGTCTCGCGCGCATGAACCGCATCCGCGAGATCGACCCGATCAACAACACCATGACGGTCGATGCCGGCTGCGTGCTCGCCAATTTGCAGCAGGCCGCCGCCGACGCCGGACGGCTGTTCCCGCTCAGCCTCGGCGCGGAAGGGAGCTGCATGATCGGCGGCAATCTGTCCACCAACGCCGGCGGCACGCAGGTGCTGCGCTACGGCAACGCGCGAAACCTCGTGCTCGGACTGGAAGTCGTGCTGCCCGACGGGCGCGTGTGGGACGGTTTGCGCGGCTTGCGCAAGGACAATACCGGCTACGATCTCAAGCAGCTGTTCATGGGCGCGGAAGGCACGCTCGGCATCATCACCGGCGCGGTGCTGCGGCTGTTCCCGCAGCCGCGCAGCGCCGTCACCGTGTTCGCCGCCGTGCCTAAGCTGGCGCATGTCATGGAGCTGCTCGGCGAAGCCCAGTCGGCGACCGGCGAAGCCGTGCGCGGCTTCGAGCTGATCCCCGAGATCGGCATGGAGTTCGTCACGCGCCATATCGAGGGCGCGAAGCGGCCGCTCACGACAGTCTCGCCCTGGTATGTGCTGATGGACTTCGCCGGCGGCGACGCGGAATTGCGCGGCAGCGTCGAGGCGTTCCTCGCCGGCGCGTTCGAGGACGGCCGCGTGACCGACGCCGCCATCGCCGAGAGCGAGACCCAGGCCAAGCAGATGTGGCGCATCCGCGAGACGCTGCCCGAAGCGCAGACGCGCGAAGGCGCGAGCATCAAGCACGACGTCGCCGTGCCGATCTCGCGCATCGTCGAACTGATCGAGACCGGCGCGCGGCGCTTGCAGGACTGGATGCCGGGCGCGCGCCCCTTCCCCTTCGGCCATATCGGCGACGGCAACATCCACTTCAACGTCAGCCAGCCGCCGGGCATGGACAAAGCCGCCTTCATCGCGCGCTGGGACGAGGCCAACCGCATCGTCCACGATTTGACCGTCGAGCTGAACGGCAGCTTCTCGGCCGAGCACGGCATCGGCCGGCTCAAGCGCGAGGAGCTGGCGCGCTACCGCTCGCCGGTCGAGCTCGATCTCATGCGCCGCGTGAAAGCGGCGCTCGATCCCGACAACGTCATGAATCCGGGAATCATTCTGTGACCGTCGCCGTTGGCGAGACGGCCGCTTGGCCGGCGATTCCGCGCGCCTGGCGGCTGGCGGCGCTCGTCGCCTGGATCGCCGGCATGGCGACGGTGGCGCTATTCTCGCTGTCGTCGCAGCTCGGGCCTCCGGAAGGGCCCGGCATGGACAAGATCGTGCATTTCCTCGGCTACATGACGCTGGCCTTGCAGGCGCAGCCCGCTTTCGCGACGCGGCGCGGCGCGCTGATCGCCGCGCTCTGCATGATCCCGTTCGGCCTCGTGATGGAATTCGGCCAGGATTACGTGCCCGGCCGCCAAGCCGACGGTTTCGACGCGATGGCCAACAGCATCGGCGCGCTCATCGGCATCGCGCTCGCCCCCGCCTTCCGCCGGCTCTGCGCGCGATTCGTCGCGCGGCGCTAATTGCCGCCGTAGCTGACGCGCCAGATCACGTTGGCGGCGTCGTCGGCGACCAGCAGACTGCCGTCCTTGGCGACGTTGACGCCGACCGGCCGGCCGATGACGCGCGCGGTCGACGTGCCCTCGACCCAGAAGCCCGACAGGAACACCTCGTAATGGCTCGCCGGCTTGCCGTTCTCGAACGGCACGAAGGCGACGGTGTAGCCGCGCGGCTGGCCGGCGTTCCACGAGCCGTGCAGGCCGACGAACGCGCCGCCGCGATATTTCTGCGGGAAGCTCGCGCCGGTGTAGAAGGCGAGGCCGAGCGGCGCGGAATGCGATTCGAACAGCGTGTCCGGCACGATGGCCTTTTTCACCAGATCGGGCCGCTTGTCGGCGAAGCCCGGCTGCGGATGCGAGCCGATGTAGCTGTAGGGCCAGCCGTAGAAGCCGCCGTCCTGCACGCGGGTGAAATAATCGGGCACTAGGCCGTCGCCGAGCCCGTCGCGCTCGTTGACCACGGTGTAGAGATCGTCGGTGCCGGGCGCGAAGGCGATGCCGACCGCGTTGCGCAGGCCGCTGGCGAAGGTGCGCTGGCGGCTGCCGTCGGCGGCGAACTCCTGGATCGTCGCGCGCTGCTCCGGCTCCTCGGCGATATTGCCCGCCGAACCGATGGAGACGTAGAGCTTGCTGCCGTCGCGGCTGAAGGCGAGGTTGCGCGTGGCGTGGCCGTCGGTCCCGCCGAACGCGCCCTCCGCCGTGATGCGTTGCGGCCGCGTCGTCGCCTTATCCATGCCTGGGGCGTAAGGCACGCGCCAGACCCCGGCGCGATCGCCGATGTAGAGCGCGCCGTCGTGCAGCGCCAGCCCGTGCGGATAATCGAAGCCCTCGGCGAAGACCGAGCGGCTGTCGGCCACGCCGTCGCCATTCGTGTCGCGCAGCAGCAGCACATGGCGCGCGCGCGGTTCGGCGAGGAACACTTCGCCGTCCGGCCCCACTTCCATCCAGCGCGCGTGAGTGAGCTTGTCGGCGAAAACGCTCACGTTGAACCCAGCCGGCGCGCGCGGCAGCTGATCGGGCCGGCGCGCCATGGTGGAGGCGCGGTTCGAACGGCTGGGGGTCGCGCCGGGCGCCGGCATGTCCGACGGCTTGATCTCGATGCGCGTGCCGGGCGCCGGATCGGCGGCCCGGGCGGGCGCCGTCATCCCGGCCCAAGCGACGCCCCCGATGACGGCCAGAGCGGCGAAGCGGGCCAGGGCGGGATGGCGTGGGAACATATCAGCACTCCTGCGAACGGGGATTTGAGGCGGCCCCGGTGCGGCCGGGGCGGCTAGGCTGTCAGGGGCCGGCAGGAGCGGCAAATCACGCTCCTGTCAGGCCCCGATGAAGCTCAACGCCGCTCCTTCCGGGGCGCTCCCCGAGGGGCCGAGGTTGCGCGATAAAGTCTAAGTTATCGGTCCGAAATCCCTGTAATTGCAAAAGATTTTCCCCTAATGTGCATAGGTGGAATGACGTATATCCTTACCAAAAAGGATAAGACGCAGGGGATGCCTTGATGCTGCGCGTGATGATCGCCGACGACCACCCGCTGTTTCGCGATGGCTTGCGGATTCTCCTCAACCAGTTAGAGGATCGCGTGACCGTGCACGAGGCCGGTACCCTGCCCGACGCCCTGCAACTGGCCCAGACGCACAGCGCCGATCTCGGCCTGATGCTGGTCGATCTGCGGATGCCCGGCGCGACCGGGTTCGAGGGTGTGAAGGCGCTGCGCGCCGCCGCTCCTAAGACGCCGCTGGTGGTGATTTCCGGCTACGAGACCAAGCGCAACGCCGAACAGGCGCTGGAAGCCGGCGCGGCGGGATTCATTCCTAAATCGACATCCCCGAGCGTGACCCTCAACGCGCTGAAACTGGTGCTGCTTGGCGAAGTCTACGTGCCGCCCTCGCTAATCTACGGGCCGCAGACCGACGACCCCGAGTCGGAAATCGGCGGCGGCGCGGCCGCCGCGCCGAGCCTCGATCTGTCCAAACTCGCGCCCCTCACCCAGCGCCAGCTCGACGTGCTGGCGCTGATCGGCCAGGGCAAATCGAACAAGGATATCGCCGACAAGCTCGGCATTTCCGAAGGCACCGTGAAGGTGCATGTCGGCGCCATCCTCAAGGTGCTCGGCGCGACCAACCGCACGCAAGCGGCGCTGATGGCGATCGACATGGGCGTGACGCCGGAGAGCACCGCGGCCTGAACCCGCCGCGGGTGGATGGCCGGCGCAGGGGAGAACGCGACGATGATCGAAACCCTGAGCGCGACGGTCGACGGCAGCTCAATGGCCGTTCATCTGGCGCGCCCCGAGGGCTTCGACGGCCCGCGCCCGTTCGTTCTGCTGTTCCATCACAAGGCGGCGGTCGACGCCTTCACCCAGGACCGCATGACGCGCCTAGCCGAAGCCGGCTATCTCGCCGCCGCGCCCGAATTCTACCATCGCACGCCCGACGCGCCGCTCGACGCCAAGATGGCGAGCCTGCGCGACGACCAAATCGTCGCCGATGCCGCTGCGGCCGTCGATGCCGTCGCGTCGATCGCTCCGGCGCGCGCCAACGGCCGCGCCGTTCTCGGCCACTGCATGGGCGGCCGCATGGCGCTGCTCGCCGCCAGCGTCCATCCGATCTTCGCCGCCTGCGTCGCATATTATCCGGGCAATATGTTCAAGACTTGGGGAACGGGCCCGACGCCGTTCGACAAGCTGGCGGGCCTCAAATGCCCAACCATGGGATTCTTCGGCAACGACGACCAGAACCCTTCGCCGGCCGACGCCGACAAGCTCGACGCGGCGCTGTCAGCCTTGAACGTGCCGCACATCTTTCATCGCTACGACGGCGCGGCCCACGCCTTTCAGAACTTCACCGATCCCGCCCGCCATCGCGAAGCGCAAGCCGACGACGCCTGGAATAAAACCCTGGCCTTCCTGGCGGCGGAATTGCGGCCCTAAGCCTGCGGCGGCGCTTCGGACATCCCCTCGGCGGCATGCGCTATGGCGAAGCGAATCCAATTGCCGTCCGGCGAGGCGCAGCGCTCCCCGCCGCTCACCAGCGTCACGCCTTTCAAGCGCCATTGCTTGCGCCACAGGACGACGTCTTCCATCACCTGCGCGCGCATCCGTATGCGCATGCGCCGGTTGATGAGGCGGCGGCCGAGCGTGACGTAAAGCGCGGCGACGATTGCGGCGAAACCGACGCCGTAATGCCAATCGGCGAACCAGCCCGCAGCGAGGCTGCCGAACAGGCCGCCGAATACCCACCAGCCTTTCTCGGCCTGGACCAGCGCCGGCGAATCGACATGATCGAGCTTGGCGTAATCGAGCTCGATGACCATGCGTCCGTCGTCGAGCGCGCGGCGCAGGGCCGCGAGATAGTCTTTGTCTTCCAAGATTGCCGGTCCGCGAAGGGAAACGCCGCCAAATGCGTAGCGCCGTTCCGGCGGAGGCGCAAGCCTGCGCGCTTCCCATTCCGGCGCGGCTGAGCTAAGCCCTTTGGCCATGCTTCGCCGCCTGTTCGACCAGCCCTATCTGCTGCTCAGCCTGTCGTCCCTGTTCTGGGCCGGCAATTTCATCATCGCGCGCGCCGTGAGCGGCATCGTGCCGCCGTTCGGCCTGGTGTTCTGGCGCTGGTTCGGCGCCTTCCTGATCTTGACGCCGTTCGCGATCAAGTTCGCGCGCCAGGATTGGCCGACGCTGCGCGCCCATTGGCCGATCATTCTCGGACTGTCGCTGGTCGGCGTCGCCTCGTTCAACGCCCTGGTCTATCTCGGCCTTCAGACCACCACGGCGCTCAACGCGCTGCTGCTGCAATCGGCCATGCCGCTGCTGATCGTCGGCTTCGGCTGGCTGATGTTCCGCGACGCCGTCAAGCCGCTGCAGGGCTTTGGCATCGCCCTGTCCTTGATCGGCGCGGCCGCCATCGTCGGGCGCGGCGATCTCGCCGCGCTGTTCGGCCTCGGCCTCAACCTCGGCGACGTGCTGATCTTCATCGCCGTGGCGCTATGGTCGGTCTATTCGGTGCTGCTGCGAAAGCGGCCCAAGCTGCATCCGCTCACCTTCACTTACGCCACCGTGGCGGTCAGCGTGATCGTGCTCGCGCCGCTCTATCTGTGGGAAAGCGCGGCGGGCGCGCCGATGCAGTTGAACTGGCCGACGATCGGCGCGGTCGCCTACGTCGCCGTCTTCCCCTCGATCCTGTCCTACACCTTCTGGAATCGCGGCGTCGACCTGATCGGCGCGAACCGCGCCGGCCTGTTCATCCATCTGATGCCGCTGTTCGGCAGCGCTATGGCCATCGCCTTTCTCGGCGAGGCGCTGCGGCTCTATCACGTGGTCGGCGCGGCGCTGATCCTGATCGGGCTCGTCATCGCGTCACGGCTCAAACGGCGCTGACCGCGCTCAAGACGCTTTGCGGCTGTCGTCGGCGCGCAGGCCGACGCAGCGCTCGGCGGTGAATTCCAGCGCGACCGCCGCGCCGATGGCGAAATCCTGCTCCGGCTTGGCGCGCACGCGCAGCTCGCGCTCCCCGACCCGCACGATGTAGTCGATCACCTCGCCGAGAAAGACGCGGTTTTCGACCTGGCCCGCGAGCACGCTGGCCGAGCGCGCCGCGCCAGGCGCGGTGATGAAAATATCTTCCGGCCGCACCGAGACCAGCGCGTCCGCGCCGGCGGCGATGGGCTGGAAGAAGGTGCAATGAATCGCCCCTTCCACGGCGCGCACGACGCCCTTGCCGTCGGCCGCGAGCGCGCCTTCGACCTTGCCCGGCACCAGGTTGGTCGAGCCGATGAAGTCGGCGACGAACTCGCTGTTCGGCCGGCGGTAGATGTCCGTGGGGTTGCCGCGCTGCATGACCTTGCCGCCCGACATGACCAGCACCTCGTCCGACAACGCCAGCGCCTCGGCCTGGTCGTGCGTGACGTAGAGCGTGGTGATGCCCAATTCCAATTGCAGACGCTTCAGCTCGAAGCGCATCTGCTCGCGCAATTTCGCGTCGAGGTTGGAGAGCGGTTCGTCGAGCAGCAGCAAGGTCGGCTCGCGCACCAGGCCGCGCGCCAGGGCGAGGCGCTGCTGCTGGCCGCCGGAGAGCTGCGTTGCGGCGCGCCCCTCGTAGCCGCCGAGCCGCACCTTCTCCAGCGCGATTTTGACCTTCTCGGCGATCTCGGCGCGCGAATAGCGCACGCCCTTGGCGACGCGCAGCGGAAAGGCGACGTTCTCGAACACCGTCATGTGCGGCCAGATGGCGTAGGACTGGAACACCATGCCGATGCCGCGCTCGTTCGGCGGCACGAACAGGTTGCCTTCCGAATTATAGACGTCGCGGCCGTCGATCGAGATGCGCCCGGCGTGCGGCCGCTCCAGGCCGGCGATGCAGCGCAGCGTCGTGGTCTTGCCGCAGCCCGAAGGGCCGAGCAACGTCAGGAGCTTGCCGCGTTCGACCGTGAAGCCGACCCCGTCGACGGCGTGCACCAGGCCGTTCTGGGCCTCGAACGTCTTACGCAGGTTTTCGACGACGAGCATGACTGGTCCTTTGCGGAGTTTTAACGGCGGGTGCCGACGCGCTTCTCGATCCAGCGCATCGCCATGACGATGAAGATCAGCGGGATGATCTGGATGACGCCGAGCGCGCAAACCGCGCCGAAGCTGCCGCCTTCCTCCCACATGGTCAGCGTGATCGTGCCGAGAACGTGGGTGCCGGGGCCCGACAGGAAGATCGAGGCCGACAGCTCGCGCACCGCGAGCACGAAGATGTAGAGCCAGGCGGCGATCAGCACCGGAGCCAGCAGCGGCAGCAGCACGCGGCGGAAGATGTCCAAGAGGCCGGCGCCGCTCATCTGCGCCACCTCCTCCAGCTCCTTATGGATCTGCACGATGCCCGACGAGGTGAAGCGCATGCCGTAAGGCAGGTTCATCGTCACGTAGGCGATCAGCAGGATCCAGACGGTGTTGTAGACGTTGAGCGGAATGATCAGATAGGCGAACAGGATGCTCGCGCCGATGATGATGCTGGGGATGGCGATCGGCACGAAGGTCAAGACGTCGAGCATCCAGCCGTATTGCTTGGCGGTGCGGTGCGCGATCCAGGCCATGACGAAGGTGAACAGCACCACGATGGTCGCCGCCGTCGCGCCGAGGAAGACGCTGTTCTTCACCGCGTTGAGGAAGATCGGATAGTGCAGGATGAGATCGTAGTTCTCCCACGAGGCGGCGCTGAGAACGCTCCAGTCCAGCGTCGGCAACGTCACGTTGCGGAAGAACGACTGCCAGATCAGCGTGAACAGCGGCAGGCCGAGCGCGGCGAGGAACATCAGGCTCATGCCGATCGAGACCGGCCAGCGCCAGACGCCGAGGCGGATGATCGTCGGCTGGTAGCCTTTGCCAGTGATGGTGGCGAAAGCTTCGGCGTTGCGCGTGGCGCGGCGGTAGAGATAGACGCCGATGACGCAGATCAGCAGCAGGATGATGCCGTGCGCGCCGGCAAGGCCGAACTGCGGCGGCGCGTTGCTCGTGGCATTCTGGATTTCCGTGGTGAAGACGAAGATGCGCGCCGGCAGGCCCAAGAGGCGCGGCACCTCGAAGCTCTCCATGCCGCGGATGAACAGCAGCAGCAGCGTCGAGAGGATCGCCGGGCGCAAGAGCGGCATGGTGACGCGCGTCGCCACCTGGTAGTTGCTCGCGCCCGACATGACGGCGGCTTCCTCCATGCGCGTGTCGAGCACGCGGAAGGCCGGCCCCATCAGCAGATAGGCGAGCGGGAAATAATGGCTCGACAGCGCCCAGATCATGCCGCCCATCGAGTAGATGTTGACCGGCGCGTTCTCCAGCCCGAACCAAGCTTTCAGCTCGCCGTTGAGCCAACCGATGTTGGGACTGAAGATCAGGATCCAGGCCATCGTCGTCAGCAGGCCGGGCAGCGCGAAGGACAGGAGCGCGAAGCCGTGGAACCATTCGCGGCCCGGCGCGTCGGTGCGCTCGACGACCCAGGCGACGGCGGCGCCGAGAATGAAAGTGAGCGCGGCGGTGCCGCTGGCGAAGATCAGCGAGGTGAGGAACAGGTCGCCGATATAGCGGCTGCCCAGCGCGTCGGCGAAATTCTGCAGCGTGAAAGCGCCGGGGCCGTAAGGCGTGTCCTCGGCGAAGGCGGTGTAGAACAGCGCCGCCAGCGGCACCAGCACGAGCCAGGCGGCGATCAGCGCGCAGACGACGAGAACGACGTTGCCCGGCGTCAGCCAATGGCCGAGCCGCGCGACGAAGCCGTAGCCGTCGCCGCGGGGAGCGCGTTGCACGCTGTCGCCGTATGACATGAGCCGGATTCTCCGCGGGCCGGAACGCGTCGCCGCGGTCCGGCCCGGTGTTTAATGCGCGATGAACGGAAGGTGGCGGCGGGCGGCGTCGCGGTTAGCGGACGTCGAACTGCTCCTTGAACACCTTCTGCCACTTGTTCTCCTCTTGCGGGGAGAGAGTCACCGGCACGATCTTCTTGCCGGCGAGCGCGTTCATGATGCCCGGCGGATTGCTCTCCACGTCGGTGCGGGTCGGAATGCGGCCCTTGGCGGTCAGCGCCGTCTGGCCTTCCTTGCTGAGCATGAAGTTGGACAGCAGGCGGGCGGCGTTCGGATTCGGCGCCTTGGCGTTGATGCCGACCTGGCCGTAGAACACGGCGACCGGCTCCATGACCCAGAAGTCGATCGGGCCGCCCGACAGCTTCACGTTGAGCGACAGGTTCAGATAGTTGTTCAGCGAGACGTCGTATTCGCCGGCGCCGACCGAGCGGGCGAGCGCCAGATGGCCCTTGGCGATGGCGGGCTTCAGGTTCTTGACGATGTCCTTGACGATCTGCGCGCCTTTGGCCTCGCCGTAATGCTTGTACATGGCGGCGAGCCACTCGTTGTCGGAATAGTCGATGGCGATCTTGCCGGCCCATTCCTTCTTGGTCGCCAACTCCTCATAAGTCTTCGGCAGGTCGGCCGCTTTCACGCGCTGCGTGTTGTAAGCGGGCGTGTTGTAGTTGGCATAGACGCCATACCATTTCTTCGCCGGATCCTTCGCGCCATCGTCGATGTGCCGCGCTTCCGACGGCTCGTAAGCGGCGAGCAGTTCCTGCGGCATCTTGTTGACGGCGGTGGTCTGGATCACGTCCCAGCCCTGCTTGCCGGCGCGGTTCTCGACCATGATGCGCGACAACAGGCCCGAGTCGGAATTGCGGACATATTCGACCTTCACGCCGGTCGCGCTCTCGAACACCTTGAGGATCGGCAAGCCTTCTTCCTCGTTGATCGAGGAATAGAAGGTCAGCTTCCCTTCCTTCTTGGCGGCTTCGAGCAGTTTCGGGTCCATCCAAGCGCGGTCCTGCGCCTGAGCGATGCCGCTGAAGCAGAACGTCGCGGTCGCGGCCATGACGGCGGCGAAGGCGCGGACGGAATACGCGCGTGCGGAAATGAAGCTCATTGGCAGTCTCCCAGAGTGATGGACTTATGTCCGTCTTGGTTCGTTACCGGAAGTATCGTCACCGAAACTTCCCCTTGTCAAACGACCGGCCTTTCCCATCTGCATCGTTTTCGGCACAATACTGCATCCGCGAGATGGTCGCGAAAGCCGGCCGTCTGCCCGCCAAACGGGCATTCGCATCCCCGACAGTCCGTTCAGGAGCGCCCCATGCAGACCCGCGCCGCCGTGGCTTGGGAGGCCAACAAGCCCCTCACCATCGAAACCGTCACGCTCGAAGGCCCCCGCGCCGGCGAGGTTCTGGTCGAGGTGATGGCGACGGGCGTCTGCCACACCGACGCCTACACCCTCTCGGGCCTCGATTCGGAAGGGCTTTTCCCCGCCATCCTCGGTCATGAGGGCGCCGGCATCGTGCGCGAAATCGGTGCGGGCGTGACCAGCGTGAAGGTCGGCGACCATGTTATTCCGCTCTACACGCCGGAATGCCGCCAGTGCAAAACCTGCCTGTCGCAGCGCTCCAACCTCTGCACCGCGATCCGCGCGACCCAGGGCAAGGGCGTGATGCCCGACGGATCGAGCCGTTTCGCCTGCGGCCACGAGCGCGTGTTTCACTATATGGGCTGCTCGACCTTCGCCAATTTCACCGTGCTGCCCGAGATCGCGCTCGCCAAGGTGCGGCCCGACGCGCCGTTCGACAAGATCTGCTACATCGGCTGCGGCGTCACCACCGGGCTCGGCGCGGTGATCTACACCGCCAAGGTGCGCCCGGGCTCGAACGTCGTCGTCTTCGGCCTCGGCGGCATCGGCCTCAACGTCATCCAGGGCGCGCGCATGGTCGGCGCCGACAAGATCATCGGCGTCGATCTCAATCCGGCGAAGGCGGAGATGGCCAAGAAATTCGGCATGACCCATTTCGTCAACCCGGACGAAGTCGGCCGCGACAAGGTGGTGCAGGCCATCGTCGATCTGACCGACGGCGGCGCCGACTACAGCTTCGAATGTATCGGCAGCGTCTCGACCATGCGCCAGGCGCTCGAATGCTGCCATCGCGGCTGGGGCGAAAGCATCATCATCGGCGTCGCGCCGTCGGGCCAGGAAATCTCCACCCGGCCTTTCCAGCTCGTCACCGGGCGCGTGTGGAAAGGCTCGGCCTTCGGCGGCGCGCGCGGCCGCACCGACGTGCCCAAAATCGTCGATTGGTACATGGAGGGCAAGATCGACATCGACAGCCTGATCACCCACACGATGCCGCTGGACGAGATCAACACCGCCTTCGACCTGATGCACGAGGGCAAGTCGATCCGCTCGGTCGTGACGTTCTGACGCATGACGTTCGAGACGGTCGCCACATCGCGCTGCTTCGGCGGCACGCAGCTGATCTGCCGGCACCAGTCGGCCGCGACCGGCACGGCCATGCGCCTCGCCGTCTACCTGCCGCCCCAGGCCGAGCGCGCGAAAGTTCCGGCGGTCTGGTTCCTCTCGGGCCTGACCTGCACCGAGGAAAACTTCACCGTGAAGGCCGGCGCGCAACGGCTCGCCAGCGCGCTCGGCCTCATCCTGATCGCGCCCGACACCAGCCCGCGCGGCGACGGCGTGCCCGACGATCCAGATAAAGCCTACGATTTCGGCCTCGGCGCCGGATTCTATCTCGACGCCACCGCAGCGCCTTGGTCGCGCCATTACCGCATGGCGAGCTATATCGCCGACGAACTGCCGCGCTTGGTCGGCGCGGAATTTCCCGCCGACATGGCGCGCCAGGCGATCATGGGCCATTCGATGGGCGGCCACGGCGCGATCACGCTGGCGCTGAAACATCCGGGGCGTTTCAAGTCGGTCTCGGCTTTCGCGCCGATCGCGTCGCCGATGCATTGTCCGTGGGGCGAGAAGGCGCTGAGCGGCTATCTCGGCGACGACCGCGCCGCTTGGCGCGCTTACGATAGCTGCGCGCTGATCGAGGACGGCGCGCGGCTGTCCGATCTATTGGTCGATCAGGGAACCGCGGATTCGTTCCTGGAGGGCCAGCTCAAGCCGGAACTCTTGGAGGCCGCCTGCGCGCGCGCCGGCGTGCCGCTGACCCTGCGCCGCCAGCCGGGCTACGATCATTCCTATCACTTCATCGCCAGCTTCATCGACGATCACTTGCGCTGGCATGCCGACCGCTTGAACATGTAACGCCATGGTCCTGCCGCTCGATATCGCCCAACCGCCCAAGCGCATCGCCCCCGGACTCGGGCCGGACGGATGGAGCCGCTGGCTGTTCGACGATTTCGCCGACGGGGTGAAATTCGACGGCCGCGATCCCGGCGGCATCTGGAAGCCGATGTTCACCAACGGCGCGATGACGCTGAACCAGGAAAAGCAGGGCTACGTCTATCCCGGCCAGGCCGGCAAGAACGGCACGCGCGGCCGCTACGATCCCTTCTCCATCGTCCGGCGCGACGGCAAGAGCTGGCTCGCCATCACCGCGCGCAAGACGCCGGACGATGAGAAGGACGCGACCTGGGGCATGCCCTACCAGTCTGGCGTCATCGCCAACTGGTCGAAGGGCAACCAGACCTACGGCTATTTCGAAGCGACGATGATCCTGCCCGAGGTGAAGGGCGTGTGGCCCGCCTTCTGGCTGATGAACGGCGACGGGCCGGGCGGCCTGCCCGACGTCTGGCCGCCGGAGATCGACATCCTCGAATGGCCCAACGGCAAGCAGGCCGGTCCGACGAAAGTGTGGGTGAACGCCCATTGGACGGATCTGGGCCGCGCCAACAAGCGCAATTCCTCGGGCGGCTGGGTCGATATCGGCCGCTCGGTGCATGAACCCGTCGTTTACGGCTGCCTATGGACGCCGCGCCATATCAGCTTCTATCACGACGGGACGTTGACGCGCTCCGTGCCCAACGTCCCCGCCACGATCGGCGTGCACGGCATTCATCTGCCGATGCACGTCGTCATCAATCTCGCGATGGGCGATCCCTGGGCCGGCCCCGTCGACGAGCGCAAGCTGCCCTGCTCGCTGCTCGTCACCGACGTCGGCCAATGGCGCGCGCCGGCCTAAGCCGCCCATAGGCCAGGGTTCCCCGGAACATCGCCCGGCGCGGCGCGTTCTCTCCTGATAGAGACAGGAGATTGCCATGGCCCGCGTCCGCGAATTCGACGTTCCCGCCGCCGTCGAGAAGCTCAACCGCATCCTCGAGATGGAATTGGCGACGGTGGTGTTTTACACGCACTATTCGTTCATGGTGTTCGGCCATGCGCGCATTCCCATCCAATCGTGGTTCGCCGACGGCGCGACGGAAGCTCTCACGCACGCCCAAGAGGCCGGGAACATGATCACCCGGCTCGACGCCCGCCCCTCGCTCGGCATCGCGCCGCTGCCGCAGAAGCATCACGACACGATCGACCAGATCATGACCGAGACGCTCGAACGCGAGCAGAGCGCCGTCGATCTTTATCGCGACCTGCTGAAATCCATCGAAGGCAAATCGGTGGTGCTGGAAGAATATGCGCGCCAGAAGATCGCCGAGGAATCCATGCATGTCGCCAACATCCGCATGATGCTGCGCAAATCCCCGCCGCAGGACGTGAACAAGCAAGCCGCGGAATAGACTCGCCGCCCGCATAATAAAAAAGGCCCGCCGAACTGCGGGCCTTTTTCGCGAACGATGCCGGATCAGACGCCGAAGAAAGCGCCGTCTCTGAAGACCACCGGCTCCTTCTTGTTCTCCTTCGAATCGCCGAGCAGCTCCTTGCCCTCGATGTCGATGCGCAGCGGCGCCTTCTGGCCCTTGGGACCGGGCGAGCCGACGCGGATCATCACCAACGGCTCCTCGCTGGTCGCGTAGAAGCGGTAGTAGCTGCCGCGCGGCAGGAGAATCCCGTCGAATTTGCCCAGCTCGGTCTCCTCGCCGTTGGGGCCGAAGAAGCGGCCCGAGCCCTGCAAGATCATGAACACATGATCTTCGGCGGTGTGGGCGTGCAGCTCGTTCTCGCCGCCCGAGGCATATACCTTGATGCGCACGACCATGCCTTCGCAAGCAGCCAGCACCGTGTCGGTGCGGCCCTGCTCGAGCATCTGCGCGCGCAGCTTGAAGGTTTTCGGTCTGGTGTTCTCGGCTCCGGCGAGCTCCTGCTCCTTGATGGCGTTCTTGCCGAGGGCGGGCGCGACGATATCGGATGCGGTCAACATGGCGTTCTCTCTCTGATGGCTCTCTCGGGTGTCGGCACGGAAACGGCGGGGGGTGGGGCGCAGCCCCCCCCCACAAACCCCAAAACAGGGGGGTGGGTAGATAGAAGGGGTTTTTTGTTGGCAAACCCG
>JBKBHI010000011.1:0-54820 GCA_046297835.1 Alphaproteobacteria bacterium | reverse complement strand
CGGCCGCCCCGGGGGGGGGCGCCCCCCCCCCCCCCGCCAGTCTAGCCTCACAGCTTGAGCTTGTAGAGATCGATGGTGTTTTGGCTGACGAACCGCTTGATGCGGGCCGGCTCCATACCTTCCATCTGCTTGGCCAGGAAGGCGCGCGAGTTCGGCCAAGTCATGTTGGCGTGCGGATAGTCGCTCGACCACAGGCAGTTCTTCTCGCCCCAGATTTTCAGCATATGGGCGCCGACGTTGTCGTCCATGAAGGTCGCGTAGAAATGCTCGTTGAAGATTTCGCTCGGCTTGCGCGAAATCTCGAACTTCTGCATCGCCGACTGGCCGACCTTGGTGAAGCGCCCGTAGTAATAGTCCCACTGCTGCAGGACGAACGGCAGCCAGCCCACCTCGCTCTCGACCAGCTCCAGCTTCAGCTTGGGATGGCGCTCGAACACGCCCGACCAGATCAGGTCGAACACGGTGTTCACGGCGTCGGAGGTCTTGATGTTGACCGAGCCGCGCACGACCTCCATGCCCTTGGTCTGCGGCATGGTGCGGTTGTAGGAGAAGCCGCTGAGGATGTGGAAATTGATCGGCGCGTCGAGCTCGGCCGCCGCGGCCCACAGCTTCTCGTAATGGTCGCCTTTGAACGGCAGCGACGGCTCCGGCACCTGCCAGACGAGGCCGCCCTTGAGGCCCATGTCATGGCAGCGCTGCAATTCCTTCACGGCCACGTCGATGTCGTAAACCGACAGGCAGGGCACGCCGAACAGACGCTTCGGCGACGTCTTGCAATAATCCGCCAGCCAGTCGTTATAGAGGCGGAACGCGTTCTCCTGCGCCTTCTGCGGCGCGGCGAAGGCGCGCAGGCCCATCGTGGGATACAGGATTTCGGCGGCGACGCCGTCGAGCTCCATGTGCTCGAGACGGATTTTCGGATCGAGGCCGCCGGCCGGCCGCTTCGCCGGATCCCAGTGGAACAGGGCGGGCAGCGCCTCCTGCTGGTCCTTGGGCAGGCTGGCCCACAGATCCGCCGGCTCGTCGACGTGCGAATCGCCGGAGACCAGCAGTTTGGGAATGTTGTCGAAGTTCCCTTTGAATTTGTCTTCCACGACACGGGCGGACATCACGGCGGCATTGATGGACATCGCTTACTCCTGAGTTGGACTTGAAAGAGGCGTCACGGCGCAGTGGTGGACGTAAGCGCGACGGCGCGCTCCACCACCGATTTGTCGAAGGTGCCGAGACGCTGCACCAGCTTGTGCATCTCCTCGCCGCTGATCGGCTCGACTTCGAGCTTCAGCTTGTCGGCCTCGGCAAGGAAGGCCGGATCCTTCATCGTGGCGTCGAACGAAGCGCGCAGCGCCTTGATGCGGTCCGCCGGGACGTCGGGCGGCGCGATCAGCGGCCACGCCGTCACTTGCGGCGAGAACAGCAATTCGAGGGCCTGCTTGTCGCGCTCGTTCTTCACGTAATCCATGATCCACGGCACATCCGGCATGTCGGGCGCCTTGTTGAGCGCCATCTGGAACAGGACGGTGATCTTCTTCTGGTCGAGCCAGTCGCGCGCGCGGCTCTTGACGCTGCCCCACGACCAGCCGAAGCGGCCCTGCACTTCTTCGCGCTCCATCGCGAGGGTCACGTCGTTGCCGCCGGGATAGCCCTGCACGATCTTGATCTTCGCGCCGGTCAGATTGCGCGTGAGCAGCGGGAAGCGGCCGGTGTCGTCGGTCATGCCGGTCGATCCCACCGTGATCTCGCGCTGGAACAGATCGTCGAAGGTCTTGAACGGCGCGGTGTGCCAAGCCGCCGCGATCGACACTTCCGAACTGCTCGAGCCGATCGGGTTGAACTTGGCCGGGTCGTATTTCGCCGCGTCGGGGTTGAACACCGGCTCGATGGCGTAGCTGCGCGCCACCATGCCGAGATGGGTGCCGTCCTTCGGCGCGACGGAATAGAGGTTCAAGATCGCCTTGATGCTGCCGGCGCCGACGAGGTTGGTCGGCACCATCTGCGGGTTGCCGGGAATGTGCTTGGGCATATGGCGCGACAGGAGCCGCGCCGTCGCGTCGTAGGTGCCGCCGGCGGCATAGCCGATCAGCACGGTGATGTTCTTGCCCTTGTAGAAATCGGCGACGCCCTGCTGGGCTTGCGCCGGCGCGACGGCGAAGGTCGCGGCGGCCAAAGACCCGAGAGCGATGGCGGCGGCGGCGCGAGACGGAATCCGGGCGGCGATGTCGAGCATGTCTCTCTCCCTGTCGAAACCCGCGGAGCCGATCACCGCTCTCATGGCGGCGTGGGGGTCGGCGCGCGGTCTCGGCGAATGTTACAGACCGCTGGCGGCAGCGCATAAGCCTTTCTCCCCCTGCGGGAGGGCGGAGAGATCGCGGCGCGCGTTCGCCATGTCCTTGATCGCCCAGGCATAAGGCGCGCATCGCCGGCGCGGCGCAACCCGCCGCGGGCGAAATTGATTATTCGCGATTCGGAAATAGCGAGGGCCGGGCAATCAAAGCGATCTTTTTGCGCGCGATACCTCTATGGTGAGCGTCCGCGCGCCGCACGCCCCGCCCCGGGACGCTACGAGACGCCGTGCGGTCCCGCATAGGAGACAGCATGAGCATCCGCATCGTGACGATTCGCGGCTTGAACTTCGCCATCGACACCAGCGACTGGAAGAACTCCAACGCCGCCAAGACCTGTTCGATCACCATGAGCGACGCGCTGCGCGCCTTGCCCGAAGTCGAATTGACGACGCTGCATGAGCTGATGTCGGCGGAAAACGCCGATGCCGACGACCCCCGCCTCGACCTGATCTCCAAGATCGAAAACGCCGCCTGGCGCAAAGCGACCGACGCGCTCTCGGCGCCGCCGGTCTTCGGCCACACCGCCACCATCACCGCCGCCTGATAAAAAGGGGCCGCGAAACGCGGCCCCTTCTGCATCGATGTATCTGGCGAGCGGCGCTACACGCCCTTCTTGATGCGCCGGTATTTGTGCAGCACGAACTCGGTGTAACCGTTGGGCTGGGCGCGGCCTTCGAACACCAACTCGCACGCCGCCTTGAAAGCGACGTTGCTGTCGAGCGATTTCGCCATCGGCTCGTAGACCGGATCGCCGGCGTTCTGCTGGTCGACCACGCCGGCCATGCGCCGCATCGACGCCATCACCTGCTCCTTGGTGCAGACCCCGTGATGCAGCCAGTTCGCCATATGCTGGCTGGAGATGCGCAGCGTGGCGCGATCCTCCATCAGGCCGACGCCGTTGATATCGGGCACCTTCGAGCAGCCGACGCCCTGATCGACCCAGCGCACGACATAACCAAGGATGCCTTGCGCGTTGTTGTCGAGCTCGCGCTGGATATCGTCCGGCGACCAGTTGGTCTCCGGCGCGACCGGCAGCGCCAGGATGTCGTCGAGCTTGGCGCGCGGCTTGCCCTGCAGGCTGGCCTGGATCGCCGGCACTTCCACCTGGTGATAATGCATGGCGTGCAGCGTCGCCGCTGTCGGCGACGGCACCCAAGCGGTGCTGGCGCCGGCCTTGGGATGGTCGATCTTGCTCTTGATCATTTCGGCCATGCGGTCGGGCATCGCCCACATGCCCTTGCCGATCTGCGCCTTGCCCTTGAGGCCGCAGGCGAGGCCGGTATCGACGTTCCAGTTCTCGTAAGCCGGGAACCAGCGCGCGGCCTTCATGGCCGCCTTGGCCACCATCGGGCCGGCTTCCATCGAGGTGTGGATCTCGTCGCCGGTGCGGTCCAGGAAGCCGGTGTTGATGAACACGACGCGGCTCTTGGCGGCGGCGATGCAGGCCGCCAGGTTCACCGTGGTGCGGCGCTCCTCGTCCATGATGCCCATCTTGAGCGTCGCGCGCGGCAGGCCGAGAACGCCCTCGACGCCCGCGAACAGGCGGTCGGCGAGCGCCACCTCGTCCGGTCCGTGCATCTTCGGCTTGACGATATAGACCGAGCCGGCGCGGCTGTTCTTGAACTTGCCGGTCCCTTTGAGATCGTGCATCGCGATGAGCGACGTCACCAGCCCGTCGACGATGCTCTCGGGCACGTCGTTGCCCTGCCCGTCCTTCACCGCGTCGGTATACATATGGTGGCCGACGTTGCGCACCAGCATCAGGCTGCGGCCCGGCAGCGTCAGCTTGCGGCCCTCTTGACCGGAGGAGGCCGCGCCGGTGAAGGCCCGGTCGGCGTTGAGCGTGCGGTTGACCGTGCCCTTGCCCTTCTGGAACGAGGCGGTCAGCGTGCCCTGCACCAGCCCGAGCCAGTTGCGGTAGATGCCGACCTTGTCCTCGGCGTCGACCGCGACGACCGAATCCTCGCAATCCATGATCGTGGTGATCGCCGATTCGATGACGATGTCGGCGACGCCGGCCGGATCGGTCTGACCGATGAGATGCGCGCGGTCGATGACGATCTCGGCATGCAGGCCGTTGTTCTTGAGCAGGATCGCCGTCGGGGCGTCCGCCGCGCCGTTGTAACCGGCGAACTTGGCGGGATCCTTCAAGCCGGTCTGCGAGCCATCCGCGAGCGTGACGGCGAGCTTGCCGTCCTTCACCGCATAGGCCGCCGCGTCGGCATGGCGGCCGGCGGCGAGCGGCGCGGCCTGATCGAGGAAGCCCTTGGCGGTGGCGATGACCTTGGCGCCGCGCGCCGGATCGTAGCCCGCCGCTTTGGCTCCGGCCTCGACCGGCAGGGCGTCGGTGCCGTAGAGCGCGTCGTACAGGCTGCCCCAGCGCGCGTTGGCGGCGTTGAGCGCGTAGCGCGCGTTGCTCAACGGCACGACGAGCTGCGGCCCGCAGATCGTGGCGATCTCGGCATCGACGTTGGCCGGCGCGACGGCGACATTGCTCGCCGGCGGGGCGAGATAGCCGATCTCGCGCAGGAACGCCTCATAGGCCGCCGCGTCGAACGGCTGGGCACGGTGCGCCTTGTGCCAAGCGTCGATTTTGGCCTGCAATTCGTCGCGCTTTTTCAACAGCGCGGCCGTCTCGCCGGCAAAGCGCTCGACCAACCCGGCGAGGCCCTTCCAGAAGGCGTCGGGCGTCACGCCCGAGCCGGGCAGCGCCTCGTCCTCGACGAACTTCGCCAGAATCTCGGCGACCTGCAGGCCCGCGATCTTTCTCGTCGCTTGCGTCATGTCCTATTCCTCCCTGTCGGCGCGCGGCTCAGTTGCTGCCGCCGTCGCCCTTGAGGCCGGCGGCTTCGATGCCGGCCATGGCGGCGATCTCGTCGTTGTCCGACGTGTCGCCCGACACGCCGACCGCGCCGACCAGAGCGCCGTTGGCGAGAACCAGCACGCCGCCCGGCACCGGCACGAGGCCGCCGCCGCCGATCACGTGCGACGCCGCCGCGACGAAGTGCGGACGATCCTTGGCGAGCTTCTCGATGGCGCGCGAGCCGACCCCGAGCGCCATCGCGCCCGACGCCTTGGCGACGGCGATGGCGCCACGCTTCAGGCTGGTGCCGTCCTCGGCGGCGAACGCCTTGAGCGAGCCGTGCGCGTCGAGCACGGCGACGGCCAGCGGCTTGAGATTGAGGGCGCGGCCTTTGGCCAGAGCGGCCGTCAAGATCGTCTGCGCGGCCTGCAAGGAAAGTTCGGTCATGGAATGGCATCCTGCGGAATGAAATAAAGCCGCGAGCGCGGCGGGCGCAGAATATCCATATGGCTGGCAGAATCCAACCGGCGGCGACAACCTAAAGGACAAAGGCCCCAATCGAGGCTATTCCTGGGAACACCCCTTTATCAGGAGAAGACGCGGCTCGCCAATGCAGCTAGCGCCTCAACCTCGATAGTGTCATGGCGATTTCCGCCAAGGCCGGCTAGACTTTTTGATTCACAAGTTCTTTGAACTTAGATCTAAGAAATTTCTTCTCACTTAAGCTCAATTCACGATGAATAGCATCGCGACATTTGCCAAGCAGCTTACCGTCGTACTCCGAAGGAATGCTATTTTTTGTTTTCCAATATTCTTTCAAACTGACAATTGTAGAAGTATCAAGCGTCGTTACTAACGTCGTCGCCACTTCAGTCATAGCACTCTCGACCACTTCTTCATGGGAAGCAGCAGTCATCAAAGTCGTGGGAATCACAGCCGCGACTGGCGTGACGACGGGAGAAACAATGGCTAGAAACTTTGCTACAGTCGTTTTGTCCCATTCTGTAGTGGTGTCGGATTCTTGTAAGAGTTGCTTTGACTGAGATCCACGACTCGGATGGATGCCTATCAAATGAACCCGCACACCAAAATTTTGGGCGATTTGTACACCAATACGAACATCCTCATCTCCAGACAGCAGAACTGCATCGGTAATTGCTTGGTTGCGAGCCAACTCGATCAAGTCTGTTACAATTAAAGAATCAACGCCTTTTTGTTGTCCGTGACTATTTACGAACCCGAGGCGCAATTTTACATTATCTAAGTGAGCAAGATTATCTTGCTGAAGGGTGGGGCCTTTATAACCAACTACCCCGTCATACCAATAGACGCGCAGTAGCCTTGCGCTATCGGATTTAGAGTGAGCTACCGCTGTCAATTCAGCGATGACTGCTGTCTCATTTAGTTTGAGATCAGCGCGAGGTTTTTTTGCGCTGGTTAATGCTGTGGAACCCTGAGCAAACAAATACCCAGCGTCTACAAAAATTGCGACGCACCCCATTTATGCCCCCGAAATGTAAAAGGGCCCCCGCAGGGGCCCTTTAGTATGCCGCCATATCCACGATTATGTAGCGGGATACGACGGTCAACGAAATATGTAGCGTTGGTTCTATTAAAATTCAACAAACAAAAAAATGTCTCAGCTTATAAGCCCCGAGCCTAAAATATTGATTTTTATATTTAACCTAAAAAAATTAATGGTGCCCGGGGGCGGATTTGAACCACCGACACGCGGATTTTCAATCCGCTGCTCTACCAACTGAGCTACCCGGGCACGGGCGTCATCCGGCTTGGGCCGGAGAGCGAGAGCGCCGCTTATAGGCGATGGCGCACGGCCTGTCTAGCGGCCAAAAACTCAACCCCGCCAAGGGGCTAAGGCGGCCCAAAGCGGCCTGCGGCGGGCTATTTCCGGTCCTTCTCGGCTTCCGCCCGGCGGGCCGCTTCCAGCTCCTCCAGGTCGGCGTCGTCCAATTCCACCGCCGGCACCCGGTATTCCTCGCCGAGCCAGCGGCCGAGATCGAGGTCGGCGCAGCGCTTGGAGCAGAACGGCCGGGTCTCGGTCTTGGCCGGCTTGCCGCACATCGGGCAGGCCTTGCCCCGCCCCGCCGCCGCAAACGGCGTCACCTTTTCGGATTTGTCATCGCTCATGGCTCGCCTCCGAGCAGATCGGTCCGGCCGCGACCGTCGCAAGCGGCGCAGCCCGCCGTCAACAGTTCGTGCAGCGGCGGCCGGCCGCGCTTGCGGGCGATTTCCACCAGGCCGAGCGGCGAGAAGCCGCCGATGCGGGCGAAACTGGGATCGTCGGCCATGGCGGCGCGCAGCGCGTCCTGCACCCGGTTGCGATGGTCCTGCAGGGTCATATGGACGAAATCGACAATGATGAGGCCGGAGAGATTGCGCAAGCGGATCTGTTTCGCGATCTCCGCCGCCGCTTCCAGGTTCACCGCCAGGATCGTTTCGGCCTGACGGTTCGGACCGGCGGAGCTGTCGGCGTTGTGGCGGCCGGAATTGACGTCGATGGCGGTCAGCGCCTGGGTCGGCTCGATATAGAGGAAGCCGCCGCCCGGCAGGCCGACGCGCGCGCTCAAGGCGGCGTCGATGTCCGGCATGATGCCGAACCGGTCGAGCAGCGGAATGGAATCGCGATAGGCGTCGAGCGCGCCCGCCAGCATCGGCAGGCTGCGGCCGATCTCGCTTCTCGCCGCGTCGAGCGCCGCGTCGTCGTCGGCGACGATGCGCGACAGGGCCGGATGCGCGCGGTCCTGAATGACGCGCGCCAGCGGATGCATCTCGCCGCCGAGCCGCGCCGGCGGTTCGGCGCGGCGCGCGGCACCTTCGATGCGTGTCCAGGCGGCGCGCAGGGATTCCGCATCCTTCTCCAGCGCCTCCGCGCTCGCGCCTTCGGCGGCAGTGCGCAAAACGAAGCCTTCGTTCGGCTGGACGATGCTCGCCATCGCCGCTTCGAGCCGCGTCCGTTCGGCCTCTGTGCCGATGCGGCGCGAGACGGAGACGCCTTGTCCACGCGGCGCATAGACCAGATGGCGGCCGGGCAGCGCCACGTTCAAGGTGAGCGCCGCGCCCTTGCCGCCCTGCGCGTCCTTCTGCACCTGCACGATGACGGCCGCCCCGGCATGAAGCGGCGCGTCCCCTTCTTTGCGTTCGGGAATCGGCAGGAAGCCGGCGCGCTCCAGGCCGATCTCGACGAAGGCGGCGTTCATCGCCGGCACGATGCGGGTGACGCGGCCGAGATAGACCGAGCCGACCTCCGTGCGCGCGTCCTTCGGCTCGACGATCAGCTCCACCGTGTGGCCGTCCGCGCGCAGCGCGATCACCGTGCCGGCGGCGGTGGTGGCGCTGAAAATCTCGTCGATCAATTTTGCCCCCCCAATTCAGGCTAGGGCGACGCCGCGCGCGGCGAGCAGCGTCGCCGTCTCGTGCAGCGGCAAGCCGACGACGCTGGAATAGGAGCCTTCCATCCAGCGCACATAGGCGGCGGCGAGGCCCTGCACGGCATAGCCGCCGGCCTTGCCGCGCCATTCGCCGCTGGCGAGGTAATGCGCGATCTCGGCGTCGGTCATGCGCTTGAAGGCGACGGTGGAGGTGACGAGGCGTTCCGACGGCTTGCCGCCAAAGGGGAGCAACGAGATCGCCGTCAGCACGCGATGGCGGCGGCCCGACAGCAATTCGAGGCAGGCGCGCGCCGCCGCTTCCGTCTCGGTCTTGGGCAGGATGCGCCGCCCCACGGCCACGACCGTATCGGCCGAGAGAATGAGATCGCCGTCGCGCGCCTGATCGTCCTGCGCCGCTTTCGCCGCCTTCTCCGCGGCGAGACGCTTGGCGTAGGCCGCCGGCAGTTCGTCCTTCTTCGGCGTCTCGTCGATGTCGGGATGCAGGATGAGCGCCGGCGTGACCCCGATCTGCGCCAATAAATCGCGGCGACGCGGAGAGGCCGAGGCGAGGATGAGGCGCGGCGCGCTCATGCGCTCAGCCGCGCGGCATGTTCAAGCGGATGGCGACCGACAGACCGTGCGCGCCAAGCCCTTCGGCTTCGGCCAGCTTTACCGCCGCCGGGCCGACCGCCGCGAGGCCCTCGGGCGTGCAGCGCACGATGGAGGTGCGCTTGAGAAAGTCCATCGTGCCGAGGCCGGACGAGAAGCGCGCGCTGCCCGAGGTCGGCAACACGTGGTTGGGGCCGGCGAGATAGTCGCCGACCGCTTCGGGCGTATAGCGGCCGAGGAAGATCGCGCCGGCATGGCGCACCTTCTCGGCGATGGCGTCGGCGTTGTCGGACGCGATTTCGAGATGCTCGGGCGCGATCTTGTCGACCAGCGCCGGCGCGTCGCGCAGCAGATCGCCGACCACGACAATGCCGCCGAACCCGTGCCAGCTCGCGCGCGCGATCTCGGCGCGCGGCAGGACTTGGAGATGCGCCTCCACCGCCTGCTCGACCTTGTCGGCGAACAAAGCGTCGTCGGTGATGAGGATCGACTGCGACGAGGGATCGTGCTCGGCTTGCGACAGGAGATCGGCGGCGATCCAGGCAGGATCGTTCGCGCCATCGGCGACGACGAGGATTTCCGACGGTCCCGCGATCATGTCGATGCCGACCGTGCCGAACACCTGGCGCTTGGCGGCGGCGACATAGGCGTTGCCGGGGCCGACGATCTTGTCGACCGGCTTGATCGTCGCCGTGCCGTAAGCCAGCGCGCCGACGGCTTGCGCGCCGCCGATGCGGTAGATCTCGTGCACGCCGGCGATGTCGGCGGCGGCGAGCACCAGCGGATTGATCACGCCCTTGGGCGTCGGCACCACCATGACGATGCGCGGCACGCCGGCGATGCGCGCCGGCAGCGCGTTCATCAGCACCGACGACGGATAGGCGGCGCGGCCGCCCGGCACATAGATGCCGACCGCGTCGATCGGCCGCCAGCGCGCGCCGAGCTCGATGCCGGCGGCGTCGGTATAGCCGAGGTCTTCCGGCAGCAGTTTCTGGTGATAGGCCGCGATGCGCTCGGCGGCGGTCTTGAGCGCGGCCAGCGTCTCGCCGTCGACCGCGCGCGCCGCCTCGGCGATCTCCTCCTTGGAGATGCGCAGCGTCGCGGGCGTCAAGGTCAGCGCGTCGAACTGGGCGGTGAAGTCGATGACCGCCTGATCGCCGCGCGTTTTGACTTCGGCGAGGATGCGGCCGGCGGCCTCGCCGACGTCGGCATCCGAATCGCGCTTGGCGGCGATCAACTCGGCGAAAGCGGCGGCACAGTCGGCGTCGGCGAAGGACAGGCGGCGGACCATCGGTCAGCTCGCTTTCTTGCGTTCAGCCTTGGCAAGCTGTTCGGCGCGCACGGCGTCCTGGAAGCGCTCGATCCAGCCGCCGATCTCGTCGGGGCGGGTCTTGAGCGCGGCGCGGTTGACGATCAGGCGCGAAGTGACGTCGGCGATCTGCTCGACCTCGACCAGCCCGTTGGCCTTCAGCGTCGCGCCGGTCGAGACGAGATCGACGATGCGCTCGCACAAGCCCAGCGAGGGCGCGAGCTCCATCGCGCCGTTGAGCTTGATGCATTCGGCCTGCACGCCGCGCGCGGCGAAGTGGCGGCGGGTGATCTCGGGATATTTCGTCGCCACGCGCACGTGCGACCAGCGGCGCGGATCGTCGCCGCTCGCGGTTTCGACCGGCTCGGCCACCGCCATGCGGCATTTGCCGATGCCGAGATCGAGCGGCGCGTAGATTTCCGAATAGTCGAACTCCATCAGCACGTCGTTGCCGGCGACGCCGAGATGCGCGCCGCCGAAAGCGACGATGGTCGCCACGTCGAAGCTGCGCACGCTGATGATGTAAAAGCCCGGAATATTGGTGGCGAACTTGAGCTGGCGCGAGGCTGGATCGTCGAACGCCGCCTCGGGCTGGAGGCCGACGCGCGTCATCAGCGGGCGCAATTCGGTGAGAATGCGCCCCTTGGGCAGGGCCATGACGAGAGGTTCGGCGGTGTTCACGGCTGAAACTTCAACAAAATCAATGCGCCGGACGGGGATTGAGAACCCGCAGCCGGCCGGGCCGCCCTTTTAGCGCGTTACGTCCGGCGCTGCCAGCGGGTGTTTCGGCCGCCATTTGGTCGGCCAGGGCTCGCCGATGTCTTCGAGAAAGCAGAGCGGCGCGGCGACCTCGACGCGAATGGCGACGTCGCCGGCGAAAACCAGGGTGTAGGCCCCCTGCTCCGCCTCGATCGCCAGCAGTTCCAGGAGCTGCGCCGCGTCCAGGGCGTCGAGGCCGCGGCTTTTGACCGCCGCGACGTTCTCGAAGCGCAGGCCGCTATGGACGCGCTCGAAACAATCGCCGTCGCCCAGCTCGCTTTCCTCCTCGCAGGGCATGGCCTCCCAGCGGAACCGGTTGGCGACGAGCAGGAAGCGGCGCTCCTCCGGCCGGTAGGCGATGTCGCCGACGGCGACCAGGGCGTCCTGCAGGAACGCGGACAGGACCGCGAGATCTTCGCCGTCCACCGCCTTCAGCCTCAGCTTTTGCGTCGCGCTCTCGCCCATCGGCTCCTCCTGTGAGGCAAGCGCCGGCCTAGCCTTTCAACCGCTCGATGTCGGCGCCGCAGGCGGCCAGCTTCTCTTCCAGGCGTTCGTAGCCCCGGTCGAGATGATAGACGCGATGGAGGACGGTTTCACCCTCCGCGGCGAGGCCGGCCAGCACCAGCGAGACGGAGGCGCGCAGGTCGGTCGCCATGACCTGCGCCCCGGTCAGCGTCTTGACGCCGCGCACCATGGCCGACGCGCCGTGCACCGTCACGTTCGCGCCCATGCGGCTGAGTTCCGGCACGTGCATGAAGCGGTTCTCGAAGATCGTCTCCGTGATCATCGACGCGCCGTTGGCCGTCGACATCAGCGCCATCATCTGCGCCTGGAGATCGGTCGGGAAGCCGGGGAACGGCTCGGTCATCACGTCGACGCCCTTCAGCCGGTGCTGGCCGCGCGACACTTTCATGCCCTTGGTCGTCGGCGCGATCTTGAGGCCGGCCTCGCCGAGCTTGTCGAGCGCCGCCTTCAGGAAATCGACGCGCGTATTGGTCAGTTCGACCTCGCCGCCAGCGATGCCGACCGCCATCACGTAGGTCGCCGTCTCGATGCGGTCGGGGATGATCGGATGGGTGGCGCCGTGCAGCTTCTTCTGGCCGTTGATCGTCAGCGTGTCGGTGCCGACGCCGGAAATGTCGGCCCCCATCGCCATCAGGCAATGGGCGAGGTCGGTGATTTCCGGCTCGCGCGCGGCGTTGGAGATCACCGTCTGGCCGTCCGCCAGACAGGCGGCCATCAGCAGGTTCTCGGTCGCGCCGACCGAGGCGAAGGGAAACACGACGTTGCCGCCCTTGAGCCCGCCTTTCGGCGCGCGCGCGGCGATGTAGCCTTCAGCCAGCTCGATCTCGGCGCCGAGCGCTTCGAGGCCCTTCAGATGCAGGTCGATCGGCCGGTTGCCGATGGCGCAGCCGCCCGGCATCGAGACGCGCGCCTCGCCGACGCGCGCCACCAAGGGTCCCAGCACGAGCACGGAGGCGCGCATCTTGCGCACCAGATCGTAGGGCGCCTCGGTATCGGTGATGTTCGCCGCGTCGAACGACATGACGCGGCCGCGATGGCCGCCGTTGGGTGCGCCGCCGTCGAGGCCGATCTTCGCGCCATGATGCGCGAGCAGCGCCGCCATGGTCGAGATGTCGGCCAGATGCGGCACGTTCTCCAATTTCAGCGTGTCTTCGGTCAACAGCGCCGCCGCCATCAAGGGCAGCGCCGCGTTCTTCGCGCCGCTGATGGCGATGGTGCCGTTCAGGCGGTTGCCGCCGCGGATGCGGATACGATCCATGTTTTATAAAATCCCGAAAACGGCGCGACGCGCCAAAAATCTCACAGCTTGGGGAGCGTCACGCCCTGCTGCTTCATGTATTTGCCGCCGCGATCGGCGTAGGACGTTTCGCACGGCTGTTCGCCCTTGAGGAACAGGAACTGGCAAGCGCCCTCGTTGGCGTAGATCTTCGCCGGCAGCGGCGTGGTGTTGGAGAATTCCAGCGTCACATGGCCTTCCCATTCTGGCTCGAGCGGCGTGACGTTGACGATGATGCCGCAGCGCGCGTAGGTCGACTTGCCAAGGCAGATCACCAGCACGTCGCGCGGGATGCGGAAATATTCCACCGTGCGCGCCAACGCGAAGCTGTTGGGCGGGATGATGCAGACGTCGGTCTTGCGGTCGACCAGGCTCGACGGGTTGAACTTCTTGGGATCGACTACCGCCGAATCGACGTTGGTGAAAATCTTGAACTCGTCCGCCACGCGCGCGTCGTAGCCGTAGGACGACAGGCCGTAAGAGATCACGCCGTCGCGTCGCTGGCTCTCGACGAAGGGCTCGATCATGCCCTTCGTGGTCGCCTGCTCGCGGATCCAGCGGTCGGACAGAATGGACATTCGGGCGCGTCTCCATGCGGGTCTCCGCCGGCAAGCGGGCGGCGGGGCGGGACAATATCCGCCCGTCAGCGGGCGGCGATGCGGCGGACCTGAGGAGTTTTCAGGGCGCGCTCCCCGGGTTTACCCGAGGATTTTGCATGGCTCAAGCATGGACGCAAGATTTGGCGAGCCGGCGCGAAGCCACCCCCTAAATCTGGGGATAACTTCGCGCGGCGTGCGAATCAGTGCTTCTTTTGGACCGGGCTGGCGCGCAGAGCGGCTTCGCGGCGCGCTTCGCGCACGGCGGCGTCCGCCTCGGCTTCAAAGAAGGAAGCATGAGGATCGGCCGCGCCGGTAGCGGGGGCGGCCGGCGCGGCATCGTCGCGCGCTTCGCTCTGGTCCTTGCGGCGGCCCAGATTGGCGCGCAGCGCGGCGGCGCGGCGGGCTTCGCGCACGGCTTCCTCGGCCTGGGCTTCGACGGACAGCAGGGGCTTCTTGGGTTTATCGGTCATGTCTCTCACCTCTAACGGGTTCGGCTCATTGCCAATTTGCACTTGTTGCGAATTGATCGCAACTAGAAAATGCCGCCGCCCTACAGATGTAGGCGAAAAAAAACGCGCCGCAATGGATGCGGCGCGTGATGGACGGCGGGGTGGTCCGTCCAAGCAGCCTTAAGCGGCGGCGCGGTCGTCGTTGCGGGCGGCCAGATCGACACGCTGCTGGCGGGCGGCGACGCGCACCGGGACGAGGCCCTCGCCGCGCAGGACGGCGACGGCGCGAACCGCCAGGGCCTTCACGCCGCGGACGACGGCCAGGGCGAGAAACTCGATCGCCGCGCCCGCACGACGGGTGGTATCGGCCTCGACGGCGGCGACATAGAGCCAACCATCGCCATGACGCGCGCGAACGTTTTCGCGAATGTGCTCGACGAGAAACAGATCCATGGTGCGTACCTCGCTCATAGGTTGCGGCAGCCGGGGGACAGCGCCTTGATGTCGTTAATTTACGGATCAGCCATGGCGTTGAGAATCAGCGTTGTTGCGCCGCAGCACTGCGCCGGGCGCATGGCTTATCGGTGATCCGCTTCATCGCCTGTTAACCTTAACCGCGTAAGCTTAATCTGCGGCCTCACCGGCTCAGGCAAAGCGCGCTATGTCCTTGGGCCGCTGCGCTTTTCCGGCGATTCGCGACGCCGCGACCGTCGCTTGCGTCGCATCATCGCCTGTGGCATGGTGCGCGCCCTTAACGACCCCCGCGCCAAAAACGCGGTGTTTTCACGGCCCTCGCGCCAAAAGGCGCGATTTCTTCACGGTATGCTGCCGTAGCTCAGGGGTAGAGCAACGCCTTGGTAAGGCGTAGGTCGGAGGTTCAATTCCTCTCGGCAGCACCATTCTCCCGAAAAATCAGGATCAGGCCGCCGCGCTCTCCGCGCCACCCGCCGTCATGCGCGGACGCGCCTCGGCGTCGATCAGGCCGGCCGCATGCAACCAGCCGATGACCTGGGCGAAATAGGCCGGCGTGCCGGGCTGGTCGGCGCGCTCCAGCCAGTTCTGCTCGGCGAAGGCCAGCACGGCCGGCTGGCCCAATTCCGTCTCCCACAGGATGCCGAGCAGCGAGGCCATCGCCTCCTCGCGCTCCTGGACGGCGAAATCGACGCAGCGCGCCGCCTCGGCGTCGTCGCGCCGGCCGGTTTCCGGCCCGGCGCCGAGGCCGAAATCGTACAGCCCGCGCCGCGCCGGCGGGCTGATCTGCCAATGGGCGATCTCGTGCAGCAGCACGCAGGGTTCGCTGAGCGCGCGAATGGCCTGGCCGTCCCAGCTGAACGCCCGCGCCGGCTCCTCCTCCAGCGTCGGGATGCCGAGGCGCGTCGCCAGCGCGACCGCGCCCAGCCGCGCGTTTTCCTCGGCCCCCTCCCCAACGAAGGCCCAAGGCCCTCCGGCGATGCGCCCGAACGCGGCGCGCGCGAGCGGGTCGCCGGCCGGCAATCCGCCAGCGAAAGCGGCCAGCAGCCTGGGCAAATCCTCGGGCGCGATTGGCGTCAAAATCATGCGGCTTTATAATCCTCGCCATGGACGCCGATCAACCCAGCGACATCCGGCCCAAGCTGGCCCCGCTGACGCCCGACGCCGGGCGCTGCCCGCGCTGCGGCCAACAGGCGGCGATGATCTACGTGCACGGCCATGCGCAATGCAGCGCCTGCGGCTCGAACGTGCTCGATTGCTGCCAGGGCGCCGACTGCGATCTCGCGCCGGAGACTTAGTGCGGCGCGATGATCGCGCGGGTCACTTGGCGGTAGCCTTGGCGCGGCTGCGGATTGGCGTAGCAATCGACGTTCGCCAAGGTGACGTAGCAATAGGCGAGGTCGGGTTGGAACGCGGCGCTGCCGGGCCACGGCTGCGGCTCGGCGCAAGCGGCGAGCGCCGTGAGGCTCGCGGCGAGAAACGCGAATTTCGGACTCATCATGCCCTCCGTGATCGCCATCCTGGCGGACGCCAAGCCTAGCGAAGCGCGAAGGGCCGCGCCAGCGCGGCTTATGGTTAACCGGCCTTAACTAAGCGAGCTTCCAGGCGAGCGTCTGGCCGGCCATGAAGGGAATCACGGTCGTGTCCGCCGCCGGCAAAGTGTCCGGCACGGTCCAGCTTTCGCGCTTGAGCGTCACCGTGCCCTCGTTCAGCGGCAAGCCGTAGAAGCGCGCGCCGTTCTCGCTGGCGAAGGCCTCGAACGCGCCGAGCGCGCCCTCCTCGGCGAAGACGGACAGATAGACTTCGAGCGCGGCCGGCGCGCAGAAGATGCCGGCGCAGCCGCAGCCGCTTTCCTTGGCCTCGCGCGCGTGCGGCGCGGAATCGGTGCCGATGAACAGTTTGGGCGAGCCCGACGCAACCGCCTTGCGCAGCGCCAAGCGATGCTTCTCGCGCTTGGCGACTGGCAGGCAATAGGCGTGCGGCCGCAAGCCGCCGGCGAACATGGAATTGCGGTTGATGACGAGATGGTGCGGCGTGACGGTGGCCGCCACGTTCGCGCCCGAGCCGAGCACGAAACCCGCCGCCTCCTCGGTCGTGATGTGCTCCATCACGACTTTCAGATTCGGGTGGCGCTTGAGCGTCGGGATCAGCACGCGCTCGATGAACACGGCTTCGCGGTCGAAGATGTCCACCGCGGGATCGGTCACTTCGCCATGCACAAGGAGCGGCATGCCCATCTCGGCCATGCGGTCGAGCACGGCGTCGATCTTGGAAATATCGCTGACGCCATGCGCCGAATTGGTGGTGGCGTGCGCCGGATAGAGCTTGGCGGCGGTGAAGCTGCCGTCGCGATATCCCTGCGCGATCTCGTCCGGATCGGTGGCATCGGTGAGATAGCAGGTCATCAGCGGCGTGAAATCCGCGCCCGCCAGCAGCGCCGCAATACGCGCGCGATAAGCCACGGCCATTTGCGGCGTCGTCACCGGCGGCACGAGGTTCGGCATGACGATGGCGCGGGCGAACTGGCGGGCCGAATGGGGCAGCACGCTCGCCAGCATCGCGCCGTCACGCAAGTGCAGATGCCAATCGTCGGGACGGCGGATGACGATACGGTCGGGCAAGGCGGTCATGCGGCGAGACTCTCGAACACGTCGCCCTTGGGCGCCACGCCCTCGATATGAACGCGGTGCCACAGGGCGTAGAACAGCAATATCCAGGCGGCGAAACCCTTGCGCTTGTCGTCGGCTTCGCGGAACAGCTTTTCGACGCGACCCGGCAGGCAGATCTCGGCGATGGCCGGCGATGCGGCGACGAGCGGCCCGAGCGTGCTCCCGCGGCGCGCGATCCAGCGCGCCACCGGCACGGTGAAGCCGCGCTTCTTGCTGAAGGCGTCGGCCTCGGGCACTTGCGCGTCAAGCCAGCGGCGCAGCAGATATTTGCCGACGCCCTTGCGGATCTTGAGCCCGTCCGGCAAGCGGAAGGCGAACTTGGCGACCTCGGGATCGAGGAACGGCGTGCGGCCCTCGACGCCATGCGCCATCAGGCAGCGATCGAGCTTGGTCAGCAGGTCGTGCGGCATCCAGTCGGCGAAATCGACCGCCTGGGCGACCTGCACGCGCGAGCGGCCGGCCGTCGATTCGGTCGCTTCGGCGGCGGCGATGCCGTCGCGCCAGCCGGCGAGATCGGCGCGCAGGATGTCGAGCTTCTCCAGCGCGCCGCGCGCGCGCAGCGTGCGCCCGCCGCGCCACCAGGGGCGCATGACGCTGCGATAGCGGCCGTAGCCGCCGAACAGTTCGTCGCCGCCCTCGCCGCACAGAATCACTTTCACCTCGCGCTTGGCTTCGCGCGCCAGCTTGTAGGTCGGCAGGATGGCGTAATCGGCGGCCGGATCGTCCATCGCCGCGGCGATCTCGGGCAGCAGCGACCAGAAATCTTCTTCGCCGAACTCGACCTCGACATGGCGCGCGCCGAGCCTGTGGGCGACCTTGCGGGCGTGCGCGCGCTCGTCGCGCGCGCCCGATTCCGGGAAGCCGGCGGTATAGGCCAGCACGGGGCGCGTGTTGAGCCGGGCCATCAACGCGAGGATGGCGCTCGAATCGACGCCGCCCGAGAGGAACATCCCGTAGGGCACGTCGGAGCGCTGATGCACGCGCACGCTGTCTTCCAGCACCGCGTCGAGCTTGGCCAGCGCCGTCGCCTCGTCGATCTCCACCGCCCGGCCTTGCGGTAGCGCGTCCTGACGATGGCGCTCGACGATGCGGCCGTGGCTCACCACCAGCGTCTCGCCCGGCAGCACGCGGCGGATGCCGGCGAACAAGGTGTCGCGGCCGGTGGTGAACTGCAATTGCAGCAGCTCGTTGCGCCGCGCCGGATCGAGCGCGGCTTGGGCGAAGCCGGCGCGGATCAGCGCCGCCGGCTCGGAGGCGAAGGCGAAGCCCTCGGCGTTCTCGACGTAATAGAGCGGCTTGATGCCGAACGGATCGCGCGAGATCACCAGCCGGTCGGCCTCGGGATCGTGGATCACGATGGCATACATGCCGCGCAGCTTCGACGTGTAGCGCAGGCCGAGGCGGCGATAGAGATGCAGCGGCAGCTCGCAATCGGATTGCGTCGCGAAATTGACGCCCTGCAATTCGGCGCGCAGCTCGATGTAATTATAGATCTCGCCGTTGGCGATCAGCGCCGCGCCGCCGGGCTCGAAGAACGGCTGGTCGCCGGTGGCGAGGTCGATGATGGCGAGGCGCGTCTGCACCAGACCGACCCCGGCGCCGACATAGCGCCCCGCGCCGTCCGGCCCGCGATGGGCCAGCGCGCCGGCGAGCGCGTCGAGCGCCGCCGAAGAAGGCGTCGCGCCGTCCGCGCGCATGAGTCCCGCGATTCCGCACATGGCGCGATTCTACCCTTTCGCCGCGCCGCTTGTCGCGACGATCTCGCGCAGGAAATCGGCATAGCGCGCCACCACGGCGGCCTTGGAGAATTGCTCGCGATAGGCCGAGCGGCCGCTCGCGCCGAGCGTCACCGCCAAATTCTGGTCGGCGGCGAGCCGCGTCATGGCGGCCGCCAAAGCGCGGCTGTCCTCGGTCGGCACAAGGAGGCCCGTCACTTCGTCGTCGATCAACGCCGAGGGGCCTTGCGCGCGCGCCGCGATCACCGGCAAGCCGCGCGACCAGGCTTCGATCACCACGTTGCCGAGCGGTTCGTGGCGCGACGGGCAGACCAGGGCGTCGGCGGCGGCCATCAGGGCCGGCGTGTCGTCGCGCCAGCCGAGAAAGCGCACGCGCTCGCCGATGCCGAGGCGCGCGGTCTGGGCTTCGAGATCGCCGCGCAGCGGGCCGTCGCCGGCGAGCCACAGATAAGCGCGCGGCAGGCGCACCATGGCGTCGAGCAGCACGTCGAAGCCTTTGTTGACATGCAAGCGACCGAGCGCGAGGAACAGCGGCACGCCGTTCGGCGTGTCCAAGCTGGCGCGCGGCACGGCAGGCGCGACCGTCTCGTCGGCGAAATTCGGCAGATAGCGCGCGCGCTCGGCCGCCCAGCCGGAATCGACGAGATAATCGACGATGTCCTTGGTGTTGCCGACCAGCCAGTCGCAGCGCTTGTAATATTTGAGGTCGTAATAGCCGCCGAGCCGCGCGACATGGACGTAAGGCAGCGGGCGCGGCTGCGGCATGAAGCGCGTGGCGCGATTCATCCAGGTTATGACGACATCGGGCTTGAAGCTCCGCATGGCGCGGAGCAGGCCGCCGCGCGTGCGGCCGAACAGACGGTCGCCGAGCCCGCCAAACGGCAATTCGGTGACGCCGACGCCGGCCGCGAGCAAGGTTTCGATGCGTTCGGGATGCGGCCGTAGCACGGCATGGCTGGCGATGCCGGCTTCGGCCAAGCCGGCGGTCAGGCGCACGAAGAAGGCTTCCGCTCCACCCTGGGGCGCGCCGGCCATGACCTGCATCACGCGCATCAGGTCTCGCTCCTCGTTTCCAGCTTGGCCTTGAGCCATGACAGCAGCGGGAACAGGCCGGCGAGCAGCGCGATGAGGAAGCCGTAATAGCCTTCGCGATAGCCTTTGCGACCGACGTAGCATTTGAAGAAGCGCGAGAACAGGCGGCGCAGGTTGTTGCCGAAGGTGCCGATGTCGCCCGAGGCGCGCAGATCGGCGGCGCGCGACGTGGTGTAGCGGTCGAGCCGACGCAGCATGTCGGAAATGTCGCGGTCGACGTAATGGATCATCGGCGTCGCCAGCGTGCCGCGCGGGCCGCGCAACTCCACCGGCGGATGGATGCGGCTCATGCCCCAGCGCTTCGCGCCCTTGGCGAACAAACGCACCGTGGCGCTGACGCCCCAGGACGCGCCCCAGCCGTAGCGCACCAGCCGGTCGCCGACGTAATTGTCGTACGGGATCAGGAAATGGCCGAACGGCGCGCCGGCGATCACGGCGCGAATCTCGCGCGCCAGCCCTTCGGGCACGCGCTCGTCGGCGTCCACTTCGAGAATCCAGTCGCCGGAGCAGGCGTCGATACCGAGATTGCGCCGCTCGCCCTCGATGGGCCACGCGCCTTCGATCAGCTTGTCGGTATAGCGCGCGGCGATCTCCTTGGTGCCGTCGGTGCACTTGTCGAGCACGACGACGATCTCGTCGGCAAAGCGCAGCGTGTCGAGGCAGGCGGCGAGCTGCGCCTCCTCGTTATGCGCGACGATCAGGGCCGACAATTTTCGCGCGCTCGGCGGGTTCACGGCGTCTCCTGGCTGCGGCGCCACAGCGCTTCGGCGGCGGCGGCGACGCTTTCGACCGGCAGGCTGCCCATCAGCGTGCCGGTGGTGCGCCAATCGTAACCCGGCGGGAAGATGTTGTCGTAAGGAACCGCGCGCGCCACGGCGCATTTTGGTCCCCACGGTGAATAATGCTCGTCGCGCGACGGGCCGAACAGGCCGAGCGTCGGCGCGCCGGCGGCGGCAGCCATGTGCATTAGGCCCGAATCGTTACCGACATAGAGCGCCGCGCGCTTGAGGCAGGCATAGGCGGTCAAGAGATCGACGGTGCCGACGAGATCGATGCGGCGCGCCTCGGGGATGGCCGCCAGCACCGCCAGGGCGGCGGCGCGCTCGCCCGGCCCGCCGAACACGGCGACGCGTGCGCCGGGCAAAACGCCCTGCGGCCCGGTCAGACGCGCGATCAGCGCGACAAAATGTTCCGCCGGCCATTCCTTGCCGCGCCAGTTCGCGGTCGGCCCGATCGCGAGGACCGGGCCGCCCTCCGGAATCAGCCGGGCGGCGGCGGCCTCGTGCTCGGGCAGCGTCCACAGGCGCGGCGCGGCCGGCTCGCGGAGACCGAGCGCGTCGGAGAGCTGGCGCACGCGATGGACCGGCGTGTCGGGCGTGCGATAGACGCGGCGCTCGCGCGCCAGCAGCGTCCAGCCGAGCGCCGAGCCGCGCAGGTCCAGCACCAGCGACCAGACGGTCGGCGCGACCTGCCGCCAGAGGTCGAGCCAATGCAAGCCATAGGGCCGCTTCGGGATGGCGATGACGCGCGCCAGCCCGGGCACGCCAGAGAACAGGCCGGCAGCCGCCGGGCCGCAAGCGACGGTGATCCGCGCGCCGGGCCGGCTGCGGATCACGTGATCGAGCAGGCCGGTCGAGAGCACGGCGTCGCCGATGCGGGTGGAGGTGACGAACAGGACGTTCAAGAGGCCGTCTTTTCGGGCGTTCTGAGGCGAGGCGTTTCCGGGGTTATAAGGCGCGGAGCGCCATATGGCCAGGGTCGGGGGGCTTTCCCGCGGGAAACCGACCGGCTGACCCTTAGACGGCTCGCCGTCACCCTCGGGCTTGACCCGAGGGTCCAGCTAGCGGGCGCTCAGGCGGTTGACCATGGATCTCGGGTCAAGCCCGAGGATGACGAACTATGGGTCGCCCCCATTGGTGCCAACCGCCATTCCTGTTAGTTTGCGCCGACCCATCACCCGCCTCTTTCCAGGTTCCATGTTCGGTTTCGGCCAAAAAACCTTCGTGCCGCTCGACGATCGCGGCGTGCTCGCCATTTCAGGGGCGGACGCGCGGCCGTTCTTGCAGAATCTCGTGACCAACGACATCGCCAAGGTCCAGCCCGGCCAGGCGATCTACGCCGCCCTGCTGACGCCGAACGGGCGCTACCTGCACGATTTCTTCGTCGTCGAGATGGACGACGTGCTGTTCCTCGATGTCGCCAAGAAGAAGCTCGACGATCTGCGCGAGCGCCTGACGAAATACCGGCTGCGCTCGAAGGTCGAGATCGACGACGTCTCCTTCCTGTTCCGCGTCATCGCCATGCTCGGCGACGGCCCGCACGATTCCCAGGCGCTGCACGGTTTCGAGGGGCGCGGCGGGCCGTTCGCCAACGGCTTCTGCTACGTCGATCCGCGCTATGCCGGCATCGGCGTCCGCGCCCTGGTGCCCAAGGACGCGTTCGCCATGTTCGACGCCGCCGGCTTCAAGCCCGGCGACCGCATGGCCTACGAGACGCTGCGGCTGCATTTCGGCATTCCCGAGGGCCAGTTCGACCTGACGCCGGAAAAGTCGCTGCCGCTGGAAAGCAATTTCGATCTGCTCAACGCTGTCGATTGGCAAAAGGGCTGCTATATCGGCCAGGAGCTGACGGCGCGGATGCGCTATCGCGCGCTGCTGAAAAAACGCCTGCTGCCGGTCGGCATCGAAGGGCCGGTGCCGGGCTTCGGCACGCCCGTCCGCTACAAGGGCGAGGAGATCGGCGAAATGCGCACCGGCATGGGCGAACAGGGCATCGCGCTGTTGAAGCTCGACGCCGTGGTCGCCGCCGTCGAAGCCGAGGCGACGCTGGAGTGCGGCGAGGCCAAGCTGACGCCGCAACAGCCGCCGTGGCTGCCGACCAATGACGAAAAAGAGGGCGAGGACGAGGGCGGCGAAGCGCCGCCGCCGCCAGACAAGGCGGGCTAATTTGCCCCTCAATCGTCATGGCCGGACTTGTTCCGGCCATCTACGACTTAATTTATGGAAACGCTGCAAGGCGTGGATGCCCGCAACAAGTGCGGGCATGACGGCGTTTTAGAAGTCCGTCAGCCCTCGATCTTCGAGAAGTCGGCGACCTCGCCGAGCGTGGCGCGGATCTGCGACAGAAGCCGCAGGCGGTTGACGCGCACCGCCGGCTCGTCGGCGTTGACCTTCACCTTGTCGAAGAAGGCGTCGACCGGACCACGCAGCAGCGCCAGCACGGCCATGGCCGAGACGAAATCCTCTTTCTTGAGCGCGACCTGCGTGCCCTCGTGCGCCATCAGCAGCGCGTCCATCAGCTTGGTCTCTTGCGGCAGGCTCAAGAGGCTGGCGTCCACCGCGCCGGCGAAGGAGGTCTTGTCCTTCTTTTCCTCGATGCCGACGATGTTCGAGGCGCGCTTGTAGGCGGTCAGCAGATTCGCGCCGTCGTCGGTGGCGAGGAAGCCGGTCAGCGCGTCGACCCGCGCCATGAGGCGGACGAGATCGTCTTCGCCACCAAGCGAGAAAACGGCGTCGATCAGATCATGGCGCACGCCCTTCTCGCGCAGCGTCACCTTCAAACGGTCGGCGAAGAAATCGAGCAGCCCCCCAGTGAGAATCTGCGCGACTGTGTTGATGTGGGGAACATCATTAGTCCCAGTGTAACCATCAGCCTTTAGACCCGCTTTATATAGCTCGCTACCAGGAACCAAGCGGACCGCATTTTCATAATTTGAAAACGCTGATGTAAATACTTGCTTGAGCGACAGCCGAAGCTTGTTTTCAAGCACAAGACGGATCACGCCGAGGGCGGCGCGGCGGAGCGCGAAGGGATCGCGCGAGCCAGTCGGCTTCTCGTCGATGGCGAAGAAGCCGACGAGCGTGTCGATCTTGTCGGCGAGCGCCAGCGCGACGCTGACCGGCGCGGTCGGGCAAACGTCGTCCGGGCCCTTCGGCGAATAATGCGCGGCGATGGCCTCGGCCACCTCGGGGCGCTCGTTGTCGTGGCGCGCGTAATAGCGGCCCATGACGCCCTGCAACTCGGGGAATTCGCCGACCATGCCGGTCGTCAAATCCGCCTTGCACAGTTCGGCGGCGCGCTCGGCCTGCGCCGCATCCGCGCCGACCCCATTGATCGTAATTTGGCTGGCGATCTCGCGCGCCAGTTTCTTCACGCGCGCGACCTTCTCGGCCACCGTGCCGAGCTTGGCGTGGAAGACGATGTCTTTGAGCGCGCCGACGCGCGAATCGAGCCGGTGCTTGCGGTCCTGGTCCCAGAAGAAGCCCGCGTCGGACAGGCGCGCGCGCAGCACGCGCTCGTTGCCGGCGACGACCTGCTTGCCGCCGTCTTCCGTCAGCATGTTGGCGATGACGATGAAGCGCGGCGCGAGCGCGCCGTCCGCCTTTTCGACCGCAAAATATTTCTGGTGCGCGCGCATGGAGGTGGTCAGCACTTCGGCCGGCACGTCCATGAACTGCTCGTCGATGCGGCCCATCAGCGCGACCGGCCATTCGACCAGGCCCGTCACTTCGTCGAGCAGGCCCTCGTCGCGTTTGAGCGCGAAGCCGGCATCCTGGGCGACGGCGGCGGCGTCGGCCGCGATGGCGGCGCGGCGCTCGGCGGCGTCGAGCAGCACGTAGCCTTCGCGCAGCTTGGCCTTGTATTCGTTGAACGACTTGGCTTTGAACGGCTTGGGCCCAAGGAAGCGATGGCCGCGCGATTCGTCGGATGACGTCACGCCGGCGAACGTCACCGGCACGACCTTGCCGTCGAACAAAGCGACGATGCCGTGCAGCGGGCGCACCCAGCGCGTCGGCTCGTGCGCCCAGCGCATCGACTTCGGCCAGGGCAGATCGGCGAAAATTTTCGGCAGCAGTTCGGCCAGCACGTCGGCGGTGGCGCGGCCTTTCTTCTCGACCACGGCGAAATAGAACACGCCCTTGCCGGTGTCGCGCTGCTCGCATCGATCAAGGGTGAGGCCGCTGGCGCGCAGGAAGCCATCGATGGCGTTTTGCGGCGCATCGACGCGAGGGCCGCGGCGTTCTTCCTTCAGATCGGCTTGCGCGACCGGTAGGCCATCGACGACGAGCGCCAAGCGGCGCGGCGTGACATAAGCCTCGGCTTTGGCGAAGCTCAGCCCGGCGGCCTTGAAAGCGTCGGTCGCGAGGCGCTTGAGATCGTCCGCCGCGCGCGCCTGCATGCGCGCCGGGATTTCCTCGGAGAACAATTCGACGAGAAGCTCGGCCATGATCAGGCTCCCTTCCCGCTTGGCGACGAGGGGCTATGACCGCGGCTCGCCAGCCAGCCTTCGCAGCAGGCTTTCGCCAGCGCGCGCACGCGGCCGATATAGGCGGCGCGCTCGGTGACGGAAATGACGCCGCGCGCGTCCAGCAGGTTGAAGCTGTGGCTCGCCTTGATGCACTGGTCGTAGGCCGGCAGCGTCACGCCCGCCGCCAGCAGCGCCTGACATTCGGCCTCGGCTTCGGCGAAATGGCGGAACAGCACCTCGGTGTTGGCGTGCTCGAAATTATAGGCCGACTGCTCGCGCTCGTTCTGCAGGAAGACGTCGCCGTACTTCACCCCCTGGCCGTTCCAGTCGAGGTCGTAGACGTTCTCGACGCCCTGCACATACATGGCGAGGCGCTCCAAACCGTAAGTCAATTCCACCGCGACGGGATCGCATTCGATGCCGCCGACCTGCTGGAAATAGGTGAACTGCGTCACCTCCATGCCGTCGCACCACACCTCCCAGCCGAGGCCCCAGGCGCCCAGCGTCGGGCTTTCCCAATCGTCCTCGACGAAGCGCAGGTCGTGCGTGGCCGGCGTGATGCCGAGCTCGGCTAGGCTTTGCAGGTAAAGCTCCTGCACGTTGGCCGGCGACGGCTTCATGATGACCTGGAACTGGTAATAGTGCTGCAGGCGGTTCGGATTCTCGCCGTAGCGGCCGTCCTTCGGGCGGCGCGACGGCTGCACGTAGGCGGCGCGCCACGCCTCGGGGCCGAGCGCGCGCAAGGTGGTCGCGGGATGGAAGGTGCCCGCGCCCATCTCGACGTCGTAGGGCTGGAGCAGCACGCAGCCCTGCGCGCCCCAGAAGGTCTGCAGGCGCAGGATCAGGTCCTGGAAGCTCGGGGCTTTCTTTGGCGAAGGCATGACGGAAACCGGACTGGAGAGATCAGGAGCGGTGCGTGCAGACGACGCCCGCCGGGTTGTAGGTGCCGCAGACCGAACATTTCACCATCGTTTCCGCAACCTTCTCGGCCGGGCGCGCGGCTTCGGCGCGACGCTGGTCGCGGCGACGCATCAGCTTGAAGCCGTACCATATGGCGAGGCCGGCCACGGCGAGCAGCAGGAGCTTGGCGAAACTCAGTCCGAACATGGCTTGTTGTAGTGGCAGGGCGGAGACAGCGTCAAGCGCCGCCGCGCGCCAAAAACCGGGATTTTCCAGGGATTTAGAGAGGCAGGCCGGCCCCGTCGCGCAGGATCTGGTCGGCCGCCGGGCTGTAGCCGCCGCCCGGCTCGTGCAGCACCAAGCCGGCAGCCAGGCGCAGCGGCGTCAGCGAGCCCTTCACGGCGCGGATCAGCACCCGGCGGGCGGGCCGGCCGGTGCGGTCGGGCCATAGCGGGAAGACGACGATGCCGCCGGCCTTGCCGTAGAACTCGGCGAGCAGCGCGTCAAGCCGGTCGGCGCGATGGACCAGCGTCAGGGTGCCGCGCGGGCGCAGCATCATCAACCCCATGCGGACCCAATGGCCGAGGGTCGCCTCGCCCTCCATGTTGGCGCGCGCCTTGCCCGGATCGGGCGCCGGCGTGCCGGCCCCCTCCTCGACATAGGGCGGATTGGCCATGACGTGATGGAACGAGCCAGGCACCAAGCGCGACGGCGGGCGGATCAGGTCGCCGACCATGACGTCGACGCGCTGGCCGAGCTCGTTGAGCGCGATGTTCTCGGCGGCGAGGCGCACCAGGTCGCGGTTGATCTCGATGCCGCTGACGCGGCAGCCCGGCTCGCGCAGCGCCAAGCACAGCGAGGCCGCGCCGACGCCCATGCCGAGATCCAGCACGCGGTCGCCGCGCACTGCCGGCACGGCGGCGGCGAGGAACACCGGGTCGATGGCGGCGCGATAGCCCAGCTTGGGCTGGCGCAGCCGGACGCGGCCGCCGAGGATGCGGTCCTCGGTGATCTCCATGGGCGAGTTCTCGGCCATGCTCATGGCGCGTCGAGCGCCGGCGGCGCGGCGGCGATATCGGCCAGGGCCTGATCGAGCAGTTCCTCGGCGCGGAGGTGATCCTCGTCGGGCACCATCAGGCGGCGCGGCAAGGCGCCGATGCTGCCCTCCAATACGGAGGTATGCAGATCGAATTGCACCGCCGCGATGCCGGCGTCGGCGAGCAATGCCGACGCGAACGACATGAGGACGGGATCGTTGGTGCGCAACAGTTCCTTCATGGCGCGCATCATACAGAAAATTCCGGTAAATGGGCCGCGATCACAAGGCCGCGCGACGCCGCCGCGCGCCTTGACCGGCGGGGAAACGGGCTTATGCTCGGCGCGCTCCCGGCCGTCAAGGCCGCGGCCCCGTTTCCCCATCAGGAGAATGCGTTTTGGCGGTCATCGTCGATCTCGAAGCGGCGCGCGGCAAGGGCCCGCAGCCTTCGCTGGACGCCCTTTCGGCGCTGGTGGCGGACGACATCGCCAAGGTCAACGCGCTGATCCTCAAGCATATGGAAAGCCCGGTCGAGCTGATCCCGCAGCTCGCCGGCCATCTCATCGCCGCCGGCGGCAAGCGCCTGCGCCCGATGATGCTGCTCGGCGCGGCGCGGCTCTGCGCCTACGACGGCGCGCGCCACATCCGGCTCGCCGCCGCCGTCGAATTCATCCACACCGCCACCCTGCTGCACGACGACGTGGTCGACGAGAGCGACCTCAGGCGCGGCCAGGCCACGGCCAACACCGTCTGGGGCAACCAGCCGAGCGTGCTGGTCGGCGACTTCCTGTTCAGCCGCGCCTTCCAATTGATGGTGGCCGACGGCTCGCTCGAAGTGCTCGCCATCCTGTCGAACGCATCGGCGGTGATCTCGGAAGGCGAGGTGATGCAGCTCACCACCGCCAACGACACCGAGACGAGCGAAGCGCAATATCTCGAAGTGATCCGCTGCAAGACCGCCGTGCTGTTCGCCGCCGCCGCGCGCATCGGCGCGGTCGTCGCCGGCCGGCCCAAGGTCGAGGAGCAGGCGCTGGAATCCTACGGCCTCAATCTCGGCATCGCCTTCCAGCTGATGGACGACGTGCTCGACTACGCCGCGCAGCAGGCGACGCTCGGCAAATCGGTCGGCGACGATTTCCGCGAAGGCAAGATCACGCTGCCCACCATCCTCGCCTACCGCCGCGGCGACGAGGAGGAAAAGGCGTTCTGGCGGCGCACGCTGGAGACGCTGGAGCAAAGCGAAGGCGATCTCGCCCACGCCATGCGCCTGATGACCAAGCACGCCGCGCTCTCCGACACGCTGGAACGCGCGCGCCACTACTCGACGCTGGCGCGCGACGCGCTGGACATCTTCCCGGCCTCGCCGGCCAAGACCGCCCTGCTCGAAGTGATCGGCTTCAATATGTCGCGTGGCCATTAGCCACAGACGGGCTTGAACCCAGGAAATCTGCCGCTTTGCGCGGAAAAGGCCCGGCGAAAAAAGGCGCGCCGCGCCGGTTGTCATCGGCAAATCGCCGGTATATAACCCTCGCCTCATCGGGGAATAGCTCAGCCTGGTAGAGCACCACGTTCGGGACGTGGGGGCCGGAGGTTCGAATCCTCTTTCCCCGACCATCCTTTTCCCGACATGCGAAAGGCCGCGTCTCAGACGCGGCCTTTCGTGGTTTCAGCGTCCGCTCAATCGGCGGCGTCGAGCGCGGCGCGCAGGCGCAGCGCCAGCTCCTGCTTGCGATAAGGCTTGCCGATCATCTCCGCGCGCACGCCGTCCGCGCCCTGGCGCAGGAACACTTCGGAATAGCCCGAGGTGAACAGCACCTTGAGGCGCGGATTGCGCTTGGTTGCCAGCTTGGCGAGATCGTAGCCGTTGAGCTTGCCGGGCATGACGATATCGGTGAACAGCACGTCGGCCTCGACGCCGCTTTCCAGCAGTTCCAGCGCCTGATCCGCGGTCTCCGCCTCGATGGTGCGGTAGCCGAGCTCCTTCATGATCCGCAGCGCCACGCGCCGCACCTCGATATTGTCCTCGACCACCAACACCGTCTCGCGGCCGCTCGGCGTCGCCTCGGCCAGCGCCGGCGCGGCGATCTCGCCGTCGCCCGGCTTGGCGCGCGGCAGATAGATGCGGATGGTCGTGCCGTGGCCGACCTCGCTGTAGATCTTGATATGGCCGCCCGACTGCTTGACGAAGCCGTAGATCATCGAGAGGCCGAGGCCGGTGCCCTTACCCATTTCCTTGGTGGTGAAGAACGGCTCGAAGACGCGCTCCAGCACCTCGGGCGTCATGCCGTGGCCGGTGTCGGCAACCGAGAACATGACGTAATCGCCCGGCGCCGCCTCCGGGTTCAGCGCGGCGTAATCGTCGTCGAGCGTGACGTTGCGCGTCTCGATGACGAGCTGGCCGCCGCGCGGCATGGCGTCGCGCGCGTTGATCGCAAGATTGAGGATGGCGTCCTCGACCTGCGACGGATCGACCAGCGCCGGCCATAGATTCTCGCCGGGCAGGCTCATGACCGAGACGTTCTCGCCGAGCACGCGTTTGAGCATGGAGCCGACGCCGGGCAGCAGCGCGTTCAGGTCCACCACGCGGGGCCGCAGCGTCTGCTTGCGGGCAAAGGCGAGCAGACGCTGGGTCAGCTCCGCGCCGCGCGCGGCGGCGCGCAGCATGGTCCGCAACGAATCGGCCAGTTCGGACGATTCATCGAGACTTTCCAGCGCCAGATCGCCGTTGCCGACGATGATTGTGAGGAGGTTGTTGAAATCGTGCGCCACGCCGCCGGTGAGTTGGCCGATCACCTCCATCTTCTGCGCCTGGCGGAGCTGCTGCTCGACGCTGGCGCGCGCCGTGACGTCTTCGATCAGAATCAGGAGCGACGCCGCTGTCGCCAGCCCGCCCTGCGCCGCGGCGCGCGGCGCGCGCTGAGCGACGAGCGGCGCCGCCAGCACGCGCGCCTGGATCGTCTTCCCGTCCTGGCGCTCGAACTCGGCGTCGCACCCCTGCGCCCCGGCCGCGCCGGCGAGGGCGACGAGATCGGCTTCCGCGCCGGCCATGTCGCGGCCCTTGAGCGGCGGGCGGCGGCCGAGCGTCTGCTCGCGGCTGTAGCCGAAGATGCGCTCGGCCGCCGCGCTCCATACCGCGACACGGCCTTCCGCGTCGAGCACGACCACGGCGAGCGGCGTCGAGCCGATCACGGTGGTTAATAGCTCGTTGGCCTCACGCAGCGAATCGGACGCTGCGGCGCGCTGCTCCGCCTCGTTGCGCAGGTTATCGTTGGCATCGGCCAATTCGGCCGTACGCCCTTCGACGCGGTCTTCCAGCTCGCGGTTGAGATCGCGCAATTGATGCTGGAAGCTGCGACGCTGGCGCACCTCGGCCATGATCCACAGGAAAATCGCGACGATCGCCGCCACGCTCAGCGCCGTTCCGCCGGCGAGGACCAGCAGCGCGGCGCGCGCCTGCGCGTTGACGGTGGCGTTGAGCCGCCCGATCGCGCCCTGCTCGGCCGCCAGCATGACCGAGACGCTGTCGCGGATGCGGTCCATCTGCGTCTTGCCTTGCGCGAGCACCGCGCTATCGAGCGTGACCGGCCCTGCCTCGCGTCGGTCGACCACGCCTTGAGCGAGCGCCGCCAGCTGGTCGGCGACCATGTCTTCCAGCGCGGTCGCGCGGTCGCGTTGCAGCGGGTCGCGCTCCAGCATGGCCTTGAGCTCGCGGATCGCCGACGGGGTTTCCTTCACCGCCAGCCGGTAAGGATCGAGGTAGCTCTCGTCGCCGCTCAAGAGATAGCCGCGCTGGCCGGTCTCCGCGTCCTTAAGCAGTGAGAGCACGCGTTCGAGCTGATAAAGCGAATATTGCGCGGCGTCGGCTTGCCGGCCGACCGTCATCAAGGCGTCGATGCTGCGATATGCGAAAAAATTGGCGGTCGCGATCACCAGGATCGCCGCCCAGAAGGTGGCCTGTCTCAGGGTATTGCGCTCGAACACGCGCGCCTGTCTCCCCCACACCTCGGCCGCAGGCGCGGCCTCGCGGGACGCCGCGCGCCCCGGTATTGATCCCTTATTCGCATGTCGCGAACGAACGGATGAAAGACGGCGGCAACGAATGCCCCTCTCCCTCATCGCGCACGCGACGGTCGCCCCTTGGAATCAACCTAAAGCCCGGCATTCATAGGCACAATCGCCAATAATGCTCATTGGTGCTATCGCATCCGGCATAGCGCCGAGCGGCCAGAATTTTGAGGTGTGAAAAGACCGACGCCACAACCTTTGGTGGCAGAGCGGTCTTATAATGAAGTCACGTGTTTGCGAAACGCCAGCGGATCCTCGATGTTGCGGATCGGCGCGATGCCGCCGCCGGTGCCATTCACCGTCACCGTGCCGTAGCCGAAGATGCGGCCCCACACCGACTGCTCGACTTCCACGCCCTCGACCTTCGCGGCGTTGATCTCCCAGGTCTTGCGCCGGATGAGGCCGACCTTGGCGATGACGCGGCGGTTGGTGATGGCGAGCTCGGTGGCGACGCGCAGGATCAGCGCCTTGAAGAAATAGAACGGCGCGGCGAGGAGCGCGGCCAGCGCGACGAACACTCCGATCATGCCGACGAACTCGCGCCCGCCCGCCTGATAGATCGGCGCGACCCAGAGCAGCAGGGCGAGGCCGACGACGAAAAAGAGGATGGACGGCAGATAGACGATCCAATGGATCGACGCTTCGTGAAGCACCCGCTCGTCGTCCTGCAAGATGCTGGCGATATATTTGGCCACGCGCCGCCCCCCCTCCATGAACCGCCGCGACGGGCGGCGGATGCGCGCCATCCTATCACGGCCCGCAGCGCAAGCCAGACGCGCCCTCCCGGCGCAGAACGCAGGCCGCCCTGGCCTGCCGCGCCGCCATCGGCTATGAACGGAGCGGCTTTCGCCGCGCTTCCCGATGCCCCAGACCCTCACGACGGATCAGACGATGAACAACGCCCGCCGCACGTTTCTTTACGGATTCGCTCTCGGCATCATGCTGGCGACCTTCTCGAGCTACTATCACTTCTGCCGCCCGCAGGGGCAGAGCGTGACGCAGTTGTTCGGCAGCGAAACCGTCGCCGCCAACGTCCGCTAGCGCCTCGGCCTGCTAGAGCAGGCCCTTCTCGCGAAAATAGCGTTCGGCGCCCGGGTGCAGCGGCGCGCTGAGGCCCTCGCGCGCCATGGCGCGCGGATCGAGCGCGGCGAAGGCCGGATGGGCCGCGCGAAACTCGTCGAAATTGTCGAACACCGCGCGCACGATCTCGTAGACGACCTCCTCGCCGAGCTGGGCGGGCGCGGCCAGCGTCGCCTTGAGCCCGAAGCTCCGCGTGTCCTGCGCCGGCAAGCGGTCGTAGACGCCGCCGGACAGCACGAGCGGCGCGTAATAGGGGCGGTCCTGCGTCAGCTTTTCCAGCGCCGGGCCGGCGATTTCGACCAGGGCCAGATCGCATCCCGCCGCCATCTCCTGAATCGCGCCGTTGGGATGGGCGAGCACCACCACCGCCGCGTCGATCTTGCGCTCGCACAGCGCCTTGCCCGCTTCCGCGCCGCGCAGATCGCCGAGCTGCGCGAAATCCTTCGGCGTCAGGCCGTGCGCCGCCATGGCGTCCTCGAACATGGCGCGCTGGCCCGAGCCGGCCGGCCCGACGTTGACGCGCTTGCCTTTGAGTTCGGCGAACTGGCGCAGCTTCGCATCGCGCCGGACCAGCACGTTGAACGCCTCGCTATGGAGCGAGAACAGCGCGCGCAAGTCCTCGAACGCGCCGACGCCCTTGAAGCTGCCGCCGCCGGAATAGGCCTGATGCTGCCAGTCGGACTGGACCATGGCGAGATCGAGCTCGCCGCCGCGCAAGGCGTTGAGGTTGGCGACCGAACCGTCGGTCGCCTCGACGGCGCAACGCAGGCCGTGGCGGTCGCGCCCCTGGTTGAGCAACCGGCAGACCGCGCCGCCGGCGGGAAAATAGAGGCCGGTGACGACGCCGGTGCCGAGAACGACGCCGCCCGCGTCGGACTGCGGCGCGAACTGGCGCTCGCCCGCGCCGCCGAGCGCCCAGACGGCGACCGCGCCAGCGGTGAGGATGGCGGCGACGGCGACGACAGTCTTGTTCATGGGGTTTTGTTCATGGGGGTTTTGTTCATGCGATTGCGCTCATGACGGTCCTGGCGGCGAGCGGCGCAGTCTATCAGCTTGATCGCGCTTTTGAACCCCGCGCGGGACGGATAGACTGCGGGCAGCTCTCCTTTCAACGATTCGGCATTTCGGCGATCACCCCATGACGCGCGACATCGAGATCAGAGACCATATCCGTCAGATCGCCGACTTTCCCAAGCCGGGCATCCTGTTCTACGACATCTCGACGCTGCTCGCCCATCCGACGGCGTGGCGCGCGGCGATCGAACGGCTCGCCGGCATCGTCGGGCCGCGCAAGCCCGACCTGCTCGCCGGCATCGAATCGCGCGGCTTCCTCGTCGCCGCGCCGCTCGCCTATGCGCTCGGCTGCGGCTTCGTCATGCTGCGCAAAAAGGGCAAGCTGCCGGGCGCGACGGTGCCGCACAGCTACGATCTCGAATACGGCACGGACACGATCGAGATTCAGGAGGACGCGATCAAGCCGGGCCAGCGCGTCGTGCTGGTCGACGACCTGCTGGCCACCGGCGGCACCTTGGCCGCCGCGATCGAGCTGCTGCGCAATGTGGGCGGCGACGTCGCCGCGGCGGCGACGATCATCGAGCTCACGTTCCTCGGCGGCCGCGCCAGGATCGACGTGCCGTTCGATTCGCTGATCGCTTACGATTCCTGAATTCGGCCCGCCTGTAGCCCCGCGACGCTAGGCGTCGCCTTTCGCAAGCGCTTCACGGATAAAGCGCGCCAGCACGGCGAGCGGCACCGGCTTTTCGATGATGGCGAAAACGCCGAGGTCTTCCTGATGGGCGCGATAGACGTAGTCGGGATAGCCCGACACGAGGATGACCTTCGGCTTGTTCTGCAAATCCTGAATCAGCCGCGCCACATGGATGCCGTCGAGACCCGGCATCTTCATGTCCATGACGACCACGGCGGGCCGCAGGCGGCGGATTTCATGGACGGCGGCGAAGCCGTTTTGCGCCGAGACGACGGCGATGCCCTGGCGAATCAGGAAATCGACGATCTCGCTGCGCTGCAGGGGGTCGTCATCGACGACAAGCACGGCTTGCTGCGGGCTGTCGGCCCGGGTCGTCATGGAATTGCGGGAAGGTAGCAAAGGGCACGTCCATCGCTAAGAGCCGGGCGGCGGCCCGGTCGGCATATCCTTCTACCATAGGGCGGCGGCTTGTCATCCATCTGCGACAAAAACCCTTATTCCGCCGCCCGCGCCGCGCTATCGCCGGTCGGCAAGGACACGCTGAAAATCGCGCCGTCCGGGCCGTTGCGCGCCTCGATATGGCCGCCCATGCCGGCGACGATGCCGTAGCTGATCGACAGGCCGAGGCCGGTGCCCTTGGTCACTTCCTTGGTGGTGAAGAAGGGATCGAACACCCGGCCGATGATTTCCGGCGGGATGCCGCCGCCATTGTCGGCGATCTCGAGGCGGAATTCGCGCAGGATCGGGTCGACCGACATCGTCAGGCGGATATGGCCGCGCACGCCGCGCAGCCGGCCCAGCGGCGTGTCGCTGCGCTCGACGATGGCGTCACGCGCGTTGCCGATCAGGTTGACGACGACCTGCATGAGCTGGTTGGGCAGACCCTGCACCACCAAGGGCCGGCCGTCCGGCGCGTCCGGCCATTCGACCGTGAGTTCGATGCCCGCCGCTGCCAATCCGCCCGAATGCAGCGCCAGCGCGTCGCGCACGCTGGCCAGCGGATCGAACGGCACGCGCCGTTCGTCGCGCCGGCCGACGGCGCACATGCGCTGAATCTGCTCGCCCATGCCGCCGGCGAGCTGCGAGACGAGGCCGAGCTTGTCGCGCAGGTAGCCGGCGTCCGGGGTCGGCGCGTCGAGCGTCGCCAGCGCATTGTCCGCGGCCATGCGGATGGTGCTGAGCGGCTGGTTGAGCTCGTGCGCGACGCCGACCGCGACCTCTCCCACGGCAGCCAGGCGCGACATGCGTTGCGATTGCAGAAGGCCGCTCGCCATCTTCTCCAGATCGCGCGCCAGATCGCCGATCTCGTCCGACCGGTCCGTCGGCAGGCCGGAGACCGGCTGGCCCTGGCCGATTCGGCGCATCGCGGCCGACAGAGTCTTGATCGGCTGGCTCAAGCCGCGCGCCACCAGAACGCCGACGAGCAAGCCGACGGCGCCGAGGATCAGCGCCGCTAGGGCGATGGCGACGATCAGCGATTCGCGGGCGGCGGCGGCGATCGTGCCGAGTTCGCGGTGCAGGACGGCCTCATGCTTCATCAAGTCGGCGAGCGAGATTTCCATATGGATCGCGCCGAGCAGGCGTTCGCCGATGATGACCGGCGCGGCCATGCTGAGGATATCCTCCTCCACCGCGCTGATCGGAGCGCGCGCCTTGAGGGCCCGGCCGATGACGAGGTCGCGGCTGCTCCGGCCGTAGTCCGATAACCCGTCGCTGCCGTCATGCAGGACGCGGCCCTGCGGATCGACGACGCGGATCGCCAGCACGCTTTTGTAGCGGCGCAGCGCGCGCAAGTCCTCGACGAGATCGCGCATGTCGGCATCGTAGAGCGCCGAACCGACGATGCGGCTGGTCAGCGCCGCCAGGCTGTACGCGTCGGCGATCGCCTGCTCGCGCAAGGCGTCGGCCATGACGCGGGCGCTCGCCGTCTCGGCGCGCTGGGATAGGCTGGCGAAGGCCAGCACCGCCGCGCCGGAAATCACCGCCAACGTCGACAGCAGCAGCGTGACGATGATCAAGGAATAGCGATGGGTCAGCCGCATGGCGTCACTTCACGACCGCCGGGTCGAAAGCGGCGAGGCCGATGCCGATGGCTTTCGCGCCGAACATGCCTATCCCCGGAAGCGTTGCAGGAGCGCCGATCATAGCGCGCGGCGCGGCAGGCCGATAGGCGGGTCAGGCGAGGCCGAGCAGCCGGCGGGCGTTGCCGCCGAGAATGGCGGCCTTGTCGGCGTCGCCGAGGTCCGCCAGGGCGGCGACGCGCGCGGCGCTGTCCGGCCAGGTCGCGCCCGCCTCGGTCGTGTCGAAGCCGCTGCCGAGAATCATGCGGTGGCCGGGCCAGCGCTTGGCGACGTCGGCGAGATAGCTCTCGTCGGCGTCGGCGGCGATATAGAGCTGGTCGAAATACTCGCTCGGCCGGCGCTGCAATTTCAGGCCGCGCTTCATCGCGTGGCTGCGAAAGGCGCGATGCTCCGCCTGGCGGTCGAGCCGCTCGCGCAAGTAAGGCGCCCAGCCCGCGCCGCCCTTGAGGAAGGCGAAGCGCAAGTTCGGGAAGCGGTCGAGCGTGCCGCTGAAGATCAGCCGCGCGACGCTCTGCATGTAGGTGAAAGGATAGCCGAGGCCGCTGGCGAGGAAGCGCATGCCGGCGTAGCGGTCGGCGCCGATCAGCCAGGGATGGCCGGTCTGATCCTCGAAGGCGCGCTCGATGGGGCGCACGACGATGGCCATGTCGAGCGCTTCGGCCGCCTCGTAGAGCGGCCATAGCTCCTCGCCGTCGAGATCCTCGTCGGCGAAGCCGCCGTTGATCTTGACCGCGCGCAGGCCGGCCTTCGCCGCGCGCTCGAGCTCGGCCATCGCCTCGTCCATGTCGGGCAGATAGAGCCAGGCCGCGCCGATGAAGCGCGGCTCGCTCGCGATCGCCTCGGCGAGATGGGCATTGTAGCCGGCGGCCATCTGCGGCCCGAGGCTGTGGTTGATCTCGTAGATGAACGGCAGCGGATCGGGCAGCAGCAGCTGCGCGTCGAACCCGGCCTCATCCATCGCCCGCTTGCGCACATCCAAGTCCCAGCGCGCGCTCTTGAAGCGCTGGATCATCTCGCCGTCGCGATAGAAGCTGACCGTCGTCGCGTCCTCGCGCTCGATGCGGCCCTTGCCCGGATGCTCGACGCGATCGAGAAAATCGATCGGCCAATAATACGTCTCGCAGTCGATCTTCATGCGCCCTGCCCTGCTTGTTCGAGCGCACGCTAACATTTCGCGTCCGTCTGGCAAAGAACCGGCGGGCAAAGAAAAGGGGCGTCTCCGCGTGGAGACGCCCCTTCGTACGGGATCGCGGAACGCGGCTTAAGAGCCGATGAGCCCGCCGCCCTGCTTGGTGATGGCGACAACGCTCGGGCGCGTCGGCAGCTTGGGATCGAAGTCGGGCCAACGCGTCGCCGGATCGGCGAACGTCGACTTGCGGCCGAAGCCTTCCCACAGTTCGGGGCCGTCCGCCGCGGGGTGCTGGACCGACACGAACATGGTGCGGTCGTCGGACGCGAAGGTCAGGCCGCACATCTCGGCGCCGATCGGCACGCGGTAGAAATGCTTGCCGGTGCCGCGCGCCGCGCCTTCGGTGTCGAGCGCCCAGACGCCGTCCGCCGTGCCCGAGGCCTTCTTCCAGCCGCCGCCCTGATCGGTCGCGACCCACAGACGGCCCTGATGATCGACCGCGCAGCCGTCCGGACAGGCGAACCAGCCGTTGCCGCTCGTCGCCATGTTCCATTGCGCACCCGTCGAGGGGTCCGCCGGATTGCCGGCCTTCACGACCAAGTCCCAGGTTCCGGCGGTCGCCGCGTGATCGCCGTTGGCGGGGGTCATTTCCAGCACTTGACCCCACAGGTTGCCGGCGCGGTCGTTGATCTTGTCGACTTGCTCGGGCTTGCGGCGGTCGTTGTTGGTCAGCATGACGTAGACTTTGTTGGTCTTCGGATTCGGCACGACATATTCGGGCCGGTCCATCGGCGTCGCGCCGAGCAGGCGCGCGGACTTGCGCGTTTCGATCAGCACGTCGGCCTGGCTGTTGAAGCCGTTGGCCGCCGTCAGCGGGCCCTGGCCGTAGACCAGCGGCAGCCATTCGATCTTGCCGTCGTCGGTATATTTCGCCGCATAAAGCGTGCCCGAGTCGAGCAGGTCGCGGTTGGCGGCGCGGTCGTTCGGATTGTAGCGGCCGGCGGTGACGAACTTGTAAACGAAGGCGAAACGCTCGTCGTCGCCGCTATAGACGACGACGCGGCCGTCGGCGTTGACGATCGTCTCGGCGCCTTCATGCTTGAAGCGGCCGATGGCGGTGCGCTTCACCGGCGTCGCGTTGGGATCGTAGGGATCCACTTCGACGACCCAGCCGAACCGGTTGGGCTCGTTCTCTTCCTTGTTCAGGTCGAAGCGGTCCACAAAATTGCCCCAGGCATATTCGCCGCCGGGAATGCCGTAGCTCTTGTAGTTCGCTTCTTCCTTGTGGCCGTCGACCTTGCCGGTGAAGTAATTGTTGAAGTTCTCCTCGCCCGACAGGTAGGTGCCCCACGGCGTGGTGCCGCCGGCGCAATTGTTGATCGTGCCGCGCACCATGAAGCCCGACGAATCGTAGCTCGTCTTCATGCGGTCATGGCCGGCGGCCGGGCCGGAAATCCGCATCGGCGTGTCGGCGGTCATGCGGCGATTGTACTGGCTGCCGCGCACCACGGCCCATTTGCCGTTCTGTTTTGCGACTTCGACGACCGAAAGGCCGTGCGCCGCCATCTCGATATCGACGAGCGGCTTGGTCATGTCCTTGAAGCGGACATCCTTGGCCTGCTGATCGGCGAGATTCGGCACCATGAGATAGAGCGCGGTATATTCATGGTTGACGCAGAGCAGGGCGCGGTCGGCGGTCGTGCCGCCCATCGGCAGGGGAAGAACGCCGATATAGTCGTTGTTGTAGCCGAACTGCTTGGCCTGCGCTTCGGCGGTGTGGTTGTAAGGATCGAAAGCCGGCGCGTCCGCCGTGACCGGATCGCCCCAACGGATGACCACGTCGGCGCTGTAGCCGGGCGCGACGTGATGATTGGCATCGACGCCGTGCGGCACTTCGGTGAAATTGAAGGCCGAACCTGCGGCTTGCGCCTCGGCGCGGCGCGGCAGCAGGGCGGCGAGCGGCGAGGCGACAGCGGTGATCGCGGTCGCGGCCAGCAAGCCCTTCATCAGCTCGCGGCGACCGAAGCGGCTGGCGATCACGTCGCCCATGGTCGGCGCGGTGATCGGCATCTCGGCGCCGTCGTCCATCGTCAGCTGGGCGTAGGCGTCGGCATCAGGCACGGACGGGCGCGCGGCGTCGTTCGACATGGCGTTCTCTCTCGCAAGTGGATGACGGCCCGGCGGGCGGCATGCCCGGGGGGACGCATCGACTCTTAAGAGAGCCTCACGACAGGACGGCGACTCGCCTTATGACCGGCCGGTTACAGGCCCTTGCGCTCCGGCGGCGCGCGCAACACCGGCGCTTCGCGGCAGCGCGCCGCGGCTTCGTTCGGCGGCAGGGAGGCGTCCCACAGTTTGCCGACGTAGCGCCCGCCGGTCATGCCGTCGGACAGGTCGGAGGCGAGCCAGACGGCGAGCGGGTTCATGACGTCGACCGGCAGAAGCGCGCTCTGCCCGCGCCCCGGCGGCCGGTCGGGATCGCTGTCGCACGCCCCGCCCGGGATCAGCGAATTGACCGTGACCCCGGTGCCGTCGAGATCCTGCGCCCAGATCATCGTCGCCGCTTCGAGCGCCGCCTTGGTGACGCCGTAGGGCGAATTGCGCCGGCGCTGCATCGTGTCGATGCTCGTGGTGAGGTTGACGATGCGGCCCCAGCCCTGGCGGATCAGGTGGGGCGCGACCAGATGGCTGAGCAGGAAGGTGCCGTTGACGTTGACATGCACCGTCTCCATCCAGATGTCGGGGTCGGATTCCCAGAACGGCAGCGAATTGCCGTTCGGCGGCAGGCCGCGCCCGCGATGCGGCCGGCGCGCGTTGTTGATCAGCACGTCGAACTCGCCGAAGCGCGCCAGCGTCTCGGCGATCAGCCGCCGGCAATCTTCCGCCTTGGTGATGTCGGTCGCCACGGCGACCACGCGATTGGCCCCGACGCGCGCGGCGATTTCGGCGGCGGCGGCCGTGAGGGCGTCGCTCGGCGGCGCGGCCAGCACGACCCGGGCGCCGGCTTCGGCCAAGCCCTGCGCCATGGCGCGCCCGAGCCCCCGGCTCGCGCCCGTCACCACCGCCACGCGGCCCTGCAGATCCATCGCCATCGCGTCCCCCTGCCCTACCTGCGCCATTTTTCTACGGCGTTCATTGTCGGCAAGGAAAGTGCCACACTCGGCGGAACCCTGCCAAGTTTCCCGCGAGGATTTATGCCCTGGCTGTTGCGCAAGATCGATTCCCTGGCCGGCACTATCGTCGCGGCCGCCGCCGGCCTAGCGACGTCGCAAGCGCAGGCGTTCAGCGCCGCCTATTTGCAGCGCCTCGGCGGTCATGTCGACGAAGCGCGCCTGACGTTGGAGAAGATGCGCGCCAACGATTACGCGGGCCCGCTGCCCGTCGACATGCAGGCCGCTCTGGTCTCCGCCGCCGAACGCCGCGTCGAGGCCCTGGCGCGCGCCTATGACGCGATCCTGGGCGCAGATCCCTTGTGGCGGCCGCTGGCGCTGTTGCGCGACGTGGACAAAAGCATCGCCGAGGCGGCGCTAGCCAATTTCCAGCCGTCGCTGCCGCTCGACACGGCGAGCCTGATCAGCGCGCTCGCCGGCATGGTTCTCGGGTGGCTCGCTTACGGGCTCGTCACCGCGCCGCTGCGCTGGGGCCGCGCGCGCCACGCCTGAGCCTGTGAAGAAGAAGAGCGGGGACAAATAAAAGGAGCGGATGCCCGTCGCGACACCCGCTCCTGCTCCCTCGGCCGCCGGGGGGCCAGCCGAAGAAGTTCTTGTCGCGCCTCAGCGCGGATTTATGGGCGCGGATGCCCGTCGCGACACCCGCGCCCGCTCCGTAGGCCGCCGGGGGGCCAGCCGACGGAGTTTCCGTCGATGCGGTTCGTCGCCGCATCTTGTTCTTGCGACTGGGAGCGGCTTTTCAGCGCTCCCGGAGTTAAAGACGCGGATGCCCGTCGCGACACCCGCGTCCTGCTTCGTAAGCCGCCGGGGGGCCAGCCGACGAAGCATTCCGCCACCCGCTTACTTGCGGTTGTTCTCCGAAGTGATCGCGCCGACCGCGGCGCCGCCAGCGCCGCCGATCAAGGCGCCCGCCACCCAGCTGCCGGTCAACGCGCCGACCACAGCGCCGCCGGCCGCGCCGATAGCGCCGCCCGACAGCGTGCGCTGCTGGCTGTCGTTCATGTTCGAACAGGCCGCGAGGCCGAACATCATCAGACCGATAGCGCCCATCTTCTTAACGGTGGTCATTCTTTTCGCTCCTTCCAAATGCTCGAGTCGACGCTTACTGCTTCTAAAAACGCCGGGACGCCCGGCTAGTTCCCGTAGCTTTTGCCGCTCGCGGGGATCGCCGCGCCGCCGAACGACATGTAAGGCTCCGGCTTAAGATAATTGTATTGATACCAAGTCACGACCTGGCCGAGCGTGTCGGCGCGCAGCAGGTTCTCGCTCTTCATCCGATGAAACACGTCGCCCCAGTTCTGGCCCGCGCCGCGCTCCGCCGCGATCTTCGTGAGCGACCAGCTCGCGCGCCCTTGCGCGTCCGGCGCTTGCGCCGCGAACAGCGCTTCGGCGATCAGCCGGTTGCCCGGCGACAAACTCTCGATCTCCTCGGCGCCGCGCGTCGCGAACTGCTCCTGGCCGTTTTGCGTCGACGAGACGCCGCGATCGCTCGCCAAGGCGACGCCGATCGCGACAGTCAGCGCGACGGCCGATCCCGCGAGCGCCTGTCGCCAGGCGATATCCGTCTCCCAGCACACACGCACGCTAAATGTCCTTACGCTCCGTTTGCCGCTCTAGCGACGGCTTGACCGTTGAGGCTGCCGAATTTCCGTCGGCGAGACGCGCCTTGTCCAAGGCGGCCAAGCCGTTGGCCCGGATGAGATCGCGGACCTGGCCGACGTAATGCCCGCCCATTTCCGAATAGCGCAGCAGATTGCCGGCCAAGCTCAGGCCGTCCGGCGCGCGGCCCTCGGCGCGCAAGCCGGCGCGCGTCGCGCGCAAGCCCTCGTAGGCCGCGAAACTGTTGAGATTCTCGGCGTAGGCGGCGACCGATTCGCTCAAGCTGGCGAAGCCGCGCACGCGGAAATCGATGGACTCCGCCAAGCCCTTCGGCTGCATGCCGAAACGCGAGCTGCCGGCGCCGTAGACGCGCTGGCCGAACAGGGCGTTGCCTTCCTGGGCGAAGCGCGACGAGCCCCAACCGCTTTCCAACGCCGCCTGGGCGATGGCGAGCGACGGCGGCACGATATCGACGCGGCGCAGCAGCTCGGCCATATCGTCGCTGCCGTAGCGCGCGGCGATGTCGGCGAGCCAAACGCGGTCGCGCGACGACAATTCCTCGCCGGCGTTCTGCCGGACGAGCATGTCTTGCAGCCGCGCCCGCTCCCCGGCGATACGTTCGTTGACGTCGAGCACAACCGGCAGGAGCCCTTCGATGAACAGGCGCTTGCGCAGCGGCGTCGGCTCGACCTTCGCCAGATCGACCGGCAATTCGGCGAGGATCACGCGCGGCACCGGCAATCCGGCGCGGCGCACGTCGTCGAGGCTGTAGCCCAATTCGCGATGGTAGTCGGCGAGCCAGGCGGCGGAAATCTCGCCGCGCAGGGCGATGTCGCTCGTGGCATGCTCCTGCCAGGCGGCCACGGCGACGCCGGCGACGATGGCCGCCGCGACGCTGGCGCGCAGCAGGAAATCCCGGCTGAGACGCGCGACCGCCGCCATCACGAGGCCTTCCGCAGCGGAGCGGGCCGCGCGAGGCTGCGGCGCGTCGCCGCGACGAACAGCGCCTCGTCGATCAGATCGTCGACGCCGCCGATCTCGTCGGCGAAGCGGTGGGCGGCGGTGAGAGACAGAAGTCGCGCGGCGGAAGGCGCGGCCTGAGCCAGCGCCTGATTGAGCTTGTCGGCGACCATGCGCTCGACGGCGAGATCGTCCTGCCCGGCGGCGCGCGGGCCGACGAACAGCAGGCCGAGGCTGCCGTCCGGCAATTCGCCGATCATGCCGAGGGTGGCGAGGGCTTGGCGGGCGCGCGCGCCGATGTCGGCCGCGCCGACGAACTGCAGGCGGAACAAGGAGATGCGGAGAAAATGCTGGCCGCCGAGCAGCGCGATGCTGCGCTCGATTTGACGCAGGAATGCATCAGACCCGTTTGGCGGGCTGAGGGGAATTTGATCCGCTGGCAGACGCGCGACTGTCGGCATCGGGAACGGGGACCGCTTGCTGTTGCTCTCGCTCGCAGGGGGAACTCGTCCCCGGCGAGATCAAGCTATGCGAGCTTGATTGGGCGGTCTTGCGGCAAGGTTGGGGCAAAGTTGTGACAAGGCGCCGGCCCGCGCCAAGCCGCAATTCATTGATTTTTATGATTATTTGGCCAGCGGTAAACGGATCGTGATGGCCAGGCCGCCCTGCGGACGATTCAGCGCCGTCACCGAGCCGTCGAGCGCCTCGATATTGCGCCGGACGATCCACAGGCCGATGCCGAAATGGGTTTCGCCCTCGACGCCCGGCCCGAGCGGATCGCGCGCCGGCCGATGCGAGAAATAGCGCTCGAAGATCATGGCGAGGTGACGCGGATCGACGCCCGGCCCCTCGTCGGCGACCGTGAGCACCGCGTCGGCCCCCTCGGTGACGAGCGTGACCGTGACGCCGGCTTTGGCCGGCGAGAAGCTGATCGCGTTCTCGACGACGTTCTCGATGGCGGTTTCCAAGAGGTCGATGCTGCCGACGACATGGAGATCGGGCAGCACGCGCTGGTCGAGCTTCATCCCCTCGCCGCGCATCTTCTCCTCGTAATCGGTGAGCAGGCGGGCGACGAGGGCGGACAGATCGACCGGCTCGCGCGGCGGATTGATGAGCTCGGCGATGGCTTCGTCCATGCGGCGGGCCGCCGAGACGAGCGCGTCGAGCTTGTCGACCGAGCGTTCGATGAGCTGGAGCGCGCGCCGGCCGCGCGCGTCGGACTCGGGCACCGCGCGCTTCAAGGGCTCCAACGACTGCGAGATGACGGCGATCGGCGTTTTCAGCGCGTGGGCGTTCTCCTCGGCGGCGCTGCGGATGGCGGCGGCCGAACCTTGCAGCGTGCCGACCATATGGTCGAACTCGACGGCGACGCCGTGCAGCTCGGGCACCTGGTTGAGCGCGGCGAAGGACGCGCCGCGCAGCCGGTCCTGGCGGATGGCGCGGGCGATGCGGCCGAAACGGCGCAGGTTGCCCCAGATGCCGAGGAACAGCGAGATCACCAGCATCGCCATGATGAGATAGATCGCCGCCGCCCATTGCACCGCCGTGGTGCGCCAATAGGGCTGGCCGAGCGAGGAGCCGAGGAAATCGGCGGTGGTGTGCGAGGTGATGACGGCCCAGCAGCCCGCCGCCGTATTGATCGGCGTGACCGAGCTCAGCACTTCCTGCTCGCCGGCCGGATTGGTGTAGCGCAGCGCCAGCGGGCCGTCGCCCTCGCAGCTGCCGCGCAGCCGTTCGAGGATGCCGGTGTCGAGCAGTTCCTTGCGCTCGCGCTGCAAGAGGTCGGCGGCGACCGGCGGCACCGAGGCGATGTAGAAGAAATTGTCCGGCTCGGCGGCCTGCGGACGCAGCAGGAGGCGCACCTTGAGCGGGCCTTCGACCAGCTTCTCGACGCCCTGGCGCAGCTTGGGCAGCGCGGCGGCGTCGGCGGAGGTGAGGACCGGCGTCAACGCCTGGGCGACGAGACGCCCCTGCTCGCGCACCGAGCGCAGCAGCAGCTCGTTCTTGTCGGCGTCGGCATCGCGAAACTGGCTGTAGATGATCAGCGGGCAGGCGACGAAAACGATCAGGATGAGCGCGAGCTTCCCGGCGATGGACGAAGCGAGGCGCAAGAGCGGGTCCATGGCCGCCTCAGTTCTCGCGCCAGCGGTAGCCGAAGCCCGGATAATTCTCGATCTGCTCGAACCCGGCGTCGACCGCCCGGAATTTCTGGCGGATGCGTTTGATGAAAGTGCGGACGTTGGCGCGGAAGCCCTCCGGCCCCTCGCCGGCCACGAACCCCTTGCCGTGGACGATGTCGTAGATCTCGCGGTAGCGGACGTCCTGGCCGGCGTGGGTCGCCATGTAATGGACGATCTCGAATTCGGTGAGCGTCAGCTCGACTTGCGTCTTCTTCCAGAAGGCGCGGCTCGAATCGATCGACAATTCGAGATGGCCGAGCGACAGCGCGCCGGTCTTCTCCTTTTCGGCCGGCGCGGCGGCGGCTGCGCCGCCCTCCTGCTGGCCGGTTTTCGCGCCGCCGAGGATCAGCGCCATGCGCTTCAAGAGGATGGTGAAGCTGCGCGACTTTTCGACGAAATCGACCGCGCCGGACAGCAGCGCCGCCTCCTCGTAGATCTGGTCGCTGAGCACCGTGAGGAAAATCACCGGCATTTCGGTGTTGATCTGGCGCAGCCGGCGCAGCACTTCGATGCCGTTCATCTCCGGCATCTTCCAGTCGAGCAGGACGAGATCGGCCACGTTGCTCTGGAAATAGGCCAGGGCCGGCTCGCCGCGGTCGAAGGTCAGCACGTCGTAGCCGCTGTCGCGCAGGTTCTGCTCGAGCGACTCGCGGAACAGCTCGTCGTCGTCGATCAGGACGACATGGCCTTTGGAGCCGGCGGCGGACGGCGCGGCGGAATCAGCGTCGGCGGTCACGGTTGGCGTCTTGGATTCGGTTAACACAGGCTTGCTTGGCGCTGTCGGTCGCCCCCCCGGACTCGAAATCGTAGGCCAGGGTGCGGAAATCCTGGCTCTTGAGATCGAGATAGAAGAACAGGCTGAGCGCGCAGCCGTTGGCTTGATAGTCCCACACCATCGCCGGCGGATCGTTGCGCACCTGGCGCGGCTCGCCGAGCATAGCCGTGATTTGATGTTCGCCAGCGCCGATCAGTCCCTGCAGATCGAACTGCGGGCGCGGCGGCGGCGGCCCAGGCGGCATGCGCGGCGCGGGGGCGGCCGGCGCGGGCGCCGGTTCGGCCGCAGGCACGGGCTCGGGCGGCGGCTCCGGCACGGGGGGCGTCTGCGGCTGAATCAGTTCGCAAGCCGCGAGCGCGAGAGCGATAAGGCCCAAAACGGCAGCGCGTGCCCCAGATCGCGCGCTCGACGCGCCCATCCCGGCGATCCCCCGTCCCGCCCAAGCCGACATCCGACGTTCCCATTCTCACGATAAAACCGGCCGAACAGACGCTTCGGCCAGCGACGAAGCGCCAAGATAGCAGAAGCCGCGCCATAAAATCATCCTGCCTCTCGCGGCCAAACTGCTGAAAATTTTTGACTATTTCGCCCGACCGAGCCGGCCGGGTTCCGCACATGCCCTAGCAAACGGCGGACGCGCGAAAGAGTTCCCTCGGCTCGATGCCGAGGGAACCGAAAGCCGAACCGAAAACCTAAGACGCGAAATCAGCTGACGATTTGCCAGGAGCCGTCGGGCTGACGGCAGGCGGTGCCATAGACCTGCTGGCGCTGGCCGCCGACCGAGGCAGTGGAGGTGTATTCGCGGCAATAGCGCCCGCCATCCTGATAGGCCCGCAGAGGGGTCAACTGGTAGCGTCCGCCGCTCTGCGGGTTGTTCCAGACGATGGTGCGGTTGTCCGTCGCATATTCGAGCACCTGGCCGGCGCAGGCGTAATCGAGCCGGTCCATGCTGCGGCCGATGCTGCCGCCGACCAGCACGCCGAGCAACGCGCCGCCGGCCGCCGCGACGATCTGGCCGGTGCCCTGGCCGATCTGCGAGCCGATGGCCGCGCCGGCGACGCCGCCGAGCACCTGGCCGACTTGTTCGCGATAGCAATTGCCGACATTGATGCCGAAGGGCGCGACATAGGCCGGCTGGCCCTTGCGGCGATAGCCGTGCGCCGGGGCCCAGGGCGGCGGGCCGGCGCGATAGACCACGGGCGCGCGCTGCACATAGACCGGCGCCGGCTGCAGGATGACCGGAGCGGGCGCGACGACGCCGGGGACGATGATCGTCACATTGCTTTCGCGACCGGGCTTGCCCGGCCCCTTGCCCTTGCCGTGCGGCGGATCGGCGAGCGCGCCTTGCGCCAGCAAGCCGAGCGTCAGCGGAATCGCGGCGAGCGCCGCGGCAGTCTTCTTGACGGACATTTCGTCTCTCCTTGCTTTACGCCATTTGGCCTTGCGCCGTTCGGATTCCGGGCGCGGGTTCCAATCGAACGACGGAGAGAATTAGAAATTCCGGCGATGGCGGCTCTAAGGCGCGATTAAGGCGGCGCGGAATCGCGAACGACTTTCACTCGACGGGTTCCGCATTGATTTTTCAGCCGACGCCATTGTTACGCTGGAACGAATTTAGGCACGGCGACGCCCTGGGTCACATCGTCGAACGTCGCTTTCACCTTCATCTCGCAGCGCACGGCGTCGGGCGCGATGCCGACGATTTGAGATCGAGCGCGACGCTCTTCTTGTTGCGGTTCACCGAGCCGAAGTTGGCGCTATAGTCCGCCGGGCCCCAGCCGCGGAACGGGTCGCCGTGCTTCGGCTCCTCGATCTTGATCACGTCGGCGCCGAGGTCGGACAGCAACACGCCGGCGAACGGCCCGCTGACATAATTGGCGATTTCGAGAATCTTCACGCCATCGAGCGCGCCAGCCATTCGCCCCTCCCCTGATCGAACGCCGATCGCGCGGCCGTTCTTATTGATTTTTCACGATTTTCGCGGCCGGCGGCAGGGTGTCAAAGATGCCGATGCCTGAGGAAAAAAGTCCGCCTTTTCAGCGCGCCGACGCAACCTTTGGCTGGCTGCGGCGTTCCCTTTGCAACCTCATCACCTTGCAACCGGGAGATTTTCCATGGCGACCGCACGTTCTTCGGCCGATGTCATCGAATCCTACAAGTCGGACGTGGCGCAGCTGCGCAAGCAGATCCGCAAGCTGACCGACACGGTCAACGACATCACCGCCGACCGCGGCTCGGAATTGTCCGACGTGCTGCGCGCCAACCTGCAATCGGTGGTCAGCCAGGGCGAGGAAGCGCTGTCGCAGGTCCGCGATCAGGCCGAGCGCGTCACCGCCGAAACGCAGGACGCGATCGCCAAGAATCCGCTGACCGCCGTGTCGGTGGCGCTCGGCGTCGGCGTCGTCCTCGGCATGCTCTGCCGCGGCCGCTAAAACATGCTCGGGCCGATGCTCACGCAGTTCCTCGGGCAGAGCATGCTCGAGGGGCCGAAGCAGTTCATCCAGACCGCGAAGACGCGCATCATCTTCGCGGCGCTGGCGCTCGTCGTCGGCATCGTCGCCCTGATCTTCATCGCCTTCGCGGGCTATCTCTGGCTGGCGCAGACGCATACCGCGCTGGACGCGGCGGGCATCATCGCCGCCGTGCTGATCGCCCTGACCGCCGGATGCGCCGCGGTGGTGTGCTGGCCGCCGAACAAGGCGCTGCAAGCCCCGCCCCCCGCGCCGCCGCCGCCCGAAGCGGAAGCCGTGCTGGCGATCGAACAGCTCAGCCGCTCGATGGGCGAGCTCGGGCGCGGCAAGAACGGCGGCTTGGCCATGCTCGGCATCCTCGCCGGCGTCGCTGCCGTCGGCTTCGGGCTCGGCCGGAAAAACTAGCTAAAGCTTCGCCAGCGTGGCCGGCGAGATCAAGACGCCGAACGTCTCGCACCAGATCACCACGCTGCCGTAGCGCGCCGGATCGACGCCGGGCGGAATGTCGTAAACTTGGCTGCCTTTGAAGGCGCGCAAGCGGCCGAGATCGACGAACTTTTCGCCGTCGAGATCGCCCGAGCGCAGGATCGGCGCTTTCGGCACCAGATAGACGTGATATTTCGGCCCCGGCCCAACCTCGAAATCGCTCGCCAGATGCACGGCGTCGCCATAGACGGTGACGCCGCCCTTGCCGTAATGCACCGGATCGGACGGGTCGGCGTGGATGAAGCCTCCGGTCGCCACCGCCGCGCGGCCGGCCGGATCGAGACGCTCGTTGGCGACGACATCGGCGAGAAAAATGTAGGGATAGACGAAAATGCCGGCGGCGAATCCGACGCCGGTCCCGAGCGCGCCGCCGACGAGAAAGACGGCGAGATATTTCCAGATGGGCTTCATGGCGTCTCCTGCGGGCGAACGGCCGCCCTGTGAGATGTTCGCCCGAGGCGGCCGAAGGTTACGCAGGCGCCTCAGTCCGGCTCAGGGCCGCACTTCGATGTAATTCACCACGTTCTTGACGTTCTCGCCGTCCCACAGGCGCTTGATGGCACGGTCCTGCTCGGCGGCCGAGCGCGCCCGGCCGATGACGTAGAGCGTGCCCATGGCGTCGGCGGTGACGCGGAAATTGACGTCGGCGACGCCCGCCGTGCCGATCAGCCGGCCACGCGCCTTGGCTTCCATCGCCACGACATCGGGCCAATCCATCAGCTTGTTCTTCTCCTGGTCGGCCTTCGTCATGTAGGCGACGTGCCACAGGAGCTGCTTGACGCCGCGCACGTTGCGCACGCCCTGCTGGAATTTGTCGTAGACGGTCTTGTTGTCGAACAGGCCGGTGACGAGCAAGCGCTGCTCGTAAATCTCGGTCGAGGCTTTGGCGGTGCCGATGTCGGCCATCACGCCGTTGACCTTGAGGACGATCTCGTTGTCCTTGGCGATGTCGGCGGCGCTGCGCGCCTCGATGGCGCGATCGACCAGGGTCTTCGGCGCGGTGAGGATGTCGAGCAATTGCGCTTGCGCCGGCGTCGCGAGAGCGGCGATGGCCAGCAACGGGACGAACAGCGTGAAACGGGCCATGGCGGCGCTCCCGACGAGTGATCCTGCCGGGAACCCTATCACGCCGCCGGAACGCTGTTAACTGGCGCGCCGCAGCACGCGCCACAGCACCAGGATGAGGATCGAGCCGACCACCGCGCCGAGGAAGCCCGCCGTCTCGCCGGCGTGATACCAGCCCATCTCGCGGCCGAGCCAGGTGGCGAGAAACGCGCCGCCGACGCCGAGCGCGATGGTGACGAAGAAGCCCTTAGGGTCGCGGCCCGGCGTGAGCAGCTTGGCGACGAGGCCGGCGAACAGGCCGATGATGAGGGTGCCGAGAATGGTCATGATGTCCTGCGGAACGATGAAGGCGACGCGGAGACAACGGCGGGACGCGCCCGCCGTTCCCTCACGCGGGTTTCAGTGGCCGCCCAGCGGCCGGCGCTTATCGGGATCGGGCTTCTTCGCCTCGATCAGCACGAAGGCGATGCGGCAGGTCTCGTCGCCGTCGTTGATCCAGGAATGGTTGTTGGCCTGCTGGATCAATATGTCGCCGGCTTTCAGCCGCACGCTCGACTCGTCGAGGTCCATGCGGATCGCGCCCTTGAGGATGATGACGAAATCGAGCGTGTCGGTGACGTGCATGTGCCCCGGCGTGCCGGGCGGATAATCGTTAATCGAAAAACGCGTGCCGTGATGCGGCGGCTGATGGCCGAGCACGCGCTCGCCCTGGTCGAGCCCGGTGAAATTGTCGGCCGGGCAGCCTTCGGTCGCCCAGATCAGCGTCGCCACCGTGCCGCGCCCCGACCATTTGTGATTGCGCGCCGGCCCGTCGTGCGCGACGACCGGCTTGCCGGCCGCGTCGTGCGCGGTGACGAGGCGGCGGATCGGCGGATTGGGCGGCGCGCCGGTGGTCGCCGGCTTGTCGCGCTTCTCCCAGCCCTTCGGCCGCGCAGCGTCCGGTTCGGGGATGGCGTCGAACAGCACGATGGCGAGGCGGCAGGTCTCCTTGGAGCGATTGACCCAGCGGTGGACCGTGCCCTGCTGCACCATCACGTCGCCCTTCTTCAAGGTGACGGGCGGCGTGTCGGGCATGTCCATGTCGATCTCGCCTTCGAGCACGACGATATAGTCGCAAGTGACGGTGCCGTGCATCGCGCCGGGATTGCCGGGCGGAATGTCGAGCACCGAGAAGCGGCAAGAGCGCGCCGGCGGCTGGCGGTGCGGCGTGCCCGCCCCGAAATCATCGCCGGTCCAGACCTCGGCCGGCATCTGATCGGTCGCCCAGATCAACGTGGAGACGTTGCCCGGCGCGGCCCCCGGCCGCGCGTTGGTCGCGACGCCGTCCGAGACGATGACGGCCTTGCCGGTCGCATCATGGCCGGCGACGACGCGGCGGATCGGCGGAAGCGTGGCGCTCATGCAGGTCTCCTCCTGGTCATTCTTGTTCGTTGGAGACGACCTTAGCCGCGCGGCGCGCCAAGCTCAACGCGCGGTCGGCTATCACCCGCAGTAACAGCCGTGCGGCGAAACGCGGGCATGAAAAAACCCTTCGGAAGCCATGACGCTTGCGAAAGGTTTTTTTAGGATGGTGGTGCTCGTAGTCTTGAGCGAACCAGTCTCCGCACGTCTTTCCCTGTTAAACAGGGAATAACAGGGATTTTTTTGAAATTTAGGCCGAATAACAGGGCGATACGCGGCTCAATAGGGTCACAGCCGCCGAATTATTATTTATATTCAGTGGCTTATATGACGGGAATGCCACTTTCCTGTTGTTGACCGTAACAGGGAAGTTCAGAAGTAATAACAGGGAATAATAACTGCATAACAGGGCGCACAACTGCGTTAACAGGATCGCGGTGCAAGCAGAGTTGCGCGGGCTTTCGGCGATCGCATATTCATCGATAGCCTGCAGCTTGCAGTTCAAACAGCTCCGCATAACGCCCGCCTGCCGCGACAAGTTCTTCGTGCGAGCCTGCTTCGACGACACGCCCGTTCGTCAGCACGAGAACGCGATCAGCCATTCTAACGGTTGAAAACCGATGCGAGATGAGGACTGCCGTCTTGCCGCGGCTCAAATCGCGGAAGCGTTGAAATACCTCGTATTCGGAACGGGCATCCAGCGCGGCGGTCGGTTCATCCAGAATGAGTATGTCAGCGTCGCGCATGTAGGCGCGCGCGATCGCAACCTTTTGCCATTCGCCGCCCGAAAGCTCGATGCCTTCGTTAAAGCGCTTGCCCAGTGGCTGTTCGAACCCCTTTGGCAGCCGCGCCACGACTTGATCGGCCAGACTTCGCTCCGCGGCGAGTCTGACCCGCTCGCGGTCGGCGGCTGCCAGGATTCGACCCATGGCGATGTTTTCGCCGGCGGTGAAGTGGAAGCGGATGAAGTCCTGGAAGATGACGCCGATGTGACTGCGCAATTGGGCTAAATCGTAGTCGCGCAGGTCGCGGCCGTCGAGCAGGATGCGGCCCTCGGTCGGATCATAAAGTCGAGTAAGGAGCTTGACGATCGTCGTTTTGCCGGCGCCATTCTCGCCGACCAGCGCGAGAACTTCTCCAGGCTTGAGCGTGAAGTCGAGATCCCGCACAACCCAGTGATCCGATCCCGGATAGCGAAAACCGACTTTCTCAAAAACAACTCCGGATTCGATAGGAGCAGGAAACGGCCTCGGGTTCTCAATGGACTTGATATTTGGCCTCGCATCGAAGAATGAGAACAGATCCTCAAGATACATAGCCTGGCCGGCGATCTGCGAAAATCCAAGAAGCAGCCCCTCCAATAGGCCGCGCAATCGAAGAAACGAGCCCGCGAGAAACGTCAGATCACCGATGCTGAATTGCCCATCGACCGTGCGCAAGACGATGATGGCGTAGGCGAGATAATAGGCTAGCGAACCTAGCGCCGCAAAAAGGCCGCCCCATGTCGCGCGGCGTATGGCCAGCCTGCGATTGTCGCCGTACATCTTGTCAGCGAAGCGCCGAAAGCGTTCGATAAGAAAAGCGTTGAGGCCGAAGAGCTTGATCTCTTTCGCGGTCTCCACGCTCGAACCCAGGTATCGAATATAGTCAAGTTGGCGACGCTCCGGAGTGCGGAAGTAGTTGAGGCGATAGCCTTGCGTGTTGAAGTGCAATTCGCCGAGGAACGCGGGAATCAGCGCGATCAGTAGAAGACCGAGCAGCCACGGGGCATAGGCGAAGAGTCCAACGGCGAAGGAGACCACCGTGAGGACGTCCTGCATCTGTCCGAACACTTGAGTTAGGAGCGTGCTGCGTCCCGTTACCAAACGCCGGGCACGCTCAAGCCGATCCTGATAATCGCTCCGCTCGAACTGCTCGAGATCAAGCGTTTCCGCATGCTCCATGAGGCGCACGCTGGCAAGATTGCCGTAAAGCTCCGACAGCAAGCCATCGACCAGCGAGCTTGCGCGTCCCAGCAGATCGGACAGAACAGCTAAGGCAAACTCGACAGCAAGCAGTCCGCCGAGGAGATGGAGGCGGCCGCTCGAGATCCAATCGTCGACCGAGCCACCGGGCGATGGCTGTTGGGTCTGGACGACAACCTCGTCGATAATCAGCTTTCCGACGTAAAGCATGAGCACGGGTAGGGTCGCGCGGACGCAACGGAGGCCGAGGCTCGTAATCGTCAGCGCCCAGCTCGCTTCCCACACCAGCCGGAACAAAGATGGCAGACGGCGCAGACCGCCTACACGTTCGCGCAGGAGCCGCCGAAGATCGATTCGCATGTTAGTCATGATCGGCGCGCATCATTGGGGGGTGACTGCAAGTATGCGGTGGCCCTTGAGTTGTCGCAATTGTGTAGATTCGAATTTCTAATTGTGGGGACCTTTGGGATGGTTCGCACAACATGGTCAGCATCGATCGACGCAGCGCAAGGTGCCGCGAGGGGCAGATGACGAGCCGGCGCTGACCGACGACATTTTCACGCTGGCGCGGCAATACGGCCGCTACGGCTATCGCCGCGTGACGGCATTGCTGCGGAATGCCGGGTGGGCAGTGAACAGCAGACGGGTCGAGCGGATCTGGCGCCGCGAAGGGCTGAAGGTGCCGCAAAAACAGCCCGAACGTGGTCGGTTATGGCTGAACGACGCGTCGTGCATCCGGCTGCGGCCTGAGTATCCGGGGCATGTTTGGGCCTATGACTTCGTCGAAGGCCGCACCCATGAGGCCGGAAGTTCCGCATCCTGACGATCATCGACGAGGCCAGCCGAGAATGCCTGGCTCTCGTCGTTGCACGCCGGTTCCGTCACGAGGATGTGCTGGCGGCGTTGGCGGAGCTGTTCATCGCACGCGGGCCGCCGGCAAACATCAGGTCAGACAACGGCAGCGAGTTTATCGCGACGGCGGTGCAGAAATGGCTGGCAAAGGTCGGCGTTAAGACGCTCTACATCATGCCGGCGTCGCCTTAGGAGAACGGCTACAACGAGAGCTTCAATGGCTCGCTGCGCGACGAGCTCCTCGGCGGCGAGATCTTCTACAGCCTTGCCGAAGCCATCGTGCTGATTGAGGTCTGGCGGCGGCATTACAACACGATACGCCCGCACAGCAGCTTCGGTTACCGGCCGCCGGCCCCGGAAACCGCGAAGCCGCCATTGCAGCCTTCCGGTTCCGCTTCGCTCCACCTACAGCCAGCAATGGCGAACGAGGCCACAATGCACTAACATTCTACCCGGACCACTCAATGGGGGCGATCACCCCCCATACGGACTGTCACTCTTCGCTGTGCGACCAATCGCTGCGCCAAACGCTATGGCCCTCGGCGCGCAGACGCAGCCAGACGCGTCCGCCTTCCGGAACCGGCGCATGACGGTCGCCGTAAATCACGATGTCTCGTTG
>JBKBHI010000010.1:0-134870 GCA_046297835.1 Alphaproteobacteria bacterium | reverse complement strand
CGGCGATCGAGCGGGTGATCGCCTGGCGGATCCACCAGGTGGCGTAGGTCGAGAACTTGTAGCCGCGGCGGTACTCGAACTTGTCGACCGCCTTCATCAGGCCGATGTTGCCTTCCTGGATGAGATCGAGGAACTGCAGGCCGCGGTTGGTGTATTTCTTGGCGATGGAGATGACGAGGCGCAGGTTGGCCTCCACCATCTCCTTCTTGGCGCGCGCCGCTTCGCGCTCGCCGCGCTGCACGGTCGAGACGACGCGGCGGAATTCGGCGATGTCGAGGCCGGCATGGTCGGCGATGTCGGCGATGTTCTGGCGGATGTCGCGGATCTCGTCCTTATGCTTGGTGGCGTAGGTCTGCCACGACTTCGCCTTCAGGCGGCCGACGCGCGACAGCCACTTCGGATCGAGCTCGGAGCCGAAATACTTTTCGAGGAAGTCCTCGCGCTTGACCTTGCACTTCTCGGCCATGCGCAACATCGTGCCTTCGAAGGTCATCAAGCGCTTGTTGAGGCCGTAGAGCTCGTCCATCAGCGCTTCGATGCGGCTGTTGTTGAGCTGCACCTGGCTCATCAGGCCGATCAGCTCGTTCTTCAGCTTTTCGTAGCGCTTGTCCGATTGCGGCGTCAGCGCCTCGCCCTTGCGGCGCGCTTCCAGGCGCTCTTCCTGATGCTTGTTCAGCTTCTTGTAGACCTTGGCGATGGCGTCGAAGGTTTCGAGCGTCTGCGGCTTGAGCTTCAGCTCCATCGCGGCGAGCGACAGGCCGGCTTCCTCGCCCTCGTCCTCGTCGTCGTCGGCGGCGGGCGCAGGAGCCGCGCCCTCTTCCTCGTCGCCGTCCTTGCGCTTGGCCTTCTTGTCCTCGGCCGGCGGCGGCGGCGGAGCGGCGACGGTTTTGCCCTTGTCGGGCGAAGCCTCGGCCTCCAGCGCCTTGACGCTGTTGTCCTCCGGGGTGCCGCCGTTGGTCGCGTCGAGGTCGATGATGTCGCGCAGCAACATCTTGTCGTCCTTGAGCGCGTCGCGCCATTGGATGATGGCGCGCATGGTCAGCGGACTCTCACAGATGCCGCCGATCATCTTCTCGCGGCCGGCCTCGATGCGCTTGGCGATGGCGATTTCGCCCTCGCGCGACAACAGCTCGACCGAGCCCATCTCGCGCAGATACATGCGCACCGGATCGTCGGTGCGGCCGTATTCGGTCTCCTTGGCGGGCGTGTCGCTCTCGGCCTCCTCGGCCTCCGGCTTCTCCTCGGCCTCGCCGTCCTCGCTCTCCTCCGACTCGACGACGTTGATGCCCATCTCGTTGAGCGAGGCCATCGTGTCTTCGATCTGCTCGGAGGTGAATTGCTCCTGCGGCAGGGCGGCGTTGAGCTCGTCGTAGGTGACGTAGCCGCGGTCCTTGCCCTTGGCGATCATCTTCTTGACGGCGGCGCCCGTCAGGTCGAGCACGGGGACGGCATCGGGCGTGGTCTCGGTCGCCTCTTCGGCCTCGGCGGGCTTGCCGGCCGGCTTGGCCGACGCCTTCGGGGTGGGCTGCTGCTGCGTCTGTTGCTTCGTCGCCATCATCCGTTCCGTTTCATCGCCCCGAGGGGCGCGTTACGTTCATCGCCCCGGAGGGCGCGTTACGTGCTCATTCAATCGCCATGCCGGCGGATCGGCCGCCGGCGCAATTCTCGACATCGCCCTGCGAACAGGGGCAGAAAATCCGCCGACCCTGCGGGCAGGGTCAAAAGTGCAACGCGCCGACGGAGCCGATCCGTTGGCCTCATGTCGCGCCCCGCTTCTCGCGAAGGGGCGCGCGCCTGGAATTATCCTTGCCGCTCCAAATCGGCCTCGTCGCTGGCGCCGCGATGTTCCTCGCGTTTCAGGGCATCCAGCCGCGTCCAATGATCCGGGTTGTCCGGCTCGCGGGCGCAGGCCGCCTCCGCCGCCTTGATCTCCGCCTTGAGTTCCGCCAACCGGTGCCGGTCGAGGGCGTAGCGCCAACCCGCCAAAGCGTCCGCCGCGTCGGCGTCGGGCCGCACGAAAGCTTCGCCCGCGCCCGCCTGCCCGTCGCACAACCGCTCGATCAGCGACCGAAATCCTCGCTCTGTCAGATGGTTTCGCAGCGCCGCCCCGTCAAGGACGGGCGCGCCCGAATGGGCCTCCGCGGGCGCGCTCCCGACGCGCGCGGCGGCCACTTCTAGGATCGCCAGCCGGAGACTGTCAAGCTCGCGGGATTCAAGCAAAATATGCGCCAACTCCTCCTCCACATCCGACAAAATTTCGGGGTGGTTGAGGACCGTGGCAAGCAGCGTGCGCTCGCGCCGCGCGGACTGGACGTCCTCGCCGCGCCCCAGCGGGTCGAGCGGTGTCAACGGCACGAGGGCGGGGAACCCGGCCCCAGGGAACCCAGGGGGGCCGAAACCGCGCCCGGCGGGGCGGAATCCGCGCCCTGGCGCGCCACGCCCGCCAAAGCCGCGCTGCGGCGCGCCATACCCGCCGCCATACCCGCCGCCATATCCCCCGGGCCGGCCGGCCGGGGCCGGGCGCGAGCCGCCGGGCCGCAATTCGCGGCGCGCGCGGTCGCGGAAATGGTCCTGGTAATGTTTCTTCAGGGTCGGATCGGCGACCTTGGCGGCGAAATCCATCAGCGTCTTTTCGATGACGGCGATCTTCTCCGGGCTGTCGGTCGATTGGCCCGCCCCCAAAACTGAAGCTACTGCCAAATCCCATAGCAATTGCGACAACGGCTTGGCCGATTCCAGCAGCGCGCGGAACGCGGCGACGCCCTGCTTGCCGATCAGGCTGTCGGGGTCCTCGCCGGCCGGCAGGCTGACGAAACGCAGGGTGCGGCCCGGCACGATCAGCGGCAACGCCCGTTCGGCGGCGCGCGCGGCGGCGCGCAGGCCGGCCGAATCGCCGTCGAAACTGAGCACCGGCTCGGGCACCAGCCGCCACAGTTCGCGCATCTGGTCCTCGGTCAGCGCCGTGCCGAGCGGCGCGACGGCGGGGACGCCGGCGGCCAAAGCGGCGATCGCGTCCATGTAACCTTCGGTGACGACGATGAGATTCTCTTTGCGCGCGCCTTCCATCGCTTGCGCGTAGCCATAAAGGTTGCGGCCCTTGTGAAAGAGCGGCGTCTCCGGCGAATTGAGATATTTCGGCGCGCCCTCCGGCGCCGGATCGAGCACGCGGCCGCCGAAGGCGATGACGCGGCCGCGCCGGTCGGTGATCGGGAAGATCACGCGGTTGCGGAACAGGTCGTAGGTCTCGCCGTCGCTCTCGCGCTTGCGGATCAGGCCGGCCTCTAAAATCAGCTCCTCGGGAAAGCCCTGCTTGAGCAGCGCCGCTTTCAGCGCGCCGCGCGCTTCGGGCGCGTAGCCGAGCCGGAAGCGCTCGATCACCGCCAGGCTGATGCCGCGCCGGGCGAGGTAGTCGCGGCCCGGCCGGCCGCGCGGCGACGCCAATTCGAGCATGAACCAGGCGGCGGCGGCCTCGACGACGGCGTGCAGCGTCTGGCGCTTCTGGCCGTCCTCGCGCTCCTCGCGCGTCATGCGCGGCACCTCCAGGCCGGCGTCGCCCGCCAGGCGCTCGACCGCTTCGGGGAACGACATGTTCTCCGTGCGCATGACGAAGCCGATGACGTCGCCGTGCGCGCCGCAGCCGAAGCAATGGAAGAAGCCCTTGTCCTCGCTGACCGTGAAGGACGGGCTCTTTTCGTTGTGGAACGGGCAGAGGCCGGTGTGCTCGCGGCCGCGCTTGACCAGCTTCACCCGGCGCGCGACGACGTCGGCGATATTCAGCCGATTGCGCAGTTCATCGAGAAAAGACGGATCGAACGCCATCGGCGGCTGCACACTCCAGCGTCAACAGACGGCTCGCCGCGCGTCCTGCACGATGCTCTTGCCGCCCCCCCTGTGCGCGCCCAGAGCATCCCATGGGCCAGCGCGCGGGCGTTACGCGAATTACGCCGACAGTTTCTGCTTCACCAGGCCGCCGGCCTTGGCGAAGTCCATCACGCCGGCATGGTCGGCCTTCAGCTGCGCCATGACCTTGCCCATGTCCTTGATGCCGGCGGCGCCGACGGCGGCGATGGCGGCCTCGACCGCGGCGGCCGTCTCGGCTTCGCCCAACTGTTTGGGCAGGAAGCTTTCGATGACGGCGATTTCCTCGCGCTCCTGCTGCGCCAGCTCGGGCCGGCCGCCCTTTTCGTACATGTCGATGCTCTCGTGGCGCTGCTTCACCATCTTCTGCAGCATCTCGAGGATCGCCGAATCGGGGATCGGATCGCAGGTGCCGGTGCTGCGCACCGCGATGTCGCGGTCCTTCAGCGCGGCGAGGATGAGACGAACGGTGGAGATCGCCCGCTGATCCTTCGCCTTCATGGCGTTTTTCAGCGCGTCGTTGATGGCGGGACGAAGCATGTGAGGCTTTTGCAACCGGACTGTCGGGAAACGCACAAACTACAGGAAAGGACTTGTCTTGGCAATGTCCGAATGATTCTCAACCCATTGAAAAGACTTTGTCTTTTTAAAGCCGTCACGCTTGACGTCCTCGCCCCGTTTGCTTATCTAACGGCCAATTTAATCGCCGCCCAGGTGTGCCCTCGCCCTGCTGGCGGCCTTCGCCGTATCGTATGTTTGGCCCGCCCGGACCTCACGCGACCCGCCCTGTCAGGAGCGGGGCCGCGAAGCCCGAGGCTGGGCCGCAGGAGCCCGCCATGCCGCCGACCGCCCGCAAAGCCCGCCCCACTCCGCAGAAAAAAGCGGGGGGCGGCGTTTCCAGTCGCGCGAAAAAAGCCGCTCCCAAGAAGACCGCCGCTAGAAAGAAAGCCTCGCCCGCGCCGCTGAACGGCACGGCGGCCCCGCGCCCCGCCCCCCGCCCTCCTGGTGCGACAGCAGCAATCGTGCTGGCCGACGGCACGGTGATCTGGGGCCAGGGCATCGGCGCGACCGGCGTCCGCGTCGGCGAGGTCTGCTTCAACACTTCGATCACCGGCTATCAGGAGATCCTCACCGATCCGTCCTATGCCGGCCAGATCATCACCTTCACCTTCCCGCATGTCGGCAATGTCGGCGCGAACCTCGAAGACATCGAGACGACGACGCCGGCCGCGCGCGGCCTCGTGCTCAAAGCCTCGATCACCGAGCCGGCCAACTGGCGCGCCGCGCAGCATCTCGACGCTTGGCTGAAATCCCACGACATGGTCGGCATCGCCGGCGTCGACACGCGCCGCCTGACGCGCCTGATCCGCGACCACGGCGCGCCCAACGGCGTCATCGTCCATCAGCCGAACGCGCCGAAAAATCCCAAGCTGATCGACGTGCCGGCGCTGATCGAGCAGGCCAAGGCCTGGCCCGGCCTCGAAGGCATGGACCTGGCCAAAGAGGTCTCCTGCCGTCAGACCTACACGTGGGACGAAGCCGCCTGGACGCTCGGCAAAGGCTACGCCACGCAGGACAAGCCCAAGCATCATGTCGTCGCCGTCGATTACGGCGCCAAGCGCAACATCCTGCGCTGCCTCGCCGCCGCCGGCTGCAAAGTGACCGTCGTGCCGGCCACCGCCACCGCCGAAGATATTCTCCGCCACAAGCCCGACGGCGTGTTCCTGTCGAACGGCCCCGGCGATCCGGCCGCCACCGGAACTTACGCCGTGCCGACGATCCAGAAGGTGCTGGAAAGCGGCAAGCCTTTGTTCGGCATCTGCCTCGGCCATCAATTGCTCGGCCTCGCGCTCGGCGCGAAAACCAAGAAGCTGCCTTTGGGTCATCGCGGCGCGAACCAGCCGGTGAAGGATTTGGAGACCGGCAAGGTCGAGATCACCAGCCAGAATCACGGCTTCGCGGTGATGGAAGAGACATTGCCGAAAGGCGTGAAGGCCACGCACGTCTCGCTGTTCGACGGCGTGCTCGAAGGCCTGCGCGTTGAAGGCAAGCCGGTGTTCTCCGTGCAATACCACCCCGAAGCCTCCCCCGGCCCGCAGGACAGCCACTATCTGTTCGAGCGGTTCGTGAAGCTGATGGAAGCGAAGAAATGATGCGCCATCCCATCATCATTGCCGCCATCTTCACTTTTGTCTCCAGCGCTCAGGCAACCGAGAGCCCCTCGCCCTATCAAGGCTTCGAGACGCGCGGCGTGAAAGCGCTATCGGAGAAGGATGCCGCCGATCTGCTCGCCGGTCGCGGTGCAGGCTATGCCCTGGCCGCAGAATTGAACGGCTATCCCGGCCCGTCCCATGTCCTCGAATTGGCCGACAAGCTCAAACTGTCGGCTCGGCAACGGGCCAGCACGAAAGCCGCGTTCGACGCCATGCAAGCCGAAGCGAAAGCCATCGGCGCCGAGATCGTCGCCGCCGAACAAGCCCTCGACAGATCTTTCACGGGCAATGGGCTCGACAAGGCCGAGCTTGCGCAGCGTAGCGAAGAACTAGGCCGGCTCTATGGCCGCTATCGCGCCGCGCATCTCAAGGCGCATCTCGACATGAAGGCGCTGCTGTCGCCGCAGCAGATCGCGCTCTACGACAATCTACGCGGCTACAGCCAAAACGCCCCCTCGCCCTCGCCCCACCGTTCGCATCACTGAGTCCCATGCCCAAGCGCACAGACATCAAAAGCATCCTCATCATCGGCGCCGGGCCGATCGTCATCGGCCAGGCGTGCGAGTTCGATTACTCGGGCGCGCAAGCCTGCAAGGCGCTGAAGGAGGAAGGCTACCGCGTCATCCTGGTGAACTCGAACCCGGCGACGATCATGACCGACCCCGGTCTGGCCGACGCCACCTACATCGAGCCGATCACGCCCGACATCGTCGCCAAAATCATCGAGAAGGAGCGCCCCGACGCGCTGCTGCCGACCATGGGCGGCCAGACGGCGCTGAACACCGCCCTGTCGCTCGACAAGATGGGCGTGCTCAAAAAGTTCAAGGTCGAGATGATCGGCGCCAACAAGGAAGCCATCGACAAGGCCGAGGACCGCCTGCTGTTCCGCAACGCGATGGACCGCATCGGCCTGGAATCCCCGCGCAGCGCCATCGCTCACAACATGGACGAGGCGCGCGAGGCGTTGAAGACCACCGGCCTGCCCGCCATCATCCGGCCGTCCTTCACGCTGGCCGGCACCGGCGGCGGTATCGCCTACAACCGCGACGAGTTCGAAGCCATCGTCGCCGGCGGCCTCGACGCCTCGCCGACCAGCGAAGTGCTGGTCGAGGAAAGCGTGCTCGGCTGGAAGGAATACGAGATGGAAGTCGTCCGCGACAAGGCGGACAATTGCATCATCGTCTGCTCGATCGAGAACATCGATCCGATGGGCGTGCATACCGGCGATTCGGTCACTGTCGCTCCGGCGCTGACGCTGACCGACAAAGAATACCAGATCATGCGCAACGCCTCGATCGCGGTGCTGCGCGAGATCGGCGTCGAGACCGGCGGCTCGAACGTGCAGTTCGCCGTCGATCCCAAGACGGGGCGCATGGTCGTCATCGAGATGAACCCCCGCGTCTCGCGCTCCTCCGCGCTCGCCTCCAAGGCGACCGGCTTCCCCATCGCCAAGATCGCCGCCAAGCTCGCCGTCGGCTACACGCTCGACGAGCTGAGCAACGACATCACCGGCGGCAAGACGCCGGCCTCCTTCGAGCCGACCATCGACTATGTCGTCACGAAGATGCCGCGCTTCACTTTCGAGAAGTTCCCCGGCACCAACGCGCTGCTCACCACTTCGATGAAGTCGGTCGGCGAGGCCATGTCGGTCGGCCGCAGCTTTGCGGAATCCTTGCAGAAGGCGCTGCGTTCGATGGAGACGGGCCTCACCGGCCTCAACGACGTCGTCATCGACGGCGCGCCGGACAAGGACGCGATCCGCAAGGCGCTGGCGCGCCCGACGCCCGACCGCCTGCTGACCATCGCGCAAGCCTTCCGCCACGGCATGACGCTGGCCGAGATCCAGGCCGCCTGCGCCTACGATCCCTGGTTCCTGGCGCAAGTCGAGGCGCTGGTGAAGGCCGAAGCCGAGATCAAGAAGAACGGCCTGCCGAAAGACGCCTTCGCGCTCCACGCGCTCAAGCGCCAGGGCTTCTCCGACGCGCGCCTCGCCGAGCTGGCGAATTTGAGCGAGGACAAGGTGGCGGCGCGCCGCGCCGCGCTCGGCGTCACCCCGGTCTACAAGCGCATCGACACCTGCGCCGGCGAGTTCGCCTCCGACACGCCCTACATGTATTCGACCTACGAGGGCGACGGGCTCAGCCCCGCCGAATGCGAATCGGACATCTCCTCGCGCAAGAAGGTGATGATCCTCGGCGGCGGCCCGAACCGCATCGGCCAGGGCATCGAATTCGACTATTGCTGCGTCCACGCCGCTTACGCGCTCAAAGACGTCGGCATCGAATCGATCATGGTCAACTGCAACCCCGAGACCGTGTCGACCGACTACGACACCTCCGACCGGCTCTATTTCGAGCCGCTAACCGCCGAGGACGTGCTGGAGATCGCGCGGCTCGAAATGTCGTCGGGCAAGCTGCTCGGCGTCATCGTGCAATTCGGCGGCCAGACGCCGCTGAAATTGGCCGAGGCCTTGGCCAAGGCCGGCGTGCCGATCCTCGGCACCTCGCAGGACGCCATCGACATCGCCGAGGACCGCGAGCGTTTCCAACGCTTGCTCAAGCGCCTGAAACTGCGCCAGCCGAAGAACGGAATCGCCCGCTCGATCCCCGACGCGGTGAAGGTCGCCGCGAAGATCGGCTATCCGATCCTGGTGCGCCCCTCCTACGTGCTCGGCGGCCGCGCCATGGAGATCGTCCATGAGCGCGAGCAGCTCGATCGCTACATGACGACGGCGGTGAAGGTCTCGGCCGGCAACCCGGTGCTGATCGACAGCTATCTGCAGGATGCCGTCGAAGTGGACGTGGACGCCATCGCCGACCGCAAGGACGTCTATGTCGCCGGCATCATGGAGCATATCGAGGAGGCCGGCGTGCATTCCGGCGATTCGGCCTGCTCGCTGCCGCCGCGCAATCTGTCCAAGGCCGTGATCGACGAGATCCGCGCCCAGACCGTGACGCTGGCCAAGGCGCTCAAGGTCAAGGGCCTGATGAACGTGCAGTTCGCGGTGAAGGACGGCGAGGTCTATATCCTCGAAGTCAATCCGCGCGCCTCGCGCACCGTGCCCTTCGTCGCCAAGGCGACCGGCGTGCCGGTGGCGAAGATCGCCGCCCGCGTCATGGCCGGCGAGCCGCTGGCCGGCTTCAAGCTGAACGACAACGCCTGGAAGCCGAAGCACGTCGCGGTGAAGGAAGCCGTGTTCCCCTTTGCGCGCTTCCCCGGCGTCGACATCATCCTCGGCCCCGAGATGAAATCGACCGGCGAGGTCATGGGCATCGACGCCGACTTCGGCCGCGCCTGGGCGAAATCCCAGCTCGGCGGCGGCACCAAGGTGCCGACTTCCGGCACGGTGTTCATCTCGGTGAAGGAACGCGACAAGCCGGCCATGGTGAAAGCCGGCCGCAAGCTGGTGGAGATGGGCTTCAAGCTGATCGCCACGCGAGGCACCGCGCGCTATCTCGCCGAGCAGGGCGTGGAGTGCGGCACCATCAACAAGGTGCTCGAAGGCCGCCCGCACATCGTCGACGCGATGAAGAACGGCGAAGTGCAGCTCGTCTTCAACACCACCGAAGGCAAGCAGGCGATGTCGGACAGCTTCGATCTGCGCCGCACCGCGCTGATGAACAAGATCCCCTACTACACCACCGTCGCCGGCGCGCTGGCCGCCGTCGAGGGCATCGTCGCGGTGAAATCGGGCAGCCTTGAAGTCGCGCCGCTGCAATCCTATTTCAAGGCGGCGTTTTAACGCCGTTGGTTTCAAGCCCGCTTTCCAAGGTTTGGGCCGCGTTAACCCATCTGGAAACGCGGCCCGTTATGCACAGATCCGGTGCATAACCCGGCCGCCGCCATCCAGTTTGAATTGACTTTCGGACGCGGAAGCCGGACCCTTGACGGCACAAAGGCCGGGTTTGGAACCCGTCCGGCGGACCAGTCCCTCCGCAACGAAAGCCGCCGTTCTGCGCGCCCCTCCGGCGCGACGGACAAGGCGGATTTTGGCAGGCGGGTTAGACAAGCTGGCGGTCGAGTGTTTCGCGTCGTCACGTTTTCGAGCGGTTTCTGAGAAATGGAAAAGATGCCCATGACGCCGGCCGGCTATGAACGGCTGGTCGCCGAGTTGAAGCAGTTGAAGGACATCGAGCGTCCGGCGGTGATCCGCGCCATCGCCGAAGCGCGCGAGCACGGCGATTTGTCCGAGAACGCCGAGTATCACGCTGCGCGCGAGAAGCAGAGCTTCATCGAAGGCCGCGTGCTCGAGCTCGAGGACAAGGTGAGCCGCGCCGAGGTGATCGACGCCTCGAAGATGACCGGCAAGACCGTGCGCTTCGGCGCCACCGTCACGCTCGCCGACGAGGACACCGACGAAGAGGCGACCTACCGCATCGTCGGCGCCGACGAGAGCGACATCAACAGCGGCCTGTTGTCCGTCGCCGCGCCGCTGGCGCGCGCGCTGATCGGCAAAGAGCCGGGCGATAGCGTGGAAGTCACCACGCCGGGCGGCCACAAGTCCTATGAAGTCGTGAAGGTGCAGTACAAGTAAGCCGCGCGCTTTATTTGACCGCGCGCCTCCGGCGCGACCCGCAGAATCGAAAAGGCCCGCTCGTCGAGCGGGCCTTTTCGTATCCCTACTAAAGACCGTCATGCTCGGGCGTGACCCGAGCATCCATTTTTCCGGCGCTCAGGCAGTCGAAACATGGACCCTCGGATCAAGTCCGAGGGTGACGGTCTATGTGCTACTCCTCGTCCGCCACATCGAGATCGACCGGCACGCCGGGCTGCGTCTTGGAAGTGCGGATCGTCTCCAGCGTGGTGACGCGGCTGACATGGGCGGTCGCGGTGATGCGCATGGTCAGCGCGTCGCGATGCTCCTTGTCCTTGGCGACCACTTTCAGCAGAAAGTCGCCGCCGCCGCGGATCATGTGGCACTCGCGCACCTCGGCCCAGTCGGCCATCGCCTGCTCGAAGCCGGAGAGCACTTCCTGCGCCTGGGAATCGAGGCCGACCAGGGCGAAGAACATCTCCCTGTAGCCGAGCTCGCGCGCGGCGACCTCGGCGTGATAGCCGCGGATATAGCCGGACTTTTCCAGCGCGCGCACGCGGCGCAGGCAGGGCGGCGCGGAGATCCCGGCGCGCCTGGCGAGCTCCACGTTGGTCATGCGGCCGTCCTCCTGCAAATCGCGCAGAATCTGGCGGTCGATGCGGTCGAGCTTCACGCGTTGCATGCAGGTCACTCCGGGAGCCGGCGGCGACGCCCGAAACGGGTCGCGGCCGGACGAACGAGGGAAAAAGCGGCGTCCGGACGGTGGCGGGGTCGGACGCGGGGTCGAATCGGGCGGCCGGCGGCCCCTTGGGCCGCGCCTCTCCCGCTGCCATATAAAGGCAGACGCAATATTATTTCAATGCGCCATTTCGCCCACAGGATATGGGGTTTGTGACAAGCCCAAGACCCCATGGGCGCTTGCGGGACGGGGCCGGCATTTCTACATTTATCACCCGGCGCAGGCCGGTTTGACCCATTCCGCAGCGCCCTCCCGATCATGGGCGCGCCGCAGCAGAAGCAGATCATGGCGCAGCAGCATCACAGCAAAGTCCTCATCCTCGGTTCCGGCCCCGCCGGCCTCACCGCCGCGATCTACACGGCGCGCGCCAATCTGAAACCGATCCTCGTCGCCGGCCTGCAGCCGGGCGGCCAGATGACCATCACCCACGAGGTCGAGAATTACCCCGGCTTCGCCGAGGTCATCCAGGGCCCCTGGCTGATGGACCAGATGCAGAAGCAGGCCGAGCATGTCGGCACGCAATTCATTCACGACACGATCGTGAAGCTCGATCTCACGAAGCGGCCCTTCGTCGCCATCGGCGATTCGGGCGACAGCTACACCGCCGACACGCTGATCGTCGCCACCGGCGCGCAGGCGCGCTGGCTCGGCATCGAGAGCGAGCAGACCTTCAAGGGCATGGGCGTCTCGGCCTGCGCCACCTGCGACGGCTTCTTCTTCCGCGGCAAACGCGTCGCCGTGGTCGGCGGCGGCAACACCGCCGTCGAGGAAGCGATCTACCTCACCAACCACGCCGAGAAGGTGACGCTGATCCATCGCCGCGACAGTTTCCGCGCCGAGAAGATCATGCAGGAGCGGCTGTTCGCCAATCCGAAGATCGAAGTGGTGTGGGACACGGTGGTCGACGAGGTGCTCGGCGCCCAGCCGGCCGGCGTGACCGGGCTGAAATTGCGCAACGTCAAATCGGGCGCGGTCAGCGAGCTGGCCGTCGACGGCCTGTTCGTCGCCATCGGCCACACGCCGAACACTTCGCTGTTCAAGGGCGTGCTCGACATGGACGAGGAAGGCTATCTCGTCACCAAGGCGGGCACGACGCAAACCAACATCCCCGGCGTCTATGCCGCCGGCGACGTGCAGGACAAGATCTACCGCCAGGCCGTCACCGCCGCCGGCACCGGCTGCATGGCGGCGCTCGAGGTCGAGCGCTTCCTCGTCCATCACGCCGAGCCGGCGCGCAGCGCAGCGGAGTGATGGCCCCGGCGCGCAGCGCGGCGGAGTAAGCGCCCTATATGAAACCGTCACCCTCGGGCTTGACCCGAGGGTCCATTCATCCGGCGCTCAGGCAGTCGAAACATGGATGCTCGGGTCAAGCCCGAGAATGACGGCCTTTCATTCGTTTCATCGATGTCCGCGCCGGCGAAAGCCATGCGCCGCCAGGCCCTTAACGCGATAAGGCTTGGGCGGCGCGCGGCCGCGCCGTAAACTGGGGCGAAGATCAATCGCAGGGGCGGCGACGGGATGGATTGGGACAAGCTGCGCGTGTTTCACGCGGTCGCCGAGGCAGGCAGCTTCACCCATGCCGGCGAAACCCTGAATCTCAGCCAGTCGGCCGTCAGCCGCCAGATTGGCGCGCTCGAAGAGACGCTGAAGGTGCCGCTGTTCCACCGCCACGCGCGCGGCCTGATCCTCACCGAACAGGGCGAGATGCTGTTCAAGACGACGCGCGACGTCTTCGCCAAGCTCGCCACCACGCAAGCGCTGCTCACCGAGAGCACCGACCGGCCCAAGGGCCCCCTCAAGATCGCCACCACCGTCGCCTTCGGCTCGATCTGGCTGACGCCGCGCATGAAGGAGTTTCTCGACCTCTATCCCGACATCCAGGTGACGATCCTGCTCGACGAGGGCGAGGTCGATCTGTCGATGCGCGAGGCCGACGTCGCCATCCGCCTGCATCCGCCGCAGCAGCCCGACCTGATCCAGCGCCGCCTGACGACGATGCATCTGCACGTCTACGCTTCGCCGGACTATCTGAAGAACCATCCGATGCCGCAAACGCCGGAGGATCTCGCCAACCACGTGCTTGTGGTCTACGGCGAGGACATGCGCCCGCCGGTGACGAACATCAACTGGCTGCACGACTTGGTGCGCAGCCGGAACATCAAGCCGCCGTCGATCCTGAAAGTGAACAGCATCTACGCGCAATATCGCGCCGTGGTGACCGGCGTCGGCATCGCCAGCCTGCCCGACTACACGGTGAAGCAATATTCCTCGAACCTGGTGCGCATTCTGCCCGACCTCGAAGGGCCGAGCTTCGATACCTATTTCGTCTATCCCGAGGAGTTGCGGCATTCGAAGCGCGTGTCGGTCTTCCGCGACTTCCTGATCCGCAAGATCGCCGAAACGGCGTTCTGACGCGCCCGCCCGCGCCGCCGCGCATCGCGCCTACGTGCGCCAGCCATCCGCCTCCCCGCACGCCGAACCGCCGCTTTTATATGCGGCCACATGATTTGCCCATCCTGGGAGCAAGTTCGTCCGGCTCGATTAAGCCCTTGGCCGGATTAAAGAATTTTAGTTGCGAATGGTTTGCGGAAGAAACACATGACAGAGACAAGTCTTATAGAGGACTTGGTGATTAAGTCCTTGATCTGTGGTGAGGCGTGATCTAAAAAGCACGCGTTCGTCGGTTACATATGCGCTCCACGCATAGCTGACCCCCGTAAACGGATCTGGCGAGGATCGACGAAAAGCGTAGATTATCTTCATTCAGATGTTGCATTGCGATATTGCACCGCAGCATAATGAAGCCAAGTTTCCGGTCGCGCCGGACGGTCTCCCAGAACGAGTTGGGTCGGATCGAAGTGCGGCCACCGAGTTCCGGGTGCAAGGCCCGGAAAAGGGTTCTTCGGAACCCTACGTCTCCCAGACGTGAAGCCTCCCTGTTAAACTTGCCGGACCCTCGGGTCCGGCTTTTTTTTGCCCGCGTTCCGTCGGCAGCCCCCTGATCATCGCCACGCGCAATCGCGCCGCCGCGCTCGACCGCGCCCTCTCGCCTGGAAGTTTCCCCGGACATGGCGGCCGAACTGATCGTCGTCGACAACGGATCGACCGACGAGACGGCGGCGGTGTTCGAAAAGCCCCGCCTGGACTGCCGTTCCCAGCGCGCCGTCACGTGAACAGCTTTTCCTTCTCCAAGCCCTTGTAGAAGCCGGCGGCGAGGAGATCCAGAAGATCGTCGCCCAGCTCTCTACGACCTGCCGCCTGCCGCGATCGAGCTGGCTCGCGGCGCCATGACCCCGCCAAAAGCCGAGAATAAATAAGGCCTCGGAGGCGAACCATAAAGGGCCGGCGATCCTTGCCGGCCCTTTTGTCTTGGATCGCCGAGCTGGCGGCTCGCCTAACGGCCGAACAGCAAGGTGATGTTGATCCTGTGATGTTCGTAAGCGGTGTCGAATCTCGGCGCCGCCGTATGGTGAAACAGGCGGGAGCGAAACAGAACGGCGCGGTTGGCCTTGTAGGGAATCTGCGTCGTGGCCGCGCGGTGCTCGTTCAAGAAAGCCGTCACCTGGGCTTTGTCGGACGCGTAATCCTTGATCCGCCAATCCGCCGGCGGCTCGGCGCGGCAGACGCTTAAGCCCCCGGACTTGGGATCGAGATTGGCCTCGTCGGGCGTGATCCAGAAGTTGATGCTATAGGCCGCATCGTCCGCATGAGCGTCGACCGCCGATTGCGCCTGCAATCCCTTGAAAGCCCAGGCTTGGGTCAAAGGATGCTCCGCCAAAAGCGGCGCGAAGCGCGCGCGGATTTCGTCGATAACCTGCAGCAGCAGCGGCGAGGCCAGGCCCTCCTGGAGATAGGACGCGACGAAGCCCTCGATATGGCTGTAGTCGTGCCAGATCGTGCTCTGCAGCAAGTAGCGGCGCAGGCGCTCCAATGCAGGGGGCGTCAGCAGATCGTCGAACCAGGCGACGCCGTCTTGGGTCACGCGCTCGATGATGCTTTCGGCGTCGGGGCGCGCCGAGACGGCGCCTTCGGCGATCTCCGCGGCGTCGGCCGCATAGATCGCCCGATTGAAGTCTTCGCTCAGCGGCCGGAGCTGGGACGCCGTCAAGCGCGTCGCCGCGTCCGCGAGCGATGCGGCCACGCTCTCGTAAGCGCGGGCCAGAGCGGGAAAGCGCGCGTCGCGCGGACGCTCAGCCGCGAGATGGCGGAACTGCGCGATGTCGTGGCGCAGTTTGGCGAGGCTCACGCCGCTCGGCGGCTCGGCCAGAGGCGGCGCGTCGCTGCCGCGGCGCAGCTCATAAGTGCGCGCCCAGTGATCCATCGCGCGGTCGCGCTCATGCCGCGCCAAATAGAGAAAGCCGAGGCGGCGGTGGGCTTCGTAATGGTCTGGCTCGTTCTCGACGACCGCGACGAGGCTCGCCAGCGCCGCGTCGGCCATGCCCCATTCCTCAAGCGCGCCGGCGCGGCTGAGATGCGCCGGGAAATAACCCGGATGCGCGGCGATCACCTGATCGAACCAGCCGATCGCCGCGCGGCGGTCGCCGCGCGCGATCTCCAGCAGCCCCAAATTGTGCAGGATCGCCGGATGCGCCGGCGCCTCGGCGAGCGCCAGCCGATAGGCGGTCTCCGCCTCGTCGAGGCGGCCCGCTTGATGGTGCCCGATGGCTTCGGCAATCAGGATGTTGAACGGCGGCTGCGCCACGTGAGCACCTCAGTCTGCGACAGGCCGCAAGCGGTTGATTGAAGCGCCGAAATCCTGCCGCAACGAAAAAGGGGCGCCGTCGGCGCCCCCATTCTTGAACGCTCTGGGACCTTAGACGCCCTTGGACGCTGCCACCAGGGTGTCGAGCTCCATGTCGTCGTCTTTCACGGCGCCGATCAGCTCTGAAACTTTCTTGATACCGCGCGCGTCGCACCACTTTTCGAGATCCTCGATGATGGTGACGAGCGCCGTCGGATTGCGGAAGGCGGCATAGCCGATGCCGACCGCGCTGGCGCCGGCGAGCATGTACTCGACCACATCCTCGGCCGAGGTGACGCCGCCGATGCCGATGATCGGAATCTTCACCGCCTTGGCGACCTGATAGACCATGCGCAAGACGATGGGCTTGAGCGCCGGCGAGACCAGGCCGCCGAACTTGTTGCCCAGCGCTGGACGGAAGTTGTCGGTGCGGATCTTGAGCGACAGGAACGTGTTGGCGATGACCAGGCAGTCCGCGCCCGCCTCTTCGGCGGCCAGCGCGATCGACACCATGTCGCCGGCATTGGGCGACAGCTTCACCCACAGCGGCTTATTCGTCTTCTCGCGCATCGCCTGGATGCAGTCGCGCGTGTAGCCTTCGTGCATCGCGAAATTCTGGCCGGTCAAATTGCGCGTCGGGCAGGAGATGTTCGCCTCGACCACCGCGACGTCGTCCGACTTGCTCAGCTCTTCGGCGAGAGCCGCGAAATCCTCGATGTTGTCCGCCGAGCAGCTGACGACCAGAGGCGGCTTGAAGCGCGCGTACTCCGGAACGATGTGCTCCATGAAATATTCGATGCCTTTGCCCGGCAGGCCGATCGACTGGATGATGCCGGCCTCGGTCTCGGCCATGCGCGGCGTCGGATTGCCCCAGCGGAATTCGCGGCAAATCGTCTTGGCGACAAGCGCGCCCAAGCGGTTCAGATCGATGACGTCGTTATATTCCCAGGAGAAGGAGCCAGACGCCGGCGTCACCGGGTTCTGGAGCGTGAGGTCTCCAATCTTGACGGAAAGATCTACCATGCCACGGCCTCCTGCATATTGAACACCGGCCCATCGCGACAGACGCGCCTCAGCACCTTCTCGCCGTCGACCTCGAACGTGCGCATGCAGACGTAGCAGGCGCCTATTCCGCAAACCATGATCTGCTCCATGGCGACCTGGCCGGGCACATTGTGCGCTTTGCCGAGACGCTGCATGAGCTTGAGCAGCCGTTCCGATCCGCAGGTGAAGAAGGCGTCCGCCTTCTTGTCCGCGATCAGGCCAGCCAGGATTTTCTCGACGTTGCCGACATCGCTGCTGTTGTCGGTGTCGACGACGGTGATCACCTTCGCGCCGCACTCTTCGAAAAGGTCGCGCGACATCACGACATCGGCCGAGCGGGCGCTCAAGATGGCGGTGACGCCGACACCCTTTTCCTTAGCCAGTTGCGACAGCGGCGCCAGGGTCGCCAAGCCGACGCCGCGCCCGAGCACGACGATGTTTTTCCACTGCGGATCGAGCGTGAAGCCATGGCCGAGCGGCCCGGCGATGTTGAAATCGTCGCCCGCGACCAGCGTGGCCATGCCCTTCGTGCCGCGGCCTTCGACCTTGTAGAGGAACTCCAGCTGACGCGCGTCGCGGTTGATGCGGTAGATGCTCATCGGCCGGCGCATCCAGACTTCCGCGCTATCGGGAGAGGGGCAGAGCAGATGGAACATCTGGCCGGCATAAGCGCGCAGCGCCGCCTCGTGGACTTCCACGACCATGAGCTTGTATTCGCCGTTCACCCAGTCGTTCGAAACGACCTTGCTGATGAACTCGCCGGCGACCCGGGCGGGATAATTGTCGACCTGGCCGATCTTCAAAGCAGAGTTTGTGTAGTTGTCCGTGTCGGGCTGGGTCATGTCATCAACTGCAGGTTGATTGGCTGAAATTCAAAAGCACACAGACTGTGCCAAAAATAGGTCAATGTGTCAATTTTTGCATGAATCACTGTATTGGCATCGAAGCGCAAAAACCTGCGCGGCGGCTAGGCTCTTGTAATCGATGGAGTTTATAAGACTTATCAGATCGGACGCTTGCATCGATGGTCCGCTATGCGAAACAAACTTTTCGCCATCCGTGGCCTTGGCCAGCCACCCTCTCGCGCGCGGACTGAAATCTATGATGGCCGACAATTTATAATGGGCCGACAGGGCGCGGGCCAGCGCCGACGCAGCGGCTTCGCGCCTCCTTCCTGCACATGCCGCGACATGCAAAAGGCCGGGATTTCGTCCCGGCCTTTTTTGCGCTCGCGCCAGAGGCGCGCGATCACATGAACAGCTTTTCTTTCTCCAAGCCCTTATAGAGCCCGGCGACGAATTCGCCGTAGCCGTTGTAGATCTGCGTCGGCACGCGCTCGTCGCTGCCGAGCAGGCGCTCGCTGGCCTGGCTCCAGCGCGGATGGGCGACCGCCGGATTGACGTTGGCCCAGAAGCCGTATTCGGTCGGCCCGCTCTTTTCCCAGAAGGTCTTTGGCCGCTGGTCGGTGAAGGTGACCTTGACGATTCCCTTGATGCTCTTGAAGCCGTATTTCCATGGCGCGACCAGACGCAGCGGCGCGCCGTTCTGCTTGGGGATCGGCTTGCCGTAGAGGCCGGTGGCGATGAAGGCGAGCTCGTTGGTCGCCTCCTCCATCGTCAGCCCCTCGATGTAGGGCCAGGGCAGCCAGAACTGGCGCAGGCCCGGCGCGCTCTTGGCGTCCTTGAAGGTCTCGAACTGCACATATTTCGCGCCCGCCGCCGGCTTGGCGAACTCGACCAGCGCCTTGAGCGGAAAGCCGCTCCACGGCACCGTCATCGCCCAGGCTTCGACGCAACGCATGCGATAGACGCGCTCTTCCAGCGGCATCTTGCGCACTAGATCGTCGAAGCCGATGTCGAAGGGCTTCTCGATCATGCCGCCGAAGCTCACCGTCCAGGGCCGGATCGGAAAATTCTGCGCCGCCGCCGCGATCGATTTGCTGGTGCCGAACTCGTAATAATTGTTGTAGCTGATCGCCTCCTTCTCGGCGGTCAGCGCGCGCTCGCCGCGATAGCGCATGTTCTGCGCCACGGGATAGAGATCGGCGGTCGGGTCCGGCGTCTTGGCGCTCTGCGCGAGCGCGCCGCGCGGCAGGAACGCGGAACCCGCAGCGAGAATGGGCCCGGCGGCGATGGCTTTCATCAGCGTGCGGCGCTGACGGAACAGCGTCTCGTCCGTGGCGGCGGATTCGGGCAGCTCCCACCCGCGAGGAATCTTGATCAGCATGGCGCGCCTCCCAAACATCAGGCCCCGACCGGCGATGGGACCAGTTTAGGCCATTCGCGCAGGAGCGTCAGAGGTAGGTTCGCAAGCGGGCGGCGGAAGGTTGCGCCCGGCCCGTCACAGTTGCGTGAAAAGGCCCGGAACGCGAAACGCCCCGGCTTTGCGGCCGGGGCGTCGCATCCGCGCGGGAAACGGCGGAGATTACTTCTCGAGCATCGAGCGCAGCATCCAAGCGTTCTTCTCGTGGAGCTGCATGCGCTGGGTCAAAAGGTCGGCGGTCGGCTCGTCGCCGACCTTGTCGACCAGCGGGAACAAAGCGCGCGCCGTGCGCACCACGGCTTCCTGGCCCTCCGCCAGATCCTTGATCATGGCGTTGGCGCTCGGCACCGTCTTGGCTTCCTTGATCGAGCTGAGCTTGGCATAGGCGGCGTAAGAGCCCGGCGCGAACTCGCCCAGCGCGCGGATGCGCTCGGCGACCAGATCGACGGCCAGCGCCAACTCGGTGTACTGCGCCTCGAACATGAGATGCAGCGTGTTGAACATCGGGCCGGTGACGTTCCAGTGATAGTTGTGCGTCTTGAGATAGAGCGTGTATGTGTCGGCGAGCAGATGCGACAGCCCCTCGGCGATCTTCTTGCGGTCCTTGTCGGCGATTCCGATGTCCATGGCGGTTCTCCTGTGAATGAGCGAACGGGATGATGGGCAAGACACGAGCGCCGACCAAGCCGCCCGCGCGCCGACGATCTCCGCGGCGCCGCAGCCGGTCCATGATCTGAAGCAACCCGTCGCGACTCCGCGCCGGGCGCTCCCCGCCAATGTCTCTGACTATTGCTAAAGATAGGCTCTAAATCAACCTGTCCAAGCTCTTTTTTGAATCATTCAAAAGAGCTGAGGGGGCATGAAAAAGGCCGCGTCCCACTGGGAGCGGCCCGAATCATCCCTGATTCTACAGGGCTTTCGCCGACTATTCCTCGAGCGGGAAGAACTCGTCCTTGCCGACGCCGCACTCGGGGCATTCCCAATCTTCGGGGATGTCCTCGAACGCCGTGCCCGGCGCGACGCCGCGCTCCGGATCGCCCTTGGCCGGGTCGTAGATGTAGTCGCAGTCGCCGCACATATACTTTTTCATAGCTCTCTCCCTACAAGGCGAAACGGGCTTCAAGGCGCAACGCGGCCGGCGGGGCGCGACGACCGCGCGCCAGGGGCCTGACGAATGGCGGCGAACCTACACGAGCCCCCCGCCCTTGGCTAGACGGCGAAACACGCATTCGCCCCGTTTTTGCGGGACTAAACGCGCATTTTATCTAGGGATATTTTTCGCCCCCAGCGCCCTCGGCGCGTTTGAATCAGTCGCCCTCGGCGCGCTGGATCAGACGCTCGTGCATCGGACACGCTCGGCCCTCGCGCCCTTCTCGCAGCCGGCCATCTGCGGCAACGCCCCTTCTTCATCGCCCGCGCTTTCCAACCGATATCGCGGGCCACGCGGCGGTGTGGGCCTGGCGCAGACGCTGAGGGGCCGCGCGAGGAAGGTCAAAGGTTTCAAGGGCGTTGGGCCGTAGACAGGCCGTTGCGTGGGGCCGGACGTTCGTTCTGGACGATGATTCGAGACGAAAAGGTTGATAGCCGAAAATATCCGCCTATGATTGTCCGCAATTGATAAGCCAATCGCGCGAATGCGTTTCGATCTTCGAGATGCGTTCCCTTTCGCGCTTCGGCAGGCGTCGCGGCGAACGCGGCCGCCCACGACTCGCCGGCCTTTAAAAAAGCTTTCACAGGGAGTCAGCCATGGATCGTCTTCGGGCGATGGAAACCTTCACGCGCGTCGTGCGCGCCGGGAGCTTCTCCGCCGCCGCCAGCCAGCTCGGCGTGTCGCGCACGATCGTCAGCAAGCATGTCTCGCAGCTCGAGAACCTGCTCGGCGTCCGCCTGCTCAACCGCACCACGCGGCGCGTCAGCCTGACCGAGAGCGGCACCGCCTATTACGAGTTCTGCGCCCGCATCATCAACGATGTCGAGGAAGCGGAACTGTCCGTCACCAAGCTGCACAAGGAGCCGCGCGGCGCGCTCAAGGTGCTGGCCCCCAAAACCTTCGGCGTGCTGCACGTCACGCCGATCGTCAACGCCTTCTCCAAGCGTTATCCCGAGATCCGCATCACGCTGATCCTCAGCGACAATTTCGTCGACCTGATCGACAATGGCTTCGATCTCGCGATCAAGCTCGGCGATCTCGGCGATTCCAGCCTTGTCGCGCGCCGTCTCGGCACGACGCGACTCATCGCCTGCGCCTCGCCCGACTATCTCGCCGAACATGGCGTGCCGAGCGCGCCGGGCGAGCTCGAGAAGCACAATTGCATCATCCACGTGAACCAGGCCCGCGACGGCATCTGGCGTTTCCGCGGGCCCAGCGGCGACCATAGCGTCAAGATCAGCGGCGGCCCGAGCGGCAACAGCGTGCTGTTCTTGCGCCGCGCCGCGGCGGAAGGGCTCGGCATCGCGCTCTTGCCGGAGATCGACGTGCTCGACGAGCTCGCCGCCGGCCGCCTCGTGACGGTGCTGGAGGATTTCACCACAGCGGAATATCCGATTCACGCCGTCTATCCGCACAACCGCCATCTCGCGGCCAAGGTCCGCACCTTCGTCGACAGCCTGGTCGAAGGCTTCAAGGGCTCGACCTGGGATCCCGCCGGCACCGCCGCCGCGCAGGCCCCGGCCGCCGCGGCATTCGGCACCCCCAGCGTCTCGATCCCCGGCCTGACGCGCCAGGCCGAGCCGCTCACCGCCAAAACCGGCGCGCGCCGGCGCGTGGCGCGGGCGTAGACCCGGGCGACATCCCATAAACAACTGCCCGCTGCGATGCAGCGGCCTTTTCTAATTCAGCGTCATGCCCGCACTTGTTGCGGGCATCCACGCCTTGCGATGTGGAAGCCTAGTTAAGTCGTGGATGGCCGGAACAAGTCCGGCCATGACACAGATATTTACCATTTCCGCTTCAGCGATTCGCAGCCCTGCGCACAGCGCGCAAAGCAAGAGGCGTCTCTGCGAATCCTATTTCAGCGAATCGCAGAATCGGATGATGCGCGAGCAGGCGTCCTTCAGCGAATCCATCGACGCGGCGTAGGAGATGCGGAAATGCGGGGTCAGGCCGAACGCCTCGCCCTGCACCACCGCGATGCCTTCGGCGGCGAGCAGCTCGGTGGCGAAGACCGTGTCGCTCTCGATCACCTTGCCGCCCGGCGTCTTCTTGCCGATCGCGCCGGCGCAGGACGGATAGACGTAGAATGCGCCTTCAGGCGTCGGGCATTGCAGGCCCTTCGCCTGGTTGAGCATCTGCACGACGACGTTGCGGCGCTCCTTGAAGGATTCGCGCCAGTCCTTCAAGAACCCCTGCGGCCCGTTGAGCGCGACGACCGAGGCCGCCTGGCTGATCGACGAGGGATTCGACGTGCTCTGCGACTGGATGGTGCCCATCGCCTTGATCAGGTCGGCCGGGCCGCCGGCATAGCCGATGCGCCAGCCCGTCATCGAATAGGCTTTGGAGACGCCGTTCATCGTCAGCGTGCGGTCGTAGAGCTTGGGCTCGACCTGGGCGATAGTCGCGAACTCGAAGCCGTCATAGACGAGATGCTCGTAAATGTCGTCCGACAGCACGAAGACATGCGGATGGCGCAGCAGCACGTCGGCGAGGCCCTTCAACTCGGCCTTGGTGTAGGCCGCGCCGGTCGGGTTCGACGGCGAATTGAGGATGAGCCACTTGGTCTTCGGCGTGATCGCCGCTTCCAGCTCCTCGGGGCGCATCTTGAAGCCCTGGTTCTGGGCGCAGCGTACGAAGACCGGCGTCGCATCCATCAGCAGCACGATGTCCGGGTAGGACACCCAATAGGGCGCCGGGATGATCACTTCGTCGCCGGCGTTCAGCGTCGCGGCCATGGCGTTGTAGATCACGTGCTTGCCGCCGGCGGCGATGGTGATCTGGTTCGGCGCGTAGGTCAGGCCGTTCTCGCGCGCGAACTTGGCCGCGACCGCCTTCTTCAGCGCCGGCGTGCCGTCGGCCGCGGTGTATTTCGTCTCGCCGCGGTTGATGGCGGCGATGGCTTCCGCCTTGATGTGGTCCGGCGTGTCGAAATCGGGCTCGCCGGCCGACAGGCCGATGACGTCGCGCCCGGCGGCCTTCATTTCGGCGGCGAGCGCCGTGATCGCCATGGTCGGCGACGGTTTGATCTGGCTGAGGCGGGCGGCGAGGATGCTCTTGGCGGTGACGGCGGCGGACATGATGTGCCTGGGGGGCCTTTTGCGGACAAACCGCCGAATCCGGGCGGCGCGGGAGGGCGAAAGCTAACCCCGCCTCCGTCCGGCCGCAACAGGCTCCGGCGGATATTTCGCGCGTGTGACAAGAAAGCCCGCTGCCGCGCGCCGCACAAAAAAAGGGCCGGAAAGATCGCCTTTCCGGCCCTTCGCCGCCGCCCCGCGTCGCGGGGCCGTCGTTTCGGCTGTCGATCTAGTCCAGATCGAAGACCAGCACCTCGGCCCGCTCCTCGCCGACGCCCGACAAGGTCAGTTCCGGCACGCCCTCGATGGCGAGACCGTCGCCCGGCGACAAGGTTTGGCCGTTGACCGTCACCTGGCCGCCGCGCGCGACATGGATCCAGCCGTTGCCGGTGGCGAGCTTGTGCGTCACCGTCTCGCCCGCCTTCAGCCTGGCGGCATGGATGGCGGCGTTGGCGTGGATCGTCACCGAGCCGTCGCGGCCGTCCGGCGTAGCGACCGGGACCAGCCTGCCGTCGGGCGACTGCAACGCCTTCTGCTCGTAGCTCGGCGCGATGCCGTCCTCTTTCGGCTCGATCCAGATCTGCAGCAGATGCACGCCCTCGTCGCGCGAGGGGTTGAACTCGCTGTGGCGGATGCCGGTGCCGGCGGACATGCGCTGCGCGTCGCCCGGACGGATCACCGAGCCGGTGCCGATGCTGTCCTTGTGCTCCAGCGAGCCGTCGAGGATGTAAGTGACGATCTCCATGTCGGCATGGCCGTGCATGGGAAAGCCCGAGGCCGGCGCGACCACGTCGTCGTTGATGACGCGCAGGTTGCGGAAGCCCAAGCGGTTCGGGTCGTAATGGTGGCCGAACGAGAAGCTGTGCTTGCTGTTCAGCCAGGCGATCTTGGTCGGGAACCGCTCGTCGGCGGGAAAGAGCTTCATCATGGTCATCCTCCTCGGCCGGCGGCGGCCCGACTCTCGGGTTTTAAGAGCGGACGGGCCGCCAGCAATTCGTTCAATGTTGAACCGTTGAGGGCTAGATAATGGTTTAACGTTAAACTTTCAAGCCCCAAGCCACCCCAAGACCAGGACACGCAGGGGGTTGGCCGGATCGCTCAGCAATTTCAAGACGATGGCGAGGCAAATCGCGACCAGCAGGGGACGGATCAGCTGCGGCCCGAAGCGCATGGCGGCGTGCGAGCCGAGGCGGCCGCCGATCACCTGCCCGACCGCCATCGCCGCGCCCAAGATCCAGAGGACGTGGCCGCCGAGGGCGAGGACGATGACGGAAACGAAATTGCTGGTGAAATTCAGCACCTTGGTGTGGGCGGTGGCGCGCGTGAGGCCCATTCCCAATAGCGTCACGAGGCTCAGAGCGAAGAACGAGCCGGTGCCGGGGCCGAAAAAACCGTCGTAAAAGCCGATGCCGCCGGCCACCGGCGAATAGCCCGCCGGGCCGAGCCGGGCGCGCGAATCCTCGTCGCTCGCCTTCGGGCCGAGCAGAAAATAGAGGGCGACGGCAGTCAGCAGCACCGGCAGCGCGATCAGCAGCCAATAGGCGTCGATCAGCGTCACCGTCATGGCGCCGAGCACGGCGCCGACCAGCGTCGCGAACATCGGCCAGCGCAGCAGCTTGAAATCGATGCGCCCGGCGCGCCAAAAGCTCCAGGTCGCCGAGGCGGTGCCGAAACTGCCCTGGATTTTGTTGGTGGCGAGCGCGGCGACCGGCGGCACCCCCGCCGCCAAGAGAGCCGGCAGCACGATCAGCCCGCCGCCGCCGGCGATGGCGTCGATGAAACCGGCGACGACGGCGACGAGCGCGAGCAGCGCGATGACTTCGTAGGACAGTTCCATCAGCTTTCGGCCTGGGCGAGGCCGAGCTTCTTGCTCAGCTTGCCGAGCGTCTCCTGCTCGGCGGGAGTCAGCGCGGCGAAGGCGGCCGCGACATTGGCGGCATGGCGCGGAAACAGCGAACGGATCAGCCGCCGGCCGGCGACGGTGAGTTGCACGTTGAGCAAGCGCTTGTCCGCCGGATCGCGCGTGCGCGTCACCAGACCGCGTTTTTCCAGGTTCCCCAGCACCATCGTCAAGTTGCCGTCGCTTTTCAGCAGCTTGGCGGCGAGATCCTTCTGGCAGAGCTGGCCGAGATGCAGCAAGGCTTCGAGCACGCCGAACTGGCTGGTGGTCAGGTTGGCTTCCGCCAGCAGGCCGTCGAGCCGGCGGTTCACCACGTCGGCGGCGCGCGTCAGCTTGACCAGCGCGTCGAGCGCCCGCACTTCCTCCGGCGCGCCTTGATAATGGGTCGGCATGGCCGCTTCCGATATTGTTCGATGTTGAACTATTTAAGCCGATTCGGCGGCCGGTCAAGCCGCTGGACGGTCCCCCTGGCGGGGGCCTAGCCTTTTCGCCTCGGCTGCCTATCTAATGGGAGCCCTCCCCCGCCGATTCCGCGAGTCCCCCAGGAAGCCATATGAGCCCGACGCCCGACCTGTCGCCCATGCTGATGAACCCGGCCAAGGACGCGCCCAAGAAAAAGGGCGCGCCGTTCAAGGTCGTGTCCGACTTCCAGCCGTCGGGCGACCAGCCGGCCGCCATCGCGGAACTCGTCGCCGGCCTGCGCGCCGACGAGCGCGACCAGGTGCTGCTCGGCGTCACCGGCTCGGGCAAGACCTTCACCATGGCGCACGTGATCGAGCAGGTGCAGCGCCCGGCCGTGGTGCTGGCGCCGAACAAGACGCTCGCCGCCCAGCTCTATTCGGAGATGAAGAGCTTCTTCCCCGACAACGCGGTCGAGTATTTCGTCTCCTACTACGACTATTACCAGCCGGAAGCCTACGTCGCGCGCACCGACACCTATATCGAGAAGGACGCCTCGATCAACGAGGAGATCGACCGCATGCGCCACGCGGCGACGCGCGCGCTGCTGGAGCGCGACGACGTCATCATCGTCGCGTCGGTGTCCTGCATCTACGGCATCGGCTCGGTCGAGACCTACTCGGCCATGACCGTGCCTTTGAAGGTCGGCGACAGCATCGAGCGGTCCGATCTGCTGCGCAAATTCGTCGATCTGCAATATCGCCGCAACGACATGGCCTTCGCGCGCGGCGATTTCCGCGTGCGCGGCGATTCGGTAGAGATTTTCCCGGCCCACTACGAGGATCGCGCCTGGCGCATCGGCCTGTTCGGCGACGAGATCGAGAGCATCGTCGAGTTCGATCCGCTCACCGGCGAGAAGGGCGCGGCGCTCGACGACATCACGATCTATCCCAACAGCCACTATGTGACGCCGCGGCCGACGCTGCAGCAGGCGATCAAGGGCATCAAGGCCGAGCTCAAGCCGCGCCTGGAGGAATTGCGCCGCGACAACAAGCTGATCGAGGCGCAACGGCTGGAGGAGCGCGTCACCTTCGATCTGGAAATGCTGGAGACGACCGGCCATTGCGCCGGCATCGAGAACTATTCGCGCTATCTGACGGGCCGGCCGGCCGGCGCGCCGCCGCCGACCTTGTTCGAATATATCCCGAAGAACGCGCTGCTGATCGTCGACGAAAGCCATGTCACCGTGCCGCAGATCGGCGCCATGTTCAAAGGCGACTATGCGCGCAAGAAGACGCTGGCCGACTTCGGCTTCCGCCTGCCGTCCTGCATCGACAACCGGCCGCTCAAATTCGAGGAATGGGAGCAGATGCGGCCCGACACGGTGTTCGTCTCGGCGACGCCGGGCAAATGGGAGATGGAGCGCACCGGCGGCGTCTTCACCGAACAGGTGATCCGCCCGACCGGACTGATCGATCCGGTGTGCATCGTCCGCCCGGTCGAGCATCAGGTGGACGACCTGCTCGCCGAATGCCGCGACGCGGCGGCGAAGGGCCAGCGCGTGCTGGTGACGACGCTGACCAAGCGCATGGCCGAAGACCTCACCGAATATATGGCCGAGGCCGGCCTGCGCGTGCGCTATCTGCATTCCGACATCGAGACGCTGGAGCGCATCGAGATCATCCGCGACCTCAGGCTCGGCGCTTATGACGTGCTGATCGGCATCAACCTGCTGCGCGAGGGCCTCGACATTCCCGAATGCGCGCTGGTCGCCATTCTCGACGCCGACAAGGAAGGCTTCCTGCGCTCGCGCACCTCGCTGGTGCAGACCATCGGCCGCGCCGCGCGCAACATCGACGGCCGCGTGCTGCTCTATGCCGACGTGATGACCGACTCGCTGACCTACGCCATCGAGGAGACCAACCGCCGCCGCGCCAAGCAGCGGGCGTTCAACGAGGCCAACGGCATCACGCCGGAAAGCGTGCGCAAGAGCATCGGCGACGCCATGGGCTCGGTCTACGAACAGGATTACGTCACCGTCGGCACCGGCGACGACGAGGTTGTCCATCTCGCCGGCCAGAATCTCCGCGCCCATCTCGACGATCTGGAAAAGCGCATGCGCCAGGCCGCCGCCGATCTCGAATTCGAGACCGCCGCCCGCCTGCGCGACGAGCTGCGCCGCTTGGAGGCCGCCGAGCTCGGCATCGCCGTCGCCCCCGAAGAGCGCCGCGTTTCGCCCGGCCAGGCCGGCGTGACGCGCGGCTTGGCGCGCAGCTTCAAGGAGACGCCGAAAGGCTACGGCGCGCCGACCCGCGCGCCGAAAGGCGGCAAGAAAACGGGACGGCCAACGAAAACGCGCAAGGGGCCTTAGAATCGTATATACGATTTGATTCGCTTCGAGCGAATAAATCGTATATACGAAGAAAATGAAGATCGTCTTCGATCCGGCCAAGGATCACGCCAATCTCGCGAAGCACGGCGTCTCGCTCGGCCGCGCGGCGGATATGGAGATGGCGGCGGTGATCGAGGACGACCGCCAAAATTATGGCGAAGCGCGCTATCGCGCGTTCGGATTCATCGACGGCGTCGCCCACTGCCTGGCCTTTACGACGCGGGGTGAGACGATTCGCGCGATCAGCTTGCGCCGCGCCCACGCAAAGGAGATCAAACGCTATGCCCCGTAAGCCGCCCGCCACCGACCGGGACAATCCGGAATGGACCAAGGCCGATTTCAAGCGGGCGAAGGCGCCTGACAAAGCCTTGCCGAAGCGCGTCCTCGCCGCTTTCAAAAAGACGCGCGGCCCTCAGAAGACGCCGACCAAAATACCTGTCTCGATTCGGCTCAGCCCCGAGGTCGTCGCTCACTTCAAGGCCGACGGCCCTGGCTGGCAATCGCGCATCGACGATACGCTGCGCAAAGCCGCCGGTTTGCGGCGTTAAGCGCCGACGCGGATGACCGGGCCGACGGGCAAGCCAACGCCCGACGAAGCGGCGCAAGGGGCCTTAGCCGCTCCTTAACGGAACAGCATCACGGGAATTTTGCAGGACCGGATCATTTGCGTCGTCGTCGAGCCGATGATGAGGCTGCGGATGCGCGAATGCCCGTAAGCGCCCATCACCAGCAGATCGACGCCGCCGGTCTCGACGCGCGTCATAATCGCCTGGTCGGGCGGCGCGGCGGCGAAATCCGCCGTGACGGCATAGCCCGCCGCGCTGAGCTGCGCCGCCGCGTCGTCGAGACGCTTGCGGCCTTCGGGCGATTCCGCGCCCGCCGTCAAAAGGACGCACTCCAGTCCGGCGAACAACGGGCTCCGCGCGACATAATCGACCGCCTTCATGGCGCTGACGCCGCCGTCGAACGCGATCAGGAAACGCTTGATCGGCCGGAAGGCGCGCGATGCGACGAAAACCGGCTTGTTCACGGAGCGCACGACCCGCTCGAGATTCGAGCCAAGATGCAATTTGGCGAAATCGGCCGCTTCGCCGCGCTTGCCGAGGATGATCGCGGCCGCCTCGCCTTCGAATTCCTCGACCGTATCGATGAGGTCGCCGTGGCGCAGCTTGGCCGCGACGCGCTCCGCGCCAGCGGCGCGCAAACGGTCCTGCGCTTCGTCGAGAATGATCCGGCCGCGCTTGAGCGCCAGCTTCGCCTTCTGGGCGTCCAATTCGACCAGTTCTTCGAGCAGCGCCGTCCGCGCGCCGAGGCCGATGCTGCCACTCAGATTCGCCGGCTCGCTCGACACCTCGCGCCTGCCGAGCACATGGAGCAGCTCGATGGGCCATCCGCTGCGTCCGGCGGCCCAGGCCGCGTGGTCGCAGACGCTTTGCGAATAGATCGATCCGTCGATCAATGCGAGCAAGTTGGCCATCGGTCTCTCCCTCAATGCCCCATCAGGCGCTCGAGGGCGCCGGGCTTATCGTGAACGCCGAGCTTGTCGACGATGGTCTCGCTGGCTTTGTTCAAGCCGACGATCTCGACCTCGGCGCCTTCGCGGCGGAATTTCAGCACGACCATGTCGAGCGCCGCCACGCTTGAAATGTCCCAGATATGCGCCTTGCTCAAATCGATGGTTACGCGCTCCAAGGCTTCCTTGAAATCGAAAGCGGCGGAAAAGTCCTCGGTCGAGGCGAAGAACAGCTGGCCCTCGACGACATAGGTCCGCGCCGCGCCGTCTTCGGAGAGCGTCGAGGTGACGCGGAAAATCTGCGCGATCTTCCAGGCGAAAAATATGCCCGACAGCAGCATGCCGACCAGCACGCCGATGGCGAGGTTGTGGGTGCCGACGACGACGACGACGGTCGCCAGCATGACGATGCTGGAGCTGCGCGGATGGCTTTTGAGGTTCTTGACCGACGACCAGCTGAAGGTGCCGATCGACACCATGACCATGATGGCGACGAGCGCCGCCATCGGGATGGCCTTCACCCAATCGCCGAGGACGACGATCATGAACAGCAGGAACACCCCGGCGCAGAAGGTGGAGAGCCGGCCGCGCCCGCCCGATTTCACATTGATGATCGACTGGCCGATCATGGCGCAGCCGGCCATGCCGCCGATGAAGCCGGTCGCGGTGTTGGCGACGCCCTGGCCGATGCATTCGCGGTTCTTGTCGCTCGGCGTGTCGGTCAGCTCGTCGACGATCGCCGCCGTCATGAGCGATTCGAGCAGGCCGACCGCGGCGACGGCCGCCGAATAGGGCAGGATGATCCACAGCGTCTCGAAATTGAGCGGAATCTCCGGAATCAGGAAGACCGGCAAGGTCGAGGGCAGCTCGCCCATGTCGCCGACGGTCCGCAAGTCGAGCTTGAGGACCAGGGCGACGGCGGTCAGCGCGAGGATGCAGATCAGCGGCGACGGCACGGCTTTGGTCAGGCGCGGGAACAGATAGATGATGGCCAGGCCGGCGGCGACCATCACGTAGGTTAGCCACGGCACGCCGATCAGTTCGGGCAGTTGCGCCATGAAGATCAGGATGGCGAGGGCGTTGACGAAGCCGGTGATCACCGAGCGCGAGACGAAGCGCATGACATAGCCGAGCCGCGCGAGACCGGCGAGGATTTGCAGCAAGCCGGCGAGAACCGTCGCGGCGAGAAGATATTGCAGGCCGTGGTCGCGCACGAGCGTGACCATGAGGACGGCGGTGGCGGCGGTCGCCGCAGAGATCATGCCGGGGCGGCCGCCGACGATGGCGGTGATCACGGCGATAGAGAAGGAGGCGTAAAGGCCGATCTTGGGATCGACGCCGGCGATGATGGAGAAAGCGATGGCTTCGGGAATCAGCGCCAGAGCGACGACGAGGCCCGCGAGCAAATCGCCGCGCAGGTTGCCGAGCCATTCGCGGCGCAGCTTGAACAGGACGTTGGTTTTCATGATGGGATTCCGGATGCGCCGCCTCGGTTGCCGCGGCGGAGCGTCGATTGCGAACGGAGGAGCGGGGAAAGACGCGCCAGACTGACCGGCGGCGCGATGGCGGAAACCCGCGAAGGCGCAGTCACTGGCCTTTCAATAGGGAAAATCACGGCGAGGCGCAAAGCTTTTAGAGCGTGCCAAACGAAGGAATCGATGGCTTGCGGCTTCGCTCCCATCCGCCTGCCGCAGCTTTCCCCTAGCAGGCGCGCCGACGCGTCCTTAGATTTAAGGCCTCGATCGAGAACGAGAGACGCCGATGACCGACGAGGATATGCCGAGCGACGCCGACTTGCGCCGCCGCTTTGCAGCGCGCTTGCGCGACGAGTTGGCGACGCTCGAACGCGATTCGCGAGAAACGGCGCAGAGCCGCGAGCCTGTCGCGCTCGATCAGCAGAGCGTCGGCCGCTTGTCGCGCATCGACGCGATGCAGACCCAGGCGATGGCCCAAGCCAACGATCGCCGGCGGGAGACGCGGAAGCTGCAAATCGCCACGGCGTTGCGGCGCTTCGAGCTGGGCACGTTCGGCTTGTGCGCGGGCTGCCAGGAGTTCATCGGCATGAAGCGCCTCGGATTCGACCCGGCGACCGTGCAATGCATGGCGTGCGCCCGCGCGCGCGAATGACCGGCCCGCGCGCCCAAAGGCGGCACCAAGTCCGGCCGGCCGACGAAACCGCGCACCAGGGGCCGTGATCCCCGAAACACCCGTCATGCTCGGGCTTGACCCGGCATCCATGCGTCCGGCGCTCAACCGCTGGAAAGATAGACCCTCGGGTCAAGCCCGAGGGTGACGGTTTTTTTTTCGCTGACGGGCAGCGTTTTTCGCGGTTTTGATGCCCTTGCGTCTCCCGTCCCCTTCCGCCATTGTCCGCGCCCATGAGCCTCCCCCCACTGCCCGTTCCGGCCGTTCCCAAGGCCGCTCTCGTCACCGGCGCAGCCGCGCGCATCGGGCGGGCGACGGCGCTCGCCCTGGCGGCGGACGGCTATGCCGTGGCGGTGCATTACAACCGCTCGGCCGCGCCGGCCGAGACGGTCGCCGAGGAGATCCGCAAGAGCGGCGGCACGGCGATCACTTTGCAGGGCGATCTGTCCGACGAGGCGCAAGTCGCCACGCTGGTCGCCAGCGCCGCGAAGGCGCTCGGCCCGCTCGGCCTGCTCGTCAACAACGCCTCGATCTTCGAGCGCGACGAGGCGCTGAGCGCGACGCGGACCGAGTGGGACGCGCATATGGAGACCAATCTGCGCGCGCCGTTCAAGCTGTCGCAGGATTTCGCCAAGCAGCTCCCCGAAGGCAAGGACGGCGTGATCGTCAACCTGCTCGACGAGCGCGTGTTGAACCTGACGCCGCACTTCACCACTTACACGCTGAGCAAGGCCGGCCTGTGGACGCTGACGCAGACGCTGGCGATGGCGCTGGCGCCGCGCATCCGCGTCGTCGGCATCGGCCCCGGCCCGGTGCTGCCGAGCCCGCATCAGAGCGACGAACAGTTCGTCGAGCAATATCGCGCCATGCCGCTGCAGCGCCCGTCCTCGCCGGAGGAGATCGCCAATGCCGTGCGCTTCATCCTGGCAACGCCGTCGATAACCGGGCAAATCCTGTTGCTCGACGGCGGCCAGCACCTCGGCTGGAGCCAGCCACGTGGAGAACCCGCGCACTGAGTGCGCGAAGGGCGAACCCGCGCACTCAGCGCGAACCGGCGCATTAGCGCTTAGGAAGCGAGTCTCATGACGAACGATCCGAAACTCCAGGCCATCCACGGCGGCCTCTCGAAAACGCCGGCGGCCGCGCCGACCGTCTCCGCCACCGGCCTGCGGCGGATGTTCCTGCGCGACATGGTGCTGGCCTGCAGCATCGGCATCCACCGCCACGAGAAGGACGCGCCGCAGCGCGTGCGCGTGAACCTGGACCTGGCGATCCGCGAGGACGCCGGGCCGTGGCAGGACGAGGTCGCCAATGTGGTCGATTACGCCACCATCGCCGACGGGGTGCGCGCCATCGTCGCCGACGGCCATGTCAACCTGGTGGAAACCCTGGCCGAGCGCATCGCCGCCGACTGCCTGCGCGATCCGCGCGTCGTCACCGCCCAGGTGCGGGTGGAGAAGCTCGACGTGTTCGCCGACGCCGCCGCCGCCGGCGTCGAGATCGTTCGCCAGCGCCGGCCCTGAGGCGTTTCGAAAACGCCGATTCGGGCCGGAAACGGCGGAAATCCGCCATTCCGGGCGGCCGCCGGACCGCGAGTTTTGCACAGGGAGCCGAAAAGCCCGTCAAGCCCTGGTTCCGCTGCCCTGCAAAAAAACTTTGGCTGCCCGAATCCCGATTGACTTTGAATTTTTATATGAATTTCAGGCATTTGCTTTGTTTGCACAGTTTTTATGCAGACGCGTCGAGTCTCAGGAGTCCGTAGCGCCAAACCCTGCGGAAGCCGCCCTCTCCACAAACTTGTCCACAGGATTCGTGGATAGTTTTCATCCGCGTGACAGGGCCGCCTGCGTTAAGGAATTTTTGCGCCATTTCTCATGCGTCACATCAACTGACGGGGCTCAAAGCCAAGCGCTCAGCCGTCTTGCTCTCCTGCGCGCCCGGCAGGACGGGGCGCACGACGCGCTTGATGTTCTGCCGCCTTACGCCGAAATAGATAACGTATGATTCCAGGATCGCCACCCGACAAGCCGCAAGACGACACGCCGGCCGAAACGCCGCCGCCCACGCCGTCCGGGGGCGCGGCGGCGCGCGCGCGTCGGGGCGTCGGTCCCGGCGTCGGCGAAGCGCCGCAACCGTTCCTGGCGGACGAACTCGCCAGCGCCGCGCAAGAAAATGGCGCAAAAGAAATCGGCGTTTCGGTCATCAAAAACGTCATCAAGACGCTCGACGGTTCGCCCGGCGTCTATCGGATGCTCAACGCCGCCGGCGACGTGCTTTATGTCGGCAAGGCCAAGAACCTCAAACGCCGCGTGACCAACTACACGCAGCCCGAACGGTTGAGCACGCGCATCGCCCGCGTCGTCGCCGCCACCGCCAGCATGGAAGTGGTGACGACGCACACCGAGGCCGAAGCGCTGCTGCTCGAGAACAATCTGATCAAGAAGCTCAAGCCGCGCTACAACGTGCTGCTGCGCGACGACAAGTCGTTCCCCTACATCTTGATCACCGGCGACACCGAATGGCCGCGCATCGCCAAATATCGCGGCGCGCAGAATCAGCCGGGCGAATATTTCGGACCTTTCGCCTCCGCCGGCGCGGTGAACCATACGCTCGCCACGCTGGAGCGCGCTTTTCCCCTGCGCTCCTGCTCCGACAGCGTGTTCGCCACGCGCACCCGGCCGTGCCTGCAATATCAGATCAAGCGCTGCACCGCGCCGTGCGTCGGCCGCATCGACAAGCCGGCCTACGAGGCCATCGTCGATCAGGCGCGGCGCTTCCTCAACGGCCGCAGCCAGGACATCCAGAAGGCGCTGTCGGCCGACATGACCGCCGCCGCCGAGGCGATGGATTACGAGAGCGCCGCCATCCTGCGCGACCGCATCCGCGCGCTTTCGCAGATCCAGTCGCGCCAGGACATTCATGTGCAGGGCCTCGGCGAGGCCGACGTGATGGCCGTCCATGCCGACGGCGGGCAGTGCTGCATCCAGGTGTTCTTCTTCCGCGCCGGACAGAATCTCGGCAACCGCAGCTATTTCCCGAGCCAGACGGCGAGCCTGTCCCCTGAGGACATCCTCGAAGCCTTCGTCGGCCAGTTCTACGCCAATCATCCGCCGCCGCGCCTGATCCTGACCAGCCACAAGCTGCCGGGGGCCGAGCTGATGGCCGAGGCCCTGTCGCTGAAAGCCGACCGCAAGGTGGCCATCGGCATGCCCGAGCGCGGCAACAAGCGCAAATTGATCGAGCACGCGCTGGCCAACGCCGCGCAGGCCCTCGCCCGCCGCATGGCGGAAAGCGCGACCCAGCGCAAATTGCTCGAAGGCGTCGCCGACCTGTTCGGGCTCGACGGCGCGCCCGAGCGCATCGAGGTCTACGACAACAGCCATATCTCCGGCACCAACGCGATCGGCGCGATGATCGTCGCCGGGCCCGAGGGGCTGATGAAAAACGCCTGGCGCAAGTTCACCATCCGCACCGTCGCGCCAACGGGGCACACGGAACATTCTCAGGGCGGCGACGATTACGGCATGATGCGCGAAGTGCTGACGCGCCGCTTCGCCCGCGCCCTGAAGGAAGACCCCGAGCGGACCAAGGGCCAATGGCCCGACCTGGTGCTGATCGACGGCGGGGCCGGCCAGCTCAAGATCTCCTGCGAGGTGTTCGCCGATCTCGGCGTCGAGGACGTCGCCCTGGTCGGCGTCGCCAAGGGGCCGGACCGCAACGCCGGACGCGAGCGCTTCTTCATGCCGAACCGCGAGCCGTTCGGCCTGGAGCCGAACGATCCGGTGCTCTATTTCCTGCAACGGCTGCGCGACGAGGCGCACCGCTTCGCCATCGGCGGCCATCGGGCGAAACGCTCGGCCGCCATCGGCAAGTCGCAGATCGACGAGATTCCCGGCATCGGCGCGTCGCGCAAGCGCGCCCTGCTGCACCATTTCGGCTCGGCCCGCGGCGTCGCCCAGGCCGGCCTGCCCGACCTCGAAGCGGTCGAAGGCATCTCCAAGGCGGTCGCCAAGAAGATTTACGATCATTTCCATACAGGAAATTGAAGCAACCGATTCCTCGTCATGCCCGCACTTGTTGCGGGCATCCACGACTTACGATGATGCCGCATAAAAGTCGTGGCTGGCCGGAACAAGTCCGGCCATGACGTAGATGTGTAACAAGACAGCACTTTAAGGCCCGATTGCCGGTGGCTGTTCCCGGCCGGGCTGGGTTAGAATGCGTCCAATCTCCAGCACAGTCTCCCGCCGATGTATTTCAAGCTGCCCAACCTGCTGACCTATTCGCGGATCCTGGTGATCCCGCTGCTGGTCGCGGCTTTCTATCTCCACGATCCGCTCGGCAACATCGTCGCCTGCGCGCTGTTCGCGCTCGCCGCCGCCACCGATTATCTCGACGGCTATCTGGCGCGCGCCTGGAGCCAGCAATCGAACCTCGGCCGCTTCCTCGATCCGGTCGCCGACAAGCTGATGGTCGCCGCCGCCATCCTGATGATGGTCGCCTTCCACATGATCTCCGGCTGGTCGATCCTGGCGGCGCTGGTCATCCTGTGCCGCGAAATCCTCGTCTCGGGCCTGCGCGAATTTCTCGCCGAGCTGCGCGTGGGCCTGCCGGTCAGCAAGCTCGCCAAATGGAAGACCGCGATCCAGATGGTGGCGCTGACCCTGCTGCTGCTCGGCGACGCCGGCCCGTCCTGGCTGCCGGTCGTCGCGCTCGGCGACATCGCTTTGTGGATCGCCGCCGTGCTGACGCTGATCACCGGCTACGATTACCTGCGCGCCGGCCTGCGCCATATGCGCGAAGACGGCTCGCCCGGACCTGCTGAATAGGCCTTCGGCATGAAACTGCTTTATTTCGCCTGGCTGCGGCAAAAGATCGGCACCGCCGAGGAGACGCTGACGCCGCCGCCCGAGGTGGCGACGGTCGGCGCGTTGCTCGCCTGGCTCGCCGCGCGCGGCCCCGGCTATGCCGAAGCGCTGAAAGACCTGTCGGTGGTGCGCGTCGCGGTGAACCAGGAATTCGCGCAAAGCGGCGATCCGGTGAAGCCCGGCGACGAAGTGGCGCTGTTCCCGCCGGTGACGGGCGGGTAAGGTTTCGATCCATCCCATGCGTCATGCCCGCACTTGTTGCGGCCATCCACGCCTTGCGATGTCGCCATAAAGTAAGTCGTGGATGGCCGGAACAAGTCCGGCCATGACGCTAAAGGGAAACGTCTCCGCCATGATCCGCGTGCAGCGCAAGGATTTCGACATCGGCCGCGAGATCGACGGGCTGACGGCGGGCCGCAGCGACATCGGCGGCCTCGCCAGCTTCGTCGGCTATGTGCGCGATTTCGTCGGCAAGGAGAAAGCCAGCGGCGCGGAAGTTTCGGCCATGACGCTGGAGCATTATCCCGGCATGACCGAGAAGCGCCTCGCCGAGATCGAGGCCGAAGCCCACAAGCGCTGGCCGCTCGACGCGACGCTCATCGTTCACCGCCACGGCAAGCTCGAAGCCGGCGCGCGCATCGTGCTCGTCGTCTGCGCCGCCGCCCACCGCGAGGACGCCTTCGCCGCCTGCCAATTCCTGATGGACTGGCTCAAGACCAGCGCGCCGTTCTGGAAACAGGAAGATACCGCCGCCGGCCCACGCTGGGTCGACGCCGACGCCAAGGACGACGCGCTGGCGGCGCGGTGGAAGACGTAAGCCCCACAATAATCCGTCGCCCTCGGGCTTGACCCGAGCTTACGACGCATATCCACCCGTCACCCTCGGGCTTGACCCGAGGGTGACGAACTTTTTATCGCTGCATCGCGCGACAAACAAAAAGGGCGCTTCGATGAAGCGCCCTTTTCGATTCGATACCGTAAGGCTTACGCGCTGAGACTCTTGCTTTGCTCGGCTCACGCCGAGACGGGCGCCTTGCCGTTCACCAGGTTGTCGTAGTCCTGCATCAGCGCGCGGGTGATCGGGCCGACCGTGAACTTGTATTCGTCCACTTCCGAGACCGGCGTCACTTCGGCGGCGGTGCCGGTGAGGAACATCTCCTGCGACTTGGCGAGTTCCTCCGGCATGATCGCGCGTTCGGTCACTTTGATGCCGCGTTTGCGCGCCAGGTCGATGACGGTCTGGCGCGTGATGCCGTTGAGGAAGCAGTCCGGCGTCGGCGTGTGGATCTCGCCGTTCTGCACCAGGAAGATGTTGGCCCCGGTCGATTCGGCGAGCTGGCCGCGATAGTCGAGCATCAGCGCGTCGTCGTAGCCCTTAGCCTCGGCGGCGTGCTTGGACAGCGTGCAGATCATATAGAGGCCGGCGGCCTTGGCATGGACCGGCTCGGTCTCGGGCGACGGGCGCTTGTAGATGGCGCGCGTCAGGCGCAGGCCGCGCAGGCGCGCCTCCGGCGTGAAGTAGGACGGCCATTCCCACACGGCGATCGAGACATGGATCTTGGTGGCCTGGGCCGAGACGGCCATCATCTCCGTACCGCGCCAGGCGACCGGGCGGATGTAGGCGTTGGCGAAGCCCGACACCTTCACCATCTCCTCGCAGGCCCGGTCGATCTCCTCGACGCTGTAAGGCATCTTCATGCCGAGCAGCTCGGCCGACTTGAACAGGCGCTCGGTGTGCTCGCGCAGCTTGAAGATCTTGCCCGAATAGACGCGCTCGCCCTCGAAAACGACGCTGCCGTAATGCAACCCGTGGCTGAGGACATGCAGGTTGGCGTCGCGCCAGGGCACCTGCTTGCCGTCGTACCAGATGAAGCCGTCGCGATCGTCGAAAGGAGCCGCCATGATAATTTTCTTTCGCAAGAATCGGGGGATGTGCAAGCCTATTGCGCCAACTAGCATCCTCAGGCATATAAGTCAACATGGCTGACATAAAATCCGGCGTAAACCCGCTCTTTCTGCGCGAAGAAGAACTCCGCCAGGGCATGGAGCTGCTGTTCTATGCCTACCGCGACTTCACCGACGAAGCCGACGCCATGCTGGTGCGCTACAAGCTCGGCCGCGCCCACCACCGCGCGCTCTATTTCGTCGGCCGCCATCCCGGCATCAGCGTCTCGGAGCTGCTGGCCATTCTGCGCATCACCAAACAGAGCCTGGCGCGCGTGCTGAACGACCTGGTGCGCCAGGGCTTCATCACCCAGACCGCCGGCATGACCGACCGCCGCCGCCGCCATCTCGAATTGACGCCCAAGGGCCTCGATCTCGAACGCCAGATCACCGAGAAGCAGCGCGCGCGCGTCGCCCGGGCCTACCGCCAGGCTGGCGGCGAGGCGGTCGAAGGCTTCCGCAAGGTGCTGCTCGGCCTGATCAACGAGCACGACCGCCGCCTGCTCCAGCCGCCGGCATCAGGAACGCCCGGCGCGCCGCCGTCCGCCGCTCCCGCGCGCCGGCCTTAAGGCCTATAGTGCCGGCATGAGCGAACCGCCGAGCGCATCCGCAACCGCCGCTCCCCCGGACGTCGAGACCGACGCGCCGCACGTGCTGGTGGTCGACGACGACCGCCGCCTGCGCGACCTGCTGCAACGCTATCTGTCGGAAAACGGCTTTCGCGTCACCACCGCCGGCGATGCGGCGCTGGCGCGCGCCAAGCTCGCCAGCATCGCCTTCGACCTCATCGTGCTCGACGTGATGATGCCGGGCGAGACCGGCCTCGACCTCACCGCCAGCCTGCGAGCCGCTTCCATGCCGAAGCACAGCCGCGTGCCGATCCTGCTGCTCACCGCCATGGGCGAGGCGGCCGACCGGATCCGCGGCCTGGAGCGCGGGGCCGACGATTATCTGCCCAAGCCGTTCGAGCCGCGCGAGCTGGTGCTGCGCATCAAGACCATCCTGGCGCGCGTGCGCGAGCCCGCGCCCAAGGCGACGCCGCCGCAGCTGCTGCGCTTCGGCGACTACCTGTTCTATCCGGCGCGCGACGAGCTGCGGCGCGGCACGGTCATCGTGCGCCTGACAAGCGGCGAGGCGGCGCTGCTGCGCGCCCTGGCGGAAACGCCCGGCGAGCCGGTGAGCCGCGAGGAGCTCTCCCGCAAGACCGGCCCGCTCGACGATAAAGCCGGCGCGAGCGACGGCGCGACTCGCGCCGTCGACGTGCAGGTGACGCGCCTGCGCCGCAAGATCGAGGCCGACCCCAAGGAGCCGCGCTATCTGCAGACGGTGCGCGGCCAGGGCTACGTGCTGAGGCCCGACTGATGACGCCATTGACCCGCGCGATCAAAGGCCTGCTGCCGCGCGGCCTGTTCGGCCGCTCGCTGCTGATCATCGTCATGCCGCTGATCCTGCTGCAATTGATCTCGGCGACCGTGTTCTACGAGCGCCACTGGGACACCATGGCGCGCCGCCTCGCCGTGGTGCTGGCCGGCGACATCGGCACGGTGGTCGATTCGTTCCGCGAGACGGCGTCGCCCGAGACTCGCGAGCGCGTGCTGACCATCGCCGCCGTCAACATGGGCCTCGGCCTGTCGTTCCGCGACGGCGCGATCCTGCCCAACGCCGTACTCGACAAGACGCCCAAAGGCGACGAGATCCTGCTCCGCACCCTGGCCGACACGCTGAGCCGGCCCTTCACCTTCGAGTTGCTCGGCGACGGCGGCGACATCGCCATCCATGTCCAATTGCCTGACGGCGTGCTCGACGTGCTCGCGCCGCGCAAGCGTCTCTACAGTTCGACGACCTACATCTTCGTCATGTGGATGGTCGGCTCGTCGCTGGTGCTGTTCGGCGTCGCCATGATCTTCATGCGCAACCAGGTGCGCCCGATCCGCCGCCTCGCCGTCGCCGCCGACGCGCTCGGCAAGGGCCGCGACGTGCCGACCTTCAAGCTGCAGGGCGCGACCGAAGTGCGCCAGGCCGCGACCGCCTTCAATCTGATGCGCGAGCGCCTGCTGCGCCAGATCGGCCAGCGCACCGAGATGCTCGCCGGCGTGTCGCACGACCTGCGCACGCCTTTGACGAGAATGAAGCTTCAGCTCGCCATGCTGCCAGATAGCGCCGACGTCGCCGAGCTGAAAGCCGATGTCGCCGAGATGGAGACGATGATCGAGCATTACCTCGCCTTTGCCAGAGGAGAGGGCCCGGAGGAGCCGACGCCGACCGACCTCGGCGAGTTGCTCGCCGACGCGGTGAGCGGCGCGCAGCGCGCGGGCGGCGCGGTGGCGCTGGAGGCCGAAGGCGATCTGACGCTGCCGCTGCGCGCCGCCGCCTTCAAGCGCTGCCTCGCCAACCTGATCGGCAACGCCATGCGCTACGGCAAGACCGTGGCGGTGAAAGCCGCGCGCATGGGCGACACGGTCGAGGTGACGGTGGACGACGACGGGCCCGGCATCCCGCCCGAACGGCGCGAGGAAGTGTTCCGCCCGTTCCGCCGGCTGGAGGAATCGCGCAACGCCGAGACCGGCGGCGTCGGCCTCGGCCTGACCATCGCGCGCGACATCGTCCACGCCCACGGCGGCGCGATCATGCTGGAAGATTCCCCGCTCGGCGGCCTGCGCGCCCGGCTCAGATTGCCGGTTTGATTGCGCAAAAAGGCCGTCATGCTCGGGCTTGACCCGAGCATCCATCTCTCAATCTGTTCGGCGTTCGACATGGACCCTCGGATCAAGTCCGAGGGTGACGGCTTTTATATCACTCGCCGCGCTTGGAATAGATCAGCGCGCCGTCGGCGTTGATGACGATCTGCACTTCCGAACGGCCGATGGAGATGCGCGTCGTCCAAGTCTGGCGCGAGGTGCGCCAGGCGTCGCTGGCGGCGGCGTCGCGTTCCGGCGCGATGGCGAAATTGGTGAAAGTGATGCGGTCGCCGTCGCGCGTCCATTGGCCCTGATGGATCAGCGTCGTGCCGCCGGCCGGGCGGTAGTTGCGCGCGTAGGAGCCGTCGTCCTTCAATTCGAGAATGTCGGTGGCGTCGTCGCGGTTGGCGGTATAGACGCCGGGCACCGTCTGCGCCTGCGCCGACGGCGCGGAAATCTCCACTGTCACCGGGGGCGCGAGGGTGATGCGATAGAGCGCGTAGGCCAGGCCGATGGCGATCAGCAAGAGGGAGATTTTTCTCATCAGTGCACGTCCAGCGCTATGAAAGCCCGACGCCGGCAAAGACCGGCGAAAGCGGTTGAAAGTCGGCGCGGATTATAGCCGACGCCGGCGCGGCCGGCTCAACTCTCGCCGGGCTTGCGATAGCGGATCCGCACCAAGCCGGCTTCCGTGTCCTGCTGCTGAATGCGGCCCCGCGCGGCCGGCAGATCGACGATCAGCGTGCGGCCATCCTGCCAGGAGACGCGCACATCGTGGCTGCCGTCGAGCACGAAGACCGGCGGATAGCGCTCCGGCTTGAACTCGCCGCCCGGCGGCATCAGCGCCAGATGGGTGTCGAGGCCGCTCGTCGCCTCGCAATCCATGTTGTAAAGCACGGCGCGGCGCGCCCCGTCCGGCGACAGAACATCTGCCTGCACGTGCGGCTGGCAGGTGACGAGCCGGTGATACAGCTCGTAAGCGCCATAGGCGCCGAGGGCGATGAAACTCGCGAGCAGCCAGAGCTTGTGCGGCATCGGGGCCTCCCCGGTTCAGCCGGCCAGTTCCTTGGAGCGCTTGGCGGCGGCGGCGACCGCCTGGGTCATCAGGGATTGCAGGCCGCCATCCGCCATCAGCACCGCGAGCGCGGCCGCCGTGGTGCCGCCGGGGCTGGTGACGTTCTGGCGCAGTTTGGCGGCGTCCTCGTCCGACTGGCGGGCGAGCTCGCCCGAGCCCGTCACCGTGGCGCGCGCCAGATCCATCGCCAGGTCGGCCGGCAGGCCGGCCTCGACTCCAGCTTGCGCCAGACATTCGATCAGTAGGAACACATAGGCCGGGCCGGAGCCGGAGACGGCGGTGACGGCATCGAACTGCGCCTCCTCGACCGCCCAGCGCACCTCGCCGACCGCGCGCATCAGGGTCTCGCAGAAGCCCAACTGCTCCTCGGAGGCCGCGCCGTTGGCGATCAGCACGGTCATGCCCCGGCCGACGGCGGCCGGCGTGTTGGGCATGGCCCGGACGATGGCGGCGTTCTCGCCGAGATGTGTCTCGAAATAGCCGAGCGTCTTGCCGGCGGCGATGGAGAGGAAGCAGGTGCCGGGTTTGGCGTGCGGCCGATACAGCGGCGCGACCGTATCGAGGCTCTGGGGCTTGACCGCCAGCAGGATCAGGCTCGGCTGGCGCTCGAACGCTGTCGGCGCTTCGGCCAGCACCGCGACCTTGTGGCGCGCCGCCAGAGCTTGCCCGGTTTCGCCATGGGGCTCGATCACGACCACATCGGCCGCGGCGACGCCTTCGCGCAGCCAGCCCGCCAGCAGGGCAGCGCCCATCTTGCCGCCGCCCACCAGAACGATGGGGCCGCGGCGGGTATTGTCGCCGATCGTCATAGAGAGGGTTTTACGCCTCGCCGATGGGGTCGATCAACGCCATCGCCACGGCATCCTCGGGCGATTTCCCGCCCCAGATGACGAATTGGAAGGCCGGGTAGAAGCGCTCGGACTCGCTGAGCGCCACGTTGACCAGATCCTCGATCTGCTCCGACGTCGCCCCGCCGGTGCCGCGCAGCAGCATGGCATGGCGGAAGATCGGCAGGCCGTCCTCCGACCAGAGATCGAAATGGCCGAGCCACATCTTCTCGTTGACCATGGCGAGCAGGCCGTGGACCGGGGCGCGTTTCTGTTTGGGAACCCGCATGTCGAAGGCGCAGGAGAAATGCAACGCCGAGGCGTCTTCGCGCCAGGCGAAGAAGAGCCGGTAGTCGCACCACCGCCCGGCGATCTCCACGGCCAGTTCGTCGTCGGCGGCGCGTTCGAACGTCCATTCGTTCGCGGCGACGATTTGTTCGACCAGGTCGATGGGATTGTCGGCGGAAGACGAGTCGCTTTCGAGGACGGCAAGCGGCATGAGGCTCCTCCACTAAGTGAGCGCCCAGGGCCGGTCGCGGGAGATGCCGCGAAGGCCGGACCCGCAGCCATTTTCGCTCTCCGACACGCGATCCCCCACCACGAGGGCTTGTGGGAGAATGGCTGACACCCACAAAAGGGAGTATTGACGAACGCGATTCGGCGCGCAAGGCCGCAATGACTCTCGCGAGTCCTTTTGGCCGAAGTTTTTTGTGGATAAGACGCCGCGCGACTCTGGCGGCGAGTCGCGCGAGATGAATCAGCCGCGCAAGAAAAGAATCGAAGCCTCTGATCAGACTCGCGAATGCCGCGTCGCGGCTCACGCATCATGCTCGGGCGTGATCCGAGCACCCCTGTTTCGACTTATCGCCGGATGCATGGACCGCATCGGCCGAAGGCCGACTTTCAGTCGGCGCGGTCAAGCCCGAGGGTGACGAATTTATTTAAAGCTATTTGAACGCGCTCAACTTGGCGATCTGCGCTTCGAGCGCCGCGACGCGCGCCGCCAGCGCCTCCTGCTCGGCGCGGGCTTTCGCGGCCATCGCCTTGACCGCCTCGAATTCCTCGCGGTCGACGACATTGAGGTCGCCGACGACGCGGGCGAAGCGCTGGCGCAGCACGCCCTCGAACTCGTCGCGCATGCCGGCGGCGACGCCGAACGCGCCCGACGCGACGCGGGCGAGATCGTCGAGCAGCTTGTTGTTGGTCTGCATGGGAACACCTGTCGGATGGGATGGCCGCAACGCCGGGCCTTGGCCGCATTATGCCCCAGACGCGCACGCAAGCCCACCCGTCCGTGATCCGCCGCTTGCTGAAGCTGCCGCCTCTAATAGGGCGTATCGTCGCCATAGATAGTGGCGACGACATCCGGCGTCATGACCAGATTGAACTGATAGGATCGCCGCACGCGGCTGAAATGGCGTTGCGGCAGGCCGTGAAAGGCCGTCGGAGACTGCAAGAAGGCGACCAGCGTGTTCGGTGCGAACGGCAAAGCCGCGCACTCCTCAACGAGCTCAGGGTCCAGATATTCGATGTCGATCGTCCGCGTGTGCGGGGATTTCGGCTTGTACAGCCGCGTTCCCAGGTCGATCTGGCTCTCGTCGCACGGCAAGTAGTAAAGCGCCGAAGCCAAAATGTATTTTTGGTCCACATGGGGCGGAATCGCGAAATTCCAGTCTTCGTTCAAGCCTTCATAGAAGTGATCGAAAAACCTCACGTTGTTCCGCGCCCATATTTTGACGGACTCGTCCGCCCAAGACAGTTTTCTATCGATATGGGGCATGAAAGCTTCCACCAGAAGCGGCTTGATGACGCCGTTCATGACGCCCATGAAACCGCTCCAGAACGCGCGCACATCTTGGGGCAAGTCGGCGCAGCCGATTTGGCCTAACGTCAGCCGGGCGCGCCCTCTGGTTTTCTGCGGCAGCTCGCGATAGACCGGCCAATAAGCCATCGCTGCCTCATAAAGCTCCGCCGGCAGCAGATTTCGCACGCAAAGATAGACATGGCCGTCCCGCTCGGCGACGGCCGCCAGTATTTTTGCTCGCAGCTCGGCCTCATCGAGCGAGAACGACACCCGCCGCCCCTGCCGCCGGCGATAGCGCGCCTCGTCGAGGCGGCGAGCGATTTTTAGGCGGAAACCATCCAGCATGAAGCCCCTCCCCACGCGCACATCGCTAGAGTTCTCCGCCCCAATTCGTAACATTGCCGCAGCAGGCTTCCTAGCCATCAGTGCCGATGGGCCGCCTTGCCCGATCAGGCCCCGGAGCCTATAAAAGCCCGGCATCATCCTGGCGCGACAGAGGATTCCGCCCATGATCGTCATCACCGGCGGCGCCGGCTTCATCGGATCGAATTTGGCCGCCGCCCTCGAGGCCCGCGCCGGCGAGGACATCGCCGTCTGCGATTGGCTCGGCACGGACGACAAATGGCGCAACATCGCCAAGCGGAACCTCGCCGCCATCGTGCCGCCCGAAGACCTGATGCGCTTTCTCGACCGCAACGTGACGGCGATCCATGTGATCTTCCACATGGGCGCGATCTCCGCCACGACCGAGACGGACGCCGACAAGCTGGCGCGCAACAATTTCGGCCTGTCGATGGAGCTGTGGAGCTGGTGCGCGGCGCACGGCAAGCGCTTCATCTACGCCTCTTCCGCCGCGACCTACGGCGACGGCGCCGCCGGTTTCGACGACGAATTCTCCAGCGCCGCGCTCGCCAAGCTCAAGCCGCTCAACGGCTACGGCTGGTCAAAGCATCTGTTCGATCGGCGCGTCGCCAAGGCGATCGAGACCAACGGCCCGCGCCCGCGCCAATGGGCCGGCCTCAAGTTCTTCAACGTCTACGGGCCGAACGAATACCACAAGGGCTCGATGAAGAGCGTGGTGGCGCAGATCTCGCCGAAGATCGCCGCCGGCGAGCCGGCGACGTTGTTCAAGTCGCACAACCCGCAATATCCCGATGGCGGCCAGCTGCGCGACTTCGTGCATGTCGACGATTGCGTCGACGTCATGCTGTGGCTGCGCGACACCCCGAGCGTCAACGGCCTGTTCAACATGGGCACCGGCCGGGCGCGCAGCTTCGCCGATCTCGCCAAGGCCGTGTTCGCCGCGCACGACAAGATGCCGGACATCCGCTTCGTCGACACGCCGGTCGAGATCCGCGACAAGTATCAGTATTTCACCGAAGCCAAGATGGACCGGCTGCGCGCCGCCGGCTACGACAAGCCCTTCACCGCCCTCGAAGACGGCGTCGGCCGCTACGTGCGCGACCATCTGCGCGCCGCGGATTCTTATCGTTGATTCGGCCTTATCGTTAGACGCCACGTTTTCCCCAGCGCGAGTTCCGCATGTTCGCCATCCCCTTCCCCGTCATCGACCCGGTGCTGATCGAGATCGGCCCCATCGCCATCCGCTGGTACGCGCTCGCCTATGTCGTCGGCCTGATGCTCGGCTGGCGCTATATGCTGCATCTGGCGCGGCGCTTTCCCGAGATCATGTCGGGCAAGGATGTCGACGACTTCCTCTTGTGGGCGACGCTCGGCGTCATCCTCGGCGGCCGCATCGGCTACGTGCTGTTCTATCTGCCGGGCGGCATCGCCAACGATCCGCTGACGCTGATCGCCGTGTGGCGCGGCGGCATGTCGTTCCACGGCGGCCTCATGGGCGTCATCGTCGCGCTGATCATTTTCTGCCTGACGCGCAAGCTCGCCATCAAACGCGTCGGCGACATTCTGTGCTGCGCCGTGCCGATCGGCCTGCTGCTCGGCCGCATCGCCAACTTCATCAACGGCGAGCTCTACGGCCGCGTCACCGACGTCTCCTGGGCGATGGTGTTCCCGCATAGCGACGGCCAGCCGCGCCATCCGAGCCAGCTTTACGAAGCCTTCTTCGAAGGCCTTGTGCTGTTCCTGCTGCTCGCTTGGCTGGCGCACCGCACGCGCGCCATCCAGCGGCCCGGCCTGCTCGCCGGCATATTCCTCGCCGGCTACGGCGCGGCGCGCTTCGGCGTCGAGTTCGTGCGCCACCCCGACGCGCAGCTCGGCTTCCTGTACGCCGGCGCGACCATGGGCCAGCTTCTCTCGATCCCGCTGATCCTCGCCGGCCTGTGGCTCATCGCCACGGCCAAGCCGCTCGCGGCTCCCGCAAAATGACGAGTTACAACAAATGAGTGGCTTGGCCGACACGCTGCGCGAGGAAATTCGCCGCGTCGGCCCGATCCCGCTCGCGCGCTACATGGACGCGGCGCTCAACGATCCGGCGCACGGCTATTACCGCACGCGCGATCCGCTCGGCGCGGCCGGCGATTTCGTTACCGCGCCCGAGATCAGCCAGATGTTCGGCGAGCTGGTCGGCGCTTGGCTGGCGGTCGCTTGGCAGAACGCCGGCGGCCCCGAAGACGCCCATCTCGTCGAGCTCGGCCCCGGGCGCGGCACCTTGATGGCCGACGCGCTGCGCGCCACCTCGCAGCTCGCCAATTTCCACACCGCCGTGCAGCTGCATCTGGTGGAGACCAATCCGGTGCTGCGCGCCGCGCAAGCGCGCGCGCTCGCGCCCTATCAGGCGCAGACCGGCGCGCCGGTGTGGCACGACAAGCTGTCCGAACTGCCGCCCGGGCCGCTGTTCCTGATCGCCAACGAATTTTTCGACGCGCTGCCGATCGAGCAATACATCTATACCAACGGGGCTTGGTTCGAGCGCCGCGTCGGCCTGACCGAATCGGACGAGTTCGCCTTCGTCGTCGGGCCGCAAGCCTATCGCATGAGCGCCATGAGCGCGCCCGGGCGCGAGGGCGAGATTCGCGAGACGCGCCCCGGCGCCGACCTCATCGTCAAGCAGCTCGCCGAGCGCCTCGCCATGTTCGGCGGCGCGGCGCTGATCGTCGATTACGGCACCGCCGGCGGCGAGACCGGCGACACGCTGCAAGCCATGCGCGGCCACGCGCGCCACGACCCGCTGATCGAGCCGGGCAGCGCCGACATCACCTCGCTGGTGGATTTCGCGGCGCTGGCCGAGACTGCGCGCAAAGCCGGCGCGCGCGCCTTCGGCCCGGTCGAGCAAGGCCCGTTCCTGGAGACGCTCGGCATCGGCCATCGCGCCCAGGTTCTCGTCCGCAGCGACCCCGATCGGGCCGGCAAGATCGCCCTCGCGGTGAAGCGCTTGATCGCGCCGACCGAGATGGGCACTTTGTTCAAAGTCCTGGCGCTGACCGGCGGCAAAACCGGCGATCCGCCGCCCGGCTTCCCAGAAACGTCTTGATAGGCGAGACGGCTTGATGCGCGAGACGCTCCCCACGCTGCAATCGGCGCTGCTCGGCGGCGAGACGGTGCGGCACGCCTTCTTCACGCGCCAGGGCGGCGTCAGCGCCGGCATCTTCGCCGCGCTCAACGTCGGTCTCGGCTCGAACGACGATCCGGACCATGTGCGCGAGAACCGCCGCCGCGCCGCCGGCCTGTTCGATCTGCCGGAGAGCGCGCTCGTCACCGCTCATCAGGTGCATAGCCCCGACGTCGCCGTGGTCGATACGCCATGGGTGCCGGGCAAAGGGCCGAAGGTCGACGCCCTCGTCACCGACAAGCCCGGCGTCGCCCTCGGCATCCTCACCGCCGATTGCGCGCCGGTGCTGCTCGCCGACGCGCAGGCCGGCGTGATCGGCGCGGCGCACGCCGGCTGGAAAGGCGCGGTCGGCGGCGTGATCGAGGCGACGCTGGCCGAGATGGAGAAGCTCGGCGCGCGCCGCGCGCGCATCGCCGCCGCCGTCGGCCCCTGCATCGGCCGCCTCTCCTATCAGGTCGGCGGCGAGTTTCCCGCGCCGTTCCTCGCCGAGGACAACGCCAACGCGCGCTTCTTCATGCCCGACCCGACCATGATCGGCAAATGGCGCTTCGATCTGCCCGGCTATGTCGTCGCCAAGCTGAAGAAACTCGGCGTCGGCGGCGCGGAAGCCTTGCCGTTCGACACCTGCAAGGATGAAGAGCGCTTCTTCAGCTACCGCCGCGCCTGCCTGCGCGGCGAGAGCGATTACGGCCGCGGCCTGTCGGCCATCGCGCTCGCCTAGACGCCATGCCGCATCTCATCATTTTCACCTTCGTCCTGATCCTCGGCATGATGGTGGCCTGTGTTATCTCTTAATATCCCGTCATTTCGTAAGACGCTATTCGCCGGACTGGCGTTGGCGCTCGCGGCTTGCGGCGATCCGCCGTCGCCGTTCCAGCATCAGACGCCGTTCAGCAATCCGCTGCTCAAGCCCGGGCTGCGCGCCGGCCTGATCGTCGCGCCGGTGGCGACGCCGAACCACGACGAAGTGCCGGGCGACGTCATCGCCGACGCCGTGGTGCTGGCGCTGCGCGACGCCGACATTCCGGCGCTGACCCCGGCCGAGGCGGCCGCCGGGGCGCGCGCCGCCCGGCGCCCGAGCCGTCCGACGCTCGCCGGCACGCTGGCGCAGACGCGCGAGAACGGCCCGCTGCGGCTCGATTGGCGGCTCGTCGGCGTCGATGGGCGCGAGATCGCCGCCTTCGTCAGCGAGCCGCGCGCCACGGCGGCCGATTGGCAGAGCCTGTCGCCGGCCTTGCGCACCGCCATCGCCGCCGATGTGGTGCGCGGCGTCGAACGCCATCTCGACGAAGCGGAGGGCATTCCGCCGGACGTCGGCGAGCTGCCGCGCGTGACCATCGCCGGCGTCGACGGCGTGCCGGGGGCAGGACCGCAAGCCATGGCCCGCGCGCTCGAATACCACCTCAAGCAGGCCGGGCTGACGGTGGGCGACTCGATCGCCGAGAACGGGGCCATCGTCATGGGCGCGATCGAGATCGCGCCAGCAGCGCGCGCTGCCGCGATGGGAGGCGGCCCGCCGGAGGACAATCTGAAAGTCTCGTGGACCGTGCTGCGCCCCGACGGGCGCGAGATCGGCGTCATTTCGCAAGCCAACGACGTGCCCCGCGCCGCGCTGGCCGGGGCTTGGGGCGATCTCGCCTTCCTGATCGCCGAAGCGGCGACGCCCGGCATCATCGACCTGTTGCAGCAGATGGTGCAGGCCGACGCGGCGGCTCGCCTCAATCCGGTCAGCCGATAAGCCCGCCGCACGGCCTGTAACGGCGGTTTTTAACCCTATTCGGAGCCGCGCTGCGACGCGCTTGCAACAGGGCGGCGGCATCGCGCAAACGGTCCGACCGGGCGTTTACAGCCTCATGTCACGTTGATAAAGTCCGCGCGCGCCGGGGTCCCGGCGTTCCAGCGACAAAGGGGCACGTCCATGAAAGTTCTCAGCGGCAACAGCAATCGGCCGCTCGCGGAAGCCATCGCCGCCTGCCTCAATCTGCCGCTGACCAAGGCCACGATCCGCCGCTTCTCCGATCTCGAAGTGTTCGTCGAGATCCAGGAGAACGTGCGCGGCGAGGACGTGTTCGTCGTCCAGCCGACCTCCTTCCCGGCCAACGACAACCTGATGGAATTGCTGGTCACGCTCGACGCGCTGAAGCGCGGCTCGGCCCGCCGCATCACCGCCGTGCTGCCCTATTTCGGCTACGCCCGCCAAGACCGCAAGACCAGCCCGCGCTCGCCGATCTCGGCCAAGCTGGTCGCCAACCTGATCACCACCGCCGGCGCCGACCGCGTGCTGACCATCGACCTGCACGCCGGCCAGATCCAGGGCTTCTTCGACATTCCGGTGGACAATCTCTACGCCCAGCCGGTGCTGATCGACGACGTGCGCGCCAAATACAAGAACACCGCCGAGCTGATGATCGTATCGCCGGACGTCGGCGGCGTGGTGCGCGCCCGCGCCCTCGCCAGCCGGCTCGACGCCGACCTCGCCATCATCGACAAGCGCCGTCCGCGCGCCGGCGTCTCGGAAGTGATGAACATCATCGGCGACGTGGAAGGCCGCGACTGCATCCTGGTCGACGACATCGTCGATTCGGCCGGCACGCTGTGCAACGCCGCCGTCGCCCTGAGCAAGGCCGGCGCGAAAAGCGTCGCCGCCTACGTGACCCATGGCGTGCTGTCGGGCGACGCGGTGGCCCGCGTCGCCGCCTCGCCGCTCAAGCGCCTGGTCGTCACCGACAGCATCCAGGCGACCCAAGCGGTGCGCGTCTCCGACCGGGTCGACCAGCTCACCGTCGCGCCGCTGCTCGCCGAAGCGATCAAGCGGATCAGCGAGGAAAGCTCGGTTTCCAGCCTATTCGATTGATTTAATTCGATTATTTGCAGTTCTTGGGATTCCGCGCGAATCCCGGCTGGCCGGTTGATCTCCCCGGCCGAAACCCTTACATTCCGCCGTTCCCAAAACCGCGCCGGCACCCCTGGAGGCCGGCGCTTTATATTGCGCGCAGCGCCCCTGACGGCCTGCCCGCATGATAGGAGAGAATAATGGCTGATATCGTCAGTCTTCCCGCCTCCGCGCGGGAGCGGGCCGGAAAGGGGGCCGCCCGTGCCACGCGTCGCGCCGGACAGATTCCGGCCGTCGTTTACGGCAATAAAGAGGCCCCCGCCCTGATCGCGCTCGACCCCAAGGCGCTCAAGCAGCAGGTCGGCCGCTCCGGCTTCTTCACCCGCCTCGTCGACATCGACGTGGACGGCAAGACGCACCGCGTGCTGCCGCGCGACGTGCAGTATCACCCCGTGACCGACCAGCCGATCCACGTCGACTTCATGCGCGTGTCGGCCAACGCCACGGTCACGGTCGAAGTGCCGGTGCAGTTCATCAACGAAGGCCAGTCGCCCGGTCTCAAGAAGGGCGGCGTGCTGAACATCGTCCGCCACGAGATCGAGTTGATCTGCCCGGTGGCCGCGATCCCGCAGCACATCACCATCGACCTCGCCGGCCGTGAAATCGGCGATTCGATCCACATCAGCGCCATCGCTCTGCCTGACGGCGTGCGCCCGACGATCACCGACCGCGACTTCACCGTCGCCACGGTGGCCGCGCCGACGGTGCAGGTCGAGGAAGAGCGTCCGGCCGCTGCCGCCGCTGCCGCGGACCCCAAGGCGGCTCCCGCCGCCGGGGCGAAGGCTGCGGCGCCCGCCGCCGCCGCCAAGGCGCCGGCGAAGAAGTAAGACCGCGATCCGGCCGGCGCTCGCGCCGGCCGGTTTCGTTTCGGGGCGCTCTCGCCCCGCGCCGCTTTCCAGCCCAGCTTCTGCCTAGCGAGGCGACATGCTCCTTTTGGTGGGCCTCGGCAACCCCGGGCCGGACCATGCCGGGCAACGGCACAACATCGGCTTCATGGCGCTCGACGCCATCGTGCGCCGTCACGGCTTCGGCCCCTGGCGCAAGAAATTCCAGGGCGAGATCGCCGAGGGCGTCATCGGCGGCGTCAAGACGATCGCGCTCAAGCCCGCCACCTTCATGAACCTCTCCGGCCAGGCGGCGGCGGCCGCGTCGCAGTTCTATAAGATCGGACTGGACGAGACGATCGCCCTGCACGACGAGCTCGATCTGCGCTTCGGCAAGATGCGCGTGAAGCGCGGCGGCGGCGCGGCGGGCCACAACGGCCTGCGCAGCCTCGATCAGCATATCGGCCAGGATTACCTGCGACTGCGCCTCGGCATCGGCCATCCCGGCGAGAAGCATCTCGTCACCGGCTACGTGCTCGGCAATTTCGCCAAAAGCGAGCGCGCCTTCGTCGAGACCTGGTGCGACGCCATCGCCGACGCGTTTCCGGCTCTCGCCAAGGGCGACGAGACCGGCTTCATGAACAAAGTCCACCTGCTGGCGCCGGCGCCTGAAGCGCCGCTGCCGAACGCGAAGAAAGAGTAACGCCATGGGTTTCAATTGCGGCATCGTCGGCCTGCCCAACGTCGGCAAGTCCACGCTGTTCAACGCGCTGACGGCGACCGCCGCCGCTCAGGCCGCCAATTATCCGTTCTGCACCATCGAGCCCAACGTCGGCCGCGTCGGCGTGCCCGACCCGCGCATCGACAAGCTCGCCGCGATGGCCAAATCGGCCAAGATCATCCCGACGCAGCTCGAATTCGTCGACATCGCCGGCCTGGTGCGCGGCGCGAGCAAGGGCGAGGGCCTCGGCAACAAGTTCCTCTCGCACATCCGCGAAGTGGACGCGATCATCCACGTGCTGCGCTGCTTCGAGGACGACGACATCACCCATGTCGAAGGCCGCATCGACCCCGTCGCCGACGCCGAGACGGTCGAGACCGAGCTGATGCTCGCCGACATGGAGAGCCTGGAAAAGCGCGTCGACAACCTCTCGAAAAAGGCCAAGACCGGCGACAAGGAATCCAAAGCGCTGCTGCCCATCGTCGAGAAGGCGCTGGCCGTGCTGCGCGACGGCAAGCCGGCGCGCACCGCCGCCATCGCGCCCGAGGAAGCGGCGCTGTTCAAGCAGCTCGCCCTGCTCACCGGCAAGCCGGTGCTCTACGCCTGCAACGTCGAGGAAGCCTCGGCCGCCAGCGGCAACGCTTTCAGCCAGAAGGTCGAGGAGATGGCGACGCGCACTGGCGCAAAGTGTGTGGTCGTCTCGGCCGCCATCGAGGCCGAAGTGGTCAGCCTGGCACCCGAGGAGCGCGCCGAGTTCCTCGCCGGCTTAGGGTTGGAGGAAACCGGCCTCAACCGCGTGATCCGCGCCGGCTACGAACTCCTGGGCCTGCTGACTTACTTCACGGTCGGCCCCAAGGAAGCGCGCGCCTGGACCATCACCAAGGGCATGAAAGCGCCGCAGGCCGCCGGCGTGATCCACACCGACTTCGAGCGCGGCTTCATCGCCGCCGAAGTGATCAGCTATGCCGATTACGTGGCGCTCGGCGGCGAACAGGGCGCGAAAGAAGCCGGCAAAGCGCGCGTCGAGGGCAAGGAATACGTCGTCGCCGACGGCGACGTGGTGCATTTCCGCTTCAACGTCTGACCGCATTTCATCATCACGGCCATCGTCCGGCGGGGCGCGCTTCAAAAAGGCGCGCCTCGTTTCATTTTAGCCGCGTTCGCGTGGCTGGAGGCATACGCGCGCGCGGGCCTATGCTTTGCGCGCAACCGCGCTCCGCATAAGCGCCATAAAACCGGCCGATAAAAACCGGCCGATAAAACCGATAGGGACCAATGACTCGTCATCTTCATCAAACGACGATCTGGGAGGAAACATGCCGTCCATTCTCAAGGGAGGACCGCGCGCGGTCCTGATCGCGTCCGCTTTTTCATCCGCCGCGTTCGCCGCATCCGAAGCCGCGGCGCAGAACGCCGTCGCCGACTTCTATAAAAGCCGCAACGTCGAGATGGTGATCGGCACCAATCCGGGCGGCGGCTACGATCTTTACGGCCGGCTGGTGGCGCGCCATATCGGCAAGCACATTCCCGGCAACCCCACCGTCATCGTCAATAACATGCCGGGAGCCGGCCATCTCAAGATGGTCAACTGGCTCTACAACGTCGCGCCGAAGGACGGCACGGTGATCGGCGGCGCGCCGCAGGCCATCGCCATCGAGCAAGCGCTCGAATCGGACGGCATCCAATACGACGCCGCCAAATTCACCTGGGTCGGCCGCGCCACGCCCATCGTCGAGATCACCTACACCTGGCACACCTCGCCGACCAAGACGCTGGAGGACGCGCGCCAGCGCGAGACGATCATGGGCGGCGGCCGCCCTCGCGGCCCATGATCTCGGCCAGCGCCTTGCCCGGATCGGCGCCGCGCCCGACGATATGGCCGTGGTTGCGATGCGTCGTATGCGCGAGGTCGCCGGGCTTGAGCAGCGCCATCACCGCCGCGCCGGTGCCCTCGTGGCCGATATAGAGATGGTTGCGGCCGATATATTTGTGCTTGGCCGCCATGTGAACGACCATCTCCTCGAAGCGCCGCATGAGCAGCATGCGCTCAAGCAGCGAGCGGCGGGCCTCCGGGTTGAGCAGTTCGGGCATATGTCCTCCCAGACATGGTTTCAGGCATTCAGCAGCCCCCGGATTTTTTGGGCGATCTGCTGTTCGTTCGGCACCACCAGCGGCTCCAGCGCGGCGTTGCAGGGAATCGGCACGGCCGGCGCGCCGAGGCGCGTCACCGGCGCGTCGAGGTGGTCGAAGGCGTGCTCGGCGATCAACGCGGCGATCTCGCCGGTGACGCCGTAATCGAGATGGCCCGCGTCCGTCACCAGGACGCGCGAGGTCTTGCGCGCCGAGGCCAGAATCGTCTCGACATCTAACGGCGCGATGCTGCGCGGATCGACGATCTCGATCTCGATCCCCTCGGCGGCGAGAATGTCGGCGGCTTTCAGCGCCATCGGCACCATGCGCGACACGGCGACCACCGTGGCGTCGCGGCCCGCGCGCACGACATTCGCGCGCCCGAGCGGCAGCAGCGCCGCCTCGCCCTCCGGCACCTCGCCCTTGAGGTTGTAGGTGGTGCGGTCTTCGATGAAGACCACTGGATTGTCGTCGCGGATCGCCGCTTTCATCAGCCCTTTGGCGTCGGCCGCCGATTGCGGCATGACGACTTTGAGGCCCGGCACGTGCGCGACCCAGGCGTGGAAGCTTTGCGAATGCTGCGGGCCGAGATTGCCGCCGACGCCGACCGCCGTGCGCAGCACCAGCGGCACGCGGTAGCCGCCGGCCGACATGTAATGGATCTTGGCCGCCTGGTTGACGAGCTGGTCCATCACCAGGGTGATGAAGTCGCCGAACATCACTTCGACGACCGGGCGCATGCCGGCCATCGCCGCGCCGACCGACATGCCGAAGATCGCCGGTTCGGAGATCGGCGTGTCGACCACGCGGTCCGCGCCGAATTTGTCGAACAGGCCCTTGGTCTGGCCGAACACGCCGCCGGCCGCGCCCACATCCTCGCCGATGACGCAGACGCGGTCGTCGCGCGCCATCTCCTCGAACAAGGCTTCGAGGATGGCGTCTTTCACGGTCAGCGTCTTACTCGGCATAGAGACGCTCCATCAGGTCGCCCGGCCCCGGCGCGGGCAGCTTGCGCGCCGCGTCCGCCGCGGCGGCGACGGCCGCCTTCGCCTCGTCGGCGATATTGTCGAGCTGCGCCTGGCTCGCGCGCTTTTTCGCGACGAGCTTGCGCGCCAATTGCGCGAGCGGGTCGCGCTTGCGCCAGGCTTTCGTCGCCGCGTCCTCCTTGTAGTCCTGCTTGTCGCCGACATGATGGCCGCTGTAGCGCCAGGTGGCGCAGATCAGGAAGCTCGGCCCCTTGCCGGCGCGCGCCCGCGCGACCGCCTTGCGCGCCGCCGCCTGCACGGTGAGGACGTCCATGCCGTCGACATGCTCGGACGGGATGGCGAAGGCTTTGCCGCGATCGGCGATGTCCTTGCCCGCCGTCACGTCGTCGATGCTAGTGAATTCGCCGAATCCGTTGTTCTCGCAGACGAAGATAGCCGGCAGGTTCCAGATCGCCGCCATGTTCATCGCTTCGAACATGATGCCCTGATTGAGCACGCCGTCGCCGAAGAAGCTGACCGCGACTTGGCCGGTCTTGCGCAGCTTGGCGGTCAGCGCCGCGCCGGCCGCCAGCGGCACCGAGCCGCCGACGATGCCGGTGGTGCCGAGATTGCCGTTGGCCGGATCGAAGATGTGCATCGAACCGCCGCGCCCGAGGCCGTAGCCGGCGCGCTTGCCGAGCAGCTCGGCGAACAGCTTTTCGAGATCGCCGCCCTTGGCGATGCAATGGCCATGGCCGCGGTGATGGCTGGCGATGAAATCGCTCTCTGCCAATTCGGCGCAGACGCCGGCGGCGACCGCCTCCTGGCCCATGTAGAGATGCACCAGGCCGGGAATGTGTCCGCCGAGAAACAGGCGCTGCACCGTCTCCTCGAAAGCGCGGATCGTGGCGATCGTGCGATAGAGCGCGAGCGGCGCGGCCTCCGCGCCCGGCTTGGCGGCTTTCGCTTTGGCGCCTTTCTTTGGAGTAGCCTTCGTCTTGGCGGCGGCACGCGCCATCGGTTTCGCGCCTCCCGCGCGCGCTTGTTGTCTTGTCGGCTCGTTTTTGCTGAGCTCGGAAAGCCTAATCGCTTTCGCCGCGCGGGGCCAGCCGACGATTCGCGCATCATGCCGTCCCAAAATTCCTTCCGGCATTTCGTTACCGCGCGTCGATGCGGCAAAAATTCTTTTGCCCTTGCTGGCGATTTTTCCGGCTTCTACTGTGGCTCCGCCTGCGCGTCGGCGCGGCATCAAAATGAAACGCGCCCGATAAAAAATGGACGCGCGTCTTGGGCACAAGCGGCGGACCAACCGGCGCGGCTCACCAGGGAGGAAGGCTTGAACAAGCAAGAGCGCTTGGCGCTGTTCGACTGCATGTTGCGCATCCGCCGCTTCGAGGAGGACGTCATCCGCCTCGCGCTGGCGCACGAGTATGTCGGCCGCCAGCATCTCTATATCGGCGCGGAAGGCGCGGGCGCGGGAGCCTGCCTCGCGCTGGGCAAAGACGATATCGCCCACACGACGCACCGCAATCACGGCTATCTCGTCGCGCGCGGCTCCGACCGCGCCGCCATGTTCGCCGAAGTTCTGGGCCGCGAGGGCGGCACCAACAAGGGGCGCGGCGGGCCGTGGCACATCTGCGATCCCGACGCGGGCTTCCATTCGACCTCGGCCATGGTCGGCGGCTCCATCGCCCTCGCCGTCGGCTCGGCCTACGGCCTGATGAAGCAGAACAGCAAGGCGATCTCGGTCGCGCATTTCGGCGACGGCACGCTCGACGAGGGCATCGCCTACGAGGCGCTGAACCTCGCGGCGCTGCACAAGCTGCCGGTGTTCTTCATGTGCGAGAACAACAGCAAGCCCGGCCAGCGCCCCTCCTCCATGCTGGCGGCCAAGCATTTGTCGCATGTGCCCGCCGCGCTCGACATCCCCACCGTGGTCGTCGACGGCAGAAACGTCGAGGAGGTGCACGAGGCGGCGAAGAAAGCCGTGGCCCATGTGCGCGGCGGCAAGGGCCCGATATTCCTGCAGGCCGATCTGGAGCGCTGGCCCGGCTCGCACCAGGTCCATGCCGCCTTCCCGACCGGCGTCACCGACATCGCGATGGCGTGGGACGAGGGCCGCATCGACGGCAAGCACGCCGATTGGATCAAGATCTACGATCCGATCCTGCTGTACGCCAAGAAACTGATCGGCGAAGGCGTGGCGACGCGCGACGAGCTGCTCGCCCTCGACAAGCGCGTCGCCGACGAGACGGCGAAGGCGCGCATCGCCGCCGAGGCATCGCCCTTCCCCAAGGCGGAAGACGCCGCCAAGCAGTTCGCCTGAGGAGCGCCCCATGCCTGAGATGAATTTCGCCGAAGCCCTGGTCGACGCGCTCTGCGTCGCCCTGGAGGCCGATCCCAAAGTTTCGATCATCGGCCGCGGCATTTCCGGCCATGGCGCGGAGGCGTCCGCCGACAAGCGCCTCGCGCCTTATGGCGACCGCGTGCTCGATCCGCCGACCTCGGAAGCCGCCGTCGCCATGCTGTCGCTCGGCGCGTCGATGACGGGCCTGCGCATGTTCCACCATTTCGGCAGCGGCGTGTTCGCCTTCGAAGCCTGGAACCAGGTGGTCAACGAGGCCGCCAACGCGCGCTACATGTCGGGCGGACGGCTCAAATCGCCCGTCACTTACTGCATGTTCCACGGCCTGCGCAATGGTGGCGGGCCGCAGCATTCGGCCAGCCCGCACGGCGCTTACGCGCATAATCCGGGCCTCGAGATCGTCATGCCGGCGACGCCGGCCGACGCCAAGGGCCTGACGCTCAGCGCGATCTACAGCGACAACGCCACCGTCATGCTCGTCCACCCGACGCTGCTCGGCTTGCGCGCCGAGGTGCCGGCCGGCGATCATCGCGTGCCGTTCGGCAAGGCCGCCGTCCATCGCCAGGGCACGGACGTCACCATCGTCGCCCTGTCGCGCCAGGTGACGGAGGCGCTGAAAGCCGCCGACCTGCTCGCCAAGGACGGCATCTCCGCCGAGGTGGTCGATCCGCGCACGCTGGTTCCGCTCGATGAAGCGGGGATTCTCGCATCGGTCGCCAAGACCGGCCGGCTCGTGGTGGCCGACGAAGGGCCGAGCTTCGGCAGCGCCTCGGAGATCGCCGCCATGGTCGCCGAAAAAGGCTTCAAATTCTTGCGAGCGCCGATCGCGCGGGTGATGCGGCCGCACACGCCGACGCCGTTCAGTCCCGGCATGGAAGCGTTCCTGACGCCGGACGCCGATAAAATCGCCGCCGCGGCCCGACGGACGCTTGCCGTCTGACCGCATTCGAGTAGTCTTTCGCGTCCGCGCGGCCCCGAGCGTTTCATAAAGCGTTTTACGGCCGTTTCGCGGGCCAGGAATCACAATAATCCCCGCCTCGCGGGGAACAGGGACACCTCAACGGAAAGGATCGACCATGGGTAGCATGATTCAATTGACCGCGTCGGACGGCCACAAGTTCGGCGCTTACAAGGCGGAGCCCGCAGGCAAGCCGAAGGGCGGCATCGTGCTGATCCAGGAGATCTTCGGCGCGAACAAGCACATCCGCGCCGTCGCCGACGGCTACGCCAAGGACGGCTATCTGGTGATCGCGCCGGCGCTGTTCGACCGCGTCTCGCCCGACATGCAGCTCGGCTACACGCCGGAGGACCAGGAGAAGGGCAAAAACACGCGCGCCCAGCTCAAGTGGGACGCGGTGCTGGCCGACACCCAGGCCGCCTATGAAGCCGCCAAGCCGGCCGGCAAAGTGGCGATCATCGGCTATTGCTTCGGCGGCTCGGTCGCCTGGCTCGGCGCGACGCGCCTGAACTTCGACGCCTCGGTCGCCTATTACGGCGGCAACGTCGCCGACTTCGCCGAGGAAAAGCCCAAGTGCCCGACGATCCTGCACAACGGCACCGAGGACAAGGGCATCCCGATGGAGAAGGTCGAGAAGATCAAGGCGGCGCGCCCGGAAGTGACGGTCTACGTCTACGAAGGCGCCGGCCACGGCTTCAATTGCGACGAGCGCGGCAGCTACCACGAAGCCTCCGCCAAGCTCGCCCGCCAGCGCACCCTCGACTTCCTCGCCAAGCACGTCGGCTGAGCGACGCGCCATAGAAACGCAAACGGCGGCTCCGCAGGGAGCCGCCGTTTTTCTTTGCGCGCGCTTAGCGCGGCGCGAGCCGGATGTCCTCGCCCTCTCTCACCAGCGGCACTTTCATCAGGCAGCCGTCCGGCAGCGCCGGGCCCGAAAGCGCGCAGCCGGTCGCCATGTCGAACGACGCGCCGTGGACCTGGCAGAAGATGCGCCGCTTATCGAGGCTGAGGAACGAGCCCTGCTCGCCGCATTGCAGCGGCATATCCTCGTGCGGGCAGCTATTGACGTAGCCGAACACCTCGTCGCCGCGCCGCGCGAGGAAAATCTCGACCTCCTCGCCGTCGTCGAACTTGAGGACGAACAGCTTGGAGGACGGATCAGGCAGATCGCCGAGGCGGCACAACAAGCCGCCTGGCTTGACGACAGGAACGGACATGGCGATTCGCGCGCGGCTCAGATCGTGCCGGCGCGCATGCGCTCCTTGTTCTCCTTGGTGAAGTAGTCCTTGTTGTTGATCGGACCCTTGCCCTCGACGACGATCTGGTCGCCCGGGGCCTTCACCTGGTAGAGGATCGCCATCTTATCGCTCTCGTTATGGAGCTGATAATATTGGTCGGCCGGCACCAGCACGCACATGCCCGCCGTCAAGCGGTGGACGACCGGCTCGGCCCCTTCGTGCTCCTTGGTGCGCACCGTCATCTCGCCCTCGAAACAGAGGAAGCTCTGCGACGAGCCCTTATGATAGTGGAACTCGTTGTGCGATCCCGGCGGCATCAGGTTGAGCGCGATCAACAGGTCGCCCACTTGCGACAAGAGCACGCGGCCGTGCGCGCCCTTCTCCGCGACATGCTTGTCGACCGCCTCGCGGATCGTCGTGATATGCGCGGCCATAAACGCCTCCCGCTTATTTGCCCGAACTGCCGAGCGCGTATTTGTTCCACATCTTGAGGAATTTCTCGGTCGCCGGCTGATCGTTAAAATTGATCAGCTCGCGGCCGCGCATCTGATCGGGATAGAGCCAGAAATCGTCGCTCTGCAGATCCTTGTGGATCGGCAGGGCCTCGAACACGGCGAGCTGGGCGATCTGGCCTTCCTTGCTCAGCACCCAGTTCACGTAGAGCTTGGCCGCCGCCATGTTCGGCGTGCCGCGGAAGATCGTCAGATTCGGCCGCTCGACCGGCACGATGTCCTGCGGGCAATACCATTTCACCGGGCTGCCCTTGTCGCGCAGCTGCTTGATGCGCTCGCCATAGGCCGGGATCGAGACGTAGTTCTCGCCGGCGCCGACCAGAGACATCGCCGCGTTCAGGCCCTCGCGGCGCACCTGGGGCTGCAGCTTGACGAAGAAATCGTCGAGATACTGCGTCGCCCATTCCTCGCCGAACTTGCCCCACAGCGGCATGAACCACAGATGCGGCAGCATCACCACGCCGATGCGGCCGTTCGCCAGAATCGGCGTGTTGGGCAGATCCTTCCAGGTCTTCGGCATCTGATCTTCGCGCACCAGGTCCGGGTTGTAGGCCATGCAATAGGGCCGCTGGCGGAAGCTGATCGCGATGCCGCCCTCGGCATGGCTACCCTCCAGCGCCACGTTGAAGGTCGGCAGGTCGCGCATGTCGGTGGCGGCGTTGGCGGCGATGAACTCGCTGAGCGAGCCGTCCATGCTGCGCACCACGTCCATCAGGTAGCGGCCTTCGCGGAAGGCGAGCAGCGGGCGGATGACGCGCTCGTTGGCGCTGCCGCGCTGAAACTGCACCTTGATGAAGGGATAGCGTTCGAGGAACGGCTTGATCATCTGCGCGTGCAGCGGCGGATCTTCCGAGCCGCCGACGCGCACCGTCGGATTCTTGCGGGCGTCGTCGAGCCAGGCCTGCGGCACCGCCAATTCCTTGTCGAGCCCGGCGAGCTTGTCCTCGCCGAAGTTCAGCTGCTTGAGAAATTCCTGCGTGCTTTTGGGAATGTCGGCGGCATCGGCGGTCGGCACGCCGACGGCCAGAACGGCGGCGAGCGCCGCCGGCAACGCGCGGACGGTCCAATTGCGGACGGTCCTGTGGCGGACAATGCTCATGGTCTCTCTCCCCAGACGTTTTTTCTCGCGCGTGGCGCGTTTCGCGCTTGGCTTTCGCCGAGCATGGGACAATTGTTTTGGAGCCGCTACCGGGAGAATTGGAATAACTGATATTCGGGCGGCGCTGGGGGCGGCGATCACGCCGCAAGAGAGTCATGGAATATATCAGCGATTTGCGGGCCTTCCTGAAGGTCGTCGAGAAGCAGAATTTCAGCGGCGCGGCGGCGGCGCTCGGCATGTCGCAATCGGCGGTGAGCAAGCGCATCTCGCGGCTCGAAAGCGGCCTCGGCGTGCAGCTGCTCAAGCGCTCGACGCGCCATCTCGCCGTCACCGAAGCCGGCGCGGAGTTTCACGCCCACGCCGAACGCATCCTGATCGCGCTCGACGAGGCGCAGCGCTCGACCGCCGCGGCGCAAGCGACCTTGAGCGGCCGGCTGCGCGTGCATTCGACGCTCGGCCTCGGCCAAAGCCTGATGGCGCCGGCGATCGCCGAATTCATCGCCAAGTACCCCGATGTCGCCGTCGATCTGGTGCTCGCCCCCTCGAACACGATCAACCTGATCCATCAGGACGTCGACGTGACGATCCGCCTGTCGAATGAGCGCGAAGCGCTGCAGCACAGCACCAGCGTCGATCGCCGCATCATCGGCTCGGTGCGCTATCTGATCTGCGCCGCGCCGAGCTATTTCGCCCGCGCCGGCCTGCCGCGCACGCCGCAGGAATTGGCCGAGCACAATTGCCTGATCCTCGCCATCCCGCCGTCCGCCGACCTGTGGCACTTCACCGGGCCGAAAGGCACCTACACCGTGCGCGTCACCGGCAACTACAGCAGCAACAGCGGCGCGGCGCTCTACGACGCGCTGATCCAGGGCGCCGGCATCGCCCAGATTCTCGAATATGCCGCCGCCGACGATCTCGCCCAGGGCCGCTTGCAGCCGATCTTCGCCGACACGACGCGCGCCAAGCGTTTCATCCTCGCCTACTACCCGCGCGCCACGGCGGTGCCCAAGCGCGTCGAGCTGTTTCTCGATTTCCTCAGCGGCTATCTCGCGCGCAAGCTCGGCGCGCCGGCGCTGGCCGATGGCGGCGCGTCGCCGCATGTCTGAACATTCGTCCTTGAGGGACGCTTTCGCCCTTCAGGGAATAAGTATCATTCCGTCTTCGCGGTTTACGCCGCCGCCCCGCCCCTCCTAGTCTCGCCTGAACAATGCGAATGCAGGCCCGCTCGAACGGGCCGCGAACGAGGGAGAGAGACGCCATGACGCCAGAGGACAACGAGCTGCTGACCCGCATCGGCCCCGGCACGCGCATGGGCGAAGTGATGCGGCGTTATTGGTGGCCGGTCGGCTATAGCGCCCAAACCGGCAGCGTGCCCAAACCGGTGCGCATTCTCGGCGAAGACCTGATCCTGTTCCGCGCCGGCAACGGCAAGGTCGGGTTGGTGGCCCAGGCTTGCGCCCACCGCCTCGCCTCGCTGGAGCACGGCCGCGTCGAGCGAAACGGCATCCGCTGCTGCTATCACGGCTGGCTTTACGACACGACCGGCCAGTGCGTCGAGATGCCGGCCGAGCCGGACGACAATGCGCTGTGCAAGAGCGTCAAGATCGCCGGCTACAAGACCCAGGAGATGGGCGGCCTGGTGTTCGCCTACATGGGCCCCGAGCCCGCACCGCTGCTGCCGAACTACGATCTCCTGGTGCGCGACGACCTCGACCGCCAGCTCAGCTCGGCCGTCGAGCATTGCAACTGGCTGCAGCGCGCCGAGAACGGCGTCGACAAATACCACAGCATGGCGCTGCACGCGCCGGTCTACCCGACCATCGCCCTCAAGCGCCCCGATACCGTGATCTGGGACCAGAAATGGTACGGCTTCCGCATGAGCGCGAAATATCCCGGCAAGACCGAGAACGTCAGCCACCATATTTTCCCGTCGCACACGCGGCGCTACGGCGCGCGGGTCGGCGAGCGGCCGTCGCACTATCTGCACCTGCGCGTGCCGGTGGACGACGTCGACACCATCACCTATTTCGTGCGCGCCCAGGAGACCGAAGGCGGCAAGCCGGGCGTGGAAACGGTGAAGGGCCACGAGAACCTGCCGCGCGGCGAATATGCCAAGGTCGAGGACGGCTGGTGGCGCTTGACCTCGCACGAGCAGGACCGCGCCGCGCAAGAGAGCCAGGGCCGCATCACCGACCGCACCAAGGAATTCCTCGCCACCTCCGACCGCGGCATCGTCATGCTGCGCAAGCTGCTGTTCGAATGCGTGGAATCGGTCGAAGCCGGCCGCGATCCGTTCGGCCTGCTGCGCGATCCGGCGATGAACCAGATCGTCTCGTTCGACGCGCAAAAGAATTTCGCCGACACCGACAAGGATTTCGCCGGCAACAAGGCCGATCCGTCGCGCGAGCTGGTTTGACGACGGCTTAAAGGCGCGGAGGACAGGCCATGACCGCCGACACCGCCCGCCCGGACGGCTGGGCCTTCGGCGCGGCGTTCGCGCGCCGCGGACGCTTCAATTTGTGGCCTTGGCTGCTGCTGATCCTGGTCGCGGCGGCGGTGTTCCTGCCGCTCGTCTTCCTGGTGCTCGGCAGCTTCTCCACCGCCTCGATGCCGGGCGCGTTCTCCTTCGACACGCTCGGGATGCAGAACCACATCCGCGTGTGGACCGATCCGGGCACCGGCGCGGTGTTCTTCAACACGCTGTGGTATGTCCTCGGCAGCATGGTCGTCGGCCTCGGCATCGCCATCCTGCTCGCCTGGCTCGTCGAGCGCACCGACATGCCGGGCAAGATCTGGATCTACGCCGCCGTGCCGATGACCCTGGCGATGCCGGGCATGCTGCAGGCGATGGCCTGGGTGCTGATGCTCAGCCCCAAGATCGGCTTCATCAACCGCAGCCTGATGGACTGGTTCGGCCTGGCGGAAGGGCCGATCAACATCTATTCGATCGGCGGCATGGTCTTCGTCGAAGGCCTGCGCCTGGTGCCGACTGCCTTCCTCATGCTGGTGCCGCTTTTGCGCAGCATGGATCCGACGCTGGAGGAGGCCGCCGCCATGTCGGGGGCCGGCGGCGCGAGCACCCTGCGCAAAATCACCATCCGCCTGATGCTGCCAGGCCTCGTCGCGGTGGCGATCTATCAGTTCATCACCGCCCTCGAAGTGTTCGAGGTGCCGGGCATCCTCGGCCTGCCGAGCGGCATCTATGTTTTCTCGACCAAGATTTTCGCCGCGCTCAACCCGGCCACTTTCCTGCCGAACTATGGCGAGGCCAATTCGCTCGCCCTGCTCTACCTAGTCGTCGCCATCGTCGCCACCATCGCCTACAGCCGGGTGATCTCTAAGGCCGAGCGCTTCAGCATCGTCACCGGCAAGGGTTATCGGCCGCGCATCCAGGCGCTCGGCGCCTGGCGCTATCCCGCCCTCGCCCTGGTCGTCCTCTACCTGCTGCTATCGGTCGTGCTGCCGACGCTGGTGCTGGCTTACATCTCCTTCATGCCGGTGCTGATGTCGCCGTCGCTGGCATCCTTGTCGCGCGCCACGCTGGCCAACTACCGCGCCGTGTTCGAGATGGAGCAGATGCGCGTCGTGCTGTGGAACACCGGCATCATGGTGCTGATCACCTCGACCGCCACCGTCGCGATCTCCTTCTGCATCTCTCTGGTCGTCGTGCGCAGCAAATTCTGGGGCCGCAAGCTGCTCGACCAGCTCGTGTTCCTGCCGCACGCCATCCCCGGCATCGTCATCGGCCTCGCCATGCTCTGGCTGTTCCTGAAGGGCGACAAGCTGGGCCTCGCCCTGTTCGGCACGATCTGGACGGTCTGCATCGTTTTCGTCATCGGCTTCATGTCGTACGGCACGCGCGTGATGAACGCGGCGATCCTGCAAATCCACAAGGACCTGGAGGAAGCGGCGCAGATTTCCGGCGCGCCGCAATGGCGCGTCATGTGGCGCGTGTTCGTGCCGCTGCTGCTGCCCGCCTTCGTCAGCGTCTGGATCTGGACGGCGCTGCACGCCGTCCGCATCGCCGGCCAACCGCTGATCTTGACGGAAGGCGAGCAGAACGAGCTGCTGGCGGTGACGATCTGGAATCTGTGGGGCGAAGGCGAGGCGGTCATGGTCGGCGCCATCGGCACCCTGATGATCCTGGCGCTGCTGCTGCTGACGCTAGTGCTGCGCGTCGCGACGGTGCGGCGCGGCCCGCGCCAGCAGGCCGCCTGAACCGCGCGCCTAGCCGCCGGCCTGCAACGCCGCCGTCAGCGCCGCGCTTTCGCGCAGCAGGACGTCGCGGCAGGTCCGCTCCGCCGCTTCGTCCATGCGGTTCTGCGGCCCCGACACGTGCAGCACGGCGACGGTCTTGCCGGCGCCGTCGCGCACCGGCACGGCGAGCGCCGCGGTCTGCGACGCGCTTAAGGTGAATTCGCCGTGCGTGCGGGCGTAGCCCTGGGCGCGCACCTGCGCCACCCGCGACCGCACCGCCTCCGGCGTCGTCAGCGTCGCGGGATTGTAGGCGATCAGTTCGGTGCGCGCGAGATAGGCGTCGATCTCCGCGTCGCTCATGGCGGCGAGGAACACCTGGCTGGCCGCGCCCGTGTAGAGCGGCGCGCGCACGCCGAGCTGCAGCGTCTGGGCGATGGCCTGGCCGCCGTCGATGCTGTCGATGTTGATGCGATGGTCGCCGTCGCGCAAAGACAGGATCACCGTCTCGTTCACCGCGTCGCGCACGTTGCGCAGGAAGGGCCGCGCCTTGGCGCGAATGTCGAGGCCGCGCAGCAGGCTGTCGGCGTGGCGCAGCGCCGCGAACCCGAGGGTGTAGAGCGCCGTCTGGCCGTTGTAGGCGAGCCAGCCCTGATCGACCAGGGTGGTGAGGATGCGGAACACCGTCGCTTTCGGCAATTCCAGCCGCGCGCACAGCTGCGGCAGCGACAGTTCGGCGCTATCGCGCGAGAAGCAGTCCATGATGCACGCCGCGCGATCGACCACGCGGACGCGTTTGGCGTCCGGCTTGACCGGCGGTTTCGGCATGAACGGCTTGGATGCGGTCATGCCGAATATCCCAGCGCGCGCGACAGCTTGGCCGCGCCGTCCGTCACCAGGCGGACGCAGCGCTCGCTCAGCTCCGGCGTGAAGCGGTCGGTCGGACAGGAGATCGTCAGCGTCGCGATGATCTCGCCCGAATAGGCGCGCACCGGCGCGGCGACGGCGGCGGTATGGACGTTGACCTTGCCGGCCACCACCGAATGGCCGTCGCGCTTGGCGTCGGCAACGCCGGCGAGCACCGCCGCCCATTCCGGGTCGGCGATGTCCGGGCTGCGCGCGCGATAGGCCGCCAGCTCGGCGTCCGAAAAGCCCGACATCAGGACCATGCCGGCGGCGCCGACATGCACCGGCCCCTCGTGGCCGGGCTGGGTGATGCGGCGGATCGGCTGCGTGCTTTCGACGTAATCGAGATGCACGCGGCGGTCGCCGATGCGCAAGCTGAGGATCACCGTCTCGTTCACGCCGTCGCGGATGGCGCGCATGATCGGCACGGCGCTGCCGCGGATGTCGAGCTGGTTGCGCCGCACGTCGGCGAAGCGCAGCCAGGCGTAGCCCAGGCGGTAGAAGCCGTCGCCCTCCTCGATCAGCAGGTCGTGCGCCGCCAGGGTGTCGAGGATGCCGCGCAGCGTCAGGCGCGGCACGCCGCTGCGCTCGGCCAGTTCGGCCAGGCTCTGGCGCGGCCGCGCGCGGTCGAACAGCGCCAGCACGCGGGCGGCGCGAGTCACCGCTTCGACGGCGTAACGGTTCTCTCCGGCGGAGGCCGGCGGCTGGACGGCGGGACGGGCCATGAGCGTCTCGTTGCGGCGAGGAGGGATTATGAAACGGTCGGCCGCTTGACGGGCCTTGAGCGCCTTTATATCATCCTCGTTAATAAAAAACGAGACATCGTTTCATTATTTTTGGGAGAAGCGCCATGGCGTCTGTGATCGAAACGCGGGGGCTGGAATCCATGAAGGTCACGCCCCTATCCGCCGCCTGCGGCGCGGAGATCACCGGGGTGGACCTGACCCAGGAGCTGACGCCGGAGACGGTCGCCGCCATCCGCCAGGCGTGGAACGATCATATCGTGCTGGTCTTCCGCGGCCAGAAAATCACCCAGGAGCAGCAGCTGCGCTTCGCCGGCTATTTCGGCAACCTCGGCCGGCGCAAGAACGCCATGTTCCGCCAGGATCTGCAACACCGCACGCACGGCACCAAGCAGAACGATCCCAACGTGCTGCTGGTCAGCAACATCAAGGAGAACGGCGAGCCGATCGGCGCCTTCGGCGAGGGCGAGATGTGGTTCCACATCGATTCGGGCTATGCCGAGAAGCCCTACAATTACACGTTCCTCTATGCGCTCGAACTGCCCTCGACCGGCGGCAACACGCAATTCTCCAACATGTACAAAGCCTACGACGCGCTGCCCGCCGAATTGAAGACCAAGCTGGCCGGCAAGAAGGCGCTGCACATCCACGAATACGAGCGCAGCGCCAAGGTCGAGCTGAAGGACGATCTCAGCGGCTCGGCGCATTACTTCCATCCGGTGTTCTCGACCCATGCCGAGACCGGGCGCAAATCGCTGTTCGTCGACCGCTTGATGACCGCGCGCATCGAAGGCTTCTCCAAGGAGGAGAACGAGGTGCTGCTGGAACAGCTCTATGAGATCGGCGAGCGCCCCGAATTCATCTACGAGCACAAATGGAAGCTCGACGATTTCGTCATGTGGGACAACCGCTGCGCCATCCATGCCCGCACCTGGTTCCCGCCCGAGGAGCGCCGCCTGCTGCGCCGCTGCGCCATCGAAGGAGCGCCGATCCATGAATAAAGCGACCGCTCCCGAAAAAGCCGTCGCGCCGCGTCTACCCGTCTTTCAGCGCTTCATCGACGATCTGCGCGCCCTGTGGGCCGCCGAGCCCGACACCCAGACGCGCATGGAAAAGGCCAAGCCGCTGCTGGAAAAGCTCGTCATGGACGATGAGCTGAAAGCGCGGTCGGCCGACTGGCCCTGCACTGACGGCGGCAAGAACCTGCTGTTCTACGTCGATGAGGAATTGGGCTTCGCCATCAACGGCGTGGTGCGGATGCCGGGCCGCTTCGGCAGCGTCCACGACCACGCCAACGCCTGGGTGCTTTACGGCGTGCTCGACGGCACCGAATCCCTCGAACGCTTCGAGCGCGTCGACGACGGCAGCAAGCCGGGCTACGCCGAGGTGCGGATGTCCTCCGTCACCACCGGCACGCAGGGCAAGGTCGATCTGGTGCCGCCTTACGACATCCATGCCGAACAGGGCGGCCCGACCCGCTCGGTCGCGGTCATCCTGCGCAGCCAGCGCCTCGGCGAAGGCACCGTGCTGCAGAAGGGCTTCGATCCCAAGACCAACACGGTCGTCGAGCGCTTCGGCCCGCAGCAGATTCCGTATGAATTGCGCGCCTGAGGCGCGACATGACCCGCGCACCTGAGGCGCGACATGACCCGCGCGCCTGAGGCGCGACATGACCCGCGCGCCTGAGGCGCGACACGCGTTGCGCGCCTGACGGAACGCCCAAACCGCCGGCACAAGGCGGCGTTCAGCCCGGCGGGCCGTTCGCGCGAAAGCGCGGGCGGCCCGAACCGTCTCAAGCTCGAAAACACAGGGAGATCACGTCCATGCGTCACATCCGTCGCGGCCTGGCCGCCGCCAGCGCCCTCGGCCTGCTCGCCGCCGCCCTCGCCGCCCCTGCCGCCGCGCAAAGCCCCGAATTCAAGACGATCACCATGGTCGTCGGCGCGACGCCGGGCGGCGGCTACGACGCCTACACCCGGCTGCTGGCGCGCAGCTTCGGCAAATACCTGCCGGGCGAACCCAACGTCATCGTGCAGAACATGCCCGGCAGCGGCAGCTTGAAGGCCGTGCTGCATCTCGACGCCAACGCGCCGAAAGACGGCAGCGTGATGACCGCCTTCAACCCCGGCGTCATCGTCGAATCGCTGACGGCGCCGGACAAGATCAATTTCAAGCTTTCCGACGTCGCCTGGATCGGCAGCATCACCGCCGACCTGCGCGCCTGCTACGCCTGGCACGCCACCGGCGTGAAGAATTGGGACGACCTGATGAAGCGCGGCAACTTCAACATCGGCACGCAGCAGACCGGCAGTTCGAGCTACAACAACGCCGCGACGCTGAAGAATCTCTTCGGCGCGAAGATCAAGATCATCACCGGCTATCCCGGAAGCGCCGAGGAGCGCCTCGCCATCGAGCGCGGCGAGCTCGACGGCGGCTGCGGCGCCTGGAGCAGCAATCCGCCGGCTTGGCTCGCCGAGAACAAGATCAACCCGATCGTCAAATTCGCGCCCGGCCCCGTGCCCAACCTGCCGAGCAGCGTGCCCTACGCCGGCGACCTGCTGAAGAACGAGGACGACAAGACGGTGCTGAAGCTGCTGACCTCGGCCGACGCCGTCGGCCGGCCCTATGTCGCCTCCAAGGCCGTGCCGGCCGACCGGCTGGCGCTGCTGCGCAAGGCGTTCGACAGCGCGGTGAAGGATCCGCAGTTCGTCGCCGACGCCGCCAAGTCGGACCTGCCGGTCGTCGGCACGCTCGACGGGGCGAGCGCCGCGAAAATCATCGACGATATCTACGGCGCGCCGCCGCGGCTGATCGAGAAGGCCCGAGAGACCGTCCGCTGATCCCGCCCCGGCCGCGGTCTTATGCAAGACTGCGGCGACAAAGCAACAAACTATGACGCCTCCGCGCGGTGGTCATGCCGGCGCGGAGGCGTTATAGGTTTCTCCCCGATCCGGCTTAAGCCGGACGCGCTTCAACGAACGACGCCGCTCAGTGGCGACGGCAGGGAGACGACATGCTCAAGATTTTCACGCGGCTCGCGGGCGCGAGCCTCGCCCTCATCCTTTTCGCCCCACAGGCCGACGCCCAGAGCGCCGCCGATTTCTATAAGGGCAAGCAGCTTCGCATCATCGTCGGCGGCGCGGCCGGCGGCGGCTACGACATCTACGCCCGCACCTTCTCGCGCTATTTCGCCGACGAGATGCCGGGCAAGCCGAGCATCATCGTGCAGAACATGCAGGGCGCGGCCAGCATCCGCGCCGCCAACTACGTCTATACCGTCGCGCCCAAGGACGGCACGGTGATGGGCATGGTCCAGCGCGAGATCCCGATGCTGCCGCTCTACGGCGAGGCGCAGGAGACGCTGCAATACGAGACGCTGAAGTTCAACTGGATCGGCAACCTCAACAACGAGACCAGCGTCTGCGCCACCTGGCACGAATCCAAGACCAAGACGATCCAGGACGCCATGGCGCAGGAGACGATCATCGGCGGCGCCGGCGCCAACGACACCGAGAAGTTCCCCGCCGTGCTGAACAACATGATCGGCACCAAGTTCAAGATCATCTCGGGCTACGTCGGCGCCAACATCGACATCGCCATCGAGCGGCGCGAAGTCGAGGGCCGCTGCGGCTGGTCCTGGTCCTCGCTTAAGAACCAGAAGCCCGACTGGCTGCGCGACAAGAAGCTGAACATCCTGATCCAGCTTTCGGGCGAGCCGCACGAGGAGCTCAAGGGCGTGCCCTTCATCCTCGATTTCGCCAAGAGCGAGCAGGACCGCCAGACGCTGAACCTGATCTTCGCTTCGCTCGCCCTCGGCCGGCCCTTCGTCATGCCGCCGGACGTGCCGAAGGAGCGCGTCGCCGCCGCCCGCGAGGCCTTCAACAAGGCGGCGCGCGATCCGCGCCTCGTCGCCGATCTCGCCAAGCTGAGCCTCGACGTCTCGCTCGTCACCGGCGAGACCATGGACAAGCTGCTCGCCGGCCTGATGAAGTCGCCGCCCGACATCGTCGCCCGCGCCGTCGAAGCGATGAAGAAATAACCCGAGACTAGGACCGTTCCGTATGCTTACCGAGAACTTCAAGCACCTCGCGCGCCTCGACATCCCCGGCGGCGGGCAAGTGACCCTCGTGGGCACGACCGCCTATGTCGGCCACATGGACCCGCCGCACGGCACGAGCATTTTCGACGTGTCGGACCCGCGCAAACCGAAGCTGCTCTCGACCATCGCGCTCGACGGCGACGCCACCCACAGCCACAAGGTGCGCGTCGTCGGCGACCTGATGTTCACCAACTGCGAGCGGCCGCGCCGCTCGTTCTGGCGGCGGGCGCGCACGACGGCGGAGGCGCGCCAGGACCTGATGGCGAAGAGCGGCGGCAACGAGCCGACGAAGGCGGAGCTGGCCAAGGCGACCGGCTTCGATCCGGAGGTCATCAAGGACCTGCTCGACGCTTCGAAGATCGACTATCCCGACGCCGGCTTCAAGATTTGGGACATCGCCGACAAGACCAAGCCCAAGCTGATCCATCATCAATATACCGGCCGCGAAGGCGTCCACCGCTTCGACGTCGACGAGCGCTACGCCTACATGTCGACCGGCATGGACGGTTTCGAGGGCAACATCCTGGTCATCTACGACCATTCCAATCCGACGAAGCTGGAGGAGGTCGGCCGCTGGTGGATCCCCGGCCAGCACACCGCCGGCGGCGAAGTCCGCGACTGGCACGGCTCGGACAAGCAGCTGCATCACGCCATGCGCCTCGGCAACGAGCTATGGGCCGGCTGCTGGCACGGCGGCGTCGCCGGCATCGACGTGACCGACATCGGCAAGCCCAAGACGATCGCGAGCTACGACTACCATCCCGCCTTCGCCCACCCGACCCACACCGCCATGCGCGTGCCTTACAAAATCGGCGGCAAGGACATCATCGCCGTGATCGACGAGGAGGAGCGCCACACCCAGGGCCGCATCCACGCCTTCGTCTGGTTCTTCGAACTCACCGCCGATCGGAAGCTGGTGCCGATCTCGACCTTCTCCATGAGCGAGCGCGACACGCCGTTGTTCGACGGCGGCGGCCGCTTCGGCGCGCACCAGTATCAGGAGAAATTCCCTCAGCCGATCCTGTTCGCCACCTGGTTCTCCGGCGGCCTGCGGGCGGTGGATTTCTCCAATCCGCTGAAGCCCAAGGAAACGGGCTTCTTCATTCCCGACAAAGCCAAGTCCAACGTCAACGTGCAGAGCAACGACGCCACCGTGGACGACCGCGGCCTGGTCTACGTGCTCGACCGCAACATCGGCCTCGACATCCTCGAATACGAGAAGTGGTGAGAGACGCACTCTCTTAATGCGTCATGGCCGGACTTGTTCCGGCCATGACAGCGGAGAGGTTGCCTCCCCCAAACGCAAAACGCCCCGTCGATCTGACGGGGCGTTTTGCGTCGCTTATGCGGCGAAGCTTAGTGCAAGTCTTTCCAGACTTTGCGCTTCCAGGCGTAGAACACGCCGGTCATCAGCAGCAGGAACAGGATGACCTTCACGCCGAGGCGCTTGCGCTCCTCCATCTCGGGCTCGGCGGCCCAGGTCAGGAAGGTCGTCACGTCCTTGGCGAGTTGCGGCACCGTCGTCGGCGTGTTGTCGGCGTAGGTCACCGAGCCTTCGGCCAGCGGCGCGGCCATGGCGATCATATGGCCGGGGAAATACTCGTTGTAGCTCATGCCGTCCGGCACGGTCACGCCGGCCGGCGCGTCCTTGTAGCCGGTCAGCAGCGCGTAGAGGTAGTTCGAGCCGTCGAAGCGCGCCTTGGTGATCAGCGACAGGTCCGGCGGATAGGCGCCGTTGTTGGCGGCGCGCGCCGCCTGCTCGTTGGCGAACGGCGACTTGAAGTGGTCGGCCGGGCGGCCCGGGCGCATGAAATATTCGCCCTGGTCGTTCGGCTCCTTGTCCTGCACCTCGACGGCGGCGGCGAGCGCCTTCACTTCGGCTTCCGAGAAGCCGAGCGCCGTGAGATTGCGGTAGGCGACGAGACGCAGGCCGTGGCAAGCCGCGCAGACTTCCTTGTAGACCTGGAAGCCGCGCTGCAGCGCGCCGCGATCGTAGGTGCCGAGCGGGCCCGAGAACGACCAGGACTGCTTGGGCACCGCGACGCCGGAAGCGGCGAAGGCGGGCGCGGCATAAGCGGCGGCGAGCAGGCCGAGCGCCGGCAGCAGGGCGCGACGAAGATTGATCGACATTACGCTTTCTCCGTCTTGAGCACCGGCGCGCTGATGCTTTCCGGCAGAGCCCGCGGCTTCTCGTACTTGCTGACCAGCGGCAAGAGGACGAGGAAGTGGATGAAGTAGTAAGCGGTGGCGAGGCGGCCGATCAGCAGCGGCGCGCCTTCCGGATGCTGCGCGCCGGCCCAGCCGAGCACCAGGCAGTCCGCCAGGAAGATCCAGAAGATCTGCTTGTAGATCGGGCGGAAGGTGGCGCTGCGGACCTTCGAGCGGTCGAGCCACGGCAGCAGGAACAGCACGAAGATCGCGCCGAACATGGCGACGACGCCGAGCAGCTTGTCCGGGACCGAGCGCAGGATGGCGTAGAACGGCAGCAGGTACCATTCCGGCACGATCGACGGCGGCGTCTGCAGCGGGTTCGCCTGGATGTAATTGTCCGGGTGGCCGAGGAAGTTCGGCGCGAAGAACACGAAGCCGGCGTAGACGATGAGGAAGACGCCGAGGCCGAACATGTCCTTCACCGTGTAGTACGGATGGAAGGGGATCGAGTCCTTCGGGTTCTTCTTATGGTCGATGCCGAGCGGGTTGTTCGAGCCGTGCGTGTGCAGGGCGACCAGGTGCAGCACCACCACGCCGACGATCACGAACGGCAGCAGGTAGTGCAGGCTGAAGAAGCGGTTGAGCGTCGGGTTGTCGACCGAGAAGCCGCCCCACAGCCAGGTCACGATCGGATCGCCGATGATCGGAATGGCCGAGAACAGGTTGGTGATGACGGTCGCGCCCCAGAAGCTCATCTGGCCCCACGGCAGCACGTAGCCGAGGAAGGCGGTCGCCATCATCAGGATCAGGATGACGAGGCCGAGCCACCACAACAGCTCGCGCGGCGGCTTGTAGGAGCCGTAATAGAGGCCGCGGAAGATGTGGATGTAGACCACCAGGAAGAACATGGAGGCGCCGTTCATGTGGATGTAACGGATCAGCCAGCCGTAGTTCACGTCGCGCATCACGCGCTCGACGCTGTCGAACGCCATCGCCGTGTGCGCGGTGTAGTTCATCGACAGGAAGATGCCCGACAGGATCATCACCACCAGCACGATGCCGGCGAGCGAGCCGAAGTTCCACCAGTAGTTGAGGTTCTTCGGCGTCGGGTATTCCCGCAGCTCATGGTTCATGAAAGTGAAGATCGGCAGCCGGTAGTCGATCCACTCGACGAGGCCGTTCTTCTTCGGGGCGTTTGAAGTCGTGCTCATTTATTTGCGCCCCTAGCCGATGCTGACGCTGGTGTCGGTGGTGAACTTGTACGGCGGCACTTCCAGATTGCGCGGCGCCGGGCCGCGGCGGATGCGGCCGGAGGTGTCGTAGTGCGAGCCGTGGCACGGGCAGAACCAGCCGCCGAAATCGCCGCGCGGCTCGCCCTGCTTCTGGCCGTTCGGGATGCAGCCGAGATGGGTGCAGACGCCGACCATGACCAGCCACTCGTCCTTCTGCACGCGGTCCGCGTCGGCGGCCGGATCGGGCAGGTCGGAGAGCGGCACGGCGCGCGCCGCGTCGATCTGCTCTTTGTTGCGGTGGTCGATGAACACCGGCTTGCCGCGCCATTTGACGGTGACGCGCATGCCCGCGGCGATCGGCGTCAGGTCCACGTCGGTCGTGGACAGCGCCAGGGTGTCGGCGGCGGGGTTCATGCTGTCGATGAAGGGCCACAGGGCGCAGGCGGCGCCGGCGCCGGCGAACGCCGTGGCGGCCAGCGCGAGGAAGTCGCGCCGGGTCTCGCCTTCGCCGTGGCCATGATGGCCCTGGTTGGCGCTGGCGGGTGCAGACTCTGACATGGTCGATACCTCTCTCGGGCCCTGAACGGGTCCAGGCCGCACAGCCCGCCCATCGGCGAGCCCGCATGGGCGCGCTGCGACGGTGAGAGCGATCCGGCCGACTATCTGAACCGATCGCCGCGTCCCTTGGGCGAACGCGAATGACCGGGCAAGGCGAGACTTGCGGGACCAGGGTGTAATATAAAATCGCGCCCAAGCAAAGCCCAAAACCGAGCCGAAAGGCTGTCGCATTTCCCTGTCATTCCAAGGCTTTCGCCGCCTTGCCGCGTTTGGAACCCGCCCCCCGTGAACCCGCCGCCCGACCACCCCGAAAACGCCCCCGCGGCAGCCCTGCCCGCCGGCGGCCTGCGCCTCGCGCTCTATCAGCCGGACATCCCGCAAAATTGCGGCACCTTGCTGCGCCTCGCCGCCTGTCTCGGCCTCGCCGCCGATATCGTCGAGCCCTGCGGCTTTCCCCTGTCGGACGCCCGCATGAAGCGCGCCGGCATGGATTATCTGACGCTGGCCGCCATGACGCGCCACAGCTCCTGGCAGCGCTTTCGCGCCGCCCAGGCCGCCAGCGGCCGCCGGCTCGTGCTGCTCACCACCAAGGGCGACCGGGCCTACGCCGATTTCGCCTTCCGGCCCGACGACGTGCTGATGGTCGGGCGCGAAAGCGCCGGGGTGCCCGAGGAGGTCGCGGCCGTGGCGGACGCCCGGCTGCTCATTCCCATGCGGCCCGGCTTGCGCTCGCTCAATGTCGCCGTCGCCGCCAGCATGGTATTAGGCGAGGCGCTGCGCCAGACGGCCAGCTTCCCGTCCCGCGCTTAAAAATGCCAAAACCCTAGGGAACTCGACGAATGACGGCCGAAAACACCCTCGAATCGCGAAAAAACCAGGCGAAATCCTGGTATGAGGTGCTACGGGACCGGATTTGCGTCGCCTTCGAGGGGTTGGAAGACGAAATGACCGGCGAAAACGGTCAAAACCGCCCGGCCGGGCGCTTTCAGCGCAAAAAATGGCAGCGTTCCACCGGTTTAGGCGGCCCGGACAATCCCCAAGACGAGGGCGGCGGCACCATGGCGCTGATGCATGGCCGCGTCTTCGAGAAGGTCGGCGTCAACGTCTCGACCGTCTATGGCGAGTTCTCGCCGGAATTTCGCAAGCAGATCCCCGGCGCGGCCGAGGATCCCCGCTTCTGGGCCTCGGGCATTTCGCTGGTCGCCCATATGCGCTCGCCGCTGGTGCCGGCGGTGCATATGAACACGCGCCACATCGTCACCACCAAGGCCTGGTTCGGCGGCGGCGCGGACCTGACGCCGATGTTCCCCGAACAGGCCGGCGAGGATAAGGCGGACTTCCACGCCGCGCTGAAAGCCGCCTGCGACAGGTTCGACGCCGACTACTACCCGCGCTTCGCCAAATGGTGCGACGAGTATTTCTATCTGCCGCACCGCAAGGAGCCGCGCGGCGTCGGCGGCATCTTCTACGACCAGCTCGACACGGGCGATTGGCCGCGCGACTTCGCCTTCAACGAGGCGGTCGGCGAAGCCTTCCTCGATATCTATCCGCAAATCGTGCGCCGGCGCATGAACGAGCCCTGGACCGACGAGCAGCGCCAGCACCAACTGGTGCGCCGCGGCCGCTACGTCGAGTTCAACCTGCTCTACGATCGCGGCACCACCTTCGGCCTCAAGACCGACGGCAATGTCGAAGCGATCCTGATGAGCCTGCCCCCGGAAGTGGCCTGGCCTTAATGCGCCCTGACATCGCCGCATAAAAAAATCGTCATGCTCGGGCTTGACCCGAGCATCCACGCCTGAAGCTGTCTCAGCTCATTGTGGACAATGACGCCCAATAAAGACCGCTTCTGAACCGGCATTTTGTTGCTAGAATCGCCGGACAATCTGAACGGGGGAGATCGGCCGCGTGACGCCAGAGGACTTCATCGCGAAATGGCGCAACAGCGAGCTGAAAGAGAAGCAGGCAGCCCAGTCGCATTTCAACGATCTCTGCGCCCTGCTCGAAGTCCCCAATCCCGCCGAGGAAGACCAGAAAGGCACGTCCTACGCCTTCGAGAAGGCCGTCAAGAAGCCCGACGGCTCGCAGGGCTATGCCGACGTCTGGCGCAAGGACTGCTTCGCCTGGGAATATAAAGGCGATCTGAAAAACCTCGTCAAAGCCTATACCCAGATCAAGGAATATGCCGACGCGCTGGATAATCCGCCGCTGCTGATCGTGTCGGACATGAAGGAGATTCGCGTCCACACGAATTTCACCAGCACGGTCAAGGAAGAGGTGGTGATCCCCATCATCGACCTCCACATCCCCGAGGTACGTCAGCGCTTACGCCGCGCCTGGACCAACCCGGACTCCTGGCGTCCGACCAAGACCCACGAGGCGGTGACGAAAGACGCCGCCGCCGCCTTCGCCGCCATCGCTCAGAAGCTGCGCGGACGCGGCCATGATCCGCGCGTCGTCGCGCATTTCCTCAACAAGATCGTCTTTTGCCTGTTCGCCGAAGACATCGAACTGCTGCCCGACCGCGTCTTCGCCGACATCGTCGAAGAATCGGTCAAGAACGTGAATAATTTCGAGCCGCTGCTCCACAGCCTGTTCCGCGCCATGCGCGACAATAACGGCTTTTTCGGCACCACGGCCATTCCCTGGTTCAACGGCGGTCTGTTCGATGACAACGAAGTTCTACCGTTGCGCGCCCTCGACCTTCCCGAACTGGCCGCCGCCTGTCGCCTCGATTGGGGCGCGATCAATCCCTACATTTTCGGCACCTTGTTCGAAAAGGGCCTTGATCCGGAACGGCGCAAGGAAATGGCCAGCCTGTTCGATCCCAAGGCCGCCACGCCGGAGCCCGCGCCCGGCCTTTTCACCAAACAGAAGGACAAGGCGGTCGGCGTCCATTACACCGATCCCGACACGATCAAGAAGATCATCGATCCCGTCATCCTCTGGCCCTGGCAACGCGAGTGGGATGAGACCAAGGCCCATATCGCCGCCCTGCGCGAGAGGAAAGCCGAAGCGAAGGGAAGCGCCGCCAAGACCAAGATCGAGAACGAGATTCGCGCTCTTTACCTCGCCTTTCGCGAGCACCTCGGCAAATTCCGCGTGCTCGATCCCGCCTGCGGCTCGGGCAATTTTCTCTATCTCGCGCTCACCGCTCTCAAGGATTTCGACCGCGACAGCGAAAAGGAAGCGCGCGACCTCGGCCTGCCGGCCGACAACCCGCGCGTCGGACCTGAGTGCGTTCGCGGCATCGAGGTCAACCCCTACGCCGCCGAACTAGCGCGCGTCACGGTCTGGATCGGCGAGATTCAATGGCAGATGAAGAATGGCGGCGGCGTCAACCGCCGCCCCATCCTCGGCAAGCTCGACGGCATCGTGAACAAGGATGCGTTGGTAGGCCAGGACAAACACGAGGCTAGCTGGCCGGAAGCGGATGTTGTGATTGGTAATCCACCATTCGTTGGCAACAAAACGATGATCCGCAAATTGGGCGAAGATTACGTCAATATTTTGCGAGCCGCTTATGATGGTCGCGTGTCAGCTGGAGCTGATCTTGTTTGTTATTGGTTTGAAAAAGCTCGCGCAAAAATAGAATGCGGAGAATTAAAGCGCGCCGGACTTGTATCGACAAATTCAATTCGTGGCGGTGAAAATCGGCAAGTGCTCAGCCGCATTAACGAAACTGGAATGATCTTTGATGCTTGGTCCGATGAAGCTTGGGTGGTGGATGGGGCAGCAGTGCGCGTGTCGCTTACTTGTTTCTCCAATAAAAATGAACATTACCAATCTAAGCTGAACGGAAGAAATGTTAACGAAATTTTCTCAGACCTAACGGCTAGCAATACGGACACTACAAAGGCCACGCCTCTCACTAGCAATAAAACTATATCATTTCAGGGGCCGGTGCTTGTTGGTCCGTTCGAAGTCTCAAGCAAACTGGCACAAGAATGGCTGATGCTTCCTAAAAATCCTGATGGAAAAAGCAATGCAGAGGTTTTGCGGCCTCTTTCAAACGGCAAAGACATCACATCGCGAAGCAGAGGGCTTTGGGTTATCGATTTTTATCGCATGCCTGAAACGGAAGCCTGCTTATTCGAAGCGCCATTTGAATATGCGCGAAAGATCATTAAGCCCGTAAGGGACAAAAATGCTGAACTTTGGCGCAGACAAAACTGGTGGCTGCATGGCAGGACAGGAGATGACTTTCGGAAGGCTACAAAAGATCTGACGCGCTACTTAGCCACTTCGCAGGTATCGAAACACCGTTTTTTTGTATGGCTTCACCCCAAGGTTCAACCCCATCAAACTGTCATTGCTATAGCGCGCGATGATTATACAAGTTTTGGAATTCTTAATTCGCATATTCATGAAGCATGGGCACTTCAGCTTGGCACTTGGCTCGGAGTGGGCAACGATCCGCGTTACACGCCCTCCACCACCTTCGAGACCTTCCCCTTCCCCGAAGGCCTGACGCCAAACATTCCGGCGAAGGATTACACAAACGATCCGCGCGCGCAGAAGATCGCCGACGCGGCGCAGCGTCTGAACGACTTGCGCGAGGCTTGGCTCAATCCGCCCGATCTCATCCGCATCGAGCCGGAGGTGTTGCCGGGCTATCCCGACCGCATCCTGCCGAAGAACGACAAGGCCGCCGCCGAACTGAAGAAGCGGACGCTGACCAACCTCTACAACCAACGCCCGACCTGGCTCGCCAACGCCCACAAGGCGCTCGACGAGGCGGTGGCCGCCGCCTATGGCTGGCCGGCCGATCTGCCTGACGACGAGGTGCTGGCGCGGCTGTTCGCGCTCAACCAGGCGCGCGCGGCGGCGCAAGAGGCGGCCGCGAAGCCGGCGAAGGCCAAAGCGGAGAAAGCCGAAGCTGAGGCGAAGCCGAAAGCGGCAAAAGCCGCGCCGAAAACCAAAACGAAAAAGCCCTGAGAGCCTCCCGTCCAAGCGCCTGATAGATGGACCCTCGGATCAAGTCCGAGGGTGACGGTTTATCGTGTGGCAACGCCGCTTACCTGAACCACGCCTGCCAGGCCGGCCAACGCTCCACCAGCCGCGCGATCATCGCGTAACCGCGCGCCGACGGGTGCGTGCCGTCGCCGCCGCGCGTCAGCGACCAGCGGTAGAAGCGCGAGGCGGCGAGCGGCGTGAAGATGTCGAGGAACGGCACCTTCAAGTCGGCGGCGATCTGGGCGTAGTCGCGCGTCAATTGCGCCGCGCGCACATCCTGGTAATCGTCCTCCAGCGCCCACAGCTTGCAGGCGACGTTGGCCTTGCGGCCGATCGGCGCCGGGCTGAGCCACAGCACCGGCCAGCGCGCCGCCGCCGCGCCGACGATCTCGCGCGCCAGCTTGTGCGATTCGGCCGGCGGCACGCGGAACAGGTTCTGCTCGTCGCACGCCATGTCGTTCACGCCGAACGAGAACACCAGCGCGCCCGGCGCCGTGGCGGGCAGGCGCGCGACCGCCTCGGCCTGCCAGCGCGTGGCGATGTCGGCCGAGGTGTCGCGGCGGATGCCGAGATTGTAATGCGTGACGTCGTGCCCGCGCGCGACGGCCTTGGCGCAGACGCGGCCGGGCCAGCCGAGCGTCGTGTCGTCGCGCGTGCCGTGGGTCAACGAATCGCCGATGAAGCAGATGCGAAGCTCGGTCATGGGCTTTCTCCCGCAGCCGTATCGCGCAATTTATCGAGCAGCGCCGCCCGGTCGGGCGCGAAGCCGCGCGCGATCCACCAATCCTCGACCTCGGCCAGCGCGCGGCCGACCGCCGGGCCGGCAAGGCCGAGGCGCAGCGCGTCGTCGCCCTTGAGCGGAAAGGCGCGCGGCCGCCAGCAATCGGCGGCGGCGATGAGACGGACGTAAGCCGCATCGTCCGCCATGCCGTTCGCCCTTTCCCCTGCCCAGGCGATGAGCGCGAGATCGCGCGTCAAGGCGCTCCCCAAGCGATACAGCGTGCGGTCCAGCATCGCGCCGGACAGTCCGCCGAACACCGGAAGTTCGGGCGCGGCGAGCGCGACAAGGCGGGTCTTCTCCATGTTGGAGAAACGCAGCCGCGCCGCCGCCCGTTCCGCGCCGCCGGCATCGACCTCGATCAAGGCGGCGAGCCGCACCAAGGGATCGCGCCGCGCGCCGCAGCGCCGCTCCAGCGCCGGCAAGGCGAGCAGCCGTTTCAGCGCCGTCGCTTCGGGCAGCACATGGGGGAATATCTCGGCTTCCGCCATCAGCGCGCAGGCCCCGCCGGGATCGTTTGCCGCCAGCAATTTCAGCAATTCCTGGCGCACCCGCTCGCCCGAGAGCGACGGCAGGCGCGGCGCGGCGGCGCGGCAGGCGGTCAGCGCCGCCTGGTCCGCCGGCAGCCGGTCGTAATGGGCGAAGAAGCGGAAATAGCGCAACAGGCGCAGCACATCCTCGTCCAGCCGTTTCGCCGGCTCGCCGACGAAGCGCACGCGCCAATATCCCTGGGCCGCCTTGGCGTCGCGCAGCCCGCCGCACGGATCGTAAAGCGTGCCGTCGGCGTCCATGAACAGGGCGTTCATGGTGAAGTCGCGGCGCGCCGCGTCGGCCGCCCAATCGTCGGTGAAGGCGACCGTGGCGTGGCGGCCGTCGGTCGCGACGTCATGGCGCAAGGTGGTGATCTCGTAGCCGCGCCCGCCGCTCACCGCCGTGACGGTGCCATGCGCAAGGCCGGTCGGCACCGCTTTGAGGCCGGCCGCCTCCAGCGCCGCGATCGCCGCTTCGGGGGCGGCGTCGGTCGCGATATCGACGTCGCCGACGCGTCGCCCTAGCAGCGCGTCGCGCACGCAGCCGCCGACGAAGCGCGCCGTCGCGCCGGCGGCGGCGAGCGCGTCCAGCACCGCGCGCGTGGCGGCGCTGGCCATCCACGGCTGGATATCGAGCTTGCCGGCGGGTTTCACGGCCCGTCCTTCACAGCCTGTCGCCCTTCATCGGGCGTCGCGGCGGATGTCCCCGGGGACGACCTTGCCGTTTTCCATGTGCGGCGGCGTGTAGGCTTCGTGCGCCGGCTCGCCCCCGGTCAGCGCGGCGATGAACAGGGTCAGCGCGAGCAGCGCCGTGCCGGCCGCCGCCAGCTTCACCCAGGGCGCGCGGCGCATGATTCCCCGCATATCGCCTTCGACCGTGCCGGTGCGGCGCTTGGTCTGCCACAGCCGCCACAGCAGATAGAGCAGGCTCGGCGCGAGCAGCGGCAGCACATAGATGAGCAGGATGCGGATCATCGCGCGGGCTCCTCTTCCAGCGCCGCGATCAGGCGCACCAGGATGCGCGCGGTGAAGCCCCAGACGCGCCATTTGCCGTAGGCGATCTCGTAGACGTCGCGCGGGACGCCGCCGCGCGTCTCGCGCAGGCGGCGGATGTTGGTCGGCTGCAGGATGAACTCCAGCGGCAGCTCGAAAATCTCGGCGACCTCGTGCGGGTCGGGCGTCAGGTCGAACGGCGGACGCGCCAGCCCGACGATGGGCGTGACGCGATAGCCCGTCACCGTGCCGTAATCCTCGAAATGGCCGAGCACCTCGACATGCCGGCGCGCCAGGCCGATCTCCTCCTCGGTCTCGCGCAGCGCGGCGGCGACGGCGTCGGCGTCCTCCGGCTCGAGCCGGCCGCCGGGAAAGCTGATCTGCCCGGCATGGTCGGCGAGATGCGGCGTGCGTTCGGTGAGCAGGATCGTCGGCCCGCCCGGGCGCAGCACGATGGGAATCAGCACCGCCGCATGTTTGAGGCCGTCCGCCGCGCCGCCGACGAAGCCGCGTTTCGCCAATTGCTCGCGCGCCAGCTCGCGCTCGCCGGGGCCGAACATGACATCGCCGCGCGCGCCCCGCGCGACATCGGCCGCCTCGCGCGGGGCCAGCCCGCGCGCCAAGCGTCGCAGCAGCGCCTCGCTCACGGCGCGTCCTCGCTCGGAACCGGTTCAAGCGCGAAAAAGCGCCCGCCGCTCCATAGGCCGAGCGTCTCGACGCCGCCGACGCGGCGCGGCGCGGCGCGCTCGACCATGCCGTAGAAGACGTTGCGCGACACCAGCGCCTCCAGCCCGCCGCCGAGCGCGACATAGGGCCGCGGCGCGTCGGCGCTGCCGCGCAGGATCAGCGGATGGTCTTCGCCGAGCGTCACGCGCTGGTCGATGTTGGTGCGGATCGTCGCCTGCTGGCGCTCGCCCTCGCCTTCGTAATCGGCTTCGACGGCGACGAACGGCGCGTCCTCCACCGCGATGCGGCCGCGCTCGGCCGGCGTCTCCAGCCAATAGTCGCCGGCTGCGTCGCGCTTGAGCACGGTGGCGAACAATTTGACCAGAGCGGGGCGGCCGATGGGCGAGTCGCGATAGAGCCAAGTGCCGTCGGCGGCGATGCGGATGTCGAAATCGCCGCAATCGGTGCGCGGAATCGACGCGATCGCCGACGCCGGGCCCGAAGCTTGCAGGAGCTCCGGCGGCGGAGTCGCGCTTTGTTCCCGCGCGCTCCGCTGCGGCACAGATTTTCCGCTATGTGACAAGCTTTTTTCGCGCATGACGGATGCTCTCTATGGGGTCTCTGATTTGTGATCTGCCCCGTATTCCGCCCCGGAGATTTCAGCCTATAGTATGCCCATATCCTCGCATCGCTCTCAACCTGGAGAGGTCCGGCGTGACTTTGACCGACAACATCGTGACCGGCAGCCCGCCTAACGACACCGCGAACGCCTTGGCGGCGGACATCGAACGCCTCGGCGACACGCTCGGCCAGGTGCGCGGCGCGCTTGGCCGCGTCATTTTCGGCCAGCGCCAGGTGATCGACGAGACGCTCGTCACGCTCCTCGCCGGCGGCCATCTGCTGCTGATCGGCGTGCCCGGCCTCGCCAAGACGCGCCTCGTGCAGGCGCTCGGCACCGTGCTCGGGCTGGACGCCAAGCGCGTGCAGTTCACCCCCGACCTGATGCCCGCCGACATCATCGGTTCCGAAGTGCTGGAAGAGGCCGACGGCGGCCAACGCGCCTTCCGCTTCATCAAGGGCCCGGTGTTCTGCCAGCTGTTGATGGCCGACGAAATCAACCGCGCCAGCCCGCGCACCCAATCGGCGCTCTTGCAGGCGATGCAGGAACGCCAGGTCTCGGTCGCCGGCCAGTATCACGCCCTGCCCGATCCGTTCCATGTGCTGGCGACGCAGAACCCCCTGGAGCAGGAGGGCACTTATCCCCTGCCCGAAGCCCAGCTCGACCGTTTCCTGCTCCAAGTGAACGTCGATTATCCCGAGCTCGACGCCGAGCGCGAAATGCTGATCGCCACCACCGGCGTCGCCGAAGCGCCGGCCGTGCGCGTCATGACCGGGGCGGACTTGATCGCGGCGCAGAAGCTCGTGCGCCGCCTGCCCGTCGGCGAGAGCGTGCTCGAAGCGATCCTCGCCATGGTGCGCTCCGGCCGTCCGGAGACGAGCGACATCGAAGAGGTCCGCCGCCACGTCGCCTGGGGCCCCGGGCCGCGCGCGAGCCAGGCGCTCATGCTCGCCTGCCGCGCCCGCGCCGTGCTCGAAGGCCGCTTCGCGCCGTCGATCGACGACGTGCTGGCGCTCGCGCCGCCGATCCTGCGCCACCGCATGGCGCTCAACTTCTCGGCGCGCGCCGACGGCATCACCATCGACGGCATCATCCAGCGCCTCGCCGCGCCTTATCTGTAAGGCCGGCTAGCCGTCCCTTCAGCGACCGCAGGAGACCCGAACGGGCATGGCGTCGCCAACCGCCTCCAGCACCAAGCAAAAGCCGCCGTCCCTCGGCCAGAGCGCGCTCCAGCGCGCCGAGGCGGCGGGCGGCGCGTTGCCGCCGCTGCTGGTCGCCGCCGAGCGCGTCGCCAGCACGGTGGCGCAGGGCGTCCACGGCCGCCGCCGCGTCGGCCAGGGCGACGCCTTCTGGCAGTTCCGGCCCTATCAGGTCGGCGACGTCACGACCAAGATCGATTGGCGTCAGACCGCCAAGACGCAGCATGTCTTCATCCGCGAGAACGAATGGGAGGCGGCGCAGAGCGTCTGGCTGTGGCGCGACGATTCGCCCTCGATGCGCTGGCGCTCGGACCGCAACCTGCCGGAGAAGGCCGAGCGCGCCGAACTGCTGCTGCTGGCGCTCGCCGGCATCCTGATGCGCGGCGGCGAGCGCGTCGCCCTGCTCGGGTCGGGCTATCCGCCCTCGACCGGGCGCGCGACGCTGATCCGCATGGCCGAGACGCTGGCCCGCGGCGGCGGATTCGGCGCCAACAGCCCGTCCGCCGACCCGCTGCCGCGCCACGCGCACGTGGTTTTGATCGGCGATTTTCTCGGTCCGCTTGGGGAAATCGAAGAGGGCATTGGGATGCTCGCCGGGCGCGGCGTGATGGGCCACGTGGTCCAATTGCTCGATCCGGCCGAGGAGACGCTGCCCTTTTCCGGCCGTGTCCGTTTCGAGGGGCTCGAAGCGGAGGGAACCCATCTCATCAACCGCGCCGAGCAGGTGCGCGAGCAATATATGCAGCGCCTGGCGGCGCGGCGCGACCGGCTGAGGGATTTGTGCCGGCCGCGCGGCTGGAGCTTCACGCTGCATCACACCGACGCGCCGCCGCAAGCCGCGCTTCTCTCGCTCTATGGCCTGATGGCCAACGCGCGCGATTGAAACAGGCTATGCTGAACCTCGGTTTCCTCGCTTTCTCCTCGCCCTGGCTGCTCGCCGGGCTCGCGGCGCTGCCCGCCTTGTGGTGGCTGCTGAAGGTGACGCCGCCCGCGCCGCGCCACATGCGCTTTCCCGCCATCGCGCTGCTGTTCGACGTCAAGGAACAGGAACAGACGCCGCACAAGACGCCGCTGTGGCTCGTCATCCTGCGCATGATCCTGGCGGCGCTGGTGATCCTGGCGCTCGCCCGGCCGCTGCTCAATCCGCAGACCGAGCTTTCGGGCAACGGCCCGCTGCTGCTGGTCGTCGACGACGGCTGGGCCTCGGCGGCCAACTGGTCGGCGCGCCAGCGCGCGCTGGACGCCGCTTTGGGCCGCGCCGAACGCGCCAACCGCCCGGTGATGATCCTACCGACCGCCGCGCCGGCCGACGGCTCGCCGCTCGCGCCCAGCCGGCTGCTGACGGCGCAGGACGCGCGCAGCGTCGCTCAGGCGATGCAGCCGAAACCCTGGCCGGTCAATCGCGCCGCCGCGCGCGAAGCGGCCGAAAAAATCGAACTGCCCGGCGGAACCGCGGGCGTCCTCTGGCTCTCCGATGGCCTGGAAGACGGCGGCTCGCGCGCATTGGCCGAACGCTTGCAACGCTTCGGCAGCCTCGAAGTGCTGCGCGAGCCGGCGGGCCGCCTCGCCCGCGCCCTGCCGCCGCCGACGCCGGACGGCGCGCTGCTGGTGGCCCGCGCGCTGCGCGCCGATCCCGCCGGGGAGCTGTCGTTCGTCGTGCGCGGCACCGGCGAGAACGGCCAAGCGCTGCTGCGCGAGGAAGCGACCTTCCGCGATGGCGAGCGCAGCCGCGAGGTGCGGCTCGATCTGCCGACGGAACTGCGCAACCGTCTGACGCGCCTCTCCATCGAAGGCGAGGAGAGCGCCGGCGCGGTCGCGCTGCTCGACGAGCGCTGGCGTCGCCGCCCGGTCGGCATCGTCGCGCCGCAGCTCGCCGCCGGCCAAGCCCAACCGCTGCTCAGCGCCGGCTATTATCTGGAGCGCGCGCTCGCGCCGTTCAGCGAAGTGCGCGTCGGCCCGGCCGGCGAATTGCTGAAGCGCGGCCTCGCCGTGCTCGCCGTACCCGACGACGCGCCGATGACCGAAGCCGAGCGCGGCCTGATCGCCAAATGGGTCGAGGGCGGCGGCACTCTGTTGCGCTTCGCCGGCCCGACGCTGATCGAGCGGCCCGACGAGCTGCTGCCGATCGTCTTGCGCGGCGGCCGCAGCCTCGGCGGCGCGATGAGCTGGGCGCAGCCCGCGCCGCTCGCGCCCTTCGCGAAAGAATCGCCGTTCTTCGGCCTGCCGACGCCGCCGGACGTCACCATCGCCCGCCAAGTGCTCGCCGAGCCGGAACTGACGCTCGGCGAGAAGACCTGGGCGCAATTGGAAGACGGCACGCCGCTGGTGACGGCCGACAAGCGCGGCCAGGGCCGCATCGTGCTGATCCACACCACAGCGACGCCGGAATGGTCGAACCTGTCGCTGTCCGGCCTCTATGTCGAGATGCTGCGCCGGCTGGTGGCGATCTCGTCGGGCGTCGCCGATGGCGCGGGCGCGCGCGCTCTGCCGCCGCTGCAGACGCTCGACGGTTACGGCCGGCTGCAAGCGCCGCCGTCGAACGCCGCCGCGCTGCCGGCCGAGTTGGTGGCGCAGCTCGGCAATCTCGCCTCCGGCCAGCCCGGGCAGCGCGTCGCCACCAGTCCGGCCCATCCGCCCGGCCTCTACGGCAACGATTCGGCGCGCGTCGCGCTCAACCTCGCGGCCGGCATGACCGAACTGACGCCGATGGGCGCGCTGCCCGGCGGCGTGATCGACGGCGCTTACGCCGAAAGCCGCGAGCGCGACCTGCGCCCTTGGCTGTTCGCCATCGCCTTGCTCCTCGCCATCGCCGACCTGTGGATCGGCCTCGGCCTGCGCGGGCTCGTGCCGGTCCCCAATTGGAAGCGCGACATGGTCCGCTCGCCCCGCGGCAAAATGGGCGCGAAAGCGGCCATCGCGCTGCTCGTCTTCGGCGGCAGCTTCGCGCTGGCCGTCTCGGCTTACGCGCAAGGCGCGATCAACGCCGGAGCCATCGACGAAGGGTTCGCGCTCGAAGCGAGCGAAACGACGCGGCTCGCCTTCGTGCAGACCGGCGATTCGGAGGTGGACCGCATCAGCCGCGCCGGGCTGCTCGGCCTCGGGCTGGTGCTGCGGAACCGCACGTCGGTCGAGCCGGACGCGCCGATGGGCGTCGATATCGAGCGCGACGACCTCTCGTTCTTCCCGCTGCTCTATTGGCCGATGACCGACGCGCAAGCCCCGCCCTCCCCCGCGGCGCGCGACAAGCTCGTCGCCTTCCTGCGGAGCGGCGGCACCATCTTCTTCGACACGCGCGACCAGCAATATGGCGGGCTCAGCATCCAAGGCGGCCTCGCGCCGACCGGCCCAGGCGGCCAGAAGCTGCGCGACGTGCTCCAGGGCCTCGACGTGCCGACGCTGATCCAGACGCCGCCCGACCACATCCTGACCAAGGCCTTCTACCTGATTCAGGATTTCCCCGGCCGCTGGCAGGGCGGACAGCTCTGGGTCGAGCAGTCCGACAGCGCCGCCAACGACGGCGTCGCCTCGATCATCATCGGCGGCAACGATTGGGCCGGGGCCTGGGCGAGCGACGGCAACCTGCGCCCGCTCCTGCCGGTCACGCCGGGCGGCGAGCAGCAGCGCGAGACGGCCTATCGGTTCGGCGTGAACCTCGTCATGTACGTGCTGACCGGCAATTACAAAGCGGATCAAGTGCACGTCCCCTCGATCCTCGAACGGCTCGGCCAGTGAGGGCGCGATGAATCTCTCCATCGCCCTCGCGCCGCTCGCGCCCTGGTTCGCCATCGGCATTTTCGCCGCGCTGGCGCTGGTCTCGCTCGGCTATGGCATCGCCAAGGGCGCGCGCGGCATCTGGTGGCGCGCGCTCGCCTTCGCCGTGCTGATCCTGATGCTGCTCAATCCCTCCTTGAAAGAGGAGCAGCGCGAGCCGCTGACCGACATCGCCCTGATCGTGGTCGATGATAGCCCGAGCCAGGGCATCGCCGACCGCCGCGCCCAGACCGAGACGGCGCTAGCCGACTTGCGCGAGAAGCTGGCGCGCTATCCCGACCTGGAGGTGCGCGTGCTGCGCGCCGCCGGCCCCGACAGCCGGCGCTCGGCGAACGTCGCCGACGCGCCGGACGGCACGCAGCTGTTCGGCGAGATCGAGCGGGCGCTGGCCGACGTGCCGCCGCAGCGCCTCGCCGGCGTGCTGATGATCACCGACGGCCAGGTGCACGACGTGCCCGCCGCCGGCAACGCGCGCGGCCCGCTGCATGTGATGCTCACCGGGCGGCGCGACGCGCGCGACCGCCGCTTGGTCGTCGAGCAGGCGCCGAGCTACGGCATCGTCGGCAGCCGCGCCACCATCACCGTGCGCGTCGAAGATTTGCCGTCTGGCGCGGCGCAGACCGCGCGGCTGTTCGTGCAGCGCGACGGCGGTCCGCGCGAGACGATCCAGCTGCAAAGCGGCGTCAGCCGCAGCTTCGAAGTGACCGTCGAGCATGGCGGGGCCAACGTCATCGAGCTGGAGACCGAGCCGGTCGAAGGCGAGCTGACGACCGAGAACAACCGCGCCGCCGTGGTCATCCATGGCGTGCGCGACCGGCTGCGCGTGCTGCTGGTCTCGGGCGTGCCGCACAACGGCGAGCGCGTCTGGCGCAATCTGTTGAAGGCCGATCCCGCGGTCGATCTCGTCCACTTCACCATCCTGCGACCGCCTGAGAAGCAGGACGGCACGCCGGTGCGCGAGCTGTCGCTGATCGCCTTTCCGACGCGGGAATTGTTCGAGGAGAAGCTCAACGAGTTCGACCTCATCATCTTCGACCGCTACCACCGGCGCGGCATCCTGCCCGCCGCCTATCTCGAAAACATCGCCAAATACGTCGCCAACGGCGGCGCGGTGCTCGAAGCTGGCGGCCCGTCTTACGCCTCGCCCTTCGGCCTGTTCCGCACGCCGCTCGGCGAGATCATGCCGGTGGTGCCGACCGGGCAGATCCTCAAGCAGAGCTATCGCGCCGCCGTCACCGAGACGGGCCGCCGCCATCCGGTGACGGCCGGCCTCGAAGGCTCCGGCGCCCCAGCTAGCGGAATTGGGCCGTTGGAAGGCGGCGAGCCGAAGCCGGCGACCTGGGGCCGCTGGTTCATCCAGACCGAAGGCGACGCGCGGCGCGGCGATGTCGTGATGCACGGGCCGAACGGGACGCCGCTCCTGGTGCTCGACCGCGTCGGCGAAGGCCGCGTGGCGCAGATCATGACCGACCAGATCTGGCTCTGGGCGCGCGGTTACGACGGCGGCGGGCCGCAAGCCGAGCTGTTGCGGCGCATCGCCCATTGGCTGATGAAAGAGCCCGAGCTGGAAGAGCAAGACCTGCGCGCCGTCTCGCGCGGCAGCGACATCCAGATCACGCGGCGCAGCCTCAAGCCCGACGACAGCCCGGTCACGGTGCGCGCGCCCTCTGGCGAGGAGCGCCAGATGACGCTCGCCGAGCAAGGCGACGGCCGCGCCATCGCCACCTATCGCGCCGGCGAGCAGGGCCTGCACCGCATCAGCGACGCGACGCACACGGTCTATGCCGTCGCCGGCACGCTCAATCCGCTCGAATTCGCCGACGTGCGCTCGACCGGCGACAAACTCGATCCGGTCATCAAGGCGCAAGGCGGCAGCATCAACTGGCTCGCGCCCGAAGCCGGCGCGAGCGTGCGCACGCCGGACATCCGCCGCGTCGCCGCCGACCGCACGGTCGCCGGGCGCGGCTGGATCGGCCTCAAGGCCAACCGCGATTATGTCGTGAAAGGCGTGACGGAGATTCCGCTGCTGCCGCCGCTGCTCGCGCTCATCCTCGCTGCCGGCACCCTGCTGCTCGCCTGGCGGCGTGAAGGCCGCTAAAGCTTGAGGCGGCGTGAAGGCCGCTAAAGCGCCGTCACCGCGCCGTAACCTCGCCAGCCATCACGCAGAGTTGCAAAGCCCTGCCGCAAAGGCTGATGCGCCCGCGAATCCGTTCCTGTAGGACAAAATAACCCTCGCGATGACCGCGAGCGGATGGTGCCGCTGAAAAACACATAAGAGGTTTCGATGACCGTCAGCTCCTCGCCCGAACCGCGCCCGATCATTCCCGCGCTCGCGCCGCTTTACGATTGCACGCGCCGGCTCGGCTATCCGCTCATCCGCGTTGCCACCGGCCTGCTGCTGATCCCGCATGGCGCGCAAAAGCTGTTCGGCTGGTTCGGCGGCGGCGGCATCCAGGGCACCGCCGGCTTCTTCGGCAAGATCGGCATCGAGCCGACCGTGCCGATGGCGGTCCTCGCCGGCCTTGCCGAATTCGTCGGCGGCATCCTTCTCGTGCTCGGCCTGCTGACGCGCCCAGCGGCGATCGCGGTGTTCATCGTCATGATGGTCGCGGTGTTCAAGGTGCATCTCGGCGCGGGATTCTTCGCCGCGAAAGGCGGCTACGAATTCGCGCTGCTGTGGGGCCTCGTCGCCCTCGGCATCGCGCTGCGCGGCGGCGGCCCTCTGTCGCTCGACCGCAAGATCGGCCGCGAATTCTGATCTCAGGCCATCTCGCCTAAGACTGGGGACCTATTCGGGTTCCCCAGCGCAAAAACGCCACGGGCCGTTCGGAACAATCCGAGCGGCCCGCCGTTTTTTCTCCATCGGTTTCTTGCAGCCAATGGAGGAGAAGAACATGCGCGTTAAAGAAGCGGCCATTGTCGTCAGTTCCATCGCATTGCTGGGCTTGGCGGCCTGCGGCGAAACCAAGGGCGATCGCGCCCTCAGCGGCGCCGGCCTCGGCGCGGCGGCCGGCGCGGGCGTCGGCGCGCTCACGGGCGGCAGCGTCCTCGGCGGCGCGGTGATCGGCGGCGCGGCCGGCGCGGCCGGCGGCGCGCTGACCGACAAGGATGACGTGAACCTCGGCAAACCGGCTTGGAAGTAAGTCTGCCGAGCCTGGAACAGTCAGTTTCGGAAAGAAAAGGGGAGCCGTCATGGCTCCCCTTTTTCTTGAACAGCGCCTAGTAATTATAGGCTTTATTATTTTTAATGATGACGGAGAACGATTTATTATTTGAAATTATTATAATATACTCACAGTATAATTAATATTCGTATAGAATAGCCTCAAGGCCAGCGGAGGAATTCTTCTCTCAGAGAGCTGCGCCCTGGAGCTCAAAATCATGCGCATGACCATCACGGCAGCCACCCTCGTCCTCAGTTCCATCGCCTTGCTCGGCCTCGCCGCCTGCGGCGAAACCAAGGGCGACCGCGCGCTCAGCGGTGGCGGCCTCGGCGCGGCGGCCGGCGCGGGAATCGGCTTGCTCACCGGCGGCAGCATCCTGACGGGCGCCGTTGTCGGCGGCGCGGTGGGCGCGGCCGGCGGCGCGCTGACCGACAAGGACGACGTCAATCTCGGCAAACCCGCCTGGAAGTGAGCGGGCGCGCCTGCGAACGAGAAAAGGGGAGCCATGGGGGCTCCCCTTTTTTTCTTATGCGCTCACGAGTCTATGCGCTCAGAGGCAGGCCCGAGCTAGCGCTTGGCCTTACGCCGCCGGCTGGCGAGCGAGCTCACGCTGGCCGATGGCCGCAGCTTGCCGCCGCCCTGGCCGCGTCCCTCGCCCATATCCCACGGCGCGGCGCTGATGCGCTCGGCGACGAAGTCGATGAACAGGCGGATCTTCGCCGGGATCAGATGGCGGTGCGGGAACATCACGTAGATCGCCTCGTCCGGCCCCGCATGGTCGGGCAGCACGCGGCGCAGAGCGCCGCTCGCCAGATCCGGCCCGATGCAATAGGTCGGCAGCAGCGCGACGCCCATGCCGTTGAGCGCCACCTGGCGCAGCACCATGACGCTGTTGGTCGAGATCGGCCCGGCGACCTTCACCGTCTCTTCGGCCTTGCCCTTCGCGGCGCGGAAGCGCCAGACGCCGTCGGCGTGCTTGCTGTGCAGCAGGCAGACGTGATCGGCGAGATCGCGCGGCGCGCGCGGCCCGGCATGGCGCGCGAGATAATCGGCCGAGGCGCACGGCACCCAGCGCAGCGCGCCGATGCGCCGCGTCATCAGGCTGGAATCGACATGCGAGGTGAGGCGGATCGCCAGATCGAAGCCGTTCTCGATCAGGTCGAGATGGCGCATCGATGTGTCGCTGAGGATCAGCGTCACATGGATGTCGGGATAGAGCGCCATGAAGTCCGACACGATGTTGCCGAGATAGAGGCTGCCGAAGGATTTGGGCGTCAGCACCTTGAGCTCGCCGCGCGGCTCGGCTTGCAAGCGGCCGATCAGCGCGTCCTGCTCGCTCATGTCTTCGAGCACGCGCTGGCAGAAGGCGACGTAATCCTGGCCGATCTCGGTGACGCTGAAACGGCGCGTCGTGCGGTTGATCAGGCGCGCGCCGATGGCCTTTTCGAGCTGCATGACATGCTTGGTGACGATGGCGCGCGACACGCCCATGGCGTCGGCGGCGGCCGCGAAGCTGCCCTCCTTCACCACGCGGACGAAAGTCTCCATCGCCTTGAGCCGGTCCATGCGCCCTCCCTGGCATCGCTTTGCCAATCCTAGCGCCGGAACCGCCGCCGGCACAAAGGGCATAAAAAAACGAAGGGGAAGCCGAGGCTTCCCCTTCGCTTCTTGGCCGGGCCCCATTTAGCGCGGCGATATCGCCGGCTTTAGCGCGGCTTGGTGCGTGCGTCGACGACGGCGACCTTGCCGGCTTCGACCTGCTTGATGGCGCGCTTGAGCGCCGGCAGGAAGTCGTCCGGATCGATGACCGCTTCTTCCGCCCAGCAACCCCAGCCGCGCGCGAGCGAGCAGTGGTCGACGTCCGGGTTGTTGGTCGTGGTGCCGATCCAGGCGTTCTCCGGCGGACGCTTGCGCATGTGCGCGACTTCGCCCTGATGCTCTTCGTCGTTATACCAAGAGCAGTTGTTGTTGATGATGACGAGCAGCGGCACCTTGTAGTGCACGGCGGTCCACAGCGCGCCCGACGACATCATGAAGTCGCCGTCGCCGAGGATGCCGATGGGGAACTGGCCGCGATCGCGCGCCGCGAAAGCCGCGCCGACCATCGCGCCGGGGCCGTGGCCGACGCCGCCGCCGGCCGAATGGCCGACATACTGGCCGCCGCCGGTGAAGTCCCAAATGCCTTCCGGCCAGTTGCGGTGGTTGCGGATGGTGAGGAACCACGGCTTGCCCTTCACCGCCGTCCAGATGTCCGACACGAAGCGGTGCGGCGACATCGGGCTTTCGGCCCAACGCTTCTTGGTGGTCGCCGCCTGCTTGGCGAGGAAATCGGCCTTGCGCTTGGCGATCTTGGCCTTGCGCGCCTCGATGCCCTTGCCGGCCGACTTGTCCTTGGCGAGACGCGACTTGACCGCGGCGGCGAGCTGCTTGACGCCCGTGAGCGGGTCGGCGAGGAGCTGCACGCTGGTCGGCGCGACCATGCCGCCGAGACGCTGCCACGAGCGATGGGCGTAGTCGTTGAGCGAGAGGTCGATAACCTTCTTGCCGGCCGCGCCTTCGCCCTTCACGCCGCGCACGCGGCTCGAATAGGCTTCGACGATGGTGCTGACGTCGTAAGAGTCGATGCAGAGCACGACATCCGCTTCGCGGATGACGGCCTTGTCGCCGGTCAGGTTCTGCGGATGCTTAGCCGGGAAGCTGACCGAGTTGCGGTCTTCGTGGAAGGTCGCGCCGAGCTGCTCGACGAGGCTGACCAGCGGCTCGGTGATCGCCGGGTTCATCGAAACGCGGCCGCAGCTGATGACCGGGTTCTTGGCCTTCAGCAGGATGTCGACCGCCTCGTCGAGCGCTTCCTGCGAGATGGCGGCCGGCGGCGGCGCCTGGTTGTAGGACGCGGAGAGGTCGGGGATGGAGATCGGCTTGTCGAGCTTCTGCTCTTGCACGCCGGCGTCGATGGCGACGTAAACCGGGCCGCGCGGGCCGGTGTTCGCGATCTTGTTGGCGCGCACGATGGATTCGCAGATGCCTTCGGCGGTGATCGCCTCGTCGTCCCACTTCACGAACGGGCGAACCAGCGAGCCTTGCGCGTTGGCGGAGTGGACGTAGTCGATGGCGCGGCGCAACGACGGGTCGGCCGGGCCGGAGCCGCCGATGATGACGACGGGCGCGTGCGCGGCATAGGCGTCGTAGATGCCCATCACGCCGTGCATCAGGCCGACGAGATCGTGCAGCGCGACGAGCGCCGGGCCGTTGGTGGCGTTGGCGTAGCCGTGGCCCATGGCGACGGCGATGTCTTCATGGTTGCAGAGCACGGCGAGCGGCTCGCGATTGCCGAGGTAGTTGACGAACGAATCGTGCAGGCCGCGATAGCTCGAGCCGGGGTTCAAGAAGCAATATTGGAAACCGAGCCCGCGCAGGACGTCGGCGATCGCGTCGGACGCGTATTCGGGCTTGTTGCTCTTGCCCTTGAGGCCGACGGGCTTGTCGACGCCGGTCTCGATGGCTTTGGGCGGTTTCGCGGTCGGTTTTTTCATCATTTCCTCGAATTTAGAACGATATTGAAGTGACGTTGGAAAGTCGGACGGCCGTCCGCCACGGCCGCGCGGCTATGGCGGACGGACCGATAGGCTCAGTTGCCGCCGTCGGGAGAGACGCCGCCCTTCTCGGGGGCGAGCGCTTCCATGTCGCGGATCTGGATCGCGCTCTTGACGAGGGCGATGATCTCGTCGGGCATCTCCACGGTTTCGGTGACGATTTTCTGCAGATCGACGCCGCTCATCGGCGAGATGTCCATCTTGAGCTTCTCGGCGTCGGCGAGGAAGCTCTTGCTGGCGATGGTGTCGTCGAACGCCTTGCGCAACGCGGCGACGCGCTCGGCCGGCACGCCGGGCGTGGTCAGGAAAGGCCGGCCGACCGAAACGTCGGCCGACAGCACTTCGAAGACCTTTTTCTGTTCCGGCGTTTTGGCCAGCTCGGTGAGCAGCGGCACGTCGGGCAGGTCCGGCTCGCGCTTGGGACCGACCTGGAACAGGATGTGGACCTTCTTTTCCTTGAGCCAGTCGGCCTGGGTCGATTTCCACGAGGCCCAGCTGTTGCTGCCGCGGCCGTCGAGCTCGCCGCGCTCCATGGCGAGGTTGACGTCGCCGCCGCCGGGATAGCCGGCGATGATCTTGAACCTGGTGCCGAGCAGGTTGTTGGCGACCTGCGGATAGATGACCGAGGGCGAGGCCGCGCCGGTGCCGCCGATGTTCAGCGACTTCTTGGTCGCCTCTTCGATCGTCTTGACGCCGGAGGTGTGCCACACGGCGAGCGTGTTGTTCACCACCACCATATTGCCGATCCAGTAGAACTTGCGGACGTCGAACTGCACGCCCTCGGCCTTCAGCGCCTGGTCGGTCGCCGTGTTCTGGCCGAGCATGGCGATGGTCGTGCCGTCCTTCGGCGCGACGTTGTAGAGCCAGTTGGCGGCCTTGCGGCTGCCGGCGCCGGGCATGGCTTGCGGCACCAGCGTCGGCTTGCCGGGGATGTACTCGCCCATGTGGCGGGCGAACACGCGGGCATATTGGTCGTAGCCGCCGCCGGGGCCGTAGCCGATGACGACGTTGACGCGCTTGCCGGCGTAGAAATCGGCGACGCTCTGCTGCGCTTCGGCCGCGCCGACGCCCGCGAGGGCGTAGCCGGACAGGCCGACCACGGCGCAAGCGGCCGCTTTGCGGAAATGCCGCATTGAAGCCTCCATCCTGTTATGACGACGATCCGTTATCGGAATTCGTGCGTATTATTGGCTTGCGCGCGTTTTTATGCAGGCTCGCGCGACCGGCACCCTAGGTATCATCGGCCCTTTGGCCCGTCAATGAAACGCGGCGCGCGACGGCATCGCCGTAAAGCGGACAATCGGCGGGAATATCGAAGGTTTTTCCGTCTCGGCCGGCCCCGAGCGGCAGCCGGCGCGGGCCTTGAACCGGTCCCGGGGGCGGGATACCTTGCGCCCCTTCCCTCCAGGCGGCCGGCCGGCCGCCCATCAGCCCGAAAGGTCGTGGCGTGTCAGGCCCGTACAGCGAATTTCTGTCGTCGATCGAGGACGTCATCGAGGATGCCCGCAAGGGCCGCATGTTCATCCTGGTGGACGACGAGGGCCGCGAAAACGAGGGCGACCTCGTCATGCCGGCCGAAAAGGCCGACGCCGCCGCGATCAATTTCATGGCCAAGCACGGCCGCGGCCTGATCTGCCTGACCCTGCCGCGCGAGCGCGTCGATCAGCTCGGCCTGTCGCTGATGTCGGCCAAGAACGAGGCGCGCCACCAGACGGCCTTCACCGTCTCGATCGAGGCGCGCGAGGGCGTCACCACCGGCATCTCGGCCGCCGACCGCGCCGAGACCATCAAGGTGGCGATCGATCCGGCCAAGGGCCGCGACGACATCGTCACGCCGGGCCATATCTTCCCACTGGTCGCCCAGGACGGCGGCGTGCTGGTGCGCGCCGGGCACACCGAAGCGGCGGTCGACGTCGCGCGCATGGCGGGCCTCAACCCCGCCGGCGTGATCTGCGAGATCATGAACGACGACGGCACCATGGCGCGGCTGCCCGATCTGGTGAAGTTCGCCCAGCTGCACGGCCTCAAGGTCGCGACCATCGCCGATCTGATCGCCTATCGCCGGCGCACCGAGCGCGTCATCGAGCGCATCCACGAGAGCAAGATCAACAGTCGCTTCGGCGGCGAGTTCAAGCTCATCGTCTATGCCAACAAGGTCGAATATGCCGAGCATGTCGCCTTGGTGAAGGGCGACGTGACGGGCGAAGAGCCGGTCTATGTCCGCATGCATCAGATGAACATGCTGGCCGACGCGCTCGGCGACATGACGGTCGGTCAGTTCTTCGCCGGCGAATCGCGCGCGCGCGGCGGCGAGCTCGAGACGGCGATGAAAATGATCGCCGCGAAAGGCCGCGGCGCCATCGTCATCATCCGCGAACCGACGCCGACCAGCCTGTCGCGCTTCCTGAAAGAACGCGAGGGCCAGGCGCTGAAGAAGCCGATCGCCGAGCTGCGTCAATATGGCGTCGGCGCGCAAATCCTCACCGATCTCGGCGTGAAGAACATCGTGCTGCTGTCCAATACCAAGCGCAGCATCGTCGGCCTCGACGGCTACGGCATCTCGCTGGTCGGCCAGAAGCCACTCGAATAGGAAACCTTGTGGTGAGTAGCGTAACGCGTACCTGCCTCTCGCTCTCCACGCTCGCCGTTCTCGGCATCGCCGCAGGCGCCATCGCAGCGCCGCAACCCGGCCGATGGACGGGCCAGATCGAGACCGGGACATCCAATCGCATTGCCGTCACCCTGACGATTCAGGACGGCCAACGCGGCTCTTTGCTGTTCGGGGCGCCGGCAAGCTGCGATGTGCCTTTGACGATCGTCGGCGAGCAGAACGGCGCGACCCTCTACAGCATGGAGCCAAATCGCAGCAGCGGCGTCTTCTGCGACATGCAGACCGGCGGGCAAGCGCAATTGAGGCCGGATGGCAACGGCGGCTTCCTCCTCGTGATGGCCGCGGGCCAGCGTAATGCGCATTACGCGGGCCGATTGACGCCCGCACGCTAGTCCCGGCCAATATCCGAGCTGCGCGAGTGGACATCACCAGCGCGGAACGAACGCTCAAAACGAAATATTAAAACGCTAGCCTCTCCGGCACGCGAAATCCGCCGTCCCAAAAATGACGCGCGTTCGGCGGCTTGCCTTTGCCTAGCCGACCCCGTAAAAAAACTAAGGTTATTGGACTCATTCCCCGCTGAACCTCCCGAATGGGATCGTTAGCGACGGTCCGGCGCAAGGCCGAACCGACAGGGAAGCATCGGCGTCGTTCAAGCGCGCGAGCCATTAGCCGGGAGAACGCCTCACACGCGAAAGGTCGGTCTGGGACATGGCGACAGTGAAAAAAGCGGCGAAGAAAAAAGCCCCCGCGGCGAAAGCGGCGAGCAAGCCGGCGCCGATCAAATCTTCCGTCAAATTCGTCACGCTCGGCGATGCCAAGATCGAGGTCGAGCGGCGCGGCAAGGGCAAGCCTCTGCTGCTGCTCTACGGCGAGGAGGCGCTCGAGACCGAAGCGCCCTTCGTCGACGCCCTGGCGCGCAAATACGAGGTCATCATCCCCTCGCCGCCCGGCTTCGGCAGGTCCAATCGGCCCGATTGGATCACCAACATGGACGACATCGCCTATCTCTATCTCGACTTGATCGAGAAGTTGGACCTGAAGAAGGTGACGGTCGTCGGCTGCTCGCTCGGCGGCTGGATCGCGCTGGAGATGGCGACCAAAGACGATTCGCGCTTCGCGAAATTGCTGCTGGTCGATCCTTACGGCGTAAAGATCGGCGGCCCGTGGGATCGCGACATCGCCGACATCTGGTGCACCCACCCGGCGCAATTGGCCAAACTCAAGTGGCACGATCCCGAGAAGGGCAAGCGCGACTTCCCCTCGATGCAGGAAGACAAGCTCGCCATCATCGCGCGCAACAGCGAGAGCACCGCGCGCTTCTGCTGGGAACCCTATCTGCACAATCCGAAGCTCAAGCACCGCCTCAACCGCGTGAACGTGCCGACGCTATTCGTGTGGGGAAAGAGCGACGGCGTCGTCAAGGAAAGCTACGGCAAAGCCTACGCCAAGCTGGTCAAGGGCGCGAAGTTCGCCAGCATAGCCAAGGCCGGCCACTACCCGCATCTCGAACAGCCCGAAGCCTTCCTGAAAGCCGTGAAGGGATTCGTCTGACCGCATAAGGGCGGGCGCGCCCCGCGCGCCGCTGCAGAAACGCACATCACAAGGAGCGCATCATGTTTTTCTGGCACTTCACCGAGATGCCCTACCCGCATCTGCCGGAGCTCGACACCATCAGCTCGATGCGCGTGAACCTGCCGAGCAAGCACTTCGATCCCAAGATCGGCGCCGACCTCTACAATCGCTATCTCGACGAGCATCTTCTGGCCGACGAGCTCGGCCTCAACATCATGCTCAACGAGCACCATCAGACCGCCACCTGCATGGACGTCGCCGCCCCGCTGTCGGCGGCGATCCTGGCCCGCCAGACCAAAAACGCGCGCATCTGCATCCTCGGCAATCCGGTCGCCAACCGCGCCAATCCGCTGCGCATCGCCGAGGAGATGGCGATGATCGACTGCATTTCGCGCGGTCGGCTCGATGTCGGCTTCGTGCGCGGCGTGCCCTACGAGGTGTTCGCCGCCAATTCGAACCCGACGCAGACCGTCGAGCGTCTGTGGGAAGGCCTCAACCTTATCGTCAAGGCCTGGACGACGCACGACGGCCCGTTCAACTTCGAAGGCAAGTTCTGGCACAAGCGTCAGGTCAACCTGTGGCCGCGCCCCTACCAGACGCCGCATCCGCAGATCTGGATCACCGGATCGAGCGACCGTGAGGCGATCAGCAAGATCGGCGAGCGAGGCTACATTTTCGCCATGTTCCTGCAGCCGCACGAGAAGGTGAAGGACATGTTCGACGCCTATCGCGCCAGCTTCGTCGAGCACGGCCTGCCGGGCGGCGGCGGCCTCGCCTATATGCCGCTGGTCTATACCGCCGATTCCGACGAGGAAGCCGAGAAGGGCGCGCTGGAGCTGACCTGGTATCTCAAGGCCAAGACCGAGCCGCAGTTCCGCAACCCGCCAGGCTACGTGCCGATCGCCTTCAACGTGAAGGCGCTGCAGGGCGCCTACTCGGGCCGCACCGACGCGGTGCGCACCCAGGGCCTCGAATATCTGCGCGAGCAGGGCGTGCTGATCTACGGCAAGCCCGATTCGGTGGCGCAGCAGATCAAGCGCTTCTACGACAAGGTCGGCGGCTTCGACCATTTGCTGATGATGCAGCAGGCCGGCTTCCTGAGCCACGAGCGCACGGTGAAAAGCATGACCCTATTCGCCAAGGAAGTCGCGCCGCAGATCAAGGATCTGCCGCGCACCAAGCCGATCCGCCACGCCGTCAAAGCCGCCTGAGCCGATGCGGCAAGGCAGCTTCGTCGTCGTCGACGGCATCAAGACGCACTATTTCGAAGCGGGGCGCGGCAAGCCGGAGACCGTCTTGCTGCTCCATTCCGCGGAGTTCGGCGGCTGCGCCGAATTTTCGTGGGAATTCAGCATGGAAGCGCTCGGCGCGCACTTCCATGTGCTCGCCCCCGACCATCTCGGCTTCGGTCTGACCGATAAGATCTTCGACTTCAACGGCCAGTTCGACCGCCGCATCCGCCACATCAAGCGCTTCCTCGAAGCGATGGGCGTGGCGAAATGCCATGTCGTCGGCAGCTCCATGTCGGGCGGGCTGACGCTCACCGTGGCGGCGCGGCCCGAACCCGACTGGCCGATCCTCAAGGCGGTCTGCTGTTCGGGCGGCGGCGACGCCCCGAACAACGAAGCGCGCAACATCCTCAACACCTACGACGGCACGCGCGAGCATATGCGCCGCATCGTCGAGGTGATGTTCGTCGATCCCAAATGGGCCGCCGACGACGCCTATATCGCCCGCCGGCACGAGATCGCCAACTTGCCGGGCGGTTGGGAATCGACCCAGGCGGCGCGCTTCAAAGCGCCGTTCCGCGCCGCCTCCGCTCCGCGCGAGCGCGATTCCATCGCTTATTCTGCCATCAAGGTCCCGACGCTGATCATGGCCGGCAAGCACGATCCGCTGCGCGCGCCGGGCTACGCCGACGGCCTCGCCGCCAGCATTCCCGGCGCCCAGCTCCACGTGTTCGAGAATGCCGGCCACATGGGCAACATCGAATGCGCCGACGAATTCAACGCGCGCGTGATCGCGTTCCTGAAAGGCGCAATTCCTGAAAGATTCGGCCGATGATCGAACCTGACGACCTCCGCCTGTTCGCCGGCCATTTCGCCACCGGCGTGACCGTCATCACCACGCGCGCGCCGGACGGCACGCTGTGCGGCCTGACCATGAACGCGGTGAGCTGCGTCTCGCTCACGCCGCCGATGTTCCTGATCTGCGTCGACGAGAAAGCCGCGACCTTGAAGCCGCTGCTCGAATCGGGCGTCTTCGCGATCAACATCCTCGCCTGGGACCAGGACAAGGTCTCGACGATCTTCGCCACCAAGGGCGACAACAAGTTCGCACAGGTGGAGTATGACTTCGGCCTGCTCGACGTGCCTTTGATCAAGGGCGCGCTCGCCGTGGCGGAGCTGAAAGTGGCGCAGCATTTCAAGGCCGGCGACCACGAGATCATCATCGGCGAGGCGCAATCGACCCGCGTGATCGAGAGCGCGCCGCTGCTCTATTACCGCGGCAAATACGGGCTTCTCGCCCAGAACTGACCCCGTTCCGGCGATTCTCACGGCAACGTGAGGCGGAGCCCCTTAGGCCCCGTTCCGGCGCGGCTTGACCGCGCGCCGCGCCCGCACCCATGATCGCGCCATGGCGCCGCAGGCGCCGAAGGCAAAGGCTCGCCGCAGGCGCGCCGAGAGGGAGGAGGGCTCCATGACCACACCGTCGTTCGCGCGTTGGACGGCCGTCGCCGTCTGCGTCGCCGCCGCGTCCGCCAGCGCCGCGCTGGCCCAGCAAGCGCCGCGCGCGGCCTTGCCTGAAGGCCCGGGCCGCGAGCTCGTCGAAGGCAATTGCACCGCTTGCCACCAGATCAACCAGATCCAGCAAAGCTCGGGATATAGCCACGCCGGCTGGAGCGAGCTGATCCAGACGATGCTGCCGATCGGCGGCACGCCGGAGCTCGAACAGATCTCCACCTATCTCGCCATGCACTTTCCGCCCAACACGCGCCGCCAGCCCAAGCTGATGCCCGGCGACCATGCCGTCAGCTTCGAGCAATGGGTGTCGCCGACGCTCGGCCAGCGCACGCGCGATCCAGTCGAGACCCCCGACGGCGCGATCTGGTTCGCCGGCCAATGGAGCGATTCGGTCGGCCGCATCGACCCCAAGACCGGCGAGATCAAGGAATACGCCCTGCCGACCGACGCCAAGCCGCACACGGTAGCGACCGACCGTGCCGGCAACGTCTGGTATACCGGCAACGGCAACGGCACGGTCGGCAAGCTCGATCCAGCCACCGGCGCGATCACGGTTTATAAAATGCCGGATCCGGCGGCGCGCGACCCGCATTCGATGATCATCGACAGCAAGGGCACGGTGTTCTTCACCCTGCAGCAAAGCAACATGATCGGCCGGCTGATCCCCGCCACCGGCGAGATCAAGCTGGTCAAGCCGCAGACGCCGCGCAGCCGCCCTTACGGCATCAAGCTCGACGCCAACGAGACGCCCTGGGTCGCCAGCAATGGCAGCAACCGCATCATCCGCGTCGATCCGGCGACCATGGAGCTGCGCGAATATCCCCTGCCCGATCCGGAAACGACGGTGCGCCGCCTGTCGATCGCCGAGGACGGCATGATCTGGTACGTCAATTCGTCGCGCGGCCGCCTCGGCCGGCTCGATCCCAAGACGGGCGACGTCAAGGAATGGGACTCGCCGAGCGGCCAGCGCTCGCATCCTTACGCCATCGCCGTCCTCGACGGCGCGATCTGGTACAACGAATCGGGCCAGCGGCCGGACGCCCTGGTGCGCTTCGATCCCAAGACGGAGAGCTTCCAGAGCTGGGCGATCCCGTCGGGCGATATCCATGCCGGCATCATCCGGCACATGCGCACGACCCGGGACGGCAAATTGCTGATCCACCAGAGCAGCACGGCGCGCGTGCTGCGCGTCACGCCGAGCCGGATAGCCGAACCGCCAACTCAGTAAGGCTGCGGCCCCGAGCGCAAGAAGGCCGGAACGCAAGAAAGGCCGCCTCTCGCGAGGCGGCCTTTCCATTGTTGCCGGCCTTGAGGCCGAACTTCACGTCGATTAGGCGACGGCAAACTCCGCACCGGCGACGATCCGAGCCTCGGCAGACCATTCACAATGAGACACGAGATCACCTCCTTTCGCTGGTTGACGACGCCTCAGCATATGGGGATCGCCGGCCGCCCCGCAAGAGGCGCTTGAAAGGCCCCCGCTCCCGTCATCAAAGCTGTCCTGCGGGCTATCGGCCTAATGCATCATCTGGCCGCCGTCGACGTTCATGGTCTGGCCGGTCATGAAGTTGCTGGCGTCCGACAGCAGGAACATCACCGCGCCGACCAAGTCGGCCGGAACCTGGGGCCGCTTGAGCGATTTCGTGTCGAGCGCCGCGCCGGCGTAGGCGTTCGAAGTGGTGGCGAGCTGGGTCTCGCTCAACGTCAGGCCGGGCGAGACCGCGTTGACGGTGATGTTGTCGCCGCCGACCTCGCGCGCCAAAGCCCGGGTGAAGCCGACCACGCCGGCCTTCGAGGTGGTGTAGTGCAGCCGGTTCGGCGTGCCGTCCCACACGCGGTTGGAGGCGATGTTGACGATCTTGCCGGACCCTTGCGCCTTCATCTGCGGATGGACCGCCAGGCAGGAGAGAAACAGGCCGCGCAGGTTGACGGTCATCACCCGGTCCCACTCCTCGACCGGAATCTCGTACCACGGCTTGCGCCCCAACACGCTCATCAAGGACGCATTGTTGACCAGCCCGTCGATGCGGCCCCATTCGGCGACGGCCGCCGCCGCCATGGCCTTCGTCGAGTCGGGACTGGAAATGTCGGTCGGCTGCGAGATCGCCGCGCCGCCCGCGGCGCGGATGGCCGCTGCCGTCTCGTCGTTCGCCGCCTGGTCGATGTCGGCGACGACGACGCGCGCGCCGACTTTCGCCAGCTCTTCCGAATAGACCTTGCCGATGCCTTTGGCGCCGCCAGTGACGATGACGACGCGCCCCGCGAGATCGAGGCTGGGCTTGCTGGGCGAGATGTCGGCCATGGAAACTCCTCACAAAAGAAAACGGCTCCGGCCGCAGATCGGGCCGGAGCCGCCGAATGCCGGAACGGTTACGGCTTTTTGTAGATCATCGCGCTCTTCGCGCGGGCGATGATGTTCTCCGGCGCGCCGAACATCTTGGCCACCAGCGCCTGCACTTCCTCGCCCGAGACGGCGTCGACCGCGAGGCGGGCCTTGGCGGCGTCGGCGAGGAACGCCTGGTCCTTCGTCGTGTCCATGAAGGCGGCGCGCAGGACCTTCACGCGGTCGGTCGGCGTGCCCGGCGGCAGGATGTAGGGCCGGCCGAACACGAGCTGGCCATAGAACAGCTCCAACACCTGTCGGTCCTCGTCGTTTTTGGCGAAGTCGATGGCGACCGGCACGCCCATCTTGTTCAGCTCGGCGTTGCCCTTGATGGCTTCCTGGACGACGATCTTCATCTTCTTGGGATCGAGCCAGTCGGGGTTCTGGGTCTTAAGGCTCGACCACAGATAGCCGCCGGTGCCCTGCACCTCGTTGCGCTCGATGGCGAGGCTCATCTCCTTGGTGCCCGGATAGCCCATCACGAGGCTGATCTTGGTGCCGAGCACGTTGTTCAGCACCGAGGGGAAGTCGCGGCTCGAGCCGCCGGACGCGCTCGCCGCCGAGATCATCTCCTTGGAGAACAGGTCCTTGAACTCCTTCACCGGCGCGTCGGCGCGGATGACGGTGAGGCCGACCTCGTTGTTGGCGCTGCCGAGATAGACGAACTTCGTCGAATCGTGCTGCACGGTCTTGGGGTCGCCGAGCAACGGCTGCACGATCGCGCCGGAGAAGACCGCGCCGATCGTCGAGCCGTCCTTCGGCGCCTGGGCGTAGATGAATTGCGCCGTCTTGTTGCTGCCGGCGCCCGGCAGGTTCTTCGGCACCAAGTTGGGCTTGCCCGGAATGTGGTTGCCCATGTGTTTGGCGAACAGGCGGGCGTAAATATCGAACCCGCCGCCCGGGTCGGCGCCGATCATCATGTCCATGCTGCGACCGGCATAGAATTGGGCGGCGTCCTGCGCCATGGCCGGCACGGCGAGAACGGCGAGCGCGACGCCGACGAGCGCGGACCGCGCGGCGATTTTCTTCTCCATAGAACTCTCCCTGTTGGGCGGCCGGGTTGATCGCGGCTCGCGCATGAAAGGGGGGCGCGGGCCGCCCCGCGCCCCGGCTTCACTTCTTCGGCACTTGCGCCTCGCGGGCGCGCTGCACGATGGCGTCCGGCGTGGCGAACATCTTGGCCACCAGGGCCTGCGTCTCCTCGCCCGACACGGCATCGACGTCGATACGCGATTTCTTGGCGTCCGCGAGCAGCGCCGGGTCTTTCAACGCCGCCATGAAGGCCGCGCGCAGCACGGCGACGCGATCGCTCGGCACGCCCGGCGGCAGCACGTAGGGCCGGCCGAACACGAGCTGGCCGAAGATCAGCTCGAGCACCTGGCGATCCTCAGGCGTCTTGGCGAAATCGACCGCCACCGGCACGCCGCGCTTGTTGAGCATCTCGTTGCCGACGTTCACCTCCTGCACGAGAATCCGCATGTTCGGGCTGTCGAGCCACGCGGGGTTCTGCGTCATCAGGCTGGAGAGGAAGTAGCCGCAGAAGCCCTGGATCTCATTGCGCTCGAGCGCCAGGCCGATCTCCTTGGTGCCCGGGTAGCCGCTGACGATGTTGAACTTCGCGCCGAGGATATTGGCGAGCGCCGCCGGGAAGTCGCGGCTGGTGCCGCCGGCCGCCGACGCGCCGAGGATGATCGGCTTGTCGAACGTCTCCTTGAACGAGCCGATGGCGTCGGCGCGCGCCACGCACAGCGAGATTTCGCGGTTCGCGCTGCCGAGATAGATGAACTTCGTCGGATCGTGCTGGATTGATTTCGGATCGCCGAGCAGCGGCTGCATGATGCCGCCGGTGAAGATCGCGCCCATCACCGTGCCGTCCTTCGGCGCGACCGCATAGACGAATTGCGCCGCCTTGTTGCTGCCGGCGCCCGGCATGTTCTTCGGCACCACGGTCGGCTCGCCCGGAATGTGCTTGCCGATGTGGCGCGCCAGCACGCGGGCATAGACGTCGTAGCCGCCCCCGGCGTCGGCGCCGATGATCATGTCGATCGAACGGCTTTTATAGAATTGCTCAGGCGATTGGGCGGCGGCGGGAAGGCTCGCGACGCCGGCGGTCAAAAGCGCGGCGCAAAACAACGGTCGTGCGGAAAGCATGGCAGTCTCCCTGAAAGTGCGGTCAAGTCGATCAGCGGGCGATCCTCGACGCCTGGGGGACGGCAGGCCGGCGCGGCGGTCTTGGCCGCCGTCGCTTCGAACATACGCTTCCCAGACCCGGCCGTTATATGGTCGAGACGGCGTCGGCCCGCGCCGTCCCTTGAATGCACCGCCGGGCCCGGCTCTACGGCCGATGCCCGGCGGCGAAAGGCGATCCTAGTATTCGATGTCCCAAGCGGCCGGCATCGAGCCGCCCTTCTTGGCCTTGTTGACGTAATAGTTCCACAGCTTGCGGACGTGATGGTCGCGATCTTCGTTGCGGTTGATCTGCTCCATGTCGTCCGGCGTGAGGGGCAGCGGCTCCTTGCCGGCCTGCAGCACATCCATCATCGCGCGGGCGTTTTCCTCGAAATGGATCGTGTCCGAGGTGAGCGCCGGCAGGCTTTCGGCCACCAGGACCATGCCGTGCGTGCGCATCAGCGCCGCGTGGTGCGGGCCAAGCGTCTTGACCAGGGCCTGGCCCTGCTCCAGCCGCTTGATGTGGCTCGGATCGTTGTGCAGCGGGATGCCGCTCGCCCAGCGCGCCGCGCGGCTGCGCATCGGCAACAGCGTCACGCCCTTCATCATGGTGAAGGCGATCGCCAGCTCCATGTGGTTGTGGATGACGGCGTTGACTTCCGGGCGCGCCTTGAGGATCTCGGCGTGGATCACCGTCTCGCTCGGCGGCTTGCCCTTGCCCTCGATCACGTTGCAGTCGAAATCGACCATCAGCACGCTTTCCGGGGACACCTCGGCGCGGCTTTCGGTGCGTTGCTGGATGTACATGGCGTTCTTGCCCGGCACGCGGACCGAGATGTGCCCGCTGTATTCGAGCACGTTCTCCATGTTCATGATGCGGGTGGCGGCGGCGAGCTGCGTGCGCAGCAATTCGCCGGAATTGGTTTTCGTCATATCGATCGCTGTCGCCATTTTAATACACGGCCTCCTGAGCCAGTCCGGTCCATTCCGCGGGCACGATGCCGCTCTCCTGCGCCTTGCCGACGTAATAGGACCAGAGTTTATAAACATGCTGGGCGCGGTTGTTGTTGCCGCCGAGCGCGTCGAGCTCCGCTTCGGTCAGCGGCTTCATCTTGCCGATCGACAGAGCGCGCAGGCAGGCTTTGGCATTCTCGTCGAAATGCACGGCGTCGATCAGCAGCGACGTGACGCTTTCCGAGACGATGACCCCGCCATGAGCGCGGATCAGCGCGCCATTGTGCTTGCCGAGCGTGTCGGCCAGGGCCTTGCCCTGCGCCTTCGTCTTGATGTGGGCCGGATCGGGATGGGTCGGGATGCCCGAGCGCCAGCGCACCGAATGGCCCTTGAGCAGCGCCAGCTCGACGCCCTCGACGATGGTGAAGGTGGCGCAGACGTCCGAATGGATGTGGACGGTCGCGTTGACGTCGGGGCGCGCGCGCATGATCTCGGAATGGATCACCGTTTCGAGCGGCGGCTTATAGCCCTTCGGGCCTTCGAGGATGTTGCCGTCGAAATCGACGATGCCCATCTGCTCGGGCGTGACCTTGGCGCGGCTGTCGTTGACGCCGTGGATGATCAGCGCGTCCTGGCCGGGCACGCGGGCGGCGACATGGCCCGAATAGCTGAGGATGTCCTCGCTGTTGAGAATGCGCGTGACCGCCGCGAGCTGCTCCTTGAGCGGCTCCAGACTGGATAGATGGTTGGACGGCTTGAGGGCCGTGTTCATATGCTCTCTCCCTGCCCGCGCGAATCCGCGGGTCGATTCGGATTAAATGGATTCGTTGTCCAAGCTGCCCTTCATCGCGCTCAAAATGGCGCGAAGCCTCTCGATATCGGCCGGCGTGAGGGCCCGCGCGGCGATCTTGTTGACCTCGGCGGCGTGGGGCAGCAAGCGCGCGCGCAAGCCGCGACCCTTTTCCGTGAGGAAGATGTTGACCTTGCGGCGGTCGGTCGCGTTGCGCACGCGCCGGACGTAGCCGCGCTTTTCCATGCCGTTGAGCGCGGTGACGGTGGTCGGCTCCATCATGCCGACGCGCTGGCTCAGCTCGCGCTGGGTCAGGCCGTCCTCCTCCCACAGCACGCGCAGGAAATACCATTGGCCGATAGTCACGCCGTGCGGCGAGATGCGGGCCTGCAAAATCTTGGAAAAGGCGCGATAGGTGTCGCGCAGCAGGTAGCCCAGGCTGTGCTGCGGCAGGAATTCCAGCGGATCGGGAATATCCAGTCCCGACGCGGGCGGCGTCACGTGAGCGTCCGGCATGCTTGTCATATATGGTTTTTCCGTCTCTCCCAGGCTTCTCAGCATATAGAATCCGGCGGCGCGGCACCATCGGATATATCGAAGCCTAAGGGTTTAAAATCCTTTTAAAATCAAGTCATTAAGCCATTCCGAGAGGGCATGGCAACGCCAGCCGCCGGGCCCGGCTTGCGCCCGCCCCGCCCCGGCGATAGGTAAAGCCCTCATTTCAATGACAGGTTCGCCCCGTGGCTCCCGTTCCGCCCCGCCCCCCGACCGGCACCAGGACCGGCCCGCGACCGGACGCCGACGCCAAGACGGCGATCCTGGCGCGCGCCCGCGCCCTCGGCTTCAGCGCCGCCGCCATCGCCCCGGCGGATATCGGCAGCGCGGCGGCGGAGGGCCTGAGCGGTTTTCTCGCCCAGGGGTTCCACGGCGACATGGACTGGCTCGCCGCCCGCGCCGCCGAGCGGGCGACGCCCCAAGGCCTCTGGCCAGCGGCGAAAAGCGCCGTGGTACTGGCGATGAATTACGGACCGCCGAGCGATCCGCGCGCGCTGCTGGCGGAACGGGATCGCGGCGCGATCTCGGTCTATGCCCGCAACCGCGATTATCACGACGAGGCCAAGAAGCGCCTGCGCCAGCTCGCGCGCTGGATGGCCGAAAGCTTCGACTGCCAGGTGAAGCTGTTCGTCGACACCGCGCCAGTGATGGAAAAGCCGCTGGCGCAAGCCGGCGGCCTCGGCTGGCAGGGCAAGCACACCAACCTCGTCTCGCGCGAATTCGGCTCCTGGCTGTTTCTCGGCGAGATTTTCACCGATCTGGCGCTCGCGCCCGACGCGGCCGAGACGGATCATTGCGGCTCCTGCCGCGACTGCCTCGACGCCTGCCCGACCGACGCCTTTCCCGCGCCCCATCGGCTCGACGCGCGACGCTGCATCTCCTATCTAACCATCGAGAACAAGGGCCATATCCCGGCGGAATTTCGCGCGGCCATCGGCAACCGCATCTACGGCTGCGACGATTGCCTCGCCGCCTGCCCGTGGAACAAATATGCCGTGCGCACCGCCGATTACGCCTTCCTGCCGCGCGTCGAATTGACCGCGCCGAAACTCGCCGATCTCGCCGGCCTCGACGACGAAAGCTTCCGCCAGGTGTTCTCCGGCTCGCCGATCAAGCGCATCGGCCGCGACCGTTTCACCCGCAACGTGCTGATCGCGATTGGCAATAGCGGCGATGCCGGCTTGATTCCGGTCGCCGAGCGGCTGGCCGGCGATTCCTCGCCGCTGGTCCGCGCCATGGCCGCCTGGGCGCTGAAACGGCTGCTGCCAGCCGAGCGCTTCGCCGCGCTGGCCGCCGCCCACGCCAATGACGACGATGAAGCCGTGCGCGCCGAATGGGCGGCGTGATAGAACCCGCTCCGAGAGAATGATGCGATGAAAGTCTCCGATTTCGATTTCGAGCTGCCGCGCGAGCTGATCGCCACCCATCCGGCCGAGCCGCGCGAATCGGCGCGCCTGCTGGAGATCGGCGAGACGCTGGCCGACCGCGTCGTGCGCGACCTGCCCGACCTGCTCGCCCCCGGCGACATCGTCGTGGTCAACGACACCAAGGTGATCCCCGCCCGCCTGTCCGGCATGCGCGGCGAAGCCAAGGTCGAGGTGACGCTGCACAAGCGCGAGAGCGACTCGCGCTGGAGGGCCTTCGCCAAGGGCGCGCGCAAGCTCAAAGCCGGCGACCGCATCGACTTCGCCGACAGCTTCGCCGCCGCCGTGACCGACAAGGGCGAGGACGGCGAGGTCGAGCTCGAGTTCGACCGCGGCGGGCCGGCGCTGATGGAAGCGCTGGCGCGATACGGCTTCACGCCGCTGCCGCCCTATATCGCGCGGCCGGACGGACCGGAGGCGCGCGACCGCGAGGATTACCAAACCGTCTTCGCGCGCCACGAAGGCGCGGTCGCCGCGCCGACCGCCGGCCTGCATTTCACGCCCGCCTTGCTCGCCGCGCTGAAAGCGCGCGGGGTGGAACAGGCGACGCTGACGCTGCATGTCGGCGCCGGCACCTTTCTGCCGGTTAAGGTCGAGGACACGCGCGACCACAAGATGCACGCCGAGGTCGGCATGATCGACGCCGCCACGGCGCAGAAGATCAATTTCGCCCGCGCCCAAGGCGGCCGCGTCGTCGCCATCGGCACCACGGTGACACGCACGCTCGAATCGGCCGCCGACGGCGCGGGATTGGTGCAGCCCTTCGCTGACGAAACGCGGCTGTTCATCACGCCGGGCTACCGCTTCAAGGCGGTCGATCTGCTGCTGACCAATTTCCACCTGCCGCGCTCGACCCTGTTCATGCTGGTCTCGGCCTTCGCCGGGATCGAGCGCATGAAGGCGGCCTACGCCCACGCCATCGCCGAACGCTATCGCTTCTATTCCTACGGCGACTGCTGCTTGCTGCATCCGGCGAAAGGCGCGAGGATTTTCGCATGAGCTTGCGCTTTACGATCAGCCATCGCGACGGCAAGGCGCGGCGCGGCCAGATCCATACCGCGCACGGCATCGCCGACACGCCGGCCTTCATGCCGGTCGGCACCGCCGGCACGGTGAAGGGCATGATGCCGGAGGCGGTGGCCGGCGCCGGCGCGCAGATCGTGCTCGGCAACACCTATCACCTGATGCTGCGCCCGACCGCCGAGACCGTCGCCGCGCTCGGCGGCCTGCATAAGTTCATGAACTGGCCCGGCCCGATCCTCACCGATTCGGGCGGCTTCCAGGTCATGTCGCTCAAAGAGCTGCGCAAGGTGAGCGAACAGGGCGTCGTCTTCCGCTCGCATCTCGACGGCAGCAAGATCGATCTTTCGCCGGAGCGCTCGATGGAGGTGCAGAACCTCCTGGACGCCGACATCACCATGGCGTTCGACGAATGCATCCCCTGGCCGGCCGAGGAAGCGGAAGCGGCGCGCGCGATGAATCTCTCGATGCGCTGGGCCGAACGCAGCAAGACGGCGTTCAAAGTCCGCGACGGCTACGGGCTGTTCGGCATCAACCAGGGCGGCGGCTACATGAACTTGCGCGCCGAATCGGCCAAGCGCCTCGCCGACATCGGCTTCGACGGCTATGCCATCGGCGGCCTGGCGGTCGGCGAGCCGCAGGAGGAGATGTTCCGCACGCTCGACGAGGTGGTGCCGCAACTGCCGGACGAGAAGCCGCACTACCTCATGGGCGTCGGCACGCCGTCCGACATCGTCGGCGCGGTGATGCGCGGCATCGACATGTTCGATTGCGTCATGCCAACGCGCTCCGGCCGCACAGCCAAAGGCTTCACCCGGCGCGGCGAAGTGAACATCCGCAACGCGCGCCATGCGCGCGACCCTCGCCCGCTCGACGCCGTATGCGCCTGCCCGCTATGCCAGAACCATAGCCGGGGCTACCTGCACCATCTGTTCAAGGCGAACGAGATGCTTGGGCCGATCCTGCTGACCTGGCACAACATCCAGTTCTACCAGGACATGATGGCCGGCCTCCGCGCCGCCATCGAGCAGGGCCAGTTGCAAACCTTCGCCGCCGCCTTCCTCGCCAAATTGGACGAAGGCGACATTCCGGCGCTTTCGCAGTAGGCTTGAATCATGGACGAACCGAATCTGACCCAGCTCGGCAGCCCGACCGCCCTGCCCGCCTCGCCCGACGAGGCGGTGCTGGAGACGGTGCCCAATCCGCACCCCGGCGAGATTTATCTCGTGCGCTTCGCCGCGCCCGAATTCACCTCGCTCTGCCCGATCACCGGCCAGCCCGACTTCGCGCATCTGGTGATCGACTACGTGCCGGACGCGGCGCTGGTCGAGAGCAAATCGCTGAAACTGTTCCTCGGCTCGTTCCGCAACCACGGCGCGTTCCACGAGGATTGCACCGTCGCCATCGCCAAGCGATTGGTCGAGGCGATGGAGCCGCAATGGCTGCGCATCGGCGGGTACTGGTATCCGCGCGGCGGCATCCCCATCGACGTGTTCTATCAGACGGGCGAGCCGCCGGCCGGCCTGTGGCTGCCCGACCAGGGCGTCGCGGGCTATCGCGGGCGGGGTTAGTCGCGCGAAACGCGCGGCAACTTCAAAGCTCAGATCGTCTTCAGGCCGCCGGCCGTTTCGCGGCGGCGGATCAGCCACCACACCACGAACGCGCCGGCCAGCTTGCTGATCGTCATGGTGACGACGCCGGCGATCGAGAAATGGCCGATGCCGAACAGGAACACGGCGCTGTCGAGCGGCGTGCTCAAAAGGCTCGAATAGAGGATGCGCTGGCTGAACGGGCGCTTGGTCAGCGAATAGATCAGCCAATCGGCCGCTTCCGAGACCAGGAAAGCCGCCGCCGAGGCGACCGCCACATAGGGATCCGCCATCACGTAGGACAGCGCCGCGCCGATCAGCATGGCGATCAGCACGCGATGGCCGATCTCGCGCTGGGCGAAATCGCGCACCACGAAGATGAAGCCGACGATCAGCGACATCGGCGGCCACATCGTCCCGTCCGGCAATTTGACCAGCGGCACGACGCTGAAGCCGTAATTCACCAGCACGATGAGAGCGACATAGAGCGCGGTGAAGCGAAGCGAGAGCAGCTTGGACATGATCGAACCGGGTTACGGGGTTTTACGATAAGGCGCGGGATCGTAGACGCCGGCGGCGGCGAAGCCCTTGAGGCGCAGGCGGCAGGAATCGCATTCGCCGCAGGCCAGGCCGTCCGGAGCCGGATCATAGCAGCTTCGCGTCAAAGAGAAATCCACCCCGAGAGCGAGGCCCTTGGCGACGATATCGGCCTTGGAGAAGTCGATCAGCGGCGCGTGGACGGTCAGATGCGGCGCGCCGACGCCGGCCGCGCCGTCCTCGACGGCCGCCTTGGTCGCCAGATTGGCCATGTGCTGGAAGGCGGCGACGAATTCCGGCCGGCAATCGGGATAGCCCGAATAATCCAGCGCGTTGACGCCGATGAAAATATCGCGCGCGCCGAGCACCTCGGCCCAGGCCAGCGCGAACGACAGGAAGATCGTGTTGCGCGCCGGCACGTAGGTGACGGGGATCGAACTCGCCATCTCGGCCTCGTCGCGGCCCTTGGGCACGGCGATGTCGTCGGCCGTCAAGGCCGAGCCGCCGAACACGCGCAGATCGATGGGCAACACGATATGGCGCGCGACCTTGGCCGCCGCCGCGACTTTGCGCGACGCCTCGATCTCGACGGCGTGGCGCTGTCCGTAAGCGAAGGTCAAAGCGTAGGCGTCGAAGCCGCGGCTCTGGGCGATGGCCAGCGCCGTCGCCGAATCGAGCCCGCCCGACAGAAGCACCACCGCTGGCTTGCTCATCGCTTGGCCTCGTCGTCGAGCGAATCGCTATCGTCGAGAGCCTGCGCCACGTCGTCGTCGAGCGCGCGGCTCTTGCGGTAGCGGCGGAACAGATAGACGCCAAGCGCGCTGGAAGCGACGAACAGCGCGACCGAGACGCCAGTCGTCCAGGCCGTGTCAAGATGGATGCCGCTGCCGAGCAGCACGAAAATCACCGTCTGCGGCACGTAGCCGAGCACGCTGCCGGCGAAGAACGGCAAAGCGCGCACGCCCGACACGCCGGCCGCCAGATTGGCGACGAGGTTGCTGCCGACCGGCAGGAGACGCAGCAGCAGCGTCATGGACAGCGGATTGTCGTGCAGGAAATCGTCGATGCGCTTGATGCGCGCGGGGAAGCGCGCCAGCACGAAGGAGCGGCCGAGCAGGCGCGCGTAGTAAAACGCCAGCACGCAGCCGCCGAGCGAGGCGGCGAGCGCCAGCGGCATGCCGAGAGCGAAGCCGAAAGCGTAGCCGGCGAGGAAACAGACGGCCTGGCGCGGAAATCCGATGGCCGTCAGGCCCGCGCCGACCGCGAGATAAAGCAGCTCGCCGGCGACGCCCTGGCCGCGGATGCGGCTGTCGACCCAGGATTCGTCGAACAGGCCGCGCAGCCCGGTTGCTTGCACGAGATAGCCGACCGCCACGAAGGTGGCGATCAGGATCAGCCCGCGCAGGTACGGCTTGAGCTTCTTCAACGCTCGTATTCGACGATGGGCCGCTTGGCGCGGCGCAGCAGCCAGGCGACGCCGAACAGGTCGGTGACGCCGACCCACAGGCGGTCCCAGAAGCCGTAGTTCGACACGCCGCGCGTGCGCGGCCGGTGGTTGACGTCGTGGCACAAGAGCGTGCCGCCGGCGCGCAGCATCAGCGCCGGGTAATAGCGGTGCATATGGTCGAAGTAGGGCAAGCGCACGAAGGCGGCACGGCGCATGACCTTGAGGCCGCAGCCGGTGTCGCGCACGCCGTCTTGCAGCATCTTCTGGCGGATGCCGTTGGCGAGGCGCGACGATATCCGCTTCAGCCAGACATCCTGACGCTTGCGGCGTATGCCAGCGACGAGGTTGAGGCCGGGACCGCCGGCGAGGGCGATCTCGACCATCGCCGGGATGTTCGCCGGATCGTTCTGGCCGTCGCCATCGAGCGTGACGATCCACTCGCCGCGCGCGGCATGGGCCGCCGTCCAGATCGCGGTGCTCTGGCCGCAGCTCATGGCGTGGCGCAGCACGCGCAGGCGGGGGAATTTCGCCTGGGCTTCGACAAGCTTGGCAGGAGTCGCGTCGGTCGAGCCGTCGTCGACATAGACCACTTCGAAGGGCCAGCGCACCGCGCCATCAGGCGCCAACGCCGCATGGATTTCCTCGATCAGCGGCAGGATGTTGTCCTGCTCGTTGCGGACCGGCACGACGACGGACAGGAGAGGCGCGGAATCCATGAAATGCGGGCCAAATGACAGCGAATCGGGGCGATTTTACGGTCCGGGCATTAGCACGGCCCTCCCGGGAAGGCTAGGTTTTTCGCGGTTTCCCGGGGCAAGGTCTGATAGAGTGCGGCGCGTCCGACACTTTCAGCCGCAAGTCCCCCGCGTGAGCGCTTTCATCCCCCGCCTGATGGCCAGCTTGACTGGCCTGCTGCACGACCGGCCGATGGCGGACGGCGGCCTTGTCAGCCGCCTGCTCGCCGGCCGCCCGGCCTACGCGCTGCTCGCGCTGTTCGCCCTCGCCCTGTTCCTGCCCGGCATCGCCAGCACGCCGCCGACCGACCGCGACGAGGCGCGCTTCGCCCAGGCGTCGCGCCAGATGGTCGAGACCGGCGATCTGGTGAACATCCATTTCCAGGACGAAGCGCGCAACAAGAAGCCGGTCGGCATCTACTGGCTGCAAGCCGGCACAGCCAAGATATTCGGCAAGGATGCGATCTGGCCCTACCGCCTGCCCTCGCTGATCGGCGCGGCGCTCGCCGTGGTGGCGCTCGCCGGCCTGGCGCGGCCGAGCTTCGGGCGCGGCGCGGGCCTATTCGCCGGCCTCCTGTTCGGCGCGTCGCTGATCGCGACGGTCGAGGCGCATATCGCCAAGACCGACGCCATGTTGCTGCTCACCGTCACCGTGGCGCAGCTCGCGCTGGCGCGCGCTTATTTGCGAGAGGGCCAAACCGACATCGGCTGGGGCTGGGCATTCTTGTTCTGGGGCGCGCAAGGCGTCGGCATCCTCATCAAAGGCCCGGTGACGCCGCTGATCTCGGCGCTCACCATCGTCGCGCTCGCCGTCTCCGACCGCCGGCTGGCGGACCGCTGGGCTTACTTGCGCGCGCTCCGCCCGCTGCCCGGCCTGATCCTCGCCCTGCTGATCGCCGCGCCCTGGTTCGTCGCCATCACGCTCGGCGATTCCAATTTCATGCAGGAAGCCGTCGGCCAGGATTTGCTGCCGAAATTGCTCGGCGGCCAGGAAGCCCACGGCGCGCCGCCCGGCTATTACCTCGGCGTCGCGACGCTGACCTTCTGGCCGGCCTCGCTGGTCGGCTGGTTCGGCGCGATCTGGGCCTGGCGCAACCGCAAGACGCCGACGGCGCGTTTCCTGCTCGCCTGGCTGCTGCCGGCCTGGGTGATGTTCGAGCTGATCCCGACCAAGCTGCCGCACTACACCCTGCCGCTGCTGCCCGCCGTCGCGCTGATGGCCGCGCTCAGCTTGCGCGACGCGCCGGACCTGGTGGGCCGCATGATGCGCCACTGGGCCGGCCGGCTGCTGCTGATCGTGTGGAGCGCCATCGGCCTGATCCTCGGCTTCGCCTTCATCGTCGCGACCTGGATGACCGAGCAGCGGTTCGCGCCGAGCGGCCTGATCCCGATCGTCGGCAGCCTGCTCGCCGTCGGCCTCGCGGGGCGCGCCTTCTGGCGCGGCGAGGCGTTGCGCGCCGCCGCCGTCGCCGCGCTCTGCGCGCTACTGATCTGGCCGCCGATCTTCGGCCGGCTGCTGCCCGGCCTGAAACAGCTCTGGCCGTCGCAGCAAGCGACGCTGATGGTGGCGACGCAATTGCCCGCCTGGCCGCCGTCCCAGCCGGTCGTCGCCGTCGGCTATCACGAGCCGAGCCTGGTGTTCTTCCTCGGCACCGACACGATGCTGACGACGCCCGAACAGGCGGCGTCCTACATGGCCGGGGCGATCAACCGCTTCGCCGTGGTCAACGACCGCGAGGAGCGCCGCTTTCGCGACGCGGTCAACGCGCTCGGCGCCGAGGTCTGGCGCATCGACCGCGTGAAAGGCTTCAACATGGCGCGCGGCCGCTTCGAGACGCTCTATCTATTCTGGTCGGGTTCGCCGCGCTGGATCGCGCCGCGCGTCACGGATAGCCCTTAAAGCCTTTCAGCTCGTAGAGCCGCACGACGCGCTCGCGCCCGGTCCCGATCGGCGTGCGCACTTCGGCGATGATCTCGGCGTGCGCGAAGCGCGAGAGGATCTCGCTCGCGTCCGCGCGCTCGGTGACATAGAGCAGCCGGGGCGGCGAGATAGCCTGATAATAGGGCCGCGTCAGGTCGAAATGGTCGTGGATGCGGGTGGTCGGCCGCCATTTATAGGCTTCGACCGGATAGGGCCGCACGTAATAGAGCGTCTCGGCCAGGAGCTTGCGCTCGTCGACCAGCAGCGCCGCGTCCGGCATCTCGTTGGCGCGCACATGCATGATCGCCGTGCCAAGCTCGGCCCAGCCGCGCACCCGCTTGAACGGATCGGCGTTGCCGGGCAAGGCGTCGGGCCGACCGTAGGTCGCGGCGACGAAGATCAGGAACGTCGCGACCAGCGCCGTATGAACGGCGAACGAGCCGGTGACGATCAGCGCGCGGCCGCGCCACAGCGCCGGATTGGCGCGCAGCGCCCAGGCGGCGATCAGGATCGCGGCGGCGACATAGGCGGGCGCCGCCCAATTGGCGTTGGCGCGCGACAGGAAGCCTTGGAACAGCATGATCGCCAGGGTCGGCAGCGTGAAGGCGGCGAGCAGGCGCAGACGCTCGTCGGCCAGCCAGCCGCGCCAGCGCGCCAGCACGAGCAGCAGCGTGGCGAACAGCGCCGGGCCGAACACGCCGAACTGCGAGCCGAAGAACTCGAAGAAGGCGTCGAGGCGGAACAGGTCGCCGCCGAGGTTGGCGTTGTCGCTGGTGTGGGCGTAGGAGACGAAGCTGTTGTCGGCGTTCCACAGCGCGTTGGGGGCGTAGATCGCTAGCGCCGCGAGCAGGGCCAGCGCCGCGCCGCGCCAGCGCCAGCCGGCGAGCCGGCCGCGCGCCAGCGCCAGATGGACGGCCATCGACAGCACGAAGAAGATCATCGCGTATTTGCCGAGCAGGCCGAGGCCGATGGCGACGCCGAGCAGCAGCCACCAGCGCCATTGCCGATCCTGCAACGCGCGCACGTAGGCATAGAGCGCCAGCGCCCAGGCCAGCAGCAGCGGCAGGTCGGTCGAGACGACGACCGACGAGAAGGCGACGCCCGGCAACGTCGCATAGAGCAGCGCCGCCCAGAAGCCGACGCGGCGGTCGAACAATCGCCACGCCGCGCCATAGATCGCCAGCGAGGTGAAGAAATGCAGCAGCGGCGCGCCGGCGCGCACGCACGCCTCGCCGTCGCCGCAGACGGCGGTGGTCGCGCCGATCAGCCAGGCGACGAGCGGCGGCTTTGAGTAGTAGCCGAAGGCGAGATCCTGGGCCCAGACCCAGTATTGCGCCTCGTCCGGATGCAGATCGAACGGATAGACCGCGAGATATGCCAGTCGCAGCAGCGTCAACGCGCCGAGCGCGAACGCCGCGCCGGCGAGACTATAGATGCCGCGATTGTCGGATGGAAGGGCTGCGGGCTGGGGGGACTGACCCGTCATCGGAACTCGCTTCGTGAAAACGCCGGCACGTTAGCCGATGAAGCCCATAAAAGCAAAAGGGCGGACCGTTCGACGCGATCCGCCCCTTGGCGAGCTTTCGTGGCGCCAGCGGCTACTTCGTCAGGAAGTAACCGCCGGTGATCGCCTGGTGATAGAACTCCGCCACAGCCGGGCCGATGCCAAGCGGCAGATCCTTCTCGGCCTTGGTGTAGACGTGCACGCCCGCGCCGAAGCGCGTGACCATGACCTTCGGCGGCGGATCGACGCGCTCGCGGAACATCGGCAGCACCACTTCCTCATAGACCTCGGGGCTATGGTCGCGGCTGTCCTTGGAGATGCCGAACAGCACCGGCGGCACCGGTTTGCCGCCCTTCACCGGATAGGGCAGGCCGAGATAGCGCTCGACCAGCTTCTGCTTTTCCGGTCCCGACAGGCCGAGGCGGTTGGCGGTCGCTTCGGCCGCCTTGCGCAGCGACGACTTGATGTTGTGCGTCAGGATGTATTCGGCTTTGAACTGGGGGCGCATCTTGGTCTTGTTCCACCAGTCGAGAATCTCCTCCATCAGCCACGGCAGGCGCATCAGCGCCGACGGGCCCTCTTGGCCCAGCGCCTCGGGGCCGGCATAGCGCGCGCGGTCGCGCCAGGTGCGGATGTAGAGCTCGTCGAACGGATCGGTGCGCGGCGCCGGCTTCTTGCTGACGCGCTCGAAGCCCGCCACCTTGCCGAGCGCGCCCGACCAGTTGTGCTGCTCCTCCTGGATGAAGCCGAACGGCGAGTTCTCGACGGCTATGACGCCGGCGATGTTCGGCACGCGCTGGCACATCATGAAGACATGCGGCCCGCCGGTCGAATGGCCGGTGACGTAGATCGAATAGTCGGCCTCGGGGAAATGCTTGCGCATCGCCTCTTTCATGCCGGTCTCGAACGCCGGCAGCCAGCCGGCCATGCGGTCGTAGAAGATCGTGCCGGGCTTGGCGCGCGCCACCGTGCGGATGCCGTAGCGCAGCCGCTTGGTGTCGTCGTTGATGACCTCGTACATGTCCGGCGTGATCTTCTCGCCGCGCAGCCAGATCGGCGTGCGCACCGTGCCGTCCTTGTTGATCGTGTCGCCCGGCCAGTCGCGCGTCGGGCTGTCGAAGTAATGGCGGCCCGGGAAGGTCATGGCCACGGCCTTGTGGCCGAACTTGCCGGCGTAGAGCTTGGCGATCGGCTCCATCGACTTGAAATCGCCCGAGCCGCCGTGCAGCAGGAAGATGCCGATCTTCTTGCCGTCGGCGCCGCGCGCCACCTTCGCCGGATCCTTCGGCTCGTAGACCATCATGCCCATGTCCCAGTCGAGGCCGACCTCGCGGATGCGGATGATGTCCTCGGTCTGCTGCAAGGGAATGTCGGGCTGCGCCAGCAAGCGGTCGGAGATGGCGATGATCTCGGCGCGCGAATATTCCGCCGGCGGCGTCCAGCCGCCTTTGGCCGGGGCCTTTTTCGCCGGTTTGGCCGGACTCGCCGGCTTCGCCGGCTTGGCGGGACGGGCGGGAACCCGGCTGCGCGCCTCCAGGCGCGCGCGCGCCGTGGTGCGCGCCGCCGGCCGCGCCGCCCGCGCCTTGCGCGCGACCGGCTTTTTCGCCGCCGTCTTTTTGGCTAAAGCCTTCTTCGCCGCTTTCTTCGGCCCGGCTTTCTTGGCGAGAGCTTTCTTGCCAGCTGGCTTCTTGCCCGCCGGTTTCTTAACCAGGGCCTTCTTCGCGGCCTTCTTCCTGGCTAACTTCTTCGCAACCGAAGCTTTTTTCGCAACGGCCTTTTTCTTGGCCTTCGCGGGAGTCTTCGCCGCCTTCTTCTTGGCGGCCGCCGGCTTTTTCGCGGCGGCCTTCCGCTTCGCGGTCGTCTTGGGCTTGCGCATGGTGTCTCCCGTCGCAGAGATGATGAAAGCTCGCGCGTCACGCCTAACGAAACGGCAATCATTGCAGCCGCTCTTGACGCCCGTTGCTTTCGCGAAGATCGCTCCTCTAAACTTTGCGAACAAAGTGACGCCGGCAAAAATCGAAGTCAACTGGCCAAGGGGGAAATGATGCGCGTGACACGCAGACTCGCCGCCCAAGCGTTCGTCGGATTCGCGATCGGCGTCGTCGCCGTTTCGCAGGCCGCCGCGCAATCGGCGGAAGAATTCTACCGCACCAAGAAAGAGATGATCATGGTCGTCGGCAGCGCGCCGGGTGGCGGCTATGACGGCTACGCGCGCATGCTGGCGCGCTACATGAGCAAATATCTGCCCGGCCAGCCCAACATCATCACCAACAACATGCCGGGCGCTGGCGGCGTGCGCGCCGCCAATTTCGTCGCCAACATCGCGCCGAAAGACGGCAGCGTGATCTCGATCATGGATCGCGGCCTGCCGACCGCGCCGCTGCTTTACGGCGAGAACTCCAACACGCAGTTCGATCCGTCCAAAATGAACTGGATCGGCAGCGCCTCGAGCGAGTCGGGCATGGCCGTCTATGGCGCGCACTCCAAAGCCAAGACGCTGGCCGACGCGACCAAGTTCGAAGTGGTGCTCGGCTCGACCGGCGCCGAAGGCGACACGGCGATGATGCCGCGCATGCTCAACGAGATGTTCGGCACCAAGTTCAAGATCATCACCGCCTACAAGGGCCAGCCCGAAGTGGTGCAGGCCGTGCAGAAAGGCGAACTCGACGGCCTGTTCATGAGCGGCTGGTCGGGCCAGACGCGCGAGCAGCTGCTGCAGATGTTCGCGCGCAAGGAAGTCGGCTTCATGGTGCAGATGGGCTTCAAGCGCGATCCGGCCATCGGCGACGTGCCGACGATCATGGAGCTGATCAAGAACGACGACGACCGCAAGGTGATGGAAGTCATCCTCGGCCGTCTCGAGCTCGGCCGCCCCTTCGTCGCGCCGCCGGGCGTACCCGCCGACCGCGTGGCGCTGCTGCGCAAGGCGTTCAGCGACGCCTGCGCCGATCCGGAGCTGGTGCTCGAAGGCAACAAGACCCGCCGCTACATCGAACCGATCGACGGCGTGACGACGCAAAAAATGATCGAAGCGGTCTACGCCACGCCGCCCGACGTGATCGCCAAGATCCGCACCTACGTCAAGCCGCCCGCGGCGCAATGACCCCAAGGCCCGCCGGCCGATGCTGGCGGGCCTTTTCCTCTCTGCGCTCCCCCCAAGCGCAGTCATGCAACCCTATGACGGGAGATTCGCCATGACTGCTCGCATCGCCATTGCTCGCGTAACCCCTGCCCGCCTCGTTCCGTCCTTGCTGCTGTTCTGCGCCTTCGCCCCCGCCGCCGCCCTCGCGCAATCCGCGCCGGCCGACGCCTTCTATAAATCGCGCAACGAGATGTCGATCATCATCTCCAGCGCTCCCGGCGGCAGCTACGACGTCTACGGCCGCATGATCACCCGGCATATGAGCAAATATATTCCGGGCAATCCGACCATCATCGCCAACAACATGCCGGGCGCCGGCGGCATGCGCGCCGCCAACTTCCTCTACGAGGTGGCGCCCAAGGACGGCTCGACGATCTCGATCATGGACCGCGGCATCGTCACCGCGCCGCTGCTCTATGGCGCGGAATCCAAGGCACAATTCGAAGCGACGAAATTCAACTGGATCGGCAGCGCCGTGATCGAAATGGGTATGGGCGCGATCTCCGCCAAAGCGCCGGCCACCACGCTCGAAGAGATGAAGAAGACCGAAGTCGTCTTCGGCGCGAGCGGGCCGGAGACCGACCCGGCGATGTACGCCCGCCTGTTCAACAAGCTGTACGGCACCAAGATCAAGGTAATCGCCGCCTACCCCGGCCAGACCGAGACGCTGCAAGCCGTCGAGAAGGGCGAGCTGCACGGCCTGTTCCTCTCGGGCTGGTCCGGCGCGGGCCGCGCCTTCGTCAAGGACAAGGTCAAGCGCGGCGAATGGAAGATTTTCGTGCAGATGACCAGCCGCAAGGATGACGAGCATCCGGAAGCCCCGAGCGTGTTCGACGTCATTCCCGGCGAGCAGAACAAGCAGGTGCTGACCTTGCTGTTCGAGCGGCAGATTCTGGGCCGGCCCTTCGTCGCGCCGCCGGGCGTCCCGGCCGATCGCGTGGCGCTGCTGCGCGAAGCCTTCCGCCAGGCCCTTGGCGACAAGCAGCTGCTCGACGAAGCGGCTAAACAGCGCTACGCCATCAGCCCCGTGTTCGGCGAGGAGGCGCAGGAGATCGTCCGACGCATCTATGCCACCTCGGGCGAGACCATCGACGCCACCCGCGCCCTTCTCAAAGCCGCCCAATAAACCACCCCCCCCCCCCCGACAGGAGACTCCATGACGCGCCGTTCCCCCGCCCCTTGCCGCATCGCCTGCGCCGCCGCCATGCTCGCCGCCATTACGGCCGGGCCCGCGCTCGGCCAATCGGCCGAGCAGTTCTACAAAAGTCAGCGCAACATGACGATCATCGTCGGCTCGGCCGCCGGCGGCAGCTACGACACCTACGCGCGTGTCATGGGCAAGTTCCTCTCCGCCAACCTGCCCGGCAACCCGACCTTCGTGACCAACAACATGCCGGGCGGCGGCGGCATGCGCGCCGCGAACTACCTCTATAACGTCGCGCCGAAGGACGGCTCGACCATGATGATCATGGCGCGCGCCATTCCGACCGCGCCGCTGCTCTACGGCGCAGAGTCTCAAGCTCAGTTTGACGCCCTCAAATTCACCTGGATCGGCAGCCTGGTGAAAGAGATGGGCATGGGCGTCGTCTCAAAGACCGCTCCCGCGACGACGCTCGACGAGATGAAGAAGGTCGAGATCAACATGGGCGTGAGCGGCATCGAAGGCGACCCGGCCATGTATGCCCGCCTGTTCAACGCGCTCTACGGCACAAAACTGAAAAACGTCGCCGGTTATCAAGGCCAGTCCGAAACGATGAACGCCGTCGAAAAAGGCGAAATGCACGGCCTGTTCCTCTCGGGCTGGTCGGGCAGCGGCCGCGCCTTCGTCAAGGACCGCGTCGCCGAGGGCAAATGGACGATCTTCGTCCAGATGGGGCTGGAGAAGGACCCGGACTATCCGAACATCCCGACGGTCATGGAGGTGATCCAGGATCCGAAGGACCGCGAGGTGCTGAAATTCCTGTTCGGCCGCCAGATCCTCGGTCAGCCTTTCACCGCGCCGCCGAACCTTCCCGCCGACCGCGCCGCCATGCTGCGCGCCGCGTTCAAAAAATCGGTGGATGATCCGGCGATGCGCGCTGAGCTTGCGCGTCAGCGCTTCGAGTTGAGCCCGGTCTATGGCGAGGAAGCCGAGAAGATCATCAACGAGCTCTATGCGACGCCGCCGGAAGTTGTCGAGGGCGCGCAGAATCTGGTGAAGATTCCGCGCTGATCGCCGCCGCAGCCTCTCGGAAAAGGGCCGGCATTCGCCGGCCCTTTTTTTATTCCTCGCCTACTTGCCGTCGAGCCGGTCGGCGTTGCGCAGGTCGGGGAAATATTTCCACCACAGCGCCGTGACGCCGAGCACCGCGAAGCCGCCGACTGCCGCCGCCGTGACCGTGCCGATCAGCGACGCCATCAGGCCGGCGCGGAAATCGCCGAGCTCGTTCGACGCGGTGATGAACACGGAATTGACCGCGGCCACGCGTCCGCGCATCTCGTCCGGCGTCGTCATCTGGATCAGCGTCAGGCGGATATAGACGCTGACCACATCCACCGCGCCGAGCAGCGCCAGCGCCGCTGCCGAGATCCAGAAGATCGTCGAATAAGCGAAGATCAGCGTCGCGATCCCGAACAGCCCGACGCAGATAAACAAAATGACGCCGGAGCGCCGCATCGGCGGTATCTGCGTCAGGATCAGCGCCGAGATCAGGCCGCCGATCGCTTGGCTGCTGCGCAGAAAGCCGAGGCCGTCCGCGTCGGTGTGCAGAATATCGCGCGCGTAGACCGGCAACAGCGCCGGCAGGCCGCTGCATAGCACGGCGAACAGGTCCATCGAGATCGCGCCGAGCACGATCGGCTTGCTCCTGATGAAGCCGAAACCTGCCATGAGCGAGCCCCACGTCGGCGGCTCCTTGCCGCGCTTGATCTGGCTCGTCACCGGCACGATCAGCAGCATCAGCGTCGCGACGACGAACATGGCGACACAAGCGCCATAGACCACATCGGGCCCGTAGGCATAGTAGAGTATGCCGCCGACCGCTGGGCCGGTGATGATGCCGAGCTTGCTGCTCGAGGAATTCCAGGCGACCGCGTTGGGATATTCCTCGGCCGGCACCGTATTGGGCAGCAAGGCCTGCAAGGCCGGCGAGTAAAAGGCGCGCGCCACGCCGAACAGCAGGATGATGCCGAACATCGGCCAGGCCTGTTGAAAGCCCGACAAGGTGAACAAAAGGAAGAGGCCGGCGCAGATGCCTTGTAGCGCGAAGCTGATGCTGACCACATGGCGGCGGTCGTATCTGTCGGCGACATGGCCGGTGATCAAGATCAGGAACACCGCCGGCAGAAACTGGAAGAGGCCGACGAGGCCGAGATCAAGCGGATCGTTGGTCAGGTTGTAGATCTGCCAGCCGACGGCGACGACCATCATCTGATTGGCGAAGATCGCGAACAGCTTGCCGAGGATCAGCAGCGTGAAGCCGCGATGGCGGAAGATCGCGAATTTCGAGAGAGTTTGGCTTTCGTCGGTCATCTGCGGCTTTCCATCAGGCGGCCCCATCAGGCTGCGGCGTCTTCCGGCTTGTCGAGCTTGAGCAGCTGCGGGAACCACCGCATCCACAGGGCTGTCACGACGAGCGTGGCGATGCCGCCGGCCAGCACCGCGCCGACCGCGCCGATTCCCGCCGCCATCGCGCCGGCGCGGAACGCGCCGAGCTCGTTCGACGCGCCGATGAACACCGAATTGACCGCGCCGACGCGGCCGCGCATGACGTCCGGCGTGCCGATCTGCACGATGTTCTGGCGCACGAACACGCTGACCACATCGGCCGCGCCGGACACGGCCAGCGCCGCCATCGACAGCCAGAAGATCGTCGAGAGGCCGAAGGTGACGATGCTCGCGCCCCACAACGCGACGCAGAAAAACATGATGCGGCCGAGGTTGCGGCGGATCGGATATTGCGTCAGGAAGAAGGCGACGATCAGCGCGCCGATGGCGGGGGCGCTGCGTAGCAGGCCGAGGCCTTCGGGCCCGACCATGAGGATGTCGCTGGCGTAGATCGGCAGCAACGACACCGCGCCGCCGAACAGCACCGCGACGAGATCGAGCGAGATGGCGCCCATGATGACCGGCTTGGACTTGATGAAGAGCAAGCCGGCGAACAGGCTGGTCAGCGTCACCGGCTCGGCCGCGCCGGCCGCCGCGCGGCGGCGCACCAGCATCATCATGGCGGTCGAGACCGCGATGCCCACGGCGGCGGAAATATAAACGACATCGGCCCCGAACAGGCCGAGCACGATGCCGCCGAGCGCCGGGCCGCCGATGCCGGCGATCTGCCAAGCCAGGCTCGACCAGGCGACGGCATTGCCGAAATGCTCGCGCGGCACCAGGTTCGGCATGAGTGCCCCCGCCGCCGGCTGGGCGAAAGCGCGCGCGATGCCGAGCGCGACCAGCACGACGAACATCGGCCAGACCGCCGTGACGCCGTGCCACGACAGCAGGAAGAAGCTCAGCGCGCACAGCCCTTCGATGGCGTAACACAGCACCAGGATCATGCGCCGGTCGACACGGTCGGCGACCGCGCCGGTGACGAGCCCGAGCACCAGCGCCGGCATGAATTCGGCGAGGCCGACGAAGCCGAGTTGCAACGGATCGCGCGTAATCTCGTAGACCTGCCAGCCGATCGCGACCACCTGCATCTGCACAGCGATGCTGGTGACGAAGCGCGAAATCCAATAATGCCGGAAGTCGGCGTAACGGAAAGCCGCCGCGCCGCTGATCTTTTTCGACGCGAAGGGCGACGCGGGCGGCGGCTTGGCCGCGCCGCCGGCAGGCGATCCGGGCTCTGTCGTCATGGCGCGGGGCGGCGCGCGGCGGGCACGGCAGACGCGACGGAGAACGGCCGTCCGGCGGACGGCGCGCGGGGACTCATGGGACGTTTCCTCTAGAACGCGGCCGGTTGGATCCTCGCCGCGGGGCTCTCTCTTGCCGCGATTGTCGCATCCCGGCCGACGGCGCTCAAGCGCCCTGCCCGGCGCGCCGATCGTCCGCGTTTCGCGGCGCGATGTGCGCGATTGTTGCGCCAAACAGGCGGCTTTTCCCCTGGCGCGGCCGCGCGCCCGCTCCTATTTTCGCGGCCCAGCCCGCTCGTCAATCCGGATCCGCTTCATGTTTCTTGGCGCTTTCTACGCGTTGCTCGCCGCGGCGGCCTTCGGCCTCAACAACGCCAGCTCGCGGCGTGGCGTGATCGGCGGCTCTGCCGTGCAGGGCCTCGCCATCAGCGTCCCCCTCGGCATGCTCATGTTCGTGCCGGCCGCCTTCATCGCCGGCGAGATGGGCATGTGGGACGTCTTCACGCCGCTGCAATGGCTGTTTCTCTCGGCCAGCGGCTTCGCCCATTTCGTCTGGGGCCGCTATTTCAACATCAAGTCGCTGGAAGCCATCGGCACTAACTTGGCCGGGCCGGTGCAGCAGAGCCAGCATCCCATCGCGCTGTTCCTCGCCATCGTCTTTCTCGGCGAGACGCTGACGGCGGTGAAGATCGTCGGCATCGCCTTGATCGCGATGGGCCCCATCGTGATGCTCCAGCGCAAGAAGCCGGCGAAGGCGCTGGCGCCGCAGCCCCCCCTTGCTTTGGATGGCACGCCCGACGCTCCCGAGAACAAACCGGCCAAACCCGTGTTCACGCCGCGCATGGCGGAAGGCTATTTCTACGCCTTCATGGCCGGCCTCGGCTTCGGCGCGAGCCCGGTGCTGTTCGCCGCCGGCATCGGCGACACCGGCCTCGCCATGCTCGGCGGCCTGATCTCCTTCATCGCCGCGACGCTGTGCGTCGCCGTCATCGTCGCGATGCCGGGCCAATGGCGCGATTTGAAAGCCATGCACCGCGCCAGCATCCCCTGGTTCCTGGTGACGGCGGTGGCGACCTTCCTGTCGCAGTTCTTCCGCTATCTGGCGCTGGCCATCGTGCCGGTGACGGTGGTCCAGCCGATCCAGAGCCTGTCGCTGATCTTCCGCATGATCTTCGGCTATTTCATCAGCCGCGATTACGAGCGGCTCGACGCCGGCGTGTTCTACGGCCTGGCGCTCGCCTTCACCGGCGCGGTGGTGCTCGCCATCGGCGACGAAGTCGTGCGCGGCTATCTTTCGCTGCCGCCCTGGCTCGTCGAGATCGCCGCCTGGACCTGGCCGTAGAGATTTTCGCGCGGCCTCAACCGTCCAGCGCGGCGCGCAGCTTGGCCGCCAGCTCCTGACGGCGATAGGGCTTATTAAGCAGCTGCGCGCCCGGGTCGATCTTGCCTTGATGGACCACGGCATGTTCCGTGTAGCCCGAGGTGTAGAGCACCTTCAGGTCGGGCCGCAGCGCCAACGCCGCCTCGCCGAGCTGCGGGCCGGACATGCCGCCCGGCATCACCACGTCGCTGAACAGCAGGTCGATGTCGCGGCGCGCGCGCAGCGTCGCCAGCGCCTCCGCGCCGTCGCGCGCCGTCAGCACCGCGTAGCCGAGCGCCTTCAATTCGCTCGCGACATAGGCCCGCACCATATCGTCGTCCTCGACCGCGAGCACCGTCTCGCCGCGCCCTTGCGGCACGACGCCCGATGACTCGGGCTCGGCGGCTTGCGGCGCGCTACAGCGAGGCAGATAAAGCTTCACGACGGTGCCCTGGCCGATCTCCGAATAGATCTTGATATGGCCGCCCGACTGCTTGACGAAGCCATAGACCATGGAAAGCCCGAGGCCGGTGCCCTTGCCGACGTCCTTCGTGGTGAAGAACGGCTCGAAGGCGCGCGAGATCACTTCGGGGCTCATGCCGTTGCCGCTGTCGGCGACCGCGATCATGACGTAATCGCCGGCGCAGAGCTCCTCGGCTTCCGCCGCGTAGGTCTCGTCGAGCCGCATGTTGGCGGTTTCGATGGTGAGCCGGCCCCCGGCCGGCATGGCGTCGCGCGCGTTGAGCGCGAGATTGAGGATCGCCGCTTCCAATTGCGCCGGATCGACCATCGCCGGCCATAGATCGGGACCGAACGCGAAGCGGCATTCGATCGGCTCGCCGAGCGCGCGGTGCAGCAGATCCTCCATGCCCAGGATCTGCCGGTTGACGTCGATCGAGCGCGGCTCCAGCGGCTGACGGCGCGCGAAGGCGAGCAGGCTGCGCGTCAGCCCCGCGCCGCGCTCGCTGGCGCGCATCACCGTCTCGGCCAAGGCCAGCAGCTCGGGGCGGTCCTTGAGCCGCTCGACCAGCATTTCGGCGTTGCCGAGCACCACGGTGAGCAGATTGTTGAAATCGTGCGCCACGCCGCCGGTGAGCTGCCCCACCGCCTCCATCTTCTGCGATTGGCGCAAGCGGCCGTTCAGCTCCTCGATCGCGTCGTGCTGGCGCTCGAGCGAATCGGCCGCGCCGTTCAGCACCGCCATCAGCTCGCCGAGCTCGCCGCGCGGGTGGGGCGGCGCGATGCGCGCCTGGAGATCGCCCGCGCCGAGGCGCTCGGCCATCCGGCCGATGCGCGCCACTTGGCGGCGGATGCCGGCCTCGGCCACCAGCCAGACGCCGAGAAACAGCACCAAGGCGATGCCGGCGAGCCCCGCCATGTCCTGCAGCAGGCTGCGGTTGGCGGCGTCGACCAGCGCGTCCTTCGTTCGTCCGGCGATCAGATAGAGCCCGGCGTCGCGCAGCGCCGGATTGCCGGCGGCGGCCCACACCTGGGGGCGGCCATCGATGCCGACGGCTTCGCCTGCGCCGCCGTCGGCGTGCTCGACGGCGAAAGCGAACAGCGGCTCATCGACGATGGACATGCCGGCATGGCGGCTGCGCGTCTCCGCCGGCATCCAGACCTGCACCGTGCCGCCGAGATCGACGAACGCCATCTCCATGTCGCGCGGCGCGCGGTCGCGCAGGAATTTCTCGAGATTGAGCGAGGCGAGCAGGACGAAGCGCAGCTCGCCGGACGGGCCGCGCACGGGATAGGCGATCTGCAGCACCGAGATGCCGGTCAGCCGGCCGAACACCGGCTCGACTTGCAGGCCGGCGCCGGGCTGCGCCGCGCGCCTGAAATAGTCGCGGTCGCGCAAATCGAGATCGCGGCCGGTGGCGAGCGAATCGCAGAACAGCTGGCCGTTCGGATCGATCGTCAAGATGCCGGTATATTGCGGATGTTCCTCGCGCACCGCCGAGAGGAAGGCGGAGCAGGCGGCGCGGTCCGCGGTGTCGAGATCGCGCGCGCGGGCGAGGCCGTAGTGCAGCTGGGCCGTGCCCTGTATCTTCTCGTGCAGTTCGGCGGCGACATCGTCGGCCGCGCTCGACAAGGTGGCGACGGCGGCGGCGATCTCGCGCTCGCGATCGAAAAAGAAACGCAAGCCGATCAACAGGATCGGCGGCAACAGCGCGAGCAGAACCAGCAACAGAAGCCGCGAACGTATGCTCATTCCCGACCGTCTCCCCCCAGGCGCGGCCGGCCGGATCGGCCGCCGCCGTAGGCATCATGCGCGGAGCGCGCGGTGGCGGCAAGGCGGCCGCCATTCCTCATGACAGGCCGCCAAAAAACGATAATATCGCGGCAGGCTTGTCAGTCGTCACCGGGGGGAGATCGACCGCGATGTTCAACATCCTGACGTTCGCCGGCTTTCATACGTGGCTCAGCCTGGTCGCGCTCGCGGCCGGCGTCCTGTTGATCTTCGATCTCTTGACTAGCCGCGCCGCCGCGCGCCTGACGCTGCTGTTCCTCGTCACGGCCATCGCCACCAACGTCACCGGCTTCCTGTTTCCCTTCGCCGGCTTTCTGCCGTCGCACGGGGTCGGCATCCTGTCCTCGCTCGTGCTTCTGCTCGCGCTGCTCGCGCGCTACGCCTTCCATCTCGCCGGCGCGTGGCGCGCCATCTACGCCGTGAGCATGGTGCTCGCCGTCTATTTCCTCGCCTTCGTCGCTATCGCGCAGATTTTCCAGAAGGTGCTGGCGCTCGCCGCCATGGGCCCGCCGCCCTTCGCCATCGCCGAGGCGGCGCTGCTGATCGTCGCCGTCGTTCTCGCGGTCAAAGCGGCCCGAGCGTTCCGGCCGGCTGTCGCGGCGGCCTGAACCGATCGGATCGCCGCACGACGCGTGAGCGTTCCATGAGCGCGCCGGTCGGCGGCCGACGCGGGCCGCGCTTGAAATCGTTGTCACATCGCGCGCGATCGCGGCTTTTAATCCCCGATAGGAATGGCCCCTGCCCGATAAGGATAGGTCGAAGGTGGTGAAAACCGTCCTTTGACAGGGAACGCCCATATTATCGACATGACTCGGCCACGTTCGTCACGCGCGCCCCGCCCCCATGCTGGATAACTTCCTTCGGATAGGTTGGACGAACGGATGGATTGGGCGTCTCGCGCGTTCTCTCTCCAACCTGCCGAAAAGGATGGAAGGTCGGAATGCGCAAACGCGTGATGGTGATATGTCTGGACGCGTTCGACGCGGGACTGGCCGACAAGCTGATCGACGCCGGCAAACTTCCCGGCCTGGCGCGGCTCAAAGCGGAGAGCGCGCGCTTCGAGCTCGAGCACGGACCCGGCAACAAGGCGCGCTACACCGGCCTCACCTGGGAGCATTTCTCCTCCGGCCGCGCGCCGGAGAGTTCGGGCAAATGGTCGGTCATCTCGTTCGATCCCAAGAGCTACCGGGTGCGCCAGAGCTTCGCCACCGAGCGCCCCTTCCTCGCCGACGTCGATGCCAAGACCGTCGTGTTCGACGTGCCCTATTTCGACCTGCAGGCGATGCCGAACGCCGTCGGCGCGGTCGGCTGGGGCGGCCACGACCTCGGCGTCCATCCGCAAGCCATGCCGCGCGACCTGATGGCGGAGATCGTCGACAGGTTCGGCGCGCCGCCCGACGTCGACGCGCTCAACGTCATGGTCTATCCCAGCGTCGAGCTGACGGCCGAGATGGGCGACAATTTGCGCGCCTCGGTCAAGCAGCGCGCCGACATCGCCGAATGGCTGTTCGCCGAGCGCGTCGCCGATTGGGACGTCGCCCTGCTCGGCTTCGGCGAGACGCACGACGCCGTCGAGCTGCTCTATCACGGCATCGACCCCGACCATCATCAGGCGATGGCCCCGAGCGCGGTCGCGGCGCGCAAAGGCCTGATCGGCGTCTACGAGGAGGTGAGCGCGCAGATCGAGCGCCTGATGAACCGCTTCCCCGACGTCGCGCTCGTCGCCTTCACCATGCACGGCATGGGCGACAACGACACCGACCTGCCGACCATGCTGCTGCTGCCCGAATTGCTCTATCGCATGTCGTTCGGCAAAGAGCTGTTCCGCTCGCGCGACGATTGGCGCGCGGCGCGCTCGCCGGCCTTGCAGGAGGGCGAGGATTGGAACGAGGCGGTGACCGGCGCGATGGAACATGCGCGCGGCAAGCCCGCGACCAACCTGCGCCAGCGCGCCCTGCGCCGGGCGCGGCGCGGCGCAGCGCGCGTCGCCAAGGCGACGCTCGGCCAGGCCTGGCTGCGCGAAATATCGAGCCGGCGCGGCCCGCGCGACAAGAGCTTCGACGTCGATTGGATGCCGGCCTCGCAATATGCGCGCTACTGGCCGGCGATGGACGCCTTCGCCGTGCCCTCCTTCTTCGAGGGGCGCGTGCGCGTCAACCTGCAGGGCCGCGAAAAGGATGGCCGGGTGCCGCTCGAGCGCTACGGCGCGACGCTCGACGCCATCGAGGCGGTCTTGCGCGCCTGCGTCGACATCAAGACCGGCCTGCCCGTGGCGCGCGAGATCAGCCGGCCGCGCGTCAATGATCCGCTCAGCCTCGGCGACACCCAGGGCGATCTCGCGATCCTGTGGAACGGCAGCCCCATCGGCTTTCGCCATCCCGTCCTCGGCGACATCGGCCCGGCGCCGTCGCGCCGCATGGGCGGCCACAGCGGCGGCAACGGCGCGCTCTATATCCGTTCGAGAGGCGTCATGCCCGGCGAGCGCGGTCTGCGCTCATCCTTCGACGTCGCGCCGACCATTCTCGACCTGATGGGCCGGCCCTGCGCCCGGCCGATGGACGGCGTCAGCGTGTTTCACGGCGTCGCCGGCCGGCCCAGCCTCGCGGCGGCGGAGATTTCCCTGCCCCGCCCGGTCGCCGACGAAGGCCCGATGCCCATCGCCATGCCCGGCAGCCTGGAAGTCGAACTGACCATCCCGCCGCCGCCAGCGCGCGCGCCGCTCCCCGGCACGCGCGCCGAACCGGCCGCCGCCGCGCCGGCCGAAGCGCCGGCCAGCATCGA
>JBKBHI010000009.1:0-165575 GCA_046297835.1 Alphaproteobacteria bacterium | reverse complement strand
TGCCGCCGACGCCGTCCGCGCCCACGAAGCCCGCGCCGGAGCGAGCGGCGCCCGCGCGACCCGCGCCGGCGGCGGAACCGCCCGCCGCGACGGCCCCAGCCGCCAAGCCTGCTCCCGAACCCGCCCTCAAGCCGGCTGACGCCGCCGAACATCTCCGCCTGGCGCAAGCCGCCAAGGATGAGGCCGAAGCGACGCGGCTCTATCGCGCGGCGGCCGAGCTCGGCAGCGCCGAAGGCGCGTTCAATCTCGGCTATCGCCTCGCCAACGGCCAGGGCGCGCCGCAGAACGACGCCGAAGCGGCGCGCTGGTATCGCGCCGCCGGCGAGCTCGGCTCGGCGGCGGCGCAGAACAATCTCGGCTTCATGTATGCCAGCGGCCGCGGCGTGGCGCGCGACGATGCGGCGGCTGTCGAATGGTATCGCCAGGCCGCCGCGCAGAATTATGCGCCGGCGCAGACCAACCTCGGCATGATGTACGACGCGGGACGCGGCGTGCCGCAAAGCGCCGCCGACGCACTCGCCTGGTATTCCAAGGCCGCCGCGGGCGGCTACGGTCCGGCGCGCCTGCGCCTCGCCGACATGTACGAAACCGGTCGCGGCGTGCCGCGCGACGAACGCATGGCCGAATTCTGGCGGCGCGGCGTCGACAACGCCCAACGACAGCCGTGAGCCAGCGCCGCCTGCCGCCGGGCGCGTCTCCCGCGCGCGATCGTTGGTCGTTCGCGGACGACGAGACGGCGCGCGCCGACCAAGCTCCGGCGCGCCCCACATCGCCGCAAGGTTCGCTGGCGCAAGCTTCGCCACCCCCGCAAGCGCCCGCTCCGTTATTAACGACCGAGCGCGACTTCCTGTTCGTGCCGTCGTCCGACGCCGCCATGCCGATCCCGCCGCCGGCAAACGCGCCGCCGCCCTCATGGCCGCTGCCGCCCGCTGCGGCGATTCCGCTGCCGTCGCGCAAGGCTCCGCGCCCGCCGGTCGTGCGGTCGCCCTCGCCGACGCCGTCGCATTGGGCGCGCATCGAGGTGCCCGAAGCGGATCGCGCGCGCGCCGCCGCCGCCGGCGTCGAACGCTATATGGATGACTCGCCGCGGTCGCGCCGGTCGCGGCCCGCGTCATGGCTCGCGCTCGCCGCTATCTTGCTGGTCGCCGGCAGCGCCGCCGTCGCGCTCTATCGTTTCGCCGATCCGCTCGCCGGCCCCCAGGATCCGGCCGTGCCCCGCGCGGCCGAGCGCGCGACGCCGCCGGCAGGCTTCGAGCCCCTCGCGCCGACGCCGCGCCAGCCGCCACCGAGCCAGCCGACGCCGAGCCAAGCGCCCGCCGCGCGCGATACGCCGCTGATCGAGGTCGCGCCCTAACCCATCGCGCCCGTCGCCTTCAAGGCGGCGAGCACGGCGATGGCGCTAAGCACCGCGAGGCCGACGCGGCGATAGGCCGCGTCGGAGCTACGGCGGAACAAATATTGGCCGAACGACGTCGCCGCCCACACGCCGGGGACCGCGATAGCCGCATAGATCAACGTCGACGCGCCGACGGCCCCGGCGATGGAGAGCGGCACCAGCGCGACGACGCTGGTCAGGGCGAAAATCACCATCATCGAGGCCCGCGCGCGCTCCTTGGGCGCATCCGAGCCGAGAAAGTAGGCGATGACCGGCGGACCCGGGATGCCGGCGACGCCGTTGAACAAGCCCGCCGCCGCGCCGTACAGCGAGGCGACCCAGGGATTCGACGCATGACGCTGTCGCCACGGATTGGCGAGCAGCGCGACCGCCAGGGCGACGATGGCGGCGATGCAGAAGCGGATGACGTTTTCCGGCAAGGCCGTCAGCAGCAGCACGCCGATCGGCGTAAGTACCGCCGCCGCGCCGGTGAGAATCGCGACGGCGCGCCAGTCGCACTGGGGCAGGCAGTCGCGCATGCCGTTGCCGCTGCTGACGATCTGCACCAGCAAGGCGATCGGCACGGCGACGATGGGCGGAAAGATCAGGCTGAGCAGCGGCACCGCGGCGACGAGAAAGCCGAAGCCGCTATAGCCTTTCAGCATCCCGGCGAAGGCCAGCAGGGCGACGACGAGAACCACGTGGCGCAGCGAGATGTCCGCGAGGAGGTCCGTCATGTCGGCGCGGCCCAGGCAGCGAGAGATGAAGCGGGAAAAAGGCGGGAGGATGGTGCCGGCTCGCGGAATTGAACCGCGGACCTACTGATTACGAATCAGTTGCTCTACCCCTGAGCTAAGCCGGCAAACCCTGACGATCCGGCGAAGCGCGGACCGCGCGCGGGGCGAAAAACCCCGAAGGGGGCGGGTTGTAGCATAGCCGCCGCCGTCTGGAAACCCGCGCGGCATATCCTGTCCGCCGCCCCGCCGCGACTGGGCGACCCGTCCTTGATCTAGGTCAAGCCATTGATCATAAAAGAATTTTTTAGAGAGCCGCTTGCCCGAAGCGGCCTGACTGGGCTAGCCTGTCGATGGCGCGTTGCGCGCCGATCGCCCCTTTTGTCCGAGCCCGTCGCGCCATGAACATCCGGCCTTTCTACGTCTACCAAAAGTCCGTCTTCCCGGCGGACTTCTGCGACAAGGTGATCGCCGAAGGCGAGAAGCTGCAACATACGAGCGGCACCGTCGGCATGTTCGAGGGCGAGCGCGAGAACGCCGAGATTCGCAGCACGGAGCTCGCCTTCTTCCCGCAGGAACCGGCTTACGGCTGGCTTTACGATTACATCCTGCAGTTCATCAACGCCGCCAACACGAAATACTGGAACTTCAAGCTGTCGGCCGTCGAACCGGTGCAATACGGCGTCTACAACACCAGCCAATATTATCACTGGCATGTCGATCAGCATCCCTATCCTTACAAGGAAGGGGCGAACAAGGGCCTGACGCGCAAGCTGTCCTTCACCATGCAGCTGACCGACGGCGACGATTACGAAGGCGGCGACTTCGAGCTGAAGGATCCGGGCGAGGAGAACAAGGTGATGAAGATCGACGGCATCCGCGCGCGCGGCTCCGTCATCATCTTCCCCTCTTTCATCTTCCATCGCGTGACGCCGGTGACGAAGGGCACGCGCCGCTCGATGGTCGGCTGGGTCATCGGGCCGCCGTTCGTTTAAAAACGACGCTTAGGCCGTTTCCGGCGACGCTTCGTCGCGCAGGGTCAGCGGCGCGGCCGACCGCAGAGCCGGCGGCGCGAGCGCGCTGACTGGCGTCGGGCTCGCCCAATCGAGGCTGTCGAACGCGTCGCACGAGCCGCAGATCGGCGACCAGTCGGCGGTGCGCGCGTTGCACGCGCGGCAGGTCCAGGCTTCGTCCGGCCGCGCGGCGGCGGCGCGGTCGAGCGCGCGCCGCGCCGCGCCCTCGTCGCGATGCTCCTCGCGCTCGAGATCGGCGAGCAGCTTCCAGGCACGGGCCGGCGGATCGTTCTCCGCCGCCGTGGCGGCGACGAGCTGGCCGCGCGCCGTGCCCCACAATTTCGCCGCCATAGCGGCGCGCGCGAGCGCGAGCCGGCTTTCGAGATGCTCGGGCGCAAGCTTGGCGAGCCGCTCCATGCGGCCAAACGCCTTGAGCGGATCGGGCTCGACGCGCGCTTCGAGATAGAGATCGGCGAGTTCGGCGCTCGGCGTCAGGGGCCAAGTCGCCTCCACGGTTTTGACCGCTTCGCGCCGCGCGCCATCGGCGATCAGCAGCCGCGCGAGATGCGCCGCGAGCGGCGCGGAGGCCGGCAGCAAACGATGCGCCTTGCGCGCTTGGCGCAACGCGCCTGGCGCGTCGCCGCCGTTCGCCGCCTCGGCGCTTCGCAGATAGGCGAGCAGCGCCGCCTGGCGCTTGGCCTGCGCCGGCGCGACAAGCCGGCGGCGCTCGCCGCGCGCCACCGCTTCCTCGGCCGTGCGCCAATCGCCGGCGCGCAACGACAGGTCGAACAGGGTGCCGGCGAGCCAGGGCGTGTCGGGCTTGAGCGCGGCGGCGCGGCGCGCCAATTCCAGGGCTTTCTGCCGTTCGCCGGCGCGCTGCGCCTGCGCGATCAGGCCACGCAGGCCGACGAATTCCGTGTCGGGTCGCTCCAGCATTGCGGCGAAGCAGCGCGCCGCTTCGGCCTCGTCGCCGACGAGCTGCGCCGCCTGGGCCGACAGCAGCAGCGACAGCGCGGCATCTTCCGGCGCGCCATGGCTACGCGCGCGCGCGGCGGCGAGGCGCGCCGTCGTGGCGTCGCCGGCCGCGACCGCGATCATGCCTCGCGTCAATTCGGCATGGCCGGCTTCGCGGCGGCGGTTCTGCCGCCAATCGCGGATGCGGCGCGGCGCGCCGAAAATGCCGCGCCACAGTCGCCATGTCAGAACGAGCGCGATGAGCGCAAGAAGCCCGGCGACGACGACCAGGCCGACCGGCGCTTCGACATACCAGCCGAGCCATTCGATCACGACGACGCCAGGACGCAGCGCGAACCAGCCGGACACCGCGATGGCGACGGCGAGCAGCGCGACATAGGCGACGAGACGGATCATCGCGCGCCTCCAACCGAAGCGTTGCCGCGGTTCGTATCGGCGCGGGCGGCAAGACCGCTCTGCAACAGCGCCGCGGCGAGCCGCTCGGCGGCGCGGCGCGCGCGCGCGTCGGCGATCCAATCCTGCAAGGCCTGACGCGAATGCGCCGTAAGCGAATCGCGCGACGCCAAAAGCTCGACCGGCGCGATGGCTTCGTCGAGATCGCCGGCGGCGAGCCGCCGCTCGGCGCGCGACAGCAGGCGGTCGGCCGGGTCGGCGGCGTTGAGCGTCGCAGCATCGTCGGCGACGCGGCGCACCACCAAGCCCGCCGAGAGGCTGCGCCACAACCGCGCCAGCAGACCGCTGTCCGGCGGGCCGGCTTCGGCGCGCATCACCTCGGGGATCAGCGCCATCAACTGGGCGCGTAATTGCTCGGCGCTGGCCAGCCCCGTCGCCGCCGCCGGAGCGAGGCGGTCGGCTTCCGCCGCCAATCCCAATTCCTGCGCCAGCGGCCGCAGGCCGGCGATCGCCCCGGCGAAAGGCGTGCCGGCATCCAGCGATTCGCGCAACGCGAGCGCGGAAAAGGCCAAGGCCTCGACGCGGGCCGCGCGGGCGCGCTCGGCTTCCTGCGCCGCGCTCTGCGCCTCGAACTTCTGCGTCAGCGCGCTCAGCGTGTCGTCGAGGCGCGTCAGGCGCGAGGAGACGGCATCGGCCGCGTCGCGCAGCGCGTCGGGCGCGACGACAGGCCGTTCCGCGAGACGCCCGAGGCGCGATTCGATGTCCTCAAGACGCGCCGTCATCTCCGGCGACGGCTCGGCCGCCGGCGCTTCGTAAGGCTGCGTGACGATCGGCTCGCGTTCCGCTTCGCGCAGCCGCGCCGTGGTCAAAGCCAGCTCGCGGCGCAGCGCGTCGATGACGGCGGCAGTGTCGCCGGGATCGGGAAGGGCGGGACCGGATGGCTCGGCTTCAGCCGCAGACCGCGTCGGTTGCGGCGATGCCGGTTCGGCGGGCGTCGCGGTTTCGCGCGCCGTCGACCTGTCCCACGATGGCAGCCAATCGAACGCCAAGGCGCGCTGCAGCGCCGCCGGCTTGGCGAGATAGAGCGCGCCGCCGCCGCCGACCAGCAGGACGACGAGCGCCAGCGCCAACCGGCCGCGCCAGGATGGCCGCTCGGCCGCCGGCGCGGGGCCGTGGCCGCGGCCGCGCGGAAAGATCGGTGGCGGCAAGGGCGAAGCGCCGTCAGCCGCGTCGCCGGACGGCGGCGCGGCGGCCGCGGCGAACTCCCCCTTGGGCCGCGTCTCCCGCTCGGCGAATCGGTCGAGCGCGGCGAGCAGAGAATCCTGCGTCGGTTCGGCGGCGGTGAGGATATCGCGCCAGCTCGCCGCGCCCGGCAGATCGTCGGCCGCTTTGGCGACGGCCGGGCTGAGGCAGATGGCGGTGCAGCGGCCGAGCGCGGGCGCGATGTCGGCGGCCAAGCCGACGAACGCCGCCGCCGTGCGCGGCGAGAAGAACAGCGCCGCCGCCACGTCGCCGCGCTTGAGCGCCTCGGCAGCCTCCGCCGACAGGCTCACGGCCTTCTGCGCCTCGTAAAGCGCGATCCGCTCGACGGCGAAACCTTGCGCGCCGAGCTGGCCGGCGAGATCGCCGGCGACATCCGAGCCGGCGACATGCAGCAACGGCCCCGCTTCGGGCCGCACGCGCGCCGCGATCAGCGCCGCCAAGCTGTTGACGTCGCCCGATGCCGAGACGATCTCGGCGAAGCCCGCCGCTTTGGCCGCGCGCGCCGTGGCGTCGCCCACCGTATAGACCGGTAGCGCGCGCAAGCCCGCGATGTCGTCCTGGTTGCGCGCGAGCAAGGCACGCACGCCGTTGGCGCTGGTGAAGATCAGCGCTTGAAGCGCGCCGGCCGCAACCGGCTCGCCGGGACGCATGACGATGTCGAGCAGCGGTTCAATCAGGACGTCATGCCCGCGCGCGGCGAGCAGCTTGCTCAAGTCTTCGGCGTCGGCGCGCGGCCGCGTGACGAGAATTTTCATCTGGCAAGCTCCGCGAAGAAGCCGGGCCCGGCGGCGCGGCGCAGCTCGCCGCCGGCGTCGAGACCCATGGCTTGCGCGTCGCGCGCGACGCCGCTGCGCGCCGTGCGATGGGCCACCGCGCCGTCGGGCGAGAAAATCGCGACGCGCAGCGACAAGACTTTGCCATCGGTTTCGGCGAAGGCGGCGATCGGCGTGCGGCAGGATCCGTCGAGCGCTTCGAGCGCGGCGCGTTCAGCCGTCACCGTCGCATGGGTGTGCGCATGATCGAGCGGCGCAAGCAGCGTGCGCGTCGCGTCGTCATCCTCGCGGCAAACGATGCCGATGGCGCCCTGGCCAGGGGCGGGCAGCATCTCCTCCATCGTGAGGATGCGCGCGCCGGCCAACTCGCCGTGACCGACAATCATGCCGAGGCGCTTGAGGCCGGCGAGCGCCAGCAGCGTCGCGTCGGCTTCGCCCGCCGCCAACTTGTTCAAGCGCGTCTGCACGTTGCCGCGAAACACGCCGGCGCGCAGATCGGGCCGGCGGCTGCGGATTTGCGCGCCGCGGCGCAGCGACGCCGTGCCGACCAGGCTGCCGGGCGGCAGATCGGCGAGCGACGCGCCGCCGCGGGCGATCCAGACGTCGCGCGGGTCTTCGCGCGCGAGCATGACCGCAAGCGTCAAACCGTCGGGCAGACGCGTCGGCAGGTCTTTCATCGAATGGACGGCGAAATGCGCGCGCCGCGCCAGCAGCGCCTCGTCGAGTTCCTTGGTGAACAGGCCCTTGCCGCCGATGTCGGCGAGCGGCCGATCGAGGAATTTGTCGCCCGTCGTGCGCATCGCTTCGATGGCCACCGACAGCGCGGGATCGCGCGCCAGCAAGAGATCTCGCGTCAGATTCGCCTGGGCGAGCGCCAGCGGGCTGCCGCGCGTGGCGAGAACGAAGCCGGAAGATGCGGACGGGCTCATGTCTTGGGTTTAGTCGCTTCCCGGCCGTCAGGCAACGGGCCTTTCCGGGACATGGCCCGTGCGGTGGCGGGGCGCGGGACGAGCGTGTAGAGTGCCGCGCCATGCTGATCCTGGGCATCGAAACCAGCTGCGACGAGACCGCCGCCGCCGTCGTGACCGACGCGCGCGCGGTGCTGTCGAGCCGCGTGCTGTCGCAGACCGCGGAACATGCGCCTTACGGCGGCATCGTGCCCGAGATCGCCGCGCGCAGCCACCTCGACCATCTCGATCGGCTGATCGGCGAAGCCCTCGCCGAAGCGCGCGTCTCGCTCGGCGACATCGACGGCGTCGCCGCCACCGGCGGGCCGGGCCTGATCGGCGGCGTCATCGTCGGCATCACCACCGCGAAAGCGCTGGCGCTCGTCGGCAAAAAGCCGCTGATCGCGGTGAACCATCTCGAAGGCCATGCGCTGACCGCGCGCCTGTCGGACGACCTGCCGTTCCCCTATCTGCTGCTGCTCGCCACCGGCGGCCATTGCCAGCTGCTGATCGTCGAGGGCGTCGGGCGCTACAAGCGCCTCGGCACGACGATCGACGACGCGGTCGGCGAAGCGTTCGACAAGGCGGCCAAGATGCTTGGCCTCGGCTATCCCGGCGGCCCCGAGATCGAGCGCGCCGCCGCCGAAAGCTCACCCGCCGCGCGCCGCCGCTTCGCGCTGCCGCGTCCGCTCGCCGGCCGGCCCGGCTGCGACTTCTCCTTCTCGGGTCTCAAGACCGCGCTGCGCCTCTGCATCGAAAGCCTAGGGCCGGACGATCTCGACACCGGCGCGCCGAACCGCGCGGCCGTGGCCGCCATCGCCGGCGCGTTCCAGGACGCGGTCGCCGACGTGATGGCCGATCGCGCCGGCAACGCGCTTGAAATGTTCCTGCGCGCCAATCCGCCGACCAACGCACGCCACCTCGTCGTGGCCGGCGGCGTCGCCGCCAATCAGGCGTTGCGCGCCCGCCTCGCCGCGCTAGCCGACAAACGCGGCGTGCGCCTGATCGCGCCGCCGCTCGCGCTTTGCACCGACAATGCCGCGATGATCGCCTGGGCCGGTGTCGAGCGCCTGCGCCTCGGCCTGACCGACACGCTCGATTTCGCGCCGCGGCCGCGCTGGCCGCTCGATCCGGCCGCGCCCCGCGCCGTCGGCGCCGGCGTCAAGGCGTGAGCGCCGACTCGTCCCCGCCGGCCGCGCCCGAGACCGGCGCGGAACGCCATAAACGCGCCCTGCGCGCCGCCGGCTTCGCGCTCGCCTCGGCGCTCTGCTTCGTCGGCGTGCCGATCTGTGTGCGCTATCTCTCGGCCTGGCTCGGCGCGGCCGAGATCGCGGCCTTGCGCAACGCCATCGGCTTTTGCCTGCTGCTGCCCTGGGCGACGCAGGCGGTGTGGCGCGGCGGCTGGAAGGCCTTGGCGCCTGGGCCATTCAAGTTCCACGTGTTGCGCGCGCTGTGCAACGGCGCCGGCATGATCGTCTGGTTCTGGGCTATCGCCCATATGCAGATCGGCGACGCCATGGCGCTGCAATTCACCTTGCCGCTGTGGACGGTGGTGTTCGCCGCGCTGCTGCTCGGCGAGCATATCGGGCCGCGCCGGATCGCCGCCCTGCTCGTCGGTTTCGGCGGCGTGCTGATCATCATGCGGCCGGGCTTCGCCGAGATTGGCCTGCCCGCCGGCGCCGCCCTGACCTCGGCCGCGCTTTACGCCCTCGCCGTGATCCTGATCCGCCGCCAGACGCAGAACGCCTCGCCGGTCATCATCATGTTCTACACCACGCCCTTGATGGCGCTGGTCGCGCTCGGACCGGCGCTGCTCGATTGGCGGCCGGTGCCGGCCGCCGCCCTGCCCTGGCTCGTGGCGCTCGGCGTCGTCGGTTTCCTGGCGCAGTTCCTGCTCGCCCATGCCTTGAAGCTGGCCGAGGCCAAGGTCGTCATCGTCTTCGACTTCCTGCGCATGCCGCTCGCCGCCGCGGCCGCCTTCGTGCTGTTCGGCGAGCTGTCGGACCTCTGGACATGGATCGGCGCGGCGGTCATCTTCGGGGCGACCTATTACACCGCGCAGCGCGACGCCAAGACGGCGCGGCGCGGCGCGATACCCCCCGAAGCGACGCACGAGACCAAAGCATGAGCGCGACGAGCAATCCGGACGGCAGCATGGCCCGCATCGGCGTGATCGGCGGCGGCGCCTGGGGCACCGCACTGGCCGCCGCGGCCGCGCGCGCTGGCCGCCAGGTGATCCTGTGGGCCCGCGAACCTGACGTCGTCGCCGACATCAACCAGCGCCGCGAGAACCGCGCCTTTTTGCCCGGCATCGCGTTGCCGAGCGCGGTCGCCGCCACCGACGATCCGGCGCGCGCCTGCGACGCCGACGCCGTGCTACTGGTCGCGCCGGCGCAGTTCCTGCGCGCCACCGCCGCCAAGCTCGCGCCCCACTGGCGCGACGGCCTGCCCGGCGTGATCTGCGCCAAGGGCATCGAGCAGGGCAGCGGCGCGCTGATGAGCGAGGCCGTGGCCGAAGCCTTGCCACAGGCCAAACTCGCCGTGCTGTCGGGGCCGACCTTCGCCGGCGAAGCGGCACGCGGCCTGCCGGTCGCCGTGACGCTTGCCTGCAGGGATGCCGCGCTCGGCGCGCGGCTCGTCGCTGCGCTCGGCTCGGCGCGGATGCGGCCTTATCTATCGGACGACATGATCGGCGCGCAGGTCGGCGGCGCGGTGAAGAACGTGCTGGCCATCGCCAGCGGCATCGTCAGCGGCCGCGGCCTCGGCGAGAACGCGCGCGCCGCGCTGATCACGCGCGGCCTGCATGAGATCGTGCGGCTCGGCATCGCGCTCGGCGGACGCGGCGAGACGCTGATGGGCCTGTCCGGCGCGGGCGACCTGATGCTCACCTGCATGAGCGCCAAATCGCGCAACTACTCGGTCGGCTTGGCGCTCGGACAGGGCGAGGACCTGCAAAGCGCGCTCGGCGGCAAGAGTTCGGTCGCCGAAGGCGTGTTCTCCGCGCCGGCCGTCGCCGCTTTGGCGCGCGCGCGCGGCGTCGACATGCCGATCTGCTTCGCGGTCGATGCGGTGCTGCACGGCGGCGCGCACATCGACGCCGCGATCGACGCGCTGTTGGCGCGGCCGTTTACCGCAGAGTATTCGGGGAAATAACCGGCGTAGCCGGAACGCCGACGCTCGGCGTCGCCCCCGGCAATATGGCGGGCGCGACGACGCCCGCGCTGGCGACGGGAACGGCGTCGACCGGCTTGGCCATCATCGGTCCCGCGCCGATCGACGGCGCGGCCATCGCCCCGGCGGCCATGGCGGGCGCAGGCTTGATGGCGATCAGCGGCATGCCGCGGCTCGCGCCGGCGATCTGGCGCGCCAGCAGATGCGCGGTGCAAGCGTAGCTGAGATCGTTCATGTGCAGGCCGTCGGCGGTGATCATGACCGCCATGCTCATGTTCCCGCGCGCCACCCAGTTCTGCATGATCTCGAAACGGCGGAACACGCCGACGTTCTTGAGCTGCGCGGCGCTGCGCACCGCTTCGACGCGCAGCAGATGGTCGGGCTTCTCGTTGAAGCGCGGGGCGTATTGCGGCGACATGACGATGACGTCGATGCCCGCCATCTCCAGCGTGTCGATGCCTTCGAGGATCAATTCGCGCATGGCATAGATCGTGTCGCCGGCGAGGCTTTCGTTGGTGCCGACCTGCCAGATGACGAGATCGGGCTTTTCGGCCAGCACGTCGCGCTCGAAGCGCGCCATCATCTGCGCCGTGCGCTCGCCGCCGACGCCGCGATTGACCACGGTGAGCTGTGCGCGCGGCCACAATTCTGACAGTTCGACGGCCAGCCGGGCCGGATAGGACCAGCTCGGGCCGGTCGCGCCGTGCCCTTGGGTCGAAGAGGAGCCGATGGCGACGATCTTGATCGGCATGTCGTTGCGCAGCTTGAAGCCGACATGCGGCAGGGCCTGATCCTGCGCGACGAGCGAATCGGGCACGGCGCAGCGCGACGCGTCGAAGCGCGCGCTTTTCTTGGGCGCGGCCAGCGCGTCGGTCGCGATCGCGCCGGCGCACAAAGCGGCGGCGAACGATGCGGCGAGGAGGGCGGGAAGAAGACGCGGCGCGGACAAAGAAACCCCGGTTGAATGACGAAACGCCGTTGTTCGATGCCCGATGCGCTGGCCGCGATTAGCGGCGAACGGCTTTCTCGATCATGTCGCCCAACTGCAAAGCGAGGCACTCGTGAAGCTTGACGGCACGGCTGGCACGTTCCGAGCGCGGCATGTCGTCGAAATCGAGCCGACCTTCCGCCGCCCAGTGGCGCATCATTTCGAGCCGGTCGAACAAGAGGGCGTCCGATTGCGAAGCGGCCGCCTTCATCATCTCGACATAGGGCCCGTAATTGACGAGCAATTCTATACGCCGCGAGTATTGCATATTCATCAAGATCACATCGATTCCTTCTTTATCAAGAATTTCAATGCCTTGAGAAAGAGCCCGGCCGAAATCATCGACTTCCGCGTGGGCCGAAGCGTCGACCGTGCCGGTCTGCCAAATGACCAAGCTGGGGCTGCGGCTGGCCGCATCGTCCTCGAGCCGCGCCGCCATCTGGCGCGCCGTCTGGCCCGGGAGGCTCTTGTTCACGACCTCGACCGGAAGCGCGAAGCGCCGCTGCAGATCGGTTTGCAGCCGCGCCGGATAGGGTTCGCCGCGCCCCGGGCCGCCGGTGCCGGCGCTCGACGAGGTGCCGAGGACGACGACGCGCAACGGCTTGCCGGCGCGATAGGCGGCGCGGGTGTGCTTGAGGAACACGCTGGGCGACAAGCTTTCCGGCACCGCGCAAAAAGCGCGCAAGTCGCTCGCAGGGCTGACGCCCGCATCCGCCGCGGCCGGCGCCGCCGCGAACGCCATGACGATCCCCGCCACCGCGCATAAGTGCGGCAGCGACCCGCGACGCGAAACAAACCCGGCGTTCATTCGGCCGATCCTCCCCCCAAAGCCGTCGAATCCATCTTCCGCTCCGCCGGACGCGGCGCGCGCTCCTTGACGCGGTACCAATCGAGCAGCGCGGCGGCGGCGACCATGATGCCGATCCCCGTCGCATTGACCAGCAATTGATATGCCAAGCCGTCGCCGAACTCGACCAGCACGATCAGGCCGGCGAACGACAGGAACACGCCGAGGCAGAAGATGTGCAGCGAATGCTGGCCGCAAACGATAAGCGGCCGCAACCCGCGCCACCGCAGCAGCCGGCTGTCGGCGCGCAGGAAATAGGTGGTGATATAGGCGAGCGCCAGCAGGTTGACGAAACGCCAGGCCGACAGATTGGTCTTGTCGGTCGGGAAGATCAGCGCCTCCATGCCCGGCGGCAAAAGCTCGAGCCGCGCATGCTCCCAAAGGAACTGCATGGCGAAACCGAACAGCGCGTAAGCGATAGAGAGCGACAGAAGCCAGCGCTTGCGCGGCACGGGAAACAGGCCGGTCGGCGAGGCGGGCAAGCGCGCCGACGCGCCGAGGATCGCGCCGATGACGAACAGCAATTGCCAGGCGAGCGGATTGAAATACCACACGGCTCCTTCGGGATAGCCCGGCAGATTCAAGTGGTAGACGCGCACGACGAGATAGAGCGCCACAGACAGCGCCAGCGTCAGCAGGCGGTTTTTGCCGATCAGCCACAGCGCGAAGGGGAAAAAGCCGAGCAGCACGATGTAGAGCGGGAGGATGTCCATGTAGACCGGCTTGAACTTCAGCAGCAGCGCCTCGAGGATCGCGATATGCGGCTGATCGAGAAAGCTGGCGATGTTCATTTCCTCGACATACATCGGGTTGTCGAAGCGCATCGACGTCCAAGCCACTTGGGCGGTGAAGATGATGAACAGGAAGAGATGCGCGACATAGAGCTGCCAGACGCGCCGCCAGACGCGCAGCCCCGAGAAGACGAAGCCTTCGCGCCGCATCGCGCCCATATAGACGAGGCCGGCGGCATAGCCCGAAATCAGGATGAACAGCTCGGACGCGTCGCTGAGGCCGATGTTGCGGATCGTGTAATCGGCGACGAGATTGCCGGGGATATGGTCGATGAAGATGCAGATCAGCGCCAGGCCGCGGAAGAAGTCGAGCCTGAGGTCGCGCGCGCCCGGCATAAGCGCGGGCGAGACCGGCGGCGTTGGCGCGGCGCGGGAGGGGAAGATCGTCATCGCCGGTCGAGGCCGTTCATCTGGGTCGCCTCGTGGGGGATCGCTTCCCGAGAGGCGCCCCGTGGAAGCATGACCGACTCTGCCTTCTCGTCCGCAGGTTGGCAAGCCGCCGGCCCGCCGCTACATTGGCGGCACTTCATTAAAAGCCGGCCGCCAAGCCCGGCAACAAGGGAAGACCCATGCTTTTCATCATCCAGTGCGTCGATAAGCCGGACAGCCAGGACCTGCGCCTCAAAATCCGCCCCACCCACATCGAATACATCCACGATAACGAGGAAAAGGTGTTCGTCGCCGGCCCGATGCTGGCCGAGGACGGCGTCGCCATGACCGGCACGACCATCATCTACGAAGCCCCCGACCGCGCCGCCGCCGAGGCGTTCGCCAACGGCGACCCCTATTACAAGGGCGGCCTGTTCGCGAGCCGCACCATCACGCCGTGGAAGCTGATCACGTTCTACCCGGCCGCCGCGGGGAAGTGACGCCATGGCCTATTGGCTGTTCAAGTCGGAGCCGGAAGCCTATTCCTGGGACGCGCTGACGAAAGACAAGCGCACCGGCTGGACCGGCGTGCGCAACCATCAGGCCAACAACAACATGAAGGCCATGAAAGTCGGCGACCTCGGCTTCTTCTACCATTCGGTGAGCGAGAAGAGCGTGGTCGGCGTCGTCGAGGTCTCCAAGGCGCATCATCCCGATCCCACCGACAAGACCGCGCGCTTCGGCATGGTCGAGGTGAAGCCGTTGAAACCCTTTCCCAAGCCGGTGACGCTCGATCAGATCAAGGCCGATCCGCGTCTCGCCGAGCTCGCCCTGATCCGCCAGTCGCGCCTGTCGGTCATGCCGATCGATGCCGCCTCATGGAAGATCATCTGCGGCCTCGGCGGTTATAAAGGATAAGCCATGGTCGATCATCCGAGCACGCACACGCCCGTCGGCCTGTCGTTCGAAGGCGAGGCCGACGGCCCGCCGCCGCCGATGCTGACGGTGGAGCCGGGCGGCGCGCTATGCCGACTCGACGAGATGGCCGATCCCGGCAGCCGCGCCTTCGTCATGCGGCGCGGCGGCGAGGACGAGGAGATTTTCGTCATCCGCCAAGGCGACGAGGCCTTCGCCTACGTCAACATCTGCCCGCACCGCTTCGTGCCGCTCAATTGGAAGCCGCATGTCTTTCTCAACCACGACAAGACGCGCATCCTCTGCGTCGTCCACGCCGCCACCTTCGACATGCGCGACGGCAGCTGCCTCGGCGGGCCGTGCCCCGGCCAAGGCTTGGAACCTATCGCTCTCAAGATCGTTAACGGCACGATCTATCTCGCGGACTAGTTCCGCGCAGACATCCCCCGCTGGGTGGATATCGGGAAATCCCCGGACGTTCGCTCGCCGCGCGCGGCCCTGACGGGCGATCCGCATTTCCCCTTCCCTCCCCACCATCGCACGGCCCGCGACCCGGCGCGCCGCAAGGAGAAAGCATTTTCTCGCCCCATTCCTAGCCTGAGCCGACAAGAGGAGAAGGCCGTTTTGAGATCCCCCTCAAAGCCGATCCCCCATCCCGCCGCCAACGCCCCCCGATCCGGGCCCGACGCCGCCCTGCCCCCTAACGAACGGAGGGCTTTCTGATGTGCGGCCTCGCCGGAGAAATCCGCTTCGATTCGCAATCCCCCTCCGTCGCGGCCGTCGCCCGCATGAACGCGGCGATGGCCGCGCGCGGACCCGACGCCGCCGGCGTTTACGCCCAAGGCCCGGTCGCCTTCGGCCATCGCCGCCTCAGCATCATGGACCTCACGGCGCGCGCGCAGCAGCCGATGATCGACAGCGCGCTCGGCATCGTCCTGGTGTTCAACGGCGCGATCTACAACCACCACGAACTGCGCCAAGAGCTCGCCGCCAAGGGCTACAGCTTCTTTTCCGACGGCGATACGGAAGTGCTGATCAAGGCGTATCACGCCTGGGGGCCGAGCTTCGTCGAGCGCCTGCACGGCATGTTCGCCTTCGCCTTGTGGGAGCGCGACAGCGGCCGCCTGATGCTCGCGCGCGACCGCCTCGGCATCAAGCCGCTCTATCTCGCCGAGCGCGGCAAGCGGCTGCGCTTCGCCTCGTCGCTGCCGGCGCTGCTCGCCGCCGGCGACATCGATACCGGCATCGATCCGGTGGCGCTGCACCATTACATGAGCTTCCACGCCGTCGTGCCGGCGCCGCACACCATCCTCAAAGGCGTCCGCAAACTGCCGCCCGCCACGATCCTGACGATCGAGGCCGACGGCAGCCGGCGCGAAACGCGCTATTGGACGCCGTCGTTCGATCCGCGCGCCGACGAAGCCGGCCTCGGGCAGGAAGACTGGGAGGAGCGCACGCTCGACGCGCTGCGCTTGGCCGTGAAACGCCGCCTGGTCGCCGACGTGCCGGTCGGCGTGCTGCTGTCCGGCGGCCTCGATTCCAGCCTCGTCGTCGGCCTGATCGCCGAAGCCGGCCATGACGCGCTCAAGACCTTCTCCATCGGCTTCGAGACCGTGGGCAGCGAGCGCGGCGACGAATTCGTCTATTCCGACATCGTCGCCAAGCGCTTCGGCACCGACCATCACCAGATCTTCATCGATTCGAACGCCGCCCTGCCGGCGCTCGGCGACTGCGTCGCCGCCATGTCGGAGCCGATGGTCAGCCACGACGCCATCGGCTTCTTCCTGCTGTCGCGCGAAGTCGCCAAGCACGTGAAGGTCGTGCAGAGCGGCCAGGGCGCCGACGAGATCTTCGCCGGCTACCATTGGTATCCGCCGATGATGGAAAGCCGCGATGCGGCCGGAGACTATGCCCGCGTCTTCTTCGACCGCGACCATGCCGAATACGCCCGCGCCGTGAACGACGATTTGGTCGGGAGCGACCACAGCCGCGCCTTCGTCGACGCGCATTTCGCCATGCCGGGCGCGGTGCGGCCGATCGACAAGACGCTGCGCATCGACAGCACGATCATGCTGGTCGACGACCCGGTGAAGCGTGTCGACAACATGACGATGGCGGCCGGGCTGGAAGCGCGCGTGCCGTTCCTCGACCACGAGCTGGTCGAACTCGCCGCCCGCATCCCCGCCGAATTCAAGGTCGCCGGCGGCGGCAAGCATGTGCTGAAGGAGGCCGCGCGCCGCGTCGTGCCGGCCGAGGTGATCGACCGGCCGAAAGGCTATTTCCCCGTGCCGGCCCTGAAATATCTGCGCGGCCCGTTCCTCGATCTCGTCAAGGACGTCATGAGCCAGCCTGCCGCGCGCGAGCGCGGCATCTTCCGCGACAGCTACGTCGCCGAATTGATCGCCAAGCCGGAAGACCACATCACGCCCTTGCGCGGCTCGAAGCTTTGGCAGGTCGCCTTGCTCGAATACTGGCTGCAAACCCATCTCGACGCCGCCTGAGGAAACGTCATGGCCAGACCCGTCAAACAAAGCCGCCAAAGCCATCGGTTGCGCGCCCGCAACCTGCCGACGCTGCGCAACTGGGGCGGCTTGAGCGGCCCGAACGCCGACAAGCTGGCGAAGAACATCATCGTCGAATGCGGCTGGGGACGCCTCATCTTCGCCCATAGCTTCGCCAGCAACATCGAGATCGCCCAGGCGCTGCGCGAGGAATCAGAGGGCAAACGCGACATCGCCTTCTATTTGCGCGATCCGCATGTCGTGCTAGCGCTCGCACCGCAAGAGCTGTTTCTCGATCCGTCGCACGCCTATCGCCTGCAACTCGGCCAGTATCGCTCCAAGCCGATGCGCATGCGCGGCTTCACGATCCGCAAGCTGCTCACCGCCGCCGACATCGACGACGTCAACCGCATCTACGCATCGCGCGGCATGGTGCAGATTCCGTCGGAGACCTTGGCTGATCGCAGCAATTCCCGGGCGTTCTGCCATCTCGTCGCCGAAGACACGGCGAACGGCAACGTCATCGCCACCGTCATGGGCCTCGATCACGTCGCCGCGTTCGACGATCCGGAGAACGGATCGAGCTTTTGGTGCCTCGCCGTCGATCCGCAGGCGAGCCAGCCCGGCGTCGGCGAAGCGCTGGTGCGCCATTTGATCGAGCATTTCAGCGCGCGCGGCCGCGACTATCTCGACCTGTCGGTCATGCACAACAATTTGCAGGCCATCGCGCTTTACGAAAAGCTCGGCTTCCAGCGCGTGCCGGTTTTCGCGCTCAAGCGCAAGAGCCCGTTCAACGAGCCGCTGTTCATCGGCCCGGCGATCGACGCCAATTTCAATCCCTATGCCCGCATCATCGTCAACGAGGCGCGTCGGCGCGGCATCGCCGTCGAAGTCCTCGACGCCGAAGGCGGCTATTTCGCCCTGTCGCACGGCGGCCGGCGCGTCGTGTGCCGCGAATCTTTAAGCGAGATGACCAGCGCGATCGCCATGAGCCGCTGCGCCGACAAAGCCGTCACGTTGCGGCTGCTGCGCGACGCCGGCCTGCCCGTGCCTGACCAGCAATCGGCGGCGAGCGCGGCGCGCAACCGCGCTTTCCTGCAAAAGCATAAGCGCATCGTCGTCAAGCCGTCCGACGGCGAGCAGGGTGCCGGCATTTCCGTCGATATCGCGACCGCGGCCGATATGGAAGCGGCGGTGGAAAAAGCGCGCCAGGTCAGCGATCGCGTATTGCTCGAACAATTCGTCGCCGGCGACGATCTGCGAATCGTCGTCATCGATTACAAGGTCGTCGCCGCAGCTTTGCGCAAGCCGGCGCGCATCGTCGGCAACGGCCGCCATACGGTGCGCGAGCTGATCGCCAAACAGAGCCGCCGCCGCGCCGCCGCGACGGGCGGGGAAAGCCGCATCCCGCTCGACGCCGAGACCGAACGCTGCGTGCGCGTCGCCGGCTACGACATGGACAGCGTGCTGCCGGTCGATGAGGAGCTAGCGGTGCGCCGCACGGCCAACCTGCACACCGGCGGCACGATCCACGACGTGACCGCGCAATTGCACCCGGCGCTCGCCTTGGCGGCGGAACGGGCGGCCCGCGCGCTCGACGTGCCCGTCACCGGCCTCGATCTCATGGTCAAGGCGCCGGACGATCCCGAAGGCTTCGTGTTCATCGAGGCCAACGAGCGGCCCGGCCTCGCCAATCACGAACCGCAGCCGACGGCGGAGCGCTTTGTCGATTTCCTGTTTCCGCAAACCATCGTCAAGCCGGATGGCGGCGCGGCGGCAGCGGAGAAGATCTGATGCCGCGCCTCGCCATCGACATGCAGTATGTCGCGGACATGCTGGTCAAGCTGCTGACGATTCCGTCGCCCACCGGCTATACGGACGCGGTCGTCCATTTCGTCGCCGAGGAATTGTCGCGTCTCGGCATTCCGCGCGAATTGACGCGGCGCGGCGCGATCCGCGCCACGCTCGCGGGCCGCGACCCCGGGCCGGCGCGGGCCATCGTCTGCCATCTCGACACCCTCGGCATGATCGTCAAGTCGCTGAAACCCAACGGCCGCATGTCGGTCGCGCCGATCGGCCATTGGTCGAGCCGCTCCGCCGAGGGCGCGCGCACACGCATCTTCACCGACGAGCGCAGCTATCGCGCCACCGCCCTGCCCCTCAAGGCCTCGGGCCACACCTTCAACAAGGAAATCGACAGCCAGCCGGTCGCCTGGGACAACCTTGAGCTGCGCGTCGACATGCAGAGCGACACGATGGGCGACCTGATCAAGCTCGGCTTTCATGTAGGCGACATCGTCGCCGTCGACGCCATGCCGGAGATCGATCATGCCGGCTACGTCAACAGCCGCCATCTCGACGACAAGGCCGGCGTCGCCACGGTGCTCGGCGCGGCCAAGGCCCTGCGCGAGGCCCAAGCCGAGCTGGCCGTCGATTGCCATCTGCTGTTCACCATTTCGGAAGAAGTCGGTTCTGGCGCGTCGGCCGTGCTGCACCAGAATGTCTCCGAAATGGTCGCCGTCGACAATTCGACCTGCGCGCCCGGCCAGAACTCCATCGAGCGCGGCGTCACCGTCGCCATCGCCGATTCGACCGGGCCGTTCGACTACCACCTGACCCGTGCGCTGCTCAATCTCTGCGCCAGCCACGAGATTCCGCATGCGCGAGATGTCTTTCGCTATTATCGCTGCGATGCGGCATCGGCGGTCGAGGCGGGCGCCGACATCCGAACCGCTTTGGTCTGCTTCGGCTGCGACGCCTCGCACGGCTACGAGCGCACGCATCTCGATTCCCTGCGCGGTTTGGGCGAGCTGCTGGCGCTTTACATCCAATCACCGCGAACCGCATCGCGCGACCGGCTCAGCATGGGGCCGCTCGCCGGCCTGCCCAGCCAGCCGACCTGAGACCGCGACCGCCGGGCGGCCCTTGTGCGCCGTCTGGCCTTACGCCAATAATCTCGACCGAAGAGCCGGCCATTCAGGACGCCGGCCGCAGGGAGCGTTGCGATGAGCGAATCACAGACTTTTCCGGTGCCGGCGGCCTTGGCTCAGACCGCCTGGATCGACGCCAAGGCCTACGAGAAGATGTATGCCGAATCGGTCAAGGACCCGGACAAGTTCTGGGGCGACCATGGCCGGCGGCTCGATTGGATCAAGCCTTACACAAAGGTGAAAAACGCCAGCTTCTCCGGCGACGTCAGTATCAAATGGTACGAGGACGGCACGCTCAACGCCTCGGCCAACTGCCTCGACCGCCATCTCAAGGCGCGCGGCGGCCAGACCGCGATCATCTGGGAAGGCGACGATCCGAAAGACGACGCGCGCATCACCTATCGCGAACTGCATCGCCAAGTGTGCAAGCTCGCCAACGTGATGAAGTCGCACGGCGTCCAGAAAGGCGACCGCGTCACCATCTACATGCCGATGATCCCCGAAGCGGCCTACGCCATGCTCGCCTGCGCGCGCATCGGCGCGGTGCATTCGGTGGTGTTCGGCGGCTTCTCGCCCGACAGCCTCGCCGGCCGCATCCAGGACTGTGATTCGCGCTACGTCATCACTGCCGACGAAGGCGTGCGCGGCGGCAAGAAGATTCCCCTGAAAGCCAACGCCGACGAAGCGCTGACCAAATGCCCCGGCGTGAGGACCGTGCTGGTGGTCAAGCGCACCGGCGGCGAGATCGGATGGGTCGAGGGCCGCGACGTCTGGTATCACCTGGCGATGGCCAAGGCGTCCGAGGATTGCCCGCCGACGGAGATGAAGGCGGAAGACCCGCTGTTCATCCTCTATACCTCCGGCTCGACCGGCAAGCCCAAGGGCGTGCTGCACACCACCGGCGGCTACATGGTGTTCGCCGCCATGACGCACCAATACGTCTTCGACTATCACGACGGCGACGTCTATTGGTGCACCGCCGACGTCGGCTGGGTGACGGGCCACAGCTATATCCTCTATGGCCCGCTCGCCAATGGCGCGGTCACGCTGATGTTCGAAGGCGTGCCGAACTATCCCGACAGCTCGCGCTTCTGGCAGGTCGTCGACAAGCACAAGGTCAACATCTTCTACACCGCGCCGACGGCGATCCGCGCGCTGATGCGCGAAGGCGACGGGCCGGTGAAGAAGACCAGCCGCGCGAGCTTGCGCCTGCTCGGCAGCGTCGGCGAGCCGATCAATCCCGAAGCCTGGCTGTGGTATCGCCGCGTGGTGGGCGACGAGCGCTGCCCGATCGTCGACACCTGGTGGCAGACCGAGACCGGCGGCCATCTGATCACGCCGCTGCCCGGCGCGACGCCGCTCAAGCCCGGCTCGGCGACGCGGCCCTTCTTCGGCATCAAGCCCGAGATCGTCGATGGCGAGGGCAAGCCGCTCGCCGGCGCGGCCGAAGGCAATCTCTGCATCCTGGATTCCTGGCCGGGCCAGATGCGCACGCTTTACGGCGACCACAAGCGCTTCATCGAAGCCTATTTCAGCACCTTCCCCGGCAAATATTTCACCGGCGACGGCTGCCGGCGCGACGAAGACGGCTATTACTGGATCACCGGCCGCGTCGACGACGTGCTGAACGTCTCGGGCCATCGCCTCGGCACCGCCGAGATCGAGAGCGCGCTGGTGGCGCATCCGAAGGTCGCCGAAGCGGCCGTCGTCGGCTTCCCGCACGACATCAAGGGCCAGGGCATCTACGCCTACGTGACGCTCAAGATGGGCGAAGCGGGCGACGACGCGCTGCGCAAAGAGCTGATCATGTGGGTGCGCAAGGAGATCGGCCCGATCGCCTCGCCCGACCTGATCCAATGGGCCCCGGGCCTGCCCAAGACGCGCTCGGGCAAGATCATGCGCCGCATCCTGCGCAAGATCGCGGCCAACGAGCACGACAATCTCGGCGACGTCTCCACGCTGGCCGACCCGTCCGTCGTCAAGGACCTCATCGCCAATCGCGCCGGCGATTGAGGCGGCCAGGCGGGACGCCACGACTGGACGAACCGGCGGCGCGGCCCTAAAGTCGCGCCGCTTTCCTATCCGCCGCCATCGCCGGAGCGATCATGTCGCCTGAGATTCTCATCATCCTGATGTCCACCTTCCTGCCCGCCATCGCCGTCGGCATGGTGCTCTATAAGGGCGGCAAGACGCGCGGCTACTCGATCTTCGGCGCCCTCGTGACTTACGCCATCTCGCTCGGCCTGTTGCTGATCCTGCTCAAGCTCTATGCGCTATGGCCGAACATGCCGTTCCAGGCGTTCGTGCTGCTGCTGCCGCTGGCCGTCGCCGGCTTCTTCGTCTGGCAGCTCAAGGATCGCGGCCCCCACCGCTGAACGCCGGCGCGCCCCGCCATAGGACGGCGCGCCTAGCGCCAAGGAACCGCCGCCTTGCGGTTCCGTTCATTCTCAGAGGGCATGCCCGCCGACAGAGCGGGCGAGCGCGGCATCCTGATTGATCGCTCGTCATTCTCGCCGATCCTCGGGCCCCACCCTATCCGGCAGGACTGCGGTTCCGCCGGAACGGCGCGATGCGCCTCCCGTTAACTTAAGACGCAGCGCAACCGCGTTGCGGTCGATGTATCAGGAGAGCGAACATGGCCGATCAGAAAAACCAGCAGCAGGATCAGCAGAACCAACAGAAGCCGCAGCAGCAGCAGGACCAGCAAAAGCCGCAGCAGCAGAACCAGCAGCAGGATCCGAACCGCCAGCCGGGCCAGCAGAACCAGCAGCCCAACCGCCAGCAAGAGCAGCAGGGCGGTCAGGCCGGCCAGCAGAAGCGCTAAGCCGCTTCGGCCGTTCGCGGAGGCGGGGCCATAAGGCCCCGCCGCCATCCGCGAAGCGCGGTCCAGCCCTCCTCAAACCGCCAATCCCTTGGCGGTTTTTCTTTGCGCGGCGCGCCGCCGCGTTGACTTGCGTCAAGGCGCCGGCCGGCGGCCGAGCCTAGCTTTCACGGCATGGCACGGCGATGGCGGAACATTCTCTCCGGACGCGCAGCCGCCGTTTTATTGGCGGGATGGCTCGCCGCGCCGCAAACGGCCGAAGCGCAGCCCGAGCCAGCTGCGGGCGCGGCCGCCTTCCAGACGCGTTGCGCGCGCTGCCACCAGGTCGAGCGTCTGCAAACCTATCTGAACCGCCGGCCGGACGACGCCGCGCGCCGCGCCGATCTCGAGGCGTTTCTCGCGCGCCATCACGCTCGCGACGCGGGCGAGCGCGCCGCGATCATCGCTTGGCTCCTGGCCGGCCGGACGCCGAGGCCGACGCCTTAGCGCAGCGCGAAGATCAGGATTTCCAGCGCGAAGACGATGGTCAGGCACCAGACGAGCCGCCGCACGCGCAATTGTCCCATCGCCGCCTCACTCGTAGCGCAAAGTTTCGTCGATGATGCGTGTCCCCGGCACGCCGCGCGCCAGCAGCGCGCGCGTCGCCGCCTCGCGCATGGCGCGCGGGCCGCAGAGGAAATAGAGCCAGCTCTCCGGCTGCGGCCAATCGATCCAATCGCCCACCGTCGCCTCGTCGAGCAGGCCGACGCCCCCCGTCCAATCGACCGGCGGATCCTGCAGCACATGGCGCACGCGGAAATCGCTGGCAGCGGCCCAGCCGTCCATCTCCTCGCCATAGACGATCTGGCCGGCGACGCGGTTGCCGGCCAGCAGGCGCAACGGCCGCGTCTCGCCGCGCCCCTGCGCGTCGCGCAACAGGCTGAGGATCGGCGCGATGCCGACGCCGCCGGCGATGAAGGCGAAACCCGCCACCTTGTCCGCGCCGCCCGCCGCTTCCTCGCCCGCGCGCAAGGTGAAAGCGCCGAACGGCCCATCGACATAGGCGCGCGTGTGCGGCTTCAGGCTGCCGACCGCGTTGGTGAAATCGCCCGCTTCCTTGATCAGGAATTTCAATTTGCCGGTGCCGTCCGGCGCCGAGGCGAAGGAGAACGGATGGTCGGCCATGACGAAGGGCGAGGCGCCGAGCGTGACATAGGCGAACTGCCCGGCCTCGTAGGCGATGGGCGCGGTGACGCGCGGCTTGGCCGCGGCGGCGAACAGGCCGACCGGCTTAAGCTTGGCCGGCCATAGCGTGACGCTCCACAGCCGGTCGCCGACGCGCGTGACGTTGGAGATGTAGAACGGCTGTTGCCCCAATTGCCACGGCCGCACGATGTACAGATAGACGAGCGCGCCGAGCGCCAGCACGCCGAACACGATCCACACTTGCGCCAGCGCCAGATCTTCGCTGGAGCTGCCGACCGTGATCGTGTGATGCAGGCCGGCGCATACGATGGCCGCCGCGCCGAGGCCGTGGGTGATGCGCCAGGTCTCGTAGCGCAGCCGCAGCCAGTCGCGCAGCAGCGCCAGCGCCATGACGACGACGAGCAGCGCCCAGGCGGTCAGACCGCTGGTGAGGGCGGGATTGGTCAGCATCGCCGACAGCCGCTCGGCCGCCGCCGCAAACCCGCCGCGCTGAAAGCTTTGCAGCACGTACAGCAACGGATGGACGAGCAGCGCCACGGTGATCACCCGCGCCGCGAGCTGATGGAACAGCATCAGCCGATCCACGCCGAAGCGCCCCGACACCCAGCGGATACGGCCAGAAATGAAGAACTGCACGCAGAGCAGGGCGAAGGCGACCATCGCCATGCCGTTGGACAGCGCGCGCCAAAAGCCGCCCGCCGACGCGCCCTCGCCCCAGGCGAGCCATAGCGGCAGCGTGCCGACGGCGATATAGAAGCCGATCAGCAGAACGGCGGGCAAGCCCCGCCCGACCGGAATGGCCGGCGGCGGCGTTTGTTGAGAACTCATGATGCGATCATCGGCCGATGGTCCGCTCAGAAATCGACACAGCGGCCGCTCTTTTCCCAATCGCCGTAGCGCGTCGGCTCAGGCCCTTTCGGGCCGCCGATTTCGGGCTTGCGCGCCGCGGCGGCCGGCTTGGGCGCGGACTCGCCGGCAGGCTGGGGGGCCGCCTGGGCGGCTAATGGGCCGGCGGGCGGCCTCTCGGACGGCGGTGTCACGAAAGCTTGATCTTTCTTCGCATCGGTCATGCGTCACCTCGAACGGCAGCGGGAGCTTGAAGCGGGCGGCGCGCGCGCTATCTATTGAGCAGCGGCTAACCTCCCCGAAACGCTGGGGAATACGGCAAGAATAGGGCACCGACAAGACCCGCGCCACCGGTTAGACTGCGCCGCCTAAACAGACGCCCCCTCGTCTCGCACCCGAAGGACCATGAGCACAACGCGCACCTTCCTCCTGATCGCCGGCCTCACCGCCCTCTTCATGGCGATCGGCTATCTGATCGGCGGCCCGACCGGCATGATCATCGCGCTCGGCGTCGCCGCCGCGATGAACCTGTTCGCCTACTGGAATTCCGACAAGATGGTCTTGTCGATGTACGGCGCCAAACAGGTCGACCGCGCCAGCGCCCCGGCGCTCTACGGCATCGTCGAGCAGCTCGCCGAGCGCGCCCAGCTGCCGATGCCCAAGGTCTATATCATCGACAACGACCAGCCCAACGCCTTCGCCACGGGGCGCAACCCGGAGAACGCCGCGGTCGCCGCCACCACCGGCCTGCTGCGCAACCTCAGCCATGAGGAAGTCGCCGGCGTGATGGCGCACGAGCTGGCGCATGTGAAGAACCGCGACACGCTGATCCAGACGATCACCGCCACCATCGCCGGCGCCATCGGCATGCTCGCCAACTTCGCCTTCTTCTTCGGCGGCAACCGCGACAGCAACGGCAACGGTGGCGGCAACATGATCGTCGGCCTGTTGATCATGATCCTCGCGCCGATGGCGGCCATGATGGTGCAGTTCGCCATTTCGCGGACGCGCGAATACGAAGCTGACCGCCTCGGGGCGGAAATCTCCGGCCGGCCCCTGTGGCTCGCCTCGGCGCTGGAGCGCATCTCCGGCGCGGCCAAGGTGATCGACAATCCGGAAGCCGAGCGCAATCCGGCGACCGCGCATATGTTCATTATCAATCCGCTGCACGCCCATGCCGTCGACGGCCTGTTCTCGACCCATCCGGCGACCGAGAACCGCGTGCGCAAGCTGCGCGAGATGGCCGGCATCTCCTCGCCCGCGCCGCGCCCGAGCTTCTGGCGTCGCTCGGCGTAAGGCCCTTGCCGCTCCGCTGCCATGGCGCAAAAATCATGCGCCCAACAGCGGAGCGACCCTCATGACCGATAAACCTGCTTGCCCTGTCGCAATCCGCGCCGCCGACGCGCCCGCGCGCGTCAAACCCTCCAATTATCCCGAGCCGTTTTTCTCGCGCATGGGCAAGCGGGTTAAGCATCCGCTCGGCGACCTGTTCGGATTGACGAATTTCGGCGTCAACCTCACGCGCATCCTGCCCGGCGGCGAATCGGCGCTGCGCCACGCCCACACCAAGCAGGACGAGTTCATCTATATCGTCGCGGGCCATCCGACGCTGGTCACGAACGCCGGCGAGACGCCGCTCGCTCCCGGCATGTGCGCCGGCTTCAAGGCCGGCAGCGGCGACGCGCACCATCTCGTCAACCGCACCGGCGAGGACGTCCTCTATCTCGAAATCGGCGACCGCACGCCGGGCGACGGCGCGAGCTATCCCGACGACGATATCGTCGCCGAATTCAAAGGCCCCGGCCAATGGGCCTTCCTGCATAAAGACGGCGCGCCCTATTGAGCGACAGGCCTATTGGGTGACAGGACGGCGCGCTTGCGCTAAACCCGCGGCATGACAAAAGCCCCCGCCGGCCTCGCCGCGCGCGCCGTCGCGGCGGACGCGCTCGCCGCCATCCTCGACCGCCGCCGCCCGCTCGAAGAAGCGTTCGCCGCCGCGCCGGGCTATGGCGCGCTGGAAGCGCGCGACCGCGCCTTCGCGCGGCTGTTGCTGGCGACGACGCTGCGCCGCCTCGGCCAGATCGACGCCATGATCAAACATTGCCTGGAGCGGCCGCTGCCGCGCGCCGCGCGCATGGCGCAGCACATCCTGCGGCTCGGCGCGGCCCAGCTGATGTTTCTCGGCACGCCGGCCCATGCCGCCGTGAGCGCCGCCGTCGATCATGCCGACGCGGCCAAGCTCACGGCGCACAAGAAGCTGATCAACGCCGTGCTGCGCCGCATCGCGCGCGAGGGCGAGGAATTGCGCGACGCGCAGGACGAGGCGCGACTCAACACGCCGGCTTGGCTGTGGGATTCGTGGGTCGGCGCTTACGGCGAAGCGACGGCGCGCGCCATCGCCACGGCCCATCTCGCCGAGCCGCCGCTCGACATCACCCTGATGCCGGACGAGCCGGCGAACGAATGGGCCGAACGGCTCGAAGCCGCGCTCTTGCCGAGCGGCAGCCTGCGCCGCGCCGCGAATTTGAGCGGCGCGATCGCCGATCTGCCGGGTTACGCCGAGGGCCGCTGGTGGGTGCAGGACGCCGCCGCCACCCTGCCGGCGAAACTATTGCTGAGCGCGCTGGCCCGGACCGACGCGCCGCGCATCGCCGATCTCTGCGCCGCCCCCGGCGGCAAGACGGCGCAGCTCGCCGCCGCGCTGGCCCCGCGCGCGGCGGCGCGGCTCATCGCCCTCGATATCGGCGCGGGCCGTCTGGTCCGCCTGCGCGAAAATCTCGCGCGCCTGAAATTGACCGCCGAGATCGTCCAAGGCGACGCCGGCGAATGGCGGCCAGATACGCCGCTCGACGGCATCCTGCTCGACGCGCCGTGCAGCGCCACCGGCACGATCCGCCGCCATCCCGACATTCTGCGCGCCAAACGGCCCGACGACGTCGCCAAGCTCGGCCCGGTGCAGGACCGCCTGCTCGCCCATGCCTTGTCCCTCCTCAAGCCGGGCGGCGTGCTGGTTTATGCCGTCTGCTCGCTGGAGCCGGCGGAGGGGCCGGAGCGGATCGCCGCCTTGCTGCGCGCCGACCCCGCGCTGGAGCGTCTGCCGGTCGCGCCGGCGGAGATCGGCGGCCTCGACGCCCTGATCACGAAAAAAGGCGATCTGCGCACCTTGCCGAGCCAATCGGCCGACCCGGCGCGGCCGGCGCTCGGCGGCTTCGACGGCTTCTATGCGGCGCGCTTGCGCAAGACCGCCTAATCGCGCGCAAAACGCCGGCCTGCCTTGCGAATCAGAGCCGTAGCTGTTACCTAACAGGCGTGCAGCAGCCCACGAAAATCGCGCCGTCCATCCTCTCCGCCGACTTCGCCAAACTGGGCGAGGAAGTGCGCGCGGTCGATGTGGCGGGCGCCGACTATATCCACGTCGACGTGATGGACGGCCATTTCGTGCCGAACCTCACCATCGGCCCGGCCGTGGTGAAAGCGCTGCGCCCGCACAGCCAAAAGCCGTTCGACGTGCACCTGATGATCTCGCCGATCGATGTCTTCGTGCCGCAGTTCGCCGAGGCGGGCGCCGACATCATCACCGTGCATCCCGAAGCCGGCGCGCATCTGCACCGCACGATCCAGCTCATCAAGTCGCTCGGCAAGAAAGCCGGCGTGGCGCTCAATCCGGCGACGCCGCTCGAAGCCGTCGATTACATCCTGCCCGATCTCGATCTCGTGCTGGTGATGAGCGTCAACCCGGGCTTCGGCGGCCAGTCCTTCATCGGCTCGCAGCTGGAAAAGATCCGCCAGCTGCGCCAGCGCATCGACAAGCTCGGCAAGCCCATCGACCTCGAAGTGGACGGCGGCATCAACGCCGAAACCGCCGCCGCGGTCGTGAAGGCCGGCGCCGACGTGCTGGTCGCCGGCACCGCGACCTTCCAGGGCGGGCCCAACGCCTACGCCGACAATATCCGCCGCGTTCGCGGCGGCCGCTGAACGGCCCGCGCCGACATGGCTGCCGACGGCGCGACGAGCGGCACCCGCAACGGCGACAAGGCCGAAGCCGTGCCCGGCAAGCGCATGGCGCTGCTCGCCGCGCGATGGCAGCGGCCCGTCGCGCAACAGGCGCAACGCGCCTTCGCCAGCCTCGAACATCTCGTTTTCGCCGTGCCCGGCTACGGCGCGACGCTCGCCGGCCGCGCGCCGTCGCAGCTGCGTCTGCTGCCGCCCGACCCTTGGCCGGGCGACGCCGATCACGGCCGCGCCATCCTCGACGGCACCTTCACGTTCGCCGGCCGCGCCGTGCCGGTCTATGCGCCGGAAAATCCGAGCGGCGCGATCGCCTGGTCGCCGTCCGGCACCGACGCCGAATGGCGCGCCGGGCTGCACGGCTTCGCCTGGCTGAAGGATTTGCGCGTGGTCGGCGGCGATGCGCCGCGCCAACGCGCGCGCCGCTTGGTGGCGGACTGGATCGCCGGCCCGGGCCGCCGTTGGAGCCCGCTCGCCTGGCGCGCCGACGTGCTCGCCAGCCGCATTTGCGCCTGGCTATCCGCCGCCGACATGCTGGAGTGCGACGATCCCGTCTTCGCCCAGCGCCTGCGCGACAGCTTGGCGCGGCAAACGCGCCAGCTCAACCGCGCCCTGCCCGGCGCTTTGACCGGCGCGCAAGCCGTTGGCGCGATCAAGGGCCTGGTCTATGCCGCCGCCTGCTTGAGTTTAGGCGCGGCGCAGCAGGAACGGCTGCTGGCGCGCGCCAGCAAGCTGCTGACGCGCGAGATGAGCCGCGAACTGCTCGGCGACGGCGGCAACGCCGAGCGCAGCCCGCGCCTGCAGCTCGCCATCCTGCGCGACCTGATCGACATCCGCGCCGTGCTGATCGCGGCGAAGCTGGAAGTGCCCGACGCGGCCCAGGTCGGCATCGACCGCATGGCGCCGATGCTGCGCTTCTTCCGCCATGGCGACGGCGCGTTGGCGCTGTTCAACGACAGCGTCGAGAGCGAGGCGTGGTTGCTCGATCTCGCGCTGGCGCAAGCCGACGCCAAGGGCAAGCCGCTCGCCTCCGCGCCGCATAGCGGCTTCGAGCGCGCCACCGCCAACCGCACGCTGCTGATCGTCGATGTCGGCGCGCCGCCGCCGCCGGGCTACGAGGCCCACGCCTTCGCCGGCACGCTCGCCTTCGAAATGAGCGTCGGCAAAGAGCGCTTGATCGTCAATGGCGGCGCGCCGGCCAGCTCCGCCCCCGCCTGGCGTCAGGCCATGCAATCTTCCGCCGCCCATTCGACCGCCACGGTGGCGGATCTCAACATCGCCGAGATTTTCGACATTGCCGGCAGCGACGCCCGCGCGCCCGCGCGCCTCATCGGCCGGCGGCCGGACCGCGTCGCCTGCCGGCGCGACGAAGCCGACGGCGCGATTTGGATCGAGGGCCATCACGACGGCTATCTCAAGCCGTTCGGGCTGATCCATCGCCGCCGGCTCTATCTCTCGCCGGGCGGCGACGATCTGCGCGGCGAGGACAGCTTCCTCGCGCCCGACGCCTTGAAGAACGCCGACAGCCCGGCGCACGACGGCGCGCCGTTCAGCGCCGCCAGCCTCAAGCGCGCCGCCGTCGGCCTGCCTTTCACGCTGCGCTTCCATCTGCACCCGGGCGTGCGCACCTCGCTGGTGCAGGACGGTTCGGCGATCCTGCTGCGCCTCGCCGGCAGCGGCTGGCGCTTCCGCGCCGCCGGCGCGTCCGCGCTTTCGCTCGAGGAGAGCGTCTATATGGGCGCGCGCGGCGAGCCGCGCCGCTGCGAGCAGATCGTCATCGCCGGCCAGCTCGCGCCGGAAGGCGTCACCGTCAAATGGGCGCTGCGCAAGGTAAGCGATAAATGAGTCCGACGCATCGCGTCGGCGCTTGCGATGGCTGGATACTCGCCGCCGCCGCTTTCGCCGCCGCGCCGCTCGCCGTCTTCGCGCCGCTCGGCATGGCTCCGCTGTTCGCCGTCGCCGCGCTGGCGCTGCTGATCGCCGACGCTTTCGCCGGGAACGGCTGGCCGCGCGGCCTGATCGCTGCTTGGCGCGTTTCGCGGAGCTTGCGGCTGTTCGCGCTGCTCGGCGCGCTGGTCTGCGCCTGGGCGGTCGCCAGCGCCACCTGGGCGGTGGAGCCGGCGCAAGCCTTGACGGCGAGCGGGCAGGTTTTCGGCACGCTTTGCGCGGCGATCGTCTGCCTCGCCGCCGCCTACGGACTGCCAACGGAAATGCGCGCACGCATCGGCAAAGCGCTGCTCGCCGGCCTGATCGCCGCCGCCACGCTGCTGATCGCCGAACGGTTGAGCGACGCCTGGATCGGCCATCAGCTCGGCGCGCTGGGGCCGGGCGGCCCCGACCAGATTTTTTCGCGCTATAACCGCGCGCTCAGCGTGCTGCTGATGCTCGCCGCGCCGGCGCTGATCGCGTTGCGCGGCGCGGGCGCGCGTTGGGCACTCGGCATTCTAGCGCTGGGACTGGTCGCGGCTTTTTACGGTTCCTCGTTGCAGCTTGCCGCGCTGGCCGGCGTCATCGCGCTCTTGCTGGCGCTCGCTCTCCCGCGCGTCACGCCCTGGCTGACGGGCGGCGCGGTCGCGCTGTTCGTCGCCGCCGCACCGCTGCTTCCCCCGCTGACGGCCGGCGCGCTCGACACCGACACGCTTACCGCGCGGACGCAGAACGTATCCATCGCCCACCGCATCATCGTCTGGCAATTCTCGGCCGAACGTATCGCCGAGAAGCCGCTTGCCGGCTGGGGCATGAACGCGGCCCGCGCCATTCCCGGCGGCAAGGAAAAAGTCGTGCTGATCCCGAACGCGACGCCGATCCTGGGCGAGAAGCTGCCATTGCACACGCATAACGCGCCGTTGCAATGGTGGCTCGAACTGGGTCTGCCGGGAGCGGTCTTGATGGCCGGCTTGTGGCTGTTCGCGCTCGTCGCGCTCGCGCGCGCGTTTCCCGCGCGCGGCCCGCGCGCCTTCGCTCTTGCCGGGTACGCCGCCGCCTTCGTCATCGCCGGCTTGAGCTACGGCGCGTGGCAAGCTTGGTGGCTCGCCACGCTCGGCCTCGCCGCCGCGCTTCTCGCGGCGCAAGCGGCGCGCCCGCGAGAAACCTCATGATCGCGGTCGGACTTTTCGCGCTCGTCGCCGCGCTCTCCTGGTTCGCCACGCGCCTGACGCTCGGCTGGCTCGAACGGCGCGCCATTCTCGATAGGCCCAACGAACGCTCGAGCCATAGCCGGCCGACGCCGCGCGGCGGCGGCATCGCCGTGACCGGAGCGCTGCTGGCCGGCGGAGCGGCGCTCGCCGTCTGGCAAGGCGGCGGATCCGAACTGTGGGTCGTGCTCGGCGGCACCGCAGCGCTGGCGCTGCTCTCATGGCTCGACGATCTCGCCGATCTCTCGGCGGCGCTGCGCTTCGGCGCGCATATCCTCGTGGTCGCGGCGGCGCTATTTGCCTTGCCAGCCGGCGCGGCGGTTTTCCAGGGCCTGCTGCCGCCGTGGCTCGATCGGCTCGCCGCCGGCCTGATCTGGCTCTGGTTCATCAATCTCTACAATTTCATGGACGGCATCGACGGCATGTCGGGCGTCGAGACGATGACGCTCGGGCTCGGCCTGTTCGCGCTGGCCCTGATGATTCCCGGCGCGCTCGATATGGTCGGCTGGATGGGCCTGATCGCCGCCGCCGCCGCCCTCGGCTTCCTCCTGTGGAACTGGCATCCGGCGCGGCTGTTTCTCGGCGACGTCGGCAGCGTGCCCCTCGGCTTCCTGCTCGGCTGGCTGCTACTGGAGGCCGCCGCCGCCGGCCAATGGGCGGCTGCGCTGATTCTGCCTCTTTACTATCTCGCCGACGCCAGCATCACGCTGGCGCGCCGGGCTTTGCGCGGCGAGAAGGTCTGGCGGGCCCACCGCGAGCATTTCTACCAGCGGCCGGCGGCGCGCGGCTGGCCGCACGACCGCATCATGCTGCGGGTGATCGCCGCCAATCTCGTCCTGATCGCCTGCGCCTTGATTTCCGCGTGGGGCGCCGACTTGCCGGCCCTGGCGGTGGCGATCTGCGCCGTCGGCTTGCTGCTCGCTTGGCTGGCCCGCGCCGGCCGTCCCGGCTGAAGCCCTTTCAGGCGGTTCCCGGGGCCGAAAACCGCGCTTTTGGCGCGTTGCATAGGCCGGAGATGTGGACCAATATGCCGCCGATTTCGCCCGGGAGCCGCCCGCGTCCCCGATGATGATCCGTCCAGCCAGAAGGACACCGGCGTGAGCGCGCCGCCTCTCTCCGCCCGACTGACCATGCTGCAGCGCGCCGCGCTGATCCTCGTCCATGACGGGATCATGGCGGCGGCGGCCTATTGGCTCGCCTTGCAGCTGCGCCTCGGCGGCGGCGCCTACGATTATTCGCCCGACCTGATCACGCTCGGCACGCCGCTGTTCGTCGCTTGCGCGCTCGCCGTGTTGGTCATGCTCCGGCTGTATCGCGCGGTCTGGCGCTACGTCTCGATCGGCGAACTGGCGCAGATCGCACGCGCCGCCGTGCTTGCCGTGCTGCTGTTCGTGCTAGCGCTGTTCTTCATCACGCGCCTCGAAGCCATGCCGCGCTCGGCGCTGATCATCACCGCCGTGCTGCTGATCGCCTTCATGGGCGGCTCGCGGCTCGCTTACCGCATGATCAAGGATCGCGGCCTGAAGGGCCTGCTGAGCGCCCGCCCCGCCGGCGCGAGCGGGCAGATCCCGGTGATGCTGGTCGGCGCCGGCGACGGCGCGGAACTGTTCATCCGCGCGATGCGGGCCAACGCCCGCGCGCCCTACCGCGTCGCCGGACTGATCGACGACAAGGGCACGCGCGTAGGCCGGCAGATTCACGGCCTGACCGTGCTCGGCGGGCTCGACGATCTCGCCGCCGTCATCGAGCGGATCGGCAAAAGCGGCGACAAGCCGCAGCGCCTCATCGTCAGCGAAGACAATCTGCAAGGCCGCCGCTTGCGCGCGCTGGTCGAGCAGGCCGACCGCCTCGGCCTCACTGTCGCGCGATTGCCCAAGCTCACCGATTTCCGCGAACAGAGCGCCGAGCCGGTCAGCCTCGCGCTGCGGCCCATCGCCATCGAAGACCTGCTCGGCCGGCCGCAGACCGTGCTCGATCGCGGCCGCATGGCGGCGTTGATCACGGGCAAGCGCGTGCTGGTGACGGGGGCCGGGGGCACCATCGGCGGCGAATTGGCGCGCCAGATCGCCTCTTACGGGCCGGCGCGCCTGGCGCTGCTCGATCATTCCGAATATGCGCTCTATTCGATCGACCTGGAAATCGGCGAGCGCGCGCCGGCCCTGACGCGCACGGCCATCCTCGCCGATGTGCGCGACGACGCTCGGATCGCAGCGGTGATCGCCGAGGAAAAACCCGAGCTGGTGTTCCATGCCGCCGCGCTCAAGCACGTGCCGATGGTCGAGATGCACCCGGCCGAGGGCGCGCTGACCAATGTGATCGGCACGCGCAATGTCGCCGAAGCCTGCGCCGCTGCCGGCGTTTCGGCGATGGTGACGATCTCGACCGACAAAGCCGTGAACCCGTCTTCGATCATGGGCGCGACCAAGCGCATCGCCGAATGCGCCGTGCAGACCATCGGCGCGGCCAATCCGGCGACGCGCTATGTCGTCGTTCGTTTCGGCAACGTGCTCGGCTCGACCGGCTCGGTGGTGCCGCTGTTCCAGCGCCAGCTCGCCGCCGGCGGCCCGCTCACGGTCACGCACCCGGACGTCACGCGCTATTTCATGACCGTGCGCGAAGCGGTCGAGCTGGTTCTCGAAGCCTCCGTGCTCGGGACCGAAAAAACTTCCGGCAAATCTAACGATCAGATCTACGTGCTCGACATGGGCGAGCCGGTGAAGATCGCCGACCTCGCGCGCCAGATGATCCGCCTCGCCGGCCTGCGTCCCGACCAGGACGTGAAGATCGCCTTCACCGGACTGCGCCCGGGCGAAAAGCTTTACGAGGAATTGTTCCACGACGCTGAAGCGCTGACGCCGACGCGCTACCCTGGCATCCAGACGGCGCGTCCGCGCGGCGTCGATGGCGCGACGCTGGCCGAAGGGCTCGCCGCGCTGGAAGCCGCCGCCAAGCGGCGCGACCGCGCGGCGCTACTAGCGCTGATCGGCCGCCTCGTTCCCGAATATGCCGCGCCAGCCCATCCGTCCCAGGGCCGCGGCGCCGCGCAATAGACCCACCGCCCGGAGTTTCCATGTCCTCTCCCGACCTCGTTGCCGTCCGCCGCGCCCTCATCTCGGTCTCCGACAAGACCGGCCTCGTCGAGTTCGCCACATTCCTCGCGGGCCAAGGCGTCGAGCTGCTCTCGACCGGCGGCACCGCCAAGGCGCTGCGCGACGCCGGCCTGACCGTGATCGACGTGTCGGAGGCCACCGGCTTTCCCGAGATGATGGACGGCCGGGTGAAAACGCTGCATCCCGTCATCCACGGTGGCTTGCTCGCTATCCGCGACAACGCCGAGCACGCGGCGGCGATGAAGCAGCACGACATTCCGCCGATCGACCTGGTCGCGATCAATCTCTATCCGTTCGAGTCCACCGTCGCGAAGGGCGCGGATTTCGAGACCTGCATCGAGAACATCGACATCGGCGGCCCGGCGCTGATTCGCGGCGCGTCGAAGAACCATCCCTGGGTCGCGGTGCTGACCGACGCGTCGGACTATGCCGCCGTGCAGGCGGAGATGTCCGCCAACAAGGGCCAGACCAGTTTGGCGCTGCGCCGCAAGCTCGCCGCCCAAGCCTATGCCCGCACCGGCGCTTACGACGCGGCGATCTCCGCCTGGTTCTCCAAACAGAACGGCGTCGATTACGCGCCGCGCGCGGTGTTCGCCGGCCAATTGAAGCAGGAGCTGCGCTACGGCGAGAACCCGCACCAGTCGGCCGCCTTCTACGCCAACGCCAGCGATCCGCGCCCCGGCCTCGCGACGGCGACGCAGCTTCAGGGCAAGGAGCTGAGCTTCAACAACATCAACGACACCGACGCCGCCTTCGAGCTGGCCGGCGAGTTCACCGGCGGCCCGGCCATCGCCATCATCAAGCACGCCAACCCTTGCGGCGTGGCGCAAGGCAAGACGCTGAAAGAGGCTTACTTGCGGGCGCTGGCCTGCGATCCCGTCTCGGCTTTCGGCGGCATCATCGCCGCGAACGGCACGCTTGATGAGGAAACTGCCGCCGAAATCGCCAAGCTGTTCGTCGAGGTCGTCATCGCGCCCAAGCTCGACGACAAAGCGAAAGCCCTGCTCGCCGCCAAGAAAAACGTGCGCGTGCTGGAAACCGGCGCGATGCCCGATCCGGCGAAGCCCGGCATGACGCTGCGCTCGCTCTCCGGCGGCTATCTGCTGCAGACGCGCGATTCGCATCGACTCACCGCTGGCGATCTCAAGGTCGTCACCAAGAAAAAGCCGACCGAGGCGCAGATCGCCGACATGCTGTTCGCCTTCACGGTCGCCAAGCATGTGAAGTCGAACGCCATCGTCTATGTGAAAGACGGCGCGACGGTCGGCATCGGCGCTGGCCAGATGAGCCGCGTCGATTCCTCGCGCATCGCCGCTTGGAAGGCGCAGGAATCGGCCAAAGCGGCCGGCGAGAGCGAGACGCGCGCCAAGGGCTCGGTCGTCGCCTCCGACGCCTTCTTCCCCTTCGCCGACGGCTTGCTCGCCGCCGCCGAAGCCGGCGCGACGGCGGTGATCCAGCCCGGCGGCTCGATCCGCGACGACGAAGTGATCAAAGCCGCCGACGACGCCGGCCTCGCCATGGTCTTCACCGGCATCCGGCATTTCCGGCATTAAGGCTTAAGCCCGCGCCGGCTCCTTGACGAGCCAGAGGATCGCGCCGCCGATCACGAAGAAGACGAGCACGGTGGCCATGCCGGCGCGCTGGGTGTCGAAGGCGACGGTGGCCCAGCCGAACAGCGCCGGGCCGATGAAAGCCGTGGCCTTGCCCGACAACGCGAACAGGCCGAACATCTCGGCCTGCATGTCGGCCGGCGCGAGTCGCGCCATCAGCGAGCGGCTCGCCGCCTGGGCCGGGCCGAAGAAGATTCCGAGCGCCAGGCCGAGAGCCCAGAACACCGCCTTGTCGTCGGTCGCGAGAATTGCCAGGCCGACGACGATGAGGCCGACAAGCGCGATGGCGATGACGCGCTTGGCGCCGATCCAATCGTCGATCCAGGCGAAGGCCGCCGCGCCGAGGCCGGCGGTGAGGTTGAGGGCGATGCCGAACCAGATGACTTCCTCGACCTCCATGCCGAACTGGCCCGCGGCATAGATGCCGCCGAAGGCGAACAGGGTGTTCAGCCCGTCGGTGTAGATCATGTGCGCGAGCAGGAAGCGGCCGGGATTGCCGTAATGGCGCACGTTCTTGAGCGTGCCGACGAGCGCCACGAAACCGTCGCGCATCGCTTTCAGCGGCGCGACGCCTTTCGACGGCCGGTCCGGCGTGAACAGGAACAGGGGCCAGGCGAAAGCGAGGAACCACAGCGCCGCGATCGGCCCGACGACGCGGACATGGGCGGCATCCTCCTTGCCGATGCCGAACCAGGGATCGGCGGCGCTGACGAAGCCGACCAGCACGAGCACGAGGCAGACGAGGCCGCCGGCATAGCCCGCGCCCCAGCCCCAGCCCGACAGGCGGCCGAGCCGTTCGGGCGCGACGAGGTCGTTGAGCATGGCGTTGTAGAACACCAAGCTGAACTCGAAGGCGAAGTTGGCGACCGCGACGCCGACCAGCGCCAGCAGCACATAGCTCGGGTCCGGCTTGACGAACCACAGGCTCGCGGTGGCGACGATGCAGAGCGCCGATAAAGCCGCGATCCACGGCTTGCGCCGCCCGTCCTGATCGGCGACGGCGCCGAGTAGCGGCGAGAAGATCGCGATGGCGAGCGCCGAACAGGTCAGCGCCAAGCCCCATTGGCCGGTGGCGGCCACCGGGCTTTCGGCGACGCCCTGGGCGAAATAGGCGGCGAAAACGAAAGTGAGGATGACCGCCGGAAAGGCCGAATTCGCCCAGTCGTAAAGGCACCAGGCGACGAGAGCTTTCTTGCTCGCGGGCGGCGGCCGGTCGAAGGCGGTTGGGCTCATGCCGCGATTAAAGCACGCAATTGGCGGTTCGCCACCGCCAACATGGCGAGATCGACGCCGGCGGGCGCAGGCGCGCCATCTTTACGAGGGCCGCCGGCGGCGGCTCCCGCGCCCTGCATCTCTCCCAAGACCTGCTGGGCGCGGAGGAAGACGGGACCGCGCGCCGCGAGCCAAGCGTCGGGCGTCTGCCCACCGGCGAGGATGCGCGCCGCGAGCTCGGCCTGGAAGGCGAACAATTCGTCGACGATGGCGGCGACCGCCTGCTTTTGCCATGACGTCGTCGCGGCGATGGCGCGCGCCGAAGCGCGCAACCAGTCAAGCGAAAGCCGGTCGCCGGCCGCGTAATAGACCATAGCGGCGGACGCGACCTTGGCGGCGTCATCCCCCGCGAGCTTGACGATGTCGGCGGCGCCCGCCAGCGCCGGCAGCATGGCGGCCGCGACGGCGAGATCGGCCGGCGCGCCATCCTGAATGTAAGCCGCGACGGCGGCATCGTGACGCTCGCGCGCCGCCGCAGGCAAGGCGTCCGGCAGCGCTGCCTTGAGCGCGGCGACGGCCGGCGCGAAGCTCCGCATCGTCGCGGCGACGTCGATCGGATGGCTGCGGTTCTGCGCGAACCATAGCGTCACGCGCTCGACCAGCCGGGCCGATTCGAGAATCATCGCCGTCTGCAATCCGGCCGGAGCCTTGGCGTCGAGCGCCTCGACGCCGGCCCAGAACTCGCGCAGCGCAAAGGCGTCGCGCGTCACCGTGTAGGCGCGCGCGATGTCGCCCTCGGCGCAGCCGGTGCGGGCGCGCAGATCGTTGACGAATGTCGGGCCGACGCGGTTGACCATGCTGTTGGTCGCCACCGTGGCGATGATCTCGCGGCGCAGCCGATGCTTGTCGATCGCCTGCGGGAAGCGCTCGCGCAGCGCCGTCGGAAAGTAGCGATGCAGGTCTTCGCCGAGGAACGCCTCGTCGGGCAGATCGCTGGCGAGCAGGGTTTCGTAAAGCGTCATCTTGCCGTAAGCCAGCAGCACGGCGAGCTCGGGCCGCGTCAGGCCCTGGGACAAAGCCGCCAGCGCGGCGAGCGTGGCGTCGTTCGGCAGTTTCTCGACCTCGCGGTTGAGCTTGCCGGCCTTCTCCAAGTCTTGGATCAACCGCACCTGCGAATCGAGGATCGCGCCGCCCTGCGCCTCCATCACCGTGATCGCCTGGGTCTGCAGGTAATTGTCGCGCAGGATCAGCCCGGCAAGCTCGTCGGTCATCTCGGCGAGCAGGACGTCGCGCTGCTTCAAGGTTATGTCGCCCTCGGCAACCACGGTCCCGGTGAGAATCTTGATGTTGACCTCATGGTCCGAGGCGTCGACGCCAGCCGAATTGTCCACCGCATCGGTGTTCAACCGCCCGCCCGTTTTGGCGTATTCGACGCGGCCGAGTTGGGTCATGCCGAGATTGGCGCCCTCGCCGATCACCTTGGCGCGCACGTCCGAACCGTCGATACGCAGCGCGTCGTTGGCGCGGTCGCCCGCTTCGGCGTGGCTTTCCGTCGCCGCCTTGATGAACGTGCCGATGCCGCCGAAGAACAAGAGATCGACCTCGGCTTTCAGCAGGGTGCGGATCAGGTCGTTCGGCGCGAGCGTCTCCTGCTTGATGCCGAACAAGTCCTGAATCTCCGGCGTCAGCTTGATCGACTTGGCCTTGCGGTCGAACACGCCGCCGCCCTTCGAGATCAGCGCGGCGTCGTAGTCGGACCAGGACGAGCGCGGCAGAGCGAACAGGCGCTTGCGTTCTTCCAGGCTGGCCGCCGGATCGGGCGACGGGTCGATGAAAATATGCAGATGGTTGAAGGCGGCGAGCAGCTTGATGTGCGGCGACAGGAGCATGCCGTTGCCGAACACGTCGCCCGACATGTCGCCGACGCCGATCACGGTGAAATCCTGCGATTGCGTGTCGACGCCGATCTCGCGGAAATGGCGCTTCACCGATTCCCACGCCCCGCGCGCGGTGATGCCCATCTTCTTATGGTCGTAGCCGGCCGAGCCGCCCGAGGCGAACGCGTCGTCGAGCCAGAAGCCGTAATCGCGGGCGATGCCGTTGGCGATATCCGAGAATGTCGCGGTGCCCTTGTCGGCGGCGACGACCAGATACGGATCGTCGTCGTCGTGGCGGATGACGTCTTTCGGCGGCACGATGCCGACGCCGACGCGATTGTCGGTAATGTCCAGAAGGCCCTGCATCAACAGGCGGTAGCAGGCGATGCCCTCGGCCATCGTCTCGTCGCGGCCGGCCCCGGCCAGCAATTGCTTCAACACAAAGCCGCCTTTCGCGCCGACCGGCACGATGACGGCGTTCTTGACCATCTGCGCTTTCATCAAGCCGAGAATCTCGGTGCGGAAATCTTCGCGCCGGTCGGACCAGCGGATGCCGCCGCGCGCCACCTTGCCGCCCCGCAGATGGATGCCTTCCATGCGCGGCGAATAGACGAACACTTCATAAAACGGACGCGGCAGCGGCAGATCGTCGACGGCCCGCGAATCGAGCTTGAACGAAAGATACAGCTTCGGCGCGCCGGCGGCGTCCGCCTGATAGAAATTGGTCCGCAGCATGGACAGCGCGACATTGAGGAAGCGGCGCAGGATGCGGTCCTCGTCGAGGCTCGCGACCTTGTCGAGCGCTTCCTCGTAAGCGACCTTGAGCGACACTTCGCGCGCTTCCGCGCCCTGGCGCCGCTGCGGATCGAAGCGCGCGGCGAACAGGTCGGCCAGCAATCGCGCGAAGGCCGGATTGTTCGCGAAGGTCGTCTCCATATAAGCCTGGCTGAAGGGGATGCCGGCCTGGCGAAGATATTTAGCGATGGCGCGCAGCATCGTGATCTCGCGCCAGCCGAGCCCGCCGAGCAGCGCCAGCTTGTTGAAGCCGTCGTTCTCCATCTCGCCGGCCCACAGGCGGGCGAAGGCCGCTTCCAGCAACGGCTTCACGCCGTCGAGATCGACAGCCGCGCCGGCGCGCGTCTCCATGCCGAAATCGTGGATCCAGACGCTGTCGTGATCGCTGGTCAATTCGATGCGATAGGGCTGCTCGTCGATCACCCGGAAGCCCATGTTTTCGAGCATGGGCAGGACGTCCGACAGCGGCACGGCGTCGGACGCGTTGTAGATCTTGAAGCGCACGGAATCGTCCGGCGCGCCGAGCGGACGGTAGAGATTGAGGCCGAGCGGCCCGCCGGCGCGCGACGCCTCGATCTTGGCGATGTCGGCCACCGCATGATTCGCCGGCACGGTCTCCCGGTATGCCGACGGGAAGGCGTCGCCGTAGCGCTTAAGCAAGTCGAGCCCGGCGTCCTCGCCGTGCGCCGCGACCAGGGCGGCGCGCAGATCGTCGCGCCAGGCGCGCATGGCCCGCGCCAGCTTGGCCTCGATCTCGCGGCGGTCGTAGTCCGGCACCGCGCCGGGCTTGGTCTTGACGATGACATGCAGGCGCGCGAGCGGCGAATCGCCGATCTGCGTGTAGAAGGCCGAGACCGTACCTTGCAGCTCGCGGCACAGGATGTCCTGGAACTTCAAGCGCAGATCGGTGTCGAAGCGGTCGCGCGGCGCGAAGACCAGGCAGGAGAGGAAGCGCTCGAACGGATCGCGGCGGATGAACAGCGCGACGCGCGCGCGGTCCTGCAGATGCAGGATGCCGAGGCTGATCTCGGCGAGGTCCTCCTCGGCGATCTGGAACAGCTCGTCGCGCGGAAAGGTCTCGAGAATGTGCAGCAGCGCCTTGCCGTCATGGCTCGCCGGGGCGAGCTTGGAGCGCGCCATCACATGCGCGACCTTGCGGCGCAACAGCGGGATCAGGCGCGGGCTGAGATTGTAGATGTCGGAGGTGAACAGGCCGATGAAACGGTATTCGCCGACGACGCGGCCCTTGGCGTCGTATTTCTTGATGCCGACGGTGTCGAAATGCACCGGGCGATGCACGGTCGAACGCTTGTTCGCCTTGGCGATCATCAGCACGTTGGGCGCGCGCACCAGGGCGCGCATGTCGGGCGGCAGCGCGGCGGCTTCGGTGGTCGGATGGAAGATCGCCGTGTCGGGCTCGCGCAGGACGCCGAGGCCCGAGCCTTCGACGACGCGGCCGAGGCCGGGCTCGGCGGCGTCGCCGCCGAAGGCGTATTCGCGATAGCCGAGATAGGTGAAGTGGTTGGCGTCGAGCCAACCGAGGAAGCCGCGGGCTTCGGCCAATTCCTCTTCCGGCACGCCGGGCGCGCGCGCCAATTCTTCGAGGATCGCGGCGGCGCGCGCGCGCATCGCCGGCCAGTCCTCGACCGCGGCGCGCACGTCGGCGAGGGCGGCCTTCAGGCCGGCTTCGATCGCGGCCAGATCGGCCGTGCCGCTTTGGCTGTCGATCTGCAGATGCATGACCGATTCGGCTTGGCCGTCGCCGCTTTCGACGGGCAGCAATTCGGCCAAATCGCCCTTGGCGTCGCGTTTGACGCGGATGACCGGATGGATCAGTTGATGCAGGCCGATGGCTTTCTGGGTCAGCCAGCCGGTGACCGAATCGACCAGGAACGGCATGTCGTCGTTGACGATCTCGACGACGGTATGGCCGCAGGTCCAGCCGTGATCCGCGACGCGGGGATTGTAGGCGCGCACCTTGGGCGTCTGGGGCGGCCGGCTCTGGCCGAAGCGCCACAGCGCCAGCGCGCTGCCGGCGAGGTCTTCGGGCGAAAGATCGGCGACGTCTTCGGGGGCGACGGCGGCATAGAACTGGCGCAGGAAGCGCTCGGCGGCCTCGCCGCCCTTGCCGGCGACGCTGCGGCGGGCCAAAGCCCCCGCCTGCCCGATCGCCTCGTCCTTGCGCAGCTCGATTTTGGAAGCCATGAGCGCTGTCCTAGCCGTTGTTTGAAGACATCTTGCCGCACGGGGCAAGAATTTAACGTGCGCGGCGCGTCAGGCGTACCCGCCGGGATATTAAATTATCGGTGATTTAGGGTTAATTTTGCCTTTCGGGGGTGAAAATGGCGGGCGTTTTTCCCTGCGAACGGCCATTGGCTGGTGTCGACCCTGGCTTCAGCGGTGAAAATCTCGCAAAAACACCGATTCGCCTCCATCGGCGACGCATTAGCCCTGAATGGGCGTAGTTTGCAGCGTCTTTCCATCGGGCGATGGGCCGATATAGAGCGCGAACCAGGGCAAGGACCGTCCGGCCGCGGCCCGCGCGGCATTCATCTGCGCCTTCCACCATTCGATCGGCTGCAGCGTGCAATGCGCGTTTTCGCCGTTCGGCATGATTTTGCCAGCCGGATAGCCGGCGATGGTGGTGAAAACGAACTTGTCGGCAAAACCGAACAACTCGCCGAGCGTCCAGGGAATATCCTCCTCGGGGATATGTTCGAGCACGTCGGTGCAGATCACCGCGTCGAATCGCCCGCTCGGATAGGCGCTATAGGGCGCATAGCCGGGGTCGTAGAGCGTGATCGCGTCGAGATTCCAATAATGGCGCAGATCGGGAAACACCTCGCCGGTCGGCGTTTTCAAGTTGCGCATCTTATAAAGCGTGCCTTTGCCGGCGCCGTAATCCAGCAGCGTCTTCGCCCGCAGCTTCGCGACCAGATCGCGGATGGTGAGCGTGTGCGGCACGAGGCTTCGGCCGTCGAACGTCTCGCTCGCGGCGATGCCGTGCGTCTGTTCGCCTTCTTCATGCATCCTCCGATACATCTCGACGAGCGCGCGAAAGCGCGGGCTGGGGTTCTCTCGGCTAAAGGGGGCGTCTTGCGGCATGTCGGCGTCTTTCCTCGGCCGGCGGATCGTCCGGATGTCACGATCCCGTAACATAACAGATTGATTTAAGAGGATAAATCCATCTTCGGGTAGGACAATATTAACCGCCCGCAGGAGAAGGTGCAGCGCGATAGCGACAGGCGTCCGACGGCAATCGGCGTCAGGGGATCACGACGCAGGCACATGATGATCGAAACCCACTGCCAGAGCCGCAACGGCTGGCGCGTCGAGCGCCTCATCACGCCGCTGCCGCCGATTCCGCTGCGGATGAGCTGCGGCGAGGCGTTCGAAGTGCTGAGCGAACATGCGGCGACGCCGAGCCTGGCGGTGGTCGACGACGGCGAAACGCCGATCGCGCTCCTGAGCCGGCAGGATTTCTTCATCGCCTTTTCGCAACCCTTGGTGCGCGCCGTTTACGAGAAGCGTCCCGTCGCTCGCCTCATGGTGTCGCATTTCATCCAATCGCCGCCGCTGCAAGTCGATTGCGGCCTCAGCATCGAAGAACTCAAGGAATTGATCACGACCGCCGCGCCGCGCGCCGCGATCGACGGTTTCATCATCACCCGCGCCGGCAAATACGCCGGCATCGGCAGCGGCGTCGATCTGCTCGGCGTCTCGCTCGAGCAGGCGCGGGCGCAGATCTCGGATCTCGACGACGCGCGCCGCGCCGCCTTGCGCGCCAATCAGGCCAAATCCACCTTTCTGGCGAGCATCAGCCATGAGCTGCGCACGCCGCTCAACGCCATCATCGGCTTCTCCGAATTGCTGGAAAAGCAATATGCCGGGCCGCTCAACGACAAGCAGCGCGAATATGTCTCGGACGTGCTGCGCAGCGGCACGCACCTGCTGACGCTGATCAACGACATCCTCGATTTGTCGAAAGCGGAGGCCGGCAAGCTCGACATCGTCGAAGGCGAGGTCGATCTCAACGGCATCGTCCGCCTGAGCCAGCGCATGCTGGCGCCGCGCGCCGCCGAGAAACAGATCAGCCTGGATTCGCATCTGCCGCACCGCCCGCTGCGGGTGTGGGGCGACCGGCAGAAGCTCAAGCAGGTGCTGCTCAACCTTTTGAGCAACGCCGTGAAATTCACGCCGCGCGGCGGCCATGTGCGCGTCGCGGCAATCGTCGACGACAGCGGCGCGCCGGTCCTGACCGTCGAGGACGACGGCATCGGCATCGCCCCAGTCGATCTCGAGAAAGTTTTGCTGCCGTTCGAGCGCGCGCAAACCCATATGGGCCTCGCGGCCGAAGGCACCGGCATCGGCCTGCCGCTGAGCAAGAGCTTCGTCGCAAGCCATGGCGGCGAGATGGATCTGGCGAGCGCGCCCGGGCAGGGCACGATCGTCACGGTGCGACTGCCCCCAGAGCGCCTGCGATTCTACGGCGCGGCGCCGCCGGCCTTCTCCTTGCCCGCCGCCGAATAGGCTTTCCCGCCCGTCTGACATTCGCGGTTCCACGCGTCGCATTCGGCGACGACGCGGGCGTCGTATTTGACGCCGGCGCCGCGGCGCAATTCGACCAGAGCCACCTCGCTGCCTTGCGCGTTGCGGTAAGGCCGGGCGTTCGACATGGCTTCGAACGCGTCGGCGACCGCGAGTATGCGAGCTTCGAGCATGATCTCATCCCCCGCCAGGCCGTGCGGATAGCCGCTGCCGTCCAGCCGCTCGTGATGCTGAGCGACGATGTCGGCCACCGGGCCGGGGAAATCGACGCCGCGCAGCAATTCCGCGCCGATGGCCGCATGCTCATGGATGCGCGCCAATTCGGCGTCGGTCATGAAGCCGGCCTTGTTGAGCAGATGCTCCGGCACGCCGATCTTGCCGATGTCGTGCAGCTCGGCGGCCAGCGTCAGGACGAGCCGTCGCTCGCGCGGCAAGCCGAGCCGGGCCGCCAGCGCGTCGGCGATCTGCGCGGCCCGCTTCTGATGGCCATGCGTGTAAATATCGCGCAATTCGATCATGCGGGCGAGCGCTGTGATGGTCTGCGAGAAGCGCAACAGTTGTAGGGCATTCGCGTCCTCAATGCGCATATAGCTGCGGAGCAAGACCGCAAACAGCAAGACGCCCGTCACGACAACGAAGGCCAGCCCCTTCGTCAAGCTGGGCATCAGCGCCGCCAACTCCGTCTGTATCCCGGCGCGGTGAACGTAAATATCGGAACCGATCACCCAAAGCCCGGCCGCCGCGACATAGAGCAGACCGACTTTGCCAGCACGGCGAACCGATAGATCTGAATGCCAACTGCTTCTGGGCCAAAGTCGCATCGTCTTCCCCCCTCCCCGCGAAAGGAATTTTTTCGCAATTCGAGCGTTGGTTCCCCGAGGCGCATCTTCGGCGCGCTTTTAAAGGAGATTATCATGCAGCCTGCGCGATTGATCGGTTTTGTCCTGCTCGCGGTCGGCGCGATTCTTTTGGCGTTCGGCTTCAACGCCGCCGACGCGCCGGCGGACCAGATCAGCGAAGCGCTCACCGGCCAATATACCGACCGGACCATGTGGTATCTGATCGGCGGTGGCGCGGCAGTGGTGGCCGGCGGATTGCTGGCGTTTTTCGGCCCAAAACGGGCCTAAGGAACAAATCCACCCCCGGCTATATTTTCATGCCTCGCGCATAAGCTTCTGAAATCGCTTGACGATTTTGGGGAACTGCGATGTATTCGCAGCGCTCTTGGGGAGTAGCCGTTCGCCGCCTCGTCGTTTCGAGGCGCGCGGAGCTTGCGTCAACAGACTTGGCCGGAACCGTCGCGTTCGGGCCATGGCGCAAGCGGGGTTTCACGCCGGATCCTGTACGGATCGGCTGAGACGATTGGCGAGACCGATGGCGCCGCCCTCCTGACGTCCGAGGGGAGGGCCCTGGCGCCATTGTGTCCACCGCTCGGCCAGGCTGCCCGTCATGGATTCGATGCTCGTCTCTACCTTCGTCGTCGCGCTCGCCGAAATCGGCGACAAGACCCAACTGCTCGCCATCGTGCTGGCGACGCGCTTTCGCAAGCCTTGGCCGATCGTCGCCGGCATTTTCGTCGCCACCATCGCCAATCACGCGCTCGCCGCGACCGCCGGCTTTTTCCTGACCGATTTTCTCGAAGGCGTCTGGTTCCGCTACGCCATCGCGCTGAGCTTCATCGCCATGGCGTTCTGGACCCTGGTGCCCGACAAATTCGACGAAGACGAGGACAAGATGCGCGCCGGCGCGAGCGTCTTCCTGACCACGCTCGTCGCCTTCTTCGTCGTCGAGATCGGCGACAAGACCCAGGTCGCCACCGCCGCCCTCGGCGCGCGCTTCCACAATATCGAGCTGGTCACGCTCGGCACCACGCTCGGCATGATGCTGGCCAACGTGCCGGCGGTGTTTCTCGGCGAGGCGGCAACGCGCGTCTTGCCGCTCAAATACGTCCGCATCGGCGCGGCGCTGATCTTCTTCGGCCTCGGCCTGTGGCAGCTCGCCGACGTCTCGGGCGCGGCGGCGCGGCTCGAAGGCTGGTCGATGCCGGCCGACGGCCCGGTCATCCTGGCCATCGCCGGCGTGCTGGCGCTCACGGCGCTGAGCTACGGCCTGCGCGCGCCGGCCTCCCTCTGGCACGGCGCGAGCTCGTGGCTGCGGCTCGGCGCGATCTTCGCCGTCGCCAAGCTGGTGCTGCTCGCCGCCGGCTGGTCGATGGGCAGCATCGTCAGCGCCGTCGGACCGCAGCTCGACCATTGGATCGCCTTCGCGTTGCTGGCGATCCTCGGCATCTTCACCATCGCGCAATCCTTCGCGCGCCGTTCGCATCACGAGGAGGAGCCTGAGCGCGACAGCCTGGAGGTCCTCAGCTTCCAGGCGACCATGGTCAGCATGGACGCGCTGATCGCCGGCCTCATCCTCGGGATGCTGCGCGCCGAGATCGGCTTGGCGCTGATCGCCACCGCTTTGCTGGCTTTTTTCGGCGCGGCGGGCGGCGCGGCGCTGGCGCGTCACGCGCCGTTGGGACTGCGGCGCATGCCCGAGCTATGGGGCGGCGTGTTCTTCGTCGCCATCGGCGGCGTGATCCTGTTCCAGCATCTCACCGCCGCCTAAACGAAACAAACCGGCCAAAGAAAAACCCCCGCGGCGACCCGCGGGGGTTTTTTACGCGTGACGAATCGGAATCGGCTTAGTCGAAGAGATAGGGCCAAACCTCGACGCTGCCGCGATAGATCATGTCGAGCGAGACATAGACGATCACCGCCAAGCCGATATAGGCGATCCAGCGGTGCTTCTGCAGCAGCCGGGCGATGAAGTTGGCGGCAAGACCCATCAGCGCGATCGACAGCACCAGGCCGAAGATCAGGACATAGGGGTAATCGCGCGCCGCGCCGGCGACGGCGAGCACGTTGTCGAGCGACATGGAGACGTCGGCGACCAGAATCTGCCACACCGCTTGACCCAGGGTCTTGCGCGGCGCGCCGTCGGCCACTTCGCCGCTGGCGTCTAGATCCTTATCGGCGAGCGCTTCGAGCGCCGCCTTCTCCTCGTGATGCTGGGTCCGCAGCTCGCGCCACATCTTCCAGCTCACCCACAGCAGCAGGATGCCGCCGGCCAGTAGCAGGCCGATGATCTGCAACAATTGGGTGGTGGCGCCAGCGAAGCCGATACGCATCAGCGTCGCCGCCGCGATACCGATGACGATGGCTTTGGTGCGCTGGGCCGCCGGCAAGCCGGCGGCGGCGAGACCGATCACGATGGCGTTGTCGCCCGCCAGCACGAGGTCGATCATGATGACCTGCAGCAAGGCGGTCAGAGCCTCTGCAGTAAAATACTCACTCATAGCGTACCCGCTCCTTTTTTATGGAGAGCCAGCGCGGCGCGAACCGCGGACGCCGACAAGCCTGCCTTCACCGAGGTGAAGACGGGGTGCCGCCGTACGCATGAAGAGATCGGCGGGCCGCTCCTTGATTGTCCAGTCCGACATCACAGCAGCGAACGCTGTCAGAGGGGCCCGGCCTGGTCGCCGAGGTATATGAAATTTGCCCCATGGCGGCAAGCGGGGCGAATTCGTCAATCTTATCAAAAGGCTAGTCAGGCGTCTTGCGCGAGCCGACCCGCGCCGGGGTCTCGTCGGGGAGCGGGATGAACTCGTCGCGGTCGGCCGGCGGCAAGGCGATTCGCCCAGCCTTCCAGTCGGCCTTGGCCTGTTCGATGCGCTCCTTGCGCGAAGAGACGAAATTCCACCAGATGTGGCGCGGACCGAGCCCCTCGCCGCCGAGCAGCATGACGGTGGCCGGCCCGCCCGTCGCGCGGATCGCCGGCGCGGCGCCGGTCTTGAACACGATCATCTGGCCATGGCCGTAATCGCGGCCCTCGATCGTCACGCGGCCATGCGCGACATAGGCCGCACGCTCGGCATGGCCGTCGGGTGCGGCGACGCGGGCGCCGTCTTGCAGCTCGACATGGACGTAGAAGATCGGCGAGCGCGCTTTCACCGCGCTCTTGAGACCGAACGCCTGGCCGACGATGAGGCGCATCCACACGCCCTCGCCCTCCTGCGTCGGCAAACCGGCGGCGGGATAATGATCGAACGCCGGGGCGATCTCCTCGTCCGCTTCGGGCAACGCGACCCAGCTCTGGATCAGGTCGAGCGCGCCGCCGGTCTCCTTGAAGCGGCCTTCGAACCGCTCCGAATGGCTGATGCCGCGCCCGGCCGTCATCCAGTTCACCGCGCCCGGCTCGATGACCTGCTCGACGCCGAGGCTGTCGCGATGGGTGATCTGGCCGGCGAACAGATAGCTCACGGTGGCGAGACCGATGTGCGGATGCGGCCGCACGTCGACCGCGCGCGGGATCGGCGACGGCAGATCGGTCGGCCCGGCGTGATCGAAGAACACGAACGGCCCGACGGTGCGGTGCAGGCGGAACGGCAGCACGCGCCCGACGATGAAACCGCCGCCGAGATCGGCTTTGCGCGCCTCGATGACGATGTCGACATTCTCGGAATTGGCGGCAGGCGGCAGGTCGTCGTCGGTCATCGCTTCACCTCGCATGCGTGGAAAGCGATCATAGCGCGCGAAGCGCGGCGAACCAATCGGCGTAGGGCGTGTTCTTCGCCAGACGGCGGTTGTAATCGGGCGCGCCGGATCGAGACGCGGATCGCTCATGCGCCACAGACGGCCGCGCGCGACCAAATAGCGGCCATCCGGAGTCGTGATCACGGGCGTGATCGGATCATCCGTCAGAGCGGCCAGACCAGCGCGATCAGGGCCGTCCCCAGCGTCGCCACGAGCAACGACAGCGGCAAGCCGAGCCGCCAATAATCGTTGAAGCGGTAGCAGCCTGGGCCCATCACCAGCGTGTTGCATTGATGGCCGATGGGGGTGAGGAAATCGCAGGCCGCGCCGATGGCCACCGCCATCAGGAACGGGTCCGGGTTGAGGCCGAGGCGCTGCGCCAGGCTGGCGCCGATCGGCGCCATCACCAGCACCGTCGCGGCGTTGTTGAGGAACGGCGTCACCGCCATCGCCGCGAGCAAGATCATGCCGACCGCCGCGATCGGCGGGATGGCGTCGGCCGCCACGGCCAGGCCGGCGGCGATCAGTTCCGCGCCGCCGGTCGTGCGGAGCGCGTCGCTCACCGGGATCAGCGCGCCGATCAAGATCAGGATCGGCCATTCGATGGCCTGATAGGCTTCCTTCAGCGTGATCGCGCCGATCGCCATGATGGCGACGGCCGCGCCGAAGAAGGCGACGGCGACGGACACCGCGCCGCTCGCCGCGGCGGCCATGGCGACGGCGAGGATGAGCGCGGCGCGATAGCGGTGGCGGCGCTCGCCGAGCCGCAAGTTCCGCTCGGCCAACGGCAGGCAGCCGAGCGCGCTGGGCGCGTCGGCGACATATCTCTCCGGACCGCGGAGCACGATGACGTCGCCTGCCTGCAAGCGCGCCCGTTGCAGCCGGCTCCGCACTGGCGCGCCGCGCCGGCTGAGCGACAGGAGGTTGAGGCCGTAGCGGTCGCGCAGGCGGATCTGTTCGACGGTGACGCCGACCAGCATCGAGTCGGGCGGAATCACCGCCTCCATGACGCTCTGCTCGCTCTTGGGCTTGCTTTTGCCTTCGTCGTCGTCCTCCGGCACTTCGCGATCGTGGACCAATTCGAGGCCGGCTTCGCCGACGATCTTCTCCAGCGCGCCGGCGTCGCCCTGCACCACCAGGATGTCGCCGGCGAACAGCGTCCAATGGGCGTGCGGCACGTAGCGCCGCGCGCCTTCGCGCAAGATGGCCACGATCGACAGATCGCCGTCGCCGAGCGCTTCGAAATCGGCCACGCTTTTGCCGACCAGCGCGGCTTTCTCCGGCAGCCGCACTTCGGTTTGATAATGCTCGTCGGAGAACGCGTCCTTCGCGTCCGCTTCGTCGCGGCGCGGCAGCAGACGCCAGCCGAAGGCGAGGAAGGCGATGCCGATGACCGTGAGCACGGCGGCGACCGGCATGAAATCGAACATGGCGTAAGGCTCGCCGAGGATTTCCTGGCGCATCTTGGAGACGATGATGTTTGGCGAGGTGCCGATCAGCGTCATCATGCCGCCGAGCAGCGCGGCGAAGGACAGCGGCATCAGCACGCGCGCCACCGGCGTGCCGTTGCGCCGGGCGAGCTGGAAGGCGATGGGGATCATGATCGCCAGCGCGCCGATGTTTTTCATGAACGCCGACAGCACCGCGACGATGGTCGCGAGCACCGCGATCTGCATCTCGCTGCTTTTCATCCAGCCGGCGACGGGCCGCATCGCCGCTTCGGCGATGCCCGATTTGGCGACGGCGGCGCTGATCACCAAGGCCGAGCCGATGATGATGACGATGTCGTCGCTAAAACCGCGAAAGGCGTCTTCCGGCCCGACCACGCCGCAGGCCACCGCCGCCATCAGCGCCAGCATGGCGACCAGGTCGTAACGCACGCGGTCCCACACGAACAGGGCCAGCGCGCCGGCGAGGATGGCGAAAATCGCGATTTGATCGAAGGTCACGGGACCGTCCGGGGATGAAAGCCGCCGGACAAAAACCCCCGGCCTAGGCCAACGCCGCCCTTCAGGAAAAAGTTCCGATCCGGCGCGGGAGCCTTCGCGCGGCCGGCCGCACGGCGCGATCGGCTTCAGCCGACCGGATGGCCGCGCAGTTCGGCGATCACCGCCTGCAAGGTTTCGAGGTAATAGGGTTTGCGCACGACCGGCGCGCCCTTGAGGTCGGACGGCAGGCTGAACGCCTCGCCGTAGCCGGTGGCGAAGACGAACGGCACCTTCAGTTCCTGCAGCTTGCGCGCGACCGGCAAGCTCGTCTCCGCGCCGCCCAGATTGACGTCGAGCAGAGCGAAGGACGGGGTCAGCTCGTCGAGCGCTTGCAGCGCCTGGCGCACCGTGTTGGCGGTCCGCACCTCCGCGCCGAGCTGGATCAGCATGTCCTCGGCGTCGAGCGCGATGATGAGATTGTCCTCGACGATCAGCGCCGTGCCGGCGAGGCGTTCCTTGCCGGCCGGAAGCGCCGGCTTCTCGGCCGCCGGCGCGGGCGCGCGCTTGTCGCCGCCGCGTTTGACGTAAAGGCCGGGGATGGCGAAGCGGGCGCGCAGGCCCATCAGGTCGTAGGTGACGTCCGCTTCGCCATTGAGATCGTAGGGCACCGAGCGCTCGATGATCGTCGTGCCGAAGCCGCGCCGCGACGGCGCCTGCACCGGCGGCCCGCCGTGCTCGTTCCAGCGCAGGATCAGCCGATCCATGTCGTCGAACGCCCAGGCGACCTCGACATGGCCGGAGCGGTCGCACAGCGCGCCGTATTTCGCCGAATTGGTCATCAGTTCGTGGACCACCAGCGCCAGCGTCGAGAAGGCTTGCGGCACCAGCAGCACGTCTTCGCCGGCCGTGATAACGCGCTCGGCCTTGACGCCGAGATAGGCCCCGGCCTCGGCGGCGATCAGCGTTTTCAGCGGCGCCGGCTGCCAATTGTCGTTGGTGATCTGGTCGTGCGCCCGCGCCAGAGCTTGCACCCGGCCGCCGATCACCTTGATGAAATCTCCGACGCTGCCGCTCTGGTCGCTCTGCGCGATCAATCCGCGCACCAGGCTGAGGATGTTGCGCACCCGGTGGTTGAGTTCGGCGATCAACAGCTCTTGGCGCTCTTGCGCCGTCTTGCGTTCCTTCTCGGCGATATCGGCGAGGCGCAGCACGACTTCGAGCAGAGAGACGCGCAGCGATTCGGCGACACGGCGCTCGAGCGGCGTCCACGGCAGGGATTGCCCGCGCACCGTCTCGCGCCAAGCTTCGAAGCTCTTGCGCGGCGTCAGCCGGATTCCGTTGGGGCCGAGCGTCTCGGCCTTCTGCGGGTTGCCGGCCCAAGTCACGGTGCGCGCGGCCTCCTTGCGGAAGAACAGCACATAATCCCGTGCTTTGCGCGACACCGGGATCGCCAGCACGCCGGCGGCGCGCTCGATGAAGTCCCTCGCCGCCGGATAGATCGCGCCGAGCTCATGGCTGGAAAAAATCTGCCCGCTCGCCCTCTGCGACAGGAATTGCACGAGGCCGAGCATCTCCTCGCGCGTCGGCGTCGCGCCATGCAGCCGCAAGTGGCCGTCGAGCGAGACGGCGATGCCGTCGCACGGCAAAATGTCGGACAGGCGCTCGGAGAAGCCGGCTATGTCGTCGAACATCGCCGTGCGGTCCGAAATGTCCGCCATGAATCCGGCGTAGATCTCCCGCGCGCGGCCTTCTTGTTGCGCCGCGTCGGCGCGCTCGCGGCTTTCCAGCAGTAGCGAGAACATCTGGCCGAACAGCTCGGCGGCGGTGCGGCGCTCCAACGAGATCAGACGCGGGCTCATGTGATGGCAGGCGAACAAGCCCCACAGCTTGCCGTCGCGCAAGATCGAGACCGACAGCGACGCGCCGACGCCGATGTTCTTGAGATATTCGATATGGATCGGCGACACGCTGCGCAGCACGCTCAGCGACAGGTCGATCATCTCGTCCGGTCCCGGCGCAGCCGGCAAAATCGGCGCCGGCGTCGCGTCGATATCGGCGATGATGCGCAGCAGGTTGCGCTCGTAGAGGATGCGCGCCTGCTTCGGAATGTCGGACGCCGGATAATGCAGGCCGAGATAGGGCTCGAGCCCGGCGCGCGCCGTCTCGGCGATGACCTCGCCCGAGCCGGCGTCGTCGAAGCGGTAGATCATCACTCGATCGAAGCCGATCAGGGCGCGCATCTGCATCGTCGCTTTTTGCGCGAAGCTCTTGAACGACGACGCCTGATGCATGTTCGCCACCATGCTGCGCACCGCCAGCGTGGAATTGAACGATTCGTCGGCGAAATGCGGCTCCGCCTCGATGACGATATGGCCGCCGGTCACATGGATCGCGAGATCGAATAGCGGCCCGCCCTCGTGCAGCGGCGCGCCGAACAGGCGCTCGACGCTGTCCGCAGAACGCAGCATCTGCAGCTTGTTGCGGATGTCGTGCGTGGCGCGGCGGCTAATGATTTCGTTGAGCGGGCGGCCGATCAGCTCCTCGCTCGCGCCGCCGAGCCATTCGCCCGCGTTGGCCGAGATGTGCGTGACGAGCCACTCGCCCGACACGGCGATCAGGAACCCGAAGGGCTGGACCGCGCCGAGCCGATGGATCGGTTCGCGGTCGCAATTGGTGAGATCGACGGCCTGCCAGCCGTTGCCATCGGTCATGATCTGGCTTTCACGCTGTCGATCGCGACATGGACGGGCGCGCGCTCGACCTGGGCGACGGCGCGCGCCGCGCCGGTCAGAAGATCGGCTTGGCCGTAAGGAGCCGCATCCAGCCGGGCGAGGAACGCCGGCCATTGGCCCTGGCGTTCCGGCCGCTCGGCGCCGGCAAGGAATCGCGTCGCGCCGCTCGGCGGCGGCGCATCGGCCAGGCGGGCGAGCAAATGGCGCGCGCCGAGCTTGGAGCCTTCGAGCACGTAGAGCGCGCCCATCGCTTCGCCGTCATTGGCGAAAGCCGGCGTCGGCAACGGCGGCGGCGACGCGCGGCCGAGCGCCGCGAGGTCGGCGCTCAGGTCCGGCGCGCGGCGGCGCGCTGGCCAGTCGGGCAGCAGCCGCGCCGCGCCCGCGTCGTCCAGCGCCGCTTCGAGCGGCAGTAGGGCGGCAGCCTGCGCCTGCAGAAAATCGCCGTAGCCCTGCGCGCCCGTCAGGTCGAAGCGGGCGAACGCGCTCTCGGCGCGCTCATGCAGCGCGCGGGTCTCGCTTCGGAGGAAGGCGTGCGGAGACGTCATGATGCTGAAAATACTGGCCACAATTTCTGATAACGCGCCGGAAGGCCGTAAGGTCCGAACGAGCGCGGAAATCGCGGCAAGCGCCGGAAAACAGCATAAGCGGCGGGTCCCGGTCGCTAGGAAGATAGTCTCTCTCAGATAACGCGCGGCACCGCGGCCGCCCCGCCGCGTTCATCCATCATGAAACAGATGAAATCCTTAGCCCTCGCCTGGTCGCTACTCGCCGCGCTCGCCTTGGCGACAGAAGCGCAAACCGCACCACGAACGGCCGATTACGCGCTGATGCGCGGCAGCATCGAAGCGGCGGAAGGCGCGCGCGTCGTCTTGAGGACACGCGAAGGCGACACGCTCGATGTCCGGCTGATGGAGGATACCCGCGTCTTCGCCGTCAGCGGCACCACCATTTCCGACATCCGGGCAGGCAGCTATGTCGGCGCGGCGGCCGTGCCCGACGACACGGGCGCGCTGCGCGCCCTTGAGGTCCATGTCTACGACGAAAGCCTGCGCGGTTTCGCCGAAGGCCACCGGCCTTACGACCTTGCCGAAAACAGCACGATGACCAACGCCACTGTCGGTCCCGATGTCGCGCCGAGCGCGCGGGCGGCGCAGGGCGAGGCCGACGATCACGCCCGCCGCATCCTGTCGCTGCACTACCCCGGCGGCGCGCAACGGATCGTCGTGCCCGACGAAGCTCCCATCGTGCGCCTCAAGCCGGCGGATCGCGGCTTGATCGGGCCCGGCGCGAAAGCCATCGTTTTCGGCGAGAAGGGCGCGGACGGCGCGATAACCGCGCGCATCCTGGCGGTCGGGACCAACGGCTTGACGCCGCCCATGTGAGCCGCCCTAATTGGCGCGCGATATCAACGCGCGACAGGCGCAAGCCGACGGGGACATCCATGCGGATCTGCATTTTCGGGGCCGGCGCCATCGGCGGCAACATCGCCGGTCGGCTGCATAAGGCGGGCGTCACGCCGGCCATCGTCGCGCGCGGCGCGCATCTCGCGGCGATTCAGGCGAACGGGTTGGAAGTGCGCTACGCCGACGGCGACGTGCAAGCCGTCAAGGCGCGCGCCAGCGACGACGCCCGCGATCTCGGCCCGCAAGACCTCGTCATCGTCACCGCCAAGGCCCCCGCGCTGCCCTCGGTCGCCGCCGGCATCGGCCCGCTGCTCGGACCCGAGACCGCGGTGCTGTTCGTCATGAACGGCATTCCCTGGTGGTATTTCCAAAACCACGGCGGTCCGCACGACGACCGCCGCCTCGCCAAGCTCGATCCGGGCGACGCGCTGCGCCGCGCCGTCGCGCCCGAGCGCGTCATCGGCGGCACGATCTATTCCTCGTGCAGCGTGGTCCGGCCCGGAGTCGTCGAGGTCACGAGCTCCATCAACCGCCTGATCCTCGGCGAGCCGACCGGCGCGGCCACGCCACGCGTCGAGGCGATCGCCAAACTGCTGGCCGCCGGCGGCATCGCCGCGCCGGTCACGCGCGACATCCGCGACGCGGTCTGGACCAAGCTGATCTCCAATTTCTCCAGCGGGCCGCTCGCCGCGCTGACCCAGTCGAACTTCAAGACGTTGTTCGCCGAGGAGGTCTGCCGCGACGCCGTGCGCCGCACCGTCGCCGAAGGCGTCGCCATCGCCGCGGCCATGGGCCGGCGCGCCGAGGCCGACGCCGAGGACATCCTCAAGCGCCTGTCGCCGAGCGCGCACAAGCCGAGCATCCTGCAAGACTTGGAGCTCGGTCGGCCGATGGAGGTGGACGCGATCTACACCGTGCCGCTCGAGATGGCGCGGCTCGCCGGGCTCGCCACGCCGACCCTCGACCTGCTGGTCGGCCTGCTGAAATTGCGCGCCGCATCGGCCGGGCTTTACGGCGGTTCGCCAGGAACCGGCGCTTAAGGCCCCGGAACTCGCGCCTTCGCCGAACGTCTCTCTAATGTGCGGCCGCGCGAGCGTCCGACAGCCGGCCTGAGGCCGGAAAACGCCCGCGCGACCGCAGAGAGCCTGCGTTTGGCGCTTGTTTGCGTGACAAGAGATTCAGCGATGACGAAAACGACCGAGACCAAAGCCGGCACCGGCATCGCCGGGCTGGACGATATTCTGCGCGGCGGCTTCGCGCGCAGCCATAGCTATCTGGTCGAAGGCGATCCCGGCACCGGCAAGACCACTCTCGCCCTCCAGTTCCTTCTCGAAGGCGCGAGGAACGGCGAGAAAGGCATCTACATCACCCTGTCGGAAACCGAGCGCGAATTGCGCAGCGGCGCGGCGTCCCACGGCTGGACGCTCGGCCAGAACCTTCAGATCTTCGAACTGACGCCGCCAGAAAGTCTGCTCGACGCCGAGCAGCAGCAAAGCCTGCTCTATTCATCCGACCTCGAGCTCGGCGAGACCACCAAGCTGATTTTCGAGGCGATCGACCGCTTCAAGGCCCAGCGCGTCGTGCTCGACAGCCTTTCGGAAATCCGCCTGCTGGCACAGGGCTCGCTGCGCTATCGCCGTCAGATCCTCGCCCTCAAACATTATTTCGCCAAACAGGGCGCGACGGTGCTGATGCTCGACGACATGACAAGCGATGTGGGCGACCGCACGCTGCACAGCATCGTCCACGGCGTGATCCGGCTCGAGGAGAAGGCGCCGGACTACGGCGCCCAGCGCCGCCGCCTACGCGTGGTGAAATATCGCGGCCAGTCGTTCCGCGGCGGCTACCACGACTTCGCCATCCAGACCGGCGGGCTCGCCGTCTTTCCGCGCCTCGTCGCTCTCGAGCATAAGACCGGCTACAAACGCGAGCAGATCAAGAGCGGCATTCCCCAGCTCGACAGCCTGCTCGGCGGCGGCGTCGAGACCGGATCGAGCACGCTGTTGATCGGTCCCGCTGGCACCGGCAAGACCCTTTACGCCTTGCAGTTCGCGCTGGCCGCCATCGCGCGCGGCGAGCGGGCGGCGCTCTTCGAGTTCGACGAGGAGCTGACGCTGATGTTCGACCGCATGAAAGAGATGGGCATCGATCTCGAAAAACTGCGCGACGAGGGCAAGCTCATCATCGAGCAAGTCGACGCCGCCGAATTGACCCCGGGGGAGTTCGTCCATCGCGTGCGCGAACTGGTGGACGGGGCGCAAGCCAAAACGGTGATTATCGACAGCCTCAACGGCTATCGCGCCGCCATGCCGGAAGAGAATTCGCTCATCCTGCACATCCACGAGCTGCTGCAATATCTCAACCGACAAGGCGCGGCGACCTTCATGACCGTGGCTCAACACGGCCTGGTCGGCGACATGCGAACGCCGGTCGATGTCACTTATCTCGCCGATACCGTGATATTGCTACGTTTCTTCGAGGCGCTCGGCCAAGTGAAGCGCGCGGTGTCGGTGGTGAAGAAACGCGCTGGACGCCATGAAGACAGCATTCGCGAATTCCGCATCGGCCGAAGCGGCCTCATCATCGGCGAGCCGCTCAAGCAGTTCCAGGGCGTGTTACGCGGGGTTCCAATTTATGTCGGCGAACCGGCCGGCGGCATACTCGCGACAGAGCCGTGAGCGCTCTCGCCGCCTTCGAGCAGCCCCACGCCCTGGTGCTCGCGCCTAACGGGCGCGACGGCGCGGTCGCCCAAGCCCTGCTCAAGGAGATCGGCATCGTCGCCGCCAATTGCCGCGACCTCGCGGATCTGCAACGGCAATTGTCCGCCGACGTCTGGTTCGTGGTGCTGACGGAAGAGGCGACGCGCGCCGCCGATTTGCGCTTTCTCGCCTCCTGGATCGCCGGCCAGCCGGCCTGGTCCGACCTGCCCTTCATCCTGCTGACCACGCACGGCGGCGGCGTCGAGCGCAACCCGACGGCGGCGCGCCTGTCGGAGACGCTGGGCAACGTGAGCTTCCTCGAGCGGCCGTTCCATCCGACAACCTTCGCCAGCCTGGCGCGTTCGGCCTTGAAGGGCCGCCGCCGGCAATATGAGGCGCGCGCGTTGCTCGAAGACTTGCGCGAGAACGACGAGCGGCTGCGCAATCTCGCCGAAACGCTCGAAGGGCGCGTGCGCGAGCGCGCCGCCGAGCTCGAGCGCGCGCATGCCCAGGTCGTCGAGCAGATGGCGGTGCGCGCCCGCGCCGAGGAGCAATTGCGTCACGCGCAAAAACTCGAAACCATCGGCCAGCTCACCGGCGGCGTGGCGCACGACTTCAACAACCTGTTGATGGCGGTGATCGGCAATCTCGATCTCCTGCGCAAGCGGATGCCCGAGGACGAGCGGCTCACCCGGCTGGTCGACGGCGCGCTGCAAGGCGCGCAGCGCGGCGCCGCCTTGACCCAGCGCCTGCTCGCCTTCGCCCGCAAGCAGGATTTGGCGACGAAGCCGGTCGACATCGCCGATCTGATTCGCGACATCAAGCCGCTGCTGGACCGCTCGCTGACGCCCGGCATCGAGCTGCGTTTCGAGTTGGCCGAGGGGCTGCCCAACGCGATGATCGACGCCAACCAAGTCGAAGCCGCGCTGCTCAATCTCGTGGTCAACGCGCGCGACGCCATGCCGGGCGGCGGAGCGCTGACGATCCGCCTCGACGCCCAAGAGGTCGAGGACGCGAACGACATGGCGCCCGGCGCCTATCTGCGTCTCAGCGTCAGCGACACCGGGATCGGCATGGACCGCGAAACGCTCGCCAAGGCCATCGAGCCGTTCTTCTCGACCAAGGAGCTCGGCAAGGGGACCGGCCTCGGCCTGTCGATGGCGCACGGCCTCGCCGTGCAGCTGCGGGGCGCGTTGCGCCTGTCCAGCGAGCCCGGCAAGGGCACCCGCGCCGAGCTTTGGCTGCCGGCGACCCGGCAAGCCGCGGCGCGGCCCGAGAGCGCCGCCGCACCCATGGCGGCGGCGGACCGGCGGCTGCGCGTTCTCGTGGTCGATGACGACCTGCTGATCGCCATGAGCACCGTCGACATGCTCGACGATCTCGGCCATGACGTGACGGAAGCCCATTCAGGCGACGAGGCGTTGAAGATTCTCGGCGACGATCGACCGTTCGACCTGATGATCACCGACCATTCGATGCCCGGCATGACGGGCATGCAACTCGCCGTGCTTGCGCGCGACATGCGCCCCGGCCTGCCGATCCTGCTCGCTACCGGCTACGCCGAACTGCCGGACGCGCCGGCCATCGAACTGCCGCGCCTGGCCAAGCCTTATAAGCAGAACCAGCTGGCGAGCCAGATCGCCAAGCTCGTGGGCCACGGCGTTTAGGCGCAAGCGCTGGCGGCTAAACTTCGGAAAGGCTGACGGCCCGCAGCGTCAAGGGCGCGCGCGCGGCATCGCCATGCGCGTTTTCCGCTCTCGCCTTCACCGCCGGTTTGGCCGGGATGATATTCCCGTAGATCGTGGCGAAGGAAACGTCGGCCGCATCTCGCCCGATGCCGATGCGCGCGATGCGGTCGAGCGAAGCTTGTCGCGTCGGGTCGAACAGATACCAGCGGCCGGCGAGATAGGCCTCGAACACGGCGTGAAAATCCGGCGGCTGCAAGCCGGCGGCGTAAGCGCTGACGAACCGCGCCGGAATGCCGAGCGCGCGGCACAGCGCGATGCCGAGATGGGCGAAATCGCGACAGACCCCGACGCGCGACACCAGCGTGTCGTGAACCGTGGTGTGGGCGTCGCTGCTGCCGCGCTGATATTCGAGCTTCTCGTAAATCCAGTTGCAGATCGCCGTCACCCGGCCGTGGCCCGGAGCGAGGCCCCCGAATTCCTGCGCGGCAAGCCGGTGCAGCTTGTCCGACTGGCAATAGCGGCTTGGCAGCAGATAGGTCTGCGCGGCCAAAGGCAGATCGGCCAATGGCGTCTCGTCCACCGTCGCCGGATCATGCGACAGCACGGCTGGCTCGACTTCGGCGGCATAGACGATGGACAGTTCCGAGGGAAAACCCCCATGCGGCGGCGCGACGCGGATCATACGGTTGCCGTCCGGCGCGACCCAAGATTCGGCGGCGATCAGCGGTCCGGCATTGCCGGCCGACACGCGCAAGCGCTCTTGACGGATGATCTGCGCGGGCAGGCGCGCCGCTTCGATCTGCAACACGATCACGCCGTCGCCGCGCGGATGGAAGCGCAACTCGCAGCCGACGGAAAGCGCGATGGGATCGGTGACGGGATCGGTGACGATGGAGGAGGTCATGGCTCAGCCAACGTCCGGCGCGGCGAAAAGGTCCGCCGCGTCGCGCTTCAAGCGCGCAAGGCCTGTTGCACAAGCGTGTCCAGCGCGCTGAGGAACTTAGAGCGGTCTTGCTTCGAGAACGGCGGCGGTCCGCCGCCTGTCGCGCCCAGTTCGCGCAAGTGGCGCGACAATTCGCGGCCGGCCAGCGCGCCGCCGATATTGTCCGCCGTCCAGAGCTTCCCGTTCGGCGCGAGCGCGCGCGCGTTCTTTTCCAAACAGCGCGCGGCGAGCGGAATGTCGGCGGTGACGCAGACGTCTTTGTCGGTGACGCGCTCGGCGATCCAGTCGTCGGCTTTATCCGCGCCCGCCTCGACCGTCACCATCCGCACGTGCGCGCGCCGCGCCGGCGGGATCGGCCGCGAACCGTTCGAGACGATATAGACTTGCAGCCCCAAACGGTCGGCGACGCGATAGACCTCCTCGCGCACCGGACAGGCGTCGGCATCGACGTAGATTTCGACCATTTGCGGAACTAACGGCGCGGCCTGTCGAGGAACTCGTCGAACGCGGCCATTTGCGAGGCCAGGCCCTTCTCGATCAGCGCGCGCATCAGATTGTCGCCGAGCCGGCCGGCGTCGAGCAAGGCCGCCGGCGGCATGCCGAGCAGATGCGCCATCAGGCCGAGCCGCGCAGCGGCGGGCGCGCCATCGAACGCGGCGCGCAATTTCTTCACCGAAAGATCGTCGGCGAGGGCCGCATCGCCGGTCTCGTCGAGCGCGCGCAGCGCGGCGGCGAAGGCGGCGTAATCGGTGAGGCCGGGGGACAGACGCTCGATCTTCTGCAAGGTCGCGGTCGCGCCGGCCTCGTCCTTCGACGCGCCCATCGCCTGGACGTAGGCTTTGGACTGTTTCAGGCGGCTGTAGAACTGGTCGCGCCGGCCGTCGGATTTCGCCGCCCAGTCGGCCTCGCTAAGCAACGACGAAGCGGCGAATTCGGTTTCCGCGCCGCCGTCGCTGCGGCAATAGACCGTGCCGTCCTCGACCTCGTCGACGATATAGGCGCGGCCATCCTTGGCGCGGACGCGGTCGCCGGGGGCGAATGTTCCTGTCATGCCGCCATGCTACGCCAAATGGCGACGGGAGAGCCAGCGGCGCGGTTTCTCGACGCGTCGCCGGCCCGCGCCCCTCACTTGTCGGCGATCTTCTCGGCGGCGCGCTCCATGCCGGCCTTGAGCAGGGCTTTCGCCTCCTCCGGGCCGACCCATTCGACGATCGTCACCCATTTGTCCTTTTCCAGATCCTTGTAGTGCTGGAAAAAGTGGCCGATCTGGTCGCGCAGGATCTCCGGCAAGTCGAGATAGCTGTTCACGCCGCGATAGAACGGGTGCAGCTTGTCGACCGGCACGGCGATGATCTTCTCGTCGGGCCCCGCTTCGTCCTGCATCTTGAGCGCACCGATCGGGCGGCAGCGGATCACCGCGCCGGGCACCACGGGCGTCTGGCTCACGACCAGCACGTCGCACGGATCGCCGTCCTCGGACAGCGTGTGCGGCATGAAGCCGTAATTGGCCGGATATTGCATGGAGGTATGCAGGAAGCGGTCGACGAACAGCGCGCCGGAGCTTTTCTCCAGCTCGTACTTTACCGGCAGGCCGCCCTGCGGGATTTCGATGACCGCGTAGATGTCGTCCGGCGGATTGACGCCCGCGGGGATCTTGCTGATGTCCATAAGGCTCCAACGTTCTGCTTCACTGGTGAGCCCCACCCTGTCGTCGCCGCTTTGATCTTCTGTCACGCGCGCGGCCCTGCGCGTCGCCCGGCCCGCCGGGCAGCGCTTATATAACGCCGGCCGGCCGCCGAGTCGCGGCCTGCGGAAAATATTCGGGAGAATTGGAGCGGGCGAAGGGATTCGAAGCCCCGTAGGCCCGCGACGCACGAACCAGGGTTCGAGCAACGGGTAAAATGTGGAAAATTGGAGCGGGCGAAGGGATTCGAACCCTCGACCCCGACCTTGGCAAGGTCGTGCTCTACCCCTGAGCTACGCCCGCTCTGGCGCAACACCGTCCCCCAGGGGTTCGCTGCGAGCCGTAAGTCCGCAGGAAAGCCGGCAAATTCTGGAATTTACGCGGCGGGGGTCGGCGAGAGGCCGGGATAATACTCAAAGCCGGCCGCTTTGCAACCCTGCCGACCGGCCCTGGCTGACGGGGCAAAAAGCCAGGGTTGCGGCGCTCGGCCCTTGCCGCGGGCGGCCGGAAGGGCCATTTATTAGGCCAATTCTTTCAATCCCCTATGACCGAGAGAGATCATGGCAGGCTTTCCGGGCATGCCCGGCACCCAACCGGCACCCAACGCATCCGGCACCCCCTCCGCCAGCCAGCCCCAGCGGCCGGCCGCGAGCGCCAGCTTCGGCGGCCCCAATGCGGGTTTGGCCAGCGCGCTCGGCGCGGTCCCTGGCGCGGCAACGGCCCCGAGCGGCGACGTCATCGTCGATTCCTCGACCGCGACCTTCATGGCCGACGTGATCGACGCCTCGTTCGGCCCGGTGGTCATCGTCGATTTCTGGGCGCCCTGGTGCGGCCCCTGCAAGCAGCTCGGCCCGGCGCTCGAAAAGGTCGTGCGCGAGCAGAACGGCAAGGTTCGGCTGGTCAAGATCAACGTCGACGAGAACCAAGACCTGGCGCAGCAGATGCGCATCCAGTCGATCCCGGCCGTCTACGCCTTCAAGGACGGCCGCCCGGTCGACGGGTTCGCCGGCGCGCTGCCGGAAAGCCAATTGCGCCAGTTCGTCGCCGGCCTCGCCAAGCTGGCCGGCCCGACGTCCGAGGAAGAAGGCTTGAAGGAAGCCATGGCGCAGGCCGAAGAGATGGCCGCCTCGGGCGATCTGGAGACCGCCATCGCCATCTATGCCGAAGTGCTGGCGCAGGACGCCGCCAACGTCGAGGCCATCGCCGGCCTCGCCAAGCATCAGCAGGCGAGCGGCGATCTCGAAGCGGCGAAAGCCACGCTCGCGACCTTCACGCCCGAACCGAACAAGGCCGAGCCGGCCGCCATCGCCGCCGTGCGCGCCGCCATCGAGCTGGCCGAGCAGAGCGCCGGTGCGTCCGGCGAACTGGCCGAGCTCGCCGCCAAAGTCGCCGCCGATCCGGCCGACCACCAGGCGCGCTTCGATCTCGCCGTCGCCCAATTCGGCGCCGGCAAGCCCGACCTCGCCATCGACGAGCTGCTCGCCATCATCAAGAAAAGCCGCGACTGGAACGAGGGCGCGGCGCGCGCCCAGCTCGTGAAAATCTTCGAGGCGCTCGGACCCATGCACGAATTGTCGCAGAGCGGCCGCCGCCGCCTGTCGTCGATCCTGTTCGCGTAAGGGAGGCACGATGGCGCGCGGCATCTTCGACCCGAAATTCGAGGATCTGCCTGGCCTGATCCCGGTGTTTCCGCTCGCCGGCGTGCTGCTGCTGCCGCAGGGCAAGCTGCCGCTCAACGTCTTCGAGAAGCGCTATCTCGCCATGACGCGCGACGCGCTCATGACGCCGACGCGCCTGATCGGCATGATCCAGCCGACGGGGCTTGCCGATGGTCCGAACGGGCCCGAACTTTTCACGGTCGGCACCGCCGGACGGCTCATCAGCTTTTCCGAGACGCCGGACGGCCGCTACCAGATCGTGCTCGACGGCCTGATCCGCTTCCGCGTGCGCGACGAGGTCGACCTCAAGGACGGCTATCGCCGCGTCATGCCGAATTTCCTGCCCTACAAGGACGATCTCGAGATCTACGGCACCGTGCGCGACCCGAGCCATGCCCGCATCGACCGCGAACGCATCATGAAGGGCTTGGAGCGCTATTTCGGCGCCAAGCACGTGCAAGCCAATTGGGACGCGATCCGCCAGCTCGACGACCGCGCGCTGGTGACGACGCTGGCGATGAGCTGCCCGTTCGATCCCACCGACAAGCAGGCGCTGCTGGAATCGGCGGACATCGCCACCTGCGGCCACACGCTCGCGGCCTTGCTCGAGATGGGCGCGGACAGCGCCGAAGCCGGCTTCGACGACACGCCGCCGACGCCGACGCGCCATTAGGGGAATCAGATGAACGACGCGCCGCCGCCCCAAGACGGGGCCGACCGCAAAGAAATCGACCGCAAGCTGCTGGAGATTCTCGTCTGCCCGCTGACCAAGGGGCCGCTGCGCTACGACGCCGCGGCGCAGGAATTGATCAGCGAAAGCGCCGGCCTCGCCTTCCCGATCCGCGACGGCATTCCGATCATGCTGCCCGACGAAGCGAGGCGCTTGGATGATTGATGCCCTGCGCCGCTGGCTGACGAAGCTGACGGGCGCGACGCCCCATCACCATGGCCGCACGCATGATCATGGCCACGGTCATGATCATGACCATGGGCACGCCCACGATCATCACGATCACGATCATAAGGCGCACGGCCACGATCACGATCACGACCACGACCATTCTCATGATCATGATCACGCGCACGGCCATGCGCATTCGCACGGCGGCCCGCATCATCACGAGCACGGCCCCGGCGCCGACCATCAGCATCATTACGGCCCGCTGCCGGAAGAGATCCGCATGAGCCGCGAGGACAATCTCATCGAGATCGATTTCGACGACGGCGAAAGCTACCAATTCTCCGCCGAATTCCTGCGCGTCCATTCGCCGTCGGCCGAAGTGATGGGCCACGGCCCCGGCCAGCAGATCACGGTCGCGGGCAAGAAGGGCGTTTCCATCGTCACTCTCGAGCCGGTCGGCAATTACGCCATCCGCATCATTTTCGGCGACGGGCACGACACCGGCATTTTCTCCTGGGGCTATTTGCACGAGCTCGGCGAGCGTCAGGAGCATCTATGGCAGCTCTATCTCGACGCGCTGAACGCCAAGGGCTTGCGTCGCGAGGCGTAGGCCTAACCGCTCATCCTTGGCGATGGTCCCAGTCGGCACGGCGCATCAAGCAAATCGTCACCTTCGGGCTTGATCCGAAGGTCCATTCATCCGGCGCTCAGGCGGTTGACGCATGGATGCTCGGATCAAGTCCGAGCATGACGGTTTTTGCGCTGCTATCAGATTGCGACAGCTACAGCGGCTCGCCGCGCGCGAGACGCGGCAGTTCGCCGACCAGACCCATCGCGTGCTTCATGAAGAAGGTTTTGACCGGCCCGGCGCGGTTGACCAGGCGGAAGCCGAGCCGGCGCGCCAGCACGATCGGCGCGAGGCTGTTGGAGAACAGCCGGTTCAAGCCGTCGGTGATGCCGGCGAGCAGGGCGTTGTCGAAGCGCCGCCAGCGTTCGTAATTGGCCAGCACCTCGCCGAAGCCGATGTCGAGGCCGAGCCGCTTGGCGTCGACCAGGACTTCCGCCAACGCCGCGACGTCGCGCAAGCCGAGGTTCAAGCCCTGGCCGGCGATCGGATGGATCGCGTGCGCCGCATCGCCGATCAGCGCCAGGCGCTCGTCGGTGTAGCGTTCGGCGTGCAGCAGCGACAGGGGGTAAGGCCAGCGCGGCCCGACGCTTTCGACGCGGCCGAGAAAATCGCCGACGCGGCGCAGGATCTCGGCGTCGAAATCGGCCTTGTTCAAGCTGAGGTAAGCCGGCGCGAGCGCGGTCTTCTCGGTCCACACCAGCGACGAACGATGCCGGCCCTCCTGATCGTCGGTCATCGGCAGGATCGCGAAGGGGCCGACCGGCAGGAAACGCTCGTGCGCGATGCCGCCGTGCGGCGTCTCGTGCGCGATGGTGCAGACGATGGCGCTCTGCGGATAGGTCCAGCGCGTGACCGCGATGCCGCGTTGCTGGCGCAGCGCGGAATCCTTGCCTTCGGCGGCGACGACCAGCGCCGCCTCGACGACGCGGCCGTCGCTCAGGGTGGCGATCGCGCGCGCCGGCGCGTTGACGACATGAACCAATTCGGCCGGCGCGATCAGCGTCAGGTTGGGCAGTTCCTTCAAGCGCGCCGCCAGCGCGGCGCGGATCACGCGGTTCTCGACGATATGGCCGAACGGCTCCGGCGCTTCGCCGCGCGCGGCGAGGGTGCGGGACTCGTCTCGCGCAAGGGTGCGGGAATCGTCTCGCGCAAGGGCGCGGGAATCGTAATGCACGAACGCGGAACTGCCGCCATCGCTCACGCGGATGTCGCGAATCGGCTCGGCGGCGCCGCCTTTGTAATGGCCGCCCTGCGCCAGCACCTGATTCCACAGGCCGAGCCCTTCGAGCACGCGGCGCGAGCCGGCGGCGATCGCCGAGACGCGGCCGTCGAATCCGGCGTCGAGTTGGGCGGCGGGATCGGCGCGATCGAGCGCGACGACATCGAAGCCGGCTTGCGCCAGCGCGACGGCGGCGGTCAGCCCGACCATGCCGCCGCCCACCACCAGGATGTCGGCGACGAGAGGCGCGGTTTGCGGATCGGCGGGTTCGGTCATGGTCCGCTACCTAGCACGGATGAGCGGCGCGTGCCCACGGCCAGCCCGATGCCAAGCGCCGAAACGGCTCCATAGGTCGCGCCTTTCGCTGGATCGGATGCGCCGATTTGGGAACAATCACCGGAATCCGCAACTTATTCAGAATAATCCCTTTTTTGGCTTTTGCTTAAAAGATATGCGTTTTTTAGTTTTTGCACTTTATATGAGCAGTGGCTGGTTTGCGAGGCCGCCGCAAAAAACGTCTTGGGGTCTCAAGCTTTTGATTCCGTTGGGCCAAACGATCCAGATGGCAGGCCGGGAACAACGGCACGGAAGTTGAAAAGACAGGGCGCGTGATGCCGTCTGCAATGGACGGGATCAGGGATCAGCCGTCTCTCGCGTCCGGCTCCTGGGCCGCCCGGCCCATCGCTGGCGCAGAGGATGAAGAGCCGGCAATCCGCCACTTTGGAAGGGGACCTCCAAATGAAACTCGTTATGGCCATCATTAAACCGTTCATGCTGGACCCTGTCCGCGAAGCTCTGACCGAGCTTGGCATTCAGGGCATGACGGTCACGGAAGTAAAAGGCTTCGGCCGCCAAAAGGGGCACACCGAAATCTACCGCGGCGCGGAATACGCGATCGATTTCCTGCCCAAGACCAAACTCGAGGTTGCGGTGTCCGACGAACTCGCCGAGCGCGTCGTCGAGACCATCCAGAAGGCTGCCCACACCGACAAGATCGGCGACGGCAAGATCTTCGTGATCGACCTGCTGCAGGCCGTTCGGATCCGCACGGGCGAAACCAACGCCGATGCACTCTAAGGAGAAGACCAGAATGTTTCGTCTGAAAACCCTCGCGGGCCTCGGCGCTTTGGCGCTCGGCACGACCGCATCGTTCGGCGCTTTCGCGCAAGAAGCCGCCGCCGCCGAAGATGTCCTCAACAGCGGCGACACCGCTTGGATGCTGGTGTCCACCCTGCTCGTCCTGATGATGACGATCCCGGGCGTCGCGCTGTTCTACGGCGGCATGGTCCGCAAGAAGAACGTGCTGGCGACGATGATGCAGAGCTTCGCCATCACCTGCCTCGTCTCGATCCTGTGGTACGCGGTCGGCTACTCGCTTGCGTTCGGCGAAGGCGGGCCCTATGTCGGCGACCTCAGCAAGCTCTTTCTGGCAGGCCTGACGCCTGACGCCCTCTCCGGCACCTTCCCCGAATCGGTGTTCATCGTCTTCCAGATGACGTTCGGCATCATCACCGCCGCGCTGATCACCGGCTCGGTGGCCGATCGCATGAAGTTCTCTTCGCTGCTCGTCTTCATCACCGCTTGGCTGATCCTGATCTACGCGCCGATCTGCCATTGGGTGTGGGGCGACGGCTTCCTCAGCGAGATGGGTGTTCTCGACTTCGCGGGCGGCACCGTCGTGCACATCAACGCCGGCATCGCCGGCCTGGTCGCCGCGCTCGTCCTCGGCAAGCGCACCGGCTATGGCAGCGAGAACATGTCGCCGCATAACCTGACCCTCAGCGTCATCGGCGCCGCCCTCCTGTGGGTCGGCTGGTTCGGCTTCAACGCCGGCTCGGCCGTCGCGGCCGACGGCGCTGCCGGCTACGCCATGCTGGTCACCCAAATCGCCACCGCCGCGGCCGCCTTGGCCTGGATGGTGATCGAATGGGCCGCCCGCGGCAAAGCCAGCGTCCTCGGGATCATCTCCGGCGCGATCGCCGGCTTGGTCGCGATCACGCCGGCCGCCGGCTTCGTCGGCCCTGGCGGCGCGATCCTGATCGGTCTCGCGTCGGGCGTCGTCTGCTACATCTTCTCCACCGCGGTGAAGAAGGCCCTCGGCTACGACGATTCGCTGGATTGCTTCGGCATCCACGGCATCGGCGGCATCGTCGGCGCGCTGCTGACCGGCGTCTTCGCCGTCGAAGCCATCGGCGGCACCGCCGGCCTGCTGGAAGGCAACGGCGCTCAGCTCTGGCTGCAGTTCGTCGGTGTCGGCGTGACGATCGTCTATGTCGCCGTCGTCACCTTCATCATCTTGAAGGTGATCGACTTGGTCATGGGCCTGCGCGTCACGACCGATGAAGAGCGTGAAGGCCTCGACCAGGCCCTGCACGGCGAATCCGTGCACTAACCTCTAACCCGCGATGAGCGCCCGTCGCTTGTCGCGCGCATGAGCATCGATGCCCGAACGGAAAATCCGTTCGGGCATTTTGCTTTGAAGACCGGGCGGAACGGCCCTGCCGCCGCACCTTCGCTCTCCTTCCAAAACGGCGCAAACGACGAACGCCCGGACGGCTCGCGCCATCCGGGCGTTTTTTCGCGGTGCCGGCCGAGGCTTACTTGTCTTCGGCCAGGCTGGTGCCGTCGGGGCGCGTCGTCGCCGGCCGCTCGTGCACCGTCACGGTGCCGGGCTGATAGACCACCGTCGGCGCCGGGGCGGGCGTCACCACGACAGGAGCCGGGGCGACCACGGTCGGCGCGGGCGCGATCACCGTGGGGGCCGGCTGCACGATCACCTGCTGCGCCATCGCGGCGCCGGAAAACCCGCACGCGGCGACAGCCGCGGCGCACAGCAACTGTTTGGCAGACATCTGGTTCCTTTCCGCTCCGCGCCGCTCGGCGCGGAAGCTTCGATGATTGTTGTTGTAGGGAGAAAACGCTGCCGTCGCGCGCCGCGTTCCGGACGATATTTCGCCCAGCCCCGCGGAACTTTCCGCGCTCACGGCCCGAACGGCGGCACCAGGGGACGCATCGCCGGCTCCTCGGGCGAGGCGTTGGGCAGGCGCGGCTCGCGCGGCGCGCTAGGCGCTTCCGGATCGGGCAAGGGTTGGAGCTCGCGCAGCAGGGGGTCGATCGCCTTGGCGCGCCCCGGCACCGGCCCGTCGATCTCCTGGCTTGGCGTGACATGGTTCGGCAAGGGCGCGACCGGGATCTCCTGAAACCGTTCCGCAGGAGTCTGGACGGTTTGCGCCGCAGCCGGAACGGCGAGACAGGCGAGAGCGAAGGCCCCGGCGCGGGCGAGGCCGAGAACGGTGAGCCTATGGGCAACGGGCCCAGGAATGGCGGGCATGGCATATCCTTTCGCGTCGAACGACGCGGCGATGGAGGGTGCTGATGAAACGCCCGGCCGGAGAGGAGAGTTCCGGGGGTCAGGTTCCGTCAACGTGTGACGGCGTCGCGCGCCGCCCAGGATCGCCGACGACGAAGGCGTCCCGCCATCCGTCCGCGCTCATGCCGAGATGGCGGCGTCAGCGCAGCAGCGACGGCGCGTGATCGTAGCGCAGCGCGTGATGGCGCTCGAAGGCGGCGAGGATGGCCGCCACTTCAGCGGCGGGTATCGCCCGTGGCGCGCGCCGCAACAAGAAATCGAGCAGCACCAAGCCGGTGTTGAACTTGAATTCGTCGCCCGCCAGCTCGGCGATCAGGTCGGTCGCGCTCAAGCGGCGAAAGCCGATAATCTCGCCGTCTTGATTGTCCGGAGCGAAATCGTCGGGCAGCTCCAGATCGTAAACCGCGAGGCGATCGTTGCGGAGCCCCTCAGGCGCTTCCATCAGATAGCTGACGCTGCGGACGTAATGCGCCCGGCGCGCCAGCGTCTCGGGCAGCCCGGCCTCCTCCTCGCCTTCCTTGATCAGCGTCTCCAACGGCGACAACTCGATCGGTTGCCCCCCGACGACGAGAGTGTCGAACTTGCCCGGCGCGGTCAGGCTCTGCCAGCTGCGTTGCGCGATCCATATCGCGGCCGGCTCCATAGCGTCTTGCGCCGCGACGAAGCCGTTGACCTGCACCTTGCGCGCGGCGATGCCGAAACGAACTGCGGCGCCGCGGTCCATTTCCAACAGCGGCGGATCGTCCCATGAGGTCGCCACGGGAAATATTTCGCCACGCACCTCGGCGATCAGGCCCCGGGCGAACAGCCATTCGACGACCTCGGCCATCGCCGCCGACCGCGCCGCGTAATCGGGAAGGCCGCGCGGCAGGCGGACGCAATCGCGCTCGACCTCCAATCCGCCCGGGCAGTCGCGCAGGATGTCGGCGAAGCCGCCGGCGACCCAGCCGACGCGATGATCGCCGAGAGCGTCCGCCACGAGAAACGGGCGGAAGCGGGAGAGATCGTGGCGATGGCAAGTTTCGATATGGCGCGCCAAACTCATGATGAGGTTCCTGATGCGGTCGTCGAAGCGGCGGCTGTCGGCATAACGCTGAAAGCCAGAGTTTCCGAAATCGGAAAAACCACGCGAACCGCGTCGCCGGGCGACGCCGGCCGGCGCGACACGAGGCTGAGCGCGGTGCCGTCGGCGAGCGTGAGCAACACGCGCCATTGCCGCCCTTCGTAGATGCTGCGCTTGACCGTGCCGCTCATGGAGTTGAAGCCGTCGCCGGGCGTCGCGTCATCGATCAGCTCGATCGCGCTCGGATGCAGCATCAGCGTGATGTCAGACTTGTCGGCGACGCTGCCAGCGCGCTCGCCGCGCAACGACGCCACCATGCGCTCGCCGCCGACCCAAACCTCGTGTCGCTCGCCTTCGATCTTGTCGCCGAGCTTCGCCGGCAAGCGGCTGTCATAGCCGGCGAGCGCCGCGACCCAAGGGGACCGCGGATCGGCGAACAGGCTTTGCGGCGGACCGATTTGCTCGATTTCGCCCGCGCGCATCACCAGCAGGCGGTCGGCGAAGGCGCAGGCTTCCTGCGGATCGTGGGTGACGTAGATCGCCGTCTTGCCGAGCCGGCCGAACAGTTCGACGAACTCCTGACGCATCTCGAGGCGGAGCTGCACGTCGAGGTTCGACAGCGGCTCGTCGAAGAGCAGGATCGTGGGATCGGTCGCGAGCGCCCGCGCGATCGCGACGCGCTGCTGCTGGCCGCCGGAAATTTGCGAGGGAAAACGGTCGGCGAGCGCGCCGATCTGCATGAGCGAGAGCAGCCCGTCGACGCGGCGGCGGCGCTCCTCGGCAGGCAGATGGGCGAGGCCGTAGCCGACGATGGCCCGCACCTTCATATGCGGCCATAGGGCATAGTCTTGGAACACCATGTTCAGCCCGCGCTTTTCCGGCGCCAGGAAGGCGCGCGGGCCGGCGAGCAGCCGGCCGCCGGCATGGATCGTGCCGTCATCCGGCGCTTCGAGGCCCGCGACGAGGCGCAGCAACGTCGATTTGCCGCAGCCGGAAGGACCGACCACGCACAGGACCTCGCCCGCCTCGACGTCGAGATTCAAACGATTGAGCACCACGGCGTCGCGGTAGCGCTTGGTGAGATCGCGGATTTGCAGGGCGGCGGTCATCGGGAATCCTCCGTCGGCGGAGAGAAGCGCCTGAGCGCGCGGCGCGCCAGGTTCTGCGCGGCGACGATAAAGGCGACGGTGATGGCGCCGGCGGCCATCGTCGCCGCGGTGGATTCGCCGTAATAACCCTGCTCGAAGGCGCGGGTGATGTGGACGGGCAGCACGGCGAAGCCGGGCGGATGCAGGATCGCCGTCGTCGCGAGATCGAAAACGCTCGATCCGAAGCCGGTCAGCGCCGCCGAGACGAGCGCCAGCGCCGCCATCGGCGCGACGATTCCGGCAAGCCGGCGACCGAGCCCCGCCCCCTGCAACGCCGCGGCCGACAGGAAGGAGCGCGGCACCTGGGCGATGGCGCCGAGGATAATGCGCACCGCGATCGGCACCGCGCCGGAAATCGCCGCCAGAGCAAGAATGAAGGGATGGCCGTAGAGCGACAGGCCGAGGCGGTCGAGCCAGGGCGCGTTCCAAATGAAGATGTAGCCGACGCCGAGGATCACGCCGGGCACCGCCAGGCTCAAGGTGCAGGCGAGGTCGATGAAGCGGTTGAAAAAGCGGAAATTCGAGAAGGTCAGCAGATAGGCGGCCGGAAAGGTGATGATCAAGCTGCCGATGCCGGCGGCGGCGGCGATCCACAGCGAATTGCCGAGCGCGACGCGCATCCGCGCGCCGTCGGCCAGCGTCGCCGCGTAATGCGAAATCGTCAAGTTGTCGAGCCGCGGGCCGTTGCCGATATCGTGCATGATCGAGACCAGCCAGCTGGTTCCGATCGGCAGAACGAGAGCGACGAAAATCGCCGCGGCGGCGACGGCGCTCAAGGCCCAGGCGAAACGCGGCTTCGGCGCGGATGTCTGGCGCGCCTTGCTGGTGAGAAAGTCGTATCGGCCGCGCCGCAGGAACCAGAAGTAGAGCGTTACCGCCGCGAGCAAGATCAGCGTGAGGTAGATCGAGAGGACGCCGGCCAGATCGAAGCGGATCGGCGACTGATTGATCGCGACATAGATCGTGTAGGGCAGCGTCGGAAAGCGGTAGGTCGTCGCCAAGGCGGATGGCAACCCGAAATCGCCGATGGAATCGACGAAGATCAGCACCGCGCCTGACAGAATCGCCGGCAGCAGCAGGGGCGCGCGGATCGTGCGCAACACGCGCGCCGGCCGCGCGCCGCAGAGCCGCGCGGCGTTCATGTGGTCCTCGACGCGCCATTGCAGCGCCGCCGACGTGGTGAGGTAGGCGTAGGGGAAATTTTTCAGGCTCATGATCAGGATCAGCCCGAACGGCGAGAAGATCAGATCGTAGACGAAGGGAAGTCCGAGCCACTGGTTGGCGAGGCCGCCCTTGCTGGCGAAGAGGATCCAGCCTTGCGCCAGGACAAAGGACGGCAGGATGAGCAGCGACCAGGCCAGCACGTCGAGCGATGTCCGCCCGGGAAAGCGGTAGGAATGGCGAAGCAGCGCCAAGCCGACGCCGATCGCCGTGCCGATGACGGCCGCGCCGGAGGCGAGCGTCAGCGAATTGGTCAGCGACCGCTGCCATAGCGGCCGGTTGAACAGCTCGAGCAGATTGCCGAGCCCGCCGCGGGCGCGGTCGCCGAAAAACAGATCCGGCACGAAAGCCTGCAGCAAAACCGCGCAGAGCGGCCCGATGACGAGGATGAAGAGAGCCGCGACGACGATCAGGCCGAGGACGCTCTCGGCGCTGAGGCCGCGGCCCGACAGCCCCGACGCTGAAGCGCGCAGCGCCGCTCCGATCGCAGATCGGAGCGGCGTCCGGCTCGACGCGATGACGTCGTTCGCGCTCACTTCACGGCTTGGTCGGCGAACCAGGTCTTGATCGCCTCTTCGTTCGCGGCCGCGAAATCGGCCGGCGCGACGTTATATTTCATGCCCTCCGGCGGGCCGTCGGCGCGGCGCTTCACGCCGGCCACGGTCGCCTCGAACAGCCCATCGGGGCCGCCCTGATCGGCGAGATGCTGCTGGGTGGCGGGAACGAGCAGCCAGTCGATGAAGGCGCGCGCGCCTTCGGGCCGCTTGGTGGCGGCCTGGATGCCCGCGCCGCGCAGCGACGCCGGAGCGCCCTCCGCCGGCCACAGGATTTCGACCGGCGCGCCGCTGGCCTTGAGCGAATAGCCGATCTGCGAGGTCAGCAGCGCCATCTCGATCTCGCCCGACTGCAAGGCGCGGCCGGTCGGCGCGTTGGTGCGGAAGATGCGCATGTCGTTCTTGAACAGGCTCTGGAAATAGGCCTTCGCCTTCTGATCGCCCATCGCGTGGAAGAACTGCGCGACGCAGGGATAGGCCGGCGCGGCGACGGCCGGATCGGCCATCCCGAGCTTGCCGCGGAAACGCGGTTCGGCGAGCTCGGCGAAGCCCGCCGGCGGCTGCTTGACCAAGTCGCTGCGATAGACCACGACGCAGGACGCCGAAAGGCCGATCGGTTGCCATGAAGCGTTGGCCGGCGCCAAAGCCTTGGCCGTCGGCGTCAGCGCGGCGACGCCCTTCGGCTGGTAGCCGCGCAGGAGCTGGCCCTCCTGGTCGAGCGAGTGCAGCGCGTTGGAGCCGTTGAAGATGACCAGGTCCCAGCGCGGGTTGGCGCGCTCGGCGGCGATGCGGGCGAGCAGCTCGCCGCCGCTCATCTGGATCACTTCGATGTCGCGACCGGTATCCGCCTTGAAGCGCGGGCCGATGATCTTCTCGAAATCGTTGGTGTAGAGCACGAGCGGGCCGGCGACATCCTGGGCCCGGAGCGCGGCGCCGGGCAGGGCGGCGGCGAGCAGCGCGCCGAAGGCCGCGCAGGCGGCGAGAGAGCGAGCGAATTTGGCGGCAACCATAGCGGTCCCTTTCTGCTGGGGCGAATGCGTGCGCGCGGACCAATCCGGTCGATGCGCGCCGCCGGCCGATGACCGGCGCTGGATGTCTATTACGGACGTTACGTGACAGTTCCGTGAAGTCTCCGGCTTTTCCCGGGCCTGTTGTATTCTCGATAAATCATTGTTTATAATGGGTTTACCCCTCTTTGGCGGATTGGCCGCGCCATGCTCAACCCCCGCCTCGACAATCTGCCCGGCTATCCCTTCGCGCGGCTGCGCGCCTTGCTCGATCCGGTCGCGCCGGCCGCGAATGTCCCGCCGACCGTCATGTCGATCGGCGAGCCGCAGCACCAGCCGCCGGCTTTCGTCGCCGAGGTTCTCGCCAAAAGCGCCGCGGGCTGGGGCAAATATCCCCTGCTGCGCGGCACGCCGGAATTTCGCCGCGCCATCGAAGCCTGGCTGACGCGCCGCTTCGCCCTGCCGCAAGGCTTCATCGCCGCCGAGGAAAACATCCTGCCGGCCGCCGGCACGCGCGAGGCGATTTATATGTTCGCCAGCATCGCAGTCCGGCGCGAGAGCGGCGAAACGCCGCTCGTGCTGGTGCCGAACCCGCTTTATCACGTCTATGTCGGCGCGGCGCAAATGGCCGGCGCCGATCCGCTGTTCGTGCCGGCGACGGCCGCCAGCGGCTTCCTGCCCGACTATCTCGCCTTGCCCGATGAGGTCTGGGCGCGCGTGCGGCTGGTCTATCTCTGCGCCCCGGCCAATCCGCAAGGCGCGCTCGCGCCGAAAGACTATCTGACGGCCCTGCTGCGCCAATGCGTCGCGCACGATGCGATCCTCGCGGTCGACGAATGCTATTCGGAAATCTACGATTCGGAACGGCCCATCGGCGCGCTCGAAGCCTGCGCCGCGCTCGGATCGGACGCGCCCCGCGCGCTCGAGCATCTCGTCGTGTTCAATTCCCTGTCCAAGCGCTCGAGCAGCCCGGGCCTGCGCTCCGGGTTCGTCGCCGGCGGCGCGCGCCTGATCGCCGCCTTCGCCAAGCTGCGCGACTTCGCCTCTAGCGCCACACCCTTGCCGATCATCGCCGCCGCGACCGAATTGTGGCGCGACGAGACCCATGTCGAGGACAACCGGCGGCGCTACCGCGCCAAATTCGATCTCGCCCAGGCGGCGCTCGGGCCGCGCTTCGGAGCCGTGCGGCCCGCCGGCGGATTCTTTTTGTGGCTGGATATGGCCAAAGCCGGACTCGCCAACGGGCAAGAAACGGCTGGCGAGTCTGCGGCCGAGCAACTGTGGCGGCGCGCCGCCATCCGCACCCTGCCCGGCGCGTTCCTCTGCCCCGAGAGCGACACCGCTCCGGGCGCGGACTACCTGCGCGTCGCTCTGGTCCATGACGAGGCGCTGCTCGCCGAGGTCCTGCCGCGCTTTGCCGCCGCGCTGGGCGGCGAGGGCCGCTAACGAGCGTCGCGCCCGGCTTTATCGCAAACATGGTTGCGCGAGTCGTCTTGCCGTAGAATAAGGACGCCATGGCACGCACCTCCGCCGATACGGGCAAGTCCCCCTTCCTGCCGCCCGAAGCGAGCGCTTTTCTGCGCCGCCGCCTGACCGAGGGCCTCGGCATCCTTTTGCTGCTCATCGGCGCGGCGCTCTTGCTCGCCCTGTTCAGCCACGATCCGAAGGATCCCTCGGGCAACGTCGCCGCCACCGGCGCGGCGGTGAACAACTGGCTCGGCCCGATGGGCGCGTGGAGCGCCGACTTTCTGCTGCAAAGCTTCGGCGTCGCCGGCGCGATCATCGCGCTCGCTTTCGTCGCCTGGGGCTGGCGCGTCGTCGCCAAACGCGGCCTCGCGCCGCTCTGGCTGCGCGTCATTCTGCTGATCGCCGCCATCTTGCTGATCGCGGCGGCGTTCGACGGATTCGAGCGGCGCGAGATCGCCGCCAGCGGGAGCGGCTGGCTGCTCGGCGGCTGGGTCGGGGCGTCGATCTTCGCCCGGCTCTACGCCCTCGCCGGCCTGATCGGCCTCGCCGACATCGGCGCCATGTTGCTGGCCGTCATCGCCAGCGTGCTCGGCCTCGTCGCGCTGATCGGCGCGCTCGGCTTCTCCTTCGCCGAATGGCGCAAGGCCGGCGGCGGCGCGGCCTGGGCGATGGGCGCGGGCGCGCGCGGCGGCATCGAGGGCGCGACCATCGCGGCGCGCGCCGGCGGCGACCTCCTCGCCAAGGCCAAGCGCCGCTTCACCAAGCGCCCCCGCGTCGAGCCGCGCTTCGCCGGCGACCTGCCCGACGACGATCCCGACGAAGCGCCGCTGATCGCCCTGCCCGATCCCGACGAGCGCGACGACGATCCCCAGATCGACGAGCGGCCGGCGAGAAAGCCCGCCGCGCGCGCGGCGCGCGAGGAGCCGCTGATCGAAGCCCCCGTCAAGAAGGCCGCGCCGAGCAAGCGCGCGACGACGCGCCAGGCGACGCTCGATCTCGTCGCCGAGGGCGAATATCAATTGCCGCCGCTCGACCTGTTGAAGATGCCGCCCGAGAGCAAGGTCGATCCCTCGGTCAACAAGGATTCGCTGGAACAGAACGCCAAGCTGCTGAAATCCGTGCTCGAGGATTTCGGCGTGAAGGGCGAGATCCTCAAGGTCCGCCCCGGCCCGGTCGTCACGCTCTACGAGCTCGAGCCGGCCCCCGGCATCAAGGCCTCGCGCGTCATCGGCCTGGCCGACGACATCGCCCGCTCGATGAGCGCGGTCTCGGCGCGCATCGCCGTGGTGCCGGGCCGCAACGTCATCGGCATCGAACTGCCCAACGCCGTGCGCGAGACGGTTTACTTGCGCGAACTGCTCTCGACCGCCGAATACGAAAGCACCGCCTCGAAGCTCACCCTGGTGCTCGGCAAGGACATCGGCGGCGCGCCGGTGATGGCCGCGCTCGACCGCATGCCCCACCTGCTGATCGCCGGCACCACCGGCTCGGGCAAGTCGGTGGCGATCAACACCATGATCCTGTCGCTGCTCTACCGGCTGCCGCCGGAGGAGTGCCGCTTCATCATGATCGATCCGAAGATGCTGGAATTGTCGGTCTATGACGGCATTCCGCATCTGCTCGCCCCCGTCGTCACCGAGCCGGGCAAGGCCGTCGTCGCCTTGCGCTGGACGGTGAAGGAAATGGAGAACCGCTACCGCGCCATGTCGCAGCTCGGCGTGCGCAACATCGCCGGCTACAACCAGCGCCTCGCCGAAGCGCAGAAGCGCGGCGAGAACCTGATGCGCACGGTGCAGACCGGCTTCGAGAAGGAGACCGGCAAGCCGATCTTCGAGGAGCAGCCGCTCGACTTCAAGCCGCTGCCCTATATCGTCGTCGTCGTCGACGAGATGGCCGACTTGATGCTCGTCGCCGGCAAGGATGTCGAAGCCTCCGTGCAGCGCCTGAGCCAGATGGCGCGCGCCGCCGGCATCCATTTGATGATGGCGACGCAGCGCCCGTCGGTCGACGTCATCACCGGCACGATCAAGGCGAACTTCCCGACGCGCTGCAGCTTCCAGGTCACTTCGAAGATCGACAGCCGCACCATCCTCGGCGAATCGGGCGCCGAGCAATTGCTCGGCCAGGGCGACATGCTCTACATGGCTGGCGGCGGCCGCATCTCGCGCGTCCACGGCCCGTTCGTGTCCGACGACGAGGTCAACAAAGTCATCCGCGCCCTCAAGGACCAGGGCATGCCCGATTATCTCGAAGCCGTGACCGAGGACGACGAGGGCGGCAGCCTGCCCGGCATGGGCGGCGGCGAAGGCTCGGGCGACGATCTTTACGACCAAGCCGTCGCGCTGGTCTGCCGCGAGCGCAAAGCCTCCACCAGCTTCGTGCAGCGCCACCTGCAGATCGGCTACAACCGCGCCGCCCGCATCATCGAGCGCATGGAAGCCGAAGGTGTCGTTAGCCAGGCCAACCATGTCGGCAAGCGCGAGGTGCTGGCGCGAAATATCGAGGAGCGCTCCTGACGGAGCGAGACAAGGAACGCTCTCCAGCTTTCGGCGTTTATTCCTAGCGCCGCGCCCGACGCGCTTATTTCCGCCATGTTTTCAGGTTAAATCGGCCGTCATGACCGCAATGCTTTCTCCGAAACTCTCCCGCCGCGCGCTGCTTGCCGCCCTTCTGGCGGGCGCGGCCCTGATGACCCTGCCGCAGCCCTTCGCGATTGGCCCGGCGTTCGCCGCGCGGGCCGTGCCGGCGCAGCTGAACGATGCGCAAAAGGCCGATCTCGCCCGCGTCGAGGCTTATCTGAACGGCATCCGCACGCTGCAATCGGATTTCATGCAGGTGGCGCAGAACGGCGCGACGGCGCAGGGCACGGTCGCCATCCGCCGGCCGGGCAACATGCGCATCGAATACGCGCCGCCGTCGCCCCATCTCATCGTCACCAGCGGCAGCTTTCTCGTCTATGTCGAGAAGGCGCTGAAACAGACGAGCCACATTCCGCTCGATTCGACCCTCGCCGGCTTTCTGGTGCGCGAGCAAATCAAGCTGTCGGGCGACGTCACCGTCACCGCCTTCGAGAAGGACAAGGGCGTCATCCGCGTCACCCTGGCGCAGAGCGACGAGCGCGAGGCCGGCCAGCTCACCCTGGTCTTCAGCGATGCGCCGCTGCAATTGCGCCAATGGAGCGTGATGGACAGCCAGGGCCAGACCACGCGGATCAGCTTGATGGACCCGCAATTCGGCGTGCCGGTGGACCCCAAACTGTTCGGTTGGGAGCGTCCCAAAGACTGGCGCGAAAATTGATCTGATTTCGACAAGCCTTGGGCCCGTTCACGAATTGCGGAGCAGCCCGTGAGGTGTGCGAAAATCCTCGTCTGTTCAATGGGTTGTTACAAAACTGCGGGTTTCGCGGCAAAACCTTGATTGGCCGAATCGACGTCTTATCTAAGACTCAACGCGAGGCGTTTCGCCTTGCCCGGAAGCGTTTCCCCTGACGCTTCCGCCGGCTCCTAGGAGCCCCGAACGCCCGGCGGATCCCCCTCCCGCCGGGCGTTCTTCATTTCCGGCTAGTTTTGCGGGCCTCAGAACTTGTAGTTCAGTCCGGCCGAGAGGCCGGCGTAATCGTAAGCCTCGTTGAGCGCGTAGCTGCTGGCGAAGAGCAGCAAGCTCGTGCGCTCGCTAGCGCGCCAAACCAGCCCCAGAGTCGGACGGAGCCAATCTTCGTCGCTGACGCGCCCCGGAATGACGGTCCGTTCGTCGATCATGTGATGCCAGGCCAAGCTCGCCACGCCGTCGAGCCGAGGCGCGAAGCTATAAAGCGCGGTGAAAACGGTGGTGGCGACGTGCAGATGGGATCTCTGCTCGCGCGGCACGCCGTCGGCGAACGACTGACGCCCTTCATCGTAGCTGTAGGCCCCGGTCAGCGAGAATTTCCAATCGCCGGCCGGATAGAGCAGCGCGGCGAATCCGCCGTAGCTCATGATCTCGCCGGACGACGGATCCTCGGGCGAGACGCCGAAGTGATAGGTGCCGTTCAGCGAACTGCGCCCCACGGTCGCGCCGACGGCGAGATAGGGCAGCACCATCGCGCCGCCGTTCAACCGCAGGCCTCTCTCCTCGACGTTCGCCCGGATCGGCATGGCGCGGTTGAGCAGATCGATATCCTGGCCCGAATAGGAAAGATCGAGGCCGGCGAAGCCGCGCGCGCCGACGCGCGCGTTCAAGCTGGCCAATCCGGTATGGAGCGTGCGGCGGTCGCGTTGGCCGGGCGTTTTCGAATCCAGGTCCGACATCTGATAGCCGGCGCTCAGGCTCCAGCTATGCAGCGTCTCCGGCGCGTCCAGCGGGCGCAGCATTTCGAACAGCCGCAGGCTTTCGCGCGGCGCGGGATAGAGGTTGGGCTTGAGCAGTTGCGCCTCGGCGGCCGCGCCGCCGAGAAACGCGAGCGCCGTCGCGAGCGCCGCGCCCCGCCAACGGCACGCGATGCCGCGCCGCGATTCTGTTGCCCTCCGGTTCATGGCGCTTTATCGCGGCATTCGCGCGCCAGGACAAACGCTTTGCGCCGCGCCGCGCCATCTCAAAAGAGGAGGGTGCGCGAACGCCTCTTAATGCGAAGACCGCGTCATTTCGGCCCCGGCTGCGGGATGCTCATCACGCGTTTGACGAACGCGGGGCGCGATTTGAGCCGCTCGAACCAGGCTTCGACGTTCGGCAAGCTCGGCTTGGCGACCGGGATGGCGTACCAGCGGTTCGCCATGATGCCGAGCGGGATGTCGCCGAGCGAAAACTCGCCGGCGAGATAGGGGCCGGGGCCGAAGCCGGCCTCGACGCGTTTCCACATGGCGGCGGCGCGATCGCCCGCGGCGGCGATGGCGGCGACGTCGCGCTCTTCCGGCCGGGTGCGCAACGTCGTCATGAACAGCTCGCCCATCGGGCCGCTCAACGTGGCGAGCTGCCAGTCCATCCATTTGTTCGCCACCGCGCGGCCTTCCGGCGTTTTCGGCATCAGCCGGCCGCCGCCGTGCTTCTCGTCGATGTAGCGCAGGATGCTGTTCGATTCCCACAGCAGGAACTCGCCGTCGCGCAGGGTCGGGATCTGGCCGTTGGGATTGACCTTGAGATAGGCCGGATCCTTGCTGTTGCGCGGCTGCGTGCCGCCGGTCAGGTCGTAGTCGAACGGGATGTCGAGCTCGTCGCAGGCCCAGGCGACCTTCTGGCAATTGGACGAGTTTTCGTAGCCGTAGAGCGTGATCATGCTTGTCCCCTGCTGTCGCGGTTTGGTAGCACGACGCCCCCGCAAAAAGAAAGCGCCCCTGGCCCCGGCCCGGCCGGCGCATTAATCTGCCGCTCGCGCTTCCCGCCCCCGCCTCCCCAAGGGACCGTCACGTGACCGATTTCCTGTTCGAGCCGATGCTGCCGCCGAGCCTGCCCGTCTCCGGCAGCGCCCGGCGCTTTCCCGTCCGCACGATCTACGCCTTCACCGGCACCTACGGCGCGAACCGGCCAGAGCCGGCCGTTTTCACCAAAGCGACGTTCAGCTTGGCCGCCAACGGCGCGAGCGTCCCCTTTCCGACGCGCACGGCCATGTTCGAGCCGGAGATCGAGCTGGTCGTCGCCATCGGCGGCGAAGGCCGCGACATCGCCACCGCCAAGGCGGCGCGCGATGTGGTGTTCGGCTATGCCGTCGGCCTCGACCTGACGCGCCGCGACTTGCAGCGCGGCGCACGCAACGCCGGCCAGCCGTGGGACATGGCCAAGACCTTCGAAGCGGCCTCTCCCATCGCCACGCTGCATCGCGCCGCCGACATCGGCCATCCGCAGCGCGGCGAGATCACGCTCGACGTCAACGGCGACCGCGTTCAGGCCGGCGACCTTGAGGAAATGTCCTGGGCGCCGCTCGATCAAGTCGCGCTGCTCTCCAAATACGTGACGCTCTATCCCGGCGACCTCATTTTTACCGGCACGCCCAAGGGTGAAACGCGACTGCAGCCCGGCGACAGCCTGCTCGGCCGCATCGACGGCCTCACCGATTTGCGCGTCGCGATCGGCGCGAAGCCCCATTAAGGATTCGCCATGCCGCTGCGCGTCGCCACCTGGAACATCAATTCGGTCCGCCTGCGCATGCCGCTGGTGCAGAAGCTGATCGGCGAATCGAAGATCGACGTGCTCTGCCTACAGGAGACCAAGGCGCAACAGACCGACTTCCCGTTCGACGCGCTCAAGGCGCTCGGCTTCAAGCATATCCACGCCCAAGGCATGAAAAGCTACAACGGCACCGCGATCCTCTCGCGGGTGCCCTTCACGCCGGGCGATCAGACACGCTGGTGCGACAAGGACGATTGCCGCCACACTATCGCCGTGCTCGGGGACGGCACCGAGATCCATAATTTCTACGTGCCGGCCGGCGGCGACATTCCCGATCCGGCGCTCAACGTGAAATTCAAGCACAAGCTGCAATTTCTCGACGAGATGCGCGCCTGGTTCGCGGCACGCGCCAACCCCAATAACAAGATGATCGTCGTCGGCGACCTCAACATCGCGCCGCTCGAAGACGACGTCTGGTCGCACAAGGCGCTGCTGAAAGTCGTCAGCCACACGCCGATCGAGGTGCAGAAATTCGGCGAGGTGCAGGCGTCGCACCGCTTCGTCGACGCCATGCGGAAATTCGTGCCGCCGCACGAAAAGCTCTACACTTGGTGGAGCTACCGCTCGCCCGATTGGGCCAGCGCCGACAAGGGCCGCCGCCTCGACCATGTCTGGGTCACGGGCGCGCTCGAAGACCGGCTGAAAAGCATGGAGGTGCTGCGCGCCGCGCGCGGCTGGGACCAGCCGTCCGATCATGTGCCGGTTGTGGTGACGCTTAAATGACCGATCATCTCGAATGACCCGGCGGGTCTTCGCCAACCTCGCCATGATCGGCAAGGCTGTCCTGACGGCGGGCCTCCTCTGGTGGCTCGCGGCGCGCGTCGATACGGATAGCGCGTTCGCGGCATTCGGCCGCTTCGACGCGCCGATGCTGCTGGGCGCGTTGGCTTTGGCGTCGCTGCAGATAATTCTCGCCGGTTGGCGTTTCGTGCTCATCGTTTTTCTCTGCGGCCAACGTATCGGCCAAGCGTTCGCGCTGCGCGCCACGCTGATCGGCGCTTTTTTCAGCCAATTGCTCGTCACCTTCATCAGCGGCGACGCCATTCGCGCGTGGTTGCTCAGCCGCCAGGGCATGAGCGTCGGACGCGCCGTGGAAGCCGTTTTGCTGGATCGCGTGATCGGCGTAATCGCGTTGCTGCTGCTGGTCTTTGCGGGTTTTGCCGATTTTGTCGCCGCTTTGCCAGACGCCGCGATGCGGCACAGCGCCATTTTGCTGGTGGCCGCCGTGTCTGCTGTCGCCGCCGGTTTCCTCGCGTTCGGGCGCATCGACGCCGTGACGCGCAAGATTTTCCGGCCTTGGCCATGGCTCGGCGATCTCGCCGCCGCCGGGCGCCATCTGTTCGCCGGCGGCAGGACGGCCATAGCCGCTTTGGTCCTCGCTTTAGCCATACAAGCGTTAAGCGTCGCCATTTTCTATTTGCTGTTTCGCGGATTAGGACTGACGCTTTCCTGGCGCGAATGTTTCGCCGTGGTGCCGATGGTCATGCTCATCACGATGATCCCCATATCCTTCGCCGGTTGGGGCCTTCGAGAGAGCGCGCTAATTATCGCCCTCGCCGGACACGGATTCGCTGAAAGCGACGTGCTGGCCGCGTCTATCGCGTTCGGACTGGCGATTCTCGCTGCCAGCCTGCCCGGCGCGGTAGCATGGCTGAGAAGCGACAAGCATAAACCTGTGCCGTCATGAGAAGCGTCTTCCCGACATCGCTCCTTGCCGTCGCCAGTTTCGCCGCAGCATGGGCGATTTGTTTCATCGCGTCGGACGCTTTTGACGCGCCCTGGCTCGCGCTGCGGTGGGCGGATGTGGTCGCAGGCGGCGCATTAACCCTCGCGTTGAGCCAGATCGCGGCGCAGCGACGCGGCCACGCCATCGCGACAGGACACATATGGGTTTTCCTGAGCGCCGCCGTCTTCGCGATCGCCGTATGCCTCAAATACGCGAGCGGGGTCAGCAGCGACGTCATGCTGTTCGGTCTGTTCCCGGCATCGGATGCGAATGGCTATCTGATCGGCGCCGTCAGCTATCTGGAGAATGGCCGGTTAAGCGAATGGGCGACGCGGCGGCCGTTCGCCGCGCTACACCTCGCGGGCCTCCTCGCCTTGACCGGCCATGATTTACGTGTGTCGCTCGTCTTGCTTGCCGCGCTTTGCGCCGCCGGCACGCTGCTCGTCGTTGCGGCGTTGCGCGCCCGTTTCGGACCTGCCGCGGCATTCGGCGCCTTCGTCTCGCTTTTTCCGTTTATCTATCTGACTCTGAACACCACCATGTCCGAAAGCCTCGGCTTCGCTCTCGGCTGCGTCGCGTTCGCGCTACTGGTCGAAGCAGCCGATGGGGGCAAACGGCGGTGGGTCTGGATCGGATTGGCCCTGCTCAGCGTCGGACTCATGGCGCGCGCCGGCGCGTTATTCGTGCTGCCGGCATTGATTCTTTGGTGCGGCTGGCGTTGGCGCGGCGTCGATTCGCGTTTTTCATGGACGACCGCCGCCGTCGCCGCCCTGGCTGTCGTCGGCGCTTACGCCATCAACAAATTTTTCATCATCGTTTACGGCGCGCCCGGGCAGGCGGCTTTCGGGAATTTCTCGTTCACGCTTTACGGGCTGGCCATTGGCGGCGAGTCATGGACGCGCTTCTTCGTCGATTTTCCGAATGCCGCCGGCTTGCCCGAGGGCGAACAAGCGGCGGCCGCCTATCATGCGGCTCTGACCCATATGCGCGCCGCGCCGTTCGATCTCATTCAAGGAATCGCCAAGCGTTATAACGATTTCTTGATCAACACCGGGTGGCACAAATACGTGCCCAACGTCATTCTGCGCGGATTCGTGCTGCTACTAGCTTTGACCGGGCTCATCCATTGCTGGCGTCGCCGTCGCGAGCCGGTACCGTCTTTGCTGCTAGCGGGATTTGCCGGAATTCTTTTGTCCGTTCCGTTTCTCGGCGACGGCGGCCCGCGCGTGTTCGCCGCCACGCACGGCTTCAGCGCCGCGTTCGTCGCGCTCGGCATAGTTGCCATCCAGCTTCGCGTGGCCTCCGCGCAAGACGATCCTCGCCCGACGGGCCTGCGCTTTGCCGCAGTCATCTTCGCCGTGCTCGTGCTGCTGCCGCTCGCGGTCGCCACGATTCATGCACCCAATCACGAGTTGGCCCCCGCGCGCGATTGTCCGATCGGAGAAACGCACTTCGCCGGCCGCATCGTGGGCAGCCGCGCACTTTGCTCGGCTGACGCGGTGGATTGCCCCGGTTTGCGTGGCGAGAGCCTGCGCGCGACAAATATCTGGCAAATGCCGATCGTGAACGAGATGGCCGGGATCGCCTCCCCGACGGTTATCGGCCTCGCCGTGTCGCCGACCGATTGGATCTGGCTTCGGGCCCACCAACTGCCGCGAAGCGGCGCAAAAATCGAAGTCTGCCGGCCGGCGCAAACAAGCGGCGGCGGCCCGTTCGACTATCGCCCCTAGACGCGCTCTAAAACGAACAGGGCGCGCAATGCGGCAAAATCGCGCAGCCTGCGCGATAGGCCGTTTTCTATTCGGCACAGCACATGTATGACGGGCCATGGCAGGCCAAGCTTCCTAAAGCCGCCGGTGGCCGCGTAAGAAAAAATGCCGAAGGGCTCGACGCGCGACAGCCGCAACGGAGCATGATGCCCAAGCTCGCTTGCACGCGCGGCAAGCAGCGTTTGGGGAATCATAGCGTTGCCATCCATCGCCGCCTTACCCGGGGCAAACGCCTGGTTCCACGGATCGGCCACGGGGCTGCAATCCTCGTGATGAAGGTAACGATAGAACAGGCGGCCAAGCGGCCCGGTCCACGGCTCGACCAACACCACGCGCCCCGCTGGCGCGAGGACGCGCGCCATCTCGCCCAGCGCGCGGCCGGGACAAGCCAGATGGTGGAGGACATCGATCATCGCGACGTTGTCGAACGTTGCGTCGGCGAACGGCATGGCATGCGCATCGCCTGCGACGACGCCGGGATGGCACGATTCGACATCCAGGCCGGTCATACCGGGATGAAAATCGGCGAAGAAACCCGGGCCGGTGCCAACTTCCAGCGTCCGGCCGGGGCGCAGCTCGGCGACCACGCGCGCGAAAATCTCGCGCTGATAATAGAGCCGCAGCGCGCGCTTTTGCGCCCATGCGGCACGATGGTCCGCAAAAACGGCGTCGAGGCTGGCGGTCGACCCGCTCACGCGACCTTCATCTTGCGGAAGGCGAAGACCACCATGCGCAGCAGTAGCCAGCCATGACGGAAGCGCGAGATGTTCGTCTCGCCGTAACGGCGGTCGGCATAGCGGATCGGCACCTCCACCACTTTCAGACTCAGTTTGGACGCCCCGAAGATCAGATCGAAGTCGCCGAACGGATCGAAATCGCCAAAATAGGCACGATTGGCGACGATTTGCTCGTAATCGCGCCGGCGTAAAACCTTGGTGCCACACAGCGTGTCGGTGAACCGCTGATTGAGCAGCCACGAGAAGATCGCGGCGAAACCGCGATTGGCGAGAAAGTTCAAGAAGCGCATAGCGCCCTTCTCGAACGGATAGACCAGGCGGGTGCCGTTTACGAACTCGCCCTTGCCGGAAGCGATGGCGGCGACGAACTTCGGCAGCGATTCGGGCGGCACGGTGAGGTCCGCGTCCAAGATCATCAACACGTCGCCTTCGGCGGCGGCGAAGCCCTTGCGCACCGCGTCGCCTTTGCCGCGCCCGTCCTGCTTCATTACGCGGATGGCGTGGCCGGGATAGGCAGCCTGCACGCGCAAGCATTCTTCATAGGTGCCGTCGCTGCTGTTGCCCTCGACGAAGATGATTTCCTGCTTCGGGCCGAGCTTGGGCGTGCGGGTCACTGCGGATTCGATGTTGCCGCGTTCGTTGCGGCACGGCACCACGACAGTGACGCTCGGCGCGTCGGGGGCGACATGGCGCAACGAGCGGGCCACGACATAATGACGCAGACAGAACAGGCGCAGCAGCGGCAAGGCGGCCAGGGTGGAGTTGACGAGCCAGCCGAGTCCAAGCGCGCGCTTCGGCAATAGCTGCCGCCATTCCCACTTCACCGCATCGAAGTCGGCAAGATCGAGCAAGGCCGCCACGTCGCCGGCGGAAAACCAGTTCTGTTGCGGCTGCGGCATTTTGCCGCCGGCCTTTTCTGCCAACGTCAGCGCCGGTTCCCACAGCGGCGAATAATAGGCGCAAACGATGCGGGTCTCGTCGCTGCAGATGTCGTGCAGGCGGTCCAAAGTCGCCTGACAATCCTCCAGATTGCCCAGCGTGTCGGATAGAACGATGTAGTCGAACGGCCCATCGAGGGCGGAGATCGTCGCCGCGTCCTCAATATCCCCGACGACGAATTCCAGATCGGGATAGGCGGCGCGCGCCTCCTCGATCATTCGCTCGCTGATATCGACGCCGACCCCGCGCGACGGTTTGAGCCGGGCCAACAAATCGCCCCGGCCGCTGCCGAGCTCGAGCACGCGCTTACCCTCCGGGATGAGGAAGCGCATGTAGCGCCAATCGGATTCGTAAAAAAACCGGTTCTTCTCGATCCAATCGCAGCGCGTCGACGCTATAGCGTCGAAATGCGCGCGAATTTGGTTTTTATGCTGCGACAAATGACGATCCCCCCGCGCGCCGGCGGGGATGCCTGCGCCGCGCGCTACATATGAAAGAACTCGGCCTCTCTGGCAAGACTAAGGCCAGGGGCCGGCTGGAGGATGCTGGATACTGGACGCGGACGCTTGCGCCCGTTAGGGGGCTAGGCGATAGCCGCCGCGCTCGGTGAGCAGGATTTCCGCCGCCGCCGGGTCGCGTTCGATCTTCTGGCGCAGGCGGTAGATGTGCGTCTCCAGCGTGTGCGTGGTGACGCCAGCGTTGTAGCCCCAGACCTCGCCGAGCAGCGTGTCGCGGCCGACGACATGATCCTTGGCGCGATAGAGATATTTCAGGATCGCCGTTTCCTTCTCGGTCAGGCGCACCTTCTTTTTGCCGTCGCCGGCCTGAAGCAGCTTGGCCGAAGGGCGGAAGCTATACGGGCCGATGCTGAACACCGCGTCCTCGCTTTGCTCGTGCGTGCGCAGCTGGGCGCGCAGGCGCGCCAGCAGCACGCCGAGGCGGAACGGCTTGGTGATGTAGTCGTTGGCGCCCGAATCGAGGCCGAGGATCGTGTCGGCCTCCGAATCGGCGCCAGTCAGCATGACGATCGGGCATTTGACGCCGGAGCGGCGCATCAGCCGGCAGACCTCGCGGCCGTCCATGTCGGGCAGGCCGACGTCGAGGATGATGGCGTCGAAATAGTCGGTCTTGACCACCTCGAGCGCCTTCGCGGCCGTGTCAGCCTCGACGGTCTGGAATTCTTCGTGAAGCTGGAGCTGCTCGGCCAGGGCCGAACGCAGGTCGGCATCGTCATCCACCAGGAAGATGCGCTTGCCGGTCTTACCGCCGTTGGTGTCGTTCATGGCTGGAACTTATCGAAGAGAAACAAGGCCGAATTAGGGCGGCAGGATAACCCAACCGGCCCCGCGCGCAAGCCGGCCGGGCCCGCCGGGCCGCTTTCGCGCAAATCGGGTTACGACCGGTTCGTTCAAGCGGATCAGCGCGTTAGGCCAATCCGGCCGGGCCCCTGCGGGGTGGTCAGCGCCGGCGGCGCGTGATAATCACATCGGACTTGGCGGCAAGCCCTACCCGCTCCGCCGCGCGCGCCCCATATCCTCGATCAGCCCCCATCCTCGGCCCTGACGCCTCATGTCGCTTCGCACCCCCAACGCCGCGCCCTCCGCCGCACGCGCCGATGCCGACGCGCCGGACGCGTTGATCGCCGTCGATCGCGCCTTGGCCGACCTGCGGCGCGGCCGGCTGATCGTGGTGATGGACGAGGCCGGCACGCTGCTGGTCCAAGCCGCCGAGGCAGTGACGCCGCACAGCCTGGCGCGCCTCGCCCAGCTCGGCGACGGGCCGGCGCTGCTGGCGCTGACCGGGCGGCGCGCCGACGCGCTCGGCCTCGCCGGAATCGAAGGCGTCAAAGTGGCGGCCCTGGAAATCGCCGACGGCACGCCAGCGCAAACCGTGCGCGACATCGCCGATCCCGCCGCCGACATCACCTTCCGCCTGCCGCCGCTGCACGCTTTGCCGCCGGCGCTCACGCCTTGCGCCGCCGCCGCCGTGCATCTGACCAAGCTGGCGCGCCTGCTGCCGACGGCGCTGATCGCGCCGCTCGCCGCCAAGGACGCCGCCGAGGTCATCGAGCGCGAAGACCTGCTCGCCGTCTCGGCCGCCGACGTCGCCGATTACGAGCAGCGCGCCGCGCGCAGCCTCAAGCCCGTCAGTCAGGCGCGCGTGCCGCTGTTCGACGCCGAGAACGCCCGCATCGTCGCCTACCGGCCGAGCGACGGCGGCATCGAGCATCTCGCCATCGTCATCGGCGAGCCCAAGGCCGACCAGCCAGTGCTGATCCGCCTGCATTCGGAATGTTTCACCGGCGACCTGCTCGGCTCCTTGCGCTGCGATTGCGGCGACCAGCTGCGCGGCGCGATCGCCGCCATCTCCGAGGCGGGTAGCGGCGTGCTCCTCTATCTCGCGCAGGAAGGCCGCGGCATCGGCCTGGTCAACAAGCTCCGCGCCTATCAATTGCAGGACGGCGGCGCCGACACGATCGACGCCAACGAGCAGCTCGGCTTCGACGCCGACGAGCGGCTCTATCTGCCGGCGGCGCAGATGCTGCGCGACATGGGCTTTTCGCGCGTGCGGCTGCTGACCAACAATCCCGAGAAGGTCGCCGCCTTGCAGGCCTGCGGCATCGAAGTGGTCGAGCGCGTGCCCCACGCGTTTCCGGCCACCGCGCACAACAAAGCCTATCTCGAGACCAAGGCCAAACGCAGCGGGCACTTGTTCTAAGCCGCGCTCTGGCGGACCGATCTCGGCGAAATTCGGCAAAACCTGCCGGGTCGGAGCTGCCGGGGCGACGCTTATGCCCCCGTTATCCGCGCGCCGCTTATTGTTTTAATTGGATTTTTTCGCTGGCCTGCGGCTTGCTTGATAGCCAGGCATGTCCAACGATCTCGCCAGCCTGCCGCCTGCGGGCATCCCGATCAATCCGTCGAGCGGCGCGCCCGCCGCGCCGGAGCGGCGCGCGCTGACCGAGCCGGCGGCAAGCGCGAAAGACGAGCGCGGATTCTTCGACCGCATCTGGGGCAAGGAAGGGTTCAGCTTCGGCGCGCTGATCGACATCATCAATCCGTTGCAGCACATCCCCGTCATCGGCACCGTCTATCGCGCCATCACCGGCGACACGATCGGTCCGGCCGCGCGCATCGCTGGCGGCACTCTGTTCGGCGGCGCGATCGGTCTGGTCGCCTCAAGCCTCGACACCCTGATCAAGGAACAGACCGGCCGCGACGTCGGCCAGCATATGCTCGCCTTGCGCGACGCCGCCGACGCGCCGACAGATCCAGCCGCACCGGCCGGTCGGCGCGAACGCGACAGCGTGTTGTTCGCTGGCGATTTCTCGCCCCGCCCTGACGCGCCCCCGATGCCCGACGCGGCCCCCGCGACGATGCTGGCCGCAGCCCCCGCGACGGCGCAGCAAGCGGCCGCCGCTGTCGCGACGATCCCGGCGGCCGCCATCCCGGCCGCGCGCGCCCTGCCCGCCGCAGCCACGCAAGAGGCCGCCAACGGGGCGGGCGGACGGCCCGTGCCCTTCGCCAGCGCCGTCACGCCCGGTCGCCATGCGAGCGCGCTGCCGACGCCGCAAAGTCTCGCCGCCGATCCGGCCATGCTGCGCCAGATGCAATCGACGCGCACGCAGGGCACGGCGATCCGCGCCAGCCTCGCGAGCGAGGCGGCGACCGCGCCGAGCTTCCTCGATTACATGCCGAAGACCGCGGCGGCGCGCGAAACCGATACGGAGCGCCGCCAGGAAGACAAAGCCCTGGCGAAGACCGCGCCCGCCGAGGCAACCTTGCCGCCGCAAGTGCCGGGCGATTTGATCTCGCGCATGAACATGGCGCTGGAAAAATACCAGACCATGCAGCGCGTCACCGACCGGCCGGCGGTGAACGTCAGCCAGTGACGCCGGCGGCGTCGGTTGAACAAGTGACGTCGCCGACCCGCGCGGCTATAAGCAGCTTATGGATATCGCCGTCTGGTCCGATCCCGAAACCATGCCGCGCCATCGCGGCGAACTGATCTGGCGCAGCCATCGCGTGCCCTGCGCGATCGGCAAGGCCGGGCTCAACCCCGACAAACGCGAAGGCGATGGCGCAACCCCGGTCGGCCGCTTTCCGCTGCGCCGCGTGCTCTATCGCGCCGACCGATTGACGCTGCCCGAAATCGCCCTGCCCGTTTCCGCCATCGAGCCGTCGAGCGGGTGGTGCGACGATCCGAACGACAAAGCCTACAACACCCAGGTCGTGCTGCCGCACAGAGGCGGCCATGAGCATCTGTGGCGGCTCGATCATCTCTACGACATCGTCGTCGTCATCGGCCACAACGACGCGCCGATCCGCCGCGGCTACGGCAGCGCCGTGTTCCTCCATGTCGCGACGCCGGATTACGCGGCGACCGAAGGCTGCGTCGCGTTGAAACTCGACGATTTGATCGAGTTGCTGGTCGCCACAAAAATCGGCGACGATCTCATCGTCGCCGGCTAAGACTGCTCGCGCGCCGGATAGGCGCGTTCGCCGAAAATGGCGGTGCCGACGCGCACGTGGGTCGCGCCGAGCCGCGCGGCGATAGCGAAATCGGCGCTCATGCCCATGCTCAATTGCGCGAGATTCGCGTCCATCGCCAATTCGCGCAGCAGCGCGAAATGCAGCGCCGGCTCCTCGCCGATCGGCGGGATGCACATCAGGCCGACCACCGGCAAGCCTTTGTCGTCGCGGCACCAGCGCGCGAAGGCGGCGGCCTCGGCGGGCAGTACGCCGGCCTTCTGCACCTCCTCGCCGGTGTTGACCTGCACGAACAGGCGCGGCCGCTTGCCCTGCTTCGCCATCTCCGCCGCCAGGGCGTCGGCGAGACGGGCGCGATCGAGCGTCTGGATGACGTCGAACAGCGCCACCGCGTCGCGCGCCTTGTTGGTCTGCAGCGGGCCGATGAGATGAAGCTCGATGTCGGCATGCGTTTCGCGCAGCGACGGCCATTTCGCCTGAGCTTCCTGCACGCGGTTTTCGCCGAACACGCGTTGGCCGGCGGCGAGCGCGGTGGCGGCGGCGACCGCGTCATGGCCCTTGCTGACGGCAATCAGCGTCACTGCCGACGGATCGCGGCCGCCCGCGCGCGCCGCTTCGGCGATCTCGGCGCGCACGCGCGCGAGATTTTCGGGCAAGCGTGAAGCCGAAACAGGTTGTGCAGGGGTCTCTGCCATGTAGGATGTGCCGCGCGGACGGGGAATGGAATGGCTTCGAGTTTATCAGACGTCGCGCGGCACCTCAATTTGACCCGGCGCGATTCGCGTCCGGCGGAAGCGCCGCGTCCCGCCGCCCTGCCCTCGCTGATTCTGATGACCGACGCGCGCCGCGCGCACGATCCCGTCGCCGACGTGCTGCGCCTGCCGCAGGGCGCGGCGGTGATCTATCGCCATTACGAACTGATGCCGCAGGCGCGCCTGGCGCTCGCGCGCGTGCTGCGCGACGCCACCAAGGCGCGCAAGGTGAAACTGCTGATCGCCGACGACATGCGGCTGGCGCTAGACGTGCGCGCCGACGGACTGCATTTCTCCGAACCCGCGCTGAAGCGCGCCGGCACGCGGCTGCGCAAGCTGCCGCACTGGCTCGTCACCGCGGCCGCCCATTCGCTGCCCGCCTTGCGCCGCGCCGCCAAGGCCGGCGTCACCGCAGCGCTGCTGTCGCCGGTCTTCGTCACCATGAGCCATCCGGGCGCGACGCCGCTCGGCGCGCTGCGTTTCGCCGCCATGGTGCAGAGCGGCGGCCTGCCGGTGTACGGGCTGGGCGGCATCAACGACCGCAACGCCCGTCGCCTACGCGGCTCGGGCGCGGCCGGCGTCGCCGCGATCGACGGGCTGAGCCGCCGCCGGATCGAGGCGCCGGTCATCGAATACGGCGATTTTCGCAGTTTGGGCTAAGCCGTTTCGGCGCTAGATTGCGCCATCATGACCAGTTTCGCCGACATCATCGCGCCCGTCACCCCGGCGCAATTCTTCGCGGAATATCACGGTCGTCGCTGGCTGCACGTGCCCGGCGCGAGCGGCCCTAACGGCGCCGACAAGTTCGCCGCCGTGATGACCCGCGCCAAGCTCGACAGCCTGATCGAGACCATCGGAATATGGGACGCTCAGTCGCTGCAAGTCGCGCGCGATAGCGCGATGCTCCCGACGGACGTCTATTGCGACGCTGCGGGCAAACCGGACGCCCGCAAATTGCAGGCGGCGCTGGCGGACGGGGCGAGCTTGGTGCTCAACGATATCGACTTGGAGGCTCCAGGTCTGACAGGCGTCGCCGCCGTGGCCGGCGCGTTCGAAGAAACGCTGGAATCCAAAGTCCAGGCCAATCTCTACGCTTCGCCGCGCGAGCGTCAGGCGTTCGCCAGCCATTACGACACGCACGACGTCTACGCCGCCCATATCGAAGGCGAGAAGCTGTGGCGCATTTATGCAGGGCGCGCCGCCGACCCGATCGAGCACCCGCTGTTCGTGGGACTGCCGCGCGCGACGCACGAGCGCGCCAAAGGCGAAGTCGTCGCCGAGGTGCTGATGAAGCCAGGCGATCTGCTCTACCTGCCGCGCGGCCAATATCATGACGCCATCGCGCGCAGCGAGCGCACGATCCATATCGCTTTCGGGGCGGTCGGCGTCATCGGCGTGGATGTGATCAGCGCGCTCTACGCCCGCGCCATCGAGGACGCGATGTTCCGCGCCGACATGCCGCGTCGGCACGGTCAAGGACCCGGCACCGGACAAGCGGCGTTCGACGCGCGCATCGCCGCGCTCGGCCAGCGGCTCGCCGAGCTGGCGCGCGCGCCCGATGTCATCGCCGCGCTCCATAAATTTCAGGACGAGTATCGCTACCGCGGCAAGCAGTCCGACATGCGCTACAGCCCGACCGCGCGCGATTTCACTGTCATTTCGCAGGGCGGGCGCTGGGCGTTGGCGCGCGCCGGCAAAGCCGCGCCGATTCCGCCGGGTTTGGACCGCCCGGTCGCCTGGATGATCGGTCAGGACTCCTTTGGCGAACGCGAACTAGCGGCGCAATTTCCCGCGCTCGACGCCGAATCGCGCGGCGAACTCCTGCGCTCGCTGTTATCGATGAAAGTGATCGCCGCGGCTTGAAGCCGCCAAACTTGCAGACGCCGACCTTGCTTCGTTCTCAGCGCGAGCGACAGCACTCGACGATCACTCAGGCCGCAGGACGATGGTTTGTCTGCATGTCCCGGCGCAAGTCGGCCAAGGCTTTGTCCCAGGATTGCGAAACGTCTTGGCGATAGATCCGGCTGCCCGGAAACCACGGCGACTGGTCACCATCCGCCATCCAACGGAATTCCGGCGGACAGGGCACGAGCACGCGGCTCGGCTTGCCGACCCCGGCGCGTAGATGCATGTTGGTGTTGCTGACGCAAACGTAATCGTCGAGCAGGGCGAGCAAACTCAACATCTCTTCGAGATTTTCGTTCAGGGCCGTCAGGTCGTGGACCGCACGGCCGGCCGCCGCGGTCAATTGCTCGATTTCGCCGGGCTTGGGCAGCCGCTGCAAAGCCAGCAGCGTGCCAGGCAGCCCGGCGAGGCTTTCGCCGATCGCGACAAGCGGCGCTTGCTTGAACAGCACGCCGAAGGCGTTCTCGGTGCCGCCGCGCCAGGTGACGCCGATGTAGGGCGGCGGCCCGAACGCCGCCAGCCGCGCGCGCAGGTCGGCCGATCGATCCGCCAACGGGCGCAGAACTAAAGGTTGCGGGATATGCTCTGCCGTCGTCATCCGCAAAAAGAGCGGCAGATCGCCGACGGCGACGACTATATCTGCAGACGGCAAGTCAACGTCGCTGGCGATCACCTCGTCGAGACCGTCGACGCGGCGCAGCATGCCGACGATTTTCGCGTCGGCGGCGTAAACGACGCGCGCCGGACCGCGGCGGCGCAGCTCGGGCAGAAAGCGCAGGAAAAAAATCTCGTCGCCGAGTCCTTGGTCGCGGCGCACCAGAACGGTCGCGCCGGCCAAGTTTTCCCCATGGGGCGCTTGCAGCACGCTGTCGCGCATGTCCAAAACATCGGGGCGCCAAACGTAATCCCGCCAGCCTGCCTCAAAGCGGCCCTGCGCCAAGAAAATGGTCGCCATGGTAAAATGCGCTGGCGCGTATTCCGGTTTCACAGCCACGCACCGCGCCAGCGCCGCCAATGCCTCATCGTAGCGCATCATCATCATGTGGCAGCTGCCGATATGAGACAGCACTTCCGCGACGTCGGGCCGCAATGCGTCGGCAACCAGAAACTCCGACAGCGCCGCCGCCGGCTGGCCGGCGTGCAGCAGCGCATTGCCGAGCGAAACACGCAGCATGGCGACATCGGGCGCCATGGCCGCAGCTTCGCGCAAAACCGCGATCGCCTCGTTCGGCCGATGGGCTTGATGAAGAGCGATCCCGAGATTGTTGCGGAATATGACATTCGCCGGATCGGCGGCGACGGCCCGGCGCAATGGTTCGACGGCGTCCTCGGGCCGGCCGCAACGCACCAAGAGCTGACCGTGATTGGCTTGCGCCAGCACGCTCCGCGCATCGCGCGCGACGGCGCGTTCAACGACGGGCCGGGCGTCCTCCAGACGATTTTGCTCGAGCAGCAAGGAGGCCAAGTTGTTCAAGGCGGCGAGCGGCGGCGGATTGAGCCGCGCGGCGCGGCGGAGACTCTCCTCGGCGGCAGCCATGTCGCCCCGTTCGCGCTCAAGCGCGGCCAGCTCCAGCAACGCGTCGGCATCGTCGCGCTTCAAAGCCAGCGCATGGCGAAAGCTTGCGGCGGCTTTCGCCGCTTGTCCTTGCGCGCGATAGGCGCGCGCCAGATTGAGATGGAACAACGGCGCGCGATCGTTCAACGCAATGGCGCGCGCGATGGCTGCAATGCCGTTCTCCAGATCCCCCGTCTGCAGCAGCAGCACGCCGAGCAGGTGCGAAGCGTCGGCATTCCTCGAATCGAGCGCTAAAATTCGTCGGTAAAGCGCGACGGCATCCGCGCGGCGGCCCGACTGATGCAGCTCAAGCGCCTGACGCAGCATCACCGCGACGGCGGGAGACGGGGTGGCCGGCTTCATAACGCGCGTTCGACGCCGCCCGTCACGAGACCGTGACGCGGGATTTTGCCGCGCGTTCGACCGAGGCGGCCTCGGCAAGCCACTCGGCGGCGTAATCGACGTGACGCCAATTGTCGAACCAAGGGCCGCCGCGCGTGTAATGGATCGCGCTCGGCAATCCCGCCGCCGGTTTGGCGCACCAACCTTCAAGCCAGTTCCAGGTCTCCGGCAAGGCCCCGATGGCCGCATCGTCCAACCATTGAAAACGATGAAGAAACGCGCCGCTTTCACGGTTCGCCACATCGGGCGACAGGCGGCGCGTTTGCGGATGGGCGCAATTGAACAGAATCAAGCTCGACCAGTTCTTGCGCGGATAGACCGTCTGGACGGCTCCGTCCATCTTGACCGTCTCCGGCGGGCGATAGTCATGCTGCACGCAGAGCGCGCCATAGCGCGGATCGGCCAGGCGGACGAGGGCGGCAACGTCGGCGGTCCAAAGGAAATCGCAATCGCAGAACAGCGCCCAGCCCTCGTAGCCTGCGAGATGCGGCACGAAGAAGCGCGTGTAGGTGAACTCGGTCGAGGCGAGCGGATCGGGCGGCCGGGCATAGAGACCCCGCGCGCGCATGTCCTGTTGCTTGAGCGGCAGGATTTCGAGCGGGATCGAGGCATGACGCAGCAACGAGCTGCGGCAGACCTCGTAGGCGATCTGCTCGCGGCTGTCCCAGCCGATATAGATGCGGAACGGCGCGGCAGGAGCGGACGGTTTAGACAAACGAAAACCTTCGATAGCGCTGCGGCAGGCCCGATTATCTCACGACGCTCGGCGTTCAGCCAGCCGCTCGGGCACGCGCCAGATCGCTCTCGGGCTGGCCGAAGGCGGGGCGCAGCCGGGAAATCGCAGCGATTGAGCGCACCGGCGCGGCGCAAACTTGACGCCGCCCGTCTCCAGGCGCGCGGCGCGCGGCTCGCCGAATTGGCGGCCGATCCCGCCAGCTTGGCCGCGCTGCACCCATTGCATGACGGCTATCGCCACCGCGCCGTGCCGCCAAACTACCGCCGGATCACGGCGGACTTCGCGGTGTCGAGCAAGGCGGCGACTGGGTGCTGGCCGGCGGCGGCAAGGCCACGCCGATTCCGGCAGGCCTCGAACGCGCCGTGGCCTGGATCGTCGCGCGGGACCGTTTTACCGAAACGGAATTGGCGGAGAGTTTTGCCGCTCTGGCCGCCGAATCGCAGGGCGAATTGCTGCGCTCGCTGGCCGCGATGAAAGCGATCCCCGCCGGCTAGCGCGGCGGTGCGCCGTGGGCGGTCGCCTTCCCGAAAAACCATCCTCACAGCATCTAGTGGCTGCGGGCGGTGCGTGCCCCCAAATAGAAAGCCGACCCTGTCCCGACCCGCGTCCGGTTCCGCCAGGGCGCGCGCGGAATGCCATTATTTCTTTACGAATCAAGGTAATGCGGCGCTCCGTTGACATCTGAGCCGCGTCCGCGCGCCGCGTCATGCTCTTAACCCTATGATTCTTAATAGTTTTTTGGCCTATGTGGCGAAAATGCGACGGGGTCTGCCGAATTTTTTTGCCCGGATTGTAAGGACATACGGGACAGGGTATCCAATCTGCGTGCTTTTAGGCACAGGTCTGGCGGAGGGGGTTCCTTGGCTGGATAGCGGGGCGAAGCAAGTAGCGCGCTCAAATCACTGTTCCAATAATCCCTCGTCGACGGATTTGCAGGGGGATAAACCGGAGGTTAACTCGTAATGAACAAGCTTCTTTTGGGCACGACCGCTCTCGTCGGCGCGTCCTTCGCGGCCAGCGCCGCGCTCGCCGCCCCGACCGTCCGCATCGGCGGCTACATGGACTTCCAGGCCGGTATGTCGAGCCAGGACATCGACGGCTTCGGCCCCGCCCCGGGCGTCGCCGCCGTTAACAACAACGAGCGCGGCTTCGGCTTCGTCACCGACACCGAGCTGCTGATCCGCGCCAGCGACAAGCTGGACAACGGCCTCGCCTGGTCGGTCACGATCGAGCTCGAAGCTGACACCGACACCACGAATGCCGGCTCCAACAACAACAGCGACGAAACCTACCTCACCCTGTCCGGCAGCTGGGGCCAGCTGGTCCTCGGCAACCAGGACGGTCCGGTCGATCAGATGGACATGACCGGCGACGGCATGATCTCCGGCATCGGCGTCTCGGGCGCCAAGGGCTTCCGCCGTTGGACGAACACCCGTTCGTTCGCCAACAGCATGCACCTCGCCGCGGCCGACATCGAGAACACCTCGGACGCGACCAAGGTCATGTACTACACGCCGAAGATCGCCGGCTTCCAGTTCGGCGCGTCCTATTCGGCCAATAACGCCGACAACGGCCGCTCGCGCGCGCAGGACGGCGCCGGCGGCGTCACCGGCGGCGTCGCCAATTGGTGGGAACTCGGCGCGCAGTACGAAGGCAAGTTCAGCGACGACGTCAGCTTCGGCCTCGCCCTGGCCTCGTCGATCGGCGATGCCGAGCGCACCGTCGACAACGACGTGTTCGCCTGGCGCATCAGCGGCATGGTCGAGTTCGGCGGTTTCACGGTCAGCGCCGGTTACGGCGATGACGGCGACAGCCGCAACCTGACGGCCACGCAGAACGACGACCGCAGCAGCTACGGCGGCGGCGTGAAGTACGCGACCGGCCCGTATCAGGTCGGCGTGTCCTACATGCGCACCAAAGAAGGCACCGGCATCGCCGGCGGCGGCGATCACACCGCCGACGTCTTCTCGCTCAGCGCCTCCTACGCGCTCGGCGCCGGTCTGACGGTCTATGCCGACACCTGGCATTACCAGAACGACACCGACAACGCCGCGCAGAAGGTCAACGAGAACAAAGCGATCGGCGCGTTGGCCGGCATCATCGCGCGCTTCTAAACCGGATCTCCGATCCGGTCGCGAAGCTCGCGACGACGTAAGCGACAAGGGCGGCAGGGCAACCTGCCGCCCTTTCTTTTTCGCCGCCCGCATTTCCCACTCCGCATGCGGGCCGCCGGGCCCGGTAAAATACCTATATAAATCAAACCACTACCGTCTAGAGCTGAACGCCGGCGGCGCGCGGCTAGCAATTTCAGCGGGGGTTTTCTATACATAGGCGCGCTCGTGCGCTCGTCGATCGATTGTCTCGATGGCGGATATGCTCCCGATCAGCAGGATAGTTTCGCCTATGTCCCGATATGCCCGTTTCTCCGCCGTGCTGCTGCTGCCGCTGATCGCCGCGGCGTGCGCCGGCGATGGCCCCTTGATCGATTCGAGCAGCTATCCGCAAAGCGGCAGCGACAAGGCGCGCGCCGAAATGGAGAGGCGCGGCCAAAGCGCCAGCATTTTCGGCAAGGACGGCTTGATCCTGTTCGGCAAAAAGAAGGAAGAAGTCGCGCCGGGCGGCGTCGCGGTGAACAGCTTCTTATGGCGCGCCTCGCTCGACACGCTCTCCTTCATGCCGCTCGCGTCCGCCGATCCGTTCGGCGGCGTCATCATCACCGACTGGTATAGCCCGCCGGAGACGCCGGATCGCCGCTTCAAGGCCAATGCCTATATCCTCGATCGCGACCTGCGCGCCGACGGGATTCGCGTCACGATCTTCCAGCAACGCCGCGACGCGGCCGGCTGGACCGACGTGGCGGTCGAGCAACGCACCGCCACCGATCTGGAAAACGCCATCCTGACGCGCGCGCGCCAGATTCGCGTCGATCAAACCACCAGCCGCTAAGCCCGCCGACCTTATCCAGGCCGCATTGCTGAAATAACCCTGCCGCGACAGCGCGGGGCTTGCGGCGGCGCGTCCCGCCGTAGAAAATCGCGCCGGGCCGGCCGACCCGTTATTGGACCGATTGCGCCCCCGTTTCGAGGAGCCGCGACGTTTCAGCCGCAAAAGCTCCCGCCTTTTGCCCATCAGGAATCCCCATGTCCACCGCTTCCCCCGCCAATCCCCGTGCCGAGCGCTACAACGTCAACGAGACGGAGGCGAAATGGCGCGCCGAATGGGAAAGCCGCGGCACTTTCAAGGTCGGGTTCGACACCGCCGCCTATAAGGCCAAACCGAAATATTACGTGCTCGAGATGTTCCCCTATCCGTCGGGGCGCATCCACATGGGCCATGTGCGCAACTACACGATGGGCGACGTGGTGGCGCGTTACAAGCGCGCGCAGGGCTTCAACGTGCTGCATCCGATGGGTTGGGACGCCTTCGGCCTGCCGGCCGAGAACGCCGCCATCGAGCGCGGGGTGCATCCGGCCGACTGGACCTATTCCAATATCGCGACGATGAAAGGTCAGCTCAAGCTGATGGGCCTGTCGCTCGATTGGGACCGCGAGATCGCCACCTGCCATCCCGAGTACTATCGCCATCAACAGCGCATGTTCACCGACTTCATGGCGGCGGATCTGGTCTACCGCAAGGAGTCGCTGGTCAATTGGGATCCGGTCGATAATACCGTGCTCGCCAACGAGCAGGTGATCGATGGTCGCGGCTGGCGCTCGGGCGCGCTGGTCGAGCGCCGCCAATTGAACCAGTGGTTCTTCAAGATCACGCAATTCGCCGACGATCTGCTTGATGGCCTCAAAACCCTGGAACGCTGGCCGCAGAAAGTGCGGCTGATGCAGGAAAACTGGATCGGCCGCTCCGAGGGCGCCTACATCGACTTCGAGGTGGAGGGCCGGAAAGACGCGCTGACCGTCTTCACCACGCGGCCCGACACGCTCTATGGCGCGTCCTTCGTCGCCGTCGCCGCCGACCATCCGCTGATCGCCGAACTGGCCAAGACGAACAAGGGTCTCGCCGAGTTCGCCGAAGAGACGCGGCGCGGCGGCACCACCGAAGAAGCGATCGAGACCGCCGAGAAGCACGGCTACGACACCGGCCTCAAGGTGAAGCATCCCTTCATCGCCGGCGCGACGCTGCCCGTCTATGCCGCCAACTTCGTGCTGATGGGCTACGGCACCGGCGCGATCTTCGGCTGCCCGGCGCACGACCAGCGCGACCTGGATTTCGCGCGCAAGTACAAGCTTCCGGTCAAAGCCGTCGTCATCCCCAAGGGCGAGGCCGCGGCGACCTTCCAAGTCGCCGACGAGGCTTTTACCGACGACGGCCTGCTCGCCAATTCCGGTTTCCTCGACGGCCTCGCCGTGCCGGAGGCCAAGCGCGCCGCCATCGCCAAGCTCGAATCGCTCGGGCGCGGCAAGGGCGCGATCATGTATCGCCTGCGCGACTGGGGCATCTCGCGTCAGCGCTATTGGGGCTGCCCGATTCCTGTGATTCATTGCGGCGCTTGCGGCATCGTGCCGGTGCCCGGCGACCAGCTGCCGGTGCGCCTGCCCGAGGACGTCGATTTCTCCAAGCCCGGCAATCCGCTCGACCGTCACCCGACCTGGAAACACGTGAATTGCCCCAAGTGCGGCGCTGCGGCGACGCGCGACACGGACACGATGGACACGTTCGTCGATTCATCCTGGTACTACGCGCGCTTCTGCTCGCCGCGCGACGACGCGCCGGTCGATCCGAAGGCCGTCGAATATTGGCTGCCGGTCGATCAGTACATCGGCGGCGTCGAGCATGCGATTCTGCATCTGCTCTACGCCCGCTTCTTCGCGCGCGCCATGCAGAAGACCGGCCGCCTGCCGGTGGCGGAACCGTTCAGCGGCCTGTTCACGCAAGGCATGGTCTGCCATGAGACGTACAAGGACGCGGCCGGCAAATGGCTGTTCCCCGAGGACGTCGAGAAGAAGCCGGACGGCACGGGCGTGAACGTGAAAGACGGTTCGCCAGTCGTCATCGGCCGCTCGGAGTCCATGAGCAAGTCGAAGAAGAACGTCGTCGATCCCGAGACGATCATCCGCGACTACGGCGCCGACACGGCGCGCTGGTTCATGCTGTCCGATAGCCCGCCCGAGCGCGATATCGAATGGACGACGTCGGGCGTCGACGGCGCCTTCCGCCACATCAACCGTCTGTGGCGTCTGACCAACGAGCTGCGCGGCGAGCTGCCCGACCCGGGCTCGGCCGCGCCGGCGAGCTTCGGCGAAGCCGCCACCGCGTTGCGCCGCGCCACGCATAAATGCGTCGCCGGCGTCACCGACGATATCGAGCGTTTCCATTTCAACCGCGCCGTCGCGCGTCTTTATGAGTTCGCCAACGCCATCAACGGCGCGGATGCCGAAAACGGCGAAGACGCGCGCTGGGCGCGCCGCGAAGCGCTCGAAGCCATGGCCAAGCTGATCGGCCCGATGATGCCGCATCTCGCCGAGGAAATGTGGGCCATGCTCGGCCATTCGACGCTGCTCGCCGAGACCGCCTGGCCGGTTGCCGACGCTGCCCTTACCGTGGAAAACAGCGTCACCGTCGGCGTTCAGGTCAACGGCAAGATGCGCGGGACGGTGGAATTGCCGCGCGACGCGGCGCAAGATGAGGCCGAGAAGCTCGCGCTCGCCTTGCCCACGGTCGCCGCCGCCATGGCCGGCAAGCCGGCGCGCAAAGTCATCGTCGTGCCCAATCGGGTGATCAATGTCGTGGTCTAGAATTGCAGCCTCTCGATTGGCCGGCGTCGCGTTGCTCGCCGCCGGGCTGGCGCTCGCCGGCTGCGGCTTCCGCCCGCTCTATGGCGAGCGCAGCGCCGCTTCGGTCAGCGCACCGGAGCTGGCGGCCATCCAGATCGACCTCATTCCGAACCGCGAAGGCCAGCTCGTCCGCAACGCACTCTTGGACAAGATGCAACCGCGCGGGCCGGCGGCGCGGCCGCTTTATCGCCTGACCGTGGGCATTTCGATCGGCCGCGAAAGCTTCGGCCTGCGCACCGACGACACCGCGACCCGCAGCAGCATGACGATGAGCGCCAGCTACATATTGACCGATCTCGCGAGCGGCAAGCCGCTGCTCAACGCCAACAGCCGCGCGGTCAGCAGCTACAACATCCTCGATTCGGATTTCGCCACGGTGATCAGCGAGAACGACGCGATCCGCCGCACCGCCAACGAGGTGAGCGAGGAGATCAAGACGCGCGTCGCCATCTTCCTCTCGTCACGCAAGAGCTGACGGCTTGAAACCGCGTTTATGAAGATCCAACCAGCACGGGCCGACGGATTCTCGCGCAAGCCGGATGCCGCTGTCCGCGCCGCGCTGCTCTACGGCCCGGACAGCGGCCTGGTGCGCGAGCGCGCCGAAAATCTGATCAAATCCGTGGCTGGATCGCTCGACGATCCCTTCCGCACCCGGGAAATCTCGCCCGCCGAACTGAAGGACGACCCGGCGCTGCTGCGCGACGAAGCCAACGCGCTCTCGCTGATGGGCGGCCGGCGCGCCGTCCGCCTGCGCGGCGCCGTCGATAGCCACGCCAAATTGTTCGAAGACCTGCTCGATGACGAAACCAAAGCCGATTCGCTGATCGTTGTCGAGGCCGGCGCGTTGTCGCCCTCCTCCAAGCTGCGCGGCTTGTTCGAAGAGCACCCGAGGGCCGCCGCCATCGCCTGTTATCTCGACGACGACTCGACGCTCGCCGACGTCATCCGAGACAGTTTGCGCCAGTTCAAGCTCGATGTCGCGCCAGACGCGCTCGAGTTTCTCGTCGGCCGCCTCGGCGGCGACCGCATGCTGACGCGCCGCGAGATCGAGAAGCTGGCGCTTTATTGCGCTCCTTTAAATGGAGAGGGCCGCGAGACTGTCGCGCTAGCGGACGCCGAAGCCTGCGTCGGCGATTCGTCGGAGCAAGGCGTCGATGACATCGCTATGGCGACGGCGCGCGGCGACATCGCCGAGCTGGATCGCACCTATGAGCGCGTCACCCGCGAAGGCACCCACGCCATCGCGATTCTGCGCGCCGTATCGCGCCATTTCGAGCGGCTGCATTTCGTCGCCGGCAAGATGGCCGACGGCGCGAACGCCGACGGCGCGATCAAGGCGCTGCGGCCGCCGCTGTTCTTCAAAGCGGTGCCGCCGTTCAAGGCGGCGCTGCGCCAATGGCCCGCCGCCAATCTCGGCCGCGCACTCGATCTGTTGCTGAAGGCGGAAATGGACTGCAAGACGACCGGCATGCCGGCCGAGGCGATCACCGCCCGCGTGCTGATGCAACTCGCGACGGCAGCCAGGCGCGGCGCGCGCTAGATCACTTGCCCATCCGGCGAAGGACGTCGTCGAGCTGATCGAGCGTCTTGTAATGCACCGACAAGACGCCGCCTTTGCCGTCGAAGCTGATGCCGACCTTGAGGCCGAGCAGATTGGTGAGGTCGCGTTCCAGCGCGATGATGTTGGCGTCGCGGGGCGGCGTTTTCTTTTTCGCGCTCTCGCCCTCGCTTTTGCCGGCGCCCTTGCGCCGTTCGGCTTTGGCGAGTTCTTCGATCTGTCGCACCGACAGGTCTTCGGCGACGGCTTGCTTGGCCAGCGCTTCGGCATCCTCGAGTCCGATCAGCGCGCGGGCGTGGCCGGCCGATAATTCGCCGGACTCGACCAGCAGCCGAATGCCGTCCGGCAAGCTCAGGAGGCGCAGCAGGTTGGCGATATGGCTGCGGCTTTTGCCGACCGCCTTGGCCAGATCCTCCTGCGTGTGGTTGAACTCCGCCATCAACCGGCGGTAGCCGTCGGCCTCCTCGATGGCGTTGAGGTTCTCGCGCTGGATATTCTCGACCAGGGCAATTTCGAGCGCGTCGCGGTCCGACAATTCGCGGATGTTGACCGGCACTTCGTGCAGCTGCGCCAATTGCGCGGCGCGCCAGCGGCGCTCGCCGGCGACGATCTCGTAAGCGTTGGGTTCGCTCGCCAGCCGCCGCACCAGGATGGGCTGAAGGATGCCCTTCTCCTTGATCGAATCGACGAGCGACTGGATTTGCGCCTGGTCGAAGCGCTGGCGCGGCTGGTATTTGCCCGGACGCAGAAACTCGATGGGCACCGCCTTGGCCGGGCGCGCCTTGTCGAGCTCGGCATAATCGGCGCTCTCCTCGCCGAACAGGGCCGCCAGACCGCGGCCGAGATTTTTCGGGCGCGCGCCCTTATCGGTATCCGCCGTCATGCCGCCTGCCCTTGCTCGCGCCGCAGCACTTCCTTGGCGAGCTGGATATAGGCTTGCGAACCGATGCAGCGCAGATCGTAAAGCAGCACCGGCTTGCCGTGGCTCGGCGCTTCCGAGATGCGGACGTTGCGCGGTATGACCGTGCTGTAGACCTTGTCGCCGAGGAAGCCGCGCACGTCGGCCGCGACCATGTCGGTCAGATTGTTGCGGCCGTCATACATGGTCAGCACGACACCCTGCAATTCCAGGTTCGGATTGAGCGCGCGCTTCACGCGCTCGATGGTCTTCAGGAGATGGCTCAAGCCTTCGAGCGCGAAGAACTCGCACTGTAGCGGCACCAGCACCGAGTCGGCGGCGACCAGCGCGTTAAGCGTCAGCAAGCCGAGCGCCGGCGGGCAATCGATCAGGACGTAGTCATACGCGCCGCGCGATTCGCCGATCGCCGCCTGCAAGCGGTATTCCCGCTTCTCGACGTCGATCAGCTCGAGCTCCGCGCCGGCCAGATCGACCGTGCTCGGCACAACCGACAGGCGCGGCACTTGGCTCTCGACCGCCGCGCCGATCAGGCTGCCGCCGTCGAACAGAACTTCGTAGATGCCGCGGCCGCGCTTGTCGTGACCGATACCAAGACCGGTCGAGGCATTGCCCTGCGGATCGAGATCGATGACCAGCACACGCGCTTCGCAAGCCGCCAAAGCCGTCGCCAGATTGATCGTCGTCGTCGTCTTGCCGACGCCGCCCTTCTGGTTGGCGATGGCGATGACGCGCGTCTGATTGGGCACGATGCCCCGCGGCCGGCTCGGCGCAGGCGTCGGGGCTAGCGGCGTGATAGTCGCAGAAGTGCCGGCATATTCTTTAAGATCTTGATCTGACACGGGAAATTTCCCTAATGTGCAAGAGGCACCCGGCCGGGCCGGATCGGCTGGGATGCTGTTCGACCTGCATTTTCCAGGATTTATGGGCCTCGGTCAATTCGTCCGCGGCATTCGCGCCCTTGAGAAACACGCATTCCGAACCTTGTTGCAGGAAAGACTCGGCATACTCGAGCAGTATGGCCAGCGGCGCCAAGGCGCGCGCTGTCACGACATCGGCCCTAAACGGCGGCAGTTTCTCGATGCGCGCACTATGGATTTTCACTTCGGTTTTCGTCTCGCGCGCGACCGTCGAGAGAAAGGCGCATTTGCGCGTGTCGGATTCGACAAGATGCACGCGCCAGTCGCGGCCGTCATCCGCGGCCATTATCGCCAACACAAGTCCCGGAAAGCCTGCGCCCGAGCCAAAATCGAGAATGGTGAGCGGAGCGCCGTCTTTGCCTTTCGCCGCGATCAATGCTGCGACTTGTGCCGAATCCAGAATATGCCGCCGCCATAAATCCGGCAGCGTATCGCGTCCGACCAGATTGATGGCCCCCTGCCATTTCTCCAGCAACGCGGCGTAGGTTTGCAGCCGGGCGAATGTTTCACGTGAAACATTCCCCAGTTCGAAAAATCTTTCAGCCCCTAATGGCGTGTCTACTGTCACGGCAATCAGGCGGTTGCGACGATCTGCCGGCGCTTCACATGGCCAAGCAAAGCGGTCAATGCTGCCGGAGTCATCCCCGGAATGCGCCCCGCCGCCGCCAGGCTTTCGGGGCGGATGCGCTTGAGCTTGTCGCGCAATTCGGTCGAGAGGCCGCCGATGTTGTCGTAATCGACATCGGCCGGCAGCGACAGCGATTCATCCTTGCGCAACGCCCGAATGTCGGCTGCCTGACGATCCAGATAACCGGCATAGCGCCCGTCGATTTCGAGCTGGGCGGCAACCTCGGGAGCGAGTTGCCCCAGGGCCGGCCAGATCGCCGCTAGGCGAGCCAGATTGATATCCGAATAGGCCAGCAGCGCCAGCGCGCTGCGGCGCTGCCCGTCCTGATTGACGGCAAGGCCGGCACGCGCCAGTTCCGGCGGCGTCGCCTTGAGCGATTCGGCCAAGGCCCGCGCTAAGGCCAACGCCTGGGCTTTGGCCTGATAGGCTGCCGCGCGGATAGGACCGACGCAGCCCAGGGCAAGGCCTTTGGGCGTCAGTCGCTGATCGGCATTGTCGGCGCGTAAAGTCAGGCGATATTCGGCCCGCGAGGTGAACATGCGATAGGGCTCGGTCACGCCCTGCGTCACCAAATCGTCGATCATCACGCCGAGATAGCCGTCGGCGCGATCGAGAATGAACGGCTCGCGGGCGCCGCCCGCCTTGAGCGCGGCATTGAGGCCGGCGATCAGGCCCTGCCCGGCCGCCTCCTCGTAGCCCGTGGTGCCATTGATCTGGCCCGCCAGGAAGAGGCCGGGCACGCGCCGCGTTTCCAGGGTGCGGTTCAACTCGCGGGGATCGACGTAATCATATTCGATGGCGTAGCCAGGCCGCAGAATGACCGTATTTTCCAGGCCCGGAATGGTCTTGAGCAAAGCCTGCTGCACATCCGCCGGCAGCGACGTGGAGATGCCGTTGGGATAGACCGTGGGATCGTCCAGCCCTTCCGGTTCGAGGAAAATCTGATGCCGCTCGCGGCCGGCAAAGCGCACCACCTTATCCTCGATGGATGGGCAATAACGCGGGCCGCTGCTTTGGATCTGACCGCTATACATGGGCGCGCGATGCAAATTGGCGCGGATCAGCGCGTGACTCGCCTCCGTCGTGCCGGTGACGTGGCAAGCGACTTGCGGCGTGGTGATCGCTGCCGTCAGCGTCGAGAACGGGATGGCGGGATCATCCCCGGGCTGGGCATCGAGGCCAGCATAATCGATGGTGCGGCCATCGAGACGCGGCGGCGTCCCGGTCTTGAGCCGGCCCAGGGCGAACCCTGCGCGCTCCAAAGTCTTCGACAGACCAAGGCTCGGCGCTTCGCCAACCCGACCGGCGGGGATTTGCGTCTCGCCCATATGGATCAGGCCACGCAGGAAAGTGCCGGTGGTGAGCACCACGGCGGCGCAAGCGAGTTCGCGGCCGTCGCCGAGAATCACCCCCGCAACGGCGCCGCTGGCATCCAGGCGCAAATCATCGGCCTCGCCCGCAATAATGGTGAGGTTGTCTTGTTCGGCCAACAATCGCTGCATGGCGACGCGATAGAGTTTGCGGTCGGCCTGGGCACGTGGCCCCTGAACCGCCGGACCCTTGCTCTTGTTGAGAATGCGGAATTGGATGCCGCCAGCGTCAATAGCACGGCCCATAACGCCATCCAGGGCGTCGATCTCGCGCACCAGATGCCCTTTACCTAAACCGCCGATAGCGGGGTTACAGGACATTTCGCCGATGGTTTCCGGCTTATGGGTGACGAGCGCCGTACGCGCCCCGAGACGCGCAGCCGCGGTTGCCGCTTCGCAGCCGGCATGGCCGCCGCCGATAACAATGACGTCGAATTTATCCACAGAACCGGACATGGCGCGCAATCTATGAAGCGCGCCGCGCCGCGTCAATCGGGCCGCGCTGTTTCACGTGAAACATCCCGCCAACCCCTTATTTTCCAATGCAAAAATCGCGAAAGATTTTATCCAGCAAGTCTTCGACGCCGACCTTGCCGGTGAGGCGGCCCAAGGCTTGTGCGGCTTGACGCAGCTCCTCAGCGAGCAGCTCGGGTGCGGTAGAACCAAGTGCGACTTCGAGAAAATCACGGCAATTCTCCAATGATTCCCGGTGTCTATGGCGAGTCAAAGCGGGACTACCCTGATCTCCGAGACGCGCCGCAACGGCATTTTGGAGGCGGGAGAGCAATTCGGGGATCCCATCCCCGGTTTTGGCCGAAATCGGCAGCGCAGCATGGCCTGATATGGTCAAAAGCTCGGTATGGAGGTCGGTCTTACTTAGTAGGACAATGCTATTTTCATCAATTAATTCAATGGTATGTCTGTCAAGTATGGCTGTTCCGTCTAACAAAACGAGTTTCAGGTCCGCATCGGCCGCGCGTGCCCGCGCGCGACGGATGCCCTCCGCCTCGATCTCGTCGGTGCTTTCGCGCAAGCCGGCCGTATCGGTGAGAATGACGGGCCAGCCACCGAGGTCGAGATGGACGTCGATCACATCGCGCGTGGTGCCGGCGCGGGCCGAGACAATCGCGGCCTCACGTCGCGCCAGCACGTTGAGCAGCGTCGATTTGCCGGCGTTGGGCGCGCCGAGTATGACCACCGAAAAGCCCTCGCGCAGCCGCTCGCCGCGCCGGTTGTCCGCGAGATGCGCGTCGATATCGGCGATCAAGGCCGCGATTTGTGCGGCCGCGTCCGCCAGCATGTCCGGCGGGAGGTCTTCATCGACGAAATCGATGGCGGCTTCCTGATAGGCCAGCAGGCTGAGCAATCGCGCGCGCCAGCCTTCGTAAAGCGCGCCCAGTTCCCCCGCCGATTGGCGGCGCGCCTGACGGCGCTGCGCCTCAGTCTCGGCCGCGACGAGATCGGCCAGCCCCTCGGCGGCGGTGAGATCGAGCTTGCCGGCGACAAAGGCGCGCTTGGTGAATTCGCCCGGCTCGGCCAGCCGATAGCCCTCCATACGCCCGAGCGCCGACAGCGCCGCCGCGATGCCGGCCCGACCGCCATGCAGATGCAGCTCGACGACATCCTCGCCGGTGAAACTCGCCGGCGCCGGAAACCACAGGGCCAAGCCGTCGTCCAGCACCTCATCGCTCGCCGGATCATGCAGCACGACGCGCGTCGCCAGACGCGGCGGCGGCACCTCGCGCCGGCACAGCTTGGCGAAGATCTCCCGCGCGCGCGGTCCCGAAACGCGATGGACCGCGACTCCGGCCGCGCCGGGCGCGCTGGCGAGCGCATAGATGGTCGCTTGATCGAACATTGTCACGGCGCGGCGCGTCTTCTGGGGTTGTCCTATCTCGGCGAAACGCCAAACTACGGAATCGCGCGCATCGCCGCAACGCAGCGCCTATAACGGTCCCTTCTCCCGCGTCCCCCAGCGAGTCCCCATGCCTTTGCCGCCGAAGAATCTGCTGTCGCAGGAAACCAGTCCCTATCTCCTGCAGCACAAGGACAACCCGGTGCACTGGCGCGCCTGGGGGCCGGAGGCGCTCGCCGAATCGCGCGAGACCAACAAGCCGATCCTGCTATCGGTCGGCTACGCCGCCTGCCACTGGTGCCATGTGATGGCGCAGGAAAGCTTCGAAGATCGGGCGACCGCGGCGGTGATGAACCGGCTGTTCGTCAACATCAAGGTCGACCGCGAAGAGCGGCCCGACATCGACGGCATCTATCAGGCGGCGCTGCAATTGCTCGGCGAACAGGGCGGCTGGCCGCTCACCATGTTCCTGACCCCCGACGCCGAGCCGTTCTGGGGCGGCACCTATTTTCCGCCCGAAGCGAAGTATGGCCGGCCCGCCTTCGTCGATCTGCTGCTCAAAGCGTCCGAAGTCTTCAAGACCCAGCCGCACGACATCGCGCTCAACGCCGCCAAGATCAAGACCGCCCTCGACGCCATGGGCCAGCCCAAGAAGGGCGCGCTGATTCCCGTCTCGATTCTCGATCAGGTCGCCGAACGCATCCTGCGCGAATTCGACATGGAGCATGGCGGCCTCGGCAGCGCGCCGAAGTTTCCCCACAGCAGCCATTTCGAGCTGATCTGGCGGGCATACCTGCGCGGCGGCAAGACGGCGCTGCGCGACGCTGTCGTCCTCAGCCTGGAGAAGATGAGCCAAGGCGGCATTTACGACCATCTCGGCGGCGGCTTCGCGCGCTATTCGACGGATCAGAAATGGCTCGTGCCGCATTTCGAGAAAATGCTCTACGACAACGCGCAACTGATCGAGATCCTGACGCTGGTCTGGCAGGAGACGCGCCAGCCATTGTTCGCGCAGCGCGTCGAGGAGACGGTGCAATGGCTGACGCGCGAGATGGTGACGCCGGACGGCGGCTTCGGCGCGACATTGGACGCCGACAGCGAGCATGAGGAAGGCAAGTTCTACGTCTGGAGCGAAGCCGAGATCGACGCCGCGCTCATCGACGTGCCGGTCGCGGACCTGGCGCTGTTCAAACGGGTCTATGACGTCAGCGCCGCCGGCAATTGGGAAGGCAAGATCATCCTCAATCGCACCGCGCACGCGGAACTGTTGAGCGATGAGGAAGAGGCCGCGCTGGCGCGATTGCGCGCCAAATTGCTGGCCGTCCGCGCCGGCCGCGTTCGTCCGGGCTGGGACGACAAGATGCTGGCCGACTGGAACGGCATGATGATCGCCACCCTCGCCTTCGCCGCCGGCGTCTTCGGCCGCGCCGATTGGCGCGACATGGCGCTACGCGCTTACGCTACGGTGAAGGCGAAGCTCGGCGATGGGGATCGCCTCTTTCACAGCTATCGCGACGGCCAGCGGCGCGGCGCGGGCATGATCGACGATTACGCGCAGATGGCGCGTGCCGCCCTGGCGCTGTTCGAGGCGACCGGCGCGACCGAGCCTCTCGCCGACGCCGAACGCTGGATTGGCACGCTCGACGCGCATTTCTGGGATGCGAAGGACGGCGGCTATTATTTCACCGCCGACGACGCCGAAGGGTTGATCGTGCGCCGGCGCGACGCGACGGACCAAGCGACGCCGGCCGGCAATGCCGTCGCCGCCGGCGCGCTGGCGCGGCTGTGGTATCTCACCGGCAAAGAGGAGTACCGCGCGCGCGCCGAGGAAACCGTCGCCGCCTTCGCCGGCGAGATCGCGCGCAATTTCTTCCCGCTGCCGAGCCTGCTCAACGCCAACCAGTTCTTGCAGCATGGCGTGCAAATCGTGCTGACGGGCGACGGCGCGGCGGCCCACGCCTTGCGCGCGGCGGCCGAATCCGTCTCGCTGCCCGACCGCGTGGTCCAACATGTCGCGCCGGGCCAGGCCTTGCCCGCGTCGCACCCCGCCCACGGCAAACAAGCGCCGGACGGCGCGGCCGCCGCCTATGTCTGCGTCGGCCAGACCTGCACCCTGCCGATTAGCGATCCGGTGCAATTGGTCGAGGCGCTGAAAGCCGCGCGGGTCATCCGGTCCGGCGCGCCGAATGGTTGAGGCTTTCGTCAGCCAGCCCGGCGATTTCCGTCACATGATCGAAAGCCCGATCGGCACCCTGACGCTGACCGAACGCGCCGGGGCCCTCGTGTCGCTCGACTGGGGCAAGCACGGCACGCAGAGCCCGACGCCGCTGCTGCGCCGCGCCGCCGAGCAGCTTGCCGCCTATTTCGCCGGCCGCCTGACGGCCTTCGACTTGCCGCTCGATCCGCCCGGCACCGACTTTCAAAAGCGCGTCTGGCGGCGCATGGCCGAGATTCCCTACGGCGAACTCATGACTTACGGCGCGCTCGCCAAGGCGACGCGCTCCTCGGCGCGCGCCGTCGGCGGCGCTTGCGGCCGCAACCCGATTCCGATCATTCTGCCGTGCCACCGCGTGCTCGCCGCCGACGGATCGCTGACCGGCTATTCCGGCGCCGGCGGCGTCGAGACGAAACGCATCCTGCTCAAGCTCGAAGGCGCGCTCGCGCCCGAATTGAGCGCTTAACTCCAGCAGACGAGTCCGCCATGACCAAAGCCGTTCGCATCCACAATTACGGCGGGCCCGAGGCCCTGCGCTACGAAGACGTCGCCGACGACGCGCCCGGCGCCGGACAGGTGCGGCTCAAGCAGACCGCCATCGGCCTCAATTTCATCGACATCTACTACCGCACCGGCGTCTACAAGGTGCCGCAATTCCCGGTCACGCTCGGCTGCGAGGCGGCCGGCGAGATCGAAGCGGTTGGCGACGGCGTGACCGAGTTCAAGGTCGGCGACCGCGTCTGCTACGGCGGCGGCTTCGGCGGCTATGCGCAAGCGCGCACCATGCCGGCCGACCGGTTGGTCAAGATCCCGCACGGCATCACCGACAAGCAGGCAGCGGCCATGACCTTGCAGGGCCTGACCGCGCAATATCTGCTGCGCCTGACCTATCGCGTGCAGAAGGGCGACACGGTCCTGGTCCACGCCGCCGCCGGCGGCGTCGGCCTCATCATGTGCCAATGGGCCAAGCATCTCGGCGCGACCGTGATCGGGACGGTCGGTAGCGACGAGAAGGCCAAGCTCGCGGCCGAAAACGGCTGCGACCATCCGATCGTCTATACCAAGGAAGATTACGTCCAGCGCGTGAAGCAGATCACCAAGGGCGAACTGCTGCCGGTGGTCTACGATTCGATCGGCAAGGACACCTTCGAGCGCTCGCTCGACTGCCTGCGTCCGCGCGGCCTGATGGTCAGCTTCGGCAACGCGTCCGGCAAGGTCGATCCGGTCGATTTGCAGATTCTCAGCCAGAAGGGCTCGCTGTTCCTCACCCGCCCGACGCTCTACAGCTACAACATCACCCGCGCCGAGTTGCTCGCCAACGCCGCCGAACTGTTCGACGTGGTGAAGCACGAGCATGTGCGGATCAAGATCGGCCAGACCTACGCGCTGAAAGACGTCGCCCAGGCGCAGATCGATTTGGCGGCGCGCAAGACGACCGGCAGCACGGTGATTTTGCCGTCATGACGGCTTGATATGCGTCAAAGCGCGACCCAAAGGACGGGGCTAGCCTGATCGACGATCCGGCAAACCCTTCTCGAAAGGCGCGTGACCATGAACTCGAATGTCGGCGGCATCGACCGCATCCTGCGTTTTATCGTCGGCCTCGTCATTCTGTCGGCAATTTTTTGGTATCCCGGCGAAGCGCGTTGGTTTGGGCTGATCGGCCTCATCCCGTTGGCCACGGCGTTATTCCGCTTCTGCCCGCTCTATTCGATATTCGGCATCAGTAGCTGCCCGCGCGCTTGATACGCCATCGATAACAAAAAGGGCGCTGCCTTGCGGGAGCGCCCTTTTCGATTCTCTGCCGCTGCGGCTAGGTGTTCATCGAGTCGAAGAAGTTGGAATTGGTCTTCGTCTCTTTGAGCTTGCCGAGCAGGAACTCCATCGCGTCGGTGACGCCCATCGGCATCAGGATGCGGCGCAGCACCCACATCTTGGCCAGCGTGCCCTTGTCGACCAACAGCTCTTCCTTGCGCGTGCCCGACTTGGTGATGTCGATGGCCGGGAAGGTGCGCTTGTCCGATAGCTTGCGGTCGAGGATGATTTCGGAATTGCCGGTGCCCTTGAACTCTTCGAAGATCACCTCGTCCATGCGCGAGCCGGTGTCGATCAGCGCGGTGGCGATGATGGTCAGCGAGCCGCCTTCCTCGATGTTGCGCGCAGCGCCGAAGAAGCGCTTGGGGCGCTGCAGGGCGTTGGCGTCGACGCCGCCGGTCAGCACCTTGCCCGACGACGGCACGACGGTGTTGTAGGCGCGGGCGAGACGCGTGATGGAGTCGAGCAGGATGACGACGTCGCGCTTGTGCTCGACCAGGCGCTTGGCCTTCTCGAGCACCATTTCGGTGACTTGCACGTGGCGCGTCGCCGGCTCGTCGAAGGTCGAGCTGACGACTTCGCCCTTCACCGACCGCGACATGTCGGTCACTTCCTCGGGGCGCTCGTCGATCAGCAGGACGATGAGATAGACCTCGGGGTGGTTCTGCGAGATCGCGTGCGCGATGTTCTGCAGCATCACGGTCTTGCCGGTGCGCGGCGGCGCGACGATCAACGCGCGCTGGCCCTTGCCGAGCGGCGCGATCAGGTCGATGACGCGGGTCGTGTTGTCCTTGATCTGGCCGGCTTTGCTTTCCAGATGCAGGCGCTCGTTGGGATAGAGCGGCGTCAGGTTGTCGAAGTTGATGCGGTGGCGCACCTCGTCGGGCGGCGCGAAATTGATCGTGTTGACCTTGAGCAGCGCGAAGTAGCGTTCGCCGTCCTTCGGCGCCCGGATCTGGCCTTCCACCGTGTCGCCGCCGCGCAAGCCGAAGCGACGCACTTGCGAGGGCGAGACGTAGATGTCGTCCGGGCCCGGCAGGTAGTTCGCCTCTGGCGAGCGCAGGAAGCCGAAGCCGTCCTGCAGGATTTCCAGCACGCCATCGCCGTAGATGGCGCTGTCGTTATCCGCCAGCTGCTTGAGGATCGCGAACATCATGTCCTGGCGGCGCAGGCTCGACGCGTTCTCGATCTTCAATTCCTCGGCATAGGCGAGGAGATCCGCAGGGGATTTCTTTTTCAGTTCTTGGAGATTCATGATGGGGTTCTGGCGTGCGGGCTGGAGCGGGAAAAACTACGGGGGGAGTTTTCCGAACCTCTGCCCTGTCCCTAGCCGGGAGGGCCGCCACCTGTCGTGGACCGCCGGGGTGGTTTGGATCGGAAACGGCTTGAGGAAGTCTGGCGGGGAAGGCTGGCGGCGAGGGAGACTCGCCAAGGCGGATGCCGGTCATTAAGCCAAGGACTGCGATCCCTGTCAAAAGGATTCCAAAGGCTTCACGGATCTGTCGCCCCGGCCCGGCCGCGTTCCCGCCCTAGAACGGCTTGACGATCACCAGGATGACGACGGCGATCAGGATCAGCGTCGGCGCTTCGTTGGCGAACCGGTAGAACTTGGCGGTATGGCGGTTGCGATCCGCGGCGAAATCGCTCTGCCAGCGGGAAAACGCGCCGTGCAGGCCGCCCATGCCGAAAAACACCAGGGCGAGCTTGGTCCACAGCCAGCCCGACGACCAGTCCACAAGGCCGGGTGTCGCCAGTAGCAGACCGCCGAACAGGAACGTGGCGATCATCGCCGGGTTGACGATGGCCTTGAGCAGCCGGCGCTCCATCACCTTGAGCATTTCGGAGGCCTCCGAGCCGGGCGCGGCGGCGCAATGATAGACGAACAGACGCGGCAGATAGAGCATTCCGGCCATCCAGGCGATCACCGAGATGACGTGCAGCGCCTTGATCCATAGCGCCCAGCCGGCGAGAAAATCCATCGCGTCTCCCCCCTCGGCCTCAGGCTCGCCCGACCAAATCGGCCAACGCGGCGATGAAGCCGTCATCGGTGCCGAGCGCCGGCACGCGGATATAGAACGGCACGCCGGCATGGTCCGCCAGCTCGCGATATTCGATATCGAGCTCGACCAAAGTTTCCGAATGTTCCGACACGAAGGCGATGGGCAGGACGACGAGGCCGCGCTTTTCCTCGCCGGCGCGCTTGATCTCGTCATCGGTCGGCGGCCCGATCCATTCGAGCGGCCCGACGCGGCTCTGGTAGCAGACGCGCCAATCGAGACCTTCGGCATCGATTCCCAGCGCGGCGACGACCGCCGCTGCCGTGCGCTCGATCTGCGCCTGATAGGGATCGCCGGCATCGATCACTTTTTTCGGCAAGCCATGGGCCGAAAACAGCAACCGGAACGGGCCTTGGCCTTTCGCCTCGGTCAAAGCGGCGCGCAACTGTGCCGCCAGCGCCGCCACATAGGCCGGATGATCGGGATAGTCGCGCACCTCGGCAGTCGGCGCCGAGATGCCGATCTCCATCGCCGCGCGCCGCCAATCCTTGAACGACGAGCCGGTCGTGGTGCGCGAAAATTGCGGATAGAGCGGCAGCAAAACGATCCGGTCCGGTTCGTAAGCTTTCACCGCTTGGGCCGCCTCGTCCGCGAACGGATGCCAATAGCGCATGGCGACGAACACGCGATGATCGCCGCCCAGCTGCGTTTCCAAAGCGCGCGCTTGCGCCTCGGTCAATTCGCGCAAAGGCGATTTGCCGCCGATCCTCGCATAGATCGCTTGCGCGGTTTTGGTCCGGCGCGACGAGATCAGCCAGGCGATCAACCAGCGCAACGGATTGGGCAAGGAGATGATCGCCGGATCGGAAAATAGGTTGCGCAGGAACGGCCGCACCGCGTCCAGGCTGTCCGGCCCGCCGAGGTTGAACAGCACGACAGCGGTTTTCATCGGCCTGCCTGGCTCATTGCGGCTGCCAATTCTGCAGCAACGCCGACAATTCGGCGACATGGGCCGGCGGCGTGATTTGCGGCACGCCATGGCCGAGATTGAAGATGAACGGCCCTTTGCCGAGCGCGGCGAGGATGCGGCGCGCCTCGGTTTTCATCGCCTCGCCGCCAGTCACCAACATCATCGGATCGAGATTGCCCTGCAACGTCACGCGAGGCTGCAAACTGCCGGCCGCCCAATCGAGCGGCATAGTGGCGTCGAGCGATAGACCGTCGACGCCGCTCTCGGTCGCATAGAGCCCGTAGAGCGCGCCGGCGCGGTTGGGAAAGCCGATGATCGGCACGTCGGGATGCGCCGCCTTCACTTTGCGCACGATCATCGCCGCTGGCGCGACGCACCAGCGCTGAAATTGCGTTTCCGGCAGCACGCCGGCCCAGCTGTCGAACAATTGCAGCGCTTCAGCGCCGGCTTCCACTTGCGCGATCAGATGCGCGGCGATGGCCTCGACCAGCATGTCGATGATCGCCGCGAAACTGGCGGGCCGACCGTAAGCGAAGGCTTTGAGCTTCTCGAAATCGCGCGACGAGCCGCCTTCGATCATGTAAGCGGCGATGGTCCAGGGCGCGCCGGCGAAACCGATCAGCGCCACATCGGGCGGCAAAGCGGCCTTGGTCTGGCGCAAGGCTTCGTAGACGGGTTCGAGGTAAGCGCGCAGCTTGTCCGCGTCGAACGGCGGCAAGTCCTTCGCTTCAGCGATCGGTTCGAGCACCGGCCCGCGGCCCGGCTCGAAGGCGACTTGCTGGCCGAGCGCGTCGGGGATCACGAGGATGTCGGAAAAGATGATCGCCGCATCCATGCCGAAGCGCTGCACCGGCTGCAATGTCACTTCGGTCGCCATCGCCGGGTCGTAGCAGAATTTCAGGAAGTTTGGCGCGCGACCGCGGATTGCCTGATATTCCGGCAGATAGCGGCCAGCCTGGCGCATGAACCAGAACGGCGGGCGGTCCACCACCTCGCGGCGCAACGCGCGCAAAAACCGTTTCTGGTTCGGCGTCTCGGCATCTGGCGTTTTCACGGATTCGGTCAAGGCGGGCTCGCTCGTTGTCGCCGTGCGGTTCTACTACAATCTAAGAATCTTAAAAGGTTGTAGTAGTAGTTGGTCCTGTGGAAACCGGGGATTGTGGCTCGGCGGAGATTTGTTCAGAGCTTACGCGGACTCCTGGTGAAATGGATCGCTCGGTGGGGAAAAGGCGCGGACAAAAGCTGTTGCGCTCCCGTTTTCCTGGCGGGAAAGCGGGGACGAGAATAACGGGGATAAACCGTTTTAGCCCCTGCGCGCGCCGGTTATGCCGCCGATTCACAGAGGCGGACAAGTTCGTCCCGCGCGCCCGCTTCGCGTATGGCGCTGAGCGAGTCGGGCATGAACTTGGCGTGCCTGTGCGCAACTCGCCACTTATGCCCAGGTCGGCACGATCCATCCTCATGCTTGTCCGCAAAACTCTTGCCCGTCCGGTGCGGCAAGCCTCTACCCTGCCGAACCGCCGCCGCTTATAACGGTGCCATGCCTGCGCCCGTTCCGGTTCCGCCTCTCGTCCTCGCCTCCGCCAGCGCGGCCCGCGCCGCCATGCTGACGCGCGGTGGCGTGCCCTTCGTCCAGGATGCATCGGCCGTCGACGAAGACGAAATCAAACGCGCCATGCGCGCCGAAGGCGCCAGCGCCGACGATCTTGCCGTGGCGCTTGCCGAGATGAAGGCGCGCCAGGTCGGCCGCCGCCATGCGGAATCTCTCGTCGTCGGTTCCGATCAAGTGCTGGTCTGCGGTGAGCGCTGGTTCGACAAACCGCCCGACCGCAAGGCGGCGCGCGAGCAATTGCTCAGCTTGCGCGGCAAGACACATATGCTGATCAGCGCCGCTGTCGTGCTGCGCGGCGGCGAGCGGCTGTGGCACCATATCGGCCGTGCCCAGCTCACCGTGCGCCCCTTCACCGAAGGTTTTCTCGACGGCTATCTCGATGCCGCCGGCGACGCCATCCTCGGTTCGGTCGGCGCTTATCAATTGGAGGGTTTCGGCGCGCAATTGTTCACGCGCGTCGAAGGCGATTATTTCACCATTCTCGGGATGCCGCTCTTGCCGCTCTTGGATTTCCTGCGCAATCACGGGGTCGTCAAACCATGATCCTCACTGGCCAAGCGAAACTCGCCGGCGTGATCGGCTGGCCGGTCGGCCATTCGCGCTCGCCGCGCCTGCACGGCTGGTGGCTCGAACATTACGGCATCGACGGCGCATACGTGCCGCTCGCGGTCGCGCCCGAGCAATTCCCGCAAGTTCTGCGCACCTTGCCGTTGATGGGCTTTCGCGGCGTCAACGTCACGGTGCCGCACAAAGAAGCCGCGCTCGCGGCGGTCGATATCGCTGACGATCATGCCCGGCGCATCGGCGCGGTCAATACGGTCATCGTCCGCGACGACGGCGCGCTCGAAGGCATGAATACGGACGGACTCGGTTTTCTCGTCCATCTCGTCGAAGCCGCGCCGGATTGGCGGGCCGAGCGCGCGCCGGCTGTGCTGTTCGGCGCTGGCGGCGCGGCGCGCGCTATCGCGGTGGCGCTGCTCGACGCCGGCGTTCCCGAAGTGCGTCTAGTCAACCGCACGCGCGAGCGCGCCGAGGCTTTGGCCTTGGCGCTCGCCGATCCGCGTCTCAAAGTGACGCCCTGGCTGGCGCGCGGCGCGGCGCTCGACGGTGCGGCCCTCGCAGTCAATACCACGACGCAAGGCATGCGCAGCCAGCCGCCGCTCGATCTCGACCTTGCCGCCTTGCCGAAAGACGCCGTCGTGTTCGATTGCGTCTATGCGCCCCTGGAAACGTCCTTGCTGGCGGCGGCGCGCGCGCGCGGCCTCGTCGGCGTCGATGGTCTCGGCATGCTGATCCATCAGGCGCGGCCCGGTTTCGCCGCCTGGTTCGGCCGCGAGCCGGAAATCACGCCGAGCTTGCGCGCCTTCCTCGCCGAAGGCCTGTGATGAGGAAAACCCGATGCGCGTGATCGGCCTCACCGGCTCGATCGGCATGGGCAAAAGCGAGACGGCACGCATGTTGCGCGCGCGCGGCGTGCCGGTCTTTTCCGCCGACGAGGAAGTGCATCGCCTGACCGCCCCGGGCGGCGCGGCGCTGCACGCCATCTCGCGCGCGTTTCCTGGCATGGTGACGAACGGCCGGCTCGACCGCCAAGCGCTCGCCAAGCTGGTGTTCGACAAGAAGCGCGATCCCGAACGCAGGAATTTGCGCCGGCTCGAATCGATTCTGCATCCGCGCGTGCGCGCGGCCGAAGCGCGCTTTCTCAAAGCCGCGCGCGCGGCCCGCAAACCCTTGGCCGCGCTCGACATCCCGCTGCTGCTGGAAAGCGGTTCGGCGGGCCGCGTCGATGCCGTGCTAGTGGTCAGCGCGCCGCAGATGGTGCAGACCGCGCGGGTGCTGCGCCGCCCCGGCATGGACAGATCCAAGCTCGCTGCGGTGCGCGCGGCGCAGTTGCCGGACGCGGAAAAGCGCCGCCGCGCCGATCACGTGCTGCCGACCGGATTGAACCGCCGCGACACCTTAGCGCGTCTGGCGCGGCTGCTGCCGCGCCTCGCCGCCCAGCGCGGCGAACGGAGAAACGCCTGATGCGCGAGATCATCCTCGACACCGAGACCACAGGCCTCGATCCCGCCGCCGGCCATCGGCTGGTCGAAATCGCCTGCATCGAGCTGATGAATCGCGTGCCGACCGGGCGGGTGTTCCACCGCTACGCCAATCCCGAGCGCGACATGCCCATCGAGGCTTTCAACGTCCATAAGCTGAGCGCCGAATTCCTCGCCGACAAGCCGCTGTTCGCCTCTTACGCCGATGAGCTGATCGAATTCATCGCCGGCGACGACATCGTCGCGCACAACGCCGAATTCGACATGCGTTTCGTCAACGCCGAGTTCGAACGCGCGGGCAAGCCGCGCTTCGCCGGCAAGGCGATCGACACGGTGGCGATGGCGCGCCAGAAATTCCCCGGCCAGCCGGCTTCGCTCGACGCCTTGTGCAAGCGCTTCGGCGTCGACAACACGATGCGCACGGTGCACGGCGCGCTGCTCGACGCGGAACTGCTCGCTGCCGTCTATCTCGAATTGACCGGCGGCCGCCAGCATGGCCTGTCGCTCGCCGAAGCGGCAGGCGGACCCGCCGCCGCGGCGCGCGTCGCGCCGATTTTGCGCGATCAGCCGGCGCGGCCGCCGCGGCCGCACGAAGCGAGCGCGGCGGAGCTCGAAGCCCACGCCGCTTTCATCGCCAAGCTGAAAAATCCGATCTGGACGGCTTAGCGGCCCGCGCGGCCCTTAGGCGGTCGCGCCACTGCTGTGGCTCGCCGTCGTCGCGCCGTTCGCCTGGAACTGCTGAAATAGCTGGGCGAAGTCGATCATGTTGAGATAGAGCGGCGCGAAGCCGCCATCGCGCGTCGCTTCGCTGACGATGTTGCGCATGAACGGAAACAACAAGCTGGCGCAATGGACGCGCAGGATCGGCTGAATCTGATCCTCGGGGATGTTGACCAGCGCGAACAAGCCGCAATAAGTCAGCTCGATCAGGAACAGGCTCTTCTCGCCGGCCAACGTGTGGACCTGCAAGGTGATCGCCAACTCGTGGACGTTCTCCTTGGCCGGCCGCGTGTTGACCGAGACGTTGACGTTGACCGTCGGGCTCGGGTTGTTCAGCGTCAGCGATTCGAGCGGCGACGGATTCTCGAAGGACATGTCCTTGAGATATTGCGCCAGCGTCTGGAGCACCGGGCCCTGAGCGGCTTGCGGATTGTCGGCGCCGGAGGCGGCCGGGGGAACGGTGCTGTCGGACATGAAACGCCTTTCTGGAAAGCGGCTGGCGGGAAAGAAGCGCCGCCGAGGTAACATGAAAGGCGCGCCGGTTGCAAATGGCCTCGGTCGGCCGTCTCGACCTTGCGCGCCACGCTCAGGGCGCGCGCGTCGGCAGCCGATCTTGCCCCGGCTTGGGCCCACGGGCGGACCCATGGTCGGAGGATGGCGGCTCGCTTAGATCGCGATACTCGCCTTCGATGATGGTCGGATCGGGCCGAGGGCCGCGCCGGAACGGATGGCCGCCGCCTGCGGCATAGACGCGCACGCGCTCCGAGCGGCGCAGCCACCCCCAAAGGCCCCGCCCGAGGATGCGGCGGAGGATGGGGAGGAGCAGCAGGATGCCGAGGGTGTCGGTCAGAAAACCGGGCAAGATCAAGCAGATGGCGGCGAAAAAGAGGGCGATTGCCCCAAGCAAATCGCCGGCCAATGCCGCGCCGGATGCCTCGTCGCCGGCCTCCGCGTCGGCGAGAGTCTGGCGGATTCGCGTCATGGCTTGGGCGCCCTGATGGCGCAGCAACAGGCCGCCGGCGACGGCGGTGGCGAGAATCCAGCCGATGGTCGCCCACGCGCCGATCTCGCCGCCGATCTCGATCAGCAGCCAAATCTCGACAATGGGCCAGAGCAGAAAGCCGATCAGGAGGGGCATCGGCGCTAAAGTCGGGCGCGATGGGCGGGAATTCAAGGCGAATCGGCGTGATCGGCCGATTCGCCCGAAATTCGGGAGGGCCGCTTAAGCCGCGCGGACGCGCGAGACGAAGACATCGACCTTGGCGCGCAGCGTCTCGCCTTGCTTGGCCAGTTCGCCGGCCGACGACAGCATCTGTTCCGCCGCCGCGCCGGTCTCGCTAGCCGCTTGCGTGACGTTGACGATGTTGGACGAGACCTCGCGCGTGCCGTGCGAGACCTGCTGGGCGTTGTTGGCGATCTCCGCCGTCGCCGCGCCCTGCTGCTCCACCGCCGAGGCGATGGTCGTCGCGATCTCGTTGATCCGCACGATGGTGCCGCCGATCGCGCCGATCGCCGTCACCGAACTTTCCGTCGCCGCCTGCATCTCGGCGATCTTGGCGGAAATCTCCTCCGTCGCTTTGGCCGTCTGCGTCGCCAGCGACTTCACTTCCGTGGCGACCACGGCGAAGCCCTTGCCGGCGTCGCCGGCGCGCGCCGCCTCGATCGTCGCGTTGAGCGCGAGGAGGTTGGTCTGGCCGGCGATGTCGTTGATGAGCTTGACCACGTCGCCGATCTTCTGCGCCGCTTCGGCGAGGCCCTGGACCTGCCGGTTGGTCCGCTCCGCTTCGCTCACCGCCTGCGTCGCGATGTTCACCGACTCCGTGACCTGACGGCCGATCTCGCCGATCGACGAGGCCAACTCCTCGGAGGCGGTGGCGACCGTCTGCACGTTGGCCGACGCCTGTTCCGAGGTCGCGGCCACGGCGGCGGCTTGAGCGTTGGTCTGTTCGGCGGTCGCCGACATGGATTGCGCCGTCGCCTGCAGCTCGGTGGCGGCGGACGAGACGCCGTCCACCACGCCGCGGATCGAGGCTTCGAACTCGTCGGCGAGCCGCTCCATCGTCGCGCGCTTGTCGGTTTCGGCCTGCGCTTTCAGCGCCTCCTGTTCGGCGCGCATGCGTTCCGTCTCCTGCATGCTCTCCTTGAAGACCTGGACCGCGCCGGCCATCTCGCCGATCTCGTCGGCGCGGCCGCGCGCCGGCACTTCGACGGACAAGTCGCCGCGCGCCAGCTCGCTCATCGCTGCCGTCATCGACACGACGGGCTTGGCGATGCCGCGCCCGAGCAGGAAGGCGATGGCGAGGCCGATCAGCAGCGCGCCGCCCGAGAGAACTGCGGTCAGCAGCAGGGTTTCGCGCGAATCGGCGCGCGAGGCGGCTTCCACCGCAGCCATGTCCGCCCCTTGCGCGTCGGCGAGCCGCTCCAACTCGGCGGAGATGCGCGCCGCGCCGTTGGCCATCGTGCTGTTGAGCATGGACTCGAGATCCATGGTCTTGACCACAGCGTCGGAGAAGGCCGCGCGATAGCCTTCCATGTCGCGCAGGACGGCGTTGAGCAGGCCGAGCCGGCGCGGATTCTCGATGCGGCGCATGGCGGCGTCGGCGTCTTCGGCGAAACGCTCGAACAGAGCGTCGATGCGGTCGGCCAGCTCGCTGTTCGGCTTGGCGAGGAAACTGATCACGTTGAGACGGATGTTCAGCAAATTACCTTGGGTCACGGCGGCGTAGGCCACCTCCTCCTGGGCGTTCACGGCCATCGCCTGCTGGATGAAGTCCTCCATGCCCTTCTGGGCCTTTTCGCCGAGCGGGCCGATGCGCTCGAGCAGCAGCGCCTCGCGCTCGGTCCGCATGTCGATGGCCTTCTCGAAATTCGCCCCGAAGGCGGCAAGCTCGTCGCGCAACTTGGCGACGGCGTCGCGCCGCGACGGGTTCGGGGCGGACTGGCTCGTCGCCGTCATCTGCGCCGTGAGATGCGCGATCTCCTCGCGCGCGGTTTTGCCGGTCGTCGGATCGCCGGCGATGATGAATTGCGCCGCGTTGCGTTGGAGCACGGTCATGTCGTTCTGGATGTCGAACAGATCGACCGTCTCGGCCGCCTGCGCCGCGTAATGGTCGAACGTGGCGCTCAGCTGGCGCACGCCGATCAGGCCGACTGCCGCGACGGCGATCAACAAGGCGAGGACGAGGAAAAAGCCGGCGAGGATTTTCGCGCGGATCTTAAGCTGGACGGCGGCGCGAAGCGTAGCGGCGATAGACATGACACGGCCCCTGAACTGCGGCCGCGGCGATCCCCGCAGCCTGACATGAGCGTCCGGCGCGGCCGAGGGGGAGGCTGGCCGCGTTGGACGACGATGCCTGGCCATAACCGGCGAGGATTTAACCGAGCGTTAAATCCGCCCGCTCCTATCCGTTAGCAGGAGCGTAAACGCCCCCGGCGGCATACGGGGATATGCCGCCGGGAGGATTTCAGTCCTGACGCGCGCCGTTATGCCGGCCCACGTCCAGTCTTTAACTACGCCGCGCGCACCCGCGGGCCTCTTTACGCCGCGCGCACCCGCGCGACGAACACGTCGACCTTCTCGCGCAGGACTTCGCCCTGCTTGGAGAGATCGTTCGACGACGACAGCATCTGTTCCGCCGCCGCGCCGGTTTCGCTCGCCGCCTGCGTGACGTTGACGATGCTGTTGGAGACGTCCTGCGTGCCGCGCGCGGCCTGCTGGACATTGTTGGCGATCTCCTGGGTCGCGGCGCCCTGCTCTTCGATGGCCGAGGCGATGGTGGTGGAGATCTCGTCGATGCGGCCGATGGTCTCGGTGATGCTCTGGATCGCCGTCGTCGAGTCGCGGGTCGCGCTCTGCATCTCGACGATCTTGCCGGTGATCTCCTCGGTCGCCTTGGCGGTTTGCGTCGCCAAGTTCTTCACTTCCGAGGCCACGACCGCGAAACCCTTGCCGGCATCGCCAGCGCGGGCCGCTTCGATGGTGGCGTTGAGCGCCAGCAGGTTGGTCTGCGCCGCGATGTCGTTGATGAGCTGCACCACGTCGCCGATCTTCTGCGCGGCATCGGCCAGGCTGATGATCTGCGTGCTGGTGCGTTGCGCCTCTTCGACCGCTTGACGCGTGATGCTGCCGGCCTCGCCGACCTGGCGGCTGATCTCGCTGATCGACGACGACAGCTCCTCGCCGGCGGTCGCGACGGTCTGCACGTTGTTCGACGCCTGTTCGGAGGCGGCGGCGACGGTGGTCGCCTGGGCGTTGGTCTCTTCGGCGGTGGCCGACATGGCCTGCGCCGTCGCCTGCAGCTCGGTCGCGGCCGAGGCCACGCCGTTGACGACGCCGCGGATCGACGCTTCGAACTCGTCGGCCAGCTTGTTCATCGCCGCGACCTTGTCGATCTCGGCCTGCTTCTTCAGCGCTTCCTGTTCGGCGCGCAGGCGCTCGGTTTCCTGCATGCTTTCCTTGAACACCTGGACGGCGCCGGCCATCTGGCCGATCTCGTCCGTGCGGTTGCGCGCCGGGATCTCGACGGTCAGGTCGCCGCCGGCGAGGGTGTTCATGGCGGAGGTCATGCCGACCACCGGCTTGGCGATGCCGCGGCCGATCAGGACGGCGAGCAGGATGCCGAGGGCGACGGCGGCGAGCGAGAGGACGCCGACCAGCATGGCGCTGTTCGAAATTAGGCTGAAGGTGCTCTCGCTGACTTCGGCGTTCCGCTGGTTTTGCAGCTCGGCGAGATTGTCGGTCCCGGTCTTCACCTCGGCGGCGATGGCGGCCATCGTCGTGCTGATGAGACGCTCGAGATCCATGTCGCGCGCGTAGATCTGGCGGAAGGCGGCACGATAAGCGTCCTTCTGCAAGACGAGATCGGCGTTCAAACGCTGCAGCTGGCCGCTCGCGGTGCGCGCCAGTTGAGCGACCGCGCGATCGAACTTATCGAATTCGGCGTTGACGCGCTCGCCCTGCTCGGTCGTCGAGTCCGACAGGAAACGCAGCACGTTGATGCGGACTTCGGAGACGATGCCGTCGAGCTCGGTGGTCTGGGCGATGAGGTCGAAATCGCGGCTGGTCCGGGCGTAGGCGGTAATCTCATCCACGACGCTTTGGGCCTTCTGGCCCGAAGGGTTGAGCTGGTCGCGCAGCAGGGCGTCGCGCTCGTCGCGCTGCTTAACGACAGCCTCGAAATGCCCGAGATAGGCGCTGACTGGCTTGTCGACCGCGGCAAGCGCGGCTTTGCGCTCAGGGTTGATGATCAGGGCAGAGGTATCGGCGATCAGCTTTTTGATCTCCGCGCCGGTCTTGCGCGCGCTGTCCGCGGAAGCCTGGTCGGCGCTCCTCGCGTAATTGAGGACGCTGCGGCGCAGTTCGGCGTAGTCGCGCTGGATCGAGAGCATGCCCGAGACGGTCGCCTCGATGCGCGCGTAGGTCTTCACGCCATCCTCGATTTTCTCCAGGCTGGTGAAGCTGATGGCGGCCACGGCGGTCAGCAGAGCCAGAACGAGGCCGAAGCCGATCAGGACCTTGGGGAAGACCCGCATATTGGCGAATTTGGCGGTCAGGGCCGACATGGCGTATTCCCTATCTATCTGGTTTTATTGAATATTTGTGCCGCCTGGCGCGGCGCGGTGGGGCGAACGCGGCGAAATCGTCACGGGGGAGAAGCGAGATCGCAACGCCAGGCGGCTACGCAAAAAGAAGTAAGCTCCATGGCTTAAATTCGTCTTAAAAAAAGTCCGCACGAGTAGGCCAGCCCGGGCCATAGATATAGGTCTTTAGTATAGGCTGGGATATAATCTCACAATCGCGCGGCCAGAACCGGCGGCTGCGCCGTTTGCCTTGCAATCGGCCCCCACGAAGGCCAAATGCCTAAGTGATAGCGAATCGTCGAGCGGCGGCCGCCTGCGGGTGCCGCCGCCGTGCCGGCCGTGCTAAGCTGCGGCAAATATTTCGACAGGAATCTTCATGGGCAGCGGCGTCCCCTTCGTTGACATCATCTTTTTCGCGCTGGTCGCGGGCTTCATCATCCTGCGTCTGCGCAGCGTGTTGGGCAAACGCACCGGCAACGAGCGCCGCCGCGATCCGTTCAAGCCGCCGGCCCCGGCCGAAACGCCCGAAGGCCGCCGTGCCGACCGCACCGCCGATGTCGTCGCCCTGCCCCGCCGCGACGCCGCCGACGCGGCCCTCGCCGCCGGCCCGCTCGGCGCGGCGCTGACCCAGATCAAGCTCGCCGACCCGTCGTTCGAAGAGGCCAAGTTCGAGGAAGGCGCGCGCGCCGCGTTCGACTATATCGTCGCCGCCTTCGCCGCCGGCGAGCGCGACAAGCTCAAGCCGCTGCTCTCGGAGGAGGTCTTCGCCAATTTCGAGCAGGCCATCAACGAGCGCGAGAAGGCTGGCCACAAGACCGAGACGACGCTGGTCCGCATCAAGTCGGCCGACATCGTCGAAGCCCGCATGGAAGGCCAGAGCGCCTTCGTCACCGTCAAATACGTCGCCGAGGAAATCAACGTCACGCGCGACGCCGAGGGCAAGGTGGTGGACGGGAACCCGGATCGCATCGAAGAAGCGACGGACATCTGGACCTTCGCGCGCAACACGCGCTCGTCGGATCCCAACTGGACTCTCGTCCGCACCGACGTTCCGGCGTAATCTCTGCGGCATGATCGCCGCACAGAAATCCCTCCCCCGCCCGCTCCTCCTCGCCGCCGCGCTCGCCGCGTCGCTGGCGCTCGTTTCGTGCGCGCAGCGCGAAGCGGAGAAGAAACCCGACGCGCTGACGCTGACGCCCGTCGCCTTCTCCGCCCTGCCCGGCTGGGCCGAGGACGACCATTCAGCCGCCCTGCCCGCCTTGCGCAAAAGCTGCGCCTATTTCGCGCGCCAGTCCGACGCCACGCGCCTGCAGCCAGCGCCGACCGAGAGCCAAGCGCCGGGCGTCGGCGGATTGGTCGGCGACTGGCGCGGCGTCTGCGCCGCCGCCGCCCAGGTGCCGGACGGCAACCGCGCCGCCGCGCGGAGCTTCTTCGAGCGCGAGTTCAAGCCGTTCAAGGCGGCGAACAACGCTGACACGCAAGGGCTGTTCACCGGCTATTACGAGGCCGAGCTGCGCGGCGCGCGGCAGCCCTCGGCGCGTTACAACGTGCCGCTTTACAAAGTGCCGAGCGATCTGGTCGCCGTCGACCTCGCCGAATTCGGCTCGGAATTCTCCGGGCGCACCATCGCCGGCAAGGTCGTGCAGGGCAGGCTGCGCCCCTACGACGACCGCGCCGCCATCGAGAAGGGTTCGCTCAAGGGCAAGAACCTGGAGCTGATCTGGGTCGACGACGCGGTCGACGCGTTCTTCCTGCACATCCAGGGCTCGGGCCGCGTGCAGATGGAAGACGGCTCGGTGACGCGCGTCGGCTATGCCGGCAAGAACGGCCAGCCCTATGTCGCCATCGGCCGCGAGCTGGTGGCGCGCGGCGTCATGAAACCCGAGCAGGTCTCGATGCAATCTTTGCGCGCCTGGCTCAAGGCCAATCCGCGCGAGGCCGAATCCTTGATGAACGCCAACCGCTCCTACGTCTTCTTCAACGAGACGAAGGGCGCGGGACCGAACGACGGCCCGATCGGCGCGCAGACCGTGGCGCTGACGCCGGGCCGCAGCCTGGCGGTGGACCGTAAATTCCTGCCGCTCGGCCTGCCGGTCTGGCTCGACGCCGCGCATCCGGACGGCGGCGCGAATTCCAGCTCCGGCGAGGCACGCATCCGCCGCCTGTTCGTGGCGCAGGACACCGGCGGCGCGATCCGCGGCCCGGTGCGCGGCGATGTCTTTTTCGGCTGGGGCGAGCAGGCGGCGGCCAAGGCCGGCATGATGCGCGACCGCGGCGAATATTATCTGCTGCTGCCCAACGCGGTCGCCGCGCGGGGCGCCAAACCGACCAGCTAGCATGACCAAGATATTGGTGCCCGACGACGAGCTGTGGTGGCAGATCGCCGAGAGCATCACGCCGCTGCGTCATCCGCGCCGCGCGCCTGCGGCGAAGCCGGCCGCGAAAGAGGAGAGCGCGCCGCCGACGCGCCAGCCGCGCAGCATCGCCATGCCCAAGCCGCCGCCGGCCCGCAAGCCGACGCTCGCCGAACTGACGCATGACCGCCTGGCCGATCTCGACAAACGCACCGGCCAGAAGCTGGTGCGCGGCAAGCTGCCGCTTGAAGGCCGCATCGACCTGCACGGCATGACGCAGGAGCAAGCGCATGGCCGGCTTGCGCGCTTTCTCGAAACCGGAGCCGAGGCGGGCAAACGCTGCGTGCTGGTCATCACCGGCAAGAGCGGCGTTCTCAAAGCTGCGGTGCCGCGCTGGCTCAACGGCGCGGAGCTGCGGCCGCTGGTGCTGGCGATCCGCTACGCGCAAGCGAAAGACGGCGGCGAGGGGGCGCTCTACGTGCTCTTGAAACGCCGACGGGACGCGCGATGACTCCGTTCGGCGCGAAGCTCAGGGAACTGCGGAAAGCGCGCGGCATCACGCTGAAGGAGATGGCGGAGAGCTTGGAAATCTCCTCGGCCTATCTCTCGGCGCTCGAGCACGGCAAGCGCGGCCGCCCAAGCCCCATGCTGCTGCGCCAGATCTGCACATTCTTCACGATCATCTGGGACGAAGCCGAAGAGCTGGAGCGTCTCGCGCGCGTCTCGCATCCGCGCGTCATCGTCGACACCGCTGGCCTCAGCCCGCGCGCGACGGAGCTTGCCAATTTGCTCGCCGAACGCATCGGCGATTTGGACGATCAGGAACTCGCCGACATGCTCGCGAAGTTGAAAGAGGTGAAGCCGAAGCGTGGGCGTTAGCCCATACCGAGAGTCTTCGCCAATTCCTCGTCCCAATAGGCCGCTTCGATCTTGTGGCCGTCGAGGTCGCGCAGGAAACAGCCGTAATAAGGCGCACCATAATGTTCGCGTCCGCCCGGCGCGCCGTCGCCGGTCGCTCCCGCCTTCAGCGCTGCATCCCAGAACGCCTGCACGGCGTCTTTGCTTGGCGCGATGAAGCCGACATGGCTGCCGTTGCCGAGCGTGGCCGGCTTGCCGTCGATCGGCGTCTGCACCCAGAATTCGGGATAGACCTTGCCGAAAGCGACCGCGCCCGGATGCTCCATGATCTGCTTGCAGCCGAGCGTCGCCAGCACCGCGTCGTAGAACGCGACGGCCTCCTCGAACCGGCTGGTGCCGAGCGAGACATGGGAGAGGGCGCTGGGGTTTTGGTCGGACATGCGCGGTTCCTCGACTTATTTTCTTGTCACCCTCGGGCTTGACCCGAGGGTCCAGGGCCAGCGCTCTAGCCTCTGAAGGATGGACCCTCGGGTCAAGCCCGAGGGTGACGTTCTATAAAGCGGCCGATTACAGAATGAACTTCGACAGATCGACGTTCTTAGCCAAGTCGCCGACATGTTTGCGCACGAAGGCGGCGTCGATGTCGACGGTGACGTTCGGCGTGTCGGAGGCCGAATAGCTGACCTCTTCGAGCAGGCGCTCCATCACCGTATGCAGCCGGCGCGCGCCGATGTTCTCGACCGTGTCGTTGACCTCGACGGCGACCTTGGCGATCTCGGTCAATCCGTCGTCGGTGAAGGCGAGCGAGACTTTTTCGGTGGCGAGCAGGGCGCTGTATTGCTTGATCAGGCTGGCTTGCGGCTCCTTGAGGATGCGCACGAAATCCTCGAGCGCCAGCGCTTTGAGCTCGACGCGGATCGGCAGGCGGCCCTGCAGTTCGGGCAGCAGGTCGGACGGCTTGGCGACGGAGAACGCGCCGGACGCGATGAACAGCACATGGTCGGTCTTCACCGGCCCGTGCTTTGTCGCCACCGTGGTGCCCTCGATCAGCGGCAAGAGATCGCGCTGCACGCCCTCGCGGCTGACGTCGCCGCCGCGACGCTCCTCGGTGGCGCAGATCTTGTCGATCTCGTCGAGAAAGACGATGCCGTTCTGCTCGACGGCCCCGATCGCGTCGCGCGTGATGCTCTCCGAATCGAGCAGCTTGTCGCTCTCCTCGTCGATCAGCACGGCGTAGGAATCGGCCACCGTCATCTTGCGCGTGCGCTTGCGTCCGCCGAACGCCTTGCCGAACATGTCGCCGAGATTGAGCATGCCGATTTGCGCGCCGGGCATGCCCGGAACGTCGAACGAGGGCATGCCGCCGGCGCTGTCCGTCGTCTCGATCTCGATCTCTTTAGAATCGAGCTCGCCCGACCGCAGCATGGCGCGGAACTTGCGCCGCGTCTCGTCGCCGGCGTTTTCGCCGACCAGCGCGCTCAGCACGCGCTCCTCGGCGGCCAGCTCGGCCTTGGCGCGGACATCCTTACGCGAGCGTTCACGCGTCATGCCGATGGCGACCTCGACGAGATCGCGCACGATCTGCTCGACGTCGCGCCCGACATAGCCGACCTCGGTGAACTTGGTCGCCTCGATCTTGAGGAAGGGCGCTTGCGCCAGCTTGGCGAGGCGGCGGGCGATCTCGGTCTTGCCGACGCCGGTCGGGCCGATCATCAGGATGTTCTTCGGCGTTACTTCCTCGCGCAGCTCGTCCGAAAGCTGCTGGCGACGCCAGCGGTTGCGCAGGGCGATGGCGACGGCGCGCTTGGCGTCGTGCTGACCGACGATGTGGCGGTCGAGCTCGGAGACGATCTCGCGCGGGCTGAACGAAGGGCTGGCGGGCAGGGCCATCAGACGATTTCCACGATAACGTTGCGGTTGGTGTAGACGCAGATGTCGGCGGCGATGCCCATGGCCTTGCGCGCCACGGCCTCGGCGTCCATGTCGTCCCGGTCGATCAAGGCGCGCGCGGCGGCGAGGGCGTACATGCCGCCCGAGCCGATGCCGATCAGCCCGTCTTCCGGCTCGAGCACGTCGCCGGTGCCCGTGACGACGAGGGACACCTCGGGATCGGCCACCGCCATCATCGCCTCCAGGCGGCGCAAGTAACGGTCGGTGCGCCAGTCCTTCGCCAGCTCGACGCAGGCGCGGGCGAGGTTGTGGCCGTGCTTCTCCAATTTGCCTTCGAGGCGCTCGAACAGGGTGAAGGCGTCGGCGGTGGCTCCCGCAAAGCCAGCGACCACCTTGCCGCCGGCCAGGCGGCGCACCTTGCGGGCGTTGGATTTGATGACGGTCGGGCCCAAGGAGACCTGGCCGTCGCCGGCGATGACGACCTTGCCGGCTTTGCGCACGGCGAGAATGGTGGTGCCGTGCCAAATCGCGGGGTTGGCGGCGGTGGGCTCGCTCATGGGGGGTCCGATCTGCGGGAAGGGCGGAATAGCCCGTTCAATGTGGGGGATTGGCGGGGAAGATCAAGGGCATACCGCCGCCAAGGGCGGCCGGAAAACCCCGGACATCCCTTGGATTTGCAGGGCCGGCCTGCTAAAACAAGGCCAATTTCCGCCATTTGGAGAAGGGCCATGAGCCCGAAGACCGCCCCGGCGCGCAAAATGTCGCGCGCCGCGAAATCCGCCTCCCTTAAATCAGTCGGCATTAAATCGGCGGGCGTCAAAGCCCTGCCGGCAAAGCGGGCCGTGAAGTTCGCCGGCCGCACGGCGACGGTCGCGCGCAGCACCAAGGAGACGTCGATCTCCGTCACCGTCAATCTCGACGGCAGCGGAACCTACGACGTCGCGACCGGCATCGGCTTTCTCGATCACATGCTGGAGCAGCTCTCGCGCCACAGCCTGATCGACATCACCTGCCGCGCCAAGGGCGACCTGCACATCGACGCGCACCACACGACGGAAGACAGCGGCATCGCCATCGGCGAGGCGATCAGCCAGGCGCTCGGCGACCGCGCCGGCATCGCGCGCTATGGCTCGGCCTATATCCCGATGGACGAGACGCTGACCCGCGTCGCGCTCGACGCCTCGAACCGGCCCTACCTGATCTGGCGCGTGAAGTTTCCGCGCCCCAAGGTCGGCGAGATGGACACCGAGCTGTTCAAGGAATGGTTCCAGGCCTTCGCCCAGGCCGCCGGCCTGACGCTGCATGTGGAGAATCTCTACGGCGAGAACAGCCACCATATCGTCGAATCCTGCTTCAAGGGCCTGGCCCGCGCCTTGCGCCAAGCGGTCGAGATCGACCCGCGCAAGGCCGACGCCGTGCCCTCCACCAAGGGCGTGCTCGGCGGCTCGCTCTAACCTGCCGGGCTCCTCACAGGATCTCCATGTCGCTGCGCGTCTACACGGTTCACACGGCTCCCGCCCGCGCCAAGCGGTGGGAGCCGCTCGACCCGTTGCCCGAATTGGTGAAAGAGGGCTTCTCCTGGCCGGCGTTCTTCCTCGGCATCGCCTGGGCGCTCTATCACCGCCTGTGGCTCGCGGCCGCGGCGCTGGTGGCGATCTCCGCCGTTCTCGGCGTGGCGTTCGAGCAGTTCCAGTTCGGCCGCGCCGGCAGCGGGCTCGTCTTCCTCGCGCTCGCCACGCTCACCGGCCTGATGGGCAACGACTGGCGGCGCGCCGCCCTGCGTCGGCGCGGCTATGGCGAGGACGGCGTGGTCACGGCGGCGGACGCCGAGACGGCGCTGCGCCGCTATCTCGATCTTAGCGCCATCGCCGGCGCGCCGTTGCGCCCCCCTGCGCCGCAAGCCCGCCCATGGGGCGCGGCGGACGCCGGGCCGTGGGGCAAGGCGTAATGAGCGTCGTCATCGTCGATTACGGATCGGGCAACTTGCGCTCCGCCGCCAAGGCGTTCGAGCGCGCGGCGGCCGACGCCGGGCTCAAGGGCGGCGTCAAAGTCAGCGCCGACGCCAAAGACCTCGCCGCCGCCGAGCGCATCGTGCTGCCGGGCGTCGGCGCGTTCGGCGACTGCAAGCGCGGCCTCGAAGCGCTGCCCGGCATGATCGCCGCGCTGAACGAGCAGGTGCTGGAGAAGAAAAAACCGTTCTTCGGCATCTGCGTCGGCATGCAATTGATGGCCGAGATCGGCCGCGAGCACGGCGAGCATCGGGGGCTCGGCTGGATCAAGGGCGCGGTCGAGGAGATCCGGCCGGCCGATCCGGCGCTGAAAGTGCCGCACATGGGCTGGAACGAGCTGCGCTTCGCGCGCGCCCATCCGCTGTTCGCCGGGCTTGGCGAGACTCGCGACGCCTATTTCGTGCACAGCTACCAGCTCAAAGCCGCGAACGCGGCCGACGTGATCGCCACCGTCGAATACGGCGGCCCGATCGTCGCCGCGGTCGGGCGCGAGAATATCGTCGGCACGCAATTCCATCCGGAAAAGAGCCAGGCCAACGGCCTTTCCATCATCGCCAATTTCCTGCGCTGGCGGCCTTAGCCGCGCGCGACCCAGTTCGGAGAGCCTCGCCCATGATTCTCTTTCCCGCCATCGACCTGAAGGACGGCAATTGCGTCCGTCTATTCAAGGGCGACATGGACCAGGCCACCGTCTACAACTCCGACCCCGCCGATCAGGCGCGCGCCTTCGAGAAATCCGGCTTCAAATGGCTGCATCTCGTCGATCTCAATGGCGCGATCAAGGGCAAGCCGATCAACGAAGGCGCGGTTGCGGCGATCCTCAAGTCGATCAAGCTGCCGGTCCAGCTCGGCGGCGGCATCCGCGATCTCGACACCATCGCGCGCTGGCTGGATGCCGGCATCACCCGCGTCATTCTCGGCACCGTGGCGCTCAACGACCCTGAGCTGGTCAAGACCGCCTGCAAGCGCTGGCCGGGCAAGATCGTCGTCGGCATCGACGCGCGCGAAGGCTATGTCGCGGTCGAGGGCTGGGCCAAGACCTCGAAGGTGCGCGCGCTCGATCTGGCGCTGCGCTTCGAGGATTCCGGCGTTGCCGCCATCGTCTTCACCGACATCGACCGCGACGGCGTGATGACCGGCGTGAACTTAGAGTCGACCGTCGATCTCGCCTTCGCGCTGACCACGCCGATCATCGCGTCCGGCGGCGTCTCCTCGCTCGCCGATCTGGAGGAGATCAAGCGCCACGAAGGCTCCGGCATCGAAGGCGTCATCTCGGGCCGCGCGCTCTACGACGGGCGCATCAACGTCGCCGCCGCCTTGAAGCTGATGGAGGCGTGAGCTTGCTCAAGGCGCGCGTCATTCCCTGCCTCGACGTGAAAGACGGCCGCGTCGTCAAAGGCGTCAATTTCGTCGACCTGATCGATGCCGGCGACCCGGTAGAGCAGGCGCGCATCTACGACCGCGAAGGCGCGGACGAGCTGACGTTCCTCGACATCACCGCCTCGTCGGACAATCGCGACACGCTCTATGACGTGGTGCGCGGCACCGCCGAGCAATGTTTCATGCCGCTGACCGTCGGCGGCGGCGTGCGTCAGGTCGAGGACATCCGCAAGCTGTTATTGGCCGGGGCGGACAAGGTCTCGATCAACACCGCCGCGGTGGCGCGCCCGGAATTCGTCGGCGAGGCGGCCGAGAAGTTCGGCAGCCAATGCATCGTCGTCGCCATCGACTGCAAATCCGTCGCGCCCGGTAAGTGGGAGATTTTCACCCACGGCGGTCGCAACCGCACGGGCTTGGATGCGGTGGAGTGGGCCAAGCGGATGGCGCGCCTCGGGGCGGGCGAGATTTTGCTGACCTCGATGGATCGCGACGGCACCAAGTCGGGCTTCGACATCGAGCTGACGCGCGCGGTCGCCGACGGCGTGCCGGTGCCGGTGATCGCGTCCGGCGGCGTCGGCACGCTCGACCACATGGTCGCCGGCGTGCGCGACGGCCACGCCAGCGCCGTGCTCGCCGCGTCGATCTTCCATTTCGGCACTTTCAAGATCCGCGACGTGAAGCGTCACATGCGCGACGCCGGCCTGCCGGTGCGGCTCGACTGACGAGCTGGCCGCTCTCGTGACAGGGCGGCGCAAATCTGTTACGACCGCAGCAGGCCGCGATCCCTGATCGCGCGGCGCGGCGAGAGGGAACGGACGTGGCGCAGAAATCGAAAAGCAAAAAGCCGAAAAGCAAAAAGGCGGGCGCGAAAGCCGGGCCGGCCAAAATCATCGGCATCATTCCCGGCGCCGGCGCGGGCAGCGACGGCCGCACGCTCGACGGACTTTATTCCGTGATCAAGTCGCGGCGCGGCGCCGATCCGGCGCGCTCGCACACCGCGCGCATGTTCCTGCGCGGTCCGGCGAAGATCGCGCAGAAATTCGGCGAGGAAGCGGTGGAGGCCGTCATCGAGGGCGCGCACAACAACGGCAAGGCGCTGGTGCTGGAAAGCGCCGACACGCTCTATCACCTCCTGGTGCTATGGGCGGCCTGCGGCGTCAAGCCGGCGCAGGTCTGGAAAGAGCTGAAGCGGCGCGAGGTGCGCTCCGGCATCGCCGAAAAGGCGTCGCGCAAGGCGGAGAGCTTCGCCAAATCGGCGGCCAAGCCGAAGAAGACCGCGAAAGCGAAAAAATCCGGCGCGAAAACGCCGCGCTGACATGTCTGCGGGAGGGGATTCGGTGGCTTACGATCCGAACAATATCTTCGCCCGCATATTGCGCGGCGAAATTCCCTGCAAGAAGGTCTACGAGGACGCCCATGTCCTCGCGTTTCACGACATCAATCCGCAAGCGCCGGTCCATGTGCTGGTGATTCCCAAGGGCGCGTACGTTTCGTTCGACGATTTCTCGGCTAAGGCCACCCCCGAGGAGATCGCCGCCTTCGTGCGCGCCGCCGGCCAGATCGCCCGCGATCTCGGCGCGGCGGAGCCGGGCTATCGCATTCTCGCCAACACCGGCGCGAACGGCGGCCAGGAAGTTCCGCATTTCCATCTGCATCTGTTCGCCGGACGGCGGCTCGGCCGCATGGTTGCTCCCGAGTAAGTGGCGCACTCGTCATAAGTTCGGCAACCGGAGGATGTAGCTTCGCGCACAATCATCCGGTCGAGACGGCGCAAAAGGATTACCCACCAAACTGATAATCGTTAGCAACGCACGGATGTCGCGTGCGGTGCTTATAATCGTTTGAATGTATTGTTCAATTATCCGAGTTGAGGGGAATGTCGGGGGATCGATCAAGGCCATCCGCGGGTGCGCGGGAGACGAGCGGCGGCGACCTCGACAAAGCCTTTGCCCTGCTCAAAACCATCCGAGCTTATAAGAACAGCCGCTTTCCCTTTCTACGCACGCGAGTGGATTACGATCTGTTGCTCTACATCGGCCATGGCCAGGTGAGCGGCAAACCGATGAATCTCACCGACATCCTGACGTCGAACATCGGCACGGTCTCGACCATCGTGCGCCGGCTCGGCCGGCTGGAGAAGCTCGGCGTCGTGCGCAAGGTCAAGGCGACCGCCGACAAGCGCAACGTGCATTACTTCCTGGCCGAAGCGCATCTCGAAGCGGTGGCAGAGTTCGTCGATTATCTCGGCCGCGCCGGCAGACTCGATATGCCAGACGTTTGGACGTCCGGCGCGGCGCTGTGATCGCGACCTAACGCGGCAACGCCAATCGCCGATAGCTCAAAGCTTCAGCGACATGAATCTTCCGCACGCTCTCGCTGGCAGCGAGATCGGCCAGCGTGCGCGCGACGCGCAGAACCCGGTGATAGCCGCGCGCCGACAGCTTGAGCCGTTCGGCGGCATCGGTCAGCAGCTTGCGGCCCTCGGCATCGGGCGCGGCGACCTCTTCGAGCATCTGGCCGTCGACTTCGGCGTTGCAGCGGATCGGCGTCTTGCCGCCGGCGTAGCGGTCGCGCTGGATGGCGCGCGCGGCGGCGACGCGCGCCGCCACCTCCGAGCTGCCTTCGCGCGGCGCGGGCAGGCTTAAATCCTGCGGCGTCACCGCCGGCACGTCGATGTGCAGGTCGATGCGGTCGAACAGCGGACCGGAGATTTTTCCCTGATAATCGGCGGCGCAGCGCGGCGCTTTGTTGCAGGCAAGCGACGCGTCGGCGAGATGGCCGCACGGGCAGGGGTTCATCGCCGCGATCAGCTGCACCCGCGCCGGATAGGCGACATGGGCGTTGGCGCGGGCCACCACGGCACGGCCCGATTCGAGCGGCTGGCGCAAGGCTTCCAAGGTGGCGCGGGCGAATTCCGGCAACTCGTCCAGGAACAGCACGCCGAGATGGGCGAGGGAGACCTCGCCTGGCTTGGCCCGCGCGCCGCCGCCGATCATGGCGGCGAGCGAGGCGGAGTGATGCGGGTCGCGAAAGGGGCGCGTCCGCAGCAGGCCGGCGGAAGTCCCGCTGTTCGATAACAATGTGCCGGCGAGCGAATGGATCATGCTCACCTCAAGCGCTTCGGCCGGCTCGAGCGGCGGCAGGATGCCGGCGAGGCGCTGTGCGAGCATCGACTTGCCCGCGCCGGGCGGGCCGCTCATCAAGAGATTGTGGCCGCCGGCCGCCGCCACTTCGAGGGCGCGCTTGGCGGTCTCCTGGCCCTTGATGTCGGCGAGATCGAGGCCGCGATAGGGCCCGTCCGTCTCGGGCGCGAGCTTGGGGCGCGGCGCGCTCAAGACCTGCGTGCCTTTGAAATGGTTGATCAGCGCCAAAAGGCTCGCCGGCGCGAGAATCTCCAGTCCCTCGACCCAGGCCGCCTCGCCACCGACGCCGGCCGGGCAGATCAGGCCGCGCTGGCCGTCGTAGGCGTGCAGCGCCGCGGGCAAAGCGCCGGCGACCGGGGCGAGCGCGCCGTCGAGCGACAGTTCGCCGAGCGCGACATAGCCTTCCAGCTCGTCTTGCGGCAACACGCCCATGGCGGCGAGCACGCCCAAGGCGATCGGCAGATCGAAATGGCTGCCTTCCTTGCCGACGTCGGCCGGCGCGAGATTGACGGTGATGCGTTTGGGCGGCAGCGCGAGGCCGAGGGCGTTGAGCGCGGCGCGCACCCGCTCCTTCGATTCGCCGACCGCCTTGTCGGGCAGGCCGACGATGGCGAAAGCGGGCAAGCCGTTCGCCATCTGCACCTGCACGTCGATGGCGAGGACGTCGATGCCCTGGAAGGCGACGGTGGCGATATGGGCGGTCATGCGCGCGAGAATCCCCCGGGATTGGGGCGAAACTATAGCGCGGCGCTCAGGGAGTCGCGACGGCGCTGTTGCCCGGCGCGAGGCTGACGATGGCGGTGGTGCCCTCGCCGAGCGCGCTGTCGATGCGCAGGCTGCCGCCTTGCAGGCGGGCGAGCGCGTCGGCGAGCGGCAGGCCGAGGCCGATGCCGCTCTCGCGCGCCGCCGTGTCGTTGACCTGTTCGAACGGCTTCATCAGGCGCGGCAGGTCGGCGGGCGCGATGCCGATGCCGCTGTCGCGCACGATCAGCTCGATCTTGCCGTTGACGAGCCGTCCGAGCTTGACCGCGACCAGTCCGCCGGCCGGCGTGAATTTCACGGCGTTCGACAGCAGATGCAGCGCCATCTGCTTGAAGGCCTCCGGGTCGGCGCGGCAGATCGGCGGCGTTTCGCTTATGTCGGCGAGCAGGCGCAAGCCTTTGGCCTCGGCGGCCGGGCGGACCTGCGCCACGGCGCTTTCGAGCAGCGGGCGCGGGTCGAGGTCTTCGAGAGCGACCTCGAGCTTGCCGGTCTCGGCGCGCGCCATGTCGAGAATCGCCGTGATCAGCCCGAGCAGATGCGTGCCGGACTTCTGGATGTCGGCGGCGTATTCGCGATAGCGCGGATGGCCGATGGGCCCGAACAGCTCGCGCGCCTGCACGTCTGAGAAGCCGATGATGGCGTTGAGCGGCGTGCGCAGCTCGTGGCTCATGGTGGCGAGGAATTCCGACTTGGCGCGGTTGGCCTGCTCGGCGCGCAGCCGGGCGCGGCGCAACTCGTCGTTGCGCGTCTCCAGCTCGATCTCGGCGCGGCGCAGCGCCATCATCAGGAAGGCGACGACGACGAGAATTTTGCCGAGCAGCGACACGGTGAAATGCAGCAGTTGCGCCGGGCTAGTGGCGAACAGGTCGGGCTCGTATGGGTCGAAGGCGGCGGTGACGCCGCGGAAGGCGAGCGTGCCGGCGACGCCGATGAACAGCACGGCGGCCAGCACCGTCGGCGCGCCTTCGCGCCGCGAGCGGCTGCGCAGCAGCTCGAAGGCGCAAAGCAGGGCGGCGAACGAATAGATCGCCGACAGGAACACCAGCCGCGGCAGCATGTCGTCCACGAACAGCGTGTGATAGACGACGAAGGCCGTGACCAGGACGGTGAGCAGCAGGGCCTCGGCCCAATGGGCGCGCCGGCCGTCGAACAGGCGGATGCCGTTCCAATAGGCGAGGATGCCGAGCGTGCCGGAGAGATTGGCCAGCACGATCGCGACGAAATCGGGAACGTGGCCGCGCAGGCCGCCGAACAGCACGCCGAGGCCGAGCAGCGCCGTGCCGATCGCCCAATGGCCGAGGCCCGGCGTCGCGCGGTGGCTGTGCCAGAACAGCATCATCACCACCGCAAGCGTCAGCGTCACCAGCGTGTGGACGACCAGCAGGGTGCGCATGTCGAGGGCGATGTCGAACGTCATGACGCGAGCGCCGTCGATATCGCGAATGAGAAGCGTGATGAGCGATGGTGTGTCAAGGCAAGTCCCCGTCGGCGGGACTATAGCGCTTGGCGGGCCGTCGCGCGCGGAAAAGCGTCAGCGCGCGCTGAAGGCTTCCGCCGCCGACGGCGCGCGGCAGATGCCGGGCGGCTGGCGCATGTCGCGCTGCGCCGAGGCGAGCCAGAAATCGGCCATGCGGCTGTCGCGCGCCACGCCGCGCCCGGCGGCATACATCATGCCGAGTTGGGCGCGTGCCGGCCCGTATCCGGCGTTCGCCGCTTTGGAGGCCCACATCAGGGCTTCATTCGGATCGGCGTCGGGATTGCCGTCGTCGGCCAGCAGCATGGCGAGATTGGTCTGCGCCGGCGCGTGATCGGCCGCCGCGGCGCGGCGCAGCCAGCGCGCGCCTTCGCGCCAGTCGCGCGTCACGCCGCGTCCGTTGACGTAGCGCATGCCGAGATTGCAGGCCGCCTCGCGGTCGCCGGCCTCCGCCGCCGCGCGAATCGCTTCGGCGAGCAGGGCGTCGTCCGGCGCGCTCGCGCCGACGGCATAATCGCGCGACAAGGCGAGGCGCAGGCTGTCGGGGGCCTTCGCCGCTTTGGCCGGCGCGGCCGCTTCGCGGAGAGAGGCGGACGTTGCTTCGGCGGCAGGTTCGGGCGGCGGCGTGAGCGCCGCCAGTTTCGGCGCGGCGGCGTCGATGCCGGCGCGGCGCGCCGCTTCATACCACCGCGCCGCCTGACGGGGATCGCGCGGCACGCCATCGCCCGTCTCATAAAGTTGTCCAAGATTGTAGGCGGCGCGGCCGTTGCCAGCCTCGGCCGCCTTGCCGTACCACAGCGCGGCGGCCGCCGGATCGCGCCGCGCGCTTTCGCCCAAGCCGCCTTCGCCCGCATCGTAAAGCACGCCGGCGTTGAGCGCTCCGAGCGCATGGCCCCGTTCGCCGGCGCGGCGATACCAGCGCAAGGCTTCGCCCGGATCGCGCGCCACGCTGTCGCCGCGATCATAGCGCAGGCCGAGCCGATAGGCGGCATCCGCATCGCCGGTCTCGGCCTCGGCGCGCAGTGCGGCGATGGCAGGATCGTCTGCGTTCGCGGGGCCTGACGGCGAGAGAGGGGGCCGCGCGCGCGGCGGATCGGGCGGCGTTTGCGGCGCGACGCCGGTCGTCTTGCGCGGCGCGCGGCTGGCGACGGCCGAGGCGCCAGCCTTCTCGTTCAGCACGTCGCGCTCGAACTTGCGCCAATCCTGCGCCATGTCATGGCGCACGCGCTCCACGGCTTGGCAACCGGCCAGCGCCGCCGCGATGCCGACGATGAATGCGATTCGGGTAACGCGCGGCGCGCGCATGAGAGCCTCGTTTTTGTCTCCCTCAGTCAACGCCGCAGCGCCCGGTCGGTTGCATCGTCGGAACCAACGACCTCCCAAATCGTATTAGTTTCCTGGCAAATTCGGATGAGGTGATCAAGATGCGGTATCGTCGTGGCGTACTTGCGGCAAGTGTGGTGGCGATGGCGGGCGGGCTCGCTGCCTGCACCGCGCCCCATTCCTCGGGCGATCCGCAAGGAACGCCGCCGGCCACGGTGCTGACGCCGGCTTCGGCCGCCGCGCCCGCGGCGCAAGCCGAGACCGCCGCGCCGAAGGATCTGCGGCTTTATTTCGATTCGGGCCGCAGCGCCCTGCGCGCCGACAGCCGCGCCGCGCTCGATCAGGCCGCGCGCCTGTTCCGCGAGGGCGATCCGCTGGTCATGATCGTGACCGGCCTGTCCGATACCACCGGCGATCCGCGCCGCAACCTGCTGCTCTCGCAAGAGCGCGCCGGCAATGTCGCCAAGGGCCTGATGGACCGCGGCATCCCCGCCACGCGGCTGCAGGTCGTGGCCAAGGGCGAGAGCGAACTGCCGGTCAAGACCGGCGACAATGTCGCCCAGGCGGAAAACCGCGCCGTGATCATCACCTGGCGCTAAGCCCCCGGATCGCCAGGGCGGATCGCCAGGGCGGATCGTCACGGCGAATTGCGCGGGCGGCGCGCGGCGGATGGCGTAACATGAAGCCATGCGCCGCCGTCCGCTTGCCGCTCTCGTTTTCGCCGCCCTCTGCGCCGGCGCGTTCGCCGCGCCCGGCTGGGCGCAATCCTACCAACGCCCGTCTACCGGCGCGCCGTCGCCCGCGGCGCTCGGCCGCCAATTGATCGTCGCTGCCGAGGCCGGCGATCGCCAGCTCGTCGACAAGCTGCTCGTCAACGGCGCGGACATCGTATGGCGTGACGGTCGCCGCCGCACCGCGCTGCTCGCCGCAACGCAGAACAATCATGTGGCGGTGGCGCGGCTGCTGATTTCGCGCGGCGCCGACGTCAACGCCAAGGACGATATGTCCGACAGCGCCTATCTGCTCGCCGGCGCGCGCGGCTATACGGACATCCTCAAGCTGACCCTGGCCAACGGCGCCGACGTCAAAAGCCTTAACCGGTTCGGCGGCACGGCGCTGATCCCCGCCTGCGAGCGCGGCCATGTCGAAGCCGTCGCCCTGCTGATCGCCGCAGGGGTGGCGGTGGATCACGTCAACCGGCTGGGCTGGACCTGCCTGCTTGAAGCGGTGATTCTCGGCGACGGCGGACCGCGCCACCAGGATGTCGTGCGCCAGGCGCTCGCCGCCGGGGCCGATCCCAACCGGGCCGACCGCGACGGCGTCACGCCGCTCGCCCATGCCGTCCAGCGCCGCCAAAACGAGATCGTCGGCCTTCTGCGGGCCAAGGGCGGTCGTTAGAGATCGGCCGTTAGGGCTCGGCCGTTAGAACTGGGTCGCTAACCGCGCCGCGACAGGCTTACCGAACAGTAAGCGCCACGCTTTCCCGAAAGGATAGGGCGGCGTCCCGAATGGGACTTTTAACCTCCGATTCATCCGCCTTTCCCATAACTCGGCGCAATGCGTCCGCCATCGGGGCGGGCATGCTGCAATCCGGGGTTCCCTCGTCATGCGTCTCTTTCAGAGCGTCAATTCGCGCATCCTGCTGATTCCCATCCTGTCCGTGATCGCGCTGGCGCTGGCCGGCGCGGCGTCGATCTTCACGATCAACGACGTCACCCTGTCCGAGCGCCAGGCGCGCGCCCGCGTCGTCACCGAATCCATGCTCAAGATCGTCGAAGGCTTCGAGGCCAAGGCGGCCAAAGGCGAGATGAGCCAGAGCGCCGCCCAGGAGGCCGCCAAGGAGGTGCTGCGCGCCATCCGCTATGACGGCACCGAATACGCCATCGTGCGCGACACCAAGGGCGTCAACCTGGTGAACGGCATGTTCAAGGACCGCGAAGGCACCTCGTCGATCGACAACAAGGACGCCAACGGCGTCTATTTCAGCCGCGACATGATCGAGAAGGCGCAGGGCGGCGGTGGCTTCACCTACTATCTCTGGCCCAAGGGCCCGAACATGCCGCCCGAGCGCAAAGTGACCTATTCGCTGCTGTCGAAGAACTGGCAGTGGGTGGTCGGCTCCGGCGTCTATCTCGACAGCGTCGAGGCGGCGGCGCGCGACAACGCGCTGCGCACCACGCTGGTCATCGGCCTCGTCGCGCTGCTCACCTTCGGCCTGGCCTACTGGCTCGGCCGCCGCATCACGCGGCCGATCGCGGCGCTCACCGCCGCGACCCACAAGCTCGCCGACGGCGATCTCGCGGTGGATATCCCGAGCCTCGAGCGCAAGGACGAGATCGGCACCATGGCCCAGGCCATCAGCGTGCTGAAGGACCGTTCGGCCGAAGCCGCGCGGCTGAACAGCGAGCAGGAGCGCATGAAGGGCGAGCACGCCAAGCAGCGCGCCGCCGAGATGCAGAAGCTCGCCGCCGAATTCGAGGCGTCGGTCAAGGCGGTGGTCGACAACATGGCCTCGTCGGCGACCGAGATGGAGGCGTCGGCCAACTCCATGAGCCATATCGCGACGCAGGCCGATGGCGACACCACCGCCGCCGCCGCCGCCGCCGAGCAGACCAACGCCAACGTCGGCACCGTCGCCGCGGCGACCGAGGAACTGTCGTCCTCGATCCTGGAAATCTCGCGTCAGGTCGCGCAATCGTCGCAGATCGCCTCGACCGCCGTGCAGGAAGCCGAGCGCGCCGACACGACGATGAACGCGCTCGCCGAATCGGCGACGCGCGTCGGCGACATCCTGACGCTGATCAGCGGCATCGCCGACCAGACCAACCTGTTGGCGCTCAACGCCACCATCGAGGCGGCGCGCGCCGGCGACGCCGGCAAGGGCTTCGCCGTGGTCGCTTCGGAAGTGAAAAATCTCGCCAGCCAGACCGCCAAGGCGACCGAGGAGATTCAGGCCAAGGTCGCGGAGATCCAGCAGATGACCGGCACCGCCGTCACCGCGTTGCGCGGCATCGGCGACGTCGTCACCCGCATGAACGAGATCACCGCCACGGTCGCGGCGGCGGTCGAGGAGCAGGGCGCGGCGACGCGCGAGATCGCCGGCAATGTCGAGCAGGCGGCCCAGGGCACGCGCCAAGTCTCCAACAACATCACCACCGCGCACCGCGCCGTGACGGAAGCGGGCTCGGTGGCGGCTGGCGTGCAGACCGCCGCCTCGCTGCTGTCGCAGGAGGCCGCGCGGCTGCGCGGCGAGGTGCAAAGCTTCCTCGCCGGCGTGCAGAAAGCGGCCTGAGGCTTCGGCCTTTCGGTGAAAGAGAAGGGCGGCGCAAGCGCCGTCCTTCTCGCCCCCGGTCGGAGATCGGTTGCGCAACGAAAAAGCCCGGTCCGCGAGGACCGGGCTTCGGCGTTTCCGCGAGCGGAAAAATTACTCGGCGCGCAGGTTGCCGGCGGCCGACTTGCCGCGCTCGTTCACGATGTCGAAGCTGACGGCCTGGCCTTCGCGCAAGGTCGACAGGCCCGCCTTCTCGACGGCGCTGATATGGACGAACACATCCTTGCCGCCATCGGACGGCTGGATGAAACCGAAACCCTTCTGGGCATTGAACCATTTCACGGTGCCGCTCGGCATTGTCGAGGTCTCCTTGGAACGCGCTTAGATCTAGCGAAGACCGCGCGACCACCGCGCGGCCCTTTCCGAATTGCAGCGTTGTCTTGGAGTCCTCAGAGGACCGGTAGCAAGGCAGGCTAGAATTCCGAACTCAGAATCCGTGCCCGGTTTGCCGGAAAATGGCAAGGCGATTTATCCACAAGGCGGCGCGCGCGCATGAGCGCGCGGTTTCCATGCTATATGTGCGGCTCGTGATGACGGACGGCCCATGATCTTGAGAGCGACCGACAACAAAACTGCGCGAGCGCGGCGTGATGCGAAAGCGGCGCGCGTCCAAGCGCCCGAATGGTATCTCGCCTTCGCCGAATGGCGCGCCGACATCCAGCGCCGCGCCGACGCTTGGCGCACGGTGAAGTTCTTTCGCCAGAGCCGCAGCCACACGATTCTCTGGACCGAAGTGATGCGCGGCCATTACACGCGGACGCCGCCGAGCGTCAGCGCCTGCGTCGCCGCCATGCCCTGCGCGCGCATGACGGCGCGCAAGATCATCGCGCTCGCCGAATCTAAAGGCTATTTCGCGCGCCATGCGGCGGCGGACGACAGCCGCAAGAAGCTGCTGACGCCGGCGCCGCGCTGCGTCGCCGAGTACGAGGCGATGGTGGACGAGTTTCTCCATCTCGCCGAACGGCTCGGCGCGCGGCAGCTGCGCAAGAATGGCCGCGCGCGCGGCGGGGCGAATAGGGCCAAGCTTTAGACTTTTATCGCCGGGCCGCGCGGCGCATCCTCCCTTCGTCATTCGCCGCGACAGAACAGACAAACGTCGCCGCGATATCCGTCATGCCTCGCGTCTGGGAGACCCGCCATGACCTTTGCGACCGAAACCCGTCTCGACATCCGCCCGCTGTCGCCCGCGCTCGGCGCGGAGATTCGCGGCGTCGATCTCGCCAAACCGCTCGACGACGCGACCTTCGCGCAGATCCTGCGGACTTGGCACGATCACGGCCTGATCCTGCTGCGCGGCCAGACCTTCACCGAGGACCAGCAGGTCGAGTTCGGCCGGCGCTTCGGCGAGGTCGCGCCCTGGTCGCGTTTCGCCGCCAAGGAAAAGGGCCGCCATCCCTACATCATGCTGGTGACCAACCAGAAGGAGAACGGCGAGTTCGTCGGCTCGCTGCCCGAAGGCGAGATCGAATTCCATTCCGACGGCATCTATATCGAGAAGCCGTCCGCCGGCACGATGCTGCATGCCGTCGCGATCCCTTCGCGCGGCGGCGAGACGGCGTTTGCCAGCATGTACAAAGCCTATGAGACCCTGCCGGACGATTTGAAGACCAAGCTCGCGGGCCTGAAGGCGCGCCACGCCTTCACCTACAACAGCCAGAAGCAGGGCGAGAACGACCAGAAGAAGGCGGCGCAAGACGTCGTGAGCTACGACCATCCCGTGTTCCGCACCCATCCGGCGACGGGACGCAAAGCGCTCTACGTCAACCGGCTGATGACCGAGCGGATCGTCGGCCTCTCCGACGACGAGAGCCGCGCCATCCTCGACCGGCTTTTCGCCCATATCGAGACGCCGGAGTTCATCTACGAGCACGAATGGCGGGTTGGCGACGTGCTGCTGTGGGACAACCGCTGCCTGGTCCACGCCCGGCGCGATTTCCCAGCGCAGGAATTGCGCTTGATGCGCCGCCTCACGATCGCCGGCGAGAAGCCGGAATGACGCGCCTCGCCGGCAAGAGCGCGCTCGTCACCGGCGCGGGGTCGGGCTTCGGCGAAGCCATCGCCCATCGTTTCGCCGCCGAAGGCGCGCGCGTCGCGGTCAACGATCTCGACGCGGCGAAAGCCGCGCGCGTGGCGGAGGCGATCAAAGTCGCCGGCGGCGACGCCGTCGCCGCGCCGGGCGATGCCGCCGCGTCGGACAGCGTGGCGAAGATGATGGCCGCTTGCGTCGCCGCGTTCGGCCGCATGGACATCCTGATGCTCAACGCCGGCGTGGCGCAGCGCCCGACGCCCATCGAGCAGGTCGAGGACCGCGACTTCGAGCGCATCTTCTCGGCCAACGTGCGCAGCGTCTATCTCGGCGCCAAGCACGCCCAGCCGCAGTTCAAAGCGCAGGGCGGCGGCGTCATCGTCGTCACCGCATCCACCATTGCGACGCGGCCGCGTCCCGGTCTCGGCGTCTATGCCGCCTCCAAGGGCGCGGCGATCTCGCTGACCAAGGCGCTGGCGGTCGAGCTTGCGCCGATCAAGGTACGGGTCAACGCGGTCTGCCCCTCGGCGGGCGAGACGCCGATGCTCAAGGAATTCATGGGCGGCGAAGTGACGCCGGAAGCGCACAAGCTGTTCGCCAGCCGCGTGCCGCTCGGCCGCCTGTGCGAGCCGGCCGATGTGGCGGACGCGGCTTTGTTCCTGGCCTCCGACGAGGCGCGCTTCCTCACCGGCATCACGGTGGACGTCGACGGCGGGCGCAGCGTCTAACGCACCAGCGTCTAGCTGGCGAGAATATCCGCCGTCGGTCGCAACGTCGCATAGTCGGCCAGCACGCTCATATATTTCGAGCCGGCCGGATAGACCGCGTCCTCGGCGACGCTGAAGCGGTAGCCGAGCGCCGCGCCGTCGCGCAAGGTCGCGCCGAGGCAGCCCGAGGCCGCGCCGCCCGCCAGCAGGCAATGATCGACGCCGAGATTGCGCAGCGCGCGATGCAGCGGCGTGAAGCCGAAGCCGCTCTGGCCGCGCTTATAGAGCGCGTAATCCTCGGCGGCCGGCGTCAGGCCCTCGGCCAGCTCCGCGCCCCAGGTGCCGTCGAGCAGCAGATTGTCGCCGCTCATCAGGATGTCCTCGCGCAGCTTGTGCATGGCGGTGTCCACGCGGTCGGCGCGCCGTCCCGTCTTGATCCAGATCACCGGCCAGCCTTTCGCGCGCAGGTGATCGGCGAGAGCGGCGCAATGGCGCACCAGAATCTGGTTGCGCGCGATGGTCTTTTGCCGCGCGTCCTCGTCGCCTTTCTGCGGAAAGAGGAAATGGTTCTGCATATCGACGATCAGCAGCGCGCCCCGCGCGCGCGGGGCGGCGGCTTGGGCCGGCGCGGCGAGAACCGCGTCGGTCGCGATCGCCTGCGCCGAACTGATCGACGGATAGCTGGCCGGCGACGGGAACACCGCGTCGTCGGCGAAAAAAACGCGATAGCCGAGCGCCGCGCCGTGGCGCGCGGTATCGCTCAAGGATGCCGAGAGCGGCCCGCCGGCGAGCAGCAAATCCCGCGCGCCGAGATTGCCGAGAATGCGGTCGAGCGAGGTGCCGGCGAAAACGCTGTGCGCGCCGCGCGTCAGCACGATGTCGCCCGCGGCGGGCGCGAAGCCGGCGGCCCAGGCCGCGCCTGGCGTCCCCTCGACGAGCATTCCCTTGGCCGCGCCGAACCAGCGCTCGGCCCAACCGCGGCCCCAGGCGCAATCGGCCATGTCGGCGCGCAAGGCCGTGCGGGCCCAGATCACGGGGCGGCCGCGCGCGCGGAACGCCTCGGCGAGCCGGTGGACCTGCGCGCCCATGGCGGCGACGCTGGCCTCGTCCAACGGGTGCTTGCCGGCGCGCGCGAGCGCGCCATCCGCCGCCAGATAATCGGCTTGGACGTCGACGATCAGCAATGCGGCTTGAGCGAGATCGGGGGCGGCGGTCATGACAGGCACTCCTGGGGCGATAGGCTAGAAGCGCGGTTGCGCGAGATCGGGCAATTGCAGGTCGACGATGATCGGCCAATGGTCCGACCCGACCATCGGCCCGATGCGGCTATCGCGCACGGCGATGTCGGGCGTGACCAGGGCATGGTCGATCGACAGGCCGAGGAAGGGCGCGACATCTTCCGTGAAGCCGCGCACGCGCTCCGACCAGGAGCGCGGGGCCCAGGTCGGCGCGATGCCGCGCGCCACCGAGGCATCCTTGAGCCGTGTGGAATCCAGCAGCTTGCGAAACGTGGGCGACCAGGGGGTCATGTTGAGATCGCCGATCATGAGCGCGGGGCCGAGATGGCCGGCCACCGCGCGCGCGGCGGCGTCGAGCTGCTGGGCGCGCAGCTTCGCGCCCTCGCCGAACGGCGCCATGCCGTGCAAGGCGACGACTTGCAGGCAGGCGCCGCGCTCGCCGGAGGGCGGGCACAATCCGACCGAGATCACCGGCAGCTGCAGCGCCGAGACGCGGGTCGTCTGGACCGAGCCGAGCGGCCAGCGGCTGTAGATGTTGATCTCGTGGAAACGGCCCGGCCCGCCGCGCCCGACCAATTTGTAGGGATAGCTTTCCAGGAGCGGGCCCATGCGGTTGCCGAAGGTTTCGTGCATCTCCGTGAGAACCACGACATCGGGGCTCTCCTTATCGAGAAGCGCGCCGAAATGGTCGAGCTGCGTGCCGTTGGCGTGAAGGTTCAGGCTGAGGACGCGCAGGCTGCGGCCGGTCGCCTCGGCGGTCGCGGGGGCGCGCACATAGGACATCAGATGCGGAAACAGCGGCACGACATTGGCCGCGAGCAGGACGACGTTCACGAGGATCAGCGGCCCATGGCGCAGCGCCAGCGAGGCGAGCAGCGCGACGAGCGCCAGCGCGGCCCATTGCGGGCGGAAATGCGCGAACAATTCCAGCGGCCAGCCGAAATCGCCGAGCGCGGCGCACAGGCTCGCGAAGCCGAGCCAGAGCGTGAGCGCGATGACGAGCGTGGCGGCGAAGGCGGAGGCTCCCTTGACGCGCGACTTCATGATCATGGCGCCGCCTGCAGCCCTTCGTGCAGTCGCAAAGCGACGGCGCGCAGAGCTTCCGGATGGCGCGCGATGGTCGTGTGCGGACTGTCGATCTCGCGCGCGAGAGCGCCGTCCTCGCTACAGCTTTCCCAAGCGACGATGCCGTCCTGACGCGTATAGATGCTCATGGATGGAACGGGCAAAGGCTGAGATACGCGTAGGAAGTCGATATCTTTGCTGAAATGCGGCGCGACAAGATTGAACAGCGGCTCGATTGTCGCCGCCGTCGGCAAGATATAGGGGCTCGCCATGGTTATGACCTGAGCCACCTTATCGGGATGCTCGTGCGCCAAATGGCGGGCGAGCAAGCCGCCAAGGCTGATTCCGATGAGGCTGACTTTGCCGCCCGCATCCTCGGCGCATCGCGATAGCCGCTGATGCAAGCCGCGAAGAATCTGCGGCGTCGGCCCGATGTTGACGCCAAGCGTCCAAGGGAGCGGACGATAGTTGCAGCTTGCCAGATAGCGGCGCAAAGGCTTGGTGGCGAAATCGGCGCTCATGAACGCGGGAAGCACCAGCACGCTGTGTCCTTGCCCGTCGGGGAGGTCCGCTCCGCTCGAAGTCCGCGGGTGATAGAAAAAGAACGATGCGAGCTCGCGCGCCAAACGCCGATAAGGGGGGCGTTGAATTCGGCCGCTTCTATCAAAAAATCGATCGAGATCGCTCATTCGCGGCGGGCCGTCACATCGCCCGTTTGGTCGTGGTGCGGCGCGCTTTGAGGCGGCGCTCGATGGCGTCCCACAGGTCGCGTTCGAGCTTCACGCCGTCGAGCCGGTTGATCTCCTGGATGCCGGTCGGCGAGGTGACGTTGATCTCCGTGAGATAATCGCCGATCACGTCGATGCCGACGAAGACCAGGCCCTTTTCGCGCAGCGTCGGGCCGATGGCGGCGCACAGCTCCTTGTCGCGCGCGGTCAGTTTGGCCTTGGTGGCGCGGCCGCCGACATGGAGGTTGGCGCGCGCTTCGCCCGCCGCCGGGATGCGCGCCACCGCGCCGCCCGGCTCGCCGTCGATCAGAATGATGCGCTTGTCGCCCTTGCGCACTTCCGGCAGGTATTTCTGCACCATGATCGGCTCGCGCGAGCGCGCCGTGAACATCTCCAGCAGCGCGTTGAGATTGTCGTCATCGGGCCGCAGGTGGAATACGCCCGCGCCGCCGTTGCCGTAGAGCGGCTTGAGGATGATGTCCTTGTGTTTGGCGCGGAACGCGGCGATGCGCTCGCGGTCGGAGGCGATCAGCGTCGGCGGCATGACGCCGTCGAAATGCGTCACGAACAATTTTTCCGGCGCGTTGCGCACCTCGACGGGGTCGTTGACCACCAGCGTCTCGGGCGGCAGATGCTCCAGGAGATGCGTCGCCGTGATGTAGGCCATGTCGAAGGGCGGATCCTGGCGCATGAGGATGACGTCCATCGACGCGAGATCGAGCAGGCGCGGCGGGCCGAAGGTGAAATGATCGCCCTTCTTGCGCCGCACCGACACCTCGCGCGCGCGCGCGGTCACGCGGCCGTCCATCAGCGCCAGGTCCTGCGGCAGGTAATGGAACAGCGCGTGCTTGCGGCGTTGCGCTTCGAGGGCGAGCATGAAGGTGGAATCGCCGTCGATGTTGATCGATTCCATCGGGTCCATCTGCAAGGCGACCGCGAGGCTCATTCGTTTACTCCGTCGCGCGAAAGCGCGCATGTTGGACTTGCGGAAAACGCCGGATTATGGCGCGGCGCTGCGCGTTAAGCCAGGGGCGCATGGCGCGGCGGAGAGGCGCTAATGCAGCCGGCGGCGCAGCGTCTGGATCGCTTGGGCGGCGCCGTGGCGCGCGGCTTCGTCGCGCGTCAGCGCCACGAATTTTTCCAGCGCCGCGACGGCGGCGCGCAGATTGCCGATCTCGCCGTGCAGCCCGCCGGCTTCGCGCCACAACTCGGCCTGGTTCGGCGCGAACAGCAGCATCCGCTCGACCGCCGCCAGGGCCCTGTCCTTGCGGTCCTGCGCGATCAGCCGGGTCTTGATGTTGTTCTGCAGGCGCAAGAGCACGGCGCGGTTGGCGAGCGCGGCGCTATTGGCCGGGCTCAATTCGGCGTCGGGGCCGAGCATGGTTTTCAAGAGGCCGCGCAGCGCGCCGGCATCGCCGACGCGTTGCCCGCGAAACGGGTCGAGAATGGCGCGTTCGCCGGCATGTTCGACGGCGATCAGGAAATGCGCGGGGAAATTGACGCCATGGGCGGTCCAGCCCTGGGCGCGGGCGGCGTGGATATAGAGGATGCCGAGCGCCACCGGCAAGCCGCGCCGGCGGTCGATCACGCGCATCAGGTTGGCGTTCTGCAGATCGTCGTAGGTCAGCTCGTCGCCGCGATAGCCTTGCTCCGTGGCGACGACCTGGATCAGCGCGCCGATGCGGGCGTCGAGCGCCGGCATGTCGCCGTCGCGCCGCGCCGCTTCTCGTCCGACCGCCGCGGCGAGATCGCCGAGATGCAGGCGATAGCGGTCGAGCGCCACGCGCGGCCGCTCCAGCGCGGCGAGCAGCAAGGCCGCTTCGGCAAGATCGATCTCGTCGTCGCCGCGCGTCGCGAGTCCGGCCAGCGCCGCTTCGATCTCGCCGCTGGCCGGGTTCGCGGCGCTCATGGCCGGATCAGTTCAAAGGTTCGGCGGTGATCGCCCCGCCGCCGCGCGGCGCGGGGGCTGCGCCGCCTTCGACCGGATAGCCGCCCGGCGGCTCGGCCGGCATGGCGGGCGAGGAGGAGGCTGGCGCGGCTTGGCCCTGCGCCGCAGGTTGATTGCCGTCGTTGGCGCGGCGCGGATCCGTCTTGAGCAGGACATGGTTCACCACGCGCTGCACATATTCGATATTGCGCGCATGGTTGAGCACGGCTTCCAGCTCGCTCTGGTCCTGCGCCACGCCGATCATGTAGATGACGCCGCGGACGGTTTCGAAGGAATAGTTCACCGAGAAAATGTTCTTGTCGAACAGCAGCTTGCTCTTGAGCTGGGCGGTGATCCACTGGTCTCGGGCAAATGTCCCGGTGTTGCCGGACTTGTCGACGACCGTCTCGTCGATCACTTCTTTCACGCCTTTGGCTTGCCAGGCGAGCTTCACGGCTTGCGCGCGCCATTCTTCCGAGCCGACCACGCCGGTCAGCAGCACGCGGCCTTCCCAAATCTGCAGATTGAGCTGGCGATACATGGTCGCCGAATAGTCGAGCCACATATAGTTGATCGCCGTGCGGATCTGCGTGTCGGCGACGCCGCCCTGGAAGCCGCGCTCCTGCGAGGCGGTGACGGCGCCGGTCGCGCCGGCGCCGACGGCGACGCCGACCGGCGTGCAGGCGGCGGAGGACAGCAGGAGGCCGGCGAGCGCGGCGGAGAGGGCGATGTGGCGGGGCAGGCTGCGGGGAGGCGAGGTGCGGGCGTCGGTCATGCTCTATCTCGTGGTTTGCGCGAGAGTCTTATATCGGGCCGGCGATGTCCAGCCCAGCGAGCCTGACGGGCAACCGTGGCCAAAATTTGACAGAGCGCGCGAATGCCGCGCTAGCGCCAAGCGTCGGGCAGATGGACCGGCCAGCGCCACGGCGCGACGAGCATGGCGTCGAACCGCGCGTCGCAGCCCGCCAGTTCGGGACGGCGCGCGAGAAACAGCGCGGCGGCGGCGGCGATGCGGCTGCGCTGGCGCGCCCCGACCGCCTCGCCGGCGGCGAGAAGATCGCCGCGCGCCTTGACCTCGACGAACAGCACGAGCCGGCCGCGCCGGGCGATAATGTCGATCTCGCCGGCAGGCGAGCGCCAATCGCGCGCCAGGATGCGCCAGCCGGCGAGCCGCAGCCGCCAGACGGCGAGCGTCTCGCCGCGCCGGCCGATCCGGATGGCGCGGCGGCGCGTCTCGCTCATTTGCCCGTTTTCAGCTCAAGGGCCCGCGCATAGACCTGCTTGCGCGGCAGGCCGGTGGCGGCGGCGACGAGGGCGGCGGCGTCCTTGACGCTGGCGTTGGCGAGGGCCCGGCGCAGATGGTCGTCGAGGCTCTCGGCGCTCGCCGCCTGGGTCGCGGCGTCGGCGCCGCCGACGCAGACGACGATCTCGCCCTTGGGCGCGCCGGCGGCGGCGTAATGCTCGGCCAAGTCGCGCAAGTCGCCGCGCCGCGTCTCCTCGTAGAGCTTGGTCAGTTCGCGCGACACGGCGGCCGGCCGCGCGCCGAGCACGTCGGCCATGTCGGCCAGCGTTTCGCCGAGGCGCTGGGCCGATTCGAAGAAGATGAGCGTCGCCGGCACGGCGGCCAGCTCGCCGAGCGCGGCGCGGCGCGCGGCGCTTTTGGGCGGCAGGAAGCCGGCGAACAGGAAGCGGTCGCTCGGCAGGCCCGACAGAATGAGCGCGGCCAAAGGGGCGGAAGGTCCGGGCAGCGGCACAACGGCCAAGCCCTCGTCGATGGCGTCGCGCACCAGCTTGTAGCCGGGGTCGGAGACCAGCGGCGTGCCGGCGTCGGACACCAGGGCGATGCGCGATCCGCGGCGCAGGCCGGCGAGGATTTTCGGCCGCATCTCGGCGGCATTGTGCTCGTGATAGGCGATCAGCTTGGTGCCGATGCCGTGGCGCGCCATCAGCTTCATCGTCACCCGGCTGTCCTCGCAGGCGATGGCGTCGACGTTTTTCAGCACGTCGAGGGCGCGCAGCGTGATGTCGGCGGCATTGCCGATCGGCGTGGCGACGACATAAAGGCCGGGCGGCAGAAGAGGCGCGAGAGCCGCCGCCGGGGACGAAACGCCGTCCGGCGCGTTCGCCTCAGGCGCGTCGGTTCGCGCCGCCGCCGCCTGCGCCGCCGGTTTACTTGCCCTGCCGGTCTGTTTACCCTGGGCCAACCTCAGGTTTCCCCCATGTGTTCATGATGTTCCGGCCGCCGTCTCCGTCCATTCTCGCACGTTTCGCGCTGTTCGCGCTGCTCGTCGCGCCGCTCGCGGCCTGCCAGCAGCCCGGCAGGTTAACGGCGCAGCCGCCGCAGCCGCAAGTCGCCGCTCCGGCCACCGCCACGCCCGCGCCGCTGCCGACGCCGACGGCCGAAAGCCTGCAACTGACCCCGCCCGACGAGGGCAAGTCGGTCGCCGTCGGCTTCCTGGTGCCGCTGAGCGGTCCGGCCGCCGGCTTCGGCCAGGCGCTGCTCAACGCGGCGCAGATGGCGCTGTTCGATCTCGCCGCCATCGAAGGCGGCGCGGAGGTGGCGCTGCTGCCGCGCGACACCAAGGGCACGCCGGAAGGCGCGGTCGCCGCCGCCGAGGAGGTCATGGCGGCCGGCGCGCAAATGCTGCTCGGGCCGCTGTTCTCGGCCGACGTCGAGGCCATCGCGCCGGCGGCGCGCGCGCGCGGCGTGCCGGTCGTCGCCTTCACCAACGATTACGCGGTGGCCGGGAACGGCGTCTATATCCTCGGCTTCACGCCGGAGATGCAGGTGACGCGCGTGGTCGATTACGCCGCCAGCCGCGGGATGCGGCGCATCGCCGCCCTGGTGCCCGATTCGGTTTACGGCCAGCGCGTCGCCGAAGCGGTGCGCGCGGCGGTGCGGACCGCCGGCCTGACGCTCGGGCCGGTCGCCAGCTACGATGCCTCGGCCAGCACCAATCTCGTCTCGCCGGTGGTGCGCGAGATGACCAATTACGACGCGCGCCGCGCCGCGCTGCGCCAGCAGCGCCAGGAGCTCGCCGCGCTCGACGACGAAGCCTCCAAGCTGGCGCTGCGCCGGCTGGAACGGCTGGAAACCTACGGCGACGTCGATTTCGACGCCGTGGTGATTCCTGAATCTGGCGCCCGCGTGAAGGCGATCGCGCCGCTGCTGCCGTTCTACGACGTCGACACGCGCAAGGTGCGCGCGCTCGGCACCATCGATTGGGACGAGCCGGAGATCTGGACCGAACCGGCGCTCGTCGGCGGCTGGTATCCGGCGACGCCGGACGGGCCGCGCGCCGAATTCGCCGCCGCCTATCGCAAGCTTTACGGCGCGAACCCGCCGCCGCGCGCGTCGCTCGGCTACGACGCGGCCGCGCTCGCCGCCGTCTTGGCGCGCGGCGCATCGGCGGCGCGCTTTTCCGCCGCCGCCATCGCCCAGCCCAACGGCTTCGCCGGCGTCGATGGCATCTTCCGCCTGACGCCGCAAGGCGTCGCCGAGCGCGGCCTGGCGGTGAAGGAAGTCGGCGCGCGCTCCTCGCGCGTCGTCAGCCCGGCGCGCACGACGTTCGAAGACCTCACAAACTAAGCGATCAGCAGGCTAAACGAGCAGATCGGCCAGCACGGCGTTGAGCCGCTGGCGGCCTTCGGCGGTCGCGGACAGGCCGGTCTCGTCGAGCCTGAGAAAGCCGCCGTCGATCAAGCGGCGCAGCCGCTGCGGATCGAGCGCCGCTTCGGGCTGCTTGCCGGCGACGCGCAGAAAGCGCGCGCGCGGGATCGGCTCGGCGAGGCGCAGGCCCATCATCAGCAATTCCGACAAGCGCTCGTCCGGCGCGACGGCCGTCTCGTCCATTACGCCGAGGCCATCCTTGGCCATTTGCGCCAGCCAGTCTTCCGGCTTGTGCTTGCGCGTGGTGGCGAGGGTTTGTCCGCCGAGCGTGAGCCGGCCGTGCGCGCCGGGGCCGACGCCGATGTAATCGTCGAGCCGCCAATAGATCAGGTTGTGGCGGCTTGCCTCGCCGGGGCGGGCGTGATTGGAAATCTCGTAAGCCGCCAATCCCGCCGCCGCGAGGCGCTCCTGCGTGATCTCGTAAAGCGCCGCCGCCGTCTCCTCGTCGGGCAAAACGAAATCGCCGCGCTTATGGGCGGCGAAGAACGGCGTGCCCTTCTCGATGGTGAGCTGATAGAGCGACAGATGCGAGGTGCCGTAGCTCAGCGCTTCGGCCAGTTCGCGTTGCCAATCGTCCGGCGTCTGGCCGGGCCGCGCGTAGATCAGGTCGAAGCTCATGCGCGGGAAGCTGTTCAGCGCCAACGCGATGGCGGCGCGCGCTTCGCCCGCGTCATGGGCGCGGCCGAGGAATCTCAGGCTGGCGTCGTCGAACGCCTGCACGCCGAGCGAGACGCGGTTGACGCCGGCGGCGGCGAAGCCCGCGAAGCGCGCCGCCTCGGCCGAATTGGGATTGGCCTCCAGCGTGATCTCGATGCCGGGCTCGAAGCCGAACAGCCGCTCCGCCGTCTCGATGATCGCCCCGGCGGTCGTCGGCTCCATCAGCGACGGCGTGCCGCCGCCGAAGAAGATGCTGGCGAGCGGCCGCTGCGCGCCGTGCGCGGCGAGCCGCGCCGCTTCCGTTTGCAGCGCGCGGAGATAAGCGGCGCGCCAGTCGGGCTGGTCGATTCGTTCGCGCACATGGCTGTTGAAGTCGCAGTACGGGCATTTGGCGACGCAGAACGGCCAATGCACATACAATCCCAGCCGCGGATGCTCGCGTTCCATGACGGGATTATAAAGCGTCCGGCTCAGTTGAGCAGCTTGGCGGCGAATTTGTTAAAAGCGTCGGCGCGGTGGCTGATGGCGTGTTTCGCCGCCGCTTCCATCTCGCCGAAGGTTTCGCTGCGGCCGTCGGCCATGAACATCGGATCGTAGCCGAAGCCGTTGGCCCCGCGCGGCGGCCACACCAGCCGGCCATCGACGCGGCCGGGGAAGATGTCGCAGACCGGCGCGCCGTAAGGCAGCGGCGGCCAGCACAAAGCCAGCACGCAGACGAAATGGGCGGATAGGTTTTTCGGATCGGCGGCCTGCGCCTCGCGCCAGACGCGCTCGCCGGCGGCGGCGAAATCCTTGGAGGGGCCGGCCCAGCGCGCCGAATGGATGCCCGGCGCGCCGCCGAGCGCGTCCACCGCCAGGCCCGAATCGTCGGCCAGGGCGGGCAGGCCGCTCGCCACGGCGGCGGCTTCGGCCTTGATTGCGGCGTTGTCGATGAAGGTCTCGCCGGTCTCCGCCGGCTCTTTCAGGCCGAGATCGCCGGCCGAGACGACCTCGATGTCATAAGGCGCGAGCAGTTCGGCGATCTCGCGCAGCTTGCCGGGATTGTGGCTGGCGAGGACGATCTTCTGCCCTCTCAGGCCGCGCGCCGGCATCAGCCGGCCTTGGCGATGGCGTCGCGCTGCAGCGCCACCAGTTCGGCGATGCCCTTTTGCGCCAAGGCGAGCAGCGCGTCGAATTCGCTTTTCTCGAACGGCGCCTGTTCGGCGGTCGATTGAATCTCGACGAAGCGGCCCGCGCCGGTGAGGACGAAATTGCCGTCGGTCTGCGCCTTGCTGTCCTCGGGGTAGTCGAGATCGAGCACCGGCACGCCGTTGAACACGCCGCACGACACGGCGGCGACATGATCGGTCAGCGGCAGCGCTTTGAGCGCGCCAGACTTCACCAACTTGTTCAGCGCGATATGCAGCGCGACATAGGAGCCGGTGATGGCGGCGGTGCGCGTGCCGCCGTCGGCCTGGATGACGTCGCAATCGAGGCGGATCTGGCGCTCGCCCATGCCCGGCAGATTGGTGACGGCGCGCAGGCTGCGGCCGATCAGGCGCTGGATTTCCTGGGTGCGGCCCGACTGCTTGCCGCGCGCCGCTTCGCGGTCGGTGCGCGTGTGGGTCGAGCGCGGCAGCATGCCGTATTCGGCCGTGACCCAGCCCTTGCCGCTATCGCGCAGGAACGGCGGCACCTTCTCCTCGACGGTGGCGGCGCACAGCACGTGCGTCTCGCCGAAGCGCGCCATGCACGAGCCCTCGGCGTATTTCGCCGCGCCGGGTTCGAGAATCACGTTGCGAAGCTGGTCGGGCGCGCGGCCGGAGGGGCGCATCGGTCTCTCCTGAGGATTCGAATCGGGCCGGCAAGCTAGCCCCTGGCGGCGCGTCCGTCCAGCCTCGCGGGATTTCGGTTCCGCGCGGTTTTTCCAGCTATTTCGGGCCGTTGACGCGGGCGGGGGGCGTCCCTAGATTCGCCGCAGGAGCAAAAAATGATCTCCGGTCCGAAACCTGCCGTCACCGAACTGAACGAGCGCTCGCGCGAGATTTTCCGCCGCATCGTCGAGTCGTACGTCGAGACCGGCGATCCCGTCGGCTCGCGCACGCTGGCGCGCCGGCTGTCGCAGAACCTGTCGCCCGCCACCATCCGCAATGTCATGGCCGACCTGCAGGACGCCGGCCTCTTGTATTCGCCGCACACTTCGGCCGGCCGCCTGCCGACCGAAGCGGGCCTGAAACTGTTCGTCGACGGCCTCTTGGAAGTCGGCGGCCTGACCCAGGACGAGCGGCGCGACATCGAGAGCCAGTGCGCCGCCGCCGGCAAGAGCTTCGAGGAAGCCATGGGCGAAGCCTCGACCATGCTGTCGGGCCTGTCGCGCTGCGCCGGCCTGGTGCTCGCGCCGAAGGCCGAAGCGGCCCTCAAGCACATCGAATTCGTCGGCCTCGCCAACGGCCGCGCGCTCGTCGTCATGGTCGGCGAGAACGGCGTGGTCGAGAACCGGCTGATCGATGTGCCGCTCGGCATGCCGGCCTCGGCCTTGACCGAGGCGAGCAATTATCTCACGGCGAAACTGGTCGGCCGCAACCTGCGCGAAGCCCGCGCCGAGATTATCGCCGAATTGGAGCAGCATCGCGCCCAGCTCGACGCGCTGACCACGCGGCTGGTCGAGCAGGGCATCGCGCTGCGCTCGGGCGAGAACGGCAACGCCTCGCTGATCGTGCGCGGCCAGGCCAACCTGCTCGACAACGTCACCGCCATCGAGGATCTGGAGCGCATCCGCGGCTTGTTTCAGGCGCTGGAGACGAAAGAGACCATGGCCAAGCTGGTCGATCTCGCCGGCGCGGCCGAGGGCGTGCAGATTTTCATCGGCGCCGGCAACGAATTGTTCCGCAACGCCGGCTTCTCGATGATCGTCGCGCCCTTCGCCAATTCGTCGGAAAAGATCGTCGGCGCGATCGGCGTGATCGGCCCGACCCGCCTCAATTATGCCCGCATCATCCCGATGGTCGATTACACCGCCAAGGTGATCGGCCGCCTCGTCGGTTAGCGATGGCGGGATAAAGCCCCGATTTCAGCGTTAATTTTTGGGGTTGCGGCGGCGGTTGACTCTCGCCGCGCCAGCGCCCATTTGTCTCTCCGTTCAGACCCTTAGCCCGAGAATATGCGCATGACCGCCCAAGACGATCCCCAGCCGCACGACCCCGAAGCCCAGGGCCAAGCCGGCGCGCCAGCCGGCGAGCCCGACGGATTCGCGGTGATCGAGAAGCTGCAGGCGGAGCTGGCCGAGGCCAAGGACCGCGCCCTGCGCGCCGTGGCCGAGGTCGAGAACTACCGCCGCCGCGCCGAAAAAGAGCGCGAGGACACGGCGAAATACGCCATCACCGGCTTCGCCCGCGAAATGCTCACGGTCGCCGACAACCTGCGCCGGGCGCTCGAAAGCCAGCCGGCCGACCTGCCCGACAGCCTCAAGGCGTTCGTGTCCGGCGTCGAGCTGACCGAGCGCGAATTGCTGGCCATTTTCGAGCGCGCCGGCATCGTCAAGGTCGATCCCAAGGGCCAGCCGTTCGACCACGACCGCCATCAGGCCATGTTCGAGGTCGAGGATCCGTCCCAGCCGGCGGGCACCGTCGTCCAGGTGCTGCAGGCCGGCTATGTCCTGAAAGAGCGCCTGCTGCGCCCGGCCCTGGTCGGCGTCGCCAAGGGCGGCCCGGCGGCGGTCCCGAACGGCGCGGCCGCGGATGCCACCAAGGGCGCTTACGCCGGCCCGTCCGGCGAGCCGCGCAACGTCGACACGAAAGCTTAAGATTTGCGGCGCGAAACCGGCCCCTCGGCCGGTTTTTCGCCCGATAGATAGTTTCTCGCCGGGTGTTGCAGCCCGAAAACGCCCTGCCTATATACCCTGCAGCCGTTCGGGGGACCGGCGATCAAGCCTGATCGAAAGGTAATCCCGCAGGGGTTCCGCCCGGCGCCGTGCTGGGCCGGTGGAGCCTGCTAATTGAAGGATGAAGAGACGATGAGCAAAGTTATCGGTATCGACCTCGGCACCACCAATTCGTGCGTCGCCGTCATGGAGGGCTCGACCGCCAAGGTGATCGAGAACGCCGAGGGCGCGCGCACCACGCCGTCGATGGTGGCCTTCACCAACTCGGGCGAGCGCCTGGTCGGCCAGGCCGCCAAGCGCCAGGGCGTCACCAATCCGGAAAACACGTTGTTCGCCATCAAGCGCCTGATCGGCCGCGGCTTCAACGATCCGGTGACGCAGAAGGACATCAACCTCGTCCCCTACAAGATCGTCTCGGGCAACAACAGCGACGCTTGGGTCGAGGCGCAGGGCAAGAAATATTCGCCGAGCGAAATCTCCGCCTTCATCCTGCAGAAGATGAAGGAGACGGCCGAGCGCTATCTCGGCGAGACGGTCACGCAAGCCGTCATCACCGTCCCCGCCTACTTCAACGACTCGCAGCGCCAGGCGACCAAGGACGCCGGCAAGATCGCCGGCCTCGAAGTGCTGCGCATCATCAACGAGCCGACGGCGGCGGCGCTCGCCTACGGCCTGGAAAAGAAGAAGGCCGGCACCATCGCGGTCTATGACCTCGGCGGCGGCACGTTCGACGTGTCGGTCCTCGAGATCGGCGACGGCGTGTTCGAAGTGAAGTCGACCAACGGCGACACGTTCCTCGGCGGCGAAGACTTCGACAAGGAAATCATCGACTACCTCGCGGCCGAGTTCCAGAAGGAGCAGGCGATCGACCTGCGCAAGGACAAGCTCGCGCTGCAGCGCCTGAAGGAAGCCGCCGAGAAGGCGAAGATCGAGCTGTCGACCGCGGCCGAGACGGAAGTGAACCTGCCGTTCATCACCGCCGACCAGTCGGGCCCCAAGCACCTCAACATCCGCCTGTCGCGCGCCAAGCTCGAAAGCCTGGTCGAGAAGCTGATCCAGCGCACCATCGAGCCGTGCAAGGCGGCGCTGCGCGACGCCGGCCTCAAGGCCTCCGAGATCGACGAGGTCGTGCTCGTCGGCGGCATGACGCGCATGCCCAAGGTCATCGAGACGGTGAAGCAGTTCTTCGGCCGCGAGCCGCACAAGGGCGTGAACCCGGACGAGGTCGTCGCCATCGGCGCGGCGATCCAGGCCGGCGTGCTCAAGGGCGACGTCAAGGACGTGCTGCTGCTCGACGTGACGCCGCTGTCGCTCGGCATCGAGACGCTGGGCGGCGTGTTCACGCGCCTGATCGACCGCAACACGACGATCCCGACCAAGAAAAGCCAGGTCTTCTCGACCGCCGAGGACAACCAGACCGCGGTGACGATCCGCGTGTTCCAGGGCGAGCGCGAGATGGCCTCCGACAACAAGCTGCTCGGCCAGTTCAACCTGGAGAACATTCCGCCCGCGCCGCGCGGCATGCCGCAGATCGAGGTCACGTTCGACATCGACGCCAACGGCATCGTCAGCGTCCAAGCCAAGGACAAGGCGACCGGCAAGGAGCAGCAGATCCGCATCCAGGCCTCCGGCGGGCTGTCGTCCGAGGACATCGAGAAGATGGTCAAGGACGCCGAAGCCCATGCCGCCGAGGACAAGAAGCGCAAGGAATCGGTCGAGGCCAAGAACCAGGCCGAAAGCCTGATCCACTCGACCGAGAAGAACCTCGCCGAGCACGGCGACAAGGTCGACGTCGCGATCAAGAGCGAGATCGAGACCAAGGTCGCCGATCTCAAGGCGGTGAAGGACGGCGACGACGTCGCCGCGATCCGCGCCAAGCTCGAAGCGCTCGCCACTGCGTCGATGAAGCTCGGCGAAGCCATGTACAAGGCGTCGCAGGAGCAGGCGGCGGGCGGCGATCAGCCGCAGGACCCCAATCAGCCTGGGGCCGGCGAGCCGAAGGCGGACGATTCGACCGTGGTCGACGCCGACTTCGAGGAAGTGGACGACGACAAGAAGAACAAGTCGGCTTAAGTCGCCGCGCGCGTGAGGATGCCCCTCATCATCGGTTCATCCTCACGCGCCAAGCGAGCTGCGTAACGCCATGGACAAGATCGACTATTACGAGCTGCTCGAATGTTCGCGCGACGCGGACGGCGAGACGATCAAGCGGTCTTACCGCAAGCTCGCCATGCAGCATCACCCCGACCGCAACCAGGGCGATGCCGACGCGGAACGCAAGTTCAAGGAAATCAACGAAGCCTACGACGTCCTGAAGGACCCGGAGAAGCGCGCCGCCTACGACCGCTACGGCCATGCCGCCTTCGAGCAGGGCGGCGGCGGGCGCGGCGCGGGCGATTTCGGCTTCGGCGGCTTCGCCGACATTTTCGACGAGATGTTCGGCGAGTTCACCGGCCGGCGCGGCGGCGGCGGAGCCAACGCCGCGACGCGCGGCGCGGACCTGCGCTACAACATGCAGATCACGCTGGAAGAAGCCTTCCACGGCCGCAACACCACGATCAAGGTGCCGTCGAGCGCGCCGTGCGACGAATGCGAGGGCTCGGGCGCGGAGAAGGGCTCCAAGCCCGTCACCTGCGGCACCTGCCAGGGCCGCGGCAAGGTGCGCGCCAGCCAGGGCTTCTTCACCATCGAGCGCGCCTGCCCGACCTGCCACGGGGCGGGCCGCGTCATCGAAAAACCGTGCCGCGTCTGCCAGGGCGCCGGCCGCGTGCGCCGCGAGAAGACCCTGTCGGTCAATATTCCCGCCGGCGTCGAGGAGGGCACGCGCATCCGCCTGACCGGCGAAGGCGAGGCGGGCCTGCGCGGCGGGCCGTCGGGCGATCTCTACATCTTCCTGTCGGTCGCGCCGCACCGCCTGTTCCAGCGCGATGGCGCGAACATCTATTGCCGCGTGCCGATCAGCATGACCAGCGCCGCGCTCGGCGGCTCGTTCGAAGTGCCCTGCGTCGACGGCACCA
>JBKBHI010000008.1:146772-212772 GCA_046297835.1 Alphaproteobacteria bacterium | reverse complement strand
GAAGGATATCAAGTCTCGTCGCTCCCTTTTCCGAGGGACGCCCGAGCGCGGCGCGGGGAAACCCGATAATCATGGGTTCAAAACGCCAGGGGGAACAGAAAGTTCAAACTGACCCACTACCAAAAGGTCGCGAAAGCCGCGAAAAAGGGCTTTCACGGCGCGGCGACGGCGCTTGCAGAAAGGGCGTCCGCCTTGCGGCGGACGCCCTCTGTCGCGACGGGAACGGGGTGGCTTACTGGATGCCGAGGATGCGCGCGGCGCTGGCGCCGAGGACCGCCGGCGTCTCGAGCGCCGGCTCGGCCATGACCGGGCCGTTCTGCTGCATGGCGCGGCGGTAGAGCGCCGGATCGTCGATCAGCCGCTCGGCCACGATCAGGTCGATCTCCGCGCTGTTCTTGCTGCGCGGGCAATTGTCGCGCAGCGTGGTGGTCTGCTGCGCGTCGCGCGCCTGCGGGATGCGCCAGGTCGACAGCAGGATGCTGGTCTTGACCCACATCGGATTGAACTGGTCGAGCACGCCATCGACGCTGGCGCCCTCGGTGCTGGTGCAGACGTTGGGCAGCACGCCGAGTTCGGCGATGGGGTAGCCCGACGGCGCGTGGAAGCGCGACCAGGTCAGCACCAGCTCGCCGTCGTTGGGCATGCGCGAGATGTTCTGCACGGTGCCCTTGCCGAAGCTGTTGGAGCCGACGACCACGGCGCGTCCGCGGTCCTGCAGGGCGGCGGCGACGATCTCGGCGGCCGAGGCGGACTGGCCGTTGACCAGCACGACCAGCGGCAGGCCGTTGGTGATGTCGCGCCCCGTCGCGTCGTAGGCTTGCAGGCTGTCGGGATGGCGGCCGCGCGTCGAGACGATGCGGCCGCCGGACAGGAACAGGTCGGAGACGTTGACCGCCTGATCGAGCAAGCCGCCCGGATTGCCGCGCATGTCGAGCACGATGCCCTTCATCTCGGGGCCCATTTCGCGCCGCGCGCGTTCGATGGCGCGCGTCAGGTTGCGCGAGGTGCTCTGGTTGAACGAGCTGAGCTTGATGACGGCGGCGCTGCCGTGCGCTTGATATTCGACGGTCGTGTTGAAGATCAGCGCGCGGCTGATGGCGACGTCGAACGGCTCCGGCCGCTCGGCGCGCAGCAGCGTCAGCTTGACCTGGCTGGCGATGCGGCCGCGCAGGCGCTCGACGACGTCGCGCTCGTCGAGCCCGTCGACCGGCGTCGAGTCGATGCGGATGATCTTGTCGCCGGCGCGCAGGTCGGCGCGCGCCGCCGGCGTGTCCGGCATCACGGCCTCGACCTTGACGTCGCCGGGCTCGCCGTATTTCAGGCGCACGCCGATGCCGCCGTAGCCGTCGCGCATCTCGCGGGCGTTGCGGGCGGAGGCGGCGGTGGTGTAGCGGCTGTAGCGGTCGAGCGTGCCGAGCGCGCTCTTGAACAGCGTCTGGTATATGTCCTCGGAGGCGGTGGCGGCGAGGGCGGGCGAATCGTCGCGCGCCAGGTCGATCGCCAGCGAGGTCAGGTGCGCCCAGCCGGCGATGTTGGTGGCGGGCGGCGCGAGCAGCTCGGCGCCGGGCCGGTCGCCGAAGCTGACGCGCACCTTGTCGCCGCGGCGCTCGAAGGAGAGCTTGTCGTCGATCTTCTCCAGCCCGTCGAGCCCGGCCATCGCCACCTGCTCGGCCGTGACCGGCTCGATGTATTTGTCCTGGATCATCGCGTAGCCGGCGTTGAACACCGCCGTCGCGGTCTCGGGGTTGAAGGCCGCGTCGGTGGTCCGCTGCGGCGCGTGCGTGCAGCTCGCGAGCCACATCAGGCAAACCGCGGCCCCTCCGATGCGACGAATCTTCGCCATACCCCAGCCCCCCTCAGGCTTTGACGCGCAGCGCCCATTGCACGCCGAGCAAGGCGCCTTTGACCGCCGGCAGCAGCGCCAGCGTCAGGGCCAAGGTCAGCGGCAGCCACAGGGCCATGTGGACCCAGGTGGCGGGATGGGCCGATTGTTCGAGCAGCAGCATCGCCGGCACGACGATGTGGCCGACGATGAAAATGGTGACGTAAGGCGGGGCGTCGTCGGCGCGATAGCTGCCGAGATCGACGCCGCAGGCCGGGCAATGGGCGGCGATCTTGAGATAGCCGCGGAACGACGCGCCTTCGCCGCAGCGCGGGCAGCGGCGGCGCAAACCGCGCATGGCGGCGGCGAACAGCGAGGAGGGAAGCTTGATGGCGGCGGCAAGTGGCGACGCGTCACGCTCGGCGGCGGTGGCCGCGGCGTTGGGGGGCGGAAGAAGCTCGGTTCCTGCGTTAGCCATGGAAAGCCTGAGGTGCGCCGCAACATCGCGACACGACCAAAGATATAGCGGCTCTCTTAATTATTCACTGCCAAAATTTGTCACAGGCGCGCGAGCGGCGCAGAACCGCTACGCGCAGGGCGCAAAGCTCGGTTTTACAGACTTTTAACCCTAAAGCGGCGCGGCGCTGGGAACCCGGACGATGTTCCTAGCGGAACGTTTTGGGGCCGCCGCCGTTTTTCGCGCCGCCGGATCCGGGCTTGCCGCGTTTGCCGCGGCTGCCGGCCGATTTGCGGCTCGGGCCGGCGGGTTTGCCGAACTTCTTGTTGGGCGGCCGGCGATCCTTCTGGCCGGAGGCGGGTTTCTTGCCGCGCGGCTGGGCGCCGCTGCGTCCCGGTGGGCGGGCGCGGCCCTGGTGATCGTCGATGCGGAACAACAGGCTGCCGGTGAGCGGGTCGGCGTCGAGCAGCGTCGCCGTCACCGGATCGCCGAGCGAGAAGGTCTCGCCCGTGCTGCGCCCGGTCAGCGTGTGGCGCGCCTCGTCATGGTCGAAATAATCCTGGCCGAGGCTGCGGATCGGCACCAGCCCCTGCGCGCCGGTCTCGTCGAGGGCGACGAACAGGCCGAAGCGGGTGACGCCGGCGATACGCGCCGGGAAGCTCGCGCCGACGCGGTCCTTCATGTAGAGCGCCATGTAGCGGTCCATGGCGTCGCGCTCGGCGAGCATGGCGCGCCGCTCGGTCTGCGAGATGTGCTCGCCCCATTCGACGAACTGCGCGCCCATCGAGCGCTCCAGCGCGCCGTCGCCGAGATTCAGCGCGCCGATCAGGGCGCGATGCACCAGCAGGTCGGAGTAGCGGCGGATCGGCGAGGTGAAGTGCGCGTAGCGGCGCAGCGCGAGGCCGAAGTGGCCGAGATTCTCCGGCGAATAGACCGCCTGGGACTGGCTGCGCAGCATCGTCTCGGAAATCAGCCGCGCCTCCGGCGTGCCTTCGACCCTTTTGAGGATGTCGGCGAAATGGCGCGAGCGCAGCCCTTCGCCGCGGGCCAGAGGAATGCCGAAGCTGGACAGGAAATCGCGCAGCGCTTCGACCTTGGCCTCGTCGGGCACGTCGTGCACGCGATACATGCAGGGCCAGCCGGCCTTCTCCAGCGTCTCGGCCGCCGCCACGTTGGCGGCGATCATGAATTCTTCGATCAGCTTGTGCGAATCGAGGCGCTCGCGCGGCACGATCTTCTCGATCTCGCGCTTCTCGTTGAGCACCACCTTGCGCTCGGGAATCTCCAGATCGAGCGTGCCGCGCCGGCGGCGCGCCGCGTCGAGCGCGGCATAGGCGGCGTAGAGCGGGCCGACGATCATGGCGTCGACCTCGGCCGGCCAGCGCGGATCGTCCACGGTCGGGAAGCCGTCCTTGAGGCGTTGCACCTGCTCGTAGGTGCAGCGGGCCGCCGAGCGCATCAGGCCGCGCACGAAGCGGTGGCGCATCAGGTTGCCGGACTTGTCGATCCACATATGCACGGCCATGGTCGCGCGGTTCTCGTTCGGCCGCAGCGAGCAGAGGTCGTTGGAGAGCTGTTCCGGCAGCATCGGCACGACGCGGTCGGGCATATAGACCGAATTGCCGCGCTTGAACGCCTCGCGGTCGAGCGCGTCGCCGGGATGCACGTAATGGGCGACGTCGGCGATGGCGACGATCAGATGGAAGCCGCCCTTGTTCTCGGGCGCGGGATCTTCCTCGGCCCAGACCGCGTCGTCGAAGTCGCGCGCGTCGGCGCCGTCGATGGTGATCAGCGGAATGTCGCGCAGGTCGTCGCGCATGCCGAGCGGCACGGGGCGGGCCTTGGCCGCCTGGTCGAGCGCGGCGGGCGGAAATTCGGTCGGAATGCCCTGGGCGTTGATGGCGATCAGGCTGACCGCGCCGGGATCGTCGAACTGGCCGAGCTTCTCGACGATCTCGCCTTCGGGGAGCCCGGCGCCGCGGCGCGGCAGGATGCGCGCGCGCACCAGATCGCCCGATTTCGCGCCGGCGGACTTTTCGCGCTTGATGAAAATCTCGCTCTTGGCGCGCCGGTCGGTCGGCTGCACGCGACCCTGGCCGCGCACGACCGCGAAGACGCCGATCATCTCGGCCGGCGCGTCGTCCAAACGGCGAATCACGTTAGCGACATAGCCGCCTTCCGGGTCCGGCGCGATCTTGGCCAGGATGCGGTTGCCGTCGGCGAGCGGCGGCAGTCCGTCGCGCGGCGGCACGACGAGGATGCGCGGCATCGGCGCTTTGTCGGACCAGGCGGTGGGCTTGGCCATCAACTCGCCGTCGGGATCGAGGCCGGAGATTTCCAGCACGCCGACCTCGGGCAGCTTTTCGAGGGAGGCGTATTGCCGGCGGCCTTCGGCGCGGCCGATGCGGCCCTCGCGCTCAAGCTCCTTCAGCATCTCGCGCAGGATGGCGCGATTGTCGCCCTTCACGTTGAAGGCGCGAGCGATCTCGCGCTTGTCGGTGGTGCCGGGATGCTCGCGCAGCCAGGCGAGCAGCGCCTCTTTGGTGAGGGCGGGATATTCGGGGCGGGGTTTGCGGGCCACGTCGTTCGCTTACTCGGCGGCGGCCGAGCCAGCGGGTTTCTTGGCCGGCGCTTTCTTCTTCGCCGCTTTCTTGGCGGGCGCTTTTTTCGCGGGAGCCTTCTTCGCCGCAGCCTTTTTGGCCGGCGCGGCGTCGTCGGCGGCAGCGGCTTTCTTGGCCGCAGCCTTCTTCGCCTTGGGCGGCGCTTTGCCGGCCTTGGCGGCGCGCGCGTCCAGCAGCTTCACCGCGTCGTCGATGCCGATGGTCTCCGAGTCGGCGTCACCGGGCAGGGTGGCGTTGATCTTGCCGTGCTTCACATAGAGGCCGTAGCGGCCCTTGTGCAGCGTGATCGGCTTTTCGTCGGCGGGATGCGGGCCGATCTCGCGCAGGGCGGCGTCGCCGCGCCCGCCGCGCTTGACCTTCTCGGCCAAGAGATCGACGGCGCGATTGAGGCCGACGGTCAGCACATCCTCGTCCGCCGGGATCGAGGCGTAAATCTTGTCGTGCTGGATGTAGGGGCCGAAGCGGCCGATGCCGGCTTTCACGACCTTGCCGTCTTCCGGATGCTGGCCGACGGTGCGCGGCAGCGACAGCAGCGACAGCGCCTGCTCCAGCGTGATGGCCGAGACGTCCATGCCTTTCGGCACGCCGACGCGCTTGGGCTTGTCGACCGGATCGATCTTCGGCGCTTTGGCCTTTTTCTTGCCCTTGGCCGTCGGCTCGTCATCGGCGTTGGCGACCGGCGCTTCGGGCATTTCGCCGAGCTGGATGTAGAGGCCGTAGGGGCCCTTGCGGACGGTGACGGGCTTGCCGGTGCCGGGATCGTCGCCGAGCTTGAGCGGGCCGGCGGCGAGCGCGGCGAGCGGGCTGCCTTCCTCGATCTTCTCGACCGACAGCTTGCGCGTGAATTTGCACTCGGGATAGTTCGAGCAGCCGATGAACGCGCCGAACTTGCCGAGCTTGAGGCCGAGGCGGCCGTTGCCGCAGGTCGGGCAGCCGCGCGGATCCTTGCCGCCCTCTTCGGTCGGGAAGAAGTGCGGCCCGAGCGCCTCGTCGAGCGCGTCGATCACCTGGGTGATCGTCAGATCCTTGGTGCCCGCCACGTCGCGCGAGAAATTGCGCCAGAAATCGCCGAGCACCTTCTTCCAATCGATCTTGCCGCCGGAAATCTCGTCGAGCTGGTCTTCGAGATTGGCGGTGAAATCGTACTGCACGTAATCGTGGAAGAAGTTGTCGAGGAAGGTCGTGACCATGCGGCCGCGGTCCTCGGGCACGAAGCGCTTCTTGTCGAGCTTGACGTAGTCGCGATCCTGCAGGACCGAGATGATCGAGGCGTAGGTGGAGGGGCGGCCGATGCCGAGCTCCTCCAGTTTCTTGACCAGGGAGGCTTCCGAATAGCGCGGCGGCGGCTGGGTGAAATGCTGCTCGGGCTTGACCGCCTGGCGGGCCAGCTTGTCGCCCTTGTCCATCTTGGGCAGCAGGCGGCTGTTCTCATCGTCGCCTTCGCCACCTTTAGTATCAGGGGCGTCGTCGCGGTCTTCTTTATAAAGCTTGAGAAAGCCGTCGAAGGTGACGACCGAGCCGGTGGCGCGCAGCGTCGCGTCGCCCGAAGCTATGTCCACTGCCACCTGGTCCAACTCGGCCGAGGCCATCTGGCTTGCCAGGGTGCGCTTCCAGATCAGCTCGTAGAGCCGCAGCTGGTCCGACTCGATGTAGCGCGCGACCTGGTTGGGCGCGCGGCCGAGATCGGTCGGGCGGATGGCCTCGTGGGCTTCCTGGGCGTTCTTGGCGTTGCTTTTATAAACGCGCGCCTGGGCCGGCAGGTAGCGCTCGCCGAAATCCTTGGCGATGACGCGGCGGGCCTGGCCGAGGGCGTCGGCCGAGAGCGTGACGCTGTCGGTACGCATGTAGGAGATCAGGCCGACCGTCTCGCCGCCGATGTCGGCGCCTTCGTAGAGGCGCTGGGCGAGCTGCATGGTCTGGCGCGCCGAGAAGCCGAGCTTGCGCGAGGCTTCCTGCTGGAGCGTCGAGGTGGTGAAGGGCGGGGCCGGGTTGCGCCGCGCCTGCTTGCGCTCGACGGTGGCGACCGAGAAGTCGCGGCCCTCGATGATCGCGGCGGCGCGCTTGGCGGCGGCCTCGTCGGCCAGATCGAACTTGTCGAGCTTCTTGCCGTCGAGATGGGTCAGATGGGCGGTGAAGGCGGATCCGTCCGCCGTCTTGAAGTCGGCGTCCACGGTCCAGTATTCGCGCGCGCGGAACACCTCGATCTCGGATTCGCGCTCGCAGATCAGCCGCAGGGCGACCGACTGGACGCGGCCGGCCGAGCGCGAGCCGGGGAGCTTGCGCCACAGGACCGGGGAGAGGGTGAAGCCGACGAGATAGTCGAGGGCGCGGCGGGCGAGATAGGCCTCGATCAGCGGCTGGTCGAGGTCGCGCGGATGCTTCATCGCCTCCAGGATCGCCGCCTTGGTGATCTCGTGGAACACGACGCGCTGGACCGTCTTGCCCTTGGTCAGGCCGCGGTCCTTCAAGAGTTCCAACACGTGCCAGGAGATCGCCTCGCCCTCGCGGTCGGGGTCGGTGGCGAGAATGAGCGTGTCGGCGTTTTTCAGCGCCTTGGCGATCTCGTTGACCTTGGACGCGCCGCGGTCGGCCACCTGCCAGCTCATGGCGAAGGCCTCGTCCGGGCGCACCGATCCATCCTTGGCCGGCAGATCGCGCACATGGCCGTAGGAGGCCAGCACGGTGTAATCCGAGCCGAGATACTTGTTGATGGTTTTCGCCTTGGCCGGCGATTCGACGACGACGACGTTGCTCATGGGGGGGCTTGCTTACACCATTCCCGCCCGGGAAAAAAAGCGCGCTCTCGCGGCTATTTTCTAAGGCTTTGAAATCGCTAGAGATATTTGGCCGCCGGGTTGGCGCTCGACGCGTCCGGCCAGTTCGAGATCGAGAATCGCCGCCGCGACAGCCGCCGCTGAGAGGTGGGCCTGGCGCGCCAGCTCGTCAATGGAGATTGGGGAAAAACCAAGGAGCTGCAATAGCTTATCATGGCCAGCGGAGGCGTTGTCGAGGGTTCCTTCATGCTCCGGTGAAGCTTGAAGTTCGGCTGAATCTTCGATTCGGGAAAGCCGGCTAAGTCGTTGTTTTCGCTCAAAAGGCGAATCGAGATCGCCCAGCGTGGCGAGAACGTCGGCGGCCGAGGCGACGAGCGCCGCGCCGTCGCGGATCAGGCCGTTGCTACCCATGCTGCGCGGGTCCAATGGCGAGCCTGGCACGGCCAGCACGTCGCGGCCCTGTTCGGCGGCGAGGCGGGCGGTGATCAGCGAGCCGGATTTCAGCGCCGCCTCCACCACGATCACGGCGCGCGACAGGCCGGAGATGACCCGGTTGCGGTAGGGGAAGTGGCGCGCGGTCGGCTTGAGCCCGAAGGGCTGCTCGGCCACCACGCAGCCCCCTTCCAGGGCGATGCGCGCCATCAGCTTGGCGTTCTCCGGCGGATAGGGATGGTCGATGCCGCCGGCGATGCAGGCGACCGTGCCGGTCTTGAGCGCGCCCTCGTGGGCGGCGGTGTCGATGCCGCGCGCCAGGCCCGAGGCGACGACGAGCCCGGCGGCGCCAAGCTCGCCGGCCAACCCGGCGGCGAAGCGCCGGCCGTTGGCCGAGGCGTTGCGCGCCCCGACCATGCCCACGCAAGGCCCGTGCAGAATTTCGGCCCGGCCATGGACGGCGATCAGCGGCGGCGCGTCGGGGATGGCGGCGAGGGCATCCGGGTAGTCCGGCTCGCAGGCGGCGATCAGCCGCGCGCCGTATTTATAAGTGCGGTCGCGTTCGCGCTCGGCGTCGGCGCGGGCGGCGAGGCGGACGGGCTTCTTGGTTCCCGAGGCGCGGGCCAGATCCGGGACGGCATCCAGCGCGCGGGACGCCGTGCCGAATTTGGCGATCAGGGCGTGAAAGGTGACGGGGCCGACGTTCTCGCTGCGGATGAGCCGCAGCCAGTCGAGCCGCTCCTCGTCCGATAGCGCGCGCCGCTCCATGACGTCCCCCGGGCTTTTAGGCGTTAGTATGGGGCGATTGTAATCAGTCCGAGGAACCGCCGTGGCGAAAAATTCCGACGTGAAGACCTATTGCGGCATCGAGTTCGAGGTGCGGACCAAGGGTATGGGTCGTTTTGAATGGGAGTTCGTGCCGCCCAAGGATACCGACCCGGACGAATGCACCGGCACGGTCAACGGCTCGCGCAACAAGGCCGTGGACGAATGCAAAGCCGCCATCGACGCCTGGCTGGAGAAGAACCCATGAAAGCCGTGACCCTCAAGACCATCGACGACTTCGATCTGGTGGTGTTCGCCGAGCAGGTGTCCTGCATCAAGGCGCTCAGCCCGGAGAACTGCGAAATCGCTCTCGCCGGCGGCTTCAGCTATCTGGTGAAGGGCGATCTCGCCGAACTGGTCGCCAAGATCAACGGGTGAGCGCTGGCCCTTGACCCGAGCATCCATTCGTCCGGTACACAGGCGCTTGAGACATGGACCCTCGGATCAAGTCCGAGGGTGACGGTTTTTAATGAGGGCGGGGCCGTCGCAACCAGGGCGACTTGGGTAACTACTTCCCGACCTTCGGCTCGGCGCCGGCGATGAGGCGGCGGATGTTGGCGTGGTGCTTGACCACGATGAGCAGCGCCAGCGCGCCGATCAGGATGCCGACGCTGCGGCCGGCGTAGCCGAAGGCGAAGAAGGTGGCGATGACGCTGGCGGCGAGCGCGGCGAGCGAGGAATAGCGGAAGATCAGCAGCATGAAGAGCCATACCGCGCCGGTGACGGCGGCGGTGGCGGGGCTGAGCGCGAGCAGCACGCCGAAGGTGGTGGCGACGCCCTTGCCGCCCTGGAACTTGAGCCACACCGGGAAAACGTGGCCGACGACCACGGCGAAGCCGGCGACCAGGCTGGCCATGATCGCCATGCCGTGCTGCGCGCCATACCAGTCGGCGATCAGCACCGCGGCGACGCCCTTGGCGACGTCGAGGATCAGCGTCAGCGCCGCGAGGCCCTTGTGGCCCGTGCGCAGCACGTTGGTCGCGCCGATGTTGCCCGAGCCGACCGAGCGGATGTCGCCGAGGCCGGCGAGCTTGGTCAGGATCAGGCCGTAGGGCACCGAGCCGAACAGATAGGCGACGGCGGCCACGATCATCAGCGGCGTGTCGAAAGCCATCACTGCGCCTTGCGGGTAAAGACCGTGCGCCCGCCGACGATGGTGCGGAGCGCGTGGCCCTGCATCGGCCGGCCGTCGAACGGCGAGTTCTTCGAGGTGCTGCGGAACTTGGCTTCCTCGACCTTCCACGGCTTGTCGGGATCGAACAGCACGAGGTCGGCCGGCGCGCCTTTGGCCAAGCGGCCGCCGGGCAGGCCGAGCAGTTCGGCCGGCGCGAGGGTGAGGGCGCGCAGGGCGGCGAGCAGCGTCATCTTGCCGTTGTGATGCAGCGCGAGGCTGAGAGGCAGCAGCGTCTCCAGCCCGATGATGCCGGGCTCGGCCTGGCCGAACGGCAGGCGCTTGCTCTCCTGATCGTGCGGCGCATGGTCGGAAGCGATGACGTCGATGGTGCCGTCGGCGAGGCCCTGGACCACGGCGACGCGGTCGCTCTCGGGGCGCAGCGGCGGCGACAGGCGGGCGAAGGTGCGGTATTCGCCGATCTCGTTCTCGTTGAGCGAGAAATACTGCGGCGCGGTGTCGGCGGTGACGCGGAGGCCCTTGGCCTTGGCGCGGCGGATGATCTCGACGCCCTCGGCGGTGGAGACGTGCGCGGCGTGATAGCGCCCGCCCGTGCTCTCGACCAGGCGCATGTCGCGCTCCAGCATGATCGCTTCGGCGATGCCGGGAATGCCGGCCAGCCCGAGCCGCGCCGACAGTTCGCCGGCATGGGCCTCGCCGCCCTTGGCGAGGCGCGGCTCCTCGGGATGCTGCACGATCACCGCGTCGAAGGTCTTGGCGTAGGTCAGCGCGCGGCGCATCAGCACCGGATCGTCGATGGCCTTGGTGCCGTCGGTGAAGGCGATGGCGCCAGCGGCTTGCAACAGGCCGATCTCGGCGAGCTTCTTGCCGTCCGTGTTCTGCGTCAGGGCGGCATAGGTGGCGACGCGCGCGAGATTGGCCTCGCGGCCGCGTTGCAGCACGAAGCCGACGAGCGCCGGATTGTCGATGACCGGCACGGTGTTGGGCAGGCAGACCATGGTGGTGACGCCGCCCGCGACCGCCGCGCCGGCGGCTGTGGCGATCGTCTCCTTATGCTCCTCGCCCGGCTCGCGGGCGTGGACGCGGATGTCGATCAGGCCGGGCGCGAGGCAGGCGCCGCCGCAATCGACAATCTCGGCCCCGGCGGGCGCGGTCACGCCCTCTTTACTTAAATGGGGGCCGATCTCGGCGATGAGTCCGTTCTCGACGATGACGCCGCCTTTGGCGTCGAGGTTGGTCGCCGGATCGAGCAGGCGGGCGTTGAGGAGCGCGAGCTTGCTCATTTCGGGGCGCCATTCTGCGCGGCGAGAGTCGCGACCACCGCTTCGAGACAGGCCATGCGCGTCGCCACGCCATACTCGACCTGCTGCAGGATCAGGCTGCGGTCGATCTCGTCGGCGACTTCGGTGGAAATCTCGATGCCGCGATTGAGCGGGCCGGGGTGCATCACCAGGGCGTCGGGCTTGGCGGCGGCGAGCATGTCGCGATCCAGCCCGTAATATTCGGCATATTCGCGCATCGAGGGCACGTAGGCCCCGTCCATGCGCTCGATCTGCAGGCGCAGCATCATGACGATGTCGCAGCCGGTGAGGCCCTGCTTCATGTCGTGGAACACCTCGACGCCGAAGCGGTCGATGGCCGGCGGCATCAGCGTCGGCGGGCCGACGACGCGCACGCGCGCGCCCATCGTCTGCAACAGATGGATGTTCGAGCGCGCGACGCGGCTGTGGGCGACGTCGCCGCAGATCGCGACCGTGAGGCCGGCGATGGCGCCCTTGCGCCGGCGTATGGTCAGCGCGTCCAAGAGCGCCTGGGTCGGGTGCTCGTGCGAGCCGTCGCCGGCGTTGATGACGCAGCAGCCGAGCTTCTGCGCCAGCAAGTGCGGCGCGCCCGAGTTCGGATGGCGGATGATGAGGACATCCGGGTGCATGGCGTGCAGGGTGAGGGCGGTGTCGATCAGCGTCTCGCCCTTCTTCACCGAGGAGGTGGCGACCGCCATGTTGATGACGTCTGCGCCGAGGCGCTTGGCGGCCAGTTCGAACGAGGTGCGCGTGCGGGTGGATTCCTCGAAGAAGAGGTTCATCACCGTGCGGCCGCTGAGCGTGCCGAGCTTTTCCTTGCGGGTGGCAACGTCGATGTAGCCCTCGGCGAGATCGAGCAAAGCATTGATCTCAACCGGCGACAGGCCCTCGATGCCGAGGATGTGCCGGTGCGGAAAGCGCGAGGGTGCGGACGCGGTCATTAAAGCCGCAGTTTATAGGACGGGACGGGAAGGGGGGCAAGAGCCGCATGAGAGAGCGATTTGGCGGCGACGCGAGGGAATTCGGCGGGCGACGGCTGGACCGGCGGCGGTCCCCCTCCAGGTCAGCCGATCCTCGGCTGCAGCACGTCGGCGAGGCGCAACAGCATGTCGACCATCGCCTGATAATCCTCGACGCAATGGGCCGAGGGGCGGACGAGCTTCTTGCGGCTGTCGTCGGGCGCGCCTTCGAGAATGAAATAGCCGGCGTGGATCGCCGCGTTGACGATCTTGCGCGCGGTGTCTTTCGAGCACATCACGTTGCGGATGCATTCGTTCAGGGCGGCCGGGCGGTCGGCGTAATGGCCTTCCATCACCGCCATCCAGATCGTCGTGTGGGGGCGGCTCTGGCGGAAGAAGCGGACGCTCTTGCGCTTGGGCGCGGCGCGATGGCTGGCGACGCGCCATTGGGCGTAAGCGCGGTACCACTTCGTCGCGTCGGCGTGCGGCGCATGCAGCACCGCGCTGACATGGCGGATCATGCTGTCGAGGTCGCGGTGGTCGAGCAGATCGGCCAGCCGCAGGAAGATGCCGACCATTTCCTGATATTCCGCGACGCAGAGCGCCGTGGGCGCGATCCGGCGCTTGCGGCTGTCGCTCGGATCGCTGACGAAGCGGAAATAGCGTTTGGCTTCTGCCGTCGTGATGATGGCGCGCGCGGTCCCGATCGAGCATAGGCTCGCGGCGATGCAGTCTTGCAGGCTGGGCGGGGTCCCGTCGTAATAGCCCCGCATGACCATGAACCAGATCAGCGAGCGATGAGGGCTGTCGCGAAAATACGTCACGCTCTCGTGACGCAGATGGCCGATGCGCCATCGCGTGTAAGCGAGATACCAGTTGCGCCGATCGCCGGCGTCCTTGGCCGTTCCATCGGCCGGCAAGCCCCGGGTCGCGGAAGCGGGCAGGTTTCCGCGATGGGGCAGGCGCGGCATGGCGCACTCCAGGCTTTCCCCGGCTTGCCGGTCGAGAGAGAGCGGCCTTTCGTCCATGGCGTGAATCGGCAGAGCCGGTCGGGCGCTTTACGGCAGCTACTTCACGATCTCCCGCGCGGTCGACACGATGTCGGCCGGCGCGCCGTAGATGTCGCTGACGATTTTCGCCGCGTCCACGCCTGACACCGGGCTGATCGGCATGTCGAGCTTCTTCGCCTCGGCGAGGAAGGCCGGATCCTTCATGGTCGAATCGAAGGCGGCGCGCAGCAATTTCAGTCGATCAGCCGGCACTGCGAGCGAGGCGACGTAGGGGCGGCCCACTTTGCCCGACGCGAGGAGGAAGTCGAGGATCTTCCTGTCCTTGTCGTTCGTCACGTAATCCATGATGTAGGGCATGGCCGGCATGCCGGGCGTGGGTTGCGAGGCGAAGCGCACCAGCGGCACGATCTTGTTGTCGCGCAGCCAGTCCTGCGGAGTGCTCGCCCACGAGCCGCAATCGCCGTCCAGCTCGCCGCGCTCGATGGCGATGCGCTTTTCGGAGCTGCCGGGATAGCCCATGATGATATGGGCGTTGGTGTTGAACATGTTCTTCAAGATCGCCGTCGCGTTGTAGACGTTCGATCCCGGCGCGGAGACGCCGACGTTGAAGCGTTTGCTCTTGTCGAGCAGATCGTTCCAGCTGTTGATGCCGGAGGCCCTCCACGAGAAGCAGACGGCATCTTCGCGCGTGATGCTGCCGATCCAGGCGAATTTGGAGAGGTCGACCTTCATTTTTTCGGGATCGAGCAGAGACAGCAGGATGATGCCGTTGCCGAAGGTGGCGATCACCGTGCCGTCGCGCGGCGCGCCGGAATCGAGATACATGACGGGCTTGGAACTGGCGGCCCCGGGCATGTTCTGCACGATCACGGTCGGCGTGCCGGGGATGAAACGGCCGATATGGCGGGCGAGCAGGCGGGCGTTGAGATCGTTGCCGCCGCCTGGGGAAAATCCGACGGCGAAGGAAACGGTTTTGCCGGCGTAAAAATCATTGGCTTGGGCGTCGGCCGTCGCGCCGCCGACGAGCAGTCCCGCCAGTCCGGCCAGCATGGAACCTTTGACCGCCGCGCCGGCAATTTTGCCGAGCCGCATGAAGCAGCTTTTCGTCATGTCGCTCTCTCTCCCCAGACATCTTTTTTGCGCCCTGAACGGCGCTTTTTCCGCTCGCGGCGCCTATTTTTCCATATGGAGCGCGCTTTTGAGCAATTTTCCGCGGTCGAGATTAGAGAGCGAAATCCGGAATGAAAGTTCAAAATATAGGTATATTTTTCCGATATAGAAATATGGATGCTATCTCTATTCGAGACTTCACGCATATCCCTCTATGGGCGAAGCCGGGCGCGGATATCTCCAAAAATTCGTATTTTTTTGCCTGCCGCGCTTTGCGAAGGTCGAGCGGCGCGGCGGCAGGTTTGCCGCGCGTTTTTATGCGCTGCAAGGTGGGAGCCGTTATGCCGACGATCGATTCCGATGCCCATGTTCTCGAATGTATGGCGACGTGGGGCTATCTCTCGCCCGCCGAGGCTCGCTTCACGCCGATGATCGTCGAACGGAAAGAAGGCGGCGCGGAAGAACGCAACACGGATGGCCTGATCAAAAAAGAATATTGGGTGGTCGACGGCCGGCTGCATGAAAAAGACCAGAACGTCAGCAAGGACATTTCGGACGATTCGCGCGAAATGCGCGATGTGAGCGCGCGCATCCGGCACATGGATGAGCTCGAGATCGACATGCAGATTCTCTATCCGACCTTGATGTTGCGGCCGATCGCCGCGCATGCGCCGCTCGATGTCGCGCTCTGCCGCAGCTACAACCGCTGGCTCGCCGAAATCTGGAAGAAGGGCGAGGGACGGCTGCGCTGGGTCGCCGCGCCGCCGCTCATGGCGATGGACAAGGTGCGGGACGAGCTCATGTTCGCCAAGGACAACGGCGCTTGCGGCATCTTCATGCGCGGGCTGGAGTGCGACTTGCCGCTATCCGACCCGTATTTCTATCCGCTTTACGAGATCGCCAGCGAGCTCGATATGGCGATTTGCGTGCATCTCGGCAACGGCAGCTTCACCGTCCATGACTTTTTCGCGCGCGACACCACATTCACCAAATTCAAGCTGCCGACGGTCGGCTGCTTTCATTCGCTCATCATGTCCGGCACGCCGGCGATGTTCCCCAAAGTGCGCTGGGGCATCGTCGAGGTGAGCGCGAACTGGCTGCCCTATGTCGTCAACGATCTGCGCCTGCGGTTCCGGCGACGGGGCAAGCGTCTGCCCGAGAACATCCTGAAGGCGAACAACATCTACATCGCTTGCGAGGTGACGGACGATTTGCCGCAGGTCTTGAAGGTCGCGGGGGAGGACAACCTCGTGATCGGTACCGACTACGGCCATTCGGACTCGTCGACCGAGATCGAGGCCCTGCGCATGCTGCGGGACAACCAGTCCGTCGGAGCCGCGGCGGTCGATAAAATCTTGTGGGACAACCCCAAGACCCTTTACGGCCTTTAACCGCTAGGGACTTCGCATCGGGTGGAGGCGCGTTCGTTGCAAGAATACGATTACGTCATCGTCGGGGCCGGCTCGGCGGGCTGCGTGCTGGCCGACCGCCTGACGGCAGACGGCGGCTTGAGCGTCCTGCTGCTGGAAGCCGGCGGCATGGACCGCGATCCGCTGATTCACATTCCCCTCGGCATGGGGCGGCTGCATGAGACGCGCCGCCATGATTGGGGATACGACAGCGAGCCCGAGCCCGGGCTCGGAGGCCGCGTCGTCGACGCCATGCGCGGCAAAGTCTTGGGCGGATCGTCGGCCATCAATCATATGGCGCATGTGCGCGGCAATCGCGGCGATTACGATCGTTGGGCCGCGCTATATGGACTCGCCGATTGGTCCTATGCCCATGCGCTCCCCTATTTCAAGCGGAGCGAAAGTTGGGAAAAAGGGCCCGACGATTACCGCGGCGGCGACGGCCCGTTGAAAGTGACCTTCGCGCGCGCGCCTGACCCGCTGTTCGACGGCTTTCTCAAAGCCACCGAGTCGCACGGCATCCCTTACAACGAGGATTACAACGGCGCGCGCCAAGAGGGTATCAGCCGCGGCCAATCGACGATCTATCGCGGCCGCCGGCAGAGCGGAGCTACCGCTTATTTGCATCCCGCGCTGAAACGGAAAGCGCTGACCTTGCGCACGGGCGCGCATGCGACTCGGGTGCTGATGGAGGGCAATCGCGCCATCGGGGTCGAATATCTTCAGGGCGGACAGCCGAGAAAAGCCTATGCGTCGCGCGAGGTCATTCTGTCCGGCGGCGCGTTCAACACGCCGCAGCTGCTCATGCTCTCGGGCATAGGGCCGGCCGCCGATCTGCGCGCGCTCGGCATCGCGACCGTCATCGACGCGCCGGGCGTGGGCGGCAATTTGCAGGACCATATCGGGACCACCGTGTCCGGCACGCGGCCCGTGGCGGGGCCTTTCCGTCGCGAGATGCGGTTCGACCGTATGGCGGTCAACATGCTACGCGCGCATTTTCTCGGCACTGGCCCTGCGACCATGCTGCCGGGCGGCCTTTACGGGTTCATAAAAACTGACAGCCGCCTGACGGCGCCGGATTTTCAGTTCGTCTTTCGCGGCGTCAATTCCAAGCCTCATCTGTGGTTCCCCGGCATCCGCAAACCTTACGCGGACCGCTGCGGCATCAGGCCGATGCTGCTGCATCCGAAAAGCCGGGGGCGCGTGCGTCTGCGCTCCGCAGACCCCATGGCGCCGGTGCAAATCTTCCAGAATTTCTTTCAGGACGATGACGACATCCGCGCCTTGCGGAGCGGCATTCGTTTCGCCCGCGAGATCATGGCGGACAAGGCGCTGGACGGCTTTCGCGGCCGCGAAACCGCGCCGGGTTCCGACGCGCAAAGCGACGCGGACATCGATCGCTGGATTCGTAAAACCGTCGTCACCGCGCACCATCCTTTGGGGACCTGCGCGATGGGAGCCGATTCTTCGGCTGTGCTGACGCCCGACTTGCGGGTGCGCGGCGCTGAGGGATTGCGGGTCGTCGACGCCTCGGCGATGCCCGACTTGACATCGGGCAACATCAACGCTTGCGTCGTGATGATCGCCGAGAAGGCGAGCGACATCATTCTCGGGCGGCCGGCGCTCCCGCCGTCAGCGGCGTGAGAGCGTCGCGCATGACGAGGGCCTCGCCCTCGCCATGCGCTCTCGCAGTTTTACTCCCCGGCCCCCATCGCTTCCTTGGCGCGTTTGACGACGGCGGGGGAGGCGGTGACCGTCGCTTTGACGATCTCGGCCACTTCGTCGCCGGTCAGCGGGGTGACGGTGAGGCGCTGCCTGTCGGCGTCGGCGATGAAGGCCGGATCGGCGACGGTCGCGTCGAACGCCTTGCGCAGCAGGGCGACGCGCTCGGCCGGCACGCCCGGCGGGGCGAGGAACGGGCGGCCGATGTTGATCGCGCCGCCGATCAGGTTCAGCACCGCGCGGTCCTCGTCGTTCTGCGCCAACTCGGTCCACAGCGGCACGTCGGGGATCAGCGGATCGCGCTTGGAGCCGATCTGCACGAGGAACACGACGGTCTTGTCCTTGATCCACTCGGGGTTCTCGGTGACGTAGGAGCCGAGGCTGGTGGCTTGGGCGTTGACCTCGCCGCGCTGGAGCGCGACGCGGATCTCGTCGGTCGACTTGTAGCCCTTGATGATCTTGATCTTGGTGCCGAAGACGTTGTTGATCGCGGTCGGATAGCGGAAGCCGCTGGAGCCTTCGCCGGTCGCGCCGGCGATCACTTCCTTGGTCTTCAGCTCGGCGAAGCTTTTGACGCCGGCGGTGTGCCAGACGCCGAAGGTCTGGTTGCGGTCGACCAGCGCGCCGAGCCAGTTGAACTTGGCGGCGTCGTAGCGCGCGCCGCGCCCGTCGAGCGCCTGGTGCGTCGGCACGCTCTGGTTGACCGTGGCGATCATCGTGCCGTCCTTCGGCGCGACGTTGTACATGTGGTTGGTGGCCAGCATGTGGCCGCCGCCCGGCATGTTCTGAATGATGATGTTCGGCTTGCCCGGCAGATGGTTGGGCAGGTGGCGCGCCAGCGTGCGGGCGCTGAAGTCGTAAGTGCCGCCTTCGCCGGTCGAGGTGATGATGGTGACGGTCTTGCCGGCGTAGAAATTGTCCTGCGCCGAAGCGACGCCTGGAACGGCGGCGGCAAACGTGGCGGCGAGGGCGAGGCAGAATGCGGGCGCGACGGCGCGTGAATAGCGCATGAATAATCTCCCTGTTTGTGAAATGCGGCTCGCGGCCGCTTGGGGCGCAGTATCGGCAAGGCGGCGCGGCATGTCAAACCGCGCGGCCGCGAATGCCGCCTATAGGGCTTTGGCCCAGCCGATCATCGCCGGCAACGCGTCGCGCATGATGGAATTGTGGTCGCCGTCGATTTCGGAATAGACGCTATTCGGGTTCGCCGGCAAGCGGTCGAAGCTCGGCTTCTTGCCTTGGCCGGCGGGGTCGCGCGAGCCGACGCCCCAATAGACCGGCAGCTTGGTCTGCGGCAGCGCGCGGCGCAAACTGGGATAGACCTCGGGATCGTGGAACGAGGCGTAGACGACGGGGCGCGTCTCGTAGACGTCGACGATCACCGCGGTGCCGGTCGTGTTCGAGCTTTCGAAGCGCGCGATCTCCTCGCCCTTGCCGGCGGCGATCAGCGCCTTCGCCTTGCTCAGCGACGGCATGATGGTTTTCCAGAAGGCCGCTTGCGGAGGAAACAGGTCGAGCATGTGGCCGGGACTCGTCAGCAGCTTGCCGACGACGCCGGGCGGCGGATCCGCCGGTCGCCAGCCGAGCGCGAAGGACGCGCCCATGCTCTGGCCGCCGACGACGATCTTCGCCGCGCCGTCGCGGCTCGCTTGCGCGGCCATCGCGTCGAGCGCGGCGGCGGCGTCGACGGCGGTGCCGTTCCAGCTTTTGCTCCACGGCATCGACGGCAGATAGACGGCGATGCCGGCGTCGGCGAAAGCGCGGGCGAAGGCGCGCATGGCGGGCGATTGGTGCGAGCCGTTCTTGCCGTGCAGGAAGACGAGCGCGAGCGGCGCGGGGGCGCCTTCGGGCTTATAAACGTCGTAGGCGACGGCGTAGCCGGTGGCGGCGGTCAGCGTCTCGGCCTTCGCCGGCCGCGCGAGGAGCGCCCAGGCGGCGATCAGCAAGGCGATGAAATAAAGTCCGACGAGTCCCGCGCCGAGCCAGCGGCGCCGGACGGCACGCTCGCTCCACAGATCGCCCATAGCCGATCCCCCCGAAAACCCCGATGGGAGATTTTAGCCGATTGCGGGCGGGGCGCGCCACCGGCGCGCTGCCGACTATCCTTCGGAGTTTGGCCTTCAGCGCGCCGGGCCTTCGGAGTTTGGCCTTGGGAGCGCTAGCGTTCGGAGCGGGGGCGGCCTTTGGCGCGCGCGGCGCGGCGGGGTGGGGACGCGGCCTTGTCGTGCAACAGGACGGCCATCGCCTCGGCCTCCAGCGGGCGGCTATAGAGGAAGCCTTGAATCGCGTTGCAGCCCCAGACCGTCAGCAGATCGGCCTGGCCCTGCTGTTCGACGCCCTCGGCGACGACATGCAAGCCTATCTCGTGGGCCATGGCGACGATGCTGCGCACCAGGGCGCGGCCCTTGTGGCTGTCGAGCCGGTCGACGAAGCGCTTGTCGATTTTCAGGGCGTCGAACGGCAGGTCGAACAGATAGGCGAGCGACGAATAGCCGGTGCCGAAATCGTCGAGCGTGCAGGACATGCCGCGCTCGTGCAGGTCGTGGAGGAAAGCGCAAGTGGCGCGCACATCCTGCATGGCGGCGCTTTCGGTGATCTCAATCTCGATCAGCTCGGGCGGCACGCCTGCCGCGGCCGGCGCGTCGAGCACAGTCCGCACGGCGGTTGGCGACAGCATCTGGCGCATCGAGACGTTGATGCCGATGGGGGGCACGACGAGGCCGTCGGCGAGCCAAGCGCCGATCTGGCGGCAGGCGGCCGTGGCCACCCAGCCGCCGATCTCGGCGATCACGCCGGTCTCCTCGGCGATGGGGATGAATTCGCCAGGCATGATCTCGCCGAGCGCCGGGCTGCGCCAGCGTAGCAGCGCCTCGCAGCCGAGCAGCCGCTTGCCCGGCGCATCGAACTTGGGTTGGAAGGCGAAGCGGAATTCGCCGTTCTCGGCGGCGTCGACCAATCCGTCCTCAATCGCCTGGCGGCGGCGCGAGCGCTCCGAGAGGTCGGAGCTATAGAACACCGGCAGCTTGTCGCGCGGCAGATCGGCGCCGACATGGGTCGCGCCTTCGGCGCGCAGCATCAGCGCCTCGATGTCGTCGCCGTCGCTGGGATAGAGCGCGATGCCGATGCCGAAGCGCAAAACACGGCGCTGGCCGCCGACGAGATAGGGCGGCGACAGAGCTTCGGCGATGGCGGCGATCTGGAATTCCAGACTGTCGGTCTTGGCGTCCGACGTGTCGTCGGACTTGCCGTTGAGCAGCGCGCCGACATAGAAGCGCTCGCCGCGTTCGCGCGCGACGATATCTTCGTGGCGCACCGCTTGGCGCAGACGATCGGCGATGGATTGCAGCAGCTCGCCGCTTTCGCGATAGCTGATCGATTCGGTGAGGCGGCCCCAATGCTGCACGGTAATGGCGACGATGGCGGCGCGCGGCGCGTCGCGTTTCTCGCCCGGGACGTGGTCGTCGCTCGCCGAGGCGATGGCGTCGCCGAGGCGTTCGACGAACGCGCCATGCGTCAACAGGCCGGTGGAGCGGTCGTAATGCGCCAGCCGGTAGAGCGCGCGCTCTTGATGTTCCAGTGTGGCGTGCGCGGCGGCGAGACGCTCGGCGCTCTGCGCCAGTTGCAACTGGCAATGGCGCGCCTCCAGCGTCATGGCGACGGCGTTGGCGATGTTGGCGTGAAAATCGGCATAGGGCGCGAAGGCGGTTTCGTCGTCGATCGTCAAAGCGAGCGCGCCGAACAGGTGATCGGCGGCGCGCAGGGGCAGGGCGCGCACGCCGGGTTCATCGAGGATGGCGGCGCAGTCGATCATGCCGGGCGCGGCGAAAAATTCCTCGCATTTGGCGGCGAGGGCGTCGAGCCGGGCATCCGGCGGCACGGCATAGCCGCGCAGGCACATGCGGACTTCGCTCACGCCGGGCAGATCGCGCAGCGAACGCACGACGAATTCGCCGACGCGGCGCTCGTCGGGCATCGCCTCGATCATCTGCTGAACCAGCAGCAGGCGGCCGAGAATGTCGAGCTTGAACTCGGGGCGCGGAGGCGTCGGACCGTTCATTTGCCGCCGTGGGCGGCGAGATAGCGCTTCGGCGGCACGTAGCAGGGATTGCGCATCGCCTGGCCGCGCACCAGCATTATCGGATGCGCGATGAGCGCATCATAGAAACAGCTAGGATGCATCGCTTGCGGGACCGCGCGGGCCTCGAAGCCTAGCGACACCATGCGGCCGTTATCGTTATCGTTCTCGCCGCACATCCGCGCCTCCTAGCTCCCCCGCTTTGGCGAGAGCCACGCCGTGCAATTAATCTTTGCCGTTGTTACGGCTGACAAATTAATTCTACACCGCTGTATTGGGTTTAATAAGTAACATCGCTAGCCCAAATGGGTATGTTCTACCCCCACATCGGGCGGACAATTGGTGTTTTTATATGCTTAAAGCAATAGCTATTTTGGATAGGCGTGAGAATATTTTTAGAAATGATTGCTCCCCTGTCTCGGCGCTAAGGGGCGCGTCTGCCCAGGCTCATGCCGGCCAAGCTTCGATCGTCGCGCTGTCGAGCGAGAAGCTGCCGTCCGGCTCGATCGCCAAATAGCTGCGGACCTCCGTCGGCGCTTGCGCCATGAGCGCGCGGATCGCGTCGGCCTGCGCGGCCGGCGTCGCCATGCGCGCCAGCCAGGCGGCGAAGTCGAGCCGCAGGCGATGCAGGTGCGGCTTGCCCGGCTTGAAGCCGGCGCGTTCCAGCGCGTTGCGCCATTCGGCGATGGAGTAGTCGCGCTGGTGCGACGGATCGCGCAGCAGCTCGAGGCTTTGCAGCCAGGTATCGCAAAGCGGATCGGCGGGGGCGACGATGTCGGCGAAGATGGCGACGCCGCCGGGCTTGAGCGCGCGGCGCGCTTCGGCCAGCGCCGCGTCGAAGCCGCGCCAATGATGGGCGCTGTAGCGGCTCGCGACCAGATCGAAGCTGGCCGTCTCGAACGGCAGGGATTCGACCGGGCCTTGCCGCGTCGCGATGTTGGCGAGGTCTTTGCTCGCGGCCGTCGCGGCGACGGCGCGCAACATTTCCGCCGACAGATCGTAGGCGACGACCTCGCCGGCGTGGGGCGCGATCGCGAAGGCGACATGGCCGCCGCCGCATCCCATGTCGAGCGCGCGGGCCGGCTGGCGCGCCGCGGCCAAGGCGGCGATGCGCGTCAGGTCTTCGCCCTGCGCATGGACGGCGCTCGCCACATAGGCGTCGGCGCGCGCGCCGAACTGGCTGACGACGAGGGCTTGTTGATCGGGCTGATCGGGCGGTTGCTGCGGCATGGCTCTCTCTCCGGCGGTGAGGAGAGGAGAATCGCCGAGACGCGCCGCCGCCGCAATGTGACGGCTTATCCCGGTATCGCCACTGCTAGCCCGGCGTCACGCCGAAAACTGCGCGCTAGAAACTGTAGCTGAGGGTGAGGCCGGTGCGGATTTGGTCGGCCGAGCCGGCGTTGTCGACGATCTGCGCGTCGGCCCCGTCGCCGAGCAGGCGCTTGTAGCCGACGAAGCCGCCGAGCGCCCAGTTCTCGGTCAAGCCGTAGCTCATGCCGAGCGCCAGGCCGGCGTCCTTGAAGCCGGCGTCGGCGTTCTGGACGGCATAGCCGCTGCGCGCCGCTTGCGCGGCGGTGACGCCGAAGAAGCTCTGCATGTAGCTGTCGTCGCCATACGACGTCGAGGCGGAGAGCCGGCCGCCGAGGCGCGGCGTGAAACGGAAACTGTAGCCGCCTTCGAGCTGGGCGATCATGCCGCCGTGCCCGTCGGCGACGTCTTGCAGCACGGACAATTCCGCCGACCAGGGGCCGACGCCGTAGCCGAGGAAACCGCCGAGCTCGACGCTGCCGTCGACGTCGCCGAGGCCGCGCAGCGCGGCGTTGTCGTCCTGGTCGCGGCCGAAGACGTAGCGCGCGCGGGGGCCGAGCCTCCAGGCGCTGCCGGGGCTGATCGCTTTCATCGCGTCGTAGCTCAGCGCGGTGTTCTTCAGCACCAGCGCGTCGCGGTAATTGATCTCGATATCGGGGATCGGCCGGATGTCGTACTCGTCCGAGCCTTCGTAGTCCGGCGCGACCATCGCCCCGGCGCCGAGCTTGACGCGCCAGTCCCAACTGTCGGCGCGCGATTGCGCCTGCGCGGATGCGGCGACGCCGAGCCAGAAGGCGGCGGCTGTCAGAATGAGGCGCAAAGGTACGGGCATGAACTGCTCTCCAGCGAAACTTCCACTTGAACGATATCCTGGCTGGCGAGTTCCCGCTGGCCGCGTTTCTATGAAGGCAAGGATGTCGTTCACTCTCGGTGAACAATGTTACCACCCTGGCATGGCTATCGCCATCGGGCGCGCTCTCCTAGGCTTTCTCCAACACGCGCTGAGACGCGTGACGCAGAGAGAGGGAGGAGACGCTAATGGCGACCAAGGTTGCGGCGGCGAAAACGGAGACGGGCAAAAGCGCCGGCGACGCGGGCGGCAAAGGTTCGGGCCTGGCGGCGATGGACGCTGACGGCCATATCCTCGAGCATCGTGCCGATATCCTGAAATACCTCGAAGGGCCCTATAAGGGCCGACAGACCGGCCTGTGGCCGGGCTGCCAGCCGTGGGACAGCTCGCTCGGCGACACCATCGGACACCCTTACGAATATTTCGACCATCTCAGCGCCGCCGAGCAGGTGAAGCTGTGGCATCGCGCCATGGACGAGAACGAGATCGAGAAGGCGATCCTGTTCCCCACCGGTTCGGGCAACGTCGGCAAGATTCAGGAGCCGGACTTCGCCATCGCCGCCGCGCGCGCCTGCAACACGCATTTCGCCGCCGATTACGCCGGCCCGCGCCTCAAGCCGATGGGCGTGCTGCCGATGCGCGATCCGCAGGCGGCGGCCGAGGAAATTCGTCATGCTTCGGGCAAGCTTGGCCTGATCGGCTTCGAGATCCTCACCACCGGGATGCAACTCGGCCTGGGCGATCCTTATTACGCGCCGGTGCTGAAGGCTGCGGAGGAGTGCGGCGTCGTGCTGTGCGTGCATGGCACGCGCCATTGGGCGCAGGAGTTTGGCGGCGACAAATTGCGCACCTTCAGCGAGGTGCACAGCTATTCGTTTCCGGCCGGCATCCTGCTGCATTTCACCAGCGTGATCGGGCAGGGCGTGCCGCTGAAATATCCCAAACTGAAGCTCGGATTCATGGAAGTGGGCGCGACCTGGCTGCCCTATTACCTCGACCGGCTCGACGAGCATTGGGAGAAGCGCGGCCATGTCGATATGCCGCTCTTGAAGGAGAAGCCGACCAATGTCTTCCGCAAATCGAAGATCAACGTCAGCATCGAGGCGGGCGAAAGCATGCTTGGCCCCACCATCGAGCACGTCGGCGCCGAGCATCTGATGTTCGCCACGGACATTCCGCATTGGGATTCGGAATTCCCCGGCAACCTGCGCCATCTGCGCGCCGACGAGACGATTCCCGACTCCGCCAAGAAGCGGATTCTCTACCACAACGCCAAGGAGTTGTTCGGCCTCTAGCAAGACCTGCCTAACCGTCGCGTCGCGTCCAATCGCGCGAACCGCCCGCAACAGATGGGCGGACGCGCTTCATGGGGAGGGAGAGATGCAACAATACGGGTGCGGCCGTCTGGCCGCCATCGTCGCGCTCGCCGGCGCTCTGTCGGCGAGCCTTTACGCGTCGGCGCACGCCCAGGCGCCGGCCGCGCCGTTCAAGGAATTCAGCGTCTACATCGGCTCCAGCACGGGCGGCGGCTACGATCAGTACGGCCGGCTGCTGGCGCGCCACATCGGCAGCCATTTGCCCGGCAAACCGACGGTCATCCCGCGCAACATGCCGGCCGGCAGCGGCCGCGCGGTGATGAATTACATCTACAACGTCGCGCCGAAGGACGGATCCGCCATCGGCATCACCTTGCGCAACGTCGCCTTCGATCCGCTGATGGGCGTCGAAGGCAGCCAATTCGAAGCCGGCAAGCTGACCTGGATCGGCAGCATGAACAGCGAGACGAGCATCTGCGTTGCCTGGAAAGCGGCCGGTTTCAAGGGTCTCGACGACATTAAGGCGAAGACCATCCTGATGGGATCTGGCGGGCCGAGCGCATCGGATTCGATTCACGCCAAGCTGCTCAACAAGGTCGCTGGCACCAAGATGAAAATCATCGAGGGCTATCAGGGCAGCACCGAGGTGCATCTTGCCATGGAGCGCGGCGAGGTGCAGGGCCGCTGCGGCCTGGGTTGGGACAGCATTCTCGCGCGCTACAAGAAGTGGCTCGACGAGGACAAGGTGGTGCTGCTGGCGCAATTCGCCGTCGATAAGAATCCCGACTTGCCGAACGTGCCCTTCGTGATGGACTTGGCGACGACGACCGAGCACCGCCAGATGCTCGAGTTGATGCTCGGCCCCAACAAGATGGGGCGGCCGGTGTTCGCTCCGCCGGGCCTGCCGGCGGAGCGCGTCGCCATGCTGCGCCGCGCCTTCGACGCCACCATGGCGGATAAGGCGCTGATCGCCGACGGCGAGAAAATGAGCATGGGCGCCGACTTCATGACCGGCCAGGATGTCGCGGCCATGGTCGCCAAGCTCTACGCCACGCCGAAGGACGTCGTCGAACAGACGGTCGAAATCATGGGTGTCCGATAGGGCGCTGACGAAACATGGGCGCCCGACAGCGCGTCAACGAAACCACAGGAGCGCGTTGATGAACACGGCGATCAAGCCGCAGGCGGAAAAGAAAACGGCTCAGAGCTTCCGCCTGCGCACGGCTTTGCTGAAAGAAGGCCGCACCCACCGCATCCTCGCCTCGGCCAAGGGCGAGGCGGGGGCGATGAACGTAGCGATCAAATGCTACGCCCACGGCGGGGAGAACGAGTTTCACACCCACGCCATCGAAGACCATACCTTCATCGTGCTGCAAGGCCGCGCGCGCTTCCAGCAACCCGACTTGCCGGACATCGAGGTCGGACGCAACGAGGGCGTGCTGCTGCCGGCGGGGGCCTACTACAAGTTCGAGGCGGTGCCCGGCGAACCGTTGGTGCTGCTGCGGGTCGGCAACGTCTGGCAGCCGTTGGAAGGCGAGGTGACGGTCAACGCCAGCCGGCGTCTCGGCAAGAACGGCGAGGCGCTGCACAGCCATTCCGCCGAGAACAAGCATGTCGAGCCGGTGGCCATTCCCGGCGCGTTTTACGAATAGGAGAGACGCATGAAGATCGCGAAAGCCATTTTGGGGGTTGCCGTCGCCGCCGTCGTAGCGGCGCCTGCCGCCGCGGACGATTTCTACAAGGGCAAGACCGTCACCGCCTATGTCGGCTACAATAGCGGCGGGACCAACGACATCGTCACGCGCTTGGTGGCGGCTCATATCGGCAAGCATATGGGCGGCAATCCGAGCGTGATCGTGCGGAATATGCCGGGCGCCGGCAGCCGCACGCTCGCCGGCTATCTCTATAATAAGGCGGCGAAGGACGGCTCCGAGTTCGGCAACATCGACCGCGCGGTGACGACGGAGACGCTGCTCGACCCCTCGGTGCGCAATCCGTTCGAGATTCTCGAATTCACCTGGGTCGGCACGCCGTCGCAGGAGGCGCTGTTGTGCGTGGCCTGGCACACCTCGCCGTTCAAATCGCTCAAGGACATGACGAGCCGGGAGATGATCATCGCCAGCCCCGGCTCGACCTCCGGCGAGGCGATCACCGCGCAGGTGCTCAACGCCGTCATCGGCACGCGCATACGAAGCGTTACCGGTTATCCCGGTGGCGCCGAGATGAACCTCGCCATGCAGCGCGGCGAGGTCGACGGCCGTTGCGGCATCGGCTGGGGCGCGATCAAGGCAACGTCCATGCAGTGGATTCGCGACAAGGAGCTAACGATTTTGCTGCAGACCGCCACCGAACGCCATCCCGACATCAAGGATGTGCCGAGCTCGTACGAGCTCGTCAAAAGCGAGGAGGACCGGAAGGCGCTCGAGGTCATCTACGCCAACCAGAAGCTCGGCCGTCCCTTCATCGCGCCGCCGGGCATGCCCGAGGACCGCAAGGCGGCGCTGCGCCGCGCCTTCGACGCGACGATGACGGACCCCGCCTTCGTCAGCGATGCCGCGCGCCAGAATGTCGAGTTGCAGCCGTTGACCGGGGAGCAGATGGAGAAGGTGCTGCGCGACGCTTACGGCTCCGCTCCAGCGGTGCTGGCCCGCGTCGCCGAGCTTGTGAAGCCCGCTCAGGAAGCTAAGCAGAAATGACCACTATCAAGGAGCAGACGATGAACAAGGCGATGCAACCTGCGCCGACCGAGAGCGACCATCAAGCGGCGGAAAAGAACATCCGTTTCTTCAGCTACAAGAAGCCGGAAAAGTTCGAGCGCAAGAAGGTGACGATCCTCGCCGGTCAGACCGACCTGCTGCGCGGCATGATCCAGGTCGTCACTGAAGGCGGCGAGAACAACCTGCATTATCATGCCAAGGTCGACGCCTTCTGGATGGTGTTGAAGGGGCGCGCGAAGTTCTACGGACCGAACGACGAGCTGCTCGGCGAGGTCGGGCCGCACGAGGGCTTGGTGATTCCGCGCAACGCCCGCTATTGGTTCGAAAGCAGCAGCGACGAGCATCTTGAGGTGCTGTTGGTGCAGGCGTTCGACCAAGCGGGGAACACCGACAATTCCGGCCGCACCGATGCCGCGCCGCGCAAGCTGGAGGATGCCGGCGCTTCGCCGAAGCTGACGGCGCGGGTCTAGCCATGGTGACGAAAGTCCTAACGCCCTCGCGCGAGATGCCGCAGGCGCTCGGCCTGCGCACACAGATGCTCAGCCAGGGGCACAGCAAGCGCCTTTTGGCGTGCACCGATCTCATGACCTTCCATGTCCATTGCTACGGGCCGAAGGGCGGCGAGAACGGTTTGCACACGCACATGGACGAGGACCATGTCTTCGTCATCCTGCAGGGCGAGTTGCTGTTTCGCGGTTTGGACGGGCCCTTGCCGCCGTTGCGCCGGCATCAGGCGCTGTTCTTGCCGAAGGGCTGCTACTACTCCTTCTCCAACGAGACGGAGGAGCCGGCCATCGTCATCCGCTTCGGCGCGTCGGCGGAGCTAGGCGAGGGGCGGCGTTTCGATCCCGAGATGAACCCGCTGGAGGGGCGGTCGCATCTCAAGCACGCGCCAAAGCCGCTGCCGATCGAAGGCGAGTTCTTCGACTAGGCGGCGCGTCAGAAACGGCCGGCGAAGCGGCTGGCGAGAAATTTCGTCAGCAGCTTCACCTTCGCCGACATGAGCCTCGCGTGGGGGTAGACGGCGGTGACGGTGCCGCGTTCGGTGGCATGCGTCGGCAGCACTTGGATCAGCGTCTTGCGCCGGATGTCATCGGCGACGCAGTAGGTCGGCAGCAAGGCGATGCCCGCGCCGCCGATCGTTGCCGTGCGCAGCGCGTTGACGCCGGTGATCGTCAAGGCCGGCGTCACTTTGCAGCTTTGCCGCCGGCCGTTGTATTGGAAGTGCCAGACGTTCTGGGCGGTCAGCCGGGGATTCAACAGGCAGCGATGCTCGGCCAAGTCGGCTAGTCCGCGCGGCGCGCCGTGGCGTTCGATATATTCGGGCGCGGCGCACAGCACCCAATGGAAATCGGCGAGCTTGCGGGCGATGGTTCGCGAATCGGCGGGCGCCGGGATAATGCGGACGCCCATCTCGAAGCCGTGCTCTGCGAGCTGCACGCTGGTTGGGGAACTAGTGGAGAGTTCCATCTCGATCCGCATGTCGGGGTAAAGCTTGAGGAACTCGGCCAGCGCTGAGGCCATGTGCATGGTGCCGAAGGATTTTGCCGAGACGATGCGCAAGAGGCCGCGCGGCTCGCTTTGCAGCCGCGACAGCGCCGCTTCCTCCTCCGTCAGTTCGCTTAACAGCCGGCTGCACAAATCGAGATATTCGTTGCCGGCGGCGGTCAGGCTGAATTGCCGCGTCGTGCGGTGGAACAGGCGCACGTTCAGGTGGTCCTCAAGCTGCATGATCCGCTTGCTGATGATGGCCTTCGATACGCCGAGTTGGCCGGCTGCCCCGGAAAAGCTGCGGGTGTTGGCGACGACGACGAAGCTTTCGATGGCCTTGAACCGGTCCATATGCTCTCTCTCCCTGTGCCGCGCCTCTCCGTGACGTTCGGCCGACGGATCGACCGAAGGGGGCGCTTCGCCGGAAGTCTGCCCGCTTCAGACCGGCGCGTCAGCCCTTTGCTGGTGCGGCGGATTTATCCAGGTATAAAATCACCTTTATCCTGGTATGATCGCATCATGCGACGCCCGAGTTTTCAAAGCGCCGAGGCGCGCCGCAAGGCGCTCGGCGATTTCCTGCGCGCTCAGCGCGAGCGGTTGACGCCGGCCGAAGCCGGCTTGGCGGTCGGCGGCCGGCGGCGCACGCCGGGCCTCAGGCGCGAGGAGGCGGCGCAGCTCGGCGGCGTCTCGGCCACCTGGTACACCTGGATCGAGCAGGGGCGCGATGTCGCCGCCTCCGCGCCGGCCCTGGCGCGGCTCGCCGAGGCGCTGCGCCTGTCGCCGGCCGAGCGGGCCTATCTGTTCGATCTGGCCGGCAAGCGCGATCCCGACGAGGGCGCGCCGGCCACGGCGCCGGAACCGCCGGTCGATCTGCAGACCGTCGTCGACATGATCGGCTGCCCCGCCTATGTCTTGGACCGGCTCGGCACGGCGCGCGCGTGGAACAAGGCGGCGGCGCACCTGTTCGTCGGCTGGCTCGACAAGAAGCCGGGCCGCGCCGAACGGAACCTGTTGCGCTATGTCTTTCTCGAACCGGCGGCGCGCAGCCTGATCCGCGGCTGGGAGGAGCGCGCGAGCCGCGTGCTCGCCGAATTTCGCGCCGACGCTGGCGCGCATCTCACCGACGAGCCGGTGAAAGCGATGATCGAGGAGTTGCGCGCCAAGAGCGCGACCTTCGCCAAGCTGTGGGACGCGCAGGAGGTCCTGGGCCGCGAAGGCGGCGCGCGCACCTTCGACCACCCGATCGACGGTTTCCTGCGCTACCGCCAGATCGGTTTCGCGCTCGCCGCGCGGCCGGATCTCAAGCTCGTTATGCTCGCGCCGGAGCCGGCTTAGCCCGCTCTTTTCGCTCTATCGGCGTTTCATAAACAAAGGTCGGGTCATAAACAAAGGTCGCAGCGGCGGCGCGGCTTTGCTAGAACGCGCCCAGAATTTAGGCGTGCCTGAATAAGTCTGGGAGAGTGACGTGCTTGGCGGGTTTTTAGCGCTTCTATCGGCGGCGACCTTCGCGTTCAACAATGCCGCCGTGCGGCGCGGCGTGCTGTCCGGCTCGGTGGCGCAGGCCATGGCCATCACCGTGCCGATGGGCTTGCCGATCTTCCTGCTCGGCGTCGTCTTGTTCGGCGCTTACGCGCCGTTCGGCGAATTCACGCTCGCCACATGGGGCTGGCTGGCGCTCGCCGGCGTCCAGCACTTCATCCTCGGGCGCTATTGCAACTATCGCGCGACCAAGGCGATGGGGGCGGTCCTGACCGGGCCGGTGCAGCAGAGCGGCACCGTGTTCACGCTGCTGATCGCGGTTCTCGTTCTCGGCGAAACGCTGACGCCGCTCCAGATACTCGGCATCGGCTTGATCGTCCTCGGCCCCATGCTGTGCTTGCGCGCCGCCAAGGAGCATAAAAGCAGCAAGGAGCCGGCCGTCGTCGGCGCGGGCAATGACGAGACGGTCCAGAAGGTGGCGGAGAACGTCCGCGCGTCCGCCGCGCCGGTCGATGTCGCCAAGACCCCGTTCAAGCCGAAATATGTCGAAGGCTATTTCAACGCGATCGTCTCGGCGGCGGCGCAAGGCACCAGCCCGATCCTGATCCGTTTCGCGCTGGAGGACAAAGGGCTGAGCGCCAGCATCGCCGGCGGCCTCATCTCTTACGGCGCGGCGACGCTGCTGTTCTGCCTCATCTTGTTGTGGCCGGGCCAGGCGCGCCATGTCATGTCGGTCAACCGCGAGGCGGGGAAATGGTTCGTGATCTCCGGCCTGTTCGTCGGATTCTCGCAGCTGTTCCGCTATATGGCGCTCGCCGTCGCGCCGGTGACGGTGGTGACGCCGATCCAACGCTTGTCGCTGCTCTTCCGCCTCTATTTCGCCCGGCTGCTCTCGCGCGATCATGAGGTGCTGGGCGGCCGCGTGATCCTCGGCACCATCGTCTCTCTGGTCGGCACGCTCGCCCTGTCGGTCAGCACGGACCTGGTGCTCGATCTGGTGCCGCTGCCCGATTTCATCGTCGCCATCGCCCAGTGGCGCTGGCCGTAAGCCGTAGCTTTTCTCACAACCGTTGCGCACGAGAGGAACGCCCATGATCGGAAAGCTCGTCGATTCGTCGCCGACCTTGCTCAAGAAGCTCAAGCCCGAGATCGGCGGCCATTATGCCGCCATGCGGGCGGCGGCGTTCGCGTCGGGACCGCTCGACAAGCCGACGTGCCAGCTCATCATGCTCGGCGCGTTCGTGGCCGCCGGCTACGAGATGGCCTTCCGCAACCATACGAAATGGCTGAAGGAGTCCGGCATTCCGAAAGCGGCCGTCGAGCAGGCCGTGCTCGTGACTTTGGGCTCGACCACGGACGTCAATCAGGTCGGCCCGGCGCTGAGCTGGATCGAGGACGTGTATGGGCCGACCGAGGCTTAGCCGCAGACAAAAAGACGGCGCCCGGATCGGCTCCGGGCGCCGTGATCCTCTCGTCAGGGCAGACGGAGGGTGGGAGCCTCGCGTTGGCCGCATTGAACCCCGCCCATATGACAGGCGGCGGCAAGCCTGCATGACAGGGACGTGACCGGGCGATCATCGGCAGATCGAGAATCCACCCATATCGAGATGGAAATGATCGGCGTGGGCGGCGTTGTAGTCCGGCCCCAGCACGGTCGGGAAGATGCGGCAGGCGCGGTCGCGCAGGTCGCGCAGGAAGCCGGCCTCGGCGTCGTCGCCGCCTGAGCCGGCATCCGCCCAGTCGCGCCGCAGGTTGATCGTCTTGCCGTCCTTCAGGCGGAAGGCGGACAGGTCGATGGCGTTGGCCGTGGCGTGCTGGCTGCGCCGGCCGCTCTCGCGGCCGTAGACGTTGCGGCAGGCATAGGTGCCGAGATGGGTGACGCCCGCGACCGGCTGGCCGAAGGCGGCCTCGGCCGCCGGTTGCAGCGCATGACGCTCGAACAGGGCGATGGCCATGGCGAGCGGGCAGGTGGCGACGAAGCTGCTGGAGTAGGGCACGCTGGAGCCGTTCACGCGCACGACGTTGCGGAACGAACATTCGAGATCGAGATTGCGGTCGGCCTGCGGCGTGAAGCGCAGCGGCGTCGTCTCCAGCGTCGCCAGGCATTGCGCGCGATTTTCGGCGAGCCGCTTGAGCTTATATTTGGTGAGCAGATTGGGCGCGTCGGCGATGTCGATCGGAGCCCAGGGGTTGAACCGGTCGGGCACGCGGAGCGCGCCGCTCCACAGCAGCGCGCCGGCCGTTACGATCAGGATAGCGGTTACGCCGAAGATAGCTGCGCCGATTCGCATCACATCCGAGAGAGATTGCCGGTCAAAGGCGCATAACGCGCCCACTGCGCCCGCCGTTCCTTGAACCGCGCGCGTCTCGCGCCTAAGTGATCGACGTCCGGCGCGTCCGCGCCATGCTCACCCGGCGCGTCCGCGCCATGTTCACATCGCGAGATATCCATGCCCACTTTGTTCGATCCGCTGCGCGTCGGCGCGCTCAGCTTGCCCAATCGCGTCGTCATGGCGCCGCTGACGCGCCAGCGCGCCGATGACGGGCGCGTGCCGAACGCGCTGATGGCGGAGTATTACCGCCAACGGGCCGGCTTCGGTCTGATCCTCACCGAAGCGACGGCGGTGACGCCGATGGGCGTCGGCTACGCCGACACGCCGGGCATCTGGTCCGACGAGCAGGTCGAGGGCTGGAAGCTGACGACCAAGGCGGTGCACGAGGCGGGCGGGCGCATCGTCATGCAGCTGTGGCACGTCGGCCGCATTTCCGATCCGGTGTTCCTGAACGGCGAATTGCCGGTCGCGCCGAGCGCTATCGCGGCCAAGGGCCATGTCAGCCTGGTGCGGCCCGAGCGGCCCTACGTCACGCCGCGCGCGCTCGGGCGCGACGAATTGGCCGGCGTGATCGCCGCCTATCGCAAGGGCGCGGAGAACGCCGAGAAAGCCGGGTTCGACGGCGTCGAGCTGCATGGCGCGAACGGCTACCTGCTCGACCAATTCTTGCAGGACGGCGTGAACAAGCGCGACGACGATTACGGCGGCTCCATCGAGAACCGCGCGCGGCTGATGATCGAGGCGGTGGACGCGGCGATTGCCGTGTGGGGCGCCGACCGCGTCGGTCTGCATCTCGCGCCGCGCGGCGACGACCACGACATGCGCGACAGCGATCCGGTCGCGACCTTCGGCCATGTGGCGCGCGAGATGGGCAAGCGCAAGCTCGCCTTCATCATGGCGCGCGAATACCAAGGCCCGGACGCCATCGGCCAGCGGATTAAGGCGGCGTTCGGCGGCGTCTATATCGCCAACGAGAAATTCGACTACGCCAGCGCGATGGCGGCGTTGAAAGAGGGGCGGGCCGACGCGATCGGCTTCGGCAAGCTCGCCATCGCCAATCCCGATCTCGTTCGGCGCTTCGCCAAGCAGGCGGCGCTCAACGAATGGGACGGCGCGACTTTCTATTCGCGCGGCGCGAAAGGCTACACGGACTATCCGCCTCTCAAAGCTGCGGGCGCTCTCTAAGCTGCGGGCAAAGAAAAAGCCCGGCGGAAAACCGCCGGGCTTCGTCTTGTCGTGTCGAGTAGATTACTCGGCGCGGAGGTTCGCGGCGGCGTCCTTGCCGCGCTCGTTCACCACGTCGTAGCTGACCGTCTGGCCTTCGTTCAGGCCCGACAGGCCGGCGCGCTCGACGGCGCTGATATGGACGAACACGTCCTTGCCGCCGCCGGACGGCTGGATGAAGCCGAAGCCCTTCGTCGCGTTAAACCACTTCACGGTACCGGTTGCCATTTTTTGGCTCCTCATAGAAAACGCACATATGCGTGTTTGGCGACACCGACGCGGCGTCCCCAATCCGAGTTTCAGAGCGTTGTCTTGAGCAGGTGCCCGAGGGCGGTCGCAAGCCAGGCTAGAATATCGAACCGCCCATAGTTGGGGGCGAAACCGGCGTAAATCAAGCGAATAGCCAGAAAGCGGCGAAAAAACGCGCCTATCGCGGCCGAATCGTCACCTTTATGTCACTAATCCGGCCGCCACGGCCGATATTCCGGGCTGTGTCTTTAGCTGATCGGGCTGGCCGCCGGCTCCGGTCGCAGATCCTTCGTCGCGCGTTCGCCGGCCAGCGGATGGGCCATCGGCGCGCGCCATCAACCGATTTTCAGCGAGACGATCTTGCCGTCCTTCAACTCGAACGCGTGGTCGAGCGTGATCGGGCTGTTGAGGAAGGCGCCCGCCACCCGGGCCGTGAGCACGGTTTTTTCCCCGTTGACGGCAAGCGACAGCGGTTCGGCGCGAAAGCGATATTTCTCCTGCGTGTCGGCGGCCCAGGCGGCGATGGCCTGCGGGCCGACATGATCCTGCTTCTCGTCATGGACGCGGCCCTCCGCGGCGAAGCAGCGGGCGAGGGCGTCCGCGTCGGAGGCGTTGGTGGCGGCGATATAGGCCGCGATCGGTTCGGGAAGGCGGAGCATCGTTCGTCCTTGTCTGGTTTGCGTCTGGTTTGCGCGACTCCAAGGATGGGAATAGGCTCGCCGGATGGCAAGAACGCACGAAAAAGTCAGCCCCTTACCTGCAAGTGAGGGGGCTCCGCACACGCCGCAAAGCGCGGCGGCGGGCGTCGAAGCCGCCTTCAAGATGCTCGAAGGCCGTTGGAAACTGCTGATCCTGTTCCACCTCTTCGGCGGCAAGGTGCTGCGCTTTTCGGAACTGGAGCGGGCGATTCCCGGCGTGTCGCAGAAGATGCTGGCGCAGCAATTGCGGCAACTCGAAGCCGACGGCATCGTGCGGCGCATTGTTCATCCGCAAGTGCCGCCCAAGGTCGAATACGCCATGACCGAGTGGGGCCAATCGCTGTGTTCGGCCTTGGATGATCTGCTCAGCTGGCTCGCCGCGCGGACTAGCCGATGATCTTCTCCGCGCGCAAGGCGGCGATGTCGTCGTCGCGCAATTCCAGCAATTCGCGCAGCACCTCGTCGGTATGCTGGCCGAGCGTCGGCGGCGGCCGGCGGTAGCTCGGCGGCGTCTCCGACAGCTTGATCGGGCTGGCGACCGTCTTGAGCGGCGTCTCGCCGGCCAGCGGATGCGCCATCGGCGCGACCATCTGGCGCGCGATCACCTGCGGATCGTCGAAGACTTGCTGCATGGTGTTGATCGGCCCGCAGGGCACGGCGCAATCGTCGAGCCCGTCGACCCAATAGGCGGTCGGCTTGCTCTTGAGCACCTCGGCGAGCAGCGGCGTGATCAGCGCGCGGTTCGCGATGCGCGCGCCGGTGGTGGCGAAGCGCGGGTCGGCGGCGAGATCGTCGCGGCCGGCGAATTTGCAGAAGCGCTGGAACTGGCCGTCGTTGCCCACCGCGAGGATCAGATGGCCGTCGGACGAGGGAAAGACGTCGTAGGGCACGATGGTCGGATGGCTGTTGCCGAGGCGTGGCGGGTTCTCGCCGGAGATCAGCGTGTATTGCGCGAGATAGCTCATCCAGGCGATCTGGGTGTCGAGCAGCGCCATGTCGATATGCTGGCCCTCGCCGGTGGCGTCGCGATGGCGCAGCGCGGCGAGGATGCCGATGCCGGCATACATGCCGCACATCAAATCGGCGATGCCGACGGCGACTTTCAGCGGCTGGCCGTCCTTCTCGCCGGTCAGGCTCATGATGCCGCCCATGCCCTGCACGACGAAATCGTAGCCCGCGCGCGGCGCGTAGGGGCCGGTCTGGCCGAAGCCGGTGACGGAGCAATAGATCAGGCGCGGGACTGCGGCCTTGAGGCTCGGGTAATCGAGGCCGTGCTTCTTGAGCGAGCCGACCTTGAAGTTCTCGGTGACGACGTCGCACTTGGCGATCAGATCGCGCGCCAGCTGCGCGCCCTTCTCGGTGGTGAAGTCGAGCGCGAGGGAGCGCTTATTGCGGTTGGCCGAGAGGTAATAAGCGCTTTCGGTCGTGTCGCGGCCGTCGGCGTCTTTCAGGAAGGGCGGGCCCCATTTGCGCGTGTCGTCGCCGGCGCCGGGGCGCTCGATCTTGATCACGTCCGCGCCGAGGTCGCCGAACATCTGCGTGCAGCTCGGCCCGGCGAGAACGCGGGTGATGTCGAAAATGCGGATGCCGTTGAGAGAGCCGGGGATCATGGGGTGCTGCGCTTCAAATGTGAGAGATGGTCGAGGAAGCCTTGCAGGATGACGGCGGCGGCCATCTTATCTACGACTTCGGCTTGACGTTTCCGTGACAGATCGGCGTCGATCATGACGCGGTGGGCGGCGACGGTGGAGAGCCGCTCGTCCCAGAAGGCGATGTCGATGTCCCGCACTGCGAGGAGGTTGGCGGCGAATTGGCGCACCGATTGGCAGCGCGGGCCTTCGCTGCCGTCCATGTTGAGCGGCAGGCCGAGGACCAGCGCGCCGACCTCGTGCCGGTCGATCAACGCGAGCAGCCTTTTCGAATCGTCCATGAACTTGCCGCGCCGCAGGGTCTCGGTCGGCGTCGCGATCATGCCGAGCACGTCCGACAGGGCGAGGCCGACGGTTTTCGTGCCGATGTCGAGGCCGAGAAAACGCCGTCCGCTGGCGCTTTGGCCGGCCAGGTCCGCGGGGTTGCGAAGGGGCATGATCGGGTGTTAACGTGCCGGCTCCGGCGGCCAGAGCCTCAAAATATCCTAGATATTTCCGGTATTTGAGAGCCGCCCTCCCATCCGGTCGGAGACACTAAAACAGATGTCGTTGGACAAAGCCACCGTCGCGCGCATCGCGCGCCTCGCCCGCATCCGCGTCGGCGAGGAAGAACACGATTCGCTCGCCGGCGAGCTCAACCAGATCATGACCTGGATCGAGCAGCTCAACGAGGTGAACACCGACGGCGTGCAGCCGATGACCGGCGTCGGCGCGACCAAGCTGCCGCTGCGCGAGGACAAGGTGACGGACGGCGGCTATGCCGAGAAGGTCCTGGCCAACGCGACCGACGCGAAGGACGGGTTCTTCAGCGTGCCGAAGGTGGTGGAATAATGTCCGACCTCACCACGCTCACGCTCGCCGCCGCGCGCGACGGCCTCAAGGCGAAAAAATTCTCCGCGACCGAACTGACCCAGGCCCATGTGAAGGCTATGGAGCGGACGCGCTCGCTCAACGCCTATATCACCGAGACGCCGGAACTGGCGCTCAAGCAGGCCGCCGCGTCCGACGCCAAGATCGCCAAGGGCGAGGCCGGCGCGCTCGAAGGCCTGCCGCTCGGCATCAAGGACTTGTTCTGCACCGAGGGCGTGCGCACCACCGCCGCCTCGAAGATTCTCGGCAACTTCGTGCCGCAGTACGAATCGACCATCACCGCCAAGCTGCTGAAGGCCGGCGCGGTCACGGTCGGCAAGACCAACCTCGACGAATTCGCCATGGGCTCGTCGAATATGACGAGCCATTTCGGCCCGGTCGAGAACCCCTGGCGACGCGCTGGCGACAACCGGCCGCTGGTGCCAGGCGGCTCGTCAGGCGGCTCCGCTGCCGCCGTCGCTGCGCGCTCCTGCTTGGGCGCGACCGGCACCGACACCGGCGGTTCGATCCGCCAGCCCGCCGCCTTCTGCGGCATCGTCGGCATCAAGCCGACATATGGCCGCTGCTCGCGTTGGGGCGTCGTCGCCTTCGCCTCGTCGCTCGATCAGGCCGGGCCCTTCGCCCGCACGGTGCGCGACTGCGCGATTCTTCTGCGCGAGATGTCGGGCTTCGATCCGAAGGATTCGACCAGCGCCAACACCGCCGTGCCCGATTTCGAAGCGGCGCTGACCGGCGACATCCGCGGCCTGAAGATCGGCATTCCCAAGGAATACCGCATCGACGGCATGAGCGCCGAGATCGACGCGCTCTGGCAGAAGGGCATCGCCATGCTCAAGGATGCCGGCGCGGAGGTCGTCGACGTCAGCCTGCCGCACACCAAATACGCGCTGCCCTGCTATTACATCCTCGCGCCCGCCGAGGCGTCGTCCAACCTCGCGCGCTACGACGGCGTGCGCTACGGCCTGCGCGTGCCGGGCAATTCCATCGAAGAGCTTTACGAGAACACCCGCGCCGAGGGCTTCGGCAAGGAAGTGCGCCGCCGCATCCTGATCGGCACCTATGTGCTGTCGGCCGGCTATTACGACGCCTATTACCGCAAGGCCCAGCGCGTGCGCGCCCTGATCGCCAAGGATTTCGAACTGGCGTTCCAGAATTGCGACGCGATCCTGACGCCGACGGCCCCCTCGGCCGCTTTCGCCATGGGGGAGAAATCCGACGATCCCATCGCCATGTATCTGAATGACGTGTTCACGGTGACGACGAACCTCGCCGGCTTGCCGGGCATTTCGGTGCCGGCCGGCCTGTCGGCCGAGGGCCTGCCGCTCGGTCTCCAACTGATCGGCAAGACCTTCGACGAGGCGGGCCTGTTGAAGGTCGCCGAGGTGCTGGAGAAGCAGGCGGCGTTCACCGCGACACCCGATTTGGGCGGGAGGGCCTAAGAGATGGCCACAAAAGAAATAGGCGTGAATGAAGATCGCCTCATCGAAGGCAAGACCGGCAAGTGGGAGATCGTCATCGGTCTCGAAGTCCACGCCCAGGTGCAGTCCAACGCCAAGCTGTTCTCCGGCGCGGCGACCGCGTTTGGCGCGGAGCCGAACAGCCAGGTCTCGCTGGTCGATGCGGCCATGCCGGGCATGCTGCCGGTGATCAATAAATATTGCGTCGAGCAGGCGGTGCGCACGGGCCTCGGGCTGGCGGCGCAGATCAACCTCGTCTCGGTGTTCGACCGCAAGAACTACTTCTATCCCGATCTGCCGCAGGGCTATCAGATCTCGCAGTTCACCCAGCCCATCGTCGGCAAGGGCAAGCTGACGATCGACCTGGCGGATGGCACCAGCCGCGAGATCGGCATCACGCGCCTGCATTTGGAGCAGGACGCGGGCAAGAGCATCCACGACCTGCATCCGAAGATGACCTTTATCGACCTCAACCGCTCGGGCGTCGCGCTGATGGAGATCGTCTCCGAGCCGGACATGCGTTCGGCGGAAGAGGCCGGCGCTTACGTCAAGAAGCTGCGTTCGATCCTGCGCTATCTCGGCACCTGCGACGGCAATATGGAGGAAGGCTCGCTCCGCGCCGACGTCAACGTCTCGGTGCGCAAGCCCGGCGCGCGCTTCGGCACGCGCTGCGAGATCAAGAACGTGAACTCGATCCGCTTCGTGCAGCAGGCCGTCGAGTACGAGGCGCGCCGCCAGATCGAGCTGATCGAGGAGGGCGGCGAGGTCAAGCAGCAGACCCGCCTGTTCGATCCGAACCGCGGCGAGACGCGGCCGATGCGCAGCAAGGAAGAGGCGCACGATTATCGCTACTTCCCCGATCCCGATCTGCTGCCGCTCGAATTGGACGCGGCCTGGGTCGAGGAAATCAAGAAGGGCCTGCCGGAACTGCCCGACGCCAAGAAGGCGCGCTTCGTGAAGGACTACGGCCTGTCGCCGTACGACGCCGGGGTGCTGGCCGCCGAAATGGCGCCGGCGACCTTCTACGAAACCGTCGCGAAGGGCCGCGATCCCAAGATCGCGTCCAATTGGGTGACGGGCGAGCTGTTCGCCGTCTTGAACAAGCAGAACCTGGAGATCGAGCAGTCTCCCGTCAGCGCCGAGGCGCTCGGCGGCCTGCTCGACCTGCTGGCCGACAACACGATCTCCGGCCGCATCGCCAAGGACGTCTTCGCCGAGATGGTCGAGACGGGCAAAGCGGCGAAAGACATCGTCGAGGCGAAGGGCCTTAAGCAGATCACCGACACCGGCCCGATCGAGGCGGCGGCGGATCAGATCATCGCGTCCTCGCCCGACAACGTCGCCAAATACAAGGCCGGCAACGAGAAGCTGATCGGCTGGTTCGTCGGCCAGGTGATGAAGGCGACGGGCGGCAAGGCCAACCCCGGCGTCGTCAACGAGATCCTGAAGAAGAAGCTGAGCGCTTAAGCGCTCAGCCGCCCGTCTTTACCGTCATGCCCGGGCTTGTCCCGGGCATCCACGCCTTCAAGTCGTGGATGGCCGCAACAAGTGCGGCCATGACGATGTTGCAATCGTTAGAGCTAGGAAGTATCCCGCCATGATCGACCTCTACACCTGGACCACGCCGAACGGCCGCAAAGTGCAGATCATGCTCGAAGAGTGCGGCCTGCCGTACAACGTCCACTCGATCAACATCGGCAAGAACGAGCAGTTTGCGCCGGACTTCCTCAAGATCAGTCCGAACAACAAGATCCCGGCCATCGTCGATTCGGAAGGGCCGGGCGGCAAGCCCTACAGCCTGTTCGAATCGGGCGCGATCCTGATGTATCTCGCCGAGAAGACCGGCAAGTTCTGGCCGCAAACCATGCCGGCGAAATACGACGTCATGCAGTGGCTAATGTTCCAAATGGGCGGCTTCGGCCCGATGCTCGGCCAGGCGCATCATTTCATGAAGTTCGCGCCGGAAAAGATTCCCTACGCCATGAAGCGCTACGGCGACGAGGCCAAGCGGCTCTATGGCGTGATCGACAAGCGCCTCGGCGAAGCCGAATATCTCGCCGGGGATTATTCCATCGCCGACATCGCGACGTTTCCCTGGGCCCAATCCTTCGCCATGCAGGGCATCGACTTCGTCGATTACCCCAACGTGAAACGCTGGTTCGACGCGATCATGGCCCGTCCGGCAGTCCAGCGCGGCATCAAGGTCGGCGTCAAAGACTGAACGGCCATTACTGCCTGTTACCAAAACGCCGGCTGGACCTCCAGCCGGCGTTTTGCGTTATGCTCGCCGGAAGACAGGGAGGAACGCGATGCTCGACGTCTACAATTGGCCGACCTCGAACGGCCGCAAGATTTTCATCATGCTCGAGGAATGCGGTCTGCCTTATCGCGTCCATCCCGTCGTCATCCGCAAGGGCGGGCAGTTCGCGCCGGATTTCCTCAAGATCAGCCCGAACAATAAGATCCCCGCCGTGATCGACCCGGACGGGCCGGACGGCAAGCCGATCTCGCTATTCGAGTCGGGCGCGATCCTCATGTATCTGGCGCAGAAGTCCGGCAAGTTTTTGCCGAAGGACATGCGCGGCCAATACGAAGTGCTGCCCTGGCTGTTCATGCAGGTCGGCCATGTCGGGCCGATGTTCGGCCAGGCGCACCACTTCCACGGCAACGCGCCGCCGGGCAGCGATTACGCCATCCAGCGCTTCGACAACGAGCAGAAGCGCATCTACGGCGTGCTCGACCGCCGGCTCGGCGAAGCTGAATATCTCGGCGGCGAGTATTCCATCGCCGACATGGCGGTCTTTCCCTGGACGCAGACCGACGAAGAGAAGGGGATGCTTGCGGCCTATCCCAACGTGAAGCGTTGGTTCGACGCGCTCATGGCGCGGCCGGGCGTGCGGCGCGGCATCGCCGTGATGGCGGAGGAACGCAAGAACCAGCCGCCGATGACGGCCGAGGCGCGCGAGATCATGTTCGGCGCGAAACAATACGAGCGGCGCTGAGCCGTTTCACCAAGGGGATATGCGATGATCGAGCTTTACACCTGGTCCACGCCGAACGGCCGCCGCGCGCCGATCATGCTCGAGGAATGCGGCCTGCCGTATCGGGCGCATTATCTCGAGCTGGCCAAGCACGAGCACAAGACGGACGCGATGAAGCGGATCAATCTCGATCAGCGCATTCCGGTGATCGTCGATCCCGAGGGGCCGGGCGGCCAGCCGATCTCGGTGTCCGAATCCTGCGCCATCCTGCTCTATCTCGCCGAGAAGACCGGAAAATTCCTGCCGCCCTCGGGCGCGGCGCGCGTCGAGGCGCAGAAGTGGCTGTTCTTCGCCGCCACCAACGTGGGCCCGGCGGCGACGCAGCATTTCTGGCTGCCGGCCAAGAGCAAGGCCAAAGGCGGCCTGCCGCCGGTCGAGCCCTTCGTCGATCTGTTCAACGACGAATTGAAGCGGCTCTATGGCGTGATGAACGACCGGCTCGGCGAGGCGGAGTATCTGGCGGGCGATTATTCCATCGCCGACATCGCCGCCTATGTCTGGGTGTGGCGGCGCTATCAGCAGAAGATCGAGCTTGCCGCCTATCCGCATCTGAACCGTTGGTTCGAGACGGTCGCCGCGCGCCCTGCGGTGCGGAAGGGCGAGCAGGTGCCGCCGCGCGACGACGGGCTCTGACGGCGGCTACCCGCGCTCAGCGGCCGGCGTCGCGCAGCCGGCGTTCGAGCTTCGCCTTCTCGCTATGCCAGCGCTTGCGCTCAGCGTCGATCTTACGTTCGAGCGCGGCTTGCTGACGATCTAACGCCGCGAGCTTCGCATCGTGCTTGGCTTTGGCGTTATCCAGAGCGGCGTGCGCTTTGGCGGCTGCGGCGGCGCGCTTTTCCGCCGCGCGCGCTTCAATCGTAGCCCGCCGTCGCTCCGCCGTTGCGCGCTCGCGTTCGCGCTTGGCGCGCGTCTTATCGAAGGCGGCGAGCTGCGCCCGTCCGGCGCGGCGGTCCGTCTCGGATTTGGCGACAGCTTTCGCGGGAGCCTTGCGCTTCTTGGCGACTTTATCCGGCCGGGCCTTGGGCGGAAGGTTCTCCGGCAGCGCCGGGTTCTCGGTGAACGCGCCTGTGGTGCCGACGGCGCGCTTCAGCACCGTGCCCGGCCGGGCGGTCGCGGCGGCGACGATCTCGGGATCGTCGGTCTCTTTCGCGAAGCCTTGGTGAAACAGATTTTGCGGCACGCCCCAGGCTTCGAGCGCCGCTTTCATCGAGGGCGCGGCCACGGCCTGCTCGAAGAAGCCGAGGCTGGTAACGAACGTCTTGAGCTTGCGCGCCATGGCGGATCCGTCCGAGAGGCAAAGAGAAACGAGGACGCCTGGGGAGTGCGTCCTCGTCTCACGCGTCGGCCGAACGATCCGGGCGGGGATGGCTCCCGGGGTGTGGAGCGTCCCGGCGGACAGCCGGACTTCTTCAGGCGTCTGCCTGACGCCGTCCGCAGTCTTACTGCGCGGTGAAATATTTGGCGGCGGCCTGGTTGGTGCTGATCACCTGCCCGTTGACGGCGTTGTCGTCGCTCGCCTGGACCATCCATTCCCACTGCGCCGGGGCGGCGATCGGGCAAGCGATGGTCAGCGGCGTCGTCACCGTTTCCTGCACGGTGTCGGCGCGCGTCGGGGCGTTGAGCGGCACCCCGCCCGGCGGCAGGACGATGGAGGTCGGCGTCGCCGGCGCGGCGACCACGACCTGCTGCTGCACGCTCGGGTTGACGATGGTGTAGCTAGCGCCGCTGTTGCTCACGACGGTCGTCGTCGGCGCGACCGGCACCACGCTGGCAGATTGCAGCACGACCGGCGCGGCGAGCGCGACCGTGGACGCGCCGCGCACCTGCACCAGGCGCGGATCGCGCATGTCGCTGGCGCCGTTGGCGTCGGTCACGGTGTAGGTGAGCTGGACGTTGACCGGCTGGCCGGCGCAAGCGACGACGTTGTGCGACGGCGGGTTGATCTGCGCCGCGACGATGTTGGCCGGGGTGTTGTTGACGGTGAGCGTGCCGATCGGCGTGTCGCTGACCTGGCCGCTCTTGCTGGTGACGCGCAGGCTGACGGGATAGACGCCGTCCTTGGCCGGGGCGCGCACCGCGACGCTGGTGCTGCTCATCTCGTTGGGACCGGCCGGAACGGCGAGTTGCGAGACGGTGCCGGCGGCAACGCTGTTGGGGGGTAGGCCGACGAGCTCGACGCGGGCGACGTTGGCGCTGCCCGCCGGCACGCGGTAGCTGACCACGGTGGCCTGGCCCGGGTCGATCACGCGCGGGGCCATGGTGATGTCGGCGGCGCGCGGCATGTCGACGGAATTGCCGGCGCAGGCGGCGAGGGCGAGGCCGGCGCCGCCGAGCAGCGCGGTCGTGCCGAGAAGGCGGAGCTTGTTGGCGATCATGATGGTTGACTCCAGTTTATCGTTATTGGCAACGGGATTGGGATGCGCGGCTTAAATGGACGCTATTAAACGGGTGGGGGCGGAACGCCGCGGCCGCGCAGCAGATGCGCGATCAGGCTGACCGCGAACAGCACGAGGAAGATGAAGAAGAGGATGCGGGCGATATCGACGGCGACGACGGTGATGCCGGTGAAGCCGAGCAGGGCGGCGATCAAGGCGATGACGAGAAAGGTGAGGGCAAGGCGCAGCATGGCGGCCTCCTGTTGGTTTATCCGGGTCGTGTTCGGCCGGCGCCAGGCCCCCGAACCAACTCAGTTCCTTCAACGCGGCCTTGCGCCAAGCGTTCCGGGCGGCCTCCTGGGGCGCGACGGAAATAAAATCCCGCGCGGCCCGGGAACGAGGAGGGCGCTGTCGCGTTGATGGCGCGAACCGGTCGACGGCGAACGCCGTTGCCTCGCACGGCTATCCATCCATTCGAGGCTCTGCCGCTGGGCGTCGATGCGCCGGTTCGTCCCAATGAGGGCGTCGCGCGCATTCGCGCGACGCCCTCATCCAATTCGGCATCCAATTCGCCGCTTCGCTTCATCGGCTGCGTGCGCAAAGAGAAAGCCCCGCCGGGGTTCGCGGCGGGGCTTTCTTGGAGCGACGGATTTTAGGCGGAGGCGCTCGGCTCGGCTGTCGCGTCGGCTCTACCTGAGACGGCGCGGGCCGAGGAAAATCAGGCGACGTGGCGGCGCGGCGCTTCCTGGCGGTTGGTCGCGTCGCGCAGCAGCGAGACGCGACCGCCGGCGACGGCGTCCGGCTTGCGGCGGCGGGTGACGCCGGCCTCGGGCGTGATGTCGTGCATCGTCAGGCCATCGACCATGCGCATCAGCGCGTGGCGCGCGCGCGACAGGCGCGAGCGGACGGTGCCGACCGGCACGCCGGTGACTTTGGCGGCTTCCTCGTAGCTCATGTCTTCCAGGGCGACGAGGATCAGCGTGGTGCGCTGCTCTTCCGGCAGCTTCTCCATGGCGCTCTGCAAGTCGCCGAGCTGGAGGCTCTCCATCTGGTTCGGGCGGGTGTAGAGGCCGCTCATCATGGATTCGGCCGATTCGTTGGCGTCGCGGGCGCGCTTGGCCTTGCGGACGCCGTCGATGAAGACGTTGTGCATGATGGTGAGGAGCCAGGCGCGCAGATTGGTGCCTTCCTCGAACCGGTCCATGTTGACGATGGCGCGCATGACGCAAGTCTGCACCAAGTCGTCGGCGTCGGCCGCGTTGCGCGTCAGGGCGCGGGCATAGCGACGGAGGTAGGGGAGCTGGCCGACCAGGACGGACTGGATCTTCTTGTCGCCCTTGGTGTCGAGGGAGGTGCTGGTCATGTCGTGGGTCCTTCCGTTGCTAGCGTCTGTTCCACGGCGCTCTGTCGTGGGTCTTGGCGGCGTCGGAGGGAGGCTGCAAAGCCGATCTTGGGAACCTTCCGGGGGCTGCCGCCGACCGCGTATCTGTTGCGCTCGACGAAGCCATGTTCCCAGGATGCCGGGGGCATTGGCGTGGCAAAGCCCCGGTAGGCTGTGTCAAAACTGGGGCCTGAAGGGCGCGTTCCGCGGAAAATATCCCTTTTCGGGAACGCTTTTGGACACAGGTCGTTAATCGACTAAGACGGAAGGCATAGGACGGGGGGCTTTCCGGGTAAGTATGATCCCCACTAAGGTTGTGAACCCCATGAACAGTGCCCTTATGATGACCGAACGCAAAACCCCTTCCCTGAACGGCCAGTCCGGCGGCCAAGGCGCCGTGATCAACGCCCTGCGCAAGCTTTACGATCCCGTGCTCGAGGAACCGGTGCCCGATTTCCTCATCCGGGTCGCCTCGATGAGCCGCGAGGAAGCCGCTGCAGCGGTGGCCGCCCGCGACGCGGCGAACGGCGAGGACGACAAAGACAAGGCGTGAGCGCGCGACGGCGCTTCATCGCTGAGACGTAAAACCGGCGGGGCTTTTTAAGGCTCCGCCGGTTTTCGTTATGGACTGCGGATGGCCATGAAACGGAACCGGGCCGGGCGGCCGGCGTTGGCTGCACAGTTCTTGAGCGGATACGAACCGCTGCCCCCGCGCCGTCAGCGGCGCCGACTGAGGAGATATCGACCATGGTTCATTCTGTTTATCGCTTGGCCGTTCCGGCGGCGCTGGCTCTGCTGCTCGCCGCCTGCGGCAGCACCCAGGAAGACCGCGTGAGCGGCGGCGCGGCGGTCGGCGCCGGCTCCGGCGCGGCGGTCGGCGCGTTGTTCGGCGGCATCGGCGCTATTCCCGGCGCGCTGATCGGCGCCGGCATCGGCGGCGGCACCGGCGCGGTCACCACCGAGCAGCAGGTCGATCTCGGCGAGCCGGTGTGGAATCGCTGGTAAGGGCCGAGCCCGAACGCGAAAAGGCCGCATCGTCGATGCGGCCTTTTTCATGTCCGCGTCACGCGGTCATCGCGGTAGCGGCGTGGCGGAACGAGAGGAATACGGCTTAACAGCACGATTGGCAGTTGGCGCGCGTATGTCGTTGCCTGTGATTATCTGGCTATAGCTGACGCGCTGTAAACGATATATCGCCCAATAGATCAACTCGCCCTTCACCCTGACTTGAGATGCTGGTGCCTCGCCATCGAAGAATGGCAGTCGCACAGAGGGGGAGAACGCCACATGCAGGAGATAGATACCTATCCATCGACATATGACGAAAAATATATTGCTCTAATCGCGCAGTCGGTACCCGACGATCAATTGCTCGATGCGGCCGTCGGATGCCTTCGCGCCGCACAGGTCCTTGAGCGCCGGCGATCACCGGCGAACGACATTAGGCGGCGTAACGCCCTCTGTTGCGCGCGCCGCTGTCTTCGACGCCTTGATCGGCTCTGGCGGACCGCCTGAACGCAAAAGCCCGGCGCGGGTCTCCCCGTCCGGGCTTGGTTCGGTCAATCCGCTCCCGCAGTTACTCTGCGGTGAGTTATAAACGGGTGAAACGCTTTCAAGCTCTTGTGGCCGCCGCGGGCCGCCGAGCGCGCCTAATAGGACGTTTGCCGGAACCGATTTTCGCCGCCAGCATCGACCGCCCCGATAACGGAGGCGGCCATGTATTTCAATTTCTGCACCGATCCCTACTCGCCCTTCTATGTGCTTGACGAGGACGATCTGCGGCGCGCCAGCCCCGAGGAGCGCGAGCGGCGCTTGAACTGGCACCTGCCGCCGGCGCGCCGCGCGCCGCCTCCGCAGCGGCCCCAGGAATGGCGCGGCGAGCCCTGGGACGACAGCCAGGACGCCGGGCTCGACTTCGCGCAGGAAGACCCCGGCGTGGCCTTCGACGCCGCCGATGACGGCTTCGACCTGCCGCCCGATTACGGCTGGCCGGACGATTGGCCTCCCGCCGCGTCGAACCGCTGACGCTCCCGGACGACCTGCCGGCAGGCGTCGCCAGCCTCGACGGCCGCGGCGACCCAGCCCCAGAACGTCGGCTCGTCGGCGTCCGGCGCCGGGGCGCGCGGCTCGTCCGGGCAGGTCTTGAGCGCGTCGGGCACGTTCGGCTGCACCCGGACCAGCTCCTTAATCACGACCGGCGGCGGCCTGTCGCTCGCGCACCCGATCAGCGAGAACGCGGCCAGCAGGAGGGACGCCAGAACAGGCTTGCGCGGCGACATGGACTTTCTCCAGGGTGAGAGCCGCGGCGCGCGCGGCGGCGATCTGTTGTTCCAACGCGGCATAGCCGGCGCGGCATTGGGTCCGCTCGGCTTGCAACGCCGCCACGGCGTCGCGGTTGACGCGGCCGGCCTCGATGATGTCGGCGGTCGCGCGCTGCAGCCGTTCGGCCTGCACGTCGACGACGCCCTTGAGCGTGGCGATCTCGGCCGCGCGGTTGGCGAGCTGGATCCGTTGAAAGCCGATGACGGCCCCGAGCGCGAGCAGCGCCAGGCCGACCGCCAGCCACTTCCGCCATCCGCTGAAAGCTGCGGAGGCGAACGAAATTAAGGTGCCGATCATGGCGCGCTCGGCGGTTGCGATGTGGTGCTCGGCGTCGAGCCTGGCCAAACGCCATCGCGAACCCGCTTGGCCGCCCCGATCGCGCCAAGGATCGCCGCAGCGCCCGCACCAAAACCGGTCGGCGAGAACTCCCGGCCGTTCATGGCGACGTCCCAGCCGCAGATGGCGCAATAGGCCAAGATGACCGCCAAGCCCCCGAGGACGATGCTATCGGCCCGGTCATCGGTCGCATGGATGAGGCTCGCGAACAGGCTGCGCGGGCTTGTTTCAGTATTTCCAGACATTCGGGCGCGGGCCTCCCTCCCAATCGTCGATATGGATGAACGTCGAGGCGACGCCGATGCCGCGAAAGCCGAGGCCGGGCGCGAGCGCGACGATGCGGAACTGCAACCGGCCGTCGGCTTGAATGTCGACCGCCTTGCCCATCGCATGGGTGCCGGGCTGCGGCTTGGCGCGTTCGATGCTGTGGCGCGGCGAGCGATAGGCCGATGTCAGCGCCACCGGCGCGCCGAGCAGCGTCCGCAGGCGTTGCAGGCGATCCATGAAAGCCGGGTCCATGGCGAGGTCGCCGGTCTCCTTGCAGCGCAGCTCGTCGGGCGTGAAGTTCGGCCAGCGCCAATCCGTCATAGCCAGCCCATCGCGCGCGCGAAGCCCAGGACGCCGGCCAGGCCACCAGCCGGCAGCGCGAACTTGATGGCAAAGATCGCGAGCTTGGCCAACGTGCAGACCTTCGCCATGTGGTCGGCGATCTTCTGGTCGCGTTCGTCGCGCCCCTGCTCCCGCTTCGCCAAGGCGTCGAACCCCTCGCGGACCGCTGCCTTCACGTCGGAAATGTCTTCCTTGATGCTGCCTGTGCTCTCCTCAAGCCGGGCGGTGCGCTCCGCCAGCTTGCCCACATCCTTGGAGAGATTGAGCAATTCGTCGGGGCCGGTCATCGGACGGACCCGTTAACGAATTGCTCCCGAAACAGGCATAGGCTCTCGTCCGCCATGTCCACCTCTCGCTAGGTTGGCGTGGTTGTCGCGCGATGCGCGGCAGTCCCCGGCCGTCGTGTCCGCGGCGGTCGGGGGCGCTGTGTCGGGTTGGGGCTGTCGCCCTTTACATTTCCAGCCGCAAAGAGAGCGTGCTGAAGCTCGCCCACGACCCGTTGGGCGTGAACGGCTGGCCGTTGTTCGGGTCGATGAACTGCGTCCCCTCAAACTGAATCGGGACGGTCGTCGCATATTCGACAGCGGTGAAATTGTGCAGCCCGAGTTGAGCCGGCGGGGCGGACCAGGAAGGCAGCGGCATTCCGGTGTTGATCGTGATGAAAGCAGACTGGGAAAAGCTGCCCGGATACCAGCGCCCCATATCCCCAGGCTGCCAGTCGAGCAGCGGAGCAACCGTGGCTCCGGTCGGCTGATGGCCCATATAAGTGATCGAGGTGTCGTATCGAGCGAAGGGGGCCGACATTGCCCGCCCGTCAACCCACCAAATTCGATTGTGCGGGTTGTTGTTCGCCATGCGAGAGGGGAAGGCGTTATACGACCAGGCGAAAGAACCATCACTATTCGCGGCCACGAGAGGCACGCGGTTGTAGGCGTTCCAAATACCAAGGAACGTGCCGATCCGACCAGGGGCCGGAGGGACGGGTTTGGGGGCGAAGTCGAACGCGGTCTTGCCGTTCTCCGTCGTGTAGATCGTGCCGACGAAAGTCGCCGTTCCGATCGCCGCGCTGTGAGTCGAGCCGGCGCACCAAAGGCTGATGGCGGTCTTGTTCGTCTCGATGCCGTCCGTCAGGCCGCGCGCCCAGGCCGGGAGGGTCTTGTTGTCCGTCCAAGCCGGGCTGGTGCAAAGCTTCAAGCCAGACTGATTGACCACGAAAACGTCGAACACCTTGCCCACGGGGTGGGCCGTGGCGTCCAGGGTCAACTCCAACTGCGGAAAGGCCGTGGCCACGCAGGCCGTGCCGTTGCAGACCGGGACGCGCCAGCTTTGATAACCGGTGTAATAGACCGTCTCCACAGAGGCATGGCTGACCAGCGCAACCGGGGTGCAGCTCTCGGGAGTCAAACGACCGCCGGGGGGAAGGTTGAACGCGAGGCTACCCGATCCGGTGCTGGCGCTGACGCATTCGTTATGGCCGGCGATGACAGGCGGCGGCGGTTCGGGTTCTTGCGGTTCGGTCCCGTCCCACGCCAAGAAGCCTTCGGGCAGAGGATGCGTGAAGGCCGTGGCACCGAAATTCGCCGTGACCGCATTCCCGCTCTCCGGCGTCGTGTAGGCCGGGAACAGCGTGAGAGACGCTGTGTAGGTCAGCCAGGGGTTCGTCCCGTTCGCCGGATCGCCGGACGCCAGCCAACCGCCGTTCTTGCCGATCCAGATCTTCTTCGCGTCCAGATCGACGCAGAGCGTCATGATGTCGTTCGTGACGAAGGTAACACCAGGCGTCCCCGCGATGGTGAACTCCGCGCTTTTCTGCGTATGGCCGTTCGGCTGGTATCCGGCGGCGATGGGCTGCTGGCCAAGGTAAGTGTTCAGCGGAAAGCTTGAAGTAGCAAAACCAGAGACGGACGAATTGGCAGTGACCGAGGATTGCTTCGCCTCGTAGCAGTATTTCCCCGAGGATCGGGAGACGGTGGCGCGGACGCCGTTGTAAACCATTCCGCTTCCCGAGGCGGTCAGGTTGCCGTTCGTCAGGGTGACGTTGGCTCCCTTGTCCGAGGGATTCCAGGTGACGGCGTGAGCCGACGTCAGCCCACTGAGCAGAAAACCTGCGATGATCGGCAGCAGCTTAATTTTCATGGCGAATGTCCTTAAAGATCAAAAGGCGGCCGCAGCGATAAACAAGCCATCGAGTTGGGCGTTCGTCAACCCGAGCTCGCGCGCCGCGCCGGCCGTGATCGGGCCGTGGCGCTCGATCACGCTGGCGAACTCCCAGGCGTCCTTAATGTCCTCGTCGTCCTGCTGCGCGACCCAGGCGTTCACCGTATCAAGCAGGCCGGCGGCGCGGAGCGCACGGCGGGCTTGAAGCGGCGTGACGGTGTCAGGGACTTCTACACGGGCCTCGTATTCCGCCGTCCATGTCGCGATCTGATCGGCAGTCGGCAGAGGGCCGAGGCTATCAGGCCATGCGGTTATTACGCCGTCGCGGGTTTCGATGCCCGGCGCGTGGTTGAATTTCCACCCGAGAACTAAGCCGATCATGGCGCATACTCCGTAATGGTGATGCCGGAAATCAGGACGCCGCCGAGACGGCGAACGCCGCCTGTGCCGTTGACTGAGAGGGTGCCGGCTTGGTTGCTACCGGCCCGGACCTTGAACGTCGTGGCGCTGACCGTGCCGGCGTCCATGACATGCGTAAACGTGACGCGGTTTTGGATGCCGGCTGTCACTTCGTCCTTCTGCGCCGCGGCGATGGCATCAGCACCATCGTCCTGAAACAGGGCCGTGGTGATCACCGACGAGGCGGAACTGTGCGACAGGTTGACCGACACGTCGATCCGTAGCTTGTTCGAAGCGTTCATCGGCGTGATGGCCCGCGTGAACAGCTCGACGCCCTCGGTGTTCTGGGGGATCGAGTCGTCATTGCCCGGGAGGGTCGTCGTGCCGGTGATGAGCGAGCCGGTCTGAGTCGAGACGATCTGGAGGAGGGCGTCGGTCGATCCGAAGCCATCCCCTGACGCGAGCGCATAGCCGGTCACGGCCCAATCGCCTGACGCATATTCGGTAAACTCGATGACGTCACCGCTAGCCGTCGTGTAGTTCGCGCCGCCGGGAATCACCAAGTCGGCGCTGTGGGTCAGCTGCCGCGCGCTACCGAAGCGCAGTTTTATCGTCGTCCCGACGCCCTTGCTGGCGATGGCGACAATGGTCTCCGACCCCGTCAGTGCGAAGGCGTTGCCGTCGTCTCCGAGCGTGAGAATGCCGGCCGTGCTGACGTCGCCATCGTCCAGCGCCGCGCCCCAGGCCCATTTTTGGATCGCCGTGAAGCTGTTGACGGCGGCCAGCCGGGCGAAGGTCGCTGCGAGGTTCGGGATGTCCTGGCCGCCGAGCGATGCCGCGGTGACGACCGCCGCCACGACTTTCGTGCCCGCCAGCCAAGACACCTTGGAGCCCCCCTGGCTCGAGCCTTCGACCGTGTCGCGGCTCAGCGTGTCCGGCGTGCCGGCGGTGAAGGTGCCGATACCATATTCGTAAGCGGTAGGATCGTCCGGATCGTCGACGATCAAATAGCGCACTTGGTCGCCGCTCGTCAGCTCGTCGCTGAAGGAGCGGAAGCCGACGGCCGCGCCGTTGAGATCCAGCGTGCCAGTGCCCGTGGTGTCGCTCGTCTCCTTGACGCGGTTGGCGAATTTGACGGTCATCACAGACTCTCCCGAATGCGGAACGCTTTGGAATAAATCGACAGGCCGGGCTCGCGGATCGGAGAAGTCTCGGCGAGGCGCCCGAGCACGGTCTCGCGCGCCGGGGCGGCGGGGTTCTGCACGAACAGGCATTGCGAGGAGAGCCCGGCGAGTCGCTCCATTTCGCGCATGTCGTCCTTGTCCTCTTCCGACATGAAATCGAGCCCGAAGGCCATCGCCCGCTGGCGCGGGCCGGGATCGACGAACTCCGCGCCTGAGCGGGGCGATTGGCTGATGCGCGAGAGATCGTCCCACTGCTGGCCCCAGCCCAACGAGATGTTGACCGATGGCCGCCAGGCCGGCCCTGCCCAGGCGCGGCCGACGTCGATCCAGTCGACGCCGGAGACGGCGAAGGTCCAGCGCCAATAGCGCGCGGAAACCGGCGCATCGAGGGTGACGACGTGATAGCCGTAGCCTTCGGCCGTGCCGATCGCCACGGTCTCGGAGAGAAGCGCGCCGGCGCCGGGCGTGCCGCCGTCGGCGTCGAACGCATGCGTGATCGTTCCCATCAACGGAAAGGTGGTGTCGCGCGGAAAGACCAGCGCGACCACGCCGATTTCACGATCCGCGCCGAAGTCGGCTTGGCCGTAAGCCGTCAAGGACGTGGTGCGCCACCGACGGCCCACGATCGGGTCGGCGACGTTCTGGATCGCGAGGTCGCCAGCCTGCTGAGAGGCCGTCAGCACCGTAGCGGCATCGTCAATCCGGTTGACCCAGGCGAGCAGGACCGTCATCAGCCCCAGACCTTGAGGATGGTCTCCTCCGCTTGAGCATTTTCCTCGATCCCGATCACGGCGAAGTTCTTTCCATTTTGCAGGCCGTAGCGCGGATAGGTCACGCGCGCGACGGTCTGGAGGTCGGCCTGATAGCCGATGCGCTTGACGCGGACGAAAAACGCCTGGCGATCCACCGAATGGAGCGCCAGCAGATAATCGACGATGGATTGGGCGTCGGCGGCGCTGTCGAACAGGGTCGGCAGCGGCGACGGATCGAGCGCCTGGAGATGACGGACCTTGACGACGGTGTCGGCCGCGGCGACGGCGCGCTCTAGCTCGGTCAGGAACTGGCGGCGCGCGGGCGTGACGCTGGCGGCCAAATCCTCACCGCGTTGCGCGGTCCAGTTCGGCGCGTAGGTGGCGCGCTGACGCCAGCGCGGCACCGGCGCGGGCGCGGGCTCGATCGAAAGGATATCGTAGATCCCGAGATAGAGATTGGGCGAACGCGGTCCCGGGTCTGTCAGCCGTCCAGCGCGCAAGCGACCGTCGCGCGACGCGCCCCACCAGCCGCCGACGCTGGCGAGCAGAGTGTCCATCACTTCCGACGTCGTGGGCGACGCCGTATGCGGCAGATAGAAGCCAAGGCTGCCGCCCAGCGTGGCGACGCCGGCGAAAGTCGAGGCGACGATGACGGACGACGGCAAGCCGGCGCGGTCTCGTAGGATCCGCAGGGCGATGAGGTCGAGCGTGTCGGCATAATCCGGATCCGCGTCGCCGCGCAGGTCACAGGTGATCAGGCCGTCCGGCGACGAGCCGAGCTTAAATAGGCCAGCGGAAAGGCAAGTGGCGTATTCGCCGGCGGCGACCGACAGGGCCACCAAGGCGGCGTAATCGCCGGCATCGTCGCCCGAATTGGCCAACGCCGCGCCGCGATCGAACACGTCGTCGATGGCTTCGATCGCGCCGTCATGCACCTGAAAGATCAGGTTGGCCGGATCGACGAGCACGGGCGTCGCGTTGCGGACCAGGCCGAACGCGAGAGGCTTCGGCTTGCCCTCCAATTCGGCGTTGCCGTCCGCGCCCCCGCCGCCGCCGTATAGGTTGGACTGCAACGGCAGATCGAGCGCATAGGACTGGTCGCGCAGCGCCAGGCGCACGCTCAGCTCGTCACCCTCCCATCCCGTCGCCAAGGTGTCGGCGATGACGGCAAAATCGCCGTAGCGCCCCATCAAGGGCCCGAACAGCACCCGCACCCGGCGGCCGTCGACGGCGTAGGATTGCAGCACGGTGTCGAGACCGCCGTCGCCGTTGGCTATCTCGATCGCGCCGAACTGGCGCTGCACCCGGCGCGGCTCCTCGGGCAGCAGAGGCATCTGCCGGCTCATCAGCAGCGGGGCGACGATTCGGCCCTCGTAAAAGGCGTTCGCGAGGGCTCCGTCCGGGCTGACAGCGTCGATCACTGGCGCGCCGACCCAATGGCGGTCGGCGTAGCGCAGCGTGATCTGGCCGATGCTGACGCCGGAACTGCGCGGCAGGTCGGCGAGCGGCACGTCGGCCAGCGTCGAGAGGCCGCCCGATCGGGCCTGGCCGCCTTTATAGGCGGCTATCTCGACGAGATACTGGCCGGGCCGCTGCGAGGCGATGAGCGACTCGAACGCCGCGCTGCCGCCGCCGGCATAGCCGGAGGCGTCCGCCGGGCGCGAAACGCCAGGAGAGCCGACGGCGAGCATCAGGCGGCCTGCTGGCGCAGCAGCGCGATCTCGCGCCGCAATGCCTGGACGCTGTCGTTGATCGCTTGCAGGCTGCTGTCGAGCGTCAAGGTCTGCTGGCGGGTCGCCTCGACCTGGGCGTCGATGAAGGCGTCTGAGCTGAACCGATCGGCCAAGCCGAGCAGGCTTTGACGGATGCCGCTCTCGAGCGCGACGAAGGCCGGCGAGGAGGCGTAGGCGTCGCGGCCGAGTGTCAAGACGCGGTCGGCGGCGGCGGTCAGGTTGCCGGTCAATCCCGTCTCGCCGCCCCGCACGCGCGCCAGCAGCGAATCGTACTGGTCGCGCGCCAGCGAAAGACGGCCGGCGGCCGACAGGCTGCTGTTGTCGTTCAGCGCCTGCTGGTTGAGATAATCGACGATCTGGCCGGAGCTTTGCAGATAGGGCTGCGCCACCGTCAGGCGAAGGCTTTGCATGGCGCGGTCGAGCGCCTGCTGGCGCGCCTGCTCCAGATTGCCGAGCGACAGGCCGTAGCCGGCGGCCTTGGCCGCCAGCATGTCGAACTGGTCGTTCACCGCCTTCAAGGCCGCGGCGACCTGATCGACCGGCTCGGCCTCGGCGACGAGGGCGTTGATCTGGTTGAACGTGTCGACGAGGTCGCCGAGGCGCGCCAATTGCTGATCGGCGTTGCCGGAAACGTCCAGCCGGCGAATGGCCGCGTCCAATTCCGGATTGCCCGACACGACGCGGCTGGATTGGAATAACCGCGCGATCGTAGCCTCGATCGGCAGGGATTCCTGGCCGAAGGTGATGTTCGCGAAATTACCGCTTGGAGCGAAGGAAAGGCCGAGCTGGGCGAAGACGTCGTTGACCTGGTCTACGAACTGCCTGGCGGCGGCGAGCGCCTGGTCGCCGTCGTAGCGCTTGAAGCCGGCTTCCGTCGTGATCAGCTGGCCGGCGCTGTTCGACGCGAGATTGACTTGGCCGCCGGAATAGCCGGACTTGCCGCCGCCGAACAGGCTGGCGAGCGCCTGTCCGGCGAAAGCGCCGATGACCGCGCCGACGGGGCCGCCAGACATGCCGAGGATCGTGCCCATGCTCGAGCCGATGGCCGCGCCGCCGACCGAGCCGGCGAGGCCGAGGCCCATGTCGATCGCCATGTTGCCGGACCCGTTGAGGCCGAGCAACTTGGCGCCCAGGGTGCCGATGATGCCATAGGGCGACGCCGAAATGCCGTTGATGAGGTCGGACGCGAAAGCTCCCGTGCCGTCAAGGCCGCTAAATGCCGACCAGATGCCGTCCTTGAGGAACTGCGGCACCGCGATGCCGCCGCCCGAGAAGAGATTGCCGAGCCCGATCGCGTCGCCGAATCCGAAACCGCCCGAGGAAATTGCGCCCCCGGTGCTGCCGGGCGGCAGCTGCATGCCGCCGAAGCCCGTCTGCGACGAGCCGCCGAGGATGCCGCCGACGATCGGCGTGATGATCGGCATGACCAGGCGTTGCGCCGCGATGTCGGCCAGAGCCCTGAGCGCCAAGCGCTTGAACGTGTCCCATAGGCTGGCGGAGCGGTCGGTGAAATAATCGAAGATGATGTCGCCGGCGGCGCTCTGGATGTTTTTCAGCGTGCGCTCGGCCTGGCGCTCCGCCTCCTTGGCGGCGCGGTCGGCCTCCTGGCGTTGCTTCTCGGTCTCGTCCTTGAGGCGGACGGCGTTGGCGATGCGCTCGCGCTCGACGTCGGTGAGGTCGCGCAGCTTGACGCCCTGATCGTCGATCAGCTTGTTCTGCGCCTCCAAGGTGCCGCGCTGGATATCCTTCTCGACCCCGGACGCCTGCTCCGCTGTGGCGGCAGCTTCCAGGCCGGCGATATACTTTTCAACCGAGACGTTGCGCTTGTTGTCGTTCGCCGCCTGGCGCTCGCGGTCGGCGTCCAGCTCGTCGATGATCTTCTGGGTGAATTTCAGGCGGTCTTCCGTCGCCTTGGCGGCCGACTCTGCCGCTTCCTTCTCGGCCTTGGCCGCCGCTTCGCGCTCCGCGCCGCTCGGCGAGCCGTCGCGCAGCCGGTCGAGCCGGCGCTGCAATTCGTCGACGTCTCCCTGGGCGTCGCGCGCCGCCTGGACCAGCGCGTCGATCTCCTTCAAGCGCTCGGAGCGGGAGCGGATCGCCGGGCCGAAGGCGGCCGCGTCGGGGCGATTCCGCAGAAACTCCAGCTCTTGCCTCAGCGCGATCTGGTCGGCGCGGATCTGGTCGTAGGTGGCGGCCGTCGCCTGCTTCTTGGCGATTGTCTCCTCGGTCAGCGCGATCGCGTTGCCGCGCGCCTTGGCGGCGGCGAGGTCGGCGTTCTCCGCGCCAGTCAGCATGACCTGGTTGTAGGCGTCCTGCGCCTTGGTCGCGAGCTCGGCCGCCTCCTTGGCCTTCTCGGTGTCCTGTCCCAGCTTGAGGAAGCCGACCGCCAGCGCGCCGACGATCGAGAGGCCCGCGCCGAGCACGGCGCCGAGCGGGCCGAACACCTGCAGCATCTGCGAGCCCTGCTGCGTGAAGGCGACCACGGCGTTCTGGCCGCTCGCCACCTGCACCGCGAAATCGCCGACCTGATAGCCGAGCTGCTGGACGGTGCCGCGCATGGCGCCGAAGCCGCGCGTGGCGTTGTCGTTGACGCCGCGCAGCCGGTTGAGCTGGACGATCTGCTGTTCGTAGAAGCCGTTGACGCGGGCTATCTGCGCCGCGTGCCGCTCCTGGGTGATGCTGCCTTCCTGCAGATAGCGGTTGGCCTGGGCGATGGCCGCCGCGCGACGCTGCTCGGCGCGGATCAGCGGATCGTAGCGCGCCTCCAAACGCGAAAAGCCGTCCGCGGTGGTCCGCGTGACGGCATTGAGCTTTTCGGTGGAGGTCTGCACGCCCTCGACGCCGCCCAGCACCTTGGCGTTGGCCTGGGCGACCTGTTCGGTCGCCCGGACATACGCCTGCGGGTCGAGGCTCATCTGATAGATGGCTTGCTGGACGGCGGTCATGAGAGGTCCGAAGTCAGCGGGCCGGAGAGGAAATCGTCTCCGTCATGGCCCGGAGGTAGGCGCGGCCGAGATCCTGGATCGCCAGCAGCTCCCAGGCTTCAAGCCGCACGCGGTTGAGCCGGCTCCAGGCGTAGATGTCGGCATGGGTCGCCGCGCCCGGGCCCATGCCGCTGCGGCCCTGGTGGATGTCGACGAACCAGCGCCACAGATAATCGAGGCGATCGGGGAAGGGCGGCCCGTCGAGCGCCGGCATCCGCTTGCCGGTCTGGCGCGCGACCGATTCGTAGTGGCGGCGCAGCGTGCCGCCCTTGTCGTCGAGCGGCCGGTCGAGGCGGAACTGATGCTCGGCATAGGCGATCAGCTCGTCGGCGAGCCCTTGGTAAAATTTGCACGGGCGCCGACGAACGTCTCGACCTGCTCGCGGAGCCAGCGCATCCCCGGCGATTTATAGAGGTCGCGGGCGTTCGGGCCGTTGCAGGGAATGTCGAGCGGCGCGCCGTCCAGAGCGCACAGGCGCCAGCTCTTGGTGAGCCCGACGAGACGCTCGATCTGCTCCTGTTCGAGCTCGTCGGCGGTCAGAGGGCCGCGATTGCGGCGCGCCAGGCGATCGGTGGTGAGCTTGCGCTCGAACTTCTGGGCGTCGTCGCTGTCGAGCGAGAGCAGCTCGATGTAAGCTTCGGCTTGCTCCTCGCCGGAGCGAAGCGGCTGGCCGTTGGTCGGATGGTGGATCGTCATGCGCGCGGCGGCGTTCACCGGGAGCGCGAGCCCGTCGAATTTATCCATGTCGGAACTTTCTATGCGAGCGAAGGCGGCAGGGGTCCGACGTCCCTGCCGCCCCCACGCTCGCGAGGCGATTTGCGGCTTTCGCCGCGGCGGTCCGCGCGTCGGTCGCGGATTTAGGAAACTTCCGTGTCGCAGAGCTGGATCGTGGTCTGCTCGATGCCGGGGCCGGCGCCGACGTATTTCAGCGCCTGGAACGGATACTGCACCACGCGGCCGCCGGAACCGTCGTCGCCGCGCTGCGCGCCGCCGAGCTTGAGGCGCGGCAGATATACGGTCATGGCCTCCGGATCGGCGTCGTTGGTCGCAGTGACGTAGGCGAGCAGCGAGATCTCGTCCTCGTCCTGGAAATTGGCGATCAGGTCGGCGTTCTCGAAGAAGGCGGTGAAATTGCCGGTGACGTTGGCCGCGCCCAGGAAGATTTCCGGCACCAGGTTGGAGCCGACCACGGCGGGCCCGTTGGCGGCAAGATCGAGCGTGATCTGCAGGCCGGTCAGGACCGCGACGGCGACGCCATTGGCCATGAGGAGGCCGTTCACGGCCGTGAACAGGCCGGTGTTGGTCTGCGCCGTCGGCGAGGAGAAGAACGGGGCGTCGGTGTCCTCGTAGATGCGCTCGTTGCGGCCGAGCAGGCTGAAATCGACGGTAGCGTTGCCGCTGGCCGGCAGGCCGATATTGAAGCCGCCGAGGCGCAGCTCCGTCGCCAGGATCGCGACGTCAATGTCGTCCTGATAGCTCTCAAGGGCGAGCTTGCGCGAGACATGGCCGGTCGAGGGCGCGAAGACGCGCATGCCCGCCTGGGCGACGGCGAAGCTGGTGTCGGCGGTCATGGTGTCGGGCGCCGGATAGACGGTGACTTCGCGGTTGTTGGCGCCGCCGATGGCGGTGACGACGAAGACGCGGTCGTTGTTCTGGGCGTCGGACAGGCCGGTGAAGCGGATCGGCATGCCGACGCGCAAGCCCGAGGCGACCGGATCGCCGCCGCCGAGGGTGAATTTCGAGGTCGAATTGTCCGCCGCGACGCTGGTGAAGGCGCTCGGGCCGCCGGAAAATCCCGCCGCCCAGGTGCCGCGCAGCGCGGCTTCGAACCAATCGGCGTAGGTCAGGGCCGACAGGAGCCCGTTGACCGCGCCTTGGGCGCGGCGCGTGCCGTGGCGGAAGTCGGCGATCTGGCGATCGGTGCGCTTTTCCGTCGATTGATAGGTGTCCTTGGCGAGCGAGACGGTCTGCGAAACGAAGCGCAGCTGCTGCGCGCCGGACGCGCCTGGCGCGGAGGCGGGATCCGGCTCGCTGCCCGGCGTGATCACGCCGTCGCTGTAGAACTTATAGGAGAGGCGTTCGGAAATGTTCTCCGCGAGAGACATGGCAGGCTCCGTCATGTTTGACCGGCGACGCGCCGGGAACAGCCGCCCGAAGGCGGCGAGGGAAAAGCGGCGTCTCGCGACGCGGCGCACGGTGCGGCTTGCCCAAGGCCGCAGTGTGTCGGGGCCGCCCAGGCTGGCTGGACGAGAGACGAACGGCGCTAGCCGATCTGATCAAACCAGAATTCGCACACGGCGCTGGCGACGTAATAATTGCCGTCGGCGGCGGCGCGCCCGCTTTCGACCCAGGCTTCGCGGAAGGAAACCTGGGAGGTGCGGTAGGAGCGGAACAGCGCGGCGACCGTTTCGGCCCGCGTCAGCGCCGCCGACAGGCCGGTGCCGCGTTTGACCAGGACATGGACGACGAACAGCGCGAAATTGCGGTAAGTGTTGCCGCCGCGGCCGCCGCCGTAAGCCAGGATGCGCCCAGGGTCGGTGACGAATTCGGCACGGGCGAAGACGGATGGCGAATCGGGCAACGGCATATCCGTGACGTTGTCATAGATTACCGGGTAGCCGAGAGCGGCTCCGTCGAGCCGAGCTTTGCAGGCGAGAAACGCCTCGTTCGCGGTGGTCATCAGACTGGCCGCACGCGCGACGCGGCGCGGATGAAGATGGCCGGCGCGCGGATCGGCTCGCCGGGTTTCTGGTTGCGCTTGCGGCTTTTCCCGGTGCCGGCTTCGCCGAGCGTCGAACGCGACCGCCGCGTCTCGTTGATGCCGTAGCGCGCGGGCAGCTTGCCCTTCACGACATAGGCGTCAGGCAGCGTGACATAGGTGAAGACGATATCCGCAAGATTGCGATAGCGCGGGATCAGCACGCTCTTGGCGACGCGCTCGTAGATGCGATTGGGAACGCGCAGCACGAAGTCGCGGCCCGACTTGGTCTTGCCTATTTCCAACCGGCGGGCGTAGGGCAGCGGGTTGGCGATCATGATCTCGTCGCTCTCGTCAAGGCGGGACGGCAGAGCCTCTACGGGCTGATCATTGACGAACAGCATATGGCTCATGGCGTAGCGGCCGCTTTCCACCGGGGAGGCTTTCAGCAGCGCGCCCAGCGCCACGTCGACGATCTCGCGCCGGTAATCGTAGAGATAGACGATCGGACCCGGCAGCGTCACGGCGTCAAGGTTCGGGTTGCCGGGCCGATTGGCGAAGGCCGTGACATCCGGCGGATATCCGGCGCGCGCGGCGGCGGCCCTCCGGATCTCGGCGTCGCCGGCGCGGGCGACGCGCAGCAGATGCGCCTTGGCCTCGGCGGCGGCGGTCTTGGGCCAGGCGACGGTGATGGTCTGGCGGAAGGCGGCGAGCGATTGGCGGCTCATCCCCGCACCTGCATGTCGTAGGCGACGAGCACGCCGGCGATTCGGCGCGTGTTGTAATCGACGTTTTCGACTAGCAGCTCCTTGCCCGAGACGATCACGGCGTCGCCGCGGCGCGGCGGCATCGGCCAGGAGAGGTCCGCCAGATCTTGCGCCAGAACGATGACGCGGCTGTCGCCCTGCTGCACCGGCGCGACCAGCTCCTCGGGCGCATAACCGAGCAGGCGGGCGCGGATGTTGGCCGCGTCCGTCGTGGTGCGGCTCTCGCCGCTGCCGGAATAGCGGCGCAACGTCACGGTGATGCCGCCTTGCATCAGCCCGCGCGCGTAAGCGGCAACGACTTGATCGGGCGTCATGGGCGGCGATGCTTGGCGAGGAGGGCGACGGCCTCCGGCGGCGGCTCGCCGACGGTGCCCTGCGCCCCGATCCAATATTCCGCCTCGTAGACCTGCGGCACGACCTCGCGCTTCAGCATCGGATCGCGACCGCGCGCGGCGTTGAGGTTGCGCAGCCAGGCGATCGCGCCCTGCTCGATGTCCTCGGGCAGATCGCGCGCCGTCTGGCCCGGCATATAATAGCCGGCGACATAGACGACGACGATCTTCTGGCACGAGGACCAGACGGCGCGCCGGTCGTCGCAAAGGCGATAGAGCAGACCGGAGCCGCCGTCGAGTTCCCAGGTCGCCGCGTCCTGCGACACACTGTCGACCGTGACGGATGTGATCGAGGAGACCGGACGACGGTCGAGCACCAGAGCCTCGCAGCGGTCGGCGCCATCGAGCCGGAAGGTCTCGCTTAGCGTCTCGCGCCGCAGGGTGCGGCCGAGATAGCTTTCGGCGGCGCGCGAGACCGACGTGATCAGATACCCCAGCACCGTGTCGAGACTGGTGCCGGTGATGGCCAGCTCGGCCTTGACGCGGGCCAGCGTGGTCAGATCACGGGTGCTGTTGGCCGAAATGACGGTGACGATGCTGCGCATCAGGCGGCGCGCCTTTCGTCCGCCGCCAGCAGCGCGGCGGAGTCGGCGAAGGGAAACTCGGTCAGGGCGGAGCCGGGCGTGGCGTTGAGCACCCGTACGCCGGCGGCGTGCGCGGCGGCATTCCAGCCGGCGAAAGCCGGCAGGAATTCGCGGGCGTAGATCTCCGGATCGCCGCCGGTCTTGTAATCGTCATGATGGTGCGTCCGACCGCCGACCGGCCGCATGTCGTAGCCGAGCAGCACGAGCCGGCGCGCGCCCATGGCGATGGCGAGGCTGATCGCGGTTTGGCCGCTGGAGCGGCCCTGGCGCAGCGTGCGGCCGCCGCGGGTGAAATCCGGTCGATGCTCGCCCTCCACGCGCTTGACGAGATCGGGCAGCTCGCGCTTGGCCTTGCGCGACAGGGTCACGACGGGGCCGCGCCAGGCGCGCACGATGGCCTCATGGTCCTCGAACCAGTTGTTGTCGGTGAAGAACAGCGGCCCATCGTCGAGACCGGCGGCCAGCGCCTTATGGCACGACGAGTTGATCGTGATCGCGCGGCGGCCGCGCAGCTTGTCGACCGTCGCCTGGTCGAGCGACGGGCCGCCGGCGAGCAGGAAAACGGTCTCGCCGGCCAGCACGGGCTCGATCTGCCAATATTCGTATTCGCGGTTCATGACATATGCCGTTCGGCCCAAAGGGCCATGTAGCGTTTGCGATCGCCGCGGAAATGCGCGACGGCGGCGGCGCAGGGCTCGTCGGGCCGTTCCGGCGCCCAATTGTGGGTCGCGCAGGAGAAGACCCGGAGGCGGTGTCCGATCCTGCCGTAGACCCCAGGCCAGAGCGGCGCGCGCAGCACCGCCTGCAACGCGAGCTGGTCGTCGCCCCACTCGTCGCCGCAAAGTTCCAGCGCGGCGCGCCACAGCGCGGCGATGGTCGGCGCGGCCGACTTGCGGCAGAAGATCGCGCCGGTGTTCAGGTGGCAATCGGCGAACGGGTGGGTGGTGACGGCGATATCCCAAGAATCCTCGGCGAAGACCGCCGCCGCCGCGCGGGAGACCAGGCAATCGGCCCCGGTCAAAAGCGTGTCGACGTCGAACGCCGGGCTTTCGAGATAGGCAAGCTGGCCGGCGAGCGTGGCCGGCATCAGCGACACCGGCAGATCGGCATGGAACGCGGCGCAGCCCAGCTCCTCGATGGCGCCCGGCGCGTCGGTGACGACGATATGGCGATAGCCGTAGCGCTCGCACCAGCGGCGCTGCAGGTCGAGGCATCGGCCATAGTCCTGCCGCCATTTGGGATGGCGCGGGCGCGGCGCGAGGAACGAGACGACGTTCAAGCGGCGCTCCCGGCGCTGGCGTGGCGGATGCAGCGATGGCCGAAGACTTTGCCGCCGGCCGGCACGTCCTTGTCGACGAAGGCGTGCGATCCGACGATCGCGCCGTCGCCGATCGTCACCCCAGCGAGGATGTTCGCGCCGGACCCGATCATGACGCCGCGGCCGATACGAGGGCCGCGCACCACGGCGTCGCGGAATTCGTAGGATACCGGATCGACATGGCGGTCGTTCGAAGTCGTCACGTTCATGCCGATGAAGCTATCGTCGCCGATCTCGCAGCGGCCGGTGATATGGGCGCCGTCCATGATGCGGACCCGGCTGCCGATGCGCGTCTCGTAATTGATCGACACATGCCGGCCGATCAGCACCCGGTCGCCGAGCCGGCAGGCTTCGCGAATGTTCGCGCCGTCGCCGATCAGACAATCGTCGCCGACGACGACGCCGCGATAGATCACGGCGTGGGCGCCGATGGCCGCCCGCAGCCCAATGCGGGTCGGCGGCTGGCGGCCGGCGTGGTGCGCCAGGGCCAGCGACGCCATCGGCTCTTGGCCGATCACGGCATAAGGCCCGATCGCGAGCGGCGCGCCGGCGAAGACGGTGCCGACGCCGATCAGGTTGCGCTCCAAGCGTCAGGCTTTCGACAGTTCCGCGAACAGCGCCTCGGCGGCGGATTTCGAGAGCGGGTCCTTGTTCTGCGGCGCGCCGTCGGCGTCGATGACGTCGTACTTGCCGCCGCCCAGATCGGCGATGCGATAGACCGGCTTGCCGTCGTCGGCCTTCTTCTCCTCGATCTTCTCGCTCTTGGCCGGCTTCTTGGCCTTGCGCGCCGCGGCGATCTTCTCCTTATCGTCGGTGGCGACGCCGCGGCCGATCCAGCGGTCGGCGCTGGGGCGCGGCAGTTCGTAGATCTTGCCCTGCTCGAAATGCTGCGGGTGGGCTTCCTTGGTCGTGCGGCTTTCGAGAAAGAGCACCTCGACCGGATCAGGATGGGTTTTCATGATCTCTCGCTGTGTCGGCCGGCGAATCGGCCGGCGAAATTTTGAAATTGACCGCGCGGCGCGCTCGTGGAAGGAGCGCGCCGCGCGGCGCGGAATATCGCCCGCTGGCGATGAGGGCTTTAGTCGACGATGGCGCTCGGCAGCGGATCGGCGGCGTAGCGCGGTTTGCCGAGGATGTAGATGACCGTGCCGATCTGGCTGTTGGTGCCCGGGTCGTTGAGCTGGGCCTGCACGCAGTCGTAGCCGTTCTCGACGTCGAGATCGTCGCCCTTGATCTCGACCGCCCACATCTTCTGGTTCTCGCCGGCGGTGTCGTTGGTGTAGGTGTTCCCCGCCGACTGCGTCACCTTGGTGAACTGGCCGACGGCGGTGAGCGCCGACGCCTGCTTGCTCTCGATCGTGGTGAAGTTCAGCGCGGCAGGCGTGGTGCCGGACACGTCCTTGGCCTGGCGGAGCGTGAGCGTCGGGTCCTGCGAGGCGGCGCCGACGCCGCAGAGGAACAGGACGATGACGCTTTCGTAGTTCTTGAGGCAAACCCAGTCGCCGTTGGCGGCGCCGGACGCGAGGTTGACCGGCATGATGCCGGGGACGATCTGAAGCTCGTCGAGAAGACGGGACATGGCGTTCTCCGATTGTGCAAATGCGGGACCGGCTCAGGCGCGGTCGTGGAAGAGGGGACCGGCCGGGGGGGGGGGGGGGGGGGGGGGCGCGCCCGCCCGCCC
>JBKBHI010000008.1:0-146762 GCA_046297835.1 Alphaproteobacteria bacterium | reverse complement strand
GGCGTCGCGGCGAGCCGCGACGCCGGACCCGGATTAGCTGCGCTCGTCGAGGGTGACGAAGCAGGAGCGGGTGAGGTTGCCGTTCTGCGGCTGGATCGCGCTGCCCCACCAGGGCTGGCCGTTGACGCGGAAGATGAAGCGGAAGGCCAGCGCCGCCTGGTCGAAGAACAGATGCATCGACACGTCGGTGCGGATGTCCTGGCCGGACTTCCGCAGGGTCATGTACTGCGTCAGGTCGGCGAGGATGACGTCGCCCTTGTCGCCGAGCGTCTTGCACGCCTCGACCGGAATCACCGGACGGCCCTTCATGGTGGCGTAGGGCGAGCCCGACAGGCCGCCGGCCGGGATGTAGAGCGGCGCGATCGCGGCCTCGACGACCGCCTTGGCCGCGCCGAGCGGAGCGAAGCCCATCAAGTCGAGCGACGGCTCGACGTCCTGATTGATCAGCCAGACGGCGTTGCGGCGGCAGGGCGCGTACATGCGGCCCCACATGCGGACGATGTTCGCGCCCCAGATCGAATCGGCCGGCTGCGAGGTTTCCTTGGGGACGCTGACCGTGCAGCCGGCGCGCAGGATGCCGAGAGGCTGGCCGACGCCGGTGCCGTCGATGATGGCAGTGTTGATCTTGGCCGCCATCTTCGCCGGCGCTTTCGCGCGCAGCCAGCTTTCGAGACCCGGGGCGTCCTCGAGCAGCTCTTCGGACACCGGGACGAGCCCCATCAGCTTGCTCAGCCGCATGGTGCTCATTTCAAGCTGCGGCTTGCTCTGTTGCGCCGCGGCCATTTCCGATTCCCAGTAAACCTGGACGCCGCCGGTGTTCTGCCACGGCGTCGTCTCGTCCTTGGGGAAGGTCATGTTGTTGGAACTGGTCTCGAGCTGGTCGGTGCGGGTGAGGAGGTTCTCCTCGGCCATCACCTTCTGCCAGATCTGGGTGCGGAACTCCGGCGGCACGGCGAAGCCGCCGTCCGCGCCGTTGCTTTCGTTGCCGTAGGTCGTGGCGGCGGCGACGACCTTCTTGGAGAGATCGTTCTGCAAGCCGCGGCCATGGGCGCAGACGCCGGCGGCGAATTCGCCGAAGCTGCTGAAACCCTGGCGGGCGGCGTCGCGGCGCGCGCCGACGATGATGCGGCCGGACGGGTCGAGGTTGGCCTGGTCCGCGCCGGTCTTGCGGCCGGCGCTCGCCGTCAGGCTCGCCGCGCCGGAGAGCGCGGTGATCGTGCTCTTGAGCTTCTCCGCCTTGGCGTTGTTGGCCGTAACGGTCTCCAACTCCTCGTCGGTCAGATCGCGATCCTCCGTTTCGGCGGCGGAGACCAGCGTTTCGGTCGCGGCGATCAAAGCGTTCAGTTCGTCCTGCAGCGCGGCGGCGCGGCCGGCGATGTCGGCGCGGAGGTCGAAGGCGAGGGCGCCGCTCGACAGAACGGTGGTGGAGGCGAGAATGGCGAGGGCCGCGCTGTAACCCAGCAGCGACCGACCCTTGGCGGTCATGGTCATGGAGTTCTCCATCTAGTGCTGCCGGACGGCAGACGGGGCGCACCGCTTCCCAGCGGGGCTTGCGCTTGCCCAAGGCGCGGAGGGGGCGGCCGCCGATCGGCGGTTAAGAGGGCGCTAGGCCCGTGTTCAATTGGCTGGCGTCAGTAGCGCTTTCATCGCCGCGAGTTGCGCGCGCGCGGCGGCGGCGCGCGGCATCAGCGCCTGCGGCAGCTTGGGCGATTGCGCCGAGAGGACGGACAGGCAGGCGGCGACCTTGAGGTTCTCGACGATCTCGTCGGCGAACCCGTGTTCCTTCGCCTCCTTCGCGGTGAAGTAGGTTTCGGCGTCGAGCCACGCTTTCAGCTTGTCGCGCGAATTGCCGGTGCGCGCGGCATAGGCGTCGATCATGCTGTCGTTGATCACGTCCATCGTGTCGGCGTAGCGGCGGATCTCGTCGGCGAGGCCCCACGCGCCGCCGCGGACGTTGTGGATCATGAAGAACGCGCCTTCGGCGATGTTGATCTCGTCGCCCGCCATGGCGATGAAGGAGGCGGCCGAGGCGGCGATGCTGTCGACATGGACGACGATGCGCGCGCCATGGTCGCGCAGCAGCGAATAGATCGCCTTGGCCTCGAACACGCTGCCGCCGTCGCTGTTGATGCGGACGTTGATCGTCTTGGCGGAGGCGAAGCCCTTGAGGTCGGCGGCGATGTCCTTGGCCATCACGCCTTCGCCGAACCAGACGTCGCCGATGATGCCGTAGATGTAGATATCGGCGGTGTCGGCACCCTTGCGGGCGGAGAATTTGTAGCCGGGCAGCTTCTCCTTGCGCTGCGGCGGCCCGATCTGGACGATGTCGCCGGCGACGATCGGCCAGGCGAGCGGCGAGGATTTGCGATGCATGGATCTCTCCTAACGCAGAATGAGGAGGCGGAGCGCTTCGCCGCCGATGACGGCTTCGGTGATATCGACGACACCCAGACCCTCGATGTCGCGGCTGCCGACGACCGCGCCGAGTGTGACGCCGGCCGGACCCGCAGGACCCGGCTCGCCCTTGGGGCCTCGGGGACCGGCCGGACCGCTGTCCCCCTTGTCGCCTTGCGGGCCCTGAGGGCCGGTCTCGCCGCGCGCGCCGGTAGCTCCGCGCTCGCCCTGCGGCCCGCGCTCGCCCTGAGGGCCGACGGGGCCCGACGCGCCGCGCTCGCCGGTGACTCCGCGTTCGCCCTGCGGACCCGCCGGGCCTTGCGGTCCGACCTCGCCGCGTTCGCCCTGGGGACCGGCAGGACCTTGCGCCCCGACGTCGCCTGCCGCGCCCTGCGGCCCGACCACGTTGCCGAGGCGCGCCTTGATGCCGTTGGTGAGCTCGACGACGAGCTGGCCGGCGTCGAGATGGACGGCGGCGATGCCGATCGCGTCCTTGCCGGGCGCGCCATCCTTGCCGTCCTTGCCGTCTCGCCCGTCCTTGCCGGCGGGGCCGGCTTCGCCGCGATCGCCGCGCGGTCCGGCCACGGGGCCGCGCGTCTCCAGCGCTTCGATGCGCAGGCCAAGCCGCTCCATCATGCCGGAGAGGGCGCTGACGGCGTCGGCCAGCGCTTTCAGCGGCGTCGGCTTCTCGCCGCCGGCGACGATGCCGCGCAGGTTAAGCATGGGCGGCCGCGCGCGGATAGGCGCGCGCGCGCGCGCTGATGGCGGCCAAGGCGTTCATCGTCTCCTCGTCCAGATCCTCGGCCGGCGCGGAATCGCCGGACGACCGCGACGGCGCGGAGGGATTGGGTCCCGGAGCCTCGCCGATCTTCTCCAGCGTGGTGTATTGCGACTGCACGATTCGCTTGTCGCCGCCCTGCTCGGGGGGGATCGGGTCGAGGTCGAGCTCCTCGATCCATTGGTTGGCCGAGATGACGCCGTTGCGGCGCGCGACCTCCAGACCTTCCTGCTGCGACTTGAAATCGCCACGCTGGATCTCGCGCAGGTTCATCCACGTGTAGTAGCCGGAGCGGTTCTGGCCGAAGAGTTTGTAATCGGCTTCCTGCTGCATCCGGATCGTCCACGGCATGATCGAATCCTGCACCGCCTCGATCGACTGATGCTCGACGTTGGTGAAATGCGCGCGCAGCAGATGCATGACCTTGTGCGGCGGCACGCCGAACCAGCGGCAGATCTCCTCGACCAGATGCTGGTTGGTCTCGATGAACTGCGCTTTGTTGGGCTCGACCGCCAGCGGCTTGGGCTCCATGCCGGCGTCGATCGGCAGCCATTTGTTCGACTTGCGCGGCCCGCTGGTGAGATTCAGCAGGCGCGTCTCCAGCTCCTTCAAGCCCTCCGGCGTCAGGCCGTTCGGCGTCGTGATGAAGCCGCCGAGATTCGCGCCGTTGCCGAAGAAGGCCGCGCCGAAGAGCTGCACCGCGCGCGCCCAGCCGATGGATTCGGCGGCATATTGCACGACGTTGACGCCGACCACGTCGTCGCCGAAGCCGCGCAGGTGGAACATGTCGCGCGGCGCGATCTCGACCACGCCACGGCTATCGAAGGCCGCGCCGGAGATCTCGTAATACAGCTCCCCGCTGCCGATGCGCCGCTTCACGGCGACCCGCCATGGCGCGATCGGCCAGAGGGCGATGGGACGGCCGGCGAGGTCGCGCTCGATCTCGGCGTAGCCGTTGCCCCAGCGCAACGCCCATTGCATGAGCGTTTCCTTGAACTGGAAGGCCGACCATTCCGCGTTCGGGCGCTTGTTGAGCAGCCAATCGACCGGGTGGCTCGACTGGATCTTGCCCTGGCCGTTGGGACGCTTGTCGAGGCAGACGCGCCACGGCAGGCCGGCGACGGTCTGCGACAGATAGCGCACACAAGCCCAGACCGTCGAAACGGTGAGGGCGTTGTCCGGCGTGATCACGACGCCGGCCGTGGTGCGTCCGACGTAGCCGATGCGTTGCGTCGAGGGCGTCGTCGGGTCGGTCGTTTGGCGCATGGCCTCGAGGGCGGCGCCGATGCCGGCGCCGACCCCGGCGCCCATGCGTCCCCAGAATTCCGATACGGCGGAAAAGGCGCTCATTCGTCGTCGTCCGGTCGGGTTGCGATGTAGTGATTCCAGGCATCGCGCGCGGCGGCGAAGCCCGGATGGTCGGGATCGTTCAAGGCCGCGAAGTCGATGGCGGGACGAACGACGCCGTCATAGGCCGAGGTGGGGGCCGGCGCGACTGGCGCGGGGCGTTCGCCCTTGGCTTCCGCCAGCCGGTCGTAAACCGATTTGCCGCCGTCCGTCGCCAAGACCGCTCGCCCGACCGCCATGATGGCGGCGACCGACAGGTCGATCTTTTCGCCGCTGCGCTGCTTGTCCGGCTTGATGTTGCCGTTGCCGTCGGAATAGACCGCGACGTTGCCCATCTGCCAGCGCGCGACCGGATGGTTGCCATGCTCGATCTGCGCCGCGAAGACGAGCCGCTCGAATTCCTTGGAAGGGCCGGTCATGGCCGCGACCGTCTGGGCGTGGTTGATCATCGGCGCGCCGTCCTTCTGCAGCTCGGTGACGAGCTGCGAGCTGTTCCAGGGGTCGTAGGCGATCTCCTGGATGCGGAAGACGTCGCGGTCGCGCTTCACCTGCTCCTGGATGACGCGATAGTCCATGACGTTGCCCTCGGTGAGCGTCAGCGCGCCCATGCGCGCCCAGTCCCGCCAGGGCATCCGCGTCGTCTCGATCGCGTCCTCGACGCTGTCCTCGGGCAGCCAGCAGCGGTAGAGCAGCACCCAGAGCGGCAGCGACTCGTCGGGCGGGAAGCAATGCACCAGGCCGACCGTGTCGCGTACCGCCGCGAGATCGAGGCCCGACCAGCAGCTGCGCCCGCGCATCTTGTGCTCGAGCTGGCGCCAATAGCGATCGTCGCCCGGGCGCGCGCTGTTGAGCCGCCATTGATGCAGCGGGATCCAGCGCACCGCCTGCTCGGTCCAGAGGTTCAGGTGGAAGCGCTTGAACTCGTTTTCCTTGCGCGGATTGCCCTTGGCCTTCGCGCATTCGGCGACCATGTAATCCCACTTCGGTGAGATGCCGAGATTGGGATTGGCCTTGGCCCAGGTCGCCGGGTCGGTCCAGTCGTCGTCGGGATCGGCGGCGAAGATCACCGGCAGAAGGGCGTGATCCTCCTTCTCGCCGGTCCAGACCTTCAGCGCGTGATCGTGGCGCTCCCAGCCATAGCCCCGCCCGTAAACGCCGGCGGTGGTGAGCTCCACCTCCATGGGCTGGCGGCGCGCGCCGGTGCCCTTGTGGATGACGTCGACGAGATCGCCGTTCGGATATTCGTGGATCTCATCGCTGTGGCGGCCGCTCGGGCTGAACCCGTGCTTCGATCCCGGCTTCGACGAGATCGGCTTGATGACCGCGTTCAGCGACGCGCAGTAGATGCTGGTCGTCAGCGTCTCAAGCTGGTCGCGCAGCAGCGGCGACTGAGAGACCATGACCGTCGCCTTCTTGAAGACGATCTCGGCCTGGTCCTCGTTGACGCCGGTGCAGTAGACCTGGCCGCCGACTTCCGCGTCGCCGAGCAGGATCAGCAGGATCAGCCCGGCGCCGAACTCGGTCTTGCCGTTCTTGCGACCGATCTCGATGTAGATCTCGCGGAAGCGGCGCGTGCCGTCCGCGCGCTTCCAGCCCCAGGCGACGCGCACCGTGGCGCGCTGCCACGGCGAGAGGATGAAGGGCTGGCCGGCCCATTCCGCCTCGGTATGCGTGAGCTGCTGCTCGAAGAAGGCGACCGCCGCGTCGGCGGCGAAGCCGTCGAACCATTCGCCAGGCTGCGCGGTGCGGCGCGCGTAATCCTCGATCAGCGCCGCGCGCGCTTCGCCGGCGTCCAGGAAATCCTGCCAAGGCGCGCGCAGCGCCGCGGCTGACGTCTCGGTCATGCGTTAATGGCGGGTCTGCGGCCGGTTGAGAAAGCCGATAGGCGGAGCCGATGCCTGCGGCTGGCTGCCGCCATTCGGCGTCTCGTCGCTCTTGGCCGGCGCCGCATCGTCATTGCCGAACAGCCCTTCGCCCGGATGCCGCAGCCCGGTGTTGGCCTGCTTGAGCATGATGTCCTGACGCGACCGCGGGTTGAGGCCGAGCCGGTCCTCGGCGTCGATCAGATGCGCCTCGACGCGGTCGCGCGCCAGCAGCAGCGGATGGATGCGCTTTAGCTTTCCGTGGGCCGACTTGGTTTCGTAGGTGATGCCCTGCCGGCGCAGTTTCGTCGTCAGATCCCACCAGGTCGCCAGATGCTCGGCGTAGCGGGCGACCAGCTCACCGTCGATCGAGCGCACGAACCGCATGGCGGCGACGTAGACCGCGATGCGCTTCCAGACCTTCTTGGCCTCGGCCGACAGATACGGCGGCGCGCCCTTCAAGTCCTCGGTCTCCGGCGCGAGCGCGGCCTCGACCTGCGCCGCCTGGGCGGCCCTTTCGGCGTCGGCGGCGACCTGCGCCTTGCTGCGCCGTTTACCGGGATTTCCCTGGAGGTCTTTCATCGAATCCGGTTTCGCGCGTCGTCCCATGTCTAAGCCATTGATCTGCAACAGCTATTCAGCCCCGCAGATACCCTCGCGAAAAAAGTTTGCCGGAAATAACGCGGCCCCAAAAACCCGACCCCCTCACGGTTCCTGTTCCCCGGGCGGAGACTTTCGACCTCCCCCCACCCCCTCGCCGAAGGGCGCGAGCGGTCGACCGAGGCCGCCGTCGAAGGCGGCGGTCTTGCGCGAGTGGCACGGCGCGCAGCGCCAGAAGAGGTTGGCCGTCTCGTCGCCGCCGCCGGTGCGGCGACGCTCGCCATGGTCGAGATGAAAGTTTGGCCGCCATGGCGCGTGGCAATCGCAGCAAGGCGTCTTTGGCGTCTCGGCCCGCAGCTTGCGCCAATCGACGCCGTAGCCGCGCTGCGTCGCCGTGCCGCGAGCGCGGTCGGCTTCGCCGCGATGCGCTTCGCACTCGCGGGACTTGTGGGTCGTCACCGCCTTGCAGCCGGGATGGCGGCAGGGCTTTGGAGCGGCGAAGGGCATGTCAGGGGTCCGGAGGGGGGGCTTCCTATGCTGCCGCAGGACAGGGTGAAATCACCCGGCCCTGACCAACTCCGTGGGAACGGATATTGCTGTAGGACGGCCCATGATGTCAAGCAGTAGCGTTGTCCGGGCGTCGCTGGACACAACGCATGGTCCTGACCAGCCGGCGAAGGGGCCGGTCTCGATGACCAGGTTGTCGCCCGGATTGACCAGTTTGGGCTGCTTGCAGGGGGCGGTGTAGACGCCGTCCTCGAGCAGCCGCACCACGTCGGCCAGGGTCTCCGGCAGCAGAGCCTGCCAACGGCCGCCCTCGGCCTTGACCACGTCGGCCACGCCATGGGTGCCCGCCAGGGACGCCGGCTTGGGATGCTCGGGCGGCACGCCGGCGAAGACGTAGCGCGAGAACAGCGGCACCACGCGCTCCTCGGTCTGGCGCGCATGCTGCACCTGATAGCGCTGCACCGGCAGCCACGGCGTGAAACCCTGTTCTTCGAGCCGGCAGCAGACGTCCGTCTCGCGGTTGGCCTTGGTCAGCAGTAGGTACCAGACCCGGCCGTCGAACTCGGCATGGCGGAAGCGATGGGGCGACACTCGGGCGCCCTCGACCTGGCTGTAAGCCGTAATCGGCCGCCGCCCTATTGTATGCATCATCATCTTTCCTTCTTTTTTCCACTGCCAAGTAAAGAGTAGGGGCTCGCTTACACGCTTACAGATCGCTCAAACCCAGGCGGCTCTAGGGAAAAACCGCCAACTCCGTTCGCTAACACTCGCTAACGCTCGCTTACAGACGGGCCTGCTGTAAGCGACCGTCACTAACGGCCGGCCGCCGTCGCTAACAGGCCCGCAACCCCAAAATCGCGAAAAAGGCGCTCCGCGCCGGCACCCAGACGCGAGCTAGACGCCGTCCAATCCTTCCGGCTGGGCGCCCGGCGCGCGCTCGTCGACCTCGCGGGCGGTCGAGCGCGCAGCCTCGTCGGTGAGGTGCAGCAGGTCCGGCAAATCGTCGGAATGCGCGAACGTGTAGCCAAGCAGGCTGATGAACACCTGTTGCTTGCGCCGGACGCCCTTGACGATCTGGCCGGCCTTGCGCGCCATGTCGCCGACCTGGCGCACGGTCATGCGCTTGCCGCCGTTGTTCCACTTGTTGAACAGCTCGGTGACGCGCGCGATCGGCACGGCGTTGTTGGGCGCGGACACGGCCGTCTCGTTGAGGAACTGGCGGAACGGGTTTTCGGCCTCGCGGAAGTCGCCGAGCGCTTTCATGCCGCGCAAGGGCGCGACGAACTTTCCGTCGCGCTCGATCAGCCGCTTCGCGCCGGCGGCCGCCCAGACCAGGATGCCCGGCATCTGCGCCAGCATGCGCCGGTCGAACTCGTCGGCCGGGATCTCCCGTTCGGTGTTGGCGATGACGTTCCAGAAATGGATGACGAGGAGGCGGTTGTAGGTCGCCTCGGTCTTGTCGGTGATGCGCGGCAGGGTATTCGTCGCGATCATCATCTTGACGCGCGGCGTGTAGCTCAACGGCGTCTTGTATTTCGGGTTGACGAAGACGTCCTCTTCCGTCGAGACCAACGTCTTGAAGCCGCCGTCGCGGATCATCGCGTCGGCCGGCAGCTCGGTGATGATGTTGAGCGCCTTGCCGACGATCACCTCCAGGCTGGCCGGATCCTCCATGGATTCGCAGGGCAGGGAGCAGGTCGCTTCCTTGCCGACCAGAGCCTTGGCGACGAGCGGCGCGCGGCTCTTGCCGGTGTCGCTCTCGCCGAGCAGCACCAGGGCCTTCTTGAACTTGGCATGCGGCAGGATGACGTAGCCGAAGAAATCCTGCAGCGCTTCCTCGCTGTCGCGCTCGTCCTCGAACCAATTGACCAGCGCCTGGTCCCAATCGGGGCATTTGGCGGACGGGTCCCAGTCCCACGGCAGCGTGCGCTCGAGATAATCGTCGGGATTGTGCTCGCGCGTCTTGCCGGTCAGCACGTCGACCACGACATTGCGGCAGGCGACCTCGGACGAGGCGCAGCGCGACCAGGGGATTTCCCGCGCGCCGGCGATGAAATTGCCGATGAAGCTGCGGGCGCGGATGAAGCTGGCGATCTCCTTGCGGCGAGAGGCTTTCGACGCCTTCGCGCCGTCCTCCTCGAGCGCCAGGGCGACGAGCTGCGCCTCGGTGATCTCCTCCCAATGGCGGCCGTTATAGCGATAGACGACGCCGTGGCAGTCCGAACGGAAGGCATGCTTGGCCATGATCGCCTCGGCCACCTTGTTCGGCGGCGCGGTCTTGGGCTTCTTCTCGCCATGGGTCGTCGACGGGTCGAAGACTTTGGGCTCAGGGGCGGTCAAAGGCGAACTCCACGCGGCGGACGACGGACGGGACCAGGCTCCAGCGCGCGATGCGCGCCGGCCCCGGCGGGGCGATCAGTATCTCGGGATTGCGCGGCCGCGGGAGAGGCCGTCGCAGATGGTCGTGGACGAATCGGGCGAACGCTTCCTCGCCCTCACGCACGACCAGGGACGGCGCGGCCCGCAGCAGCTCTTCGACCGGCGCGGCGTTCCAGTCGAGCACGCAGACCGCGTCCCAGGGATGTCGTAGCCACGCCAGCGGCAGCGGAACGAGCAGCACGGGCCGGTCCGCCGCGATGGCCGCCCAGCCGTTCTCGAGGCCGAGCGCGCAGCCGACCCCGAGGCGACGCCCCCAGGGGGCGTAATCGGGCGCTGTCGGGACCGCGACCAGATCCACCAGGGCTTGGCCGTCGCGATCGAGCGCCGGCACGATCAGCGCGTTGGCGCCGAAACCGTCGCTATCGCCGATTTCGGCCAACTCAGCGGCCGGCTTGTAGCGCGCGCGGGTGCGGTCCGTCACCACGCGCGAGACGCCGATCAGGTCGTAAGCCAATTCGAGAGCTTGCGCCCGCTCCATGCCGCGCTCGCCGAGCGCGTCGAATGCGGCATAGGCGGCCGCGAACTCGCCTTCGAGGTCGACGCTCATGCCTTGACCCCGAACTCGGCGAGCCAGCGGCGGGCCTTCTCGCTTTTGAAGCTGACCGGCATAATCGAGGCGTGGGCGAAGGCCGGTTCGCGGGTGCCGGCCATCTTGCGGAATTCCGCGCGCGACCAGTCGTTGAGCAGGTCGGCCGGCTCGACCTTGGTCAGATGCGCGTCGCAGACCGCGAGCGGAGCCAGGAGCGTCATCGGCGCCGCGATGAAATGCGGCGAGGCCGCCCACGGCACGCGCAGCTCGACGATGCACGTCGCCGGCGCGCCACAGCCCGGGAAACTGCAACAGGGCGGCAGATAGGCGGGCGAGCCGCTCATGCGCCGGCCTCGACGGGCGGGATCAGTTCGGCCTGCTTTGCGACGAGCTGGTCGCACAGCGCCATGAGCAGATCGCTGGGCGCGCCCTCGGCCAGCCCCGGGCTGAGCAGTCGACGCACGCCGAGCGGCGTCATGCCGAGCTGGAGCAGATGCGAAATCAGCTTGCCGCCGCTCTCGCAAAGATAGGCTTGCGTTTGCCCGACCTTGCCCGGGCAGCTGACGACGAACAGTTCGATGATTTGCCGCGGCTCCGGCTCGCGCCCGAGCAGGCCGACGGCGATCTCGACGTCGTAAGCGCCGACGCCGCCCGGCGGCGTGAAGGTGAAGGTCCAGACGATCTGGATGCGCCGCCACGGCAGCGCGATTCGCGGCGGCGGCTCCTTCCAAACCAAATCGTTGCCCGAGACGAACACTTCGCGCGACGGCATAAGAACTCCTGAACTGTCAGCCCACGCCTTGGCGCAGGCGGTCTGTGTCGGCGGCAATGGCGAGGCGGTTGGCGTAGGCGCGCGCCTCGTCGAGATTGTCGCGCAGCGTGGCCTCGCTGTAGCCGAGCGTGCGCAGATAGGCCGCGCCGGCATCGAGGCCGCGCTGCTGTCGCGCGAAAATCTCCTCGCCGATGGTGAAGGCGATGGGGCGGTTCATGGGCGCGTCAGCCATCCGAGCTCCGGCTTGACGGCCGGGCCGGCGTAGGTCGTCCAGACGAACCAGGCGAAAGCGACCTTGCCGCCTTCGGTTTTCATCGTCTTGGAGAGGTGCCCGGGCGGCATCGAGACGCGCGGGCCGAACACGAGCACGCGCGTCAGCGGCGTCTCGCGCCAGAGGGCGAGCCGGCCTTCGCTTTCGAGGAAGGCGAGGGGCAGCAGCAGCGCGACCTTCCCGTTCGCTTCGCCCAGCGCCCGCCGGGCGAAGGCTTCGGCGTGCTTGAACGGCGGATTGCTGACGATATGGAGACGCTCGTCGGGGCGGCCGATCGGTCCGTCGGCGGTATCGCGCAGGAAGTCGCGGCCGATGAACCCACCCTCCGGCAAGTCGGGGTTGCGGTCGACGATGTCGCTGCCGAGCACGCGGAAGCCGTGGCGCGCGAACACGCGCGGGATGGTGCCGCCGCCGCAGGCCGGGTCGTAGACCGCGCCGGGCACGAAGCTCTCGGACGCGATCAGCGCCTCGACCGCCCATTCGGGCTCGACGTACCAGTCGTTGGTCTCGCGGCGATAGACCGGCGTCTTGCGGTAATCGACGATGTCGGACGTCGGCGCGGCGGTCTCGGGGAACAGGTCGGTCATCGGCCGGCCTCGTAGGGCTTGACGAGCCGATAACGGGTCCAACGGCCGGAGCCTTCGCGGCGGATCGCGCCGCGCCGTTCCAGTTCGATCATCGCCTCGCGGTTGGCGCGAAAGCCGAGGCCGGTCTTGTCCTGCACATCCTCGCGCCGCATAGCGCGCGGGGCTTCGGCCCACATGCGGGTCATGGTCGCCCAGACGCGCGGCAGCGGCGGCAATTGACGCACGACGGCGGGCGGCAACGCGCACGCGCCGCCGAACGCGCCAGGAGCGGCGCGCGAATCTGCGGCGGCTTCGGTGTCAAGATTTGCGACAGGATCGTCGCTTGACGTGGCGACGAGCGTGACGTTCGCCTGGCAATCTTCGCCGGCGAGAAAATCTTCGATGTTCTTGCCCTCGGCCACCGCGATGGCGAGGATGGCGAAGACCAGCGCGTCGTGATCCGCGCCGGGATGGCGTTCATGGCCGAGCTTGATCAGCTCGAGCCGCTGCTCGGCGGTCGTCTGGACCTGGCTGTTCTCCGGCGTCATGCGCGGCCCTCCGGCGGCGTCTCGTCGAGCTGCGCGGCGCGGATCGCGGCGGCGAAGGTCTTGAGGTTGCGCTGCGCGACAACCACGGCCTCGTCGATGGCGGCGGGCGACTCGCTGGCGATGATGGTCGAGACGACCAGCCCTTCCAGCGCCAGGCACATGTCGCCGCTGGTGACGCCCATCTTCGCGGCGAGGTCGCTCACGCGGTCGGCGAAGCGCCGGGCCACCAGGGATTGCTCGAACATCAGATCGCTCATGCGCCGGCCTCGTCATCGCGCGGCCAGTCGCCGCCGCGCAGGACCAGCGGCGGCATGCCGCCCCGGTCGCCGTAGCGATCCTCGCCGAGCGGCGCGCCGGTGAAAGCGTTGCGCGGTCCGTTCAGGCCGCGCGAGAGCCAAACCGCTACGGCGGCGAGCCGCCCCGCCGTCCAAACGATAGGAACGGCGAGGATGACGACGATCCAGAACAGGACCTGGCGCGCGGCGCGCGCGAGACGGCGGCGTTTCATCGGTTCCACCATTGATCGGAGAGGTCGACGGGCGCGGCGGCGGGGGCGGCGATGACATGGCGCGTCCAGGTGCCGAGCACCCGCGACCAGCGGACGCCGCGTTCGCGGTTCACCAGCTCGATATGCTTGGCGCGCAGCGACCTCTTGCCGTTGGCGAAGCGCATGCCGCGCGATGCCGTGCCGAACGTGCAGCCCTTGCGGACCTGGCCGTCGACGACAAGCTGCCAGGGCTTGCGCGCGGCCATCATGTCCGCACCTTGGCGCGGAAGCGTTTGCCGCCGGCGGCGTCCGCGGCGACGCGCGCGCCGCATGGCGACGCTTTGCGCGAAGACCGGGCCGAAATGACGCCGCCGGCAGCATTCCCCTTGCCTCTGGAACCATGACCGGGCAGCGGGGGAAAATTGTAGAAGCTGTTGGCGTCGACGCGGCCCTCGGACCAGATATAGATCTTGGTCACGAGTGTCGGGCGCGGAACGCGCCTCATGGCGCGCGAGAGGACCGGGGCCGAGGTGCCGAGCTCGATGGCGGCGCGCTCCAAGGTCAAACCACGGCTCTTGATCTCGTCGCGCAGCAGCATGTTTCCCCGCATCTGGTTGGCAGTAGCCGTCCAACCGCAATATCTGGGGGTTTTAAATATTACCAAATATGCAAATTATCAAGCCTCATGTTTCCAACAACGTCAGTGAGCGCGCCGCAGCGGTTTCCTACAGTCCCGCTCATGAGCGCCAACCCTTTGAAATCCGTCGGCGATCGCGTCCGCGATCTCCGCGTGAAAAAAGACCTGACCCAGGCCGAGCTGGCTGCGCCGCTGCAGACCACGGCCGCGACGATTTCGCGTCTCGAGAAGGGGCAGCGAGATCTCGACTTGGTCTGGGCCACGAAACTGGCGGCGGCCCTGGGCGTCAGCGTCAGCGAGATTTTCGGTGGCCCGCCGACCATTCCTCTCGATCTGACGATCCAGACCTCGCACATTCCCGATACGGAAAAGGCGTCGCTGGCGCTGCCCAACGATTGTTTCGTGCCGCCCCCGACCTTATCCGACCTCACTGGAATCGCCGGCGCGTTCGTCGCCGACGACAGCGCCAATCGCCTCTATCCGAAGGGCTCTTTGCTGATCTACCGCCGCACGGCCTCGTTGCGGCGCCGACTGCGCGTCGGCGATATCATCATCGTCAAGCGCAGGGCCGGCGATCCGATCCTCGACCATGACGTGATGGTCGGCATTCTGAACCGCTCGCTGATGGGCGACCTTTCGATCGAGATGTTGTCCGACGATCCGCGAGTCGCCGGCAGCTTCCACATCCGCCGCGTCGGCACCCGCGGATTTTCGGAGCGGTTTCAGGGCTGGCGGGGAGCGGAACCGGAAGAATTCGATTACGAGCCAGCGTCGGACGACGCCGCCGAGATCGTCGGCGTGGTCGTGCAGTCGATTTCTCCGCCCTGACATCCCCTTGATCGGCTTGCCAAAACCGCATCTGTGCGGCGAATTATTGCGCGTAAAGTAATTTTTCTATTGCGGTAAATTACCAAATTGGTAAAAACGGCCTCCAGGATCACTTACCGGGGGTCAACATGGATATCGCGTCCATCGGTTCGAGCCGCGAGGCTCGGCAAAAAAGCGCCAACCACCACTACATCGCCGGCCTCTACGAAAACCCGCGCGCGCCCAGGCTGCACGGCAAGTTCGTGGTCTGCGACACGTTCGACGGGCGCGTCGCGCTCGACGATCTGACCGGCGAGCCGCTCGCGTTCAGCAGCCCTTCCGCCGCGCGCCATAAAGCCGACGAGCTGAACGGCGCGGCCTTCATGCGCGCGCAACGGAGCGCGTAGCCATGCAGACCGAGACGAAAGCCAAGCACACGCCGACCGAGACGTTCATGGTTATCCGCGATCAGGGCTATGGGCGCGTCACTTCCCGCGTCGGCTACGAGACCGAGGCAGAGGCCCATGCCGCAATGCTGGCGTGGCAGCGCGAAGGCGTGAAAGGTCCTGGCATCGGCGGCGGTGACTGGTGCTTCGTGCCCGCTCTCTGCACCACAGGGCCAGGCGGCGGCAAATATTACGAGCCGGTCCGCGCCGCCATCGCCAAGGCGGAGGGCTGAGCTATGGCCGCGCCGCTCTCCGTCGCCGGCCAGCGCGTCGCCACGCTCGCCAAACTGCCGACCCATCACGCCATCCGCTGGACCGCGCTGCGCAAAGCGGCTGTGGTGCTCTCGGTGCGCGAGCGCCTGCTCGGGCGCGACGAAGCGCTGGCGATCTACCGCCTATCCGAAGAGGAGCTGACCGCATGGTCCGCCGCCTATGCGGCGTTCGGCCTCGCCGGTCTCGAGACGGCCGCGCTGGCGCGCGCCGACCATCGCATCGCGGACGGATCGGGACCAGTCCCGGACGTTCGCCGATCGGCCATGCGCGAGCCGCCGCAAGCGCCGCGCGATCACAACGAGGAGACGACGCGCTTTTTCGGCGGCGGTCCTGACGGCTCCCGCCGCGACACTGGTTCAACCGCGAGGGAGGCTCTTGGCGGGGCCTCCCTCGATCATCCGAGCGAGGGCTGAACGACATGGCGACTTTTAACAACGGACAGCGCGTACGCGATCAGATCACCGGCTTCAAGGGAGTGATTGAATGCACGGTGATCTGGATCAACGGCTGCGTCCGCTACGGCGTCCGCAGCGAGGAGCTGAAAGACGGTAAGCCGCTCGACCTGCAATATCTGGACGAGGAACAACTCGTCGAAGACGGCGCGGCGATCCATTTGAACCAAAAGCAGGTCGGTGGAGAACGCCAGGATCCTCCGCGTTTCAGCGGCGACCGCCGATGAGCGAGAGCATCGTCACCTTTCCGAAGCAGTGCCGCCCCGTCCCGATCCTCGCGGCGCCGGCCGAGGCGCAGAGATACGAAGTGATTGTCCGGCTGCGCGACGCGGCCGGGCGCGCGCATTATGCGCTCGTCTATCCGCTCCGCCAGGACGGCTCGCGCGGCGTCGCCGAATGGCATAAGAGCGGCGACGTCCCGCTGACCGAGACCGAGCGCCATGCGCTGGCCGTACGCTATCGGCAGATGCGCTTGCAGGCGGGCAGGAAATGACCAAGGCCGAACGCCTCGACCTCCTGCGCCGCCGCCATGCCGGGCTGCGGCGCGCGCTCGTCGGCGTGCCGCCGAACAGCAAGGGCGCGAAGGGCCTTCGCGTGCAGCTCGAAGCCGCGCGCGCCGCACTCGAGAGCCTCGAGCGCCAGACCCGGTTCGCGCGCATCGCGCCCTGCGCCGACATGATCAAAGCGCTTCCCGACCGCGTCGAAGTCTATGACGCGCGTCAACGGCGGATCGGCGTCGTCCCCCCCGGCGACGCCGATCTCCTCCGCCTCGCCATCGAGAGCGAAGGCAAGATCCCGGAGGGCCGGCATCCGGCCTACCTCGGCGGCTTCACGCGCGAGCCCGGCGTCGCCGTCTGGTGGCGCGAGGATCGCGCATGACGCTCGGGGATTTTCTGCTGCGCCTCGTTCTGTTGCCGGTCGCCGGCGAGCCCCAGGCCCGCGCGCTGCTCGGCGACGGGCCCACAGACTTGAGTGGTCGGCAGCGCGGCCTCGCCTATCGCGCCGAGGATCATCGGCCGTGTCCGGCCTGCATCGAGACCGAGGTCGATCCGGCGTGCCCCATCTGCGGTGGCTACGGCCAGACGCCGAAATGAGCGCCGCCGAAATCAGCGGCCGCGCCGCGACATTGGACGCCGCAGAAGCCCTCCTGTTGGAGATCTGCCGCAGCGGGATCGCCGTGCGCCCGATCGGCGATTCGCGGCTCGGGCAGGCGCTGCAAGAAAGCGGCATGGCCGTCATGACCCACGTCAGCCCGCGGCTGGTCCGCATCGAGCCGACCCGGCGCGGCCGCGTGGCCGCCGCCCTTTACCGAGCGAAGGAAACACCGTGACCCAAGCCTATCCGCTGCACTGGCCGCAGGGCTACGCCAGGACGAAGACGCCGGCCGGGCGCCCGTTCCGCCAGTCGGTCAACACGGCGGTCGACAACCTGATGGCCGCTTTGCGGCTGTTCGGCAAAGACACCGGCCTGCCGGTGTCGGACATCGTCATCAGCTCGAACGTCACGCTGATGAAGATGGAGCCGGAAGACCCCGGCATCGCCGTCTATTTCCGCTGGGACAACATGGACTGCTGCCTCGCGGTCGATCGCTACGCGACGCCGGCGATGAACCTCCAGGCGATCGTGCATGTCGTCGAGGCCGAACGCACCAAGCTGCGCCACGGCGGCCTCAACATCGTGCGCGCCACCTTCCGCGGCTTCGCCGCCCTGCCGCCGCCGAAAGGGCCGGACGGCCAGATCGCGCCGCCCTGGTGGCACACGCTTGGCTTCGGAGCGGAGGGGGAGGCGACGTTGCCGGTGGCCGAGCAGCGCTATCGCGACCTCGTCAAGACCAAACATCCCGACCGCGGCGGCAGCGCCGCCGAGTTCAACGTCATCACCGACGCCATGCGCCAGGCGCGGGAGATTTTGAAGGGATGAGGCTGGAGGACGAAGCCGCCGCGGTCTGCCGCGCGCTGTCCTGCGCGCGCGTCGATTTGTCCGACGAAAAGCGGGCCCAGGCCATGATCGGCGCGGCGCTCGACGCGGCCGGTATCGCGCATGTCCGCGAGCGGCGTCTTTCCGACCGCGACATCGTCGATTTCCTCGCCGGCGGCCTCGGCATCGAGGTGAAGATGCGCGGCGCGCGCAAGCAGCAGGTTTACAAGCAGCTCCAGCGCTACGCCGCGCATGACGCGATCGCGGGGCTGATCCTCGTCACCAATCTGAGCATGGGCCTTCCCGCCGAGATTGGCGACAAGCCCTGCTGGTATGTCAGCCTCGGTAGGGCTTGGCTGTGAGGACCTATGGCAGCCTGACCCTTGAACGGTCCTTACTGGGCAGGGTTTGGCGCATCGACGCCGTCGAGCCGCATGTGGCCATCCGGCTCAAACAGCTGTTTCCGCGCATCCGCAAGTCCGATCCGCCGCCCTACCGTTTTCCCGACGATCTTGCGCATGCGGCGGACCTCTCCTGGTTCGTCAGCCGCTATCCGCTCGCGGCGGCCGACGACGATCTCGCCGCATTGCATGAGGGGCGGCTGGCCTTCGACGCCCACCAGGCCGAAATGGAGCGGCTGCTGGCCCCGGCCTACACGCCGCCGGCCTATGCCGGACTGCGGCCAGGGCAAACGGTCCGACACTATCAGGCGCAGGCGGTCGAGCTGCTGATCCGCTCCGGCGGTCTGCTTCTCGGCGACGAAGTCGGCCTCGGCAAGACATTCACCACCTGCGCCGCCGCGCTCAAAGAGGGCGCGCTGCCCGCCGCCATCGTGTGTCACGCCCATCTGTCGAAACAATGGTGCGAGGTCGTCGAATCCTTCACCACCCTGCGCGCCCACGCGATCAAGGGGACGCGGCCCTACAATTTGCCGGCCGCGGGCGTCTATGTGTTCCGCTATAGCCAGATCTTCGGCTGGGCCGACATGTTCGAGACCATCGGCCCTGGGCTCGTCGCCTTCGACGAGATCCAGGAACTGCGGCGCGGCCTCGAATCGGACAAGGGGCGGGCGGCGGCGCGGCTGGCGGCCGCCGGCCGCTACCGCCTCGGCCTCTCGGCGACGCCGATCTACAATTACGGCACCGAGATCTGGCGCATCATGGATTATCTGCGCCCCGGCCTGCTCGGCGACGGCGCCGAGTTCACCCGCGAATGGACCGGCGGCATGGGGAAGATTTCAGACCCATCGGCGCTCGGCGCTTATCTTCGGGAGCAATACGCCTTTTTGCGCCGGACCAAGCGCGACGTCGGGCAGGAAGTGCCGCCGGTCAACCGCATCGTCGATACGGTGGCCCACGATCAGGATTCCCTGTCGTCGATCGACGAGATCGCCCGGGCTCTCGCGGTCAAGACGACGATGGGCGAATTCACCGAGCGCGGCCGGGCCGCCCGCGAGCTCGACATGCTGGTGCGCCATCGCACAGGCGTGGCGAAGGCCAAATCCGTCGCCGCGTTCGTCCGCATCCTGGTCGAGAGCGGCGAGCCGGTCGTCCTGGTCGGCTGGCACCGCGAAGTTTACGACATCTGGCTGACCGAGCTGAGGGATTTACAGCCGGTCATGTTCACCGGCAGCGAGACCCCAGGCGCGAAGGCGCAGGCCAAGGCGCGGTTCGTCGAGGGCAAGACCTCGCTGCTGATCATGTCGCTGCGCTCCGGCGCGGGGCTGGACGGACTGCAATTCCGCTGCTCGACCATGGTCTTCGGCGAGCTCGATTGGTCGCCGGGCGTCCACCATCAATGCATCGGCAGGCTCGATCGGGAAGGGCAGACCGCGCCTGTCACGGCCATCTTCCTCGTCACCGACGAGGGCTCCGATCCGCCAATGATGGAAGTGCTCGGCCTCAAAGCCTCGGAAGCGGCGCGCATCGTCGATCCGTCGCTCGGGGTTCAAACCGTCCATAGCGACTATTCCCACGTCCAGGCGCTGGTGAAGCGCTATCTCGCGAAGAAGGAGAGGGCGCATGGCTAAACTGCGCAAAATCCTCGTTGCCGATCTTCTCTGCGGCGCCGGCGGCTCGTCGACCGGATGCGCGCAGGCGCTCGACGCGCTCGGCCTGGAGATGGAATTGGTCTGTCTCAACCATTGGCCCACCGCCATCGAGACGCACCAGCGCAACCATCCCAAGGCCCGGCACTACTGCCAGGACATCTCGACCGTGCGGCCGCACCTCGTCGTGCCCGAGGGCTATCTCGACCTGCTCATGGCGAGCCCGACCTGCACCCATCACAGCGTCGCGCGCGGCGGCAAGCCGACCAGCGACCAGCAGCGCTCCGATCCCTGGCACATCATCACCTGGTTCACCGAGCTGCGGGTGAAGCGCGCGATCATCGAGAACGTCTGGGAGTTCCGCGATTGGGGCCCGGTCGACCCGAAAACCGGCCGGCCGATCAAGGAGCGCAAGGGCGAATACTTCCGGGCTTGGTGCGACACGATCCGCGGCCTCGGCGGCGAGTTCGAGTATCGCAAGCTCAACGCCGCGGACTATGGCGAGGCGACGACGCGCAGCCGGTTCATCATGGTCATCCGCTTCGACGGCAAGCCGATCGCCTGGCCGACGCCGACCCACGCCAAGCCGCTGCCGGGCGTCTTGCCGCTTGGGCTGAAGCCCTGGCGGCCGGCGCGCGAGATCATCGACTGGAGCCTCAAGGGCAAGTCGATCTTCGACCGCAAGAAGCCTCTGTCTCCGAAGACCGTGGCCCGCATCTACGCCGGCGCGGTCAAGTTCAACTGGCCGGAACCCTTCCTGGTGATCCTGCGCAACCATATGGCGGCGCAGTCCATCGACCTGCCGCTGCCGACCATCGCCGCGAACGGCGGCCATATCGCGCTGGCGCAGCCTGTCGTGATCGCCACCGCGCACGGCGTCGATGCCGCGGAGGCCGATCCTCATAGCCGGCGCGCCCATGATCCGGCCGATCCGCTCGGCACCATCCACGCCGGCGGCGGAAACTTTGCCGTCGCCGAACCCGTGATTATGAAACAGAATTTTCGCCGAGACGTGCAGAGCGTCGACGATCCCGTGCCGACCGTGATGACACAAGCCCGGATAGGGGTGGCCGAACCCGTCATTATGAACGGCCGCAAGGGCAACCAGGCCAAGGCCGTCTCGGCCGAGCCGGTCCCGACGCTCGACACCAAGGGCGGCGTCTGGATGGCGGAGCCGTACATCCTCGACCGCAACGGCGCGGACGGCGGGGCGGCAGAGCGGCGCGCTCATTCGGTTTCCGATCCGGCTCCGACGGCAACCTGCCGGGGTGCCGGTTATCTGGTGCAGCCGATGATCTTGTCGCAGCAAAGCAGCAGTCCGGCGCGCAGCGTCGACGAGCCGGTGCCGACCATCACCACCGGCGGCGCCGGGACCGACAACCACCCCGGCTGCGGCCGCCATGCCGTCGTCCAGCCTTTCATCATCTCGCAGGCGTCCGGCGGCGCGCCGCGCGAAACCGGCGAGCCTGTCCCGACAATCACGACGGATGGCGCTCACGCCTTGATCGCGCCCTACTACGGATCGGGCTCCGGCGAGACTTGCCACAGCGCCGATGATCCTCTTCCGACGGCAACGAGCAAGGCCCGTTTCGGGCTGGCTCGGCCTTTCATCACCGCCGCCTTCGGCGAAGCGCCGGGCCAAGCGCCGCGCGCCCATGACGTCGACGCGCCCGCGCCGACCATCTGCGCGACCGGCCACGTCAATCTGGTCGAAGCCGCCGAGGGCTACGACATCCTCTTTCGGATGCTCGAGCCGCACGAGCTTGGTCCCGCCATGGGCTTCGACGATTACAAGTTCGCCGGCACCAAGACCGACCAGATCAAGCAGATCGGCAACGCCGTGTCGGTTCGCAAGATGAAGGCCGTGGTCAGCGCCGTCATGGAAGACGCGGCGAAGGCGGCGCGCGCGGCGAAGAAGAACAGGAAGGTGGCGTGATGGGCGCTGAAAGCCGCGAATTTTCCCTCGGGGCGATCCTGACGATCACAACGGAGCGCCTCCTCGCGCCCGGCGGGATTGGGGACGTCTATGCAATTCTGAATTTCATGAGCGGCGACAGCCTGATGACCCACCAGCTGCCGAGGGTCAGCAAAGAAGTCGCGCCGGCGATTTTACGCCAACACCCAGACCTCGCGGAGATCGCGATCGACGACGACCCGGCGGATAAATGGTCGGCGGCCGATTGGACGGCATGGCTCGACACCATGATCGCCCGCTACGGCGCGTCACGCCACCTGACGCCGCTGGCCGCCGGGGAGCACGAACGGATCGACCCGATCTCCGAGATGGCCGAGACGATCCATCCCGACAAGATCACCATCATCAAGGGAGACGGCCATGGGCGCTGAAACCGGCATCGAATGGGCCGCCGTGACCTGTGACGACGACCGCAGCCACGCGGAGGCGGACTAATGCCCGCACCCCTGACCCTGCTCGAATGGCTGTCCTTCGCCATGGGGGCCGTCACCGTCTGGCGCTACGGCCATTCCAAACGTCAGGGCGCGATCTGCGGCATCGCGACCGCGCTGCTGTTCATGCTGTGGGGCGCTCTCGCCGGCCTCTACGGCGCCGTCACCATCAACATCGGCTTTCTGCTCCTCCACGCCAACAACCTGCGGAGATCGTTCCATGCTGTCATTCGCTGATTTGCGCGCCGCCAATCTCACCCGCTGCAAGCGCTGGCATCCCGGCGGTCTCGCGGACTGGTCGCTCTCCGACTGGGCCGTCGCCCTCCAAGGCGAGGCCGGGGAGGCATGCAACGTCATCAAAAAGATGAACCGGGAGCGCGACCATATCACCGGCAACGCCGCCGGAACCGACGTCGAGCAACTGCGCCGCGATCTCGCGCACGAGCTGGCCGACACGATGATCTATCTCGACTTGCTCGCCGCCGCGGCGGGGATCAACTTGGCGGCGGCGGTCATCGAGAAGTTCAACATCGTGTCCGAGCGCGTCGGCTTCCCCGATCGCTTGAAGCCGAGCTACGTGCCGGCCGGCGGCGAACAAGAGCACCGCGAGATCATGCGCGAAATTTCGCCGGACTGAGCATCATGGGCGCTGAAACCGGCATCGAATGGACCGACGCCACCTGGAATCCCATCGGCGGCTGCTCGATCAAGTCGCCCGGCTGCGCGAACTGCTACGCGATGAAAATCGCCGGCTCGGGCCGGCTGCGCGAGCATCCGCTCTATAATGGCGTGACGTCGCCGAGCAAGGCCGGCCCGGTGTTCAACGGCACCCTGACCGCGCTGCCCGACGATCATCCGACCTGGACCTGGCCGCTGCGCTGGCGCGGATCGAAGACGCCGAAGCTCGGTCCCGGCAAGCCGTCGATGATTTTTGTCGGTGACATGAGCGACCTGTTCCACGAGGACCGGCCCGACGCCGTGATCGACCGCGTCTTCGCCGTCATGGCGCTCGCGCCGCAGCACATCTTCCAGGTGCTGACGAAGCGCGCCGACCGGATGAACGATTATCTATCCGTGCGCGACACGCTCCTGCGTATCGACGACATCGTAGCTCGAATGCGTCGCGGCATCGCGCCTGATCCCAAACCTACCTGGCCACTGCTCAACGTCTGGCTCGGCGTCACCGCCGAAGACCAGGAGCGCGCCGACGAGCGCATCCCCGACCTGCTCGCCACGCCCGCCGCCAAGCGGTTCATCAGCTACGAGCCTGCGCTCGGGCCTGTATCAGTTTGGCATCCAGCCATCGCTAGGAAGGCAGGCGCCGCCGCTGATGCCGCAGGCATCGACTGGATCATCGCCGGCGGCGAGAGCGGCAAGGACGCGCGCCCGGCGCATCCCGACTGGTTCCGCACGGCGCGCGATCAATGCGCCGCCGCCGGCGTCCCGTTCTTCTTTAAGCAATGGGGCGAGTTTTCTCCGCAACCCTGCGGACCTTGCTCCTGCATCGTCGGTGAACATTGTTTGACGGCGCCAGGAACTGTCTGCGCTGACGAACCGAAAGCGGTTATGCGCCGCGTCGGCAAGCGCCGCGCCGGCGCCATGCTCGACGGCCGCCTGCATCGGGAGTTTCCGGCATGAAAGCGCTCTCGATTCGTCAACCCTGGGCCTGGGCGATCATCCACGCCGGCAAGGACATCGAGAACCGCTCGACATTCGCCATAACGAAGGGCGCGATCGAGCCGAAGCGCATCGCCGTCCATGCCGCCAAAGGCATGACGCGAAAGGAATACGAACAGGCCCGCGGTTTCATGGCGACGCTCGGCGTCGAATGCCCGCCGCCGGCCGCGCTGATTCGCGGCGCGGTCATCGGTCATGTCGATGTCGTCGCCATCGTGCACAAGAGCACAAGCCCCTGGTTCTTCGGCCCGCGCGGCTTAGTCTTGCGAGACCCGACGCCGCTGTCGGTCCCGGTGCCCGGCGCTGGCGCGCTGGGCTATTTCGATTGGAAACCGAGCCTCGACATCGCCATAGCCCCGCCGCTGCCGTGGATGACAAAATGGGCGACGCCAACGGGCGGCACCCAAGACCGCCACGAAGACATGAGATTTTTATGACCGCCCGTTCCGCCAGCCGGGCCCCGCAGTCCGAGATCCTCGATCTCGCGCGGCTGCTTGCGCGGGCGATGGCGGAACGGCACTATGCCGCAAATATTTCGAGCACAGCGTCAAACAGCGAGAACGACCATGAAAGCCGAGATGAACGTCGGCGACCAAGTTCACGTTGAACCCGTCGGCATCAACGCCACCATAACCTCAGTCGTGCCGGTTTGGTCCATAGCCAGCCGCGAACCCATTGATATTTTATACGAAGTCGGGCTGGGCCGGCTCTTTAAGGCGGACGAGCTGCTCCCGTTGTATCCGCAAGCCTGACGCATGCGAATCGCGCTCTACGCCCGCTTTTCCAGCGACCAGCAGAACCCGCGCTCGACGGACGACCAGCTGGCGCTGCTGCGGATCGAGGCGCGGCGGCTAATCGCCGCCCACGGCGGCGAGATCGTCGGCGAGTTCCACGACGACGAGCTCTCAGGCAAGTTCGATTTCAACCGCTCGGACTATCAGCGGATGCTCGCCGCCTGCCGCGCCGGCGAGGTCGATTGCGTCCTCGTCGAGCATACCGACCGCCTGGCGCGAGATCTCGAATCGACGGCGGGGCGCGTCAAGCGCTTCAAACATTGGGGCGTCGAGCTGCGCGTGCTCGGCGCGTCGGCGCCCCTGACGGCGATCGAAACCCTGGCGCGCGGCCTCGTCGACCAGATCGCCATCGAGGGCCTGCCCGACAAGGTGCGCCGCGGCCAGCGCGGCGCCGTCGAGCGCGGCCGGCTACCCGGCGGGCTGCCCTACGGCTACGCCGTGGCGCGCGAGATCGGGGAAGACGGCGAGCTGGTGCGCGGGCTGCGGCGGATCGACGAGGCGCAGGCCGCCGTGGTGCGCCGGATCTTCGCCGAGTTCGCCGCGGGGAAGGGCGTCAAGGCCATCGTGCGAGATCTCAACGCCGAAGGCGTGCCGACGGCGCGCGGCGGCAAATGGAACGTCAGCACCGTCGCCGGCGGGGCGGGCAAGGGGCAGGGCATCCTGCTGAACGAGACCTATATCGGCCGCGTGCATTTCCTGAAACGCACCTACCCGACCGACCCTGAGACCGGCCGGCGCGAAAGCCGCGCCAACGCCCGGCGCGACTGGGTGACGATCGACCGGCCCGACCTGCGCATCGTCGACGACGACCTATGGGCGCGGGCGCAGGCGGCGCGCGGGCCGGCTTCCGCCCCAGGCGCGCGATCGCGCCGGCCGCGCGCCCGCTGGCTGTTCGCCGGGCTGGTCTTCTGCGGCGTCTGCGGCGCGCCGATGACCGTCGTCAGCCAGGGACGGCTCGGCTGCTCCGCCCGCGCCAACCAGCGGACTTGCGCCAACGCCAAGACGATGTTCGTGAGCCGGTTGGAGCGGCTGCTGCTGGAAGGGCTGAAATCGCGGCTGCTGGCGCCGGAGGTCATGGCCGAGGCCAGCCGGGCCTACCACGCCCGTCTGGCGGAGCTGGCGCGCGACAAGGGCGCCGAACGGCGCAAGGCGGAAAAGGCCCTGGCGGACGCGCAGGGGCGCGTGGCGCGCATCGTGGCGTCGATCGAGGCCGGAGCCGATAGCGACGCCCTGCGCGCGCGCCTGAGCGCCCTGGAGGGGCAGGCCCGAGCGTTGCAGGATCGGCTGGCCGAAGCGCCGCTCGACGACAAGGTCGTGTCCCTGTTCCCGCAGATGGCCGAATGCTGGCGGCGCGAGATCGAGAGGTTGCAGGAGAGCCTGGCGGCGACGCCGGCGCTGAAAATGAAGGCCGCCGGCGTCCTAAGGCGCATGGTGACGCGGATCGCCCTGCACCCGCGCGGGCGCTACGAGCGCATGGGCATCGAGCTGGAGGGCAGCCTCGGCGCGATCGTCGAGGCCGCCATGGCCGCCCGGGATCGTACTGTCCGAGTGGCGGAACGAGAGGGATTCGAACCCTCGATACGACTTTTGATCGTATAACGGTTTAGCAAACCGCCGCCTTCAGCCACTCGGCCATCGCTCCTCACGCGGAAGGCCCCGAAGAGCCTGGCTGCCATCCTGAAAACGGGCCAAAAAACCAGCCGTTCCCAGGGGTTCGCCGTTGTAAAGGGCGCGTCCTGCCCTGTCAATCGAAGGGGCGAGGAAGGGCGAAATTGGCGGGAATCCGCCATTTTCGTCGGTGTCGCGGCGGCGCGGGCGCAGCCTCCTTGCGGATGGCTTCGCCGCCGTTATCTGGGCCAGACGGCTATTCTGCGGCCAAACCGCGCGCCGGCAGCCCGCGCGGCGGGTAGGCCAGCACGTCCGGCGACAACTCGGCGAGGCTGCGGCAGCCGACATAGGCCATCACCTTCTCGAACTCCTTGTGCATGATCGCGAGCGCCTTCTCGCCGCCGGCCTGACCGCCGGCGCCGATGCCGTAGAGCGTCGGCCGGCCGGCCATCACCGCGTCGGCCCCGAGCGCCAGCGCTTTCACGATGTCGCCGCCGCGCCGGATGCCGCTGTCGAGGAAGATCAGCGCGCGCTTGTTCACCACGGCGGCGATCTGCGGCAGCATGTCGATGGTCGGGATGGCCGAATCGAGCGCGCGGCCGCCGTGGTTGGAGACGACGATGCCGTCCGCCCCGGCCTGGATCGCGGCTTCGGCGTCTTCGGGGCGCAGGATGCCCTTGACCACCAACGGGCCGTTCCAGAATTCGCGCAGCTTGCTGATGTCTGCCCAGGTCATCGCCCGGTGGCGCATCGGGTTGCCGCTGGTCCTGGTCGTGATGCGGTGGCGGTAGCGCTCGGGATAGTTCTCGTGCGTCGGCATGCCGTTGTTGAGCACGTAGCGCCCGAGCACGCCGGCGAACCAGCGCGGATGGGTCAGCATGTCGTAGGCCGAGCGCGCCGACAGCGTGAAGGGCACGGAGAAGCCGTTGCGCTTGTTGTATTCGCGGTTGTTGCCGAGCGCGCCGTCGATGGTGACGATCAGCGTCTGGCAGCCGGCGTCGCGCGCGCGGCGCACCAGCGCGTAGGAATCCTCCTCCTCGCTCCACATGTAGAGTTGGAACCAGATGTTGGTCTCTGGGCAGGCGCGCATGACCTCGTCGATCGAGGTGATGGCGTTGGTGCCGAGCGTGAAGGGGATGCCGTGTTTCCCGCAGGCTTTGGCGAGCACGATCTCGCCCTGGTACCACAAGAGGCCCGTGGTGCCGGTCGGCGACACGGCGTAGGGGAAGCTCCAGCGCTTGCCGAAGATCGTCGTGCCCAGGTCCATCTTGCGCAGATCGACCATGAAATGCGTCTTCAGCTTGATGCGCTTGAACGCTTCGAGATTCTCGACGACGGCGACCTCGTCCTCCGCGCCGCGATCGACATATTCGAAAATGCCTTTGGGCAGGAAGCTTTTGGCCCGCAGCCGCAGGTCGTGGATGTTGTAGCAGCGCGCCAGGCTGGCCATGTCGTCCCCCTTGTGTGTCGCGGCGCTTGGACGCGCCTCCCCATGCCCGAAGGCTAGCCGCTGGCGCGGCGGCGGGCCAGAAAAATGCGGCGCGAAGGCAGGCGCGTTTCGCCAGGGGGAGCGGCGGCAAGAGGGAGGCTGGCGCGGCGGGGCGCATCAAGGACGGCACGAATGCTCCCCCTAGGCGAGGCGCGCTTCAGCGGCGGCGGCGATGAGGCATCGTCGTGGACGAGAAATAAATCAGGAACGTCGCGCGACGCGGTCCGTTGAGGGCGACATGCTTTCAGAAGGGAGAGACTGACCATGTTCATGCACAACAAGACACTGATGCACACGGTGCGCGTCGCGCAGCCGGACCCGCGGCTCGCCAGCATCATGCTGGAGCAGTTCGGCGGCCCGCAGGGCGAGCTCGCCGCGGCGATGCGCTATTTCACGCAAGCGCTCGGCGAAAGCGACCCCAACCGCAAAGATATGCTGTTCGACATCGCCACCGAGGAACTGAGCCATCTTGAAATCATCGGCAACATCATCGTGATGCTGACGAAAGGCACGAAAGGGAAGATGGCGGAAGGCGCCGAGGTTGGCGCGTTGCTCAGCGACGTGTTCCATGGCGGCGAGAGCCATACGACGTCGCTGCTCTATGGCGGCCCCGGCCTCATCAATTCCGGCGGCGCACCCTGGACGGCGGCTTATATCGACACGATCGGCGAGCCGACCGCCGATCTGCGTTCCAATATCGCGGCGGAATCGCGCGCCAAGATCATCTACGAGCGGCTGATCAACGCGACGGACGACCCCGATCTGAAGCAGTCGCTCGGCTTCCTGATGACGCGCGAGATCGCCCATCAGAAGTCGTTCGAGAAGGCGCTCTATTCCATCGACGCCAATTTCCCGCCGGGTAAGCTGCCCGGCGAGCCGGAATATACCCATAAATACTACAAGCTGTCCGCCGGCGAGGAGGGCGAAGGCCCGTGGAACAGCGGCGAGAAGTGGGAACGCGTCGAAGATATCGCGCAGTCCATGGCGGTGGACGGCGGCGACGGCACGGCCGATGTCGAGATGGAAACCCAGGACCAGGAGCTGTTCGATCAGATGACCGAGCGACTGGCGTCCGATCTGGAAGACGATCCGGTGACGGGCGCGGAGCTCGGCGGCGATGGCGCGGAGACCGCGCCGCGCAAGCGCCGCAGCTAGCGCGCATTAATCCCATCCGCGCAAAAGAGAGGGCGGCCCGACGGGCCGCCCTTTTTACTTTCCGAAGTCGATGCCTATGGGCGCCACCCCGACCGAGGGCAGAGAATGATGACGCCGCCGCAGCTTGGGACGGGCCGGCGCGTCGGCGCGGCAGTCGCCTTCCAGATGGCGCGCGATGCTGGCGCGCGCGCGTGACAGGCGCGAGCGGATGGTCCCGACCGGCACTTTCGTCACATAGGCCGCTTCCTCGTAGCTCATGTTCTCGAGCACCACGAGGATGAGCGTCGTGTATTGCTCGATCGGCAATTGCGCCATGGCCCGCTGCAATTCCCCGAGTTGCAGCGAATGGTCCTGATTGTCCGGCGTATAAAGTCCGCCGAGGAAGGCTTGCGCCGATTCCGAATTTTCCCGCTGCCGCTTGGCGCGGCGCACCGTGTCGATGAACAGGTTATGCATGATGGCGAGCAGCCACCCGCGCAGGTTGGTTCCGGGCATGAACTGGTGCTGATAGACGATGGCGCGCTCGAGACAGCTTTGGGCGAGATCATCGGCGTCGGCCCGGTTCTTGGTCAGGGCGTGGGCCATGCGGCGAAGATAGGGAAGCTGTTCGACCAATTCGGGTCCATCAAACATGCGCTTCTCCTTTGTTCACAAGGTTTGGAGAAGCGAGATTATGAATACCTACGCATTCTCTCACTGTCATAAGTTAAAAAAGGCGCCGCCTACCCTTTTGAGGGAGTGCTTTCGTCATCTACATCTTAAGGTTGTGAATGAGGCTCTTATTTGACACTGGGAGTTCAGCGGGAGCCACTTACAGTCGAGTTCCATAACAGGAAGGCCAGTTCAATGCTTGAGCGTCTTTTCGACCGTCTCGCGAACGCGGCCCCGCTCAATGCGGACGAGCGCAACGAAATGACGACGGCGGTCGGCCCGTCGCAAGACTGCGCTATTCATGAAACCATCCAGCTCGAAGGCATGCCGCTTCGCGAGATCGGCATCGTACTGAGCGGCTTTCTCTGCGCCTATAAGACTTTAGCCGACGGACGGCGACAGATACTGAGCTGTCTGCTGCCGGGGGATATGTTCCATTTGCAGGGGCTGTTCATCGAGCGCGGCGATTACGGCATTATCGCGCTCGCGCCGTCGAAGCTGGCGTACCTGACCCAGGGCGCGCTACGCAAAATGATTTGCCAGGCAGGCAATGTGATGTCCGGACTGTGGTGGACCATGTTGGTGGAGCAATCCATTTCGCGCGAATGGTTGCTAAACGTCGGAAAGCGCAGCGGCCTGGAGCGCATGGCGCATTTTCTCTGCGAGATCGCGGCGCGCGGACAGGCGTCTGGATTGAGCCGAGCGGACGTCTCTTTTCTCCCGACGACGCAAGACGACCTTGCCGACATTCTCGGTTTGTCGCCCGTGCATGTGAATCGGATGCTGCAGAACTTGCGGCGCGACAAGCTGATCCGCTTGAAACGCCGGCGGCTGGAGATTCTCGATCTTTCCCGCTTGCAAGACCTCGGGATGTTCGATCCGCAGTATCTTCATCTCGCCGAAGAATCGGAGACTTGCGCCGAGCATAAGACGCGAGGTGCGGCCATTCTTCATTGACGCCGCAGCGGCGCCAGATGCGGCGTCAAAGCCGCGTTATCACACGTAAAAGTTGTGCTGCCGCGCCATGTTCAATTGGAAAGAAGATATCGCGGCTGGCCGTTCGCGCCGTATTTGTTTAGTATAGTTCCCTGATCGGTTCATGATCATCAGGGGGAACGGTGAGGCAAGGCGAGCAGCAGCCATCCCGACCGGCGTCGATTGCGGACGATGAAGATCTGCGCCAGCTTGCCGATGCTCTGCCGCAGATCGTCTGCGCCGTCGGAAACGACGGCAAGATCGCCTACATCAACCGCGCCTTCTACGACTATCTCGGCGGGCCGGGTTGTGGCGACGCCAACGAAGATTGGTTCGGCGCTAAACATCCCGACGACAGGCCGCGCTGCGTCGCGTTATGGCTGCAGGCGCAAGAGACGGGCCGCGATTATGCCGCGGAGTCGCGGTTTCGCCGTGCCGACGGCGTCTATCGCTGGCATTTCATCACCGCCAAGCCGGTGCGCGACGCCGCGGGACGGCTGCTGCGCTGGTATGGCGCGGCGATCGACATCGACGATCGCAAGCGCGCGGAAGTCCAGTTGGGCCGCACCGCCGAGAAGCTGACGGCGACACTGGAAAGCATCAGCGACGGCTTCTACATGCTCGACCGCCAATGGCGGTTCTCTTTCCTTAACAGACAAGCCCAGCGCTTCCTGCGTCGCGACCGCGCTGACCTAATCGGCAAGAACGTGTGGGAGGAGTTTCCCGAAGCGCGCGATTCGTCGCTCCATGATGAATATCGGCGCGCCATCGAGAGCGGCGTCGCGCAAAATTTCGAACTTTATTACTCGCCGCTGGAGACTTGGTTCGAGATCAACGCCTATCCCTCGGCCGAAGGTTTGGCGGTGTATTTCCGCGATGTCACCGAGCGCCGCACCAACCGCGAGACGTTGCGCCAGCAGGGGGCGCTGCTCGATCAGGCGCGCGACGCGATCATCGTCCGCTCGCTCGACAACCGCATTCTCTATTGGAACAAGGGCGCGGAGCGGATGTACGGCTGGCGCGCCGAGGAGGCGCTCGGCCAGAGGATCGACGAATTGCTCTACGACGACGCCCGGCCTTTTCAGGCCGCGCGCGCCCATGTTTTGGCCCATGGCGAGTGGGGCGGGCAGATCCGTCAAAAACGTCGTGACGGCAGGCCGATGACCGTCGAAGGCCATTGGACGCTGGTGCGCGACGACGCGGGGGAGCCGCGCTCGATCCTGGCGATCAACACCGACATCACCGAGAAATTGATGGTCGCCGAACAGTTCGAGCAGGCGCAGCGGCTCGAATCGGTCGGCCAGCTCACCGGCGGCGTGGCGCACGATTTCAACAATCTGCTGACCGTGATCCTCGGCAATACGGAATTGCTGCTCGAAACGCTGCCGGCCGAGAGCCGGTTGCGGATGCTGACGGAGATGACACGGACGGCGGCGATCAGAGGCGCGGAGCTGACGCACCGGCTGCTCGCCTTCGCGCGCCGTCAGGCGCTGCAGCCAAAACCGACCGACGTCGATCGATTGCTGCGCGATATGGACGCGCTGCTCCGCCGCACGCTGCGCGAAGACATCGACATCGAGATGTCGCTGGCGGGCGGCGGCTGGCAGGCGATGATCGACCCCGGCCAGATCGAAAGCGCGGTGCTCAATCTTTGCATCAACGCGCGCGACGCGATGCCCAAGGGCGGGCGCTTGACGATCGAGACGGCGCCGGCCCGCCTGGACGACGATTACGCCGCCGCCAACCCGAGCGCGGCGCCCGGCGATTACGTGATGGTGGCGATTTCCGACACGGGCGTCGGTATTGCGCCGGAAAACATCGACCGAGTGTTCGATCCGTTCTTCACCACCAAGGAATTCGGCAAGGGCACCGGCCTCGGCCTCAGCATGGTCTACGGCTTCATCAAGCAGTCGAACGGCCATGTGAAAATCTATTCCGAGCTTGGGCAGGGCACGACGATCAAGATGTATCTGCCGCGCGCGGTCGACGAGCCGGCCAGCGCCGACGCGCCCTCCGCTGAAGGCGCCGCGACGCCGGGCGGCCATGAGCGGCTGCTCGTCGTCGAGGACGACGCGTTGGTGCGCCAAAGCGCCGAGACCATGCTGCGCGGCTTGGGCTACGACGTGACTGCCGTCGCCAACGGGCCGGCGGCGCTCGATGCGCTGCGCGAGCGGCCGGGCTTCGACCTGCTGTTCACCGACATCGTCATGCCGGGCGGCATGAACGGCCGCCAGCTTGCCGACCGCGCTCTCGAAATGCTTCCCGGCCTCAAGGTGCTGTTCACCTCCGGCTACACGGAAAACGCCATCGTGCATCATGGCCGGCTCGACGCCGGCCTGCGCTTCCTCGGCAAGCCTTACCGCCGTCAGGAACTGGCGCGCAAGATCCGCGAGGCGCTGGACAATGGCTGAGCGCATCCGCGCCGGGGCCGATAGCAGGCTTCTCGTGCTCGACGACGACGTTTCGATCAGCCAGATGATCGGCTTCATCGCCGAGAGCGAGGGCTTCCTGTGGCGGGCGGCGGCCTGCCCGGACGATTTCTTCCGCGAGCTCGCCGAATGGCGCCCGAGCCATATCGTGCTCGACCTGATCCTGCCCGACATGGACGGCATCGAGGTGATGCGCAATCTCGGCATGCGCGGCTGCCGCTCCGGACTCATCATCATGAGCGGCACAGGCAGCCGCGTGGTGAGCGCCGCGCAACGCTCGGCATCGGAGCACGGGCTGAACATCATCGGCGTGCTGAACAAGCCGTTCGCGCCATCTGCCCTGCGCGACTGCCTGCGCGCCAAGCCGGCGGCGACGCCGGAGCCGGTCCAGAGCGTAGCCGTCGGGCCGTCGATCGGCGTCGAGGACATTAGGCTCGGGATCGAGGCCCAACAGTTCGAGCTGTTCTTCCAGCCGAAGATCGTGTGCCTCACGGGCGAGTTGGCGGGCTACGAAGGTCTGGCGCGCTGGCGCCGGCCGGACGGAACTCTGGTCCTGCCGGACCGGTTCATCCCGCTCGCCGAGCGCGTCGGCCTGATCGACTCGCTGAGCGAGCGCATCTTCGATCTGGCGCTCGATTGGCTGGCTGCGTGCGACGGGCCGTGCGCCGGCCTGCCGCTGTCGGTCAACCTGTCGGCTTCGAGCCTGAACGACATCAGCTTCGCCGACCGCATCGCCGAGCGTTGCGCCGACCGCGCCATCGCGCCTGATCGGTTGATTTTCGAGCTGACCGAGACCAGCGCCATGCGCGATCCGGTGACGGCGCTCGATCTTCTGACGCGGCTGCGCCTTAAGGGCTTCAGCCTGTCGATCGACGATTTCGGCACCGGCTATTCGTCGGCGCTGCAACTCGTGCGCCTGCCGTTCTCGGAAATGAAGGTCGACCGCTCTTTCGTCATGACGGCCGCGGCGTCGGAAGAATCGCAGGCAGTCATCAAGTCGGTCGTCGATCTCGGCCACAGCCTCGGCCTGTGGGTGACGGCGGAGGGCGTGGAAAGCGCCGAGGCGCTGGCGTTCCTGCGCGAGGTCGGCTGCGACCAAGCCCAGGGCTATCTCATTGGCCGGCCGATGCCGGCGGCCGAAGCGGCGATATGGCGGCCCGATCCGGCGTTGCGGCCGGTGGCGGGCGGCTCGCCGTGGCGCGAGCGCGGCCTGTTCGATCCGGCCGGCTAGCGCGGCCGTTCGCCCAAGCGGAACACCACTGTCGCCGCGCCGAGCAATACGAGGCAGCCGAGCAGGCCGCCTTGCAGGCCGAGGCCGAGGTGATCCGACAGCAAGCCGGTGAAGAAGGGGCCGAGCACGAGCGCGAGGTCCTGGCAGGTCCGCATCAGGCCCATGGCGGGGCCGCGCATCCCTTCCGGCGCCGAATCGGAGATGTAGGCGACGAGGGTGGGCGTGGCGATCGCGCCGCCGACGCCGAACAGCATCGAGCTGGCCCAGAGATAGGCCGGATCGTTTCCGAAGAACAGCAGGGCGCAGGCGAGCAGCGTCAGCACGCTGGCGACGACGACGGTCCACATGCGGCCGATCCAGCGCGCGATGCGCGCGGTGAAGCCGAGCATGGCGACGTTGGCGACGGAGCCGGCGGTCAGGATCAGGCCGATCTGCACCAGATCCATGTCGAAGCGCGCCTGGGCGATCAGCGGCATCAGCACCCAGTTCGACGCGGTGCGGACATAGAAGATGCTGAAATACATCAAGCCGGCATAGGCGTTCCGCCGCGCGAGCAGAACGAGTTGCGCCTTGCCGGCGCGCATCTTCGGCGGCGCGCCGGCGGCGGTTTCCTTCCACGGCATGAAGGCGAAGGCGGCGATGCCGAGAAGAGCGATCAGGCCGTTGGCCCAGAACGGCGCGTCGAAGCCCCACAGGCCGGCGAGGATGCCGCCCATCGCCGGCCCCATGCTCGAGCCGATCATGTTGGCGGCTTGATACATCGACATGTCCTCGATGCGCCGGCCTGGGCTGCCGAGGTCGGCGACCGCGGCGAGCGCCGAGGTCATGAATACCGCGGAGGCGAGGCCTTGGATCACGACCGCGACGAAGAAGGAGGCGAGATCGTCTGTGACCAGCACCCAGACCGAGGAGACGACGAGCACGGCGCAGCCGGCGCTCATCATGCGGCGGCGGCCGTAGCGTTCGGAGGCGAATCCCGCGGGAATGTTTATCACCAGCCGCATCCCGCCATAGCACGAGATCATGAAGCCGACGAAGGCGGCGCTGGCCCCGAGATGCTGGCCGTTGAGCGCCAGCACCGCCCACACCATGCCGTTGCCCGCCTGTTTGAAAAAGACGAGCAGCAGCAGCACCGCGAGCGGTTTGGACGGCAGGTTGGGGAAAAGCTGGCGGATGGCGGGAGCGCGCACGGGGCTTGATCGGCAGAAGGCGGGGGAGGCGCAGGCAGAATAGCAATTTCCCGTCGCCATCGGGATAAGAAGGGGCGTTTCACGTCGCGAGACGGGCCTTCGCGAGCATTGGCCTGAACGCCGTCAGCGTGTAAAACCGCGACGCCCCGGGATATGCAACCGACCGCGCCGCGAAGGCCGCGGCGCCCGCGCGGCCTTGGAGCTTCCGTCTTGTCCATATCCGCCGCATCGCCGCCGCCCTCCCGCCGCACGCTTTACGCGTCCTACGCCGCCGGCATGTTCAGCATGGGCCAGGCGGAATTGCTGACCATGGTCGTGCCGCTATGGGCGGTGCTTCAGGGCGTCTCGCCGACGCAGATCGGCATCCTGGTCGGCGCCAAGTCGATGATCACCTTCTTCTTGGCGATCCATGGCGGCGCGCTGATGGACCGGCTCGGCACGCGCCGCGTCATGCTGTTTTTCGCGGTCGTCTCCGGCGCGCTCGCGGCGCTCTACCCGGCGATGCCGTGGTTTCCGCTGATGGTGATGCTGCAGATGCTGATCGGCTTCGCCGGCAACATGTCGTGGATCGGCGCGCAGACCATCATCGCCCAGATCACCCATGGCGATCCCGGGCTGATCGGCCGCTTCAGCTTCTTCTCGCGCATCGGCAACGTCATTGCGCCGCTGCTGATGGGCGCGCTGTGGGACTTCGCCGGCCCGACGGTCTCGTTCCTCGGCGTCAGCGTCTGGGCGGCGATGATGTTCGTGGCGGTGTCGCAGATCGACAGCCGGCAATTCGCCGGCAGCATTTCCGGCAAAGTCGGCTGGCGCGACGTCTTGCCGCGCCTGTCGGACTATGTCGGCTCGTTCCGCCTGATCGTGCTGCCGCTGGTCGCCTTCACGCTGGCGATCTCCTTCATGCGCCACGCCACCAACGGCGTGGAGAACTCGTTCCTCATCGTGTACTTGCGCGATGTCGGCTTCGCCGGCACCATCATAGGGGCGATGTTCTCGCTCGCCGAGATCGTCAACGGCCTGGCCTCGCTCGCGGCCGGCCGCGTGGCGCGCTGGATGCCGATCCCCTGGCTGATGCTGATGTTCACCGCCGTGTCGATCTTGCTGCTGGCGATCACGCCCTTGACCGGCGGGGTGCTGGCGCTGCTCGCGCTCGCCCATTGCCTGCGGCGCGGGTTCGAAGGTCTGGTGCAGCCGCTGATGTTCTCGCTGCAGGCCAAGGCGGTGCCGGCCAACGTGCAGGGCTCCATCGTCGGCCTGCGCGTCACCAACAACCGCCTGTCCTCGATCATCACGCCGATCCTGATGGGGCTGATCGTCGAGGCGTTCGGCATCCAGCACGGCTTCATGGTGATGGGCGGCATCCTGCTCGCCGTCTGCGCCGCCCTCGCCGTGATCGTCGCGCGCACGCGCAAGGTGTGGAGCGCGGAGCTCTAAGCCCCGCGCGCTAGCCTTACTCGATGTCGATGTGGCCGCCATCGCCCTGGCCGCGCCGCCAATAGCCGGCGGCTTTGATCCAGGCTTTCGGATGGCCCAGCGTTTCGAGCGCCCATTGGCGCAAGGCGCGCGCGATGGCCGCTTCGCCGGCGATCCAGATGAAGCCGTCGCCGGGCGGCGGCGCGAAATCCGCGAGCTTGGCCAGGATCAGCTCGGCGTCGGCCTCGCTCGGCTCGCCGCGCGCCAGCCAGACCGGCGTCCAGTCGGCCTTGGTCGCGAAACGCTGCTCCTCGTAAGGATGCACGATGACGGCGAGCGTCGTCACCGGCGCGCCGGGGCGCAGCTCCTCGACGCGGCGGCCCATGGCGGGCAGGGCGCTCTCGTCGCCGATCAGCAGATACCAGTCGAAATCGTCCGGCATGATCTGCGAGCCGCGCGGGCCGCCGATGTCGAGTTGCTCGCCGACCTTGGCCTCGCGCGCCCATTCGCTCGCCGGGCCGTCGTCGTGCAGGGCGAAGTCGATGGTCAGCGTGCCGGCGACGGTGTCGAAGGCGCGCGGCGTGAAGTCGCGCATCACCGGCTTGCCGCTGTCGCGGTCGCCCGAGAAGAACAGCTTCACATGGTCGTCGGGCGCCGCGCTGACGAAATCCTTGAGTTCGGGCGAGAGGAAATGCACGCGCATCATGCGCGGGGTGAGGTGCTCGATTCGGCTCACGGTGACGGTGCGGCGGCGCACCTCGTGGCGCACGCGCCGCATCTGGTGCTTGCCCTCCGCGTCCGGCGCAGGACTGGCGATTTCGTCTGCGAAGCGCCGGCGCAGGCGGTCGATCTGGTTCATCAGAGCCTCTCGATCTTCTGCGCCGCTTCGTCGAGCAGGGCGACCGCTTTCAGGACCATTTCCTTGTCCGACCGGTCGGCGAGCTTGTCCATCAGCACGCTCTTGAGGTTGTGCATGGCGCGCCGTACCGGCTTCGCGTCCGTGCGTTCGCGCAGGTCGGCCGCTTCGCCGAGCCGTTCGAGCAGCGCCTTTGCAGCCTTCGCGTGTTCGGCGAGGTGCGCCTTGCCCGCGTCGGCGATGGCGTAAGCCTTGCGCGCGCTATCGCCAGCCTGTTCGGTCAGCTGGCCCATGTCGCTGAGCATGGCGAGGGTGGGGTAGACCACGCCGGGGCTCGGCGCGTAGGCGCCGCCGCTCAGCTCTTCGATGGCGCGGATGATGTCGTAGCCGTGGCGCGGCTGCTCGCTGACGAGATGCAGCAGGATCAAGCGCAACTCGCCGTTGTCGAACATGCGGCGGCGGCCGCCGCCGCCATGATTGCTGCGATTGTCGTTGTGCGGGCCGTGGCGGCCGGCGCGGGGGCCGGCGAGATTGTCGTGGTCGGACCAATGGCTGCCGCGGCGCATGCCGTGGCGCTCAAGCCGTTGATGGAGTTTGGAAAACTTCATGTAGTGCGTCTTTCTATCGTTAGTGACGCACTCAAGATATATCTCAGAAGCATCGCCTTCAAGATATATCTTAGAAAAAAGCGGCCCGGGACAACCCTGGCCGCTCTTCTTAGGCAATAGCAGAGGGGGCGGCGCTTAGCGCCGGCGCAGCACGATCATCTTCTCCTGCGTCATGTCGCGCATCGTGTAGGGGATGCCGCCGGTGCCGTAGCCCGACTGCTTGCGGCCGGCGAAGGGCATCCAATCGACGCGGAAGGCGGTGGGGTCGTTGATCATGACGGCGGAGGCGTCGAGCCGCTCGGCGGCGCGCAGCGCGACGTCGATGTCCTGGGCGAAGACGCTGGCTTGGAACGCCCAGGCGACGGCGTTGGCGCGCGCCACGGCCTCGTCGAGCGTCTTGTAGCTATAGACGCAGACGGCGGGGCCGAAGACCTCGTCTTGCGAGATGTCGCTGTCGGTCGGCGGGTCGAGCACGATGGCGGGCTTGAGCGTAGTGTCAGACAGGCGGCCGCCGCCGGTCACCGTCGCGCCCTCGGATTTGGCCTCCTCGATCCAGTTCGTCACGCGCTCGGCTTCGCGCGGATGGATCAGCGGGCCGACGTCGGTGTCTGGCTTGGTCGGATCGCCGGTGCGCAGCTTGGCGACGCGCGCTTCGAGCCGCTCGACGAAGGTCTTGCGGATGCTTTCATGGACGAAGATGCGCTGGGTCGACACGCAGACTTGGCCGGCGTGGTAATAGCCGCCCTTCACGATGGGCTCGATGATGCGGTCGAGATCGGCGCTGGCGTCGACGATGGCCGGCGCCGCGCCGCCATGCTCGAGCGCCGAGCGGGCGCCCGGCGTCAGCTTGTGATGCAGCATCCAGCCGATCTTCGGCGAGCCGATGAAGCTGAGGAAGGCGACGCGGTTGTCGGTCGCCAGCTTCTCGGCGAGCGGCGTCGATTCGGCGATGAAGCTCTGGCACCAGGGCTCGGGCAGGCCGGCCTCGTGCGCGATGGCGACGAATTCCAGGCAGGACAGCGGCGTCGGGCCGGCCGGCTTGACGATGACCGGGCAGCCGACCGCGATGGCGGGCGCGACCTGATGGACGATCAGGTTCAAGGGATGGTTGAAGGCCGAGATGGCCGCGACGATGCCGATCGGCTCTTTCGTGGTGAAGGCCCAGCGGCTTTCGCTCGCGGCGCTGAGCCCCATCGGGATCTCCTTGCCGACGAGGTTGCGCAGCTCGTCGGCGGCGTTGTGCACGCCGTCGATGGCGCGCGTCGTCTCGACGATGGCGTCGGCCAGCGGCTTGCCGCCCTCGCGCGCGATCTGCAGGGCGAGATGGTCGCGCCGGCTCTCCATGATCGCGGCGATCTTGCGCAGGATGGCGACGCGCTGGTGCGGCTTGAGCCAGCCGTCGCGGTCGGCGAAGGCTTTCTGCGCCGCTTGCAGCTTCCTTTCCAGCGCGGCCGCGTCGTCGGTGGGGATTTCCGCGATCAGCGCGCGATCGAAAGCTTGGACGACCTGCAGCATGGGGGACTCCTGGTTACGACTTTGGCTATTAGCCGAGCGATTGGCCGCGCAGCTCGTCGACGAGCACGCGCATGTTTTCGGAATAATCGATGGGCACGTCGATCAGATGCACGCCGCCGGCGCGGAACGCCGCTTCGAGGGTCGGCTTCAGGTCGGCGACGGCGGTGACGCGCGCGCCTTTCGCGCCGTAGCTCTCGGCGTATTTGACGAAATCGGGGTTCTTGAAGGTCATGCCGAAATCGGTGAAGGCGTCGACCGCCTGCTTCCAGCGGATCATGCCATAGGCGCTGTCGTTGAGGATGACGACGACGAGATCGAGGCCGAGGCGCACCGCGGTCTCCATCTCTTGCGAGTTCATCATGAAGCCGCCGTCGCCGCACACCGCCATGACGCGTTTGCCCGGGTTGAGGATGGCGGCCATCATCGCCGAGGGCAGGCCGGCGCCCATGGTGGCGAGCGCGTTGTCGAGCAGCAGCGTGTTGGCCTTGTGCGTGCGGTAGTTGCGCGCGAACCAAATCTTATACATGCCGTTGTCGAGGCAGACGATGCCGTCCTCCGGCATGACGGCACGGACGTCGTGCACGATACGCTGCGGCGTGATCGGGAAGCGGTCTTCGGTGGCGCGGTCGTTGAGCCGCGCGAGGATCTTCTGGCGGAGATCGAGCAGCAAGGCGCTGTCGCCGGTCTTGCCTTCGAGCCGGTCGGCGAGGCCGAGGGCGCTGGCGCGGATGTCGCCGATCAACTCGGCGTCGGGGTGATAAACCTCCTCGACGTTGGCCGATTGGTAGCCGACATGGATCACCTTCGGCCCGCCGGCTTGGCGCATCAGGAACGGCGGCTTCTCGATCGTGTCGTGGCCGATGCAGACGATGAGATCGGCGGCCTCGATCGCGTGGTGCACGTAATCGCGCTCGGAGAGCGCCGCCGTGCCGACATAGAGGTTCGAGCCGCCGGTGACCGCGCCCTTGCCCATCTGGGTGTTGAAGAAGGGCAGGCGGCAGCGGCGGATGAATTCCGACAGGGCTTCGACCAGGCGCGGGCGGTTGCCGGCGGCGCCGATCATCACCAGCGGATTCTTCGCCGCGAGGATCATCTCGGCGGCGCGGTCGAGCGCTTCGGGCGAGGCGATAGGGCGTTCGAGCGGATGGCGCGGGATGATGGCGGCTTCCGCCTCCTCGCTGGCGACGTCCTCGGGCAGTTCGAGATGCACCGGGCCGGGCCGCTCTTCCATCGCCACGCGGAAGGCGTCGCGCACGGCGGTCGGGATGCTGGCGGCGCTGACGATCTGGCGCGTCATCTTGGTCAGCGGCTTCATCGAGGCGACGACGTCGACGATCTGGAACTGCGCCTGCTTGCGCGACAGAATCGCCTTCTGGCCCGTGATCATGATCATCGGCATGGCGCCGAGATTGGCGTAGGCCGCGCCGGTGGAGAAATTCAGCGCGCCGGGGCCGAGGGTGGAGATGCAGACGCCGGGCCGGCCGGTCAGGCGGCCATGGGTCGCGGCCATGAAGGCGGCGGCTTGCTCGTGGCGCGTCAGGACCAGTTCGATCTTCGAATGGCGCAGGCTCTCGACGACGTCGAGATTCTCCTCGCCGGGCACGCCGAAGATGCGCTCGACGCCCTCGTTCTCCAACGCGGCGACGAGCAGGTCCGAACCTTTGGGCATGATGGCATCCTGTGAACGGCGGCGGCCTTACGGCACAGTAACCGCGCGGCGCGGCGGGGAGGAACGTCCGAACGCAGGAGATGGGGCGGCGGACGCGGCAAGACAACCGCCAATTTACCCCAGCGGCGGCGTTCGGGAAAGGCGCGGCGGCTGGTTTTACGTCGATGTCACGCCGTTGCCGCGCAGCGCGGCGATGGCGTCGTCCACCGACTGCATGAAAGCGACGTCGGGCGGGCGAACGCCGTGAATCCACAGCATCCGCTCGATGGCGGGGCGCGCGCCGGCGAGCACCAGGCGGGCGCGCTGCGCTGCCGCCTTGCGGCGAAAGCCGTCGATGGCGCTGGCCCCGGTGGAATCGATGACGGTGACGGCGGAGAAGTCGATGACATAAGCTTTAGGCTGGACGCCGACGCGGTCAAGCGCCGCCGCCACCGAGGCGGCCGCCCCGAAGAAAAACGCGCCGGAGATGCGATAGACGACGATATCGCGGTCGGTGACGGTGGCTTCGGCGTAGCGGGTCTTGTCGCCGCCGTCGGCGCTGTCGGGCTCAATCCGCGGCATGGCGGCCTCGACGGCGACCGACTGACCCATGCGGTGGATGAAGAGGAGCGCGCTGAGCGCAAAGCCGGCGACGATGCCTTCGGTCAGATCGCGGAAAATCGTCAGCGTCAGGGTGACGAGCAGCACCAGGGCCTCGCCGCGCGAGGCGCGCAGCAGGGCGGCGATCTGGTGGCGCTCGACCATGTTCCAGGCGACGACGATCAGCACGCCGGCCAGCGCGGCGAGCGGGATGTAGCCGGCGAGCGGCGCGGCGATCCAGATGAACAGCAGCAGGAACAGGGAATGCAGAATGCCGGCGACCGGGCCGCGCGCGCCCGAGCGCACGTTGGTCGCCGTGCGCGCGATGGCGCCGGTGACGCAGATGCCGCCGAACAGCGCCGAGCCGACGTTGGCGACGCCTTGCGCGATCAGCTCGCAATTCGAGCGATGCCGCCGGCCGGTCATGCTGTCCGCGACTACGGCGGACAGCAGGCTTTCGATGCTGCCGAGCAGCGCGAAGGCGGCGGCATTGGGCAGGACGGCTATCAGTTTCGGCAGGTCGAAGGCGGGCAGGGCGGGGGCGGGCAGCGAGTTCGGCATGGCGCCGAAGCGGCTGGCGATGGTCTCGACCGGCAGATCGAGCAGCGCGGCGGCGAGCGTGGCGGCGGCGACGGCGAGCAGGAGGTTGGGCCAGCGCGAATCGAAGCGCTTGATGCCGACGATCAAAGCCACGGTGAGGGCGGTCAGGCCGGCGGTAGCGGCGTTGAAGGTCGGGCGCGCCTGCCACAGCGCTTCGAGCTTGGGCAGGAGGGCCGCCGGCTCGACGCCGGGCAGCGTCAGTCCGAACGCCTCCTTCAGTTGGCTGGCGGCGATGATGGCGGCGATGCCGGCGGTGAAGCCGACGGTGACGGGGAAGGGGATGTATTTGACGAAGGTGCCGAGCCTGAACGCGCCGGCGAGGGCCAGAAACAGGCCAGAGACGAAGGTGGCGAGCAACAGACCGTCGAGCCCGTGCTGCAGCACGGTGGTGGCGACCAGCACGATGAACGCGCCGGCCGGCCCGCCGATCTGGAAGCGGCTGCCGCTCAGCAGCGAGACGAGAAAACCGCCGACGATGGCGGTGTAGAGCCCGCGCTCCGGTCCGACGCCGGAGGCGATGGCGATGGCCATTGAGAGCGGCAGTGCGACGATGGCGACGGTAAGGCCGGAGAGCGCGTCGGCGCGCAGGTCGGCGAGGCCGTAGCCTTCGCGCAGGACGGTGATCAGCTTCGGCGTATAGAGCTCGGCGACGCTCGGCTCTGCGGGACTGGCGTTCATGTCGACCCTCGAGGGCCTCCCCCCTGGACGGCCGTTCAAGCGGATGAAGTCTAGCAGAGCGCTCGCGTTCGAGCGATGCGATCGCAGCGGCGCAGCCATGCGCCGCGGCGATCTCTCAAAGCGGCCGGCGAAGCGAAAGGGCGGTGGATCGCTCCACCGCCCTTCGTCGTCCCTATCGCGTGGCGCTTAGCCGACGGCCTTGCGCTTCTGGCCCGATTCGAGGCGCTGGACGAGCGCCTCGTATTCTTTCCACAGCTCGCCCGGCAGCTTGTCGCCGAAGATCTTGTAGCCTTCGGGGATCAGCGCGGCTTCTTCCTTCCAGACCTCGGTATCGACGGTCAGCAGCAGATCGAGCTGCTCGTCGGTGATGTCGAGGCCGGAAGTGTCGAGCGCGTCCTTGGTCGGGAGCAGACCGATCGGCGTCTCGACCGCGTCGGCCGTGCCGTCGAGGCGCTCGCAGATCCACTTCAGCACGCGGCTATTGTCGCCGAAGCCCGGCCACACGAACTTGCCGGCCTTGTCCTTGCGGAACCAGTTGACGAAGTAGATGCGCGGCAGCTTGTCGGCCGCGCTCTTCTTGCCGGTCTTGAGCCAATGGCCGAAATAATCGGCCATGTTGTAGCCGCAGAACGGCAGCATGGCGAACGGGTCGCGGCGGATTTCGCCGATCTTGTTCTCGGCCGCCGCCGTGCCTTCCGAGGCGACGTTGGAGGCGAGGAACACGCCGTGCTGCCAGTCGAAGGCTTCCGTCACCAGCGGCACCGCGGTGGCGCGGCGGCCGCCGAACAGGATGGCCGAGATCGGCACGCCCTTCGGGTCGTTCCATTCCGGCGCGATATTCGGGCACTGGCTGGCCGGCACGGTGAAGCGCGCGTTGGGATGGGCGGCGGCGGTGCCCTTCTCGGGCGACCAGGGGTTGCCCTTCCAGTCGATCAGGCCGGCCGGCGGCTCCTTGGTCAGACCTTCCCACCACACGTCGTTGTCCGGCGTGAGGGCGACGTTGGTGTAGACCGTGTTGGCATACAGCGCGTCGATGGCGTTCTTGTTGGTCTTGGCGCTGGTGCCCGGCGCCACGCCGAACAGGCCGAATTCCGGATTGATGGCGTAGAGACGGCCGTCGTCGCCGTAGCGCATCCAGCAGATGTCGTCGCCGATCATCTCGGCCTTCCAGCCCGGAATGGTCGGCTGGAGCATGGCGAGATTGGTCTTGCCGCAGGCGCTCGGGAAGGCCGCGGCGATGTAGCGCACTTGGCCCTTGGGCGAGGTGAGCTTGAGGATCAGCATATGCTCGGCGAACCAGCCTTCGTCGCGCGCCATCACCGACGCGATGCGCAGCGCGTAGCACTTCTTGCCGAGCAGGGCGTTGCCGCCGTAGCCCGAGCCGTAGGACCAGATCTCGCGCGTCTCGGGGAAGTGCACGATGTATTTCGTCTCGTTGCACGGCCACGGCACGTCCTTCTCGCCGGGCTTCAGCGGCGCGCCGAGCGTGTGGACGGCGGGCACGAAGAAGCCGTCGTCGCCGAGCTGGTCGAGCGCCGCCTTGCCCATGCGGGTCATGATGCGCATCGAGGCGGCGACGTAGGCGCTGTCGGTGATCTCGACGCCGAGCGCGCTGATCTTCGAGCCGAGCGGGCCCATGCAGAACGGCACGACATACATGGTGCGGCCGCGCATGCAGCCGTCGAACAGCGGCGCGAGCGTCTTGCGCATCTCGGCCGGGGCCATCCAATTGTTGGTCGGGCCGGCGTCGTCCTGCTTCTCGGAGCAGATGTAGGTGCGGCTCTCGACGCGGGCGACGTCGCGCGGGTCGGAGGCGGCGTAATAGGAGTTCGGGCGCTTGTCCGCGTTCAACTCGCGCAACGTGCCGGTGGCGAGCAGGCGGTCGACTAGGAGATTGTATTCGGCGTCCGAGCCGTCGCACCAATGCACGCTGTGCGGCTTGGTGATGGCGGCGATCTGCGCCACCCATTCCACCAGCTTCTTATGGTTGGTCGGCGCGGGGCTGAGGCCCGGAACGGAGGTCGTCATTAACGCAGGTCTCCTAGACTGAAAAGCAATGGCCGGGCGGCGCGCACTCGGCTCGCCCCGCCCGGTCCGGGGCTATGAAAAGCAGAGCGCCGTCCTGGCGTCAACGGACACAAGCGCACGGCTGGCATACTGAAAATGACCCCTCGACGGCGTCGTTGGGTCCGATTCGTTTCGCGCGCGACGCGGCCGCGCAAGACCATGACATACGAGCACCAAACACCAGATTCAAGAACCATTCTCAACTGTCAATTTAAGAGCAAAAACCGGGCGTTAGGGCCGTTCGCGACAGTAGTGGCCACGGCGCGGCGAAAAGCGCGTGGAGTACGGCGGGTTTGACGCCCCTGCGGGCTTGGGCGGGGACGAAAAATGGGACGCCGTTTCAGAGCTCAAAAAAATATATGTTGCGACGCAACATAATCGGGCAAGCAAGGTCGATCCGCGCGTCGAGGCGTTTCGCACTCCTGCGTTCCAACCGGCCGGCAGCCCGTGCTAAGCCGGACTCGCATGTCTCATCATTCGTCATCCGCGGCCGATCCGACCGACAGCTACGCCGAGCTGTTTCGCGACGGCAAAGGCACCTACGTCGCCCTGATCGTGCTCGGCGTCATTGTCCATGCCCTGCAGATCCTGGTCATGGCGATCATCATGCCGACGGTGGTGGCCGACATCGGCGGCGCGTCCTTCTACACCTGGGCCTCGATGCTTTACGCGGTGGGGGCCATTCTGGGCGCGGCCGCCATGGGTCCGGTCTGGCGCAAGCTGGGGCGGCGCAACGGCCTGGCGCTGGCCGGCTTCGGCTTCGCGGTCGGCGCGGTCGCTTGCGCGCTGGCCCCGGACATGGGCTCGCTCGTCGCCGCGCGCACCGTGCAGGGCTTCGCCGGCGGCCTCGTGGTCGGCGGCGGCATGGACCTGGTGAGCGCGGTCTTCACCGGCAAGCAGCGCGCGCGCGTGCTGTCGATCTATCAGAGCACCTGGATGGTGGCGCAGCTGCTCGGCCCGGTGGTCGGCGGCGTCTTCGCCGACATCGGCTGGTGGCGCGGCTCGTTCTGGACGATGCTGCTGTTCCTGGTGCCGCTCAATCTGCTGATCTGGCTGCGGATTCCCAAGACCAGCGAACTGACGGGCAAAGCGGCGACGGCGACCTTCCCGGCGTTCCGCTTCGCGCTGCTCACCGTCGGCGTGCTGGCGATCGCCGGGGCGGGGCCGGCGGACTCGAACCTGCTGCGCGTCATCTTCATCGTCGCCGGCGTGGCGCTGGTCTGGGGCGCGTTCCGGCTCGACGCGAAATCGGGCAACCGGCTTTATCCTTCGGGCCTCTTGTCGCTGCGCTCGCCGGTCGGGCTCGCGCTCTGGATCATGTTCGTCGCCGGCCTGACGCAGAGCGCGATCACGTTGTTCCTGCCGCTGCTGCTGCAAGTGGTCTACGGCGTGACGCCGCTGCTCATCAGCTATCTGACGATCCTGATTTCCGCCGGCTGGACCCTCGGCACCTTCATCGTCGCGGGCTGGACGGGGCGGCGCGAAGCGATCGCCTTGCAGAGCGGCCCGCTGCTGATGCTGAGCGGCGCGGTCGCGCTGGTCGTCGGCACCTGGATCATGTCGCTGCCGCTGCTCACCGCGGCGGCCTGCTTCTACGGGCTCGGCATCGGCCTGCACCATGTCAACCTCTCCTCGCGCACCATGGCGTTCGCCATGCCCGGCGAGGAGAGCGTCACGGCCTCGTCGCTGCCGTCGATCCGCTCGCTCGGCACGGCGTTCGGCGCGGCGGTGTCGGGCCTCATCGCCAATCTCGCCGGCCTCGGCACGGTGAGCGATCCGGCAGCGGTGAGCCACGCCTCCAGCATGGTGTTCGCCGTGGGCATCCTGCCGCTGGTCTGCGCCGCGCTGTTCATGGCGCGTCTCGTCGGCATGGGGCAGCCGCCGACGAAGGCATGAACGCGCGCCTCGCTCGACTCGCGCGCGGCTCCGCGATTAGACTGCGGCCATGACGAACTCTCCGACGACCCAGCGGCGGCCTTACCTGGCCGCGACCGAGGCTTTCGCCCTCGGCAAGGATAGCCCGCGCGCCTTTCTCGAACGCTGCCTGGAGACGATGGCGGCGCTCGAACCGGCGGTGCAGGCGTTCGAGGCGACGGACCTGCGCGCCGCGCGCCTCGCCGCCGACGCGTCGAGCGGACGGTGGGAGAGCGGCCGGCCGCTGTCGACCATCGACGGCATGCCGGTCGGCGTCAAAGACATCATCGAGACCGCCGAACTGCCGACCGGCATGGGCTCGCCGCTGTTCGCCGATTACCGGCCGCGCCATGATTCGGCGAGCGTGAAAGCCTTGTGCGAGGCGGGGGCCGTGATCGTCGGCAAGACGGTGACGACGGAGTTCGCCGCCACCGAGCCGGGCAAGACGCGCAACCCGTTCGACACGGCGCGCACGCCGGGCGGATCGAGCAGCGGCTCGGCCGCCGCCGTCGGCTGCGGCATGTTGAGCGCCGCGCTCGGCACCCAGGTCGTCGGCTCCATCGTGCGGCCGTCGAGCTATTGCGGCGCGTTCGGCTTCAAGCCGAGCCTTGGCGCGATCAACCGCGGCGGCAGCCTCGATTTCCTCAGCCAGAGCGTGCAAGGCGTGATCGCCGCCACTTTGGAAGACGTTTGGGCGGTGGCGCAGGCGATCGCCAGCCGCGCCGGCGGCGATCCGGGCCACGATGGCTTGATCGGTCCCGCCGTCGTGCCCATCGCCAAAAGGCCGAAACGCTTGGCGCTGCTCGAAACGCCCGGCTGGGAGCTCGCGGAGGACGCGGCCAAGGCGGTCTTGCTCGATGCGGCGGAGCGGCTCGCTGCCGGCGGCGTCGAGATCGTCGCGCGCAAGCAAGACGCCGAACTGCATCTGATGGAGCGCGCGCTGCGCGAGGCGTGGGAGCTGACGCGCCGCATCAACGCCTACGAATCGCGCTGGCCGCTCAACGTCTTTTATGCGAAGGACGCCAGCCTGCTGAGCCAAGCCATGCGCGAGCGGCTGGCGCAGGCGATCACGATCAAGCCCGAGCAATATCGCGACGCGCTCAAGCGCCGCGCGGCGCTCCGCGCGCAATATGCGGCTTTGGCGGCGCGCTACGACGGCTGTATCACGCTCGCCGCCACCGGTCCCGCGCCGAAGGGCACGCTCACCGGCGATCCGGCGTTCGCCGTGCCGGGCTCGTTGCTCGGCGTGCCGGCGCTGTCGCTGCCGCTGTTCGACATCGGCGGCCTGCCGCTCGGCTTGCAGCTGCTCGGCTTCATCGGCCAGGACGCGATGGCGATGGCGCTGGCCGGCGGCATCTGCGACGTCTTGCGGCCATAGGCGTTCTCTGGCCCTATAGCGCCTCGTTTTTCCGCAGCTGGAGCTTTCGCGACATGAAACTCGCCGTCCCCGATCTCATCTCCAATTCCTATTTCCCGGCGGTCGCCGCCGTCGAGCTTGGCTTTTTCGCAGCTGAGGGGCTCGACGTCGAATTCGAGATGATCTTTCCGGTGGACCGCGCCTATCGCGAGCTGCGCGACGGCAACATCCATTTCGTCGGCGGCTCGGCCCATTCGGCGCTCGCCGCCTTTCCCGAATGGCAGGGCGTCAAATTGCTCTGCGCCCAGGCGCAGGGCATGTACTGGTTCCTCGTCATGCGCGCCGATCTGAACGCCAAGCGCGGCGATCTGTCGGTGGTGAAAGGCAAGAGCATCGGCGCCGCGCCCTGGGTCGAGATGGGCCTGCGCGGCTTGTTGAAAGCCGGCGGCATCGACATCGCGCGCGACAACGTCACCATCGCGCCGGTGCCGGGCGCGGTCGGGGCCGGCGTCAATTTCGGCGTCACCGCCGCCAAGGCGCTGGGCGAAGGCAAGATCGACGGCTTCTGGGCCAACGGCATGGGCACCGAAGTGGCGGTGAAAAGTGGGGCGGGCACGGTGGTGCTGGACGTGCGGCGCGGCGACGGCCCGAAGGAATGTTTCGATTATACGATGGCGTCGCTGGCGACGACCGACGCTTTGATCCAGGCCAATCCCAAACTGGCCGGCGCGGCGGTGCGCGCCATCAAAAAGACCCATGCGGCGCTGAAAGCCGACCTGTCGCTCGCCACCAAAGTCGGGCGCAAGCATTTTCCGGCGTCGGAGGCCGAGCTGATCGCCGAACTGATCCGCCGCGATCTGCCCTATTACGATCCGGCGATTTCCGAATCCTTCGTGTCCGGGATGAACGCGTTTTCCCGCGACATCGGCATTCTCAAGGGCGCGCCGGCCTTCGACGAGGTGGTGTCGAAAGACGCGCGCGCGGCCTGGGCGGACTGACGTCAGCGCGAGAGCTGCCATAGGCTAAGCGCCGCGATGGCTCTATAATGGGCGGCGCGGGGCTGCCCGCGTCAGCTTCGGGTGCCGCCGTGGATACGCTTCTTCTCCCCATCGTCGTCCTGCTGGTCGCCGCGGTGATCGCCGTGCCGGCGGCCAAACGCGCCGGCGTCGGCGGCATCATCGGCTATCTGATCGCCGGCATCGTCGTCGGTCCGAGCGGCTTGGCGCTAATCGAGGATAGCGAGACGGCGCGCCACATCGCCGAACTCGGCGTGGTCATGCTGCTGTTCCTGATCGGGCTGGAGCTGAAGCCGGCGCGCCTGTGGGTGATGCGGCGCAGCGTTTTCCTGTTCGGCGGCGCGCAAGTCGCCGTCACCGCCGCGCTGTTGGGCGGCGTCGCGCTTTGGCTCGGCCTGGCTTGGCAGGCAGCGGTCGTCGTCGGCCTTGGTCTCGCCATGTCGTCGACGGCGCTGGTGCTGCCGCTGCTCGCCGAGCGCGACATGCTCGGCCTGCCCCCGGGGCGCGACGGCCTCGGCGTGCTGCTGTTCCAAGACCTCATTTTCATCCCGGCGGTGGCGCTGTTGCCGTTTCTCGCCTCGGGCGAGGCGACGACCCCGCCGAGCTGGCAGAGCGTCGCCATCGGCGCGGCCTGCGTCGTGGCGATCTTCCTCGGCGGACGCTATCTCGTACGGCCGCTGTTCTATCTCGCCGACTTGGTGAAGACGCGCGAACTCTACACCGCCGTGGCCCTGTTGCTGGTGATCGGCACGGCCTTGCTCGCCGATGTCGCCGGCTTGTCCATGTCGCTCGGCGCGTTCCTGGCCGGCGTCATGCTGTCGGACTCGGAATATCGCCACGAGATCCGGGCCGACATCGAGCCGTTCGAAGGTTTGTTGCTCGGCCTGTTCTTCGCCTCCATGGGCATGGCGCTCAATCCCGCGCTGCTGCTCAGCGCGCCGCAGGCGATCGCGCTCGGCGTCGTCGCGCTGATCGCGGGCAAAGCCGCGCTGGTCTATGGCCTCGCCCGCATCGCCGGGCAGGACGGGCTCTCGGCCCGCCGCACCGCGTTGGCGCTGGCGCAAGGCGGCGAATTCGGCCTGGTGCTGTTCGGCTTCGCGGCGGGCGACGGCATTTTGCCGGCGTCGCTGGCGTCGCAGCTTTCCATGGCGGCGATCCTGTCGATGGTCGCGACGCCGCCGCTGTTCGCGCTGCACGAGAAATGGCTGACGCGCGGGCCCGCGCGCAAGCCGCCGCCCGATTACGACGCCATCGCCGACGACAATCCCGAAGTCATCATCTGCGGCTTCGGCCGCGTCGGCCAGATCGTCGGCCGCGTGCTGCGGATGCGCGGCGTGCCGTTCACCGCGCTCGACAATTCGGCCGAGCAGGTCGACGTCATCCGCCGCTTCGGCGGCAAGGTCTACTTCGGCGATTCGGCCCGCACCGACCTGTTGCGCGCGGCGGGCGCGGAGCGCGCGAAGATCGTGGTGGTGGCGGTGTCCGATCCGAGCGCCTCGATCCGCGTCGTCGACGCGGTGCAGCGGCATTTTCCCCATTTGCGCGTCTACGCCCGCGCGCGCGACCGGCGTCACGCCCATCTGCTCATGGATCGCGACATCGCCGGCCATGTGCGCGAGACGCTCTATTCGAGCCTGTTCCTGTCCGAGCGGCTGCTCGTCGATCTCGGCGTCGAGCGCGACGAGGCGCGCGCCAGCCTGCGGCGCTTTCTCGCTCACGACGAAAAGACCCTGCTCCAGCAGCACGCGGTCTATCAGGACGAGGTGCAGATGGTGCAAACCTCGCGCCAAGCGGTCGAGGAATTGGAGACGCTGCTGCAATCGGACGTCCAAGACGCGGGCAAGCTTCGCGGCGACGGCCCCGAAGCGCCGCTGCCGCTCGGCGAGGGCCGCTGACCGTTCAGGCTTGCGGCGGCACGCGCTGCGGCTGCGGGCTGGGATCGGCCGGCGGCAGTTCCGTCGGAATGTCCAGCGGCGGCGTTTCCGGCGGCGGCTCTTGCGCCGGCGGCTCTGGGTTGAGCGGCGGCGCGCGCTCGGGCGGCGGGATCGAGGGTTCCGGCTGCGGGGTGTCGGGCTGCATGGCTGCTCCTTATGAAGTGTGTCTTCCAGGAACGAATGAACGGCCGATCTGTTCTTTCTTTTTAGAAAGAGGAGATCCGCCATGGCCGACACCAAGCAGCGCGAGCCGCAGCATCAGGACCATCAGCCGGGAACGCGCGACGACATGTCGCCGCCGCCGAGCGACAGCGCGGCCGCCTACAAGGGCAGCGGCAAGCTCACCGGCAAGGCGGCGCTCATCACCGGCGGCGACAGCGGCATCGGCCGCGCCACGGCCATCGCCTTCGCCAAGGAAGGCGCGGATGTCTGCGTGATCTATCTCGAAGAGAGCAAGGACGCGAAAGACACGCAGAAACTCATCGAACAGGCGGGCGGGCAGGCGCTGCTCGTGCAGGGCGATCTGCAGAGCCGCGATTTCTGCCGCATGGCGGCGGAGAAGGCGGCCAAGGCGTTCGGCGGGTTGGACATCATCGTCAACAACGCCGCCGTGCAGTTTCCCGAGGAGGACTTTCTCGACATCACGCCGGAGAATCTCGTGCGCACGTTCCAGACGAACATCCTCTCCATGTTCCATGTGACTCAGGCGGCGCTGCCGCATCTGCGCGACAACGGCTGCATCGTCAACACCGCCTCGATCACGGCCTTTCAGGGCAATCCCAAGCTGATCGACTATTCTTCGACCAAGGGAGCCATTGTCGCTTTTACCCGCGCGCTGGCGAAATCGCTCGTCAAGCAGGGCGTGCGCGTCAATGCCGTCGCGCCGGGACCGGTCTGGACGCCGCTCATTCCCGCGTCGTTCGACGCCGAGGACGTGGCCAAGTTCGGCGCCGACAATCCGATGGGCCGCGCGGCGACGGCCGACGAGATCGCGCCGGCCTTCGTGTTCCTCGCCTCCGACGATGCCCGCTTCATCACGGGGCAAGTGATCCACGTGAACGGCGGGGAGCATTTCGGTTAAGCTGGACCCATGGCGCTCAAGACCTATCGCGCGAAACGCGATTTCGCTCGGACGCAGGAGCCCGCCGGCAGCGCGCGGCGCGGCAAAGCGGCCGGCGCGCGCTTCGTGGTGCACAAGCATGACGCCAGCCGGCTCCATTTCGATCTGCGGCTGGAGATGGACGGCGTTTTGAAGTCGTGGGCGGTGCCCAAAGGGCCGAGCCTCGATCCGGCGGAAAAGCGCCTCGCCGTCGAAGTCGAAGATCATCCGATCGAATATGGCGGCTTTGAAGGGACCATCCCCGAAGGCCAATACGGCGGCGGCACGGTGCAATTGTGGGATCGCGGCCGGCTCGACTATGAGGGCGACCTCAAGCCGCGCGACGCCTTGAAGAAGGGCGATCTGAAATTCACCCTTCATGGCGCGCATATGAAAGGCAGTTGGGCGCTGGTGCGGATGCGGCGGCGCGGCAAGGAGACGCGCGACAACTGGCTGCTCATCAAGCATCGCGACGCTTACGCGAAAAAGGGCAAGGCGGCGGAGATCGCCGAGATCGACGAATCGGTCAAGAGCGGCCGGCGCATGGCGGAGATCGCGGCCGGCAAGAACGCCAAGAGCGCTCAGCCGAAAACCGCCAAGCGAGCCCGAGCGAAGAAACCGAAGCGCCTGTCCGGCAAAGCCGCCTTCATCAAGCCCGCTCTCGCCACGCTCGCCGCGCATCCGCCGGGCGGCGGCGACTGGCTGCACGAGGTCAAGTTCGACGGCTATCGCATCCAGGTCCAGGTGCGCGGCGGCGCAGCGACCTGCTTCTCGCGCAGCGGCCTCGACTGGACGGCGCGCTTTCCCGAGATCGCCGAGGATTGCGCCGGCTTGCTCGATTGCATTCTCGATGGCGAAGCGGTGGCGCTGAACGCCAAGGGCGAGACGGATTTCTCGGCTCTGCAAGCGGCCTTGAGCGAGGAGAAGACCGGCAAGCTCGTCTATTACGCCTTCGATCTGCTGGCGGAGGAGGGCGAGGATCTGCGCGAGACGCCGCTGACCGAACGCAAGGCGCGGCTTGAACGATTGCTCGCCGACGCGCCCGACCGCATCCGCTATGTCGCGCATTTCGACGCCGCGGGCGATGCGGTGCTGAAGTCGGCCTGCCGCATGGCCTTCGAGGGCGTCGTGTCGAAGCGCGCCGAGGCCGCTTATCGCTCCGGGCGCACGCTCGACTGGCTGAAGACCAAATGCCGCGGCCGCGAGGAATTCGTCATCGGTGGCTATTGGCCGGGATCGAGCGGCAAGGGCGTCGGCGCGGTGCTGGTCGGCCTGCCCGACGGCGACGCATTCGCCTACAAGGGCCGCGTCGGCTCCGGTTACAACCAGCGCGTCGCGGCGGAACTGCTCAAGGCGTTCAAGCCGCTCAAGCGCGCCGCGTCGCCGTTCGACGGCAAGCAGCCGGCCAGCCTGAAAGGCCTCATCTGGCTCAAGCCTCAATTGGTGGCCGAGGTCGAATATGCCGGCTGGACGGCCGAAGGCATCTTGCGTCAGGCGTCGTTCAAGGGATTGCGCGACGACAAGGCGGCGAAGGATGTCGCGCAAGACCGCGCGGCTCCGGAGCCCGCCGGCGCGAGCGCGGTCAAACTGACCAATCCCGACAAGAAGTTGTGGCCGGCGGAGAAGGGCGACAAGGCCGGCGTCACCAAAGCCGATCTCGCCGCCTATTTCCGCGCGGTCGGCGCGGAGATGATGCGGTTCGTCGGCGGCCGGCCGATCTCGATCTTGCGGGTGCCGGACGGCATCGGGGCGCAGCAAATTTTCCAGCGCCATCGCATGAAAGGCATGTCGGCGCTGATCGAGGAGGTCGCGCTATCGAAGGAGCGGCGGCCCTACCTCATGGTCAACCGCGCCGAAGGGCTGGAAGCGCTGGCCCAGCTCGGCACGGCGGAGATTCATGTCTGGGGCGCGATGGCCGGCGATATCGAGCGGCCGGATCAGATCGTCATCGACCTCGATCCCGATCCGGCGGTGTCCTTCGCCGATCTCAAGCGCGCGACGCTGGAGGTGCGCGAGCATCTGGCCGATCTCGGGTTCGCGCCTTATCTCAAGCTGACCGGCGGCAAAGGCTTGCATGTCGTCGTGCCGCTGACGCCCTCGGCCGGCTGGGACCAGGTCAAAGGCTTCGCCAAGCGGTTCGTCGACGCGCTGACGGACGCCGATCCGGCGCGCTTCGTCGCCGTGGCGGCCAAGGCCAAGCGCAGGGGAAAAATCTTTCTCGATTATCTGCGCAACGGGCGCGGGGCGACGGCGATCGTGCCATGGTCGCCGCGCGCCCGGGCGGGCGCGCCGATTTCCCTGCCGGTGGCTTGGAGCTTGCTGGAGACGGCGCGCAAGATGCCGGTCTTCTCGGTGAAGGACCTGGCTGCGGCGCGCAAGGCGAGCGATCCGTGGCGCGATTTCGAGAAAGACCGCAAGCCGCTGAAGTTCAAAGCCTGAGCTAAGCGCTTTTGCGCTTGGCCGCCGGCTTGCGCTTCGTCGAGGCTTTGCGGGCTTTTTTCGCGGGCGCTTTCTTGCTCTGCGCGTCCAGGAAACGGGCGGCGCGCTTCTGGCTGTCGCCTTTGCCGGCGAGGCTTTTCTTCAGCGCCTCCATGAGATCGACGACCTTCTCCTCGTCCTCGGCCTCCGGCGGGGGCGCGACGATCTTCTGGCCCTTGCTCTTTCGCTTGATGAGCGCGCGCAAGGCGTCCTCGTAGCGGTCTTTGAATTTGTCGGGCGCGAAAGCGGCTTCTTGCTGCTCGATGATTTTTTCGGCGATCGCCAGCATCTTGGCATCCACGCGCTTCGCCTTGATGTCGCGGAAGAAATCCTTTTCGGCGACGATTTCGTCGTGGCTGCGCAGCGTCGTGAGCAACAGGCCGTTGCCGCGCGGCTCCATGGCGACGATACGCTCGCGCTGGTGCATCACCAGGCGGCCGAGGGCGATCTTATGGCTTTTGTCCATCGCCTCGCGGATGACGGCGTAAGCGTCGAGCCCCGTCTTGCCGCTCGGCACGAGATAATAGGGGTGGTTCCAATAAAGCCGGTCGATATCGGCGGCATCGACGAATTCCTCGATGTCGATGGTCTTGGTCGCCGGCAGGCGGGCCTCCTCGATCTCCTTGGGCGAGACGACGACATATTTGTTTTTCGTCAGCTCGAAGCCGCGCACCAGATCTTTGCGCTCGACTTCGCCGAGCTCCGGGTCGTGCGGCAGCATGCGGATGCGGTTGTTGGTCTTCTTGTGCAGCCAGTGAAAAGAGATGTCGTTGCTCGTCGTGGTCGCGTTGTAAAGCGCGACCGGACAGGACACGAGCGAGAGCTGCAGATGGCCTTCCCAAACCGGGCGGGGCATGGACGTCTCCCTGGCGAATGCTTGAAGCTGGGCGCATGAAGCCGAGCATGGGGATAACGCCGGACGAACCCGACAATTCCCACGGCGGCGGGCCGATGCTATTCTCGCCATATAAGAAAATAGGAGAAAGCCCGTGGCCGAACTGGGAACCCTCGAAAGCTTGCCCGCCGATTACCGCGAGGCGATGAGCAAGGCGAACGTCGCGCCGCTCTGGCCGATGATGCGCAACGTGCTGCCGCACGACGCGCCGCGCCCCGTCACCAAGCCTTGCCTGTGGGCCATCGACCGGATCCGGCCGCTGCTGCTGCGCGCCGGCGAGCTGACGCCGATCGAGAAGGCCGAGCGCCGCGTGCTGGTGCTATCCGACCCCGGTCGCGGCGTCGGGGCGATGCAGGCGACCTCGGTGATCTATTGCGGTCTGCAATTGCTGTTGCCCGGCGAAACGGCGCCGTCGCACAAGCACACGCCGAGCGCGGCGCGCATCATCGTCGAGGGCGAGGGCGCTTACACCATCGTCGAGGGCGAGAAATGCCCGATGTCGCGTGGCGATCTGATCCTGACGCCGGGCGGCCAGCGGCACGATCACGGCCATGACGGCAAGGACCCGGTGATCTGGCTCGACGCGCTCGATCTGCCGCTGTTCGTCTATCTCGAAGGCTCTTACGCCGTCGAGGGCAAGCTTCAGGCGCCGCGCAACCGGCCCGATGCTTCGCAGGTCGAATATAGCGAAGCAGGCCTGCTGCCGCCGCGCGCGCACGGCGCGCCGAAGCCGGCCTATCCGCTGATGCGCTATCCCTGGGTGCGCACGCGCGCGGCGCTCGACCGGCTGGCGGCGCAGGCTGCGCCGGGCGAAGCCGTCGAACTGGCCTATGTCAATCCCGAGACCGGCGAGAGCTGCCTGCCCACGCTCGGCTTCACCGCCATGCTGCTGCGTCCGGGCGAGACGGCGCAGCCGCCGCTGCGCTCGGCGAGCGCCGTATTCCATTGCGTCGAGGGCGAGGGCGTCTCGACCGTGAACGGCGAGCGCTTCGCCTGGAAGGCGGGCGACACGTTTTCCACGCCGGTCTTCGCGCAATTGACCCATGCGGCGGGCGGCGCGGCTCCGGCCCGAATGATCCGCATCGACGACGCGCCGCTGCAGAAAAAGCTGGCCTTTTACGAGGAACGGCCCCGGATTTGACGGGATTCGGGGCGACGGCGGCCGAACTGTGAAGCCTGGCTAATCAATTTATCGCTGGTTTGGTGGACAGTCGCGGCTTGCGCTGCGGCGACGAGCGGTTATCAATAGCGGCAACGAGAATAACGCCGTCCCGGCGAAACCTCAGGAGGCTATATATGTCCCGCATTCTCCACGCGACGCTCGGCGTCGCCGGCGCGCTGTTGCTCGCCGCTCCCGCCGCGACCGCCCAGTCGGTCGAGGATTTCTATAAAGGCAAGTCGATCACGATCCTGATTGCCGGCACGCCGGGCGGCGGCTTCGACACCTCGGCGCGCACTATGGCGCAGCATTACGGCAAGTTCGTGCCGGGCAATCCGAACATCGTGGCGCAGAACATGCCGGGCGGCGGCGGCCTCGTCGCCGGCAATTATCTCTACAACGTCGCGCCGAAAGACGGCACGGTGATCGCTTATGTCGGCCCGGTCGCGGTCGATCCGCTGCTCAATCCGGGCGGCAACGCCAAGTTCGAGGCGACGAAGTTCAACTGGATCGGCAGCCTCGGCAACACCCATTCGGTGCTCGCCATGTGGCACGAAGCGCCGACCAAGACCGTCGAGGACCTGTTCGCCAAGGAAACCGTCGTCGCTGGCACCGGCGCGGCGGCGACCACCGACATCTATCCGAAGGTGCTCAATGCCGTGATGGGCACGAAGTTCAAGCTCATCACCGGCTATCAGGGCAGCCGCGAGACCTTCCTCGCCATCGAGCGCGGCGAGGCGCACGGCCGCTTCGCGTCCGTCGATTCGATGGCGACGGCGGTGCCGAAGCTGCTGGCTGACAAAAAGCTGATCATCCTGCTGCAGGCCTCGTTGAAGCGCCATCCGGAATATCCGAACGTGCCGACCGCCTTCGAGATCGCCAAAACGCCGGAGCAGAAGCAGGCGATGACCTTCATCTTCGCGCCGTCGGAAGCGGGCCGGCCGATCGCGGCCCCGCCGGGCCTGCCTGCCGATCGCGTGAAGGCGCTGCGCGACGCGTTCGTGAAGATGACGGCCGACAAGGAATATATCGCCGACGCGCAGAAGCGCGGTCTCGACCCGCAGGGGCCGATGAGCGGCGCCGAGGTGGCGGAGCTTTACGCCACGGTCTACGACACGCCGAAAGCGGTGATCGACAAGGTCGCCGCCGCGATGAAATAAGCGCGATCAAGCGCGGCCTGAGGAGAAAGCCCGCCTCGAAAGAGGCGGGCTTTTTTGCGTCCGGATCAGGCCGGCTTGGTGGCTTGCATGGAAGGGCGCTTTTCGATTTCGGCGAACCAGGCCGCGAGATCGGGCCGCGCCGCGCGCCAATCGACGTCTTTGACGCGCAAATCGAGGTAGCCGAGCGCGGCGGCGAGGCTGATGTCACCGAGATCGAAGCGGCCGGGCTTCGTTTCGGCGGCTGTCAGAATGCGGCCGATGGCGCGCTTGTGGCGCGCGATAGTCTCGGGCGAGCGTTGCGCTTCCGGGCGGCGGCCTTCGACGGCGATGGCGAACGAGGCGTCGATAATGCCTTGCGCCACGGCGACGCGCGCCATCGTGCGCCAGCGATCCGCTCCGGCGAACGCCCCGCCCTTGAGCGCGTCGAGATAGTCGCAGATCGTCGTGCTTTCGCTCAAGGTCAGGCCGTCGTCGGCGACGAGCGCCGGCACGCGGCCGACCGGCACGGCTCGATGCAGCTCGGCCGGATCGGCCCAGGGATCGACGAGAATCTGCTCGGTCGCGTCGAACAGCCCGAGCTCGTGCAACAGGATGCGGACTTTGCGCGTGTAGGGCGAAGTGACGTTGTAATAGAGCCGCATGGGTCGCTCCTGTGGCTAGCGGGGACGTTTCTCGCGCACGACGGCGAGGTCGATGAGCAGGCACAGCGCCAACGCGCCGCCGCCGAGCGCGAACAGAATGGCGTAATCGCCCGTCCGGGCGAAGACGAAGGCGAGCAGATAGCCGGCCGCCGCTTGAGCGACCGCGAAGGTGATGGTGCAGACGCGCCAGGCATGACGCCGCGCCGCATCGTCGGGCGTCAGCTCCTGCGTGCGGCCCATGGTCAAGGCGACGACGCCGGGCAGCGCCGCGCCGGCGATGAACGCGGAGGCGGAGAGTGCGGCGGGTCCGCTGTCGATCAGCGGCAGCAGCACCGCGACGATCTGCAAAACATAGGCGGCGCGCAGCGCGTCGCGAAAGCCGATGCGGTCGGCGAGCAGGCCGCCGAGCAGCGGTCCGAGGCAGGCGCCGACGCCGAAGACGATCCAGTAGCCCGCGCCGGCCTCGACGCCCTGGCCGAGGCCGCGCGCGATGTAATCGACGAAAAACACGAAATGCGGCACCAGGCCGAAGGCGTTGAGGCCATATTCGACGTAGAGCGCGCGCAGCGGGCGCGCTGGGGCGGCATGAGCGGCGGCGGCGCTCGGCGGGGCGGCCTCCCGCCAGCCGTTCCAGGTCAAGCCGGCGAGCAGCAGGACAATCGCGCCGAAGGCGAGCCAGACCTCGCGCAGGCCGACTTGCAGCAGCAGGGGCAGCAGGATGCCGGCGGCGGCGACACCGAGGCCGATGCCGGTGAAGATCGCGCCGCTGGCGAAGCCGCGCTTGGCGGCGGGCAGGCGCGCGACGATGCCGGGCGCGGCCAGCACCATCAGCAGCGCGCCGGTGAAGCCGGCGACGAAGCGCCAGAGCGACAGCCATGCCTCGCTGAGCGGAAAGGTGCAGGCGAGAAAACTCGCGCCGGTCAGCAGCATCGCGCCGCGCAGCGCCGGCGCGATGCCGAAGCGACGGCCGACCGCTTGCGAGGCGAGCGCGCCCAGCAGATAGCCGGCGAAATTGGTCGCGCCGAGATAGACCGCGCCGGCCGGCGTCAGCCAGGCCGCGCCGATCAGCGCCGGAATCAGCGGGGTATAGGCGAAGCGGGCGAGGCCGACGCCGACGAAGCTGGCGCAGAGTCCGGCGAACAGCGCGCGGCTGTCGCCGCTTTTCGCGCTCGAAAGAGAGGACATCGGGGGAATGCCCGGTGGTGGGAACCGGCGGCGAGACTAGCGGCAGCGGGCGGCCGGACGCCATGATATTCCGCCATGGCAGCCGCGCGAAACCGCCATGGCTGATGTCAGGCGATCTTGAGCGCGGAGGGCGCGTCGGCCTGGGGCATCAGCGCGGTCAGCGCGCCCTTATGGCAGAGGATGCGTAGCGGCGAGGCCAGGTCGATCAGTTCGCCATCGACCGAGGCCAGGACATGCCGGCGCTTGCGCAGCGCGATCTCGACCTCCTCGGCGATATGGCTTTCGAGCAGCGGGTTCTTGACCCAGGCGCCCATCGCCACGGCGCTCGACAGGCGCACGAGATCGCGCCGGTTGCGCGTGGTGGCGACATAGATGGCCAAGCGGCCGCCCTGCGGGTTTTCGGCGTAGGGCAGATGGCCGAGCCCCTCGATGAAGCAATTGTTGCTCACGATCAAGGTGTTGGTGCGGCGCTGTCTCGTCTGGCCGTCGATGCGTGTCGCCACCGTCAAGGTCGGCGGCCGGCGCAGCGTCTGGAGATAAGCGCGCAGGCTCGCCCAGATTTTGCCGACGCGGCCGCGATAGCTCATGGATTCGCGGGCGCGCAGGATCGTCGGATGCAGGCCGAGCGCGACATGATGGGTGAAGGTGCGGCCGTTGACGCTGCACAGATCGACGGCGGCGGGCGCGGCTTCGAGCAGCGCGGCCAAGGCGGCATCGACGTCGATCGGGATGCGCAGCGAGCGCGCGAACAGGTTCATGGTGCCGAGCGGCAGGATGCCGAGGGTGCGGCCGCTGCCGGCGAATAGCCCGGCGGCCGACGAGATTGTGCCGTCGCCGCCGCCGACGATCACGGCGTCATAGGCGGCATCGTCGCGCGCCGCTTCAAGCGCGGCTTTCATGCCGGCCGGGTGGAGCAGGCGGATGTCGGCGGTCGCGCCCGCCGCCTCGGCTTGACGGCGCAGGCTTTCGATCACCGGGCGCGCGCCGCGCGAAACGACAGTGCCGGCTTTGCGGTTGATGATGACGGCGCAGCGCATGGGCTAGCAACGGCTCGCTGCGTGGCGAGTTCCCCGGAACCAATTTCGCGGGCCCCGCGTTTTCTAGGCATCGTCATCATCCGAGGAGACCAAAGATGCCCTCCAACATCCTGATCAAAGCCGCGCTGACCGCTCTTGTCCTCTCGACAGCCGTGCCGCTCGCCGCCTGCGACGACCAAGGTCCGGCTGAGCAGGTCGGGGAGCGCATCGACGAAGGCGTGAACGACACGCAGCGCGCGATCGAAGACGCGACCGATTAACAAATTCTAATTCCAAGGCAAATCCGGTTTTCTGCGGGGTTTGCCTTGGAATTCCTCTAAGTCTCAGTGACTACTACTTTAGGTATAATTTAAGGGACTTTTTACCTAATCCCTCTAGGGTCGCCCTATCGCCATCGCGGCCCGCCGCATTCGAGAGAGGGATTCCATGACTACCGAACATTCGTCGCATGCCGAGCGTCTCAGTTTCCTGAAGATCGACGCGCAGACGGCGGCGACGCTGGCGGAGTTCAAGCCGCAGATCGCCGAAGCGGTCGATGGCGTGCTGACCAAATTCTACGACCACATCGGCAAGCTGCCGCACCTCGCGGCGCTGTTCACAACGCCGGCGATCAAGACCCATGCGCGCGACGCGCAAAAGGCCCATTGGCTCGGCATGTTCGAGGGCAAGTTCGACGACGCCTATGTCGAACGCGTCCAGCGCATCGGCAAGACCCACGAGCGCATCGGCTTGGAGCCGCGCTGGTATATCGGCGGCTACGCCATGGCGCTCGGCGAGTTGATGGCGGTCGCGGTCAAAACCTACCGCAAGAAGCCGGAAAAGCTGGTGGCCGTGCAGCAGGCGATGATCAAGGCGATCCTGCTCGACATGGATTACGCCATCTCGGTCTATATCGACGAGGGCAAGAAGAGCTTCAATCAGCGGCTGAACAAGCTGGCCGACAATCTCGAGACCACGGTGAAATCGGTCGCCGACAAGGTCTCGACCTCGGCCAACGACATGCGCGGCGCCGCCGCCGACATGACGGTGAAGGCCGAACAGACGACCCAGCAGGCGACCACGGTCGCGGCCGCTTCCGAGCAAGCCTCGGTCAACGTGCAGACCGTCGCCAGCGCCGCCGAGGAGCTCAACGCCTCGGTCGCTGAGATCACCCGCCAAGTCGCGACCTCGACCAAGATCACGACGCAGGCCGTGAACGAGGCCGAGGCGACCAACGCGCAGGTCGAGGGCTTGGCGAAAGCCGCCCAGCGCATCGGCGACGTGGTCAAGCTGATCAGCGACATCGCCGGCCAGACCAATCTTTTGGCGCTCAACGCCACCATCGAGGCGGCGCGCGCCGGCGAGGCCGGCAAGGGCTTCGCGGTGGTCGCCTCGGAGGTGAAGAACCTCGCCAACCAGACGGCGAAAGCCACCGAAGAGATCGTCGCCCAGATCACCGCCATCCAGAACGAAACGAAGGGCGCCGTCGAGGCGATCCAGCGCATCGGCGCCACGATCGGCACGATCAACGAGATTTCCACCGCGATCGCCTCGGCGGTCGAGGAGCAGGGCGCGGCGACGCGCGAGATCGCGCGCAACGTGCAGGAAGCTTCCGCCGGCACCAGCGAAGTGTCGAGCAACATCGTCCATGTGACCCAGACCGCCAAGGAGACCGGCGAGACGGCGAAGCAGATGCAGGACAATTCGACCGCCCTGGTCGGCCATTCCGATACGCTGCGCGGCGAAGTCGATGACTTCCTCACCCGCATCCGCGCCGCGTAAGGCGGCCGCCGCGCCGTTCTGGTTCGCCGGCGAGCTCAGCCTGCCGCGCGGTTCAAGGCTGTGGCGAGAGCTGTTCGGTCTGCTGGCCGGTTGAGGCCGAGAAAAGCGTCGGCGTCGGCGAAGTCCGCCTGCGTCGCGCTGAGCGCTTCCTGCGCGCGCCAGAGGGCGCGCGTGCCGTCCGCATAGATCCCCCGCAAGCGCGCCAGCGCGGCGACGCGCCACAGCGCGAACACGCTCTGGCGCTGACCGGCGCTCGTCGCCACCGCGCAATTGGCCTCGCCCAACGCCTCGTGAAGCCGCGCCGCGAGATCGCGCGGCAGCAGCGGCGCGTCGCCCGGCACGGTCAGGCACAGGCTGTGGCCGCGCCGCGCCGCCTCGGCGAGCGCGGCGATGACGCCGGCGAGCGGCCCTTGGCCCGGCGTTTCGTCGGCGATCACGTCCAGACCGTAAGCGTCGAACCGCGCCGGATCGCCGTTGGCGCTGAGGATCGTTTCGGCGACCTGGGGCGCGAGCCTGGCGCGCGCGTGGACCAGCAGCGGCGCGCCGCCGATCTCGATCAGGCATTTGTCGCCGCCCGGCGCGGCAGCGCCCATGCGCGTCGCCGCGCCGCCGGCGAGGATCGCGCCCAGAATCGTGTCGGGCACGCTATTTGTGCGCGAATCGGCGACCATTCCGTGCTCCGGATCGCGGCATATGGGCATTTGAAAGGGGCGGCGTCACGCCGTAGAGTTTAGCCCAATTCGCCGGCCGCGTGGAGCCGGCGCGAACGAGCGAAAGAGGGGTTGCGTATGGGCGAGTTCGCCTTGGGCCAGGCCGTGCCGCGTTTCGAGGATCTGCGATTGCTGCGCGGCGGCGGGCGCTACATCTCCGACATGGCGCTCCCCCATATGGTCCATGGCTGCGTCGTGCGCTCGCCCTACGCCGCCGCGAAAATCCGCAAGCTCGATACGGCTGCGGCGCTGAAAGCGCCCGGCGTGCTCGCCGTGCTGACCGGCGCGGACTGGAAAGCCTCCGGCTTCGGCGATCTGCCGCGCGGCTCGGGCCGCAAGCTGCGCGACGGCAAGCCCATGGTCCGGCCGCCTTATCCGGCGCTAGCCGACGGCGAAGTGCGCCATGTCGGCGACCCGGTCGCTTTCGTCGTCGCCGAAACAGTCGCCCAGGCGATGGATGCCGCCGAACTGGTCGAGGTCGAATACGAGCCGCTGCCCGCCGTCACCAACGCCGTCAAGGCGCTGGAGCCCGGCGCGCCCAAGGTCTGGCCCGACGGCGCCGACAACATCTGCTTCGTCCATCTGCAGGGCGATAAGGCGGCGACCGACGAGGCCTTCGCCAAGGCCGACAAGATCGTCAAGCATCGCCTGGTCATCAACCGCGTGACGGCGGCGACTATGGAGCCGCGCGGCGCGATCGGCGTCTATAGCCCGACCGAAGCGCATTACACCGCCTACACGACCTTGCAGCGCGCCCATTCGTTCCGCGAGGAACTGGCCGAAGTGCTGAACGTGCCCGAGAGCAAGGTGCGGGTGGTGTGCGGCGACATCGGCGGTAGCTTCGGCATGAAGTCGCCGGTCTATAACGAGGTCGGCATGGTGCTGCTGGCCGCCAAGACCGTCGGCCGTCCGGTAAAATGGATCGCCACGCGCTCGGAATCCTTTCTGTCCGACGCCAACGCCCGCGATCTGGTCTCCGAGGGCGAGCTGGCCCTCGATGCGAACGGCAAGTTTCTCGCGCTCCGCGTGCGCAACGTCGCCAATGTCGGCGCTTACCTGCAGACCGGCGGCGAATCCTCGCCGGTCGCCAATCTGGGCTCGCTTGCCGGCGTCTATATCATCCCGGCGATCCATGTCGACGTGACGGCGGTGCTGACCCACACCCATCCGGTGCGGCCCTATCGCGGCAACGGCCGGCCCGAGGCGGCCTTCGTCATCGAGCGGCTGATCGACATCGCCGCCGACGAATTGAAGATCGACCCGTCCGAGATCCGCCGCCGTAACATCATCCCGGCCGACGCCATGCCGTTCAAGACGGCGCTCGGCCCGGTCTACGATTGCGGCGAGTTCGAGCGGAACATGGACCTAGCGATGCAGATGGCCGATTACGCCGGCTTCGCCAAGCGCCGCGAGGAGTCCAAAAAGCGCGGCAAACTGCGCGGGCTCGGCCTGTCCAACAGCATCGAGCGCGCCGCCTCGCCGGGCTACGAGGGCGCGGAAATCCGCTTCGACCGCGCCGGCACGGTGACGATCCTGTCCGGCGCGATCGCCCAGGGACAGGGCCACGAGACGACCTTCAAGCAGCTCGTCTGCGACCGGCTCGGTCTCGATCCGATGCAGGTCCAATATGTCCAGGGCGACACCGACAAGGTGTTCTTCGGCGAAGGCACCGGCGGTTCGCGCACGGCGACCATCGGCGGCGGCGCGATGAAGATGGCGGCCGATAAGATCGTCGCTAAGGCGACGCGCGTCGCCGCGCATATGTTCGGCGTGTCCGTCGATCAGGTGCAGTTCGCCGACGGCATCTTCTCGTCCAAGGCGAGCAACCGCACGATGGACATCCAGGAGCTGGCGCGCGAATCGCTCAATCCGAAGAACGTGCCGGCCGGCGAGGAGATCGGCCTGCTGGCGAGCGCGGTGTTCCACAGCAACGCCATCAATTATCCCAACGGCACGCATATCTGCGAGCTGGAGATCGACCCGGAGACGGGCGTGGTCGACGTGCTGGCCTACAACGTCGTCGACGACGTCGGCAACGTGCTGAACCCGCTGATGCTGCACGGCCAGATCATCGGCGGCATCGGCCAGGGCCTCGGCCAGATCCTGATGGAAGACATGCGCTACGACGAGGACGGCCAGTTGCTGACCGGCTCGTTCCAGGATTACGCCATGCCGCGCGCCGAGCATTTCAGCATGATCCATGTGAAGAGCAACCCGGTGCCGACCGCGACCAATCCGCTCGGCGTCAAGGGCGCGGGCGAAGCGGGCTGCGTCGGCGCCATGCCGGCCATCGCCAACGCGCTCGTCGATGCGCTCTCCGAGTACGGCGTGCGCAACGTCGAGATGCCGGCGACGCCGGAGCGCATCTGGCGGATTATTCAGAAGGGCAAGGCGGCTTAAATTCGCCGCACCGTCCGCGCGATGAAGGCCGCCTCTCGGGGCGGCCTTCTTATTTGCGCTGCAGCGCGTCCGGATTGAGCACGCGGATCGGCTTGCCGTCGAGATAGGCGGCGATGTCTTCCGCCGTGCCGCCGTAGAACGCGCCGAAGCTCGAGTCCGAGACATAGCCGAGATGCGGCGTGATCACCGTGCGCGGCGCCGAACGGATCGGATGGTCGGCGGGCAGCGGTTCGATATCGTGGACGTCCAGCCCCGCGCCGCCGATCTTCCCCGCCTTGAGCGCGGCGAGCAGATCGTCCTGCTTGATGATGGGGCCGCGCGAGGTGTTCACCAGGATGGCGTGCGGCTTCATCAGCGCCAATTCGGGCGCGCCGATCAGCCCGCGCGTGCGGTCGCTCAGCACCAGATGGATCGTCACCACGTCGGCGCGTTTGAGCAGGTCTTCCTTGCTCGCCGCCTTCTCGATGCCGATCTCCTGGCAGCGCGCCTCGGTCAGGTTCTGGCTCCAGGCGAGCACTTTCATGTTGAAGGCGAGGCCGATCTTGGCGACGCGCGCGCCGATCTTGCCGAGCCCGAGAATGCCGAGGGTCTTGTGCTGCAAGCCCATGCCGACGCCGAGCTGCCAGCCGCCGCGCCGCACGTCGGCGTCGTTGGCGGGAATGTTGCGCGCGACGGAAAGGATCAGGCCCCAGGCCAGCTCGCCGGTCGAATTGCCCTGGCTCTCGGTGCCGCAGACTAGGGTGCCGTTGTCGGTGGCGGCGGCGAGGTCGATGCTGCGGTTGGTCATGCCGGCCGTGACCAGCAGCTTGAGGTTCGGCAGGCGCTCCAGCACGGCGCGCGGGAAGGCGGTCCGCTCGCGCATGGCGGCGACGATCTCGAAGGGCTTCAGGCGCTCGACCAGCTTGTCCGGGTCGGCGAGATGGTCGTTGAAGACGGTGACGTCGGCCTTGGCCCGCACCGGCCCCCAGTCGCCGTGCTGGAAGGCGGCGTTCAGGAAATCGTCGATCACGGCGACACGCATGGCGGGCGTCCTTTCGGCTGTTCGCCATAGTGAAGGCGGCTTTGCCCGGCGGGTCAACTGGGTTAGCCTCTCGGGCCGCTCGCGTCCTTTGCCGGGGTCATCGTGAATCCGCTCTTCGCCCATCTGCCGACCACCATTTTCGAGGTCATGTCCGGCCTCGCGCGCGAGACCGGGGCGATCAATCTCGGCCAGGGCTTTCCCGAGGACGCCGGGCCGGAGGATGTGCGGCGCAAGGCGGCCGAGGCGCTGGTCGACGGCTACAACCAATATCCGCCGATGATGGGCCTGCCGGAGCTGCGCCAGGCCGTCGCCGAGCACTACAAGCGTTTCCAAGGCCTCGATCTCGACTGGCAGCGCGAGGTGATGGTGACCTCGGGCGGCACCGAGGCGCTGGCCGGCGCGATCCTCGGCCTGATCGAGCCGGGCGACGAGGTGGTGCTGTTCCAGCCGATGTACGACGCCTATCTGCCGCTGGTGAAGCTCGCGGGCGGCGTGCCGAAGTTCGTCACCTTGCAGCCGCCCCATTGGCGTTTTACGGAAGAACAGCTCGCCGCCGCCTTCACGCCGAAGACCAAGCTGGTGCTGCTCAACAATCCGATCAATCCGACCGCGACCGTCTTCGCGCGCGCGGATTTGGAGATGCTCGCGCGCTTCGCGGTCAAGTCAGGCGCGATCGTGGTGTCGGACGAGGTGTGGGAGCATATCGTCTTCGACGGCCGCGAGCATGTGTCGGTCCTGTCGATTCCCGCCTTGCGCGAGCGCGCCGTCAAGATCGGCTCGGCCGGCAAGATATTCTCGCTCACCGGCTGGAAGGTCGGGTTCGTCTGCGCCGCCGAGCCCATTCTGAAAGTGCTGGCGAAATCGCATCAATTCCTCACCTTCACGACGCCGCCGAATTTGCAGGTGGCCGTCGCTTACGGGCTGGCGAAGGACGACAGTTATTTCGCCGCCATGCGCGCAGGCTTCGCCGCCAAGCGCGACCGGTTCGCGGCGGGGCTGGCGGCGCGCGGCTTCAGCGTGCTGCCGGCGGAAGGCACCTATTTCCTCACCGTCGATATCGCGCCGTTGGGTGAGGCGGACGATGTCGCCTTCAGCCAGCGGCTGGTGCGCGAGGCGGGCGTGGCGACGATTCCGGTCAGCGCCTTCTATGATCGCGATCCCGTGAAGACGGTGCTGCGGTTCTGCTTCGCCAAGCGCGACGAAACGCTGGACGAGGCGCTGCGCCGGCTGGAGACTGTGAAGTTCAAAACATAATCTTGGGGGCGTCATGCTGAACGTGGGGATCATCGGTCTGGGCGGCTGGGGCCGCCGCCTGGTCGAATCGACGCAGGGCAAGAGCGGCAAGCTGCGCTTCGTCGCCGCCGCGAGCGGCGCATCGGGCAAGGCCGCGCCGTTCTGCGAGCAGCACGGCATCAAGCTCCATGCGGACGTGACGGCGCTGCTCGCCGACCCGTCGGTCGATGCGGTGGTCAGCGCTGGGCCGGGGCATCTGCACGCGCCGCACAGTTTGCAGGCGCTCAACGCCGGCAAGCATGTCCTCGCCGTCAAGGCGATGGCGACGACCAAGGCCGAGGCGGACGCGCTGGCCGCAGCTTCGGCCAAAAGCGGCAAGCTGCTCGCCATGGGCTTCAACCGCTGCTTCTATCCCAACGTCGCCGAGTTGCGCCGCCGCCTCAAAGCCGGCGATCTCGGCCAGCTCGTCCATGCCGAGGGCAATTTCTGCGTGCATCGTTATCCGAAGGTGCAGGCCGGCACTTGGAAGGCCGATCCCGAACAGGCCCCGCCGGGCAGCCTCGCCGATCATCCGCTCTATCTGATGATCGAGTTCTTAGGGGAAATCGCCGAGGTCTATGTCGCGGCGACGACGCAGATCGCCAAGCACATCCCGCTGTCGGACGTCACCGCCGTGTTGCTCAAGTTCAAGGGCGGCCAGACCGGCACCTTGCAGGCCAATGGCGTGACGCCGGAATTGACCCGGCTGCATTTGTTCGGCGGCGCCGGCTGGGCGGAAATCCGCGAGCAGGATTACTTTCTCTACAAGGGCCTCAAGGGCGAGCCGGAGTTTCAGAAGCTCGCCGAGATCGACGCCGAGCGCGCCGAAATGGAAGCCTTCGCCGACGCCGTGAGCGGCGTTGCGCCGTTTCCCTATCCGGTCGACAAGGCGGTCCACGCCATCGCCGTTATCGAGGCGATGGCCAAGTCGGCTAAAAGCGGCAAGCCGGAGAAGGTGGCCTAGCCCTCTAAAAATCGTCACCTCGGACTTGACCCGAGGGTCCATCTTTCCGGCGCTCAGGCGACGGACAAATGGATGCTCGGGTCAAGCCCGAGCATGACGAATGGAGAGAAAAGGCGGGTTCAGTCCGCCAAGCCGGCCATCATGGCCAGCGCGCCGGCGCGCGACATGGTGTCGGCGAGCAGCTGATAGGACGGGCGGCCCTGGCCTGTGAAGCCGTGCGCCGCGCCGGTATAGACGAAAATGCCGATGTCTTTCTTGCCGGCGAGAGCGGCGCGCAGCCGCTCGGTCTCCTCCAGCGGAATCTGCGGATCGACGTCGCCGACATGATGCTGGAACGGGCAGGCGACGCCCTTGGCCTTGTCGAGATCGAGGCCGAGCTTGGTGCCGTGGAACGACACCGCGCCGTCCGCCGCGCCGGTGGCGGCGGCGAGATAGGCGAGGCGGCCGCCGAAGCAATAGCCGAACACGGCGGCCTTGCCCGAGCATTCTTCCTGAGTCTTGAGCAGGGCGACGGCGTCGGCCATGTCGAGCGCGCCTTGCGCGGCGTCGAACTCGTTATAGCGCTTCATCGCCTGGTCCTTCTCCGCGCCCTCGCGCGCCAATGCGCCGGGAATGGTGCGGAAGAAGACGTCGGGAACCAGCACGGGGAACCCGACCTCGGCGTAGCTGCGCGCGATGGCGCGTTCCGGATCGTGCAGGCCGAAGATCGCCGGCACCATGACGATGCCGGGCCCGTAGCTGCCGGGGGCGGCGAAATATTCGGCGGACATGCTTTTGCCGTCGCGGGTCGTGACCGCGAGTTTGCGTCCCTGCATGGAAAAACTCCCTGATGCGCCGCGGCGCGCCGCTCAATGGGCCAGGATCTGGCTCAGGAACAGCTTGGTGCGCTCGTTCTGCGGGTTGTTGAAGAATTCGTCGGGCGTATTCTGCTCGACGATCTGCCCCCGGTCCATGAAGATCACGCGGTCGGCGACGGAACGCGCGAATCCCATTTCGTGCGTCACGCACAACATGGTGACGTTCGATTCGTCGGCCAGCTTGATCATCACGTCGAGCACTTCGGCGACCATCTCGGGATCGAGGGCGCTCGTCGGCTCGTCGAACAGCATCACGGTCGGGTTGACGCAGAGGGCGCGGGCGATGGCGACGCGCTGTTGCTGGCCGCCCGACAGCTGGCCCGGATATTTGTGCGCCTGCTCGGGAATGCGGACGCGTTCGAGATATTTCATCGCCGTGGCCTCGGCCTCGGCCTTCGGCGTCTTGCGCACCCAGATCGGAGCGAGCGTCAGGTTTTCCAGCACCGTCAGGTGCGGGAACAGGTTGAAATGCTGAAACACCATGCCGACCTTGCGGCGCACGGCATCGACCTTGCGCAGGTCGTTGGTCAGTTCCACGCCATCCACCACGATGCGGCCGGCCTGATGCTCCTCCAGCCGGTTGATGCAGCGGATCATCGTCGATTTGCCCGAGCCGGAGGGGCCGCAGATCACGATGCGCTCGCCGCGCGCCACGGTCAGGTCGATGTCGGTCAGCACGTGGAAGTCGCCATACCACTTGTTGACCTTGTCGAGGACGATCATCGGCGTGGTGTCGGCTTGCGGAGCGGCGTCGGCCATGGGCTGTTCCTTAGCGCTGCTGGGCTTTGGCCAGGCGCTTCTCGATGCCCTGGCTGTATTTCGACATGAAGTAGCAGAAGGCGAAGTAGATCACCGACACGAAGATGTAGGCTTCGATCGAGCTGCCGCGCCATTCGGGATCGATGATCGAGGCTTTCGCCGCGTTCATCAGGTCGTAAAGGCCGATGATGACGACCAGCGACGTGTCCTTGAACACGGTGATGATCGTGTTGACCAGCGGCGGGATGGTGATGCGCAGCGCTTGCGGCAGGATGATGAGCCGTTGCTTTTGCCAATAGGTGAGGCCGAGCGCGTCGGCCGCCTCGTATTGACCTTTGGACAAGGATTGCAGGCCGCCGCGCACGACTTCGGCCAAATAGGCCGAGGCGTAGACGATCAGCGCGATCTGGGCGCGCAGCAGCTTGTCGATGCTCATGCCCTCGGGCAGCAGCAGCGGCAGCATGACCGAAGCCATGAACAGCAGCGACACGGCGGGTACGCCGCGCACCAGCTCGATATAGATGGTGCAGATGGCGCGGATCGCCGGCAGGTTAGAGCGGCGGCCGAGCGCGAGCAGGACGCCGAGCGGGAAGGCGACGGCGATGGCGACGAAGGCGAGGATCATGGTGAGCGGCAGGCCGCCCCAGCGCGCGTTCTCGACATAGGTAAGGCCGAGCACGCCGCCCCACATCAGCACCCCGGCGACGACCAGCGTGCCGATCCACATCGGCGCCAGCCATTTGGTCCAGAAGCGCCGCATGCAGCTGATGGCGACCATGGCGATCAGGATCAGCACGACCAGCATCGGCCGCCATTGCTCGTCGTAGGGGTAGAGGCCGAACAGGATCAGGCGGTGCTTCTCGCCGATGAAGGCCCAGCAGGCGCCGGAGCCGGCGGCGCGGCATTCGCGCACGTTGTTGGCGTCGAACACGGCGTCGAGCAGCAGCCAGTCGAGCAGCGCCGGCACGGTCATGATCAGGAACCAGGCGATCAGCACGGTGGCGAGCGCGTGGAACGGGCTGGCGAACAGGTTCTCGCGCAGCCATTGGATGGCGCCGATGGCGGGCTTTTGCGGCGCGGCGGCGGGCATGGTCGCGTCCGTCATCTCACCGCTCCACCAGCGCGATATGCTTGTTGTACCAGTTCATGAACGCGGCGATGGACAGCGAGATCGTCAGGAACACCGCCATGATGATGGCGATGCCTTCGATCGCTTGGCCGGTCTGGTTCAGCGTCGTGTTGGCGACCGAGACGATGTCCGGGTAGCCGATGGCGACGGCGAGCGAACTGTTCTTGGTGATGTTGAGATATTGGCTGGTCATCGGCGGCACGATCACGCGCAGCGCTTGCGGCAGCACGATCAGGCGCAGCGTCTGGTTCTTGGTCAGGCCGACGGCCAGCGCCGCCTCGGTCTGGCCCCCGCCGACCGACTGAATGCCGGAACGGACGATCTCGGCGATGAAACCGGCGGTGTAGATGACGAGGCCGAGCAGCAAAGCGGTGAATTCGGGGCTGAGCGAGGCGCCGCCGACGAAGTTGAAACCCTGCAGGACGGGGGCGTTGAAGGTGAGGGGCGCGCCGGCGATCAGCCAGCCGGCGAGCGGCAGGCCGAAGATCAGGGCGAGGCTGGCGCGGATGATGGGGAAGGGCTGGCCGGTGGCGTTTTGGCGCTTCTTGGCCCAGCGCGACACGACGACCGCCAGGATAAGGCCGACGGCGAACAGGATCATGGCGAGATCGTAGGCGAACTCCTGCGCCGGCATGGGGAATTTGAGCCCGCGGTTGGACAGGAAGATGTCGCCCAGCGGATTGAGCGCCTCGCGCGGGCCGGGCAGGAATTCGGTGATCAGCGAATACCAGAAGAACAGCTGTAGCAGCAGCGGGATGTTGCGCACGATCTCGACGTAGATCGAGGCCAGCTTGGCGACCAGCCAGTTTTTCGACAGGCGGGCGATGCCGATGATGGTGCCGATGATCGTCGCCAGCACGATGCCGATGACGGCGACGCGCAGCGTGTTGAGCACGCCGACGAGCAGCGCCTTGAAATAGCTGTCGGCCGGCGAATAGGCGATCAGGTTCTCGCCGATCTCGAAGCCGGCTTCGCGCCCGAGGAAATGGAAGCCCGTCGCGATGTTGCGCGAGTTCAGGTTGTCGATGGTGTTGGAGGCGAGCCACCAGATCGCGCTGCCGATCAGCGCGACGGCGAACACCTGATAGAAGATGCCGCGGACCTGCGGATCGTTCCAGAAGACGCCGCGGGGAGCCTTGGGCGGCGCTTTGAGCGGCGGCGCGTCGCCGGCATTGCCCGGTTGAGACGCCATGACCGACTCCCGCGCTATACGATGATGTTACGAAACGAATGACGCCGGCGGGGATGCCGCCGGCGTCTGTTCTGCTGCTTTAGCGGATCGGCCAGCCGTACATCAGGCCGCCCTTGGTCCACAGGGCGTTGAGGCCGCGCTCCAGCTTGAGCGGGCTGCCCATGCCGACGTTGCGCTCGAAGCTTTCGCCGTAATTGCCGACCTGCTTGACGATGTTATAGGCCCACTTCTCGCTGACGCCGAGCGCCTTGCCCATGCCTTCGGTGACGCCGAGGATGCGCTTCACGTTCGGGTTGTCGCTCTTGAGCATGTCGTCGACGTTGGCGGTGGTGATGCCGTATTCCTCGGCTTCGAGCATGGCCATGAACGACCATTTGACGATGTCGAACCACTGGTCGTCGCCGTGGCGGACCATCGGGCCGAGCGGCTCCTTGGAGATGATCTCCGGCAGGATCATGTAGTCGTCCGGGTTGCTCGCCGCGGTCGCGCGCGTGGCGGCGAGCTGCGAGGCGTCGGAGGTGAAGGCGTCGCAACGGCCGGACATGAAGGTGGCCACGGCTTCTTCCACCTTCTCGATCACGACCGGCTTGAAGCTGATCTTGTTGGCGCGGCCGTAGTCGGCCATGTTCAGCTCGGTGGTGGTGCCCTGCTGCACGCAAACCGTGGCGCCGTTCAGCTCCTTGGCGCTTTTGACGTTGAGCTTCTTGGCGACCAGGAAGCCTTGGCCGTCGTAGTAGTTCGGCGCGACGAAATTGAGGCCGAGCGAAGTGTCGCGGCTCAAGGTGCCGGTGGTGTTGCGCGACAGCACGTCGACTTCGCCCGATTGCAGGGCGGTGAAGCGCTGGGCGGCGGTCAGGCCGACGTATTTCACCTTCTTGGCGTCGCCGAACAGGGCGGCGGCGGTGGCGCGGCAGATGTCGACGTCGATGCCCTTCCATTCGCCGCGGCCGTCCGGCGCGGAGAAGCCGGCGACCCCGGTGTTGACGCCGCAGACGATCTCGCCGCGCGCCTTGATGGCGTCGAGCGTGGGTCCGGCGAGGGCGGGGAGCGCCGCCACGGTGCCGCAAGCGACGCCCAGGGTCGCAAGAATGTGCCGATAGTTCATAGCGTTATCCCCCAAGTGAAATCGGATGATCCGGCCCCGAAGGGCGTGCGTCAGGAACGGTAACACGCTTTTCGTCGCCGCGACAATCTGGCCGGTACGTTTGTATTACTTCCTAAGCACAGGAGGCGGAGCGGCGCGGAAACCGCGACGATGGCGCCGCCGCGGCCGATTGGGCGGCGGCGCGGGATCGTCGCGAACCCGCAGTTCCAGCATTTCGGGGGAGCGAGCATGTCGAGCCCAGCGTCGTCGTCCATTTCCATCATGCCGCCCGTCGCCGCCGGCCGGCTCGCGCCGGACGGTTTCGCCGCCGCCGGGGAGAAAGTCCGGCTGTTCGCCGACCTGATGTGGCAGGCGCGCGGTTGGGGCGACGCGGCGCTCCAGACGCGCGGCTCGGCCATCCGCTGGGACGTCCTGGTCGCCGTCGCCCGCGCGCCGGAGGGCCGCATGAATTATTCGTCGCTCGAAGCGATGATCGCGCGGCCCCATCGCACCCTGCAATATATCGTGCGCGACCTGGAGGCCCTCGGGCTGGTCGATTTGCAGCGCGCCCAGGCCGATCGCCGCCGCATGGTGATCGCGCTCACCGCCAAGGGCCGCGAGCGCTTCCGCGCCTATATCGACCGCGTCGAGGATTTGATGCGCGAAGTCACCCGCGCCGGCTACGGACTGCCGGACGCCGGCCAATAGCGCCCGCGCGCCGGCGGGCGATAAGTCGCGGGTTTGCGGCCGATCTGCGTCAGGCCGGTTAACATCCTGAAACTTTTGGAGATTTGTGGCGTTCCGTAAGTTGGTCCAGAATACAGCCGATGCCCGACCCCTTGCGCGCACCGCCTCAAGCCGTATCCGGCACCGTTAAGCTTCAGCGCTCCGCCCAGGGCGCGTGGACGCTCGTCTTCGCTGGCGATTGGCGCGCCGGCCGCGGCGCGGACATCGCGCCCGTCGTCCGGGAGATGGCGGATGGCGCGCCGCTTGGCCCTGTCGAGTTCGACGCCACGGCGGTTACGGTGTGGGACACCAGCTTTCTGCTGGTCCTTCGTAAGTTGGAGGCGGCGGCGGGCGGCGCTGTGTCGCGCGACGGCCTGCCGGACGGCTTGCGCCGCCTGATGGCCCTCGCGGCGCAAAAGGAGGCCCCGAGCGGCGCGCGCCGCGGCGCGGCGGACGAATCGTTCCTCGGCGGCATCGGCCAGGCGACGTTGAATGCGGTGAAGGAGGGCGGCCAGATGCTCGCCTTCACCGGCGAGACCGCGCTCGCCTTCTGGCGGCTGTTGCGCGGCCGGCCCGGTTTCCGCCGCTCCGATCTGCTGCTCATCGTGCAGGATGTCGGCGTCAAGGCGCTGCCCATCGTCACGCTGATCTCCGTGCTGGTCGGGATGATCCTGGCCTTCGTCGGCGCGGTGCAACTGCGCCAGTTCGGCGTCGAGATCTACGTCGCCAATCTCGTCGGCATCGCCATGTTGCGCGAAATGGGGGCGCTGATGACCGCCATCATCATGGCGGGGCGCACCGGCGCGGCCTTCGCCGCCGAGCTCGCTTCGATGCAGGCCAACGAGGAAGTCGATTCGCTCTCGACCTTGGGATTCAATCCCATCGACTTCCTGGTGCTGCCGCGCGTCATCGCCCTGGTGCTGATGATGCCGCTCCTGGCGCTCTATGCCGACATCCTCGGCATTCTCGGCGGCGCGCTGATCGGCACCACGCTGCTCGGCCTCGATTTCGCGCAATATTGGGCGCAAACGCTGCGGGCCCTCAATCTCACGCAGTTGTTCATCGGGCTGGCCAAGGCCAGCGTTTTCGGCGTCATCGTCGCGCTCACCGGCTGCCAGCGCGGCCTGTTCGCGGGCCGCAGCGCCGCTGCCGTCGGGTTGGCGACGACCTCGGCGGTGGTCATCGCCATCGTCCTCATCGTCGTGGCCGACGGGCTGTTCGCCGTCGTGCTCGACATTCTGGGGCTGTGATCATGGCGAGCGACGCCCGCATCGCGGTTCAAGACATGGATATGGCCTACGGCAGCTTCGTCCTGCAGCGCGACCTCACGTTCGAGGTGAAGGCCGGTGAGATTTTCTTCATCATGGGCGGCTCCGGCTGCGGCAAATCGACCTTGCTGAAGCAGATGATCGGCTTAAAGCCGCCGGCCAAGGGCGAGGTCTATTACGACGGCGCGCCGCTCTGGCGCGCCCAGGGCGAGGCGCGGCGCGCGCTCATGCGCCGTTTCGGCGTGCTTTATCAGAGCGGCGCGCTGTGGAGCTCGATGACGCTGGCGGAGAACGTCGCGCTGCCGATCTCGGAATACACCGATCTCGCGCCGGCCGACGTGCGCGATCTGGCCGCGCTCAAACTCTCGCTCGTCGGCCTCGCCGGCTTCGAAGATTATTATCCGTCCGAGATCAGCGGCGGCATGCGCAAGCGCGCCGGCTTGGCGCGGGCCATGGCGCTCGATCCGGACATCCTGTTCTTCGACGAACCTTCCGCCGGCCTCGATCCGATCAATTCGAAGCGGCTCGACGATCTGATCCTCGAATTGCGCGACAGCCTTGGCGCGACTGTGGTGATCGTCAGTCACGAGCTCGCCAGCATATTCGCCATCGGCGATAATTCGGTGTTCCTCGACGCCGAATCAAAGACCATGATCGCCGCGGGCGATCCGCGGATATTGTTGCAAGAGAGCGACGATCCGCGCGTGCGCGCCTTCCTCACGCGCGCCGCCGATCCGGCCGCCATGGAGACAGCCAAATGAGCCGCAAAGCCGACCCGAAACTCATCGGCCTGTTCGTCGTCGGCGCGGTCGCGCTGCTGATCGGCCTCGTCGTCGCCTTCGGCGGCGGACGCTTCTTCGCGGCGACCAAGACCTACGTCATGTTCTTCGCCGACGACGTCAACGGCTTGCAGATCGGCGGGCCGGTGAATTTCCGCGGCGTGCGCGTCGGCTCGGTGAGCGACATCGTGCTGAGCTATGACAGCGACAAGCGCCAGGTGGCCATCCCGGTCTATGTCACGCTGGATCAAAGCCGCGTCCGCGTCAGCGGCGCGGGCCAGCTCGACGACATCACGCAATTGATCGAGAGCGGCCTGCGCGCGCAGCTCCGCAACCAGTCTTTCGTCACCGGCATGATGACGGTCGAACTGGATTTCGACCGCGCGACGCCGCCGCGCCTGTTGGGCCTGGAGCCGCGTTACCCTGAGATTCCCACTGTCCGCTCCAGCCTGTCCGAATTGCGCGCCACTTTCGGCGATCTCGTTTCGGACTTCCGCAAGCTGCCCATCGAGGAGATGCTGACGAAATTCTCGGCCACGCTGATCAATCTTGACCAGTTGGTCACCGACATGAACGCGCTGGTGAACAACGCCAACGTGGCTGTCGGCAATCTCGACGCGCGCGCCGGCGCGGCGCTGGCGCCCGTGCCGGAGATGCTGCGCGGCATGACCCAGGCGTCGCGTGACGTCAGCCGGCTGGCGAACGACGTCAACGCGCAGGTGCCGGGCGTGAGCCAGCGCATCGTCGGAGCCATCGAGCAGCTCAACGCCACCTTGATGCAGGCCGAGCAGGCCATGACCGCGGTGCAGGGCGGTTTGGGCGACGGCTCGCAGCTCAATTACCAGGCGACGCGCACCATGGAGGACATCCGCGAGGCCGCCAGCGCCCTGCGCGCCCTCGCTGAATATTTGCAGCAGAATCCCAACGCCCTCCTCACCGGAAAGCCGGACCGCTGATCATGAAAGCCATCGCCCCTCTCGCTCTCGCCCTGTCGCTGGCGGCTTGCGTCGGCGAAACGCAGCCGTCGCGCCTCTATGTCCTCTCCGCCGTCGAGCCGGCGGCGCAGCGCTCGGCGCAGGGCATCGCCCTGTCGGTCGGGCCGGTCGTCCTGCCGAAATATCTCGACCGGCCGCAGATCGTCACCCGCCCGACCGCCAACGAGCTGACGATCGCGGAATTCGACCGCTGGGGCGGCCGCCTGGAGGACAACGTGACGCAGGTGATCGGCGAGAACCTGTCGCGTCGGCTGCGCACCAGTCGCGTCGCGCTGTTCCCGGCCGAAGCGGCGGGACGCGCCGATCTGCGCGTGTCGGTGACGATCTCGCGCTTCGAATGCGTCAGCGAAAGCGGCGAGTGCGTTCTCGACGCGCGCTGGCAGATCGCGCCGCCCGCCGGCCAAGCCCAGAGCGCCGCGCCGGTCATCGGCGCGTCCGGCCTGACCGCGCGCGTCGCGGGGACGGGGTATGCGGCGGTCGCGGGGGCCATGAGCCAGCTACTCGGCAATCTGAGCGCCGAGATCGGCGACGCGGTTTCGCGCCGCTAAGCGCCGCTCGTCACGTTCCTCTCGGCTTCGCCCGCGCCGTCGCCGTCGCGCTCAGCGGATCGTCGGGCCAGGGGTGGCGCGGGTAGCGCCCCTTGAGGTCTTTCTTCACCGCCGCATAGCCTTCGCGCCAGAAATTGGCGAGGTCGCGCGTCACCTGCACCGGCCGTCCAGCGGGGCTGAGCAGGTGGATCAGCAGCGGCACGCGGCCGCCGGCTAGGCGCGGCGTCTCGGCGAGGCCGAACATTTCCTGCAATTTGACCGCCAGCACGGGCGACTCGCCCTGGGCGTAGTCGATGGCGGCATCGCGGCCGCTCGGCACGGCGATATGGGTCGGCGCCCACTCGTCGAGTTTCTTGCGCGCCGCCCAGTCGAAGGCGTTGCCGAGAATTTCGGTCAGGTTCAGCCGGGCGAGATCGGCGCGGCTTTTCAGACCGCCCAGATGCGGCGCGAGCCAGTCGTCCAACGTCGCCGTCAGCGCGCCATCGGAAAGGTCGGGCCAATCGCCGGCCGGATCGGCCGTCTTCACGAATGCGACGCGCGCCCGCAATTGCCGCGCGCCGTCGCTCCAGGGCAGGGCGGCGAGGCCGATCTGGCGGATGCCGTCCATCAGCGCGGCGGCGACTTTGTCGGCCGGCGCGCGATCCCAAACGGCGTCGTCGAGCAATAGCGCGCCGAGCTTGCGCCGGCGCCGCGCCTCCACTTTCTCGCCGCGCGCATCCCACATCACGCTGTCCTCGGCGACGATGAGATCGGCGAAATCCTCTTCGATTTCGCTCCGCGTCAGTGGCGCGGCGAGGAAGATGCGGCCGTCCGCGCTCATGCCAGTGGCGTCGCCGACGCTGGCCACCGCGAGCCAATCTTCGCGCGCCAGCGAGTCTTCCGGTTGCAGCACCGCGCCGCGCCCGTTGGCGAGGCGGAAGCTGCTGCCGGAGCGCTTCTGCGCCACGCGGTCGGGGTAGGCGAGCGCCGCAAGCGCGCCGGTCGCGCTCGAATCGACCGGAGTATCGGCGATGCCGGCCAGACGGCGAATCTGCTTGGCCGACTCGCGGATGCGCCGCCGCGCGGCGTCGCGCACCTCCGCGCCATGGGGCAGTGCGGCGCGGCCGCCTGCCGCCAGTTCGAGACGATGGCGCAGATCGGCGTCCCTCATCGCGCCGGGGCCGCTCAACGGATCGCGCTCGCCGAGGAGGGCCGCCAAGGCGGCGGCCTCCGCGCCGAGGCCGCGGTCCTTGGCGCGGAGCACCATATGTGCGAGGCGCGGATGCAGCGGCAGTTTGGCCATGGCCTTGCCATGCGCCGTCACCGCGCCATCGGCGCCGATCGCGCCGAGCTGGGCCAACAAAGCGCGGGCTTGGGCGAACGCGCCTGCGGGCGGCGGGTCCATCCAGGCCAGTTCGCCCGGATCGCGCACGCCCCAGACGGCGAGGTCGAGCGCGAGGGGCGCGAGATCGGCTTGCAGAATTTCCGGCTGGTTGCGTGGCAGCAGCCCGCGCGTCTGCGGCTCCGGCCATAGGCGGTAGCAGACGCCCGGCGCGGTGCGGCCGCCGCGGCCGCGGCGCTGCTCGGCGCTGGCCTGCGTCACCTTCACCGTGTCGAGTCGCGTCAAGCCGCTCGCCGGATCGTAGCGCGGCACGCGCGCCAGGCCGCCGTCGATCACGACGCGGATGCCGTCGATGGTGAGGCTGGTCTCGGCGATGGAAGTGGCGAGGATCGCCTTGCGCAAGCCGTCCGGCGGGGCTGCGAAGACTTTGTCCTGTTCCGCTTGCGCCAAAGTGCCGTAAAGCGGCAGGGCATAGAGGCCGGGGACGCCTTCGAGATTGCGCAGCGTCATATGGATTTCGCGCTCGCCGGGCAGGAAGGCGAGCAGGTCGCCTTCAGTTTCGGCAAGGGCTTTGCGGATCGCCTGCGCCATGGCCATCGGAAAACGTCCCGGCGGCGGCTCGTCGAGGTAACGCGTCTCGACCGGAAAGACGCGGCCCTCGCTGCGCAGCACCGGGGCGTTTCCCAGGAGCGCCGCGACCGACGCGCCATCCAGCGTCGCCGACATGGCCATCAGCCGTAAATCCGGCCGCAGGACCTTTTGCGCCTCCAGGCATAAGGCCAGCCCGAGGTCGGCATCCAAACTGCGTTCGTGAAATTCGTCGAAGATGACGAGGCCGACGCCTTCGAGTCCGGGGTCGTCCTGCAGGCGGCGCGCGAGGATGCCTTCGGTGATGACTTCGATGCGCGTCTTGCCGCTCACCTTGCTGTCGAGCCGCACGCGGTAGCCGACCGTCTCGCCGGCTTTCTCGCCGAGGGTCTGCGCCATGCGCGCGGCGGCGGCGCGCGCGGCGAGGCGGCGCGGCTCCAGCATCAGGATCGTCCGGCCCGCGAGCCAGGGCGCGTCCAGCAGGGCCAACGGCACGCGCGTCGTTTTGCCCGCGCCGGGCGGCGCTTCGAGCACCGCGCAGACATGCGCCGCCAGCGCCTCGCCGATGGCGGGCAGCAACGGGTCGATGGGCAGAGCTGCGGGAGCGGACATGATGGCGATGCGGGCCGGGACGGCTTGGCGGCTGTGGCGGGCTTGTTTATATCTAGGATGTAACATATCCCGCCGCAGGAATGTCCCGATGCCTCTCGTTCTCGTCGCCGCCAGCAAGAATCTCGCCGCTTGGGGAGCCGACGTCGGCCTGACCAAAAGCCTCTATGCCGTGCGGGTCGCCGACGACGCCAACGCGGCCATCGAGGAGATGAACGCGGAAGGCTATGGCGGGCAGACCGACTGGAAGCTGCTCAAGAAGCAGGAGGTCGAGGGCGCGGACGAGGCGACGGCCATCGAGCGGCTGGCCAAGCGCGAGAAGCAGGTCGATCCCAAGCTCTATCCGAAGATTCGCGGCGCGGCGGGCATCTTCAAGGTGAAGCCGGAGAACGTCGAGAACCATCTGTTCGTCAAGAAGGCGCTGGCGAGCGATTCGGAATTGCGGGCGGTCAAGGTCAAGCCGGTCGACATCGCCGCCTATCTCATCGCCAACGCCACCGGCTGGGTCGATCCGACCGAAGCGGCGGACGATAACGCCTAGTGCTTTTTCATGTTGTCATGCCCGGGCTCGTCCCGGGCATCCACGACTTGCGATGCCGCAAAAGAAAAGCCGTGGATGGCCGGAACAAGTCCGGCCATGACGAATGGGATAAGGCTTTTCTAGCTGCCTAAATCGATCGGCGCGCGCGGCGGGGCGCCGGCGAAGCCGCAGGCTTTGAGCTGCGCCAGCATGTGCGCGGGCGCGGGTGCGCTGATCGTGATCGGATCGCGCGTCGGATAGAGCGGTACGGTGATGGCGCGCGAATGCAGGTGCAGCGGAAATTCGCCGGCGCGCGTCGCCTCGCCGCCGTAGGTGTTGTCGCCGAGCACCGGACAGCCGAGGACGGCGCAATGGACGCGGATCTGGTGCGTGCGACCCGTGCGCGGATAGAGTTCGAGCCAGGACAGGCCTTCGGCGCTGCCCATCAGCTTGTAGTCGGTGACGGTCGGCATCCCGTTCGGATCGACCTTCATCCACCAGCTGCGCTTGTCGCTGGTCTGTTTCGACAGCGCCAGGTCGATGCGGCCGTGCGACTCGGGCGGCTTGCCGGCGACGACGGCCCAATAGGTCTTTTCGATGCGGCCGCCGGAGAACAACCGGCCGAGCTTGGCCAGCGCTTTGCGGTGGCGTCCCAAGACCAGGCAGCCGGTGGTATCGCGGTCGAGCCGGTGGGCGAGGGCGGGGACGCGCGGCAGGCCGAAGCGCAGCGCGTCGAACAGCGATTCGAGGCTTTGGCCGCCCTTGGGGCCGGCATGGACCGGCAATCCGGCGGGCTTGTCCACCACCAGCATCAGCGCGTCCTTGTAGAGCAGGCGCGCGACCAATTCGTCGGAAGTCATCATGGCGGGCTTGTGTAGCACGCCCGCCATGACGAAGGGATCAGGCTTTTACGACCTTACGCCTCAGCCGCGTTGCCTCAGCCGGAGGCTTAAGCCTCAGGCGCGTTCGACGAGGATTGCAGATAGTTCTGCAGGCCCATCTTGTCGATCAGGCTGAGTTGGGTTTCCAGCCAATCGACGTGATCTTCCTCGCCCTTGAGGATGTTCTTGAGCAGGTCGCGGGTGACGTAATCGTCGTGCTTCTCGCAGATGTTGATCGCCTCGCGCAGCACCGGCATGGCGATGTTCTCCTGCTTCAGGTCCGCCTGCAGCATTTCCGGCACCGTCTCGCCGATCAGCAGCTTGTCCAGATGCTGGAGGTTGGGCACCCCCTCGAGGAACAAGATGCGCTTGATCAGCGAATCGGCGTGCTTCATCTCGTCGATCGATTCCTTGTATTCGACCTCGCCGAGTTTCTTGAGCCCCCAATTGTCGAACATGCGGGCATGCAGGAAATACTGGTTGATGGCGGTCAGCTCGTTGGTAAGGATCTTCTTGAGCTGGTCGATGACCTCTTTATTGCCTTTCATGGCCGCCGCTCCTATGTGGCTCTCTCTCGAAACTCAACGCGCGTTCTCATGCCTCGGGTAAGGCGCGGACGCAAAACGAAAACGCCCCGGAGTGTAACCGGGGCGGCGCGCAAGAGGCAAAGGGAAGCAAGGAACCGATTGGCGCTGGCGGCGGCGGCGCTAAAGCCTTGCGGTCAGGCGATTATCAGTCGCAGCGGGAATTCAGGCGCAAGCCTGCAAGGAAGACGCAGTCTCATCGACGCCGCGCGCGCCGCGCACCATGTCGACGACCGAGCAGACGCACTTGCCGCATTGGGGAGTCTCGCCGAGGCGGCGATAGACTTCGGCGACCGAGCAGGGGCCTTCGGCGACGGCTTGATTGACCTGCTTTTCGGTGAAGCCGTGGCAAGCGCAGACGTACATGGCTGTGAAACCCTATATGGCTGTTCCCAGAAAGCTCGGCGCGCTTCTGCGTGGCGATTGCGAGCGATTTGCACAGGCAACATACGAAAGCTCTGCCACAGCGCCAATTACTCTATTCCTTATCCTGCTATATCATTTTGATATGTCGGGTCGCATCTCCCCAGGGTTACTCGGCCTGCCGGAGTTTTTTCTTATAATTATTCTAAACAGCTTGACGAGCCTCTCTCAAACAACTACTTAAGCCGGGCAACTGCGATTTAGAGCAGTTCCAAAAATATCTTTTGGGCCATCAAACAACTAGGAGAAGTTCCATGCTGACCGTTGGCGACAAGCTGCCGTCCTTTAACCTCAAAGCCGTGCCGCCGGGCCAGCCGAAGAACCCCAGCGAGGCCTTCGTCGACCTGAACGACAAGTCCTACAAGGGCAAGTGGCTCGTGCTGTTCGCCTGGCCGAAGGACTTCACCTTCGTTTGCCCGACCGAGATCGCCGCCTTCGGCAAGCTGAACGGCGAATTCGCCGACCGCGACGCCCAGGTCCTCGGCCTCTCGACCGACAGCGAGTTCGTCCACTTGGCGTGGAAGCGCGACCATGAAGACCTGCGCGACCTGCCGTTCCCGATGCTCGCCGACGTCAAGCGCGAGCTGAGCGCCGCCCTCGGCATCCTCCACAAGGAAGAGGGCGTCGATCTGCGCGCCACCTTCGTCGTCGATCCGGAAGGCGTCATTCGCCATGTCTCGGTGAACGACCTCAGCGTCGGCCGCAACCCGCAGGAGACGCTGCGCATCCTCGACGCGCTGCAGACCGACGAGCTCTGCCCGTGCAACTGGAAGCAGGGCGAAGAAGTCCTGAAGGTCGCCTAACGAACGAGAGCGGCGTCGCCACCGGGCGACGCCGCTTTTTCAAGCCCCCCGCAAGAAGCCCCCGCAAGAAGAAAGAGAGCCAGCCATGTCCATCGAGACCCTGAAGGAGCGGATGCCGGCCTACGCCAAGGACATCAAGCTCAACCTGTCGAACATCGTCAATTCGACCGCGCTCAACAAGCAGCAGATCTGGGGCGCGATCCTCACGTCGGCGCTCGCCTCGCGCAACGATCTCGTCATCGAGTCGGTCGCTGCCGAAGCCGCCGATAATCTGTCGCCGGAAGCGCGCGAGGCCGCCAAGGCCGCCGCCGCGATCATGGCGATGAACAACATCTATTACCGCTCGATCCATTTGATCGAGGATGCCGAGCTGAGCAAAATGCCGGCGCGCCTGCGCATGAACGTCATCGGCAATCCGGGCGTCGACAAGCTCGACTTCGAGCTCTGGTCGCTCGCCGCCTCGGCCGTCAACGGCTGCGGCATGTGCCTCAAGGCGCACGCCCATGAGGTGATGGGCAAGGGCGCGACCCGCGAGGGCATGCAGGACGTGCTGCGCATCGCCTCGGTGGTCCATGCCGCCGCCGCCATCGTCGAGGGCGAAAACGCCCTGCAGGAATCGGCGCTCGCCGCGGCGTAAAGCCGCGAGCATGGCTGGCGAAAGAACGGGCGGAGCCGAAAAGGCTCCGCCCGCTTTGTGTCCGCCCGTCGCCGGTTTTGTTTTCGCGGCGATTTCCTCTATTCTCCGGGCCATCCGTTCCAGCCATCCGCTCTCTAGGCGTTCGAGTTTCATGGCCAAGGCCCAGTTGCGTTTCGACGAGACCACCCGCTACCTGCTCGGCCGCCTGTGGCGCGATTGGGTGCGGCCCCATTGGCGGACCTTGATCTGGGTCGGCCTGTCGATGGCCGCCGTCGCCGGCGCGACCGGCGCTTATCCGCTGCTGATCGACTGGACCTACTCGCTGTTCACGACGCAGGACCATCGCGTCGTCTGGCTGGTGCCGGCGCTGGTGCTCGGCGTCACCGCCGCGCGCGGGCTGGCCATGTACGCGCAGAACGTGCTGACCAGCCACATCGTCTATCGCGTCACCACCGACATGCAGACGCGGATGTTCGACCATCTGCTGAACGCCGATCTGGCGCGCATCCTGCGCGAGCCGGCCGGCGCGCTGATCTCGCGCTTCACCAACGACATCGTCGTGGTGCGCAACGCCGTGGCGCGCACCGTCACCAACCTGATCCGCGATTCGCTGACCGTGATCGCGCTCGTCGCGACCATGTTCTATCTCGACTGGATGCTGTCGCTCATCGTGCTGGTGATCTATCCGCTGGCAGCCTGGCCCATCGTCGAGGTCGGCAAGCGACTACGCCGCGTCTCGATCGACACCCAGGTGCAGATGGGCGAGACCACGTCGCTCTTGAACGAGAGCCTATCCGGCGCGCGCATGGTGAAAACTTACCGCCTGGAAGATTACGAGCGCGGCCGCGCCGGCGGCGCGTTCGAGCGCATGTACCGGCTGATGATGAAGATGACGCGCAGTCGCGCGCGGCTCGATCCGATCCTCGAAGTGCTCGGCGGCATCGCGGTCGGCGGCGTCATCGCCTTCGGCGGCTGGCGCGTCGCGACCGGCGCGGGCACGGTCGGCCAGTTCACCGGCTTCATCAGCGCGCTGCTGATCGCGGCACAGCCGGTGCGCGCCATCGGCACGCTCAACACGGTGCTGCAAGAGGGGCTCGCCGCCGTCCAGCGCGTGTTCCAACTGCTCGACGAAAAGCCGGCGATCATGGAGAAGCCGAACGCGCCGGCGCTCGCCAAGGGGCGGGGGCAAGTGGCGCTGGAGAATGTCTCCTTCGGCTACGACGACGGCACGGCGCTCGACGGCCTCTCGCTCGATGTGCCGGCCGGCAAGACGGTGGCGCTGGTCGGGCGCAGCGGTGCCGGCAAATCGACGGTGTTCAACCTGATCCCGCGCTTGTTCGACGTGCGCGCCGGCCGGGTCGTCATCGACGGCCAGGATGTGCGCGACGTCAGCCTCGCCAGCCTGCGCGACGCCATCGCGCTGGTCAGCCAGGACATCGTGCTGTTCAACGATTCCGTGCGCGCCAACATCGCCTTCGGCCGGCCGGGCGCGAGCGACGCCGAGATCGTCGAAGCGGCGAAAGCGGCGGCGGCGCACGATTTCATCGTCGCCTTGCCGGAGGGCTACGACACGCTTGTCGGCGAGCGCGGCATGCGGCTCTCGGGCGGCGAGCGCCAGCGCCTGTCGCTCGCCCGCGCGGTGCTGAAGGACGCGCCGATCCTGCTGCTCGACGAGGCGACCAGCGCGCTCGACGCCGAGTCGGAGAAGCTGGTGCAGGAGGCGCTGGCCCGCCTCACCAAAGGCCGCACGACGCTGGTCATCGCCCATCGCCTCGCCACGGTGCGCGACGCCGACTTGATCTATGTGCTGGAAGCCGGTCGCGTCATCGAGCGCGGCACGCATGGCGAGCTGTTGGCGAAAGACGGCCATTACGCCAAGCTTAGCCGCCTGCAGTTCCGCGGCGAGGACGAGCCCACCGCAGTTTAGCGCCTACTCGCGGCGTAAAATTTTATCCACCAGCAGGTTGAACCAGCGGTTCGTGCGGAAGTCGCGCTTCAGCGCCTCCGGGTCGTAATCGTTCTCCGACCACAGCATCAGGTCGCGCTGCACGGTGGCGGTGCTGCGGCCGTAGGTGTCGAAGAAGAAATCGAGGATGCCGGTTTTGGCCTGGCGGAAATGGCCGTAGCGCCAATGGAGCTGCTTGGCCGCTTCGGCGACGGGGCGGCCTTCGTGCAGGTGCAGATAGAGCGCGGCGCCGAGGCCGGCGCGGTCGGCGCCCGATTTGCAGTGGAGCAGGGCGGGATATTCGATCTGGCCGAACAGCTCCTTCAGCTTGCGCGCGTCGGTCTTGCGCGGCGCGTCGCGCGAGCTGATCGGGAAGTCGATCAGCGCGATGCCGTGACGCGCGCAGGCTTCCTTCTGCAGCAGATATTCGCCGCCGTCGCGCGCGCCGCGCAGATTGACGATGGTCTTGACGCCGAGGCGCGCCATGCGTGCGATCTGGCCGGGCGAGGGCTGGCTCGAGCGATACATGCTTGGCGAGACGCGGTGGGTGTTGCTGTAGATCAGGCGGAAGATGCCGTGATCCATGAACACCATCTCGATCCAGGCGGCGAAGCGCTGGCCCGGCGTTTTCATCTCGCCCCGTCGGCGACGGACGATGTCGCCCACTTTGCGCGTGTATTTCTTCAGCATGCCGGAACGATCACCGAAACAACGTTTGCGCGTCTATATGGTCCGCGCGGCGGAATTTGTGAAGGATTTTCGCGCCTTGCCCGCGCGGCGCTTTGACCGGACCGCCGCCGCGCGCTAGCTTGCCGCCATGCCCGCCGCCGATCCCGCCTACGCCCGTTTCGAAACCCGCCGCCTGATCCTGCGCCGCCCGGCGCCAGGCGACGAAGCCGAACTGCACGCGCTCGACGCCTTGGACGACGTCACCGCCTATCTCGCCATGCGGGGGGCCGATCCGGCCCGTCTGGCCGAGCGCATCGCGCCGCGCATCGAATTGTCGCAGCGCGAGCCGGGCGCGCCCTATGGCTGGTGGGTGATCGAGGATCGCGCCACCGGCGGGTTCCGCGGCCGCGGTCTGCTGGCGCCGATGTGGCCCGGCAGCGAGGACGAAGTGGAGCTAGGCCTTTATCTCGCCAAAGCCTCGCGCCGTCAGGGTTATGCCACCGAAGCGGGGACCGCCCTGCTGGATCACGCCTTCAAATCCCTGCGATTGCCCCATGTGGTCGGCTGCGCGGCGCGGGGCGACGAGACGGTGCGCCGGTTTCTCCGTCGGCTGCATTTCACCAAGCAGGGCCGGATCACCCTCTACGGCGACGATGCCGACCGCTACACCCTGACCGCCGAAGGCTGGCTACCCCGCCGGTCCTGACGGCCGGTTTCGCCGGTCTATACCGTCCGGCGGCCGGTTTATGCTAGGATGCCGCCAACAGGGGTTTCAGGGAATTCGAGAATGGCGTTCTTGCGCGCGGCGGCGTTCGGCTTGGTCATAGGCGTTCTGTCGACCGGCGCGGTTGTGGCCGCGACGTTGGACGAGCCGGCGGCCAAATTTCTCGGCGAGATCGCCGACATCGTCGCCGCCGCCGATCGCGTCGAGAGCGTTCAGCTCGAAGCCAAGACCGGGATGGCCGAGCCGTCGGTGCAGGGCTACGCCATCCGCGAGAAGGGGCCGGACCTGACGGTCGGCCAGGTCGAGGCGCTGCGCACGCTGATCTTCTCCGAAGACAGCTACATTTTCGACAAGTCGAAGCGCTGCCCGTTCCTCGCCGACGCCGGATTCGTGTTCCACGCGGGCGCGCGCGAGGCCAGCGTCGTCTTGTCGCAATCGTGCAAGCTGTGGAGCTTCGCGCGTCCCGGCGAACGGCCGAAGATCGAGGATTACGATCCGGCCGAAAGCGAAATCAAGGCGCTTCTCGCCGAACTTTTCGAAAAGCCGTAAGTCCTGAGAACCGCAAGTCCTGAGACCGGGGGAAACGTCATGCTGTCCATCGTCCTACGCCGCGCCGGCGGCTTGCCGCGCGCCGTCGCGGCCGCCATCGCCGCGCTGCTGCTGCTCTGCGCCGCGCCCGTTTCGGCGCAGACGCTGCAAGCAATCTTGATCGCCGACACCAACGACGCCTCGATCGGGATCTCGGTGAAAAAGGACTTCGAGAATCTCAAACGTCTGTTGCAGCAGGTGTCGGGCTATACCGGCATGAAGCTGGAGATGCAGGCGCTCGAGGGCCCGCAGGTGACGCTGGCTAACGTGCGCGCCGCCGTCAACGCGGTCAAGCCGGGCACGAACGACACGATCTTCTTCTATTACTCGGGCCACGGCTACCGCACCTACAACAAGACGACGCGCTTCCCCTATCTCTACATCAGCAACCAGGGCCAGGATTTCGGCGAGATCGTCGCCGAACTGCGCAAGAAGTCGCCCCGCCTGCTCATCGCCGTGACCGACAGCTGCAACAACGTCATGGACCTGCCGGTGGCCTCGGCCATGGCTTCGCGCATGGCGAGCGCGCCGCCGGACTATAAAAAGACCTTCAGCCGCCTGTGGCTCGACGCGGCGGGCGAGATCGCCATCTCCTCGACCAGCGAAGGCGAGTACGCCTGGGGCGACGACGACGTCGGCGGCTTTTTCACCAAACGTCTGCTCGGCTCGCACGAGACGCAGGTGAACATCAGCAGCCCGACCCAGACGCCGGGCTGGGAGAGCATCCTCGCCACGGCGAAGAACCCGATCGTCACCAACTACGGCGGCACGAACTACACGCAGACGCCCATCGTCGAAGCCAAGATCAGCTATGTGCGACCGTACGTTCCGGCCGGCGCGCCGACGCTGGTGCCGGTTCCGGCTCCCGCGCCGCAACCGGCCCCCGCGCCGGTCGCGGTGGCTCCGGCCAAGCTCGCCTGGGTCGCCGGCCGCCAAGGCGCGGCCCGGCCGAACACCGCTCTGGTCGCCGGCCAGGAAGGCGGCCAGCCGGTGAGCATCTGCCGCGCGCCCTACAACAACGGCGTGCATCCGGGCAAGCTGCTCGGCACCAACGGCTGCAGCATCGGTTGGGGCGGGCGCGAAATCATGATCCCGCAATTCGAAGTGCTGACCGGCACGCCGCAAGCGCAGCAGGCGGCCAAATGGGTGAGGGCGCAGGGCGGCCAGTCCGCGCCGGGCGCCTATGTCGGCGGCGGTGAGCCGGGCCGGCCGCAGCTCGTGGTCTGCCGCGCGCCGTTCCAGAACGGCGTCATCACCGGCAAGCTGGTCGTGCAGTTCTGCAACATCAGCGCCGGCGGCCGCGAGATCCAGGCTCCGCAGTACGAAGTGCTGGTCGCGCAATAAGCGATCGGCTCCGGCAAAAGAAAAGGGCGCAGCCGAGGCTGCGCCCTTTTTATTTTCGCGGTTCGCCGCCTGACTTGCGCCCGTTATTTCCTGAGCGCGCGGTTGGCGGCGCTGGTGATGGCGCTGAGCGAGGCGGTGACGATGTTGGGCGCGATGCCGACGCCGAACAGCGGCTTGCCGTCCACCTTGGTATCGACATAGGCGGCGGCGTTGGCGCCGGAGCCGCTTTTCACCGCATGTTCGCGATAGTCGCTGATCTCGAGCGCGACGCCGCAGCCTTTCTTGAGCGCATCGACGTAAGCGTCGATCGGCCCGGTGCCGGTGCCGGAGATTTTCGTCTCCTTGCCGTCGAAGCGGATGGTGGCTTCGATCTCGCGCGCGGCGCCGTTGGCCGACGGCCAGGTCTTGTGGTCGACGAACTCGATGCGGCCGGGCTTGAGATATTCGGCCTCGAAGGCGGCCCAGATGTCCTTGGCCGTCACTTCCTTGCCGGTGGCGTCGGTCATCTTCTGCACGACCTTGGAGAACTCGACCTGCAAGCCGCGCGGCAGGTCGAGGCCGTAATCGGTCTGCAGCAGGTAAGCGACACCGCCCTTGCCGGACTGGCTGTTGACGCGGATGACGGCCTCATAGTCGCGGCCGACGTCTTTGGGGTCGATCGGCAGGTAGGGCACTTCCCACAGGCCGCTGTTGCTCTTTTCCAGCGCGGCGAAGCCCTTCTTGATGGCGTCCTGGTGCGAACCGGAGAAAGCCGTGAACACCAACTCGCCGCCGTAGGGGTGGCGCGGATGGACCGGCAGCTGGTTGCAATATTCGACCGTCTCGACGATCTCGCGGACGTTGTTCACTTCCAGGTCGGGGTCGACGCCCTGGGTGAACAGGTTGAGCGCCAGGTTGACGATATCGACGTTGCCGGTGCGCTCGCCGTTGCCGAACAAAGTGCCCTCGACGCGGTCGCAGCCGGCCATCACGGCCAGCTCGGCGGCGGCGACGCCGGTGCCGCGGTCATTATGGGGATGGACGCTGAGGATGTAGCGCTGGCGCCCCGCCACGTTGCGGCCGAACCATTCGATCATGTCGGCGTAGACGTTCGGCGTCGACATCTCGACGGTCGCCGGCAGGTTCAAGATGACCTTGTCGCTGGCGCTGGCGCCCCACGTATCGAGCACGGCCTCGCAAATCTCCTTGGCGAAGTCGAGCTCGGTCCCGGTGAAGCTTTCCGGCGAATATTCCAGGCGCACCTTCGTTTCGGGCACGGTCGCCTTCAATTCGCGCACCAGCTTCGTGCCTTTCACGGCGATATCGACGATGCCGGCGCGATCCAGCCCGAAGACGACGCGGCGCTGCAATTCCGACGTGGAATTGTAGAGATGGACGATGGCCTGCTTCGCGCCCTTGACCGATTCGAACGTGCGCTTGATCAGCTCGTCGCGCGACTGGGTCAGCACCTGGATGGTGACGTCGTCGGGAATCATCTTCTCGTCGATGAGCTGACGCACGAAATCGAAATCGGTCTGCGAGGCGGAGGGGAAGCCGACTTCGATTTCCTTGAAGCCCAGGCGGACCAGCAGTTCGAACATGCGGCGCTTGCGGTCGGGCCCCATCGGCTCGACGAGCGCCTGGTTGCCGTCGCGCAGGTCGACGCTGCACCAGATCGGCGCCTTGGTGATGGTGCGGCTCGGCCATTGGCGGTCCGGCAAGTTCACCGGGGCGAAGGGTCGGTATTTGTGGATCGGCATCGTGGACATCAAAGGTCTCCAAAATCGCTGAATTTCCGGGAAGGCGCGTCGTGGGCCGCGATCGACCTGGCTGGATGAGCCGGGGATCAGCGGCCGCCGCTAAGTCGCGCCGAACGGGCCGGAAACGCAGCGGGACCGGCGAATTGGGGCACAAAATGGGGATAAAGGGCGCGCATCGTCAAGGGATTCCAACAACTTCGGTCTTAGGGCGGGCCTAGGCGCCCAGGCGATCCATGGGGCGCGTGTAGGCGGTTCCGCGCGTGATCCCGGCGGGCCGGGGGCGCGGATCAGCTAAGTCGAAGGAGGCGCAGTCGGAAAACCATACAGGCTATGTATGGCCTGGGCGGCTGGCGGTCAATGGCCAAACCCGCAGAAAAGGGCGGCAAAGCCGGCTATAAGCGGCCGCCCGCCCCGGATGTTCCGGGACGGGCGGCGCTCAGATCACTCCATATACTGCCGGGCCAGATCGACGGCCGGCTTGGGCGTCGCCATGATGTCGCCGACGATCTTCAGCGCTTTGTCGGCCGGCACCGGATCGATGTCCATCTTGGCCTGCTTGGTGAAGGCCAGGAATTCCGGGTCCTTCATCGTGTCGAGGAACGCCTTACGGATCGCCTCGGCGCGCTGGGGGTGCATGCCCGGCGGGCCGATCACCGGACGGCCGATGGCTTCGGCCGCGATCAGGAAGTTGATCGCTTTCTTCTCGTTCTCGTCGCTGACGATCTCGAAGATGGTCGGCACCTTGGGCAGATCGGGATGCTTGGTTTCGGCGAACTGCATCATGACGTCGATCTTGTTCTGCGCGATCCATTCGGGGCGCTGGACCTGCAGGCTGCTGTAGAGCGTGCAGTTGCCGTCGAGCTCGCCGCGCTCGATGGCGAGCCAGATGTCGCCGGTGTTGGCGTAGCCGAGGATGAGCTTGACGTTCTTCGGGCTCATGCTGCGCAGGATCGAGGTGTAGATGTAGCCGCCGCTGTTCTTCGACGTGTCGCCCAGGTTGACGACGTTCGCCTTCTTGATGTCGTCGAGCGTTTTATAGCCCTTGGCGGCCCAGTGGTAGCAGACGGCCAGCTCGCTGCTCATGCTGCCGATCCAGGTGAAGTTGCGGAAGTCGACGCCGGTCTCCTTCGGCTCGAGCACCGATTTCGGGATCAGGCCGCGGTTGAACATGCCGAACTGCGTGCCGTCCTTCGGCGCTTGACTGTTCAAATAACGCACGTAGGTCAGGCTCGACGCGCCGGGCATGTTCTGCACGATGACGGTCGGGTTGCCGGGGATGTGCTTGCCGATGAAGCGGGCGGCGGCGCGGGTATAGGCGTCGAAGCCGCCGCTTGGCGCGTAGCCGACGCCGAACTGCACGTTTTGGCCTTTGTAGAAGTCGGCGACGGATTGGTTGGAGGCGGATTGGGCGCTGGCGGGCTGGGTCAAAGCAGCCGCGCCGGCAATCGCGGCCAAAGCCGCGAGCATATGTTTCACGTTTGTCTCCTGTGATGCGGTCCTGTTATCGCTCGCCGTTGTTGTTAAGGCATGGCGGGCTCTGCCGGCATCCTATACGAAGCTATTGGCGGGGCAAACCGCTACGGCTAGTCTGATGCGCGTCAAATCGCCGGCTTTTGGCCGGCAATCGCGGCCCGCGCTTCGCGTCGGGGAGGGCCGCTGGAAGGGGATCCGCCATGTTCAAGAAAATCGCCATCGGGCTCGCGGTGCTGCTCGTCATCGTCGCGGGCGGAGCTTATTACCTGCTGTCCAACCTCGACGGCCTCATCAAGAGCGCCATGGAGAAATACGGCACCGAGGCGACACAGGCCGAAGTCAAGGTCGGCGGCGTCAAGATCGGCCTGCGCGACGGCAGCGGCCAGATCACCAACGTGTCGATCGGCAATCCCAAGGGCTTCAGCTCGCCGGAAGCCTTCACGCTCGGCGAAGTCCGGCTGATGATCGACCCGGCCAGCGTCACCAAGGACGTCATCCACATCAAGGAAGTGGTGATCGACAAGCCGCTGGTGACTTACGAGCCGAACCTGGCGGGCGGCGGCAACTTGCAGACGATCCAGAAGAACGTCGCTGCCTATGCCAGCAAGATGGGCGGCGGCTCCGGCGGCGCGTCGGCGCCGGCCTCCTCGTCGGGCGGCAAGGCCGAGAAGAAGCTGATCATCGACCGTGTCACCATCCAGGGCGGCCGCGTGTCGGTGAAGCATCAGGCGCTCGCCCAGTCCAACCAGAACGTCTACACCGATCTGCCGGCGATCAACCTGCGCGACATCGGCAAGGCCAAGGGTGGCGCGACGCCGGCCGAAGTCTCGAACGAGATCATCGGCGCGATCAGCCAGCAGGCGGCGAAGGCGGCCGCGAGCAACCTCGGCAACGTGCTGCAGGGGCTCGGCGGCGCGGCCGGCTCGACGGGCGGCGGCGCGGCGGATCAATTGCGCGGCCTGCTCGGCCGCTAGTTCAACCAAGAGGATCGCACAATCATGTTGGAACAAGGCAAGGCGCTGGCTGGCAAGGGCGGGGCGTTCATCAACGACTTCAAGGCGTTCGTCGCGCGCGGCAACGTCGTCGATCTCGCGGTCGGCATCATCATCGGCGCGGCCTTCACCACCATCGTCAATTCGCTGGTCAAGGACATCATCATGCCGCCGATCGGCATGATCACCGGCGGCGTCGATTTCTCCGATCTCTACATCAACATGTCGGGCGGCGAATATCCGTCGCTCGCGGCGGCGACCGCCGCCGGCGCGGCGACGATCAATTACGGCGTGTTCCTGAACTCGGTCATCAACTTCCTGATCGTCGCCTTCGCGGTATTCGTGCTGGTCAAGCAGGTCCAGCGCTTCCGCCGCCAGGAGGAGGCTAAGCCGACTCCCACGCCGGCCCAGGAAGTGTTGCTGCGGGAAATTCGCGATCTGCTCAAAGAGCAGCGCAAATAGCTCGCGCCAGATGCGGCTAAGAACGGGGGCCTTGCGGCCTCCGTTTTCGTTTTCGTCCAGCGCGCGCGGCGCGCGACCTTATTCATCAAGTTGCCGCAATTCGTCCTTATCCGCGCCGCAAGCCGGGCCGAATCTGCGGGCTCACCTTTGAGGGGACTCCGTATGTCTCGCTATCTCGCCGCTGGCCTCGTCGCCGCCGGATTGATCGCCGCCGGCACCGCTGCAGCCGGCTATTTTGTCGGCAAGGGGGTGCTCGATCAGCGCCTCGCCGACCGCAGCGTCACCGTCAAGGGCGTCGCCGAACAGGAGATCGCCGCCGACCTCGCGACCTATCCGCTGCGTGTCACCGTCACCGCCGGCGACATCGCCGAGGGCGAGCGCCGCCTGAGCGGGCAGATCGGCGAGATCGTCGCTTTCCTCCGCGACTACGGTTTCGAGGAATCCGAAATCGCCGTGCGCCGGCTCGAAGCGCAGGACATTTTCGCCCAGCCTTACCGGCCGAAAGACGCCGACCCCAAATCGCGCTTCATCCTCAGCCAGTCGGTCCTGCTGCGCTCCAGCAAGATTGGGCTGGTCAGCAAGCTTAGCCAGTCGGCGGGCGAACTGGTGCGGCGCGGCATCCTGCTGACCGACGGCGGCGGGCCGAGCTACATCGTCACCGCCGAACGGCTCAACGCGCTCAAGCCCGACCTGATCCGCCGCGCCACCGCCGCCGCTAAAATTTCGGCGGGCGAGTTCGCTGCGGCTTCCGACAGCGAGGTCGGCGGCATCCGCAACGCCAACCAGGGCGTTATCGCCATCCTGGCGCGCGACGATGGCTACGGCGACGAGCGCGGTTCGCCGGACAAGCGGCTGCGCGCCGTCGCGACCGTCGAATATCTGCTCGTGCGTTAGCGCGGAAGATTGTCGTGCGTTAGCGCGGAAGATTGTGATGCGCCCGGGGCGCGAGGTCGGTATCGTCCCGGCCCATGTCCCAAGCTCCGGATTCCCAAACTGCCGATTCCCAAGCTCCCGCCGCGCCCGTTCCCCAACCGACCGGCCTGACCGGCTATCTCGCCGCCGAAGGCTTCGAGGCGGATTTGCGCGCCGAGCTGGGCGATGTCGTCCAGGAGCACGGCCGCCTCATGCTCGCATTCGGCCCGGCGCGCCCCGCCGCTTGGGCGGCGAACGTCTGGCACGATGTTTTGCGCATTCCCATCGCCTCGATCGGCGAGGGGGCCAAGGCGCTGCGCGCCCTCCAGCGCAATTGGGTCGGCTACAACATCGCCTATCACCGCCGCGCCAAGCTGCTGACCGGCAAACTGCCGGTCGTCACCGCCAAGCCCATCGTTTTCCCCAATCCCGTGCCGGCCGCGCCGCTCGGCTCTTGGACCCTGCTCGACGAGACGACCTTGCTGGCCGCCGCGCGCTGCGACAGCCCGTTCCCGAACGGCGAGGCGCGCTTCGTCGAGGACCGGGTCAATCCGCCGAACCGCGCCTATCTGAAATTGTGGGAGGCGCTGACGCGCCTGCGCCGCTACCCCCAGCCCGGCGAACGCTGCCTCGACCTCGGCGCTTGCCCCGGCGGCTGGACCTGGGTGTTGCAGAGCCTCGGCGCGGAGGTCGTGGCGGTGGACAAAGCGCCGCTCGATCCGAAGATCGCGGCGCTGCCGGGCGTGACGATCCGCGCCGAAAGCGCCTTCGGCCTGAAGCCGGCGGATGTCGGCGCCGTCGATTGGCTGTTCAGCGACGTGATCTGCTATCCCGAGCGGCTCTATCGCCTGGTCAACGCCTGGATCGACGCGGGGCTGGCGCGCAACATGGTCTGCACCGTCAAATTTCAGGGCGCGACCGATTTCGCCGCGCTCCGCCAGTTTGCCGCCATCCCCGGCGCGCAATTGTTTCACCTGCATCACAACAAGCACGAACTGACCTGGGCGCGATTGGAGGCTTAGAGCGATGACGACGTTGGTGACCGGTGCCGGCCTGATCGGCGCGTCTTTCGCGGCCGAGGCGTTCAAGCGCGGCGAGCGCGTGGTTTTTTTCGATCCAGAGCCGCGCGAGAAATTCCTGCGCGCCAAGCTCGGCGACGCCGGCGATTATGCCCTGGTGCGCGGCGATGTGCGCGATCTGCCGGCGCTCATCGCGGCGATCCAGACTCACAAGGCCGATACGCTCGTCCATAGCGCCGGCTTGATTGGCGCGCGCGTCGACGCCGCGCTCTATAGCGCGCTGCAAGTCAACCTGCTCGGCACCATGAACGTCGCCGAGGCGATGCGCCTGACGGGCGCGCGACGCCTGGTCCATATCAGCACGTTCGGCGTCTATGACGCGCGGCGCGCGCCGGACGGACCGGTGACGGAGGATTTCCCGCGCGGCGGCAGCGGGCGCGGCTATGGCGCGTCGAAAGTCGCCAAGGAATTGGTCCTCGAAGCCTATCAGCGCCAGTACGGGTTCGAGCTTGTCGGCTTGCGTCCGGCCAACGTCTTCGGCCTCGGCCATTTCTGGTCCGGATCGTCGGGCGGGGAGAAGATGCAGGCGCTGCTCGAAGCCGGGCTGACCGGCGTGCCGGCCAAGCTCAAGGCGGCGGACACGATCGCCAACGAATATATCTACGCCAAGGATCTCGGCCGCGCCGTCGATCTGGCGGCGACCGTGCCCGCGCCCAAGCAGATGTTCTTCAACATCGGCAACGGCAAGGTCGAGAGCTTCGAGGCGGTGACGGCGGCGGTCCGCAAGCTGTTGCCCGGGCTCGAATTGGACATCGCGCCGGGCGAGGCGGGAAAATCGAAAAGCCAGCCTCTCGACATTTCGGCCGCGAAGGACCAACTGCAATGGACGCCGGCTTACAGCCTGGACGCGGCCTTCGCCGATTATCTCGCCGATTTGCGCGCGATCGGCCCTGGGGCCCAGGCGCGGTTTGCGGGCCGTTCCTAGCGCTTTGATTCGTTAACGGTTTTCGGCCTAATATTGAATTCGCAGCGGCGCGGTGCGACAACTCCGCTCCACCTTAGGGCGAACGGTCCTCGATCATGGCGACCTACGACGTTCTCATCATCGGTAGCGGCGCTGGCGGTCTCGGCGCGGCGCTCGCTTTGCCGCCCGATCTGTCGGTCGCGGTCGTCTCCAAGGGCAAGCTTGCCGAAGGCGCGACCAACTGGGCGCAGGGCGGCATCGCCAGCGTGCTCGCCGCCGACGATTCGTTCGATCTCCATGTCGAGGACACTCTGGTCGCCGGCGCGGGGCTGTGCCATGCCGACGCGGTGCGCTTCGTCGTCGAGCGCGCGCCCGCCGTGATCGAGCGGCTGGCCGATTACGGCATCGTCCTGACCGAAGACGCCGAGGCGTTGCCGAACGGCCGCCATTACCATCTCACGCGCGAAGGCGGCCATAGCCGCCGCCGCATCGTCCATTCCGCCGACGCGACCGGCCGCGCCGTCCAGCTTTGCCTGCAAGACGAGTTGGCGCGCCGGGACAACATCGCCGTGCTGGAAGACAGCCTCGCCATCGACCTGATCGTCGATCGCAGCGCCGCCGGCGGGCCGCGCTGCGTCGGCGCCTGGATTCTCGAAGCCGGCAGCGACCGGCCCGCGCCGATCCTCGCGCGCAGCGTGATCCTCGCCACCGGCGGCGCGAGCAAGGTTTATCTCCACGCCACGAACCCCGAGCGCGCCACCGGCGACGGCATCGCTATGGCCTGGCGCGCCGGCTGCCGCGTCGCCAACATGGAATTCGTGCAATTCCATCCGACTTGCCTCTATCGGCCGGGCGACAAGCCGTTCCTCATCACCGAGGCGATGCGGGGCGAGGGCGGCCAGCTCAAGGTTCCCGGCTCCGGCGAGCGCTTCATGCTGGGCCGCCATCCGCTCGCCGAACTGGCCCCGCGCGACATCGTGGCGCGCGCCATCCATGAGGTGATGCGCGAGCGCGGCCTCACCCATGTCGATCTCGACATCAGCCACAAGCCGGCGGCCTTCGTCGCCGAGCATTTCCCGACTATCGCGGAGCATTGCAGCTCGCTCGGCCTCGATATCGCGCAGGAGCCGATCCCGGTCGTGCCGGCGGCGCATTACACCTGCGGCGGCATCGTCACCGATCTCGACGCGCGCAGCGATCTCGCCGGGCTCTATGCCGTCGGCGAATGCGCCTTCAGCGGCTTGCACGGCGCGAACCGCATGGCGTCGAACTCGCTGCTCGAATGTCTAGTCTTCGCAGACGCGGCCGCCGCCGATATCGCGTGCCGCCACGATCCGGCTTTCGTGCCGCTGGTGCCGGCGTTCGACGCGCCGCCGGGCGGCAACGCGACGCCGCCGGACGCGGCTGAGGTCGCCGGCTGGGCTGAAGCGATTCGCCGCCTGATGTGGGACGCCGCCGGCATCGTGCGCAGCGTCGAGGGCATGACGGCGGCGCAGCTCGCGCTCGCGCCGCTGGCGCAGGAAGCGCGCCGCGCCATGCTGGCGAGCCGGCCGCGCGCCGATGTGATCGAAGCGGCGAACCTCGCGGCCATCGCCGAGATGGTCCTGCGCTCGGCCCTGCTGCGGCGCGAAAGCCGCGGCGGCCATTATGTCGTGGATTTCCCGGCGCTCGACACGACCCAGCCGCCAGCCGACACCGTTATCTCGTTCGCCGCCTGAGGCGGCGACAACTCGCTATAAATCCGCCTAGCGCTTGGCCCTGTCGAGCACGGCACGCAGCCGCCGCGCGAGGTCCTGTTTCTTGTAGGGCTTCGACAGCAGCTCGATGTCGGCGTCGAGCCGGCCCTGGTGGATGATCGAATTCTGCGTGTAGCCCGACGAGAAGATCACCGGCAGGCCTGGGCGCAGGGCGTGCGCCCGCTCCGACAGTTCGCGCCCGCCCATTTTGCCGGGCAACACGACGTCGGTGAACAGCAGATCGAACGGCCGGCCACTTTCGAGGATCGGCAGCGCTTCTTCTGCGGTGGCGGCAAGGATCGTCTTAAAGCCGAGCTCCTTCAGCATCCGCTCGACGGTGCCGCGCACCAGTTCGTCGTCCTCGACCACGAGAATCGTTTCGCCGGCCGCCCTGTCCGGCGCGGCGGCGGGGGCGGGGGGCGCCGCATCTGCCGCGACGCGCGCGCGCGGCAGATAGAGCTTCACCGTTGTGCCGTGGCCGGGCTCGGTGTAGATTTTGGCGTGCCCGCCCGATTGTTTGGCGAAGCCGTAGACCATCGAGAGGCCGAGCCCGGTGCCGCGCCCGACCGGCTTGGTGGTGAAGAAGGGCTCGAAAGCCCGGGCCGCGACATCCGCCGGCATGCCGGTGCCGGTATCGGTCACGGCGATCATCACATATTGGCCCGGGGCGACCTCGTCATTGAGGCCGATGTAGTCCTCGTCGAACGCGGCGTTGGCCGTCTCCAGCGTCAGCTTGCCGCCGTTCGGCATGGCGTCGCGCGCGTTGATGGCCAGATTGATGACGGCGTTCTCGACTTGCGTCGCATCGGCCATGGCGTGCCACAAGCCGCCGCCGAGGATCGTCTCGATCTCGACCTGCTCGCCGAGCGTGCGACGCAGCAGGCGCGAGAGGCCCTGGATGGCGGCGTTGACGTCGAGCTCGCGCGGCGCGAGCGGCTGGCGTCGGGCGTAGGCGAGGAGCTGGCGGGTCAGCGATGCGCCGCGTTCCGTCGCGGTGATGGCGCTGTTGACGATGGCGGCGGTGTCGGCGTCGTCCTGCATGCGCTCGAGCAGCAGATCGAGATTGCCCATGATGACCATGAGCAGGTTGTTGAAGTCGTGGGCGACGCCGCCGGTGAGATGGCCGATGGTCTCCATTTTCTGCGATTGGCGGAGCTGTTCTTCGGTCGTCTTGCGTTCGGTGATGTCCTGCACGATGCCGAACAGGGCGATCGGCGCGCCGGTCTCGCCGCGCTCGCTGCGCACTTCGCTCCACAGATGGCGGATCGCGCCATCTGGCCGCACGATGCGGTATTCGATCTGCTGCGGCTCGCCGCTTTTGAGCGCCACCTCCTGCATCGCCATCAAGCGCGGCTTGTCTTCGGGATGGATGACATTGGCGGCTTCTTCGACCGGATCGACTCCCGTTTCCGCGCGCCCGGCGATCCGTTGCAGCATCGGCGAGACTTGCATTTCCTTCGCGCCAAGCTCCAAACGCCAATTGCCCATGTTGGCCAGCTCTTGCGCTTTGAGCAGTTGGCGGCTGTAACCCTCCAGCTCATCCTTGCGGCGCAGCTCGGCTTCGACGTAGCGGTCCTCGTCGCGCAGCGATTGGCGGATGCGGCGCTGCATGACGGTGAGCAGCAGCAGGATCAGCGCCGCGACGGCGAGGGTCGCGCCGCCGCCAATCGTGGCGTAACGCTTCCACGCCGTCAGCTCGCGCTCCTGCGATAAGCCGACGACCACCGCGAGGGGGAATTCCTGCAACGCGTGGAAGCCTAGAACGCGGGTGGTATGGTCGGCGGGCGAGGTCGAGATCATCCAGCCGGCATCGCTGCGCGATAAGCCATTGCGGAAGAGCGGGCCGCTCGACAGGTCCTGGCCGACGGCCCGCTCGTCGGCCGGCGAGCGCGCGAGAACGTAGCCGTCGCGGTGGAACAGGGTCACCAGCCCGTCTTCGCCCACGTTCAGCGCGTCGTAGAGGACGGCGAGGCGGTCTACGGCGATCGTCGCGGCGACGATGCCGCCGAAACTGCCGTCGCTTTTGACGAAGCGGCGGCTGACGGTGAATATCCAGCGCCCGGCCATCGGCGGCAGGCGGCCGCGCACGGTCCTGCCGATATTGAAGCCTAGCTTGTAATCGTCGCGCTGGACGATGAACCCTTCGCGGTCGGAGGGATCGGTCAGATCGCGGTCGGGCGTCAGCGAGCTGTTGAGCGTGCGGCCGTCCGGCCCGAGCACGAAATAGAACATCACGCCGTTCGGCGCGGTGCGGAACGAGTCGTAAAGCAGTTGATATGTCGGCTCGATCTGCGAATCGTCGGCGATATTGTCGGCCTGCAGCCGCTCGATGATGGCGAGCAGCGATTGGTCGATCGCTTGAAAGTTCTCCCGCGTCTGCGCCGCCAGCACGTCGGCGAGGTTGCGGGCGTTGCGCGCCGCTTGCTGGACGGCCTGATCGCGCTCGAACCAGATGACGCCGCCGACCATCGCGATCAGCAGCGCGACGAGGCCGACGTTCAGCGCGAACAGGCTGTTCGCGCTGATGCGCTGGCGGCGCTGCGGATGCGGGGTTGGAGGCATGGCGGCTGCGACGGGCCGGAAGGGGTTGGGCGGCGCTTAGGGCGTGCCGCCGCGATCTGTTGCCTGTCCGACGATATGCTGATCCCACATCTTGGCCAACTTGTCGGCGACGGCGTCGTCCACCGTCGCGAAGCTGACGATCTTGGCGTCCTCGGGAATGTAGGGATGCTTATAAGCGACCGGTCCGCGGAACTGGTCGGCGGTGTATTTCTGGCTCTCCTCCGACAGCACCCAATCGACCAGCAGCGCCGAGGCGTAAGGGTGCTGCGTGTTGGCGTTGATGATCATGGCGCCGATGCTTGCCGGCAACGTCGCAGTCCAAACAGCCTCAAAGTTGGTGCTCGGGTTCTTCATTTTTTGCTGGAGGCCGTAATAGAGGTAATTGTCGCCTTGGGCTGCATGATCGCCGGCGATCATCAAGTTGACCCGCTGCGTATGTCCGCGCTGAATGATGGGTTTGTTCTGCCCCATGCACTTCAGCCATTCATTCAATTTTTCCTCGCCCATCACGTTCCACATGCCGGCGAGAAAGCGGACCTGATAAGGGTCGAAAGACACCGACCCTTTGAAAACGGGATCGCATAGATCGAACCAGTCCTTCGGCTCCTTACCCTTCGGAACCATGGCGGGATTGTAGGAGGGCCCGCGCTCGGTCCAATAGAACGGCAGCCAGCGGTTTTGCGGATCGAAGAAGCTCTTGTAGCGGTCGTAGACCAGGTTCGCGGCGGGCGTCGGATAATGCGCCGAGATGTCTTTGGCGAGTATCTCGTTCATGTCGGCGACGGCGAGGCTGACGACGTCGGTCAGGTGGCGGCCGACGGTCTCTTCGGCGACGAGCCGCTCGGCGGCGTCTTGCGAGCCGATATCGACGAAATCGACTTTGACGAACGGATAACGCTTCTCGAACAGGCGGAGATGGTTGCGCGCCAGCGGGCCGCGCCAGGTGTGGATGAAGTTGATCTGGCCTTCCTTGCGCGCGCCCTCCTCGATGCGCTTCTGGCGCTCGGCGGCGGGCAGGGCGTTGAGCTCGGCATAGAGCTTTTCGGCGGCGGTCGGCTGGCGGCTGGCTGGTGAGGATTGGGCGTTCGCTTCGGCCAGCGAAACCAGCGCGCAGGCTGTCACGGCGATTGCGGAAAGAACGATGCGAAGCATGAAACACCCCCTGATCCGTCTGTCCCGTTCGACCGGAGTGTCCGAATTCCAGTTGAAAAGGCCGACACTTGCAGGATGATAGCGGCAAGTCCGGCGAATGGAAACGGTCTGGCGTCGCATGTGGCGGCCGACCTGATCTGTCGCGCGAAATCACAGAGTCGAGATTGGGGAGAGCGTCATGCATCGCGGAGTCCAGTGGCCGAACGCCACATTGAAATGGCCGGGCGGAGAGCTGGTCTGCGTTACCTTTCGCGTCGCCTATGAAGCGTTCCGCAATAGCGGGCGCTTCAAGAAGACCAGCAAGATACCGGTCAATCTGGCCTCCTTGTCGCATGCCAACTACGGCGGCGCGGTCGGCATCTGGCGTTTGCGCGATATTTTCCAGCGCAACAAGATCAAGGCGATCATCGGGCCCAACGGCCTGACGGTGCAGAAGTGGCCCGAGAGCATCAAAGCCTTGTTCGAGGATGGCCACGAGATTTGCTGTCACGGCATGACCAACGACCATCACATCACCGATCTCACGCCTGACGAGCAGCGCGCCGAAATCCGCGAATGCGTCAAAGTGATCAAGGATTGCACCGGCAAGCGGCCGATCGGCTGGGCCGGCCCGGGCAATCTGCACACGCCCGAGACGCTCGGCATCCTCGCCGAAGAAGGCTTTAAATGGTTCGGCGACGTGTTCGACGACGACGTGCCCTACGTCGCGAGCGTGAAGGGCAAGAAGATCGTCTGCATTCCTAAGCTGAACTACGCCAACGATTGGCGCGCCTGGTCCGGCGGCGCCGGCACGGCGGAAAACTACTTCAACAGCTTCAAGGAATCTTTCGACTACATTCGCCAGGAGGCGCTGCGCGGCCGGCCGGGGCTGGTGGACGTCATCGTCCATGCCGAACTGTCCGGGCGGCCCAATTTCGCCATGGCTTACGAGCGGATGATGCAATACATCGCCCAGTTCGGCGACGAGATCTGGCAGCCGACGCGCGGCGAGATGGCCGACTACTTGCTGAAGGTCAGCAAGAAGGCCGAGCCTTATCGGCCGCTCGACTGATGCCGGTCGCTTTCATCACCGGCGGCGCCAGCCTGATCGGCGAAGGGATCGCCGGCGTGCTGGCGCGCGACGGTTGGGATGTCGTGATTTCCGACATCAAGACCGACACGGCCCAGATGGTCGCCGACAAGTTCGCCGGCAAAGCGGGCAACGCGCCCAAGCTTACGGTCGCCAAGCTCGACGTCACCGACATGGCCGAGGTGACGCGCGTCGTCGACGAGACCGCCGCGACGTTCGGCGGCATCGACGCGCTGGTCAATCTGGCCGGCGGCGGGCGCGGCATCGGCATTCCCCAGCACGATTTCGCCGACGCGCCGCCCGAATGGTGGAACAGGATGGTGTCGATCAACCTGATCGGCCTGTTGAACGTCACCAACGCCGCGCTCAAGCACATGATCCCGGCGAAGAAGGGCGGCATCGTCAGCATCACGGCGCGCCGCGGCTTGCAAGGCGGCCCGCGCGCCGCCGTCTATTCCGGCTGCAAGGCGGCGACCATTGTCTTCAGCCAGTCGCTCGCCCAGGAAGTCGGCAAGCACGGCATTCGCGTCAACACCGTCGCGCCCGGCGACACGCCGGCGCGCTGGAAGGTGGGCGATCACGTCAAGCCGAGCCGCTCGCCGCTCGGCACCCATACCGAGCCGAAAGATATCGGCGAAGCCGTCGCCTTCCTCCTGTCGGAGAAGGCGAGCCACATCACCGGAAGCTGCCTCGACGTCTCGGGCGGCGTCGCGCTCCATTGATTTTCGCAGGATAGGAGAACCGCATGGCCACCAATCTCAGCAGCGCGGGCTGGATGCCGCCGGCGCAATTGTCGCGCGAGCAGGTCATCGCCATGAACGACGCGGCGCTGGCTCGCCCGTCACTGCCGGTCAAGGTGACGGAGGATATCTTCCGCGTCGAGGCGCTCGGCATGGAGTGGGACATCGGCACCGACATCTATACGCCGGAAGGCCCGATCACGAAGGGCGCTGACGGCAAGAAGGTCGGCGTCTTCCTGCTGCACGGCGGCGCCGGCGACGCGAAATCCATGGAGCGGTTCTCGCGGCTGTTCGCCGAGAAGTTCGGCTTCAAAGTCGTGGTGATGACCTATCCGGGGCGCACCTATCTCGACGATCCGAGCCGCAATTGGCCGGGCGACACGATCAACGACGACGGCAGCGTCCGCACGCCCATGTGGGTCAAAGGCGAATACGTCACGCGCGACCAGTACGACATCGTCAAGGACGAAGGCAAGAAGATGAAATACGGCACGCGCACGTCGGCGCGCGCCAAGCCGGGCACACGCTTCTATTACCGCATGGCCGCTTGGCCCATCGCCTTCGAGGAGGGCATGAAAGCCGCTTGCCGCCGCCAGTTTCCCGAAGGCGAGTTCTCGATCTACGTGCACGGCCATTCGACCGGCGGGCCTTACGTCTCGATGCTGACGCAGCGCGTGCCGAACATCGCCGGCGTGCTCGCCATCGAAAACTCGACCTTCGGCTATATCAACGAGCGCAAGCACATCTGGGGCGGCCATGTCGGCAAGATCGACGGCTTCGAGCGCGTCGCCAAGACCGGCGATAGCTGGAAGGATCCGTTCAACGATCTCTACATCCGCACCTGGCGCGATCTGGCGCGCTATCGCGGCCCCGAGGCGCTCGGACAGGAAGGCCCGCAGGCGCTCATGCGTTTGCCCTGGCTGATGGAGGAGATCTTCGAGGCGTGGGACGTCGCCAAGCTGCGGCCGCAGTTCAAGGCCGAATATATGGTGACGCACAATATCGTCGGCGCGCTCGAAGAGGCGGCGCGCGTTTCGGCCAAGCGGCTCAATTACGGGCCCGACCAGACCGAGGAATTGGTCGCGCATTACATCGGCTTCACGCGCGAGCTGAAGGGGCCGGGCGTCAAGCCGGTGCCGCCTTATCTGTTTGGCCTCGCCAAGGACAGCCGCGACCACAATCCGGAAGTCTATAAGGAAGTGATTCTGCCGATGTTCGCGGCCATGAGCCCGGCGCCGAAAACCGCCGTCACGCGTTTCGGCGCGGGCGTGCACACCTACACCAAGCCGGAGAAGGATTTGCCGTTCGGCATCGCGCCGCCGGCGGCGCAGCTCTATCACGACGCTATCCTCGGCGGTTTCTACTTGGTCTGACCTGTCGGCACCCAAACGCCAACGGCCCGTCCGGGAAACCGGGCGGGCCGTTGCGTGTCGGGATCATCCGGTGGCGCGAAGCCGCTAGTTTTGATCCGGCAGTTCCGCGAGGATTTGCGAGCTGGCGCTGTCCCGCGAGACGATCACGTTGGCCAGGGCCAAAGTGTCGGCCTGGCTGCCGCCCTTGTCCGACAGGGCCTGCGTGGCGGCCTGTTGCGTGAAGATCTGGCCGTTCGGCAGCGCCTGGCCGCTATCGGTGTTGGGCGCGGCGGAGGCCGCGCCGGCGAGGCTGGCGCTCAGGGCGAGGGCGGCGATGGCGCTGGTGAAGATGGTACGCATGACGATGTCCTTTCGGTTATTCGGTCTTCGAGCGCGGCGTCCTGCCCGAACCATTCGGCCAGCGGCGTCGTGTGACGAAGAGATGGGTCCCCTCGGTCACTAATCGAAATCACCTATCTTCACCTTGCGCTCAACTGGGCGCGATCATGCGGTCACGCTGCTTGCACGAGCGCGTGAACGCGGCGCGATGCCGTCGCCTCGTTACCGAACGGTGAGAAATGACGCGCCGCCAATGAAATCGCGCTTTGCCGCCATCGCGCGCCGATGCTATGCAGCGTGATCGGCGCGGCGTGCGCCGATCACTTGCGGGAAACTCGGTGGCATGCGGGACATGAGGAAAGCGCGATGAGCCTTGGTGTCGGAGCCGTAACTCCCATCGGCCGCTCGACCTGGCGTCTGTTCGCCGCGGCTGTCGCGCTCTGCCTGATCGCCGTCGCTTTCCGCTACCTCGTGGTCGAATGGCGGCCGGTCGCCTTGCAGTGCGACGTCGCCGTGCCGCCCGTCTGGTGCGCGGCCCGCCATTTCGTCATCGAATTGTTCTACAGCGACGTCGTCGGCATCGCGAGCCTCGCCGGCGCCGCGCTGTCGCTGCTGCTCTATCGCCAGCGCGGCAGCCGTTTCATCGCGGCGGTTGCGTTGCTGCTCGGCGCGCCGGCCGTGGTGCTTTACAGCGCCGACGAAGCGGTGCCGGCGGTGCTGCTGGCGATGCTGCGCTTGCTGCGCGACGAGCGCGGCGCGTGAGTCACGTCGGCTGCTTGCGCCGCGACTGATAGACGATCCAAGACAGCCGCAGCCAGGGCAGGAAGGCGAGCAGGGCGACCAGCGTCCAGCCCATCGCCTCGACGTTCAGCGGCCCTTCCTTCATCGCGGTCACGACCGCGCAGAACGCGCCGATTACGGCGAGCCAGCGCTCTTCGCGGCGCTCCGGCGCGGTCATCAGGTCCATGGCGTTGCCGCCTTCGGCGCGGCGCTGCAGCCAGTTGAGCCAGACGAAGCCGACCGCCGGGATCAGGTAGAGCGGCACGGCGAAGTCGCGATAGCGCGGATCGAACAGCAGCTGCATGGAGAGGGCGGCCGCGCCGAACACGGCGAAGGTCTGCAATAGGCCGAGCGCCAGGGCGCGGTCGGCGAGCTGGCCGAAGCGGGGCCGGCGCAGCCACAGAAGCGCTTCGGCGACATGGGCCGGGCGCGTGCGACCCGCCGGCCTTCCGGCGGCGGCGTCGGCGATGGCGGCGGAGAGCAGGCCGGCGGCGGCGGCGGCCAAGACAATCGTGAAGATGCCGACTGCCCAGGCCGCGTCGGTATAGCTGATCTCGCGCACATAGACCCAGCCGCGCACCAGGCTCGCGCCGGAGATTTGCGCGCCGGCCGCGGCGGCGAGCCAGCCGAGCGGGCCGAAGGCGTGGCCGCGCAGCAAGAGGCCGAGCAGGATCGTCCCGGCGAGCGCGAAGGCGACGGCGGCTTCGGTCCGCCAATCGGGGTTCTCGCTCACGGGTCCGGAGAAGGGGAACTTCTGTTGGCGCTGGACGTCGAAGATGCCCCAATTGCCGCCGACGGTGCCTTCCTGCGCGCGTTTCCACGGCTGGTCGAAGGCTTCGATCACGTTGTAGCCGATGCTTTCCTTGTCCATCGCGAGCACGAATTCGCGGATGTAGCGCGCCTGGTTGAACGGGCCGGGGGCCGCGCCCTCGCGCATCCGGCCGGCGCTCGGCCAGCCCGTCTCGCCGATGAACAGCGTCTTGCCGGGGAAGGCGGCGCGCATCTTGGCCAGGGTGTCGCCGAGGTGGGCGATGGCGCCGTCGACGGCGATCGGATGGTCCTCCCAGAACGGCAGGATGTGGACGGTGATGTAATCCACCGCGTCAGCCATCTTGGGGTATTGCAGCCAGAACTCCCAGACGTCGGCGTAGGTGACGGGCACCGGCACCTTGCCGCGCACTTGGCCGATCCAGCCGGCCATTTGGGCGTCGGTGAATTCGCGGCGCAGCAGCACTTCGTTGCCGACGATGATCGCCTGGATCGCGCCGGCCAGCGCCGGGTCGTTGGCGAGCTGGATGGCGACGGAAATCTCTCTCTCGTTGGCGGTGGGGTCGGTTGGCGAGGGACGGCCGATCCAGATGCCGAGCAGCACTTTTAGGCCGTATTTCTGGGCGATGCGCGGCACTTGGTCGAGCCCCTGGCCGACCGAATAGGTCCGCACGCAGTCGAAGCGGCCGCTCAGCAACTGCATGTCTTCTTCGATCTGCTGCGGCGAGATGACGAGGCCGCGCTGGAACGGCGATTGGCCTTCGCGGTAGGGCGCGTAGGAGGCGCAGCCGAGCTTGGGATGGCCGACATCGACGATGGGGCGCGGCTGGCCGTGCAGCCACCAGCCCGTGTAAGACACCGCGCCCGTCACGAGCAAGGCGAGGGCGGCGAAGAGCCAGCGAATCATCGGAGGGATCCAGACATGCCGGCGCTTGAATGCCGCGCCTGTGGTTTCAAGACCTTATCCTTCCCTTCTATGGGAAAGCGCGAAGCCGCACAAGCCTCCGGTCCGGTTTTGGCCTAGCTCGGATTTTGGTTTAAGGTCCGCGGCCATGAACTACCGCCATATCTACCACGCCGGCAATTTCGCCGACGTCTTCAAGCATATCGCGCTCTGCCGCATCCTGGCCCATCTGACGGCGAAGGACGCGCCGCTGTTCCTGCTCGACACGCACGCCGGCATCGGCCGCTACGACCTTCAGGCCGAGGAGGCGCTGAAGACCGGTGAGGCGGCCGGCGGCATCCAGCGGCTGCTGGCCGAGCCGGAGCCGCCGCCGCTGCTGGCCGAGTATCTGGCGGCTATCTCCGATATGAACCCGGGCCCCGGTCCGCTCGCCGAACGCCTGCGCTTCTATCCGGGCTCGCCGCGCTTCCTGCGCGCCGGCATGCGCGGGACCGACCGTCTCGCCGCTTGCGAATTGCATCCTGAGGACGCCAAGACCTTGGCCAGGGAGTTCGCCGGCGACCGGCTGACGCGCGTCGAGCCGATGGACGGCTATCTCGCGCTCAAGGCGCTGCTGCCGCCGGCTGAGCGGCGCGGCCTCGTCGTCGTCGATCCGCCGTTCGAACGGCGCGACGAATTCGACCTGCTGGCTAAGGGCATGATCGCGGCCTATCGCCGCTTCGCCACGGGCGTCTACGCCCTATGGTATCCGGTGAAGGGCCGCCGGCCGGTCGACGCCTTCCATGCCGATCTCGCGGCGTCGGGTACGCGCAAGATTCTCGTCGCCGAACTGATGATCCGCGGCGGCGACGATCCCGAACGCTTCAACGGCTGCGGCCTGGTGTTGGTCAATCCGCCATGGAAGCTCGACGAGGAATTGCGTGCGTTGCTGCCCTATCTGGCACGCGTGCTGCGCGCCGATCCGCTCTCGGCCGCGCCGCTGCGCTGGCGGGTCGATTGGCTGGTCGGGGAGTAGGGCGTTGGGCTTGCTGTTTATTTAAAGATCGTCACCCTCGGGCTTGACCCGAGGGTCCATCCATCAAGCGCTCAGGCGACGGCTTAATTGATGCTCGGGTCGAGCCCGAGCATGACGATTTATAATTCGAAGCGGCGTCTGTCGGTCGGCGAACTTCTAAGCCGTCATGCCCAGCGCTTTGGCCGTCCGCGCGCGATAGTCGCCGAACCGTTCGGTGAACCACCACCAAGGCACGCCGCCGCGCACGCTCGCCGGCTCGACGGAGGTGTAAGCCTCCTTCCAGCTGTAAGGCAGCGGCCGGCCGGTCGGCGTCGCCAGCCACATGCGCATGACGTGGCGTTTGCGCTCGATCTCCGGCCAGTCGATGATCTCGGTGCGGCCGTGGATGATCTGGTGGTTGACCACGAATTGCAGATCGCCCGGCTCGAAATACATGTCGAGATAGAATTCCGGCCGGTTGCCCGTCTCGAACGCGTATTCGATGGCTTCGATCTGCGCGTCGGTCAGTTTCGGCGCGTCGGGCAGGGTGTGGGCTTTCAGCGTGCGGTTGTAGCTGAAGCGGCAGGCGAAGTGCTCCTTGTCGCCCTCGTCGCGGAAGCCGAAGAACGGCACGGTGAACCAGGTTTTGCCGCTGACCGGATCGGGCGAGACCCACATCGTCGCGGTCGGCGAATAGAGCGCTGCGGCGAGATCGGGCCGCGTCTCGACCATATGGTCGTGGATGGCGACGGTGCTGGCGAGACGGCTGGCGCCGCCCTCCTTGGCCCGCATGCGGCACATCAACAGCACGATGTCGGCGGCGTCGGTGTGGAATTTCTGCGCGTGGCCCCCGGTATAGCCGCGCTGCTCGCCGGGCAGGCCGCGGTTGCGGATGTCGCCGATCAGTTCTGCCTTTCCCGATTGCGGCAGCACGACGCCGAGATGGAGCGAGATGCCCCAATACATCCGGTGAATATGGTCCTCGCTCAAATCCTCGAGCGGGCAGTCGCGCACCAGCAGGATGCCGAGCCCGCCGTCGCAGTCGCGCATCAGCTTCTGCAGCTTCGGCCCGAGGTTCGGCAACGGAAAATCGGCTTGCGTCGCCTGCAGATCGTCGACGCCGCTTTTCAGGTAATGCCCGAGCGCGCCCCGCAGCTCCGCGCGCTCGCTTGGCGTGAGGCGGTAGACCCATTCGTCGCTCTTGGCGATGTCGGGCCCGCGCCAGGCGGCTTTGCCGCCGACGGGCTTGGGCTTGCGGACGGGGTCGATCTTCATGCGGCTCTCCTGGCGACGCGGGCTCTCCCGAATTCGTTAAGTAGCTTAATCAATATCGAGCTTTCGCTGATAGCTTTTTCTATCAACAATGAAAACACTTTAGCTTGGGCAAAAATGGCATTTTCCCTACTGTAGAGGGTACTTTTAGCCGTACCGGGGGCATCAATGAAGTCTGACACGATTACGGTTCAGCAGTTTTTCAAGGACCGTCGCCAGTTTTGCGTGCCGTTTTACCAACGTCCCTATGTCTGGACGATGGAGGAACAATGGGAACAGCTTTGGGAGGATATCCAAGAGAAGGCAGAGGCACGCTTGCTGAGTAAGAAGGTAGTACCGCACTTCCTTGGGGCCGTAGTTCTCGATCCGCAGACACGCGATGGACTGATGGGGGTGGACAAACTCCACATTATTGACGGACAGCAACGGCTCACCACTTTGCAGTTCGTTCTGCACTCCTTACTGATCGCTCTCAAAAAAGCAGGACAAACTGGCTTTCTTCAGTTCGTTGCCGAGTGTACACAGAACCCGAACCCGAACCCGGACACGATGCTCGATCCGTCGATTGAGACCTTCAAGGTCTGGCCGACCTTCCGCGACCGGACGAACTTTAAGCGGGCGGTTCAAGCTGAAAGTCTGGATGACCTACGCGCCGGTTTTCCGACGCACTTCACTCAAAACAATACGCTGCGCAAGATCGACATCGACCACCCGCCCGCACTTGCCGCATTGTGGTACTTCACCCGCGAATTCTCCAAATGGCTCGGGGAGGACGTTGAGAATATTCCGATGCGGGTGCAGGCGCTCATACAAGCGATTCTGAGCGACTTCAAAATGGTTTCCATCATTCTTGAAGCCGACGATGACGCTCAGGTGATCTTCGAGACTTTGAATGGGCGCGGCGCCCAACTGCACGCTACTGATCTAATCCGCAATTATGTCTTCATGCGGGCTGATCGTGACGGCGAAGACTCTGCGGAGTTGTACAATACACTTTGGTCTCAATACGAGACCGAGTACTGGGCGGTTGATCAGAGACGCGGCCGTTTGCGGCGGCCGCGCATCGAATGGCTGATGCATACAAGCCTGCAAGCCGAATTGAGGGACGAGGTCGATCTCGGGCGCTTGTATTACGAGTATCGTCGCTTTGCGATGCGCGACGTGGCGAACTCAGCGAAGAACCAACTGAAGACGCTCGATTCCTATGCGCAGCATTATAAAGAATTAATCGGCGGTTCGGGAGGTAGCCCTATCGGGGTCTTCGGTCGACGCATTGCAGACATGGACATCACGACGGTGCATCCTTTGGCACTGCTGATCTCCATTTCGGATATTTCGCAAGATGCGAAGCGTGAGATGTTTGGCGACATCGTATCCTATCTTATGCGTCGTGCCGTATGCGGCTTGACTCAGAAGAATTACAATAATGTCTTTTTGAATATCATACGTCAGATGCAGGGCGATAATCTCAGCCCTTTAGGATTAAGAAAGCTGTTGGGCGGTTTATACAGCGATGCCTCGCGTTGGCCTACTGACGCGGAATTTTACTCCGCTTGCTTGAGCGCCGATCTTTATCCAGGGCGTCTTGAGGCCCCCAAAGTGCGTACGCTGCTGACGGAGATTGAAGGGGCCTTGCGCAGCGTGGTGCACACAGAAGAGCGGAGCTTGCCAAGCCTCGCTGGCTTAGATATCGACCATATCTTGCCACAGTCTTGGTTTCGGCATTGGCCCTTAGCAGATGGCTCCGCGGCGACCTCAGAAGAGGCTGACGCCATCCGTTTTCTTCCACCCACGGAAGAGAAGACAGAACGGCAGAGGCTAATTCTCGCCCGGCAAAGCGCGGTCCCGACGCTGGGAAATTTGACCTTGCTCAATCTTAGTGTGAATCGCCAAGCACAAAACCACGCTTTTCAAAGCAAGCGAGATCTCATTATCGCTAATACTAGCCTGCGCCTAAACATACCGCTTATTTCTATGCAATCCTGGGACGAGGCGGCGATCACTGCCCGAGCTGAAACTCTCAGTAAGCAGGCATTGAAAATTTGGCCGGGACCACGCGCCTAGCCAGTCTCCAAATTTTTTGGCAATAGCGGTGTCGCAAGAGCGATGCGGAGGGCGCTATTGCCTTTGTAGTGTTTTTTCTGTGGCACGCCCATGTCGCTGTACCAGACTTATTGGCTCGGCTTCCGCAGTTCGAGATAGGACGGCATGATCAACCTCTCCACGCACCACGCCGGTGCGGTTAGCGCCACCGAACTCAGCGTCGAGGGAATATTGCCCGCGCAAAACGTATGGATCGACCTGCTCAATCGTGGCGGGCGACGATGATGTTGGCGTAGCCCGGCGCGACATGCACGTCGAGGAAGTAGGGCTTGCCGGCCTTCACCTGGGCGACGCCGCGTTTCATCGCGGCCAGCAGTTCGGTCTTGGTCTTGATCGGACCTTCGGCTTCGACGCCTTGCGAACGCGCCATGCCGGCGAGGTCGGGCGCGGGATCGTCGATGCGTTGGCCGACCCAGCGGTTCTCCACCGGGCGGCCGCGCACCTTGGCGACGGCCTCTTGATGGATCTCGTCGTTGAAGTTCGAGCGGTTGTTCGAGACGACGAACAGCGCCGGGATGGAATAATGCGCGGCGGTCCACAGGGCGGTCGCGCCCTGCAGGAAGTCGCCGTCGCCGAGCACCGCGACGGTGACGCGTCCCGAATCTTTCAGCGCCAGCGCCGCGCCGATGGTGTGGCCTGGGCCGGCGGCGAGGCCGGCGCCGCCGTCATGGCCGAGATAGTCGAGCGGGCCGCGGAAGTGGAAGTTCGTGCTGGCCCAGCCGATGGTGGTGTGGGCGAGGGTGAGCGCCTCATTGCTCGTCTCGCGCAGCTCGCTCAGCGCCACCTCGATATCGTGCGGGGTAAGCAGCTCGTCGGCCTTGGCGCTGTAGCCGGCGGCGGTCGGCAGCGGCGCGCTGCGTTCGCCATTCCAGCGCGGTTTGCCGTTCGTCTCCGCGTTCACCGCGTCGAGCAATTGGCCGACGAAAGCGTCGGCGCCGGCCATGATCGAGATATCCGCTGGCGGCAGGGCGAAATAATCCATGTTCCAGCCGTTGTGCAGCACGCTTTCGAGCGAGACATGGACGATCTTCGCGCCGATCGCGGCGGAATCCTTCTTCAATTGCTGCAGATAGCCGCCGAGGTCGATCCAGTCGAGCGCGACGATCAGGTCGGCCTTGGCGATCGCCTCCTTCGGCGCGCCGCGCAGCCAGCCGCTCGGCGGGCCGACATGGAGCGGATGTTCGGTCGGGAAGACCGCGCGTTCGCGCAACGACGTGACGACGGGCGCGCCGATCAGCTCGGCCAGCGCCACGCGGCGCTCCCAGGCGTCTTGCGCGCGCGAGCCGCGGCCCATCAGCAGCACCGGGCTCTTGGCGGCGAGCAGCAGGCGCGCGACCTCGGCGACGTCGGCCGGCGAGGCGGACGGCTCGGCCGGCGGCTTGAAGCGCGCGACGTCGGGGATGTTGACGTCGGCCGGCGCCTCTTCCTCCTGCAGCCCGGCGTCGAGGCAGATGTACACGGGGGCCTTGGGCGCGGCGGTGGTCATCTGATAGCCGCGCAGGAAGGCTTCGACGATGCCCGGCGCCGAGCGCGGCTCGTCGTCCCACTTGACGTAACTGCGCAGCAGCGCGCCCTGGTCCTTGGCGGTGTGGATCCAGTCGATCCAAGGGCGGCGCTTTTCCGGCGCGACGGGGCCGGTCGCGCCGACGATGAGCATCGGCACGCGGTCGCACCAGGCGTTGAAGATGCCCATCAGGCCGTGCATCAGGCCGACGTTGCTGTGCAGCGCGCAGGCCAGCGGCTTGTCGGTCGCCTTGGCGTAGCCGTGAGCGATGGCGACGACATGGTCTTCATGCAGGCACAGCAGCATCTGCGGCGCCTCGTTGCCGAGATAATTGACCAAGCTGTCGTGGAATCCGCGATAGCTCGCGCCGGGATTGAGCGCGATGTAGGGAATGTCGAGGCGGCGGAGCATTTCGGCGGCGATGTCGCTTTTCCACGCGATCTTGTTGCCCGCGACGTTCACCGGCGGACGGTCGTATTGCTTCAAGGCGAGTCTCCCTGTTGAGGCTTAAGCGTAGGCGAGGCAGATGAGGCAGATCAGGCGGATGGGATAGACGCGGCGGGCTAACCGAAATAGGCGCCTTCGCGGAAGACGACCGGCACTTCCTTGTTGGCTTCGGATTCGCCATGGATCGGCGCGCCGGTCACGTCGACGCGGGTGATGCCGGCTTTGCGCTCGTGCGGCTCGCCGGCTTTCGCGCCGATGCGGAACAGCACCAACGGCTCGTCGCCGGTCGCGCAGAACCAATAATAGGCGCGGGCGGGCAGCAGGATGCCTTCGTATTTACCGAGCTCGGTCGCGGTCCCATCCTTGTCGTAGAAGGTGGCGCGGCCTTGCAGGATCAAGAACATGTGGTCTTCGATGGGGTGGGCGTGCAGCACGTTTTCGCCGCCGGAGGCGTAGACCTTGAGGCGCGCCCACATGTTGTCGGTGCGGACGATCTCCTCGTCGGTGCGGCCCTGCTCGAGCAATTGGGCTTTGAGCTTGAAGGTGGTCGCTTCAGTGGCGGCTTCTTCCGCCAGGTCGTTCAGCCGCATGCCGCTCTCCCTCATTGAAAGGACGAAAAAGAACCGCAGGCCGGATGGCCTGCGGTTTTGCCGCCGTCGCGCGTATTTCGGGGCCGGCGCGAAAGCGGCGTTGCCGGACGCGTCAACGCGCCGTCATTTGCCGACCGGCGGCGTCGCCTCGGTGGCGCGGGCGATGACGTTCTTGGGCGCGCTGTAGATTTTCTTCATAAGCTCCTCGGTCTCCTTGCCGGACACCAGCGCCACTTCGACGCGGCCGCGCTCGGCGTCGGCGAGGAATCCTTTGTCGGCCATGGTGGCGGCGAAGGCGTCCTGCAAAGCCTTGGCGCGGTCGGCCGGGAGGTTCGGCGGCGCGACGAAGGGGCGGCCGAGATACTGGCTGGCGAGAATCAGCTCCAAGGCCGCCTTGTCTTCGGCGTTCTTGGCGTAATCCATGATCAGCGGCACGTCGGGCAGGTCGGGATGCTTGTCGAGCCCCATCTGCACGATGGGGATGATCTTCTTCTCGTGCCACCAGTCGGGGCGCGTCGCCATCATCGAGGCGTAGGACCAGCCCGAGCGGCCGTTGACCTCGCCGCGCTCCATGGCGACGAGGCTCTCGTTGCCGCCCTGGTAGCCGCTGACGATGCGGAATTTGGTGCCGATCAGCTTGTTGGCCACGTAGGGCATCACGGTGGAATCGTCGAGCCCCATGGCGCTGCCGCCGACGATCAACTCCTTCTTCTGGGCGTCCTCGATGTTGTTCACGCCGCTGGTGTGCCAGGAGACCGTGAGGCTGACGTCCTTGTTCATGCTGCCGAGATAGGTGAACTTCAGCGGATCGAACTGCGCGCCTTCGCCGCCGTAGAGCGGCACCATGGGAATGGCGCGGCCGATGCCGGCGAAGGCGGTGCCGTCTTTGGGCGCGACGTTGTAGATGAAGTTCGCGGCCTTCATGCTCGCCGCGCCCGGCATGTTCTGCGCCAGGATGGCGGGCTTGCCGGGAATATGCTCGCCGATGTGGCGGGCGAGCAGGCGGGAATAGACGTCGTAGGCGGTGCCGGCCGGATAGCCGATCGTCAGGTTGACGGTTTTGCCTTTGTAGAAAGCCTCCGGGCTTTGCGCCCAGCCAGTCGAAACGGAGAAGGCGGCGACGGCGGTGCAAGCAGCGCAGGCAGCCAGCGTGCGCCTGGCGTAACGAGCGAATTCAGTCATGGTGGGCGTCCCTCCCCAAGGTCAGAGCATTACTACGCCTACTCAGCAATTCCCGTGCCATGCGGCCGGGATATTATGTTCGTTAACTAACCTATCTAACTATGCGACGCGGCGCCGCGTCCGGCAAGCATCCTGTGGCGCTTTATGCCGCTTTTGCCTAATTGCTGTTCATGCATGGCAAAACGCCGCTCCGAAACGGGGCGGCGTCGGCGGGTCAGAGAGGAGATGGATTAAGCGGCTAATTCCATTCGAGAATCGTCGCTGTCTTGTCGCGGATCGGCTGCGGCGTGGCGGAGGTCTGCTTGATGAGCGCCTCGAGCTCGGCGGCGGTCTTGGGCACCACCTCGAGGTTCGCCTTCTTGGCGTCGGCCAACATGGCGGCATCCTTCAGGGTGGCGACGTAGGCGGCGCGCAAGGCGTCGGCACGCGCCTTCGGCACTTCGGGCGCGAGCCAATGGCTATAGCCGATCGAGGTCGGCAGGCTGACGAGATCGACGATTTGCTGCGCTTCCTCGCCTTGCACCAAATCGCGCAGCATCGGCACATCGGGCAGCTCGGCCTGTTTCTGGAATCCGAGTTGCACGAAGATCGTGACCTTCTTGTCGCGGATCCAATCGGGACGCTGGCTGGCGAAGCCGTAATAGGTGGCGCGGCCCATTGACTGCACTTCGCCGGCCTCGATGGCCAGATTGACGGCGCTGGTGCCTTGGTAGCCGCGGATCACCTTGAATTTGGTGCCGAGCAGGGCGTTCATCGTCTTGGCGTAGACCCAGGCGTCGTCGTTCGCGCCGGTCGCGCCCATGGTGATCTCGGTGTTCTTGGCGTCGTCGAGCGTCTTGAAGGGCGTGGCGTGCCAATACATGGCGATGCCGTTGGACGAGGCGATGTTGCCGAGCCATTGCACGTTGGCCATGTCGAACTGCACGCCTTTGCCGCCGAGCAACTGCAGCATAGGGATGTTCTGGTCGACGGCGGCGATCAGCGTGCCGTCCTTGGGCGCGACGACATAAACGTGGTTGGAAGCGGTGATGCCCGCGCCGCCCGGCATGTTCTGCACGATCACGGTTGGTTTGCCGGGAATATGGTTGGCGATGTGGCGCGACAGCAGGCGCGAATAATTGTCGTAGCCGCCGCCGGGCGCGTAGCTGACGACGATGCTGACCGTCTTGCCCTTGTAGAAATCGGCGGGGCTCTGCGCGGCGGCGGGCACGGCCGCAAGGCCGGCGAACGCGCCGGAGAGCGCGCAGGCGAGGGCGGCGAGGTGTGTGGCAGTCATCTCAGATCTCCTTCGATGGTTGTCGGTCTTGATGGTGTCCGTCATAGCGGTTGGCGGTCGTGTGGCCGAGCGAGCGCACCATGGCGCGGTAACCGGCGATAGATTCAGAGTGTTGCGCGACCGCCTCGGCGTCCATGTCGGCGCGCGGCGGCCGTTCGTTCTTGAAGTGGCCGTAGCGGTCGCGTCCGCGCACCAGCATGGCCGAGCAAAAAGCGCCGGAGTCGGTGACGCGCTTGACCGCCTTCACGTGCGCCGGGATGTAATTCATGCCGAATCCGATGCGCCGGTCGCCGGTGCGGTTCGCGCCGGAGCCGTGCAGCGTGTGCGTATGGTGCAGCGACAGTTCGCCGGGCCGCAGCGGCATGGCGACGGTCTTTGCCGGATCGACGTCGATGATGGACTTCTGGCCGCTGCTCAGGAGATTGTCGGCGTCGGGCTTATGCTCGACCGGAAGCTGGCCGAGCTTGTGGCTGCCGGGCAGCACGCTCATGCAGCCGCTTTCCTCGGTCGCCGGGCTCAGCGCCAGCCAGGCGGTCACTTGCTCGTCGGGCTCCAAGCCGAAATAGGTCGCGTCCTGATGCCAAGTGACGTAGCCGGGCGAGTGGGCTTCCTTGAACCAACTCGTCCAATGGAAGATCAGAATGTCGGGGCCGATAGCGTCCTCGACGGCGTCGAGCACCTTGGGATGCGTTAGCAACTCGTAGGCCCAGGGAAACAGCAGATAGGTCTTGGCGCGCTGCATCCCGTCGAGCGGGCGGCCCTGCGCCTTCTCGAACGCTTCGAGCTTGGCGCGATAGCGCGTCGCATCGTCTTCGCTCATCACGCGCACCGGCGAGGCATAGCCTTGGTCGCGGTAGCAGCGCGCCTGTTCGGGCGTAAGCAGCTTCGGCATGACGGTCTCCCTAGCGGGCTGGAGGGTGCAATCGGTATGCCAGCGAACATAGTTTCGCGGGTGTCGCGCCCCCGTCGAGTCGAAAAACGCGAAATGCGCGGGCAGAATCCGTTTCGAAAAACGTCCGGCCTGTCTTTTCTTTGTTCGATGAGAGGGCTATACCGGCAGGCAAGTCATTTTCCGTGCCGGCCCGACGGGCGCGGCTCGGCAGTCCGAGGGTAGGCGGCATGATCAGCATCTTTACGCGCGACGCTGGCGCGGTCAGCGCGACTCACCTCTTGGCTGACGGGATGTTGCCCGCGCATAGCGTGTGGATCGACCTGCTCAATCCCACGGGCGAGGAGGAGCAGGCGCTCGAACGCGCGCTCGGCGTCGAGATGCCGACGCATGAGGAGATGCGCGAGATCGAAGTGTCGAGCCGGCTCTATCAGGAGGGCGACGGCACCTACATGACGGCGACCGTGCTCGCCAAGTCCGACACGCTGCAGCCCGAATCGACCGTCGTCACCTTCATCCTCGTTGGCGAGATTCTGGTCACGCTGCGCTATGGCGAGCCGGCGCCGTTCCGCACCTTCGCCGCGCGCTGCCTGCGCCAATCCATGCTGCGGGCCTCGGGCGAGGCGGTGCTGATGGGGCTGCTCGACGCCGTGACCGACCGGCTCGCCGACCTGTTGGAGCGCGTCGGCATCGACATCGACGCCATTTCGCGCGACGTGTTCGATACTGCGCCGAACCGTGGGCACGGCAGCGACTTCTTCCAGGAAATGCTCCACCGCATCGGCCGCAACGGCGATCTCGCCTCGAAATGCCGCGAAAGCCTGGTCAGCATCAACCGGCTGCTGACCTTCATCAATTCCGTCACCGATATTCCGGCGCGCAAAGACATCGAGACCAAGATGCCGACGCTGATCGCCGACGTCCATTCGCTCAGCGACCACGCCACGTTCCTGTCGGGCAAGGTCAGTTTCCTGCTCGACGCGACGCTCGGCATGGTCAACATCGAGCAGACCAACATCATCAAGATATTCTCGGTCGCCTCGGTCGCCTTCCTGCCGCCGACGCTGATCGCCAGCATCTACGGCATGAACTTCGAGTTCATGCCGGAATTGAGTTGGCCGTTGGGCTATCCCTTCGCGCTGTTTCTGATGATCTGCTCGGCGCTCGCGCCGTTCCTGTATTTCAAGCACCGCAAGTGGCTCTAGCGCGGCCGCAAGCGGTTTCGTCATGCGATCCTCGCGCGCCGTGGCTGTTTCGTCGCGCGGGCTGGCGCTTCGGCGTTGACGGCTCCCAGTTCGCCGCCTAATCTCACTGTATCAAAAAAGAGATTATTTCTTAAAAAGTGCACAGTTCGTGCGGATAAGCCGGAGATCATGAAACCCGCCGCATTCGCCTATCACGCGCCGCGCACGCTCGAGGAAGCGCTGGCGCTGCTCGCCGAGGTCGCGCCGCAGGACGGCCGCGTGCTGGCCGGCGGGCAAAGCCTGGTGCCGACCATGGCCTTCCGCCTGGCGCGGCCCACGCATCTCGTGGACATCAACAATGTCGCCGGCCTCGACCGCTTGGCGATCGACGGCGACGCGCTCTCGGTCGGCGCGACGGTGCGCCATGCCGCCTTCCATGACGCCGATCCGAAATTCGGCGTCCTCGGCCGGCTGCTCGCCGATGTCGTCCATAACATCGCCCATCTGCCGATCCGCACGCGCGGCACCATGTGCGGCAGCTTGGCCAACGCCGATCCGGCCTCCGAATGGTGCCTCACCGCGGTCACGCTCGGTGCCGAGATGGTCGCGAAAAGCGCTGCCGGCGCGCGCCGGATCAAGGCCGCCGACTACTTCCAGGGCATCATGACCACGGCGCTCGCGCCCGAGGAACTGCTCGCCGAGGTCCGCCTGCCGCTCCTGCCGGACGGCACCAAGCATGGCTTCTACGAATTCAGCCGCCGCGCCGGCGATTTCGCGCTCGGCGCGGCGCTGGTCGCCTACCGTCTCGACGGCGGTAAGATCGCCGACGCCCGCGTCGGCCTCGGCGGCATCGAAGATCATCCGCGCCGCGTCGCGGAAGCTGAGGCGGCGCTCAACGGCCAAGCCCCAGGCGCGGCCGTTTTCGCAGCGGCCGGCAAGGCCGCGTCCGCCGTCGTCGACCCCATCGAGGACACGCAGACCCCGGCGTCCTACCGCCGCGATCTCGCGGCCACCGTCGTGATCCGCGCGCTGGAGAGAGCCGCCGCATGAGCGATCTTGTTTCGATCACCCTGAAAATCAACGGCGAGAGCCATCGCGTCTCCGTCGAGCCGCGCCGCACCCTGGCCGATACGATCCGCGACGATTGCGGCAAGACCGGCACTCACATCGGCTGCGAGCACGGCGTCTGCGGCTCCTGCACGATCATCGTCGACGGCGAGCCGACGCGCTCCTGCCTGATGTTCGCGGTGCAGGCCGACGGTCGCGACATCCGCACCGTCGAAGGCTTGGCCAAGGGCGAGGAGCTGCATCCGTTGCAGCGCGCCTTCATCGACAATCACGGCTTGCAATGCGGCTTCTGCACGCCGGGCTTCTTGATGCTCGCGACCTCCGTGCTGGAGAAGCGGCCGGACATCGCCGACGAGGACCTGCTCGATGCGCTCGCCTCCAATCTCTGCCGCTGCACGGGCTATCAGAACATCATCAAGGCGGTGAAGCAGGCGCGCGACGAGATGCGGGGCGCCAAGCCGTGAGTCACGACCATTTCGCGGGCGCCAAGACCTATCCGACGCCCCCGACCACCGAGGAGCGCACCATCCTCGGCAAGCGCGCGACGCGCCTGGAGGATCCGCCGCTCGTCACCGGGCGCGGGCGCTATGCCGGCGACATCAATTTCCCGCGCCAGCTGCACATGCGCATGGTGCGCTCGGCCATGCCGAACGGCGTCATCAAGAAGATCGACGCGAGCGAAGCCCTGAAATTGCCGGGCGTCGTCGCGGTCTGGACCAACGACGATATCAAGGAGCTCGGGCCGGTCGATTTCCGCGCCGACCGCGGCGCCGAGATTCTCAAGCCTTACCGCCAGCCGGTGCTTGCCAAAGGCCGCGCGCGCTATGTCGGCGACCCCGTCGCCGCCGTCTTCGCCGAAGACCCTTACGTGGCGGAAGACGCCGCCGAGCTGGTCGAAGTCGAGATGGAGGAGCTGCCGGTCGTCGTCAATGCATGGGACGCGCCGCTGGAGTTCGAGCCGGGCCGTAGCACCGAAGGCGCGCTCCTAAAACATTCCTTCGGCGACATCGAGGCGGCGTTCAAGAAGGCGCACACCGTCGTCGAGCTCGACCTGTTCACTGGTCGCCATTCCGGCGTGCCGATGGAGACGCGCGGCGCGCTCGGCTATTACGACGCGGCTAAGGACATTCTGGAGCTGCACGGCGCGGCCAAGGTGCCGCATCGCAACCGCGAGACGCTGGTCAAGATGCTCGGCCGCGCGCCCAAGGGCCTGCACGTGCACGAAAGCCATGTCGGCGGCGGCTTCGGCATTCGCGGCGAGCTTTATCCGGAAGACGTTCTGGTGCTGGTCGCGGCCATGCGGCTCGGCCGCCCGGTCAAATGGATCGAGGACCGCCGCGAGCATCTGATGTGCGCCAACCAGGGCCGCGAGCAGCGCCACAAGTGCCGCATCGCCGCCGACAAGGATGGCCGCATACTCGGGCTGGAAGACGAGATTTTCCACGACCAAGGCGCTTACGTCCGCACCCACGGCGCGAACGTCGCCAACCGCACGCTCTGCATGATGACCGGCGGCTACGACATCCCCGCCTATCGCGGCGTCGCGCACTATCGCCTGACCAACAAGACGCCGTGCGCCACCTATCGCGCGCCGGGCCGCTACGAGAGCACCTATGTGCGCGAGCGGCTGGTGGACGCGCTGGCCGACAAGATGGGCATCGACCGCGTCGAGATTCGCCGGCGCAACCTGATCCGCAAGGACCAGATGCCGTACCTCATCGAGTTCGAGGAGCAGGGCGTCGAGGAGTTGCTCTACGATTCGGGCGATTACGAGCTGCTGCTCGACAAGGGCCTCAAGGCCTTCCGGTGGGAAGAGCGCGCGAAAGAATGCGCCGCGCGCCGCGCCAAGGGCGAGCATGTCGGCCTCGGCATCGCCATCTTCATCGAGGAGAGCGGCCGCGGCCCGTCCGACGGCGCGAAAATGTCGGTCGACGCCAACGGCGACGTCGAGCTCGTCACCGGTGGCGCGTCGCTCGGCCAGGGCTTCGAGACGAGCATGGCGCAGATCGCCGCCGAGGCGCTCGGCATCGATTACAAGCGCATCACCGTGATCCACGGTCAGACCGACCGTATCGCTCAGGGCATCGGCGCGCACGCCGCGCGCGCCACCGTGCTGACCGGCGGCGCCGTCAACGAGACGGCGCTCAAATTGCGCGCCAAGGCGCTCGAATTCGGCGCCGAATTGCTGCAATTGCCGGCCGCCGAGCTGGATATCGTCGACGGCGTCATCGTCAAGAAGGGCGCGCCGGCCGGCGGGCCGACCTTGAGCCTCGCCGATCTCGCCAAGAAGCTCGCGCCAGGCGCGAAACTGCTCAACGGCCGCGATCCGCATCTCGCCGTCGAAGCCTGGTTCAACACCGACCACACCGTATTCCCTTACGGCATCCATTTCGCTCAGGCGCGCGTCGACAAGCAGACGGGCCAGAGCGTCTGCGAGAGCTTCCTCATCGCCTACGACATCGGCCGCGCGGTCAATCCGATGCTGGTCGAAGGCCAGCTCGTCGGCGGCGCGGTGCAGGGGCTCGGCGGCGCGCTCTACGAGGAGTTCGCCTATAGCGAGACCGGCGAGCCGCTCGCCGTCACCTTCGCCGACTATCTGCTGCCGACCCTCGGCGAAGTGCCCCCGATCGACGTGCTGCTGACCGAGGATGCGCCGTCGCCGATGAATCCGCTCGGCATCAAGGGCGCGGGCGAGGGCGGCATCAACGGCGTCGGCGCGGCCATCGCCAGCGCGCTCGACGACGCGCTCGGCACGCCAGGCGCGATCCGGCAATTGCCGGTGTCGCCGCAGCGCATGAAGGCGCTGCTGTCCTAGAAATTCGTTTCGCAGCGCATGCGTCCGCGTGCCGCTGGTTAAAATCAGTTGCTTATGAAAGCGCCAGTTTTCACTCTGGCGTTCAAAAAAAGAGACAAGATACAGTTTTCTTACAGCCTGCAGGGGGCTGAAACGCGTCGCCATCGCTTCATCAAGCATCTGAAATCCGTCAGAAAAAACTTGATGACGCCGATGACATGTCATGCCCCGCCGGTCGGCATGGAAATTGAAAAGCGTCCGGCATTCGCGCTGTCGCGAGCTGCATGCCGGACAGGAGTTCGAGAACAGGCGCGTCCGCGCGCGCCTGGCTGCGCGGGCCGGGCGAGGTCGGGCCCCAACTAGGCTTTGCCTGGTCCGCGCGGCGCTATCCGCGGAGCTACTGCGTCATTGGGGAACGAACATATGTCCAAGAATTTGCAGCTCACGCTCGCCGTCGGCGATTACGAGATCACCCGGCCGCTGATCGACGGCCGCGTCAAGGCCGACGGCATCGACCTCACCGTCGTCAGCAAGATGGATTCGACGACGCGCCATTGGCGCTTCCTGCGCAACCAGGATTTCGACGTCGCGGAAATCTCCTGCTCGTCCTACATGGCGTCGCGCGACAAGGGCCAGCCGTTCGCGGCCATTCCGGTCTTTCCGCATCGCCGCTTCCGCCACGGCTTCATCTTCATCAACACGAAGAAGGGCATCACTAAGCCCACTGACCTGATCGGCAAGAAGATCGGCGTGAAGCAATATCAGGCGAGCGCGATCCTGTGGCTGCGCGGCATCCTCGAATCGGAATATGGCGTGCCGCACCGCTCGATCGACTGGTATTCCGAGCTCGACGAAAGCGTGCCCTTCGTGCCGCCGCCGGGCCTCAAGCTGACCAAGCTGCCGAACGACCGCGGCGTGGAGGAAATGCTGTCCAAGGGCGAACTCGACGCGCTGCTGCATCCCGACCTGATCCAGCCGATGCTCGACAAGGATCCCAACGTCGGCCGCCTGTTCCCCGACTATAAGGCCGAGGAGAAGGCGTTCTATCAGCGCACCGGCATTTTCCCGATCATGCACGCCGTCGGCATCAAGCAGGAGATCGTCGACCAGCATCCTTGGGTGCCGATCAACCTGTTCCATGCCTTCAACGAGGCGAAGGCCATGGGCATGAAGCGCATGGAGAATCCGCGCGTCGCGCCGCTCGCCTGGTATCGCGAGGCGTGGGAGGAGCAGGAGGAGGTGCTCGGCTCCGATCCGTTCGAATACGGCATGACCGAGAAGAACGAGAAGCAGCTCAACCTTCTGGCGAAATACTCCTTCGAGCAGGGCATCAGCTCGAAGCAGCATTCGCTGGACGATCTGTTCCTCAAAGTCGATCAAGGCCGCAAGCGCGGCCACATCTTCCGCGTCTGATCGCGCGGCGAAAAAGGAGAGGCGGCGCGGCGGAGCGATTCGCCCGCCCGCTTCGGCAGGCAGGCGAACCGTCGTTCTTCATCATTATCGAGAGGAGTGCCGCATCCCATGACGCATCCCATGACGTCCCGATCCTTGAAGCGCCTGGTGTCCGCCGCCGTCGTCGGCGCGGCTTTCGTCGCCGCCCCGGCGGGCGCGCAATCCGCCGCCGATTTCTACAAGGGCAAGACCGTCAACCTGATCGTCGGCTTCGGCGCCGGCGGCGGCTACGACGTGATCACCCGCATCGTCGCCAAGCACATGCCAGACAAGCTGGCCGGCAAGCCGTCGATGATCGTGCAGAACATGGTCGGGGCCGGCGGCGTCAAGGCGGCGAACCATGTCTATGCGGTCGCGCCGAAGGACGGCACGAACATCGCCGCCGTCAACCAGTTCGCGGCGATGTATCAGCTGCTCGGCGGCGAGGGCGCGCAATACGATCCGGCGAAGTTCCAATGGATCGGCTCGATCAGCTCGTCGAATAACGTCGCCTTCGCTTGGGTCGAGACCAGCGGCGTCAAGACCATCGCCGACGCCAAGACCAAGGAAGTGCTGATGGGCGGCAGCGGCGTGATTTCCGACGCCAACATCTACGCCAACATGCTGAACTCTATCGCCGGCACCAAATTCAAGATCATCAACGGCTACGCCGGCACCAACGAAACCTATCTCGCGGTCGAGCGCGGCGAGCTGCACGGCCGCGGCGGCGGCTCCTACGCCAGCCTGATGAGCCAGAAGGCCGAGTGGGTGAAAAGCGGCAAGGTCGCGATTCTCGCTCAGGTCGGCACCGAGAAGGAGCCCGACCTGCCGAACGTGCCGCTGCTCACCGACCTCGCCACCACCGAGGAGGCCAAGCAGATCGCGGCGCTGGTCTCGATGCCGGTCGCTGTCGGCTACAACCATTGGGTCGCGCCGGGCGTGCCGGCCGACCGCGTCGCCGCCTTGCGCGCCGCCTACGAGGCGACAGCCAAGGACGCGGCCTTCATCGCCGACATGCAGAAGGCGCAGTTCGACGTGCGCCTGCGCACCGGCGCGCAGCTCGACGCTTTGGTGCAGGACGCGGCGAAAATCCCGCAGCCGGTGTTCGCCAAGACCAAAGCCATTCTCGGCTGGTAAGCTCTACGGCGGGCGAGGGGAACCCTCTCGCCCGCTGTTCTATTTTTTGCATTTTGTATTGAAATTGGGACGGTCGGGTTTTACCGTCCTGCCTTCCATTCCGCCCGCAGAGATCGAGGACAATATGGCGACCAAGGTGGCGACGAACAGTTCGAAACAGGATTTGCGCGCCTGGCTCGCGGAATGCGAAGCGGCGGGCGATCTCCAGCATGTCAGCGGCGCGGACCGCGAGGAGGAGATCGGCGGCATCCTCGACGTCTATCAGCGCAAGATGGGCCGCCCTACACTGCTGTTCGACAACGTGCCGGGCTATCAGCCGGGCTTCCGCGTCTGCGCCAACGTGCTGACCTCGGCCAAGCGCATCATCCGCACGCTCGGCCTGCCGCCCGAATCGAGCGAGATCGATCTGGTGCGCTACTGGCGCGACAATTTCCGCAACGCCAAGACCATCGCGCCGCGCGAGGTCAACACCGGCTCGCTGCTCGAAAACGAGTTCTACGGCGACGACATCGACCTGCTGAAAATCCCGACGCCGCGCTGGCACGAGGGCGACGGCGGCTATTACATCGGCACCGGCTGCATGGTGATCATGAAGGATCCCGAGTCGGGCTGGATCAACTACGGCGCCTATCGCGTGCAGGTCCACGACAAGAAGGTCGCGACCCTGATGACCTCGAAGGGCAAGCACGGCGACATCATCAAGAAGCGCTATCTCGACGCCGGCAAGCCGGTGCCGATCGCCGTGGTTTGCGGCATGCATCCGGCTTTGTTCATGGTCGCCGGCCTCGAAGTGCCCTACGGCAAGAACGAGTATGACGCCGCCGGCGGCCTGATCGGCGAAGCGGTCGAGATCATCAAGGGGCCGAAGACCGGCCTGCCGATCCCGGCCCATGCCGAGATCGCTTTCGAAGGCTTCATCCATCCCGGCGACGTGATCGACGAAGGCCCGCTCGGCGAATGGACCGGCTATTACGCCGGCGGCATGAAGAAGGAGCCGGTGATCCGCATCGAGAGCTTCTTCCACCGCAACGATCCGATCCTGCTCGGCGCGATTCCCGCCGTGCCGCCGAACGACGACACTTTCTATCGCGGCACCTACCGTTGCGGCGTGGTGTGGCACCAGATCGAAGCGGCGGGCATCCCCGGCGTGACCGGCGTGTGGGCCCATGAGGCCGGCGGCAGCCGCCTGTGGCTCACCGTGTCGATCCGCCAGATGTACGGCGGCCATTCCAAGCAGGCCGGCCTGATCGCGTCGCAATGCCATGCCGGCGCTTACGCCAACCGCGTCGTCATCGTGGTCGACGACGACGTGAACCCGGCGGAGATGAACGAGGTGGTGTGGGCGCTCTGCACCCGCATGAACCCGAAAGAGGACATCACCATCCTCGACAATTGCTGGTCCACGCACCTCGATCCGATGAGCTACCCGGAAGGCTCGCACGCCTACAATTCGCGCGTCGTCATCGACGCGACGATCCCGTGGCTGCGTAAGGACACCTTCCCGCCGACGGTGCGTTCGAGCAAACCGCTCGACGAGCGCATCTTCGCCAAGTTCAAGGACGTGCTGCCCAAGACCTAAAAAGCATGGGACGTAGAACCGTCCCGCATATCGCTCTCGTGACGGCCGGCTCTTTATGGAGCCGGCCGTTGCCGTTTTTGCGCGGATTCGTCCTTATCCACGCTATCCACAGAAACTTTCCCGATTGATGCCGATTTTTCCCGCGAAACGCGTTTCGTCGCGGGTTATCGTCCGTCGTCCCAAAAACGGCCCGACCGGGCCATTTTCAGTATTCCGTTTCGCTTATGAGGAGCGCCCGGCGGCATGGCTATCCGTTTCGACGACATTGGCAACCGCCTCAAGGCGTTCCGCCTCGGCTCCGGCCTTTCGGCCGAGGAGATCGCGCGGCGCATCGGCATCTCGCGCACGGCGCTCTACCGCTTCGAGAAGGGCGAACTGGCCAAGATCGACACGCTGGAAAAACTCGCCGAGATGCTCAACGTCTCGGTGCCGACGCTGCTCGGCGTCGGCGTCGAATATGTCGCGTCCGCCGTCAGCTATTTCGAGCGCATGCGCCAGATCGAGGAGAACGCCGAACATATCGTCGTGCTCGCCGGCCCGATCTCGTCGCTGCTCGGTTCCGATAAATTCGTCGCTACCCTCGCCAAGGTGCTGGAGGAGAGCATCCCCGAGAATCTCGAGGATCGCGCCCGCGCCCTGACCGAAGTCGGCGAGATCATGAACATCCTGGGGCAGCGGCGCGAGAGCTACCGCCGGCGTCAGCCCGGCGTCGTCAATCTGATCGCCGCGTCGGAAGTCGACCGTTTCCTGCGCAATGGCCTGGTGGGCCGGCTTGATTTGCCGGCGAAGACGCAGCGCGAGCGCCGCGAGCTGGCGCGCGCTGAGGTCGATCATTTTGCCCAACTGGTCGAAAGCGAGCCGATCGGCGTGCAGATCGGCATCGTGCCCGACACCTTGCCGCACACGGGCTTTCAGATATTCCGCCAGCCCGACCGCCAGGTGCTGACGGTCAGCCCGTTCCGCCTCGGCGAACAGCCCAACGTGCGGGTCGGCGTCGCCATGATCACTTCGGCGCCGGAAGCCCTGTCGCTGCATCACAAGGCGGTCGACCAGATGTGGAAGCGGGCGCTGAAGGGCAGCGCTGCGGCTGATCACCTGCGCGAGATGATAAAACGCCACGACGTCTAACGGGCGGCGGGTAACTGCGTTTCGCAGAGCGATCTGCGGGCGCGGACTGTTCAAAAAATGGGAATTACCCTTGATTTTGGAACAGTGGCGCAGTCTAATCTTCTAGCTTTTATCGAGGCGCTATTCGGCCGAATCGCAGGTTTTGACGGGATTTCCGATGAGTCAGTCCATCACCATCCGCAAGCCCGACGACTGGCATCTGCATGTACGCGACGGCGCGATGCTGAAGGCGGCGCTGCCCTTCACGGCGCATAATTTCGGCCGCGCCATCATCATGCCGAACCTGCTGCCGCCGGTCCTCACCGTGAAGGACGCCATCGCCTATCGCGGGCGCATCATGGCGGCGCTGCCCGAAGGCTCGACCTTCGAGCCGCTGATGACCTGCTACCTGACCGACGACACGAACCCCGACGAGATCGAAGCGGGCCATCGCGACAAGGTCTTCACCGCGGTGAAGCTCTATCCGGCCAACGCCACGACCAACTCGGCTTATGGCGTCACCGACATCCGCAAAGCCTGGAAAGTGTTTGAGCGGATGGAGAAGATCGGCCTGACGCTGCTGATCCACGGCGAGGAGGTCGATCCCGAGGTCGACATCTTCGACCGCGAGGCCGTGTTCATCGAGCGCCGCCTGGAGCCGCTGCTGAAAAGCTTCCCGAAGCTGCGCGTGGTGCTGGAGCACGTCTCCTCTCGCATCGGCGTCGATTTCGTGCGCGAGAAATCGCCGCAGCTCGGCGGCACGATCACGCCCTATCATCTGCTGCTCAACCGCACCGACTGGCTCGGTTGGGGTCTCAAGCCCTACATGTATTGCATGCCCGTCATCAAGACCGAGGACGACCGCAAGGCGCTGGTCGAGGCGGCGACATCCGGCGACGGCAAGTTCTGGCTCGGCACCGATTCGGCGCCGCATCCGGTGGCCAAGAAGCTGGCGGTGACGGGCGCGGCCGGCCTGTTCAACGCGCCGGTCGCCATCGAGAGCTACGCCAAGACCTTCGCCAAGGAAGGCAAGCTCGACCAGCTCGAGAAATTCGCCAGCCTCAACGGCCCGAAGCATTACGGCCTGACGCCGAACGAGGACACCATCACCCTGGCGCTGGAGGAATGGACCGCGCCGGAGGAGATGAAGGTCGACGGGCCGGAGGAGAAGGCGCTGATCTATCGCGGCGGCGAGACGATCGAATGGAAGGTCGTGGCGCGCAAGCTCGCCGATCGCGAGAAGCACGTCCATTCGGCGACCTGTGGCTGCAAATAGTTTGGAGTAGGGGCCGGCGATGCCGTAACGGCATTGCGCGGCGTGACGTTTGACAACCGGCGCAAGGCCGGCACGGAAGGGACATATGACCGAGCAAGTTGACGTGATCGTGGTCGGCGGCGGCAACGCCGCTTTTTGCGCCGCCATTGCCGCCAAGGAGCAGGGCGCCAGCGTGCGCATCCTCGAGGCCGCGCCAGAGGACGAATGCGGCGGCAACAGCCGCTTCACCTCGGGCGCGATGCGCGTCGTCTATAACGGCGTCGACGACATCCGCTCGCTGGTGCCCGACCTGTCGGACCAGGAGGTCGCCAACAGCGACTTCGGCACTTACACGCAGGACCAGTTCTTCGACGACATGGCGCGCGTCACGCAATATCGCGCCGACCCGAACCTGGTCGAGCTGCTCGTCACCAAAAGCTTCGAAGCGCTGAAATGGATGCAGGGCAACGGCATCCGCTTCGTGCCGATCTTCGGCCGGCAGGCCTACAAGATCGACGGCAAGTTCAAGTTCTGGGGCGGCCTGACGCTCGAAGCCGTCGGCGGCGGTCCCGGCCTGATCGACATGTGGACCGCGTCGGCCAAGAAGGCCGGCGTCGAGGTGCTCTACGAGACGCGCGTGCTCGAACTGATCTATGACGGCGTGCGGGTCTCGGGCGTCAAAGTCCGCCGGAACGGCAAGGTCGAGGAAATGAAGGCCAAGTCCGTCGTGCTCGCCTGCGGCGGCTTCGAAGCCAACACCGAGATGCGCACGCGCTATCTCGGCCCGGGCTGGGATGTCGCCAAGGTGCGCGGCTCGCGCTTCAACCAGGGCGACGGCCTGAAGATGGCGCTCGACATCGGCGCCAGCCCCTACGGCCAATGGTCGGGCTGCCACGCGGTCGGTTGGGAATTGAACGCGCCGGAGTTCGGCGATCTCGCCGTCGGCGACCAGTTCCAGAAATATTCCTATCCGCTGTCGATCATGGTCAACGCCACCGGCAAGCGTTTCCTCGACGAAGGCGCGGACTTCCGCAACTACACCTACGCCAAATACGGCCGCATGGTGCTGGAGCAGCCGGGCCAGTTCGCCTGGCAGATTTTCGACAGCAAGATCATCCCGATGCTGCGCGACGAATATAAGATCAAGCAGGTCACCAAGGTGCGCGCCAACACCATCGAGGAGCTCGCCTCCAAGCTGGAAGGCGTCAACGCCGAGGAATTCCTCAAGACGGTGAAAGAGTACAATGCCGCCGTGATGAAGGACAAAACCTTCAACCCGAACGTCAAGGACGGCCGCGGCACCAAGGGCCTGGCGATCAACAAGACCAACTGGGCCAACACCATCGAGGACGGCCCGTTCGAGGCTTACGCCGTCACCTGCGGCATCACCTTCACCTTCGGTGGCGTGCGCATCACCACCGACGCGGAAGTGATGAACATGGACATGCAGCCGATCCCCGGCCTCTATGCCGCGGGCGAGATGGTCGGCGGCCTGTTCTACTTCAACTATCCGGGCGGCTCGGGCCTCACCTCGGGCTCGGTGTTCGGCCGCATCGCCGGAACCTCCGCCGGCCAGGCCGCGAAGCAGTAACTCGTGCCGGCTTCCGCCACCACGACGACGCCGATCTCCGCGCTGCCCGCGCGCGAGATCGTGCGCCGCGTGGCGCGTGGCGATCTCACGGTCGAAGCCGTCGCTAGAAGCTGCATCGAGAGCGTCGAGGCGCGCGAACCGGTCTTGCAGGCCTGGAGCTTCTTCGATCCCGATCTGGTGCTGCGCCAGGCCAAGGCGCTGGACAAGGCGGGCGCGAAAGGCGCGCTGCATGGCCTGCCCATCGGCATCAAGGACGTGTTCGACACGGCCGACATGCCGACCGAGATGGGCTCGCCGATCTACAAGGGCCATCGCCCCGCCATCGACGCCGCCTCGGTCGCCGAAGCGCGCCGCGCCGGCGCGCTGATGCTGGGCAAGACGGTGACGGCGGAATTCGCCGGCGTCGCGCCCGGCCCGACGACTAATCCGTTCGATGCCAAGCGCACGCCGGGCGGCTCGTCGTCCGGTTCGGCGGCCGCTGTCGCCGCCGGCCAATGCCCGGTCGCTTTCGGCACCCAGACCGGCGGCTCGATCCATCGCCCGTCATCCTTCTGCGGCATCGTCGGCTACAAGCCGACCTATGGCGCGATCAGCCGCGCCGGATTGAAGCTCGCCGCCGAGACGCTCGACACGGTGGGCCTCTTGGGCCGCGACGTCGATTCGGTCGAGCTGGTCGCCGCCGCGCTGCTCCATCGCGACTCCTCCACCGAGACGATGCCCAAGCCGCGCGTCGGTCTGTGCCGCACGCCGCTCTGGACCACCGCCGAGCCCGCCACCGTCGAAGCGGTCGAGGATGCCGCCGCGCGGCTCGCCCAGGCCGGCGCAAAGGTCTCCGAGCTTGTGCTGCCGGCGGATTTCGACGCGCTCGCCGAAGCGCGCGACGCCATCAACAATTACGAGCGCGCGCGCTCCATGGCCGTCGAATGGGCCGCGCACGCCGACATGATCAGCCCGAAATTGTCGGAGATCGTGCGCAAGGGCCAGGCCATGGCCTACGGCGACTATGTGAAGGCCGCCGTCGCCACCGCCCATTGCCGCGCGTGGCTGAACGCGATCATCGCCGATTACGACATCCTGCTCGCGCCCTGCGTGCCGGGCGAAGCGCCGGAAGGGCTGGCCTGGACCGGCGACACGCGCTTCCAATCGTTCTGGACCATGCTGCACGCGCCGAGCATGAGCCTGCCGACGCACAAAGGCCCGCACGGCCTGCCGATCTCGATCCAATTGATCGCCCCCATGTGGCAGGACGGCAAGCTGTTCGCCGCGTCGCGCTGGGTCGCCGAGACGCTCGGCCCCGCCCGTTAGACTGGAGTATCGCTGATGGACTTGCACAGCTCTTTCACCGTGCCGCTTGCGCCCGCCGAGGCGTGGACGCTGCTCATGGACATCGAGCGCATCGCGCCCTGCATGCCGGGCGCGGAGCTGACCCAGGTGGTCGATCCGACCACCTACAAGGGCAAGATTTCCGTCAAGCTCGGCCCCGTGGCGCTCGCCTTCAACGGCCAGGTGAAGTTCGAGGAGCTGAACGAGGCGGCGCGCACCGCGCGGGTGAAGGCGTCGGGCACGGATTCGAAGGGCCGGGGCGGCGCGAACGCCACCGCCGTGTTCCGCATCGAGCCCGCGCCGGAAGGCTCGCAGGTGCTGATCGACACCGATCTGATGCTGTCGGGCGCGGTGGCGCAATATGGCCGCGGCGCCGGCATGATCCAGGACATGGCTTCGATGATGGTCGGCCAGTTCGCCGACAATCTGAAGGCGATGCTGGCGCACGATATGGCGGCCAACACCGTCGTCGCGGCGGAGACCGCGCCCGGCGAGCCGGTGCCCGAGGCGGCGCGCTACGTGCCGCCGCCGGCCGCGCCGATCTCCGGGTTTTCCCTGTTCTTCAGGGCGCTGCGGAACGCTATCTTGCGCGCCTTCGGCAAAGCGCCCTGAGCCGCCAACAGCAAAAAGCCCGTCCCCGCATGATCCCCTATCGCGCCGTTCGCCCGCTGCTCAATCTGTTCTCGCCCGAGACGGCGCATCGGCTGGCCATCGTCGGTTTGAAGCTCGGCCTCGGCGGACGCCGCAGCGAGCCGGACGATCCGATCCTGGCGACCGAGGTTCTGGGCCTCAAATTCCCCAACCCGGTCGGCGTCGCCGCCGGCTTCGACAAGGGCGCGGAAGTGCCCGACGCCATGCTCGCGCTCGGCTTCGGCTTCGCCGAGGCGGGCACTGTCACGCCCAAGCCGCAGCCCGGCAATCCCAAGCCGCGCCTGTTCCGCCTGGAAGAGGATGAGGGCGTCATCAACCGCCTCGGCTTCAACAGCGGCGGGTTGGAGCCGTATCTCGCGCGCGTCAAGGCGCGCAAGCGGAACGGCATCTTCGGCGCGAACGTCGGCAAGAACCGCGACACGGTGGACGGCGCGGCGGACTACGCCATCGGCATCAAGGCGGTCGCGAACTACGCCGATTATCTGGTGTGCAACATCTCCTCGCCGAACACGCCGGGCCTGCGCAACCTACAAGGCAAGGCCGAGCTGAAGGATCTGCTGACCCGCGTGCTCGCCGCGCGCGCCGAGGCGATTCCCGCAGGGCAAAAAGCGCCGCCGTTGTTCGCCAAGGTCGGCCCCGATCTCGACGCCATCGCCATCGAGGACATCGCCCAGGTGGCGCTGGAGACCAAGGTGGACGGGCTGATCATCGGCAACACCACCATCGACCGGCCGGCGCATCTGAAAAGCGCGCAAGCGCCGGAGGCCGGCGGCCTCTCGGGCAAGCCGCTCACCGACAAGGCGCGCTGGTGCATCGGCGAGATGTACAAGGCGCTCGGCGGCCGCGTGCCCATCGTCGGCTGCGGCGGCATCATGAACGGCAGCGACGCCTACCGCGCCATCCGCGCCGGCGCGTCGCTGGTGCAGCTTTATTCCGCGCTGGTGTTCCACGGCCCCGAACTGGTCGTGGCGATCAAGCGCGATCTCGCCGCGCATCTGCGCGCCGACGGATTCGCGCGCCTGGCCGACGCGGTCGGCGCCGATCATAAAAAGTAGCAAGGCAGAACATGACGAAAGTGCGCCTCAATCTCGCCTGCACCGACTACGACCGCACGCGCCGCCTGTTCGACGGCAATGTCGGGATCGACGGCTGCGAGGTCTATCCCGTCGCCATGTCGCCGGAAGAGGCGTTTCATCGCAGCTTCAAATATCAGGAGTTCGACGTTAGCGAGCTGTCCATGTCGAGCTACATGACGCAGGTGTCGCGCGCCGGCAGCCCCTTCGTGGCGATCCCCGTGTTCCTGTCGCGCATGTTCCGCCATTCGTCGATCTACATCCGCACGGATAAGGGCATCGCCAGCCCGGCCGATCTCAAGGGCAAGGTCGTCGGCATCCCGGAATATCAGATGACCGTCGGCCTGTGGATGCGCGGCATCCTGCAGGACGAATACGGCGTCAAACCGGCCGACATGAAATGGCGCACTGGCGGGCTGGAGGAGGGCGGGCGCACGCCCTTCGTGCAGTTGGAGCTGCCCGGCGGCGTCGAAGTGAAACCGATCGACAATAGCGAGACGCTGGCCGGCCTGCTCGACGCCGGCAAGATCGACGCGCTGCTGACCGCCCGCGCGCCCTCCTGCTTCGGCAAGAATCCGGGGGTCAAGCGCCTGTTCCCCGACTACCGCGCCACCGAGGAAGCCTATTTCAAGAAAACCGGCATCTTCCCGATCATGCATCTGGTCGGCATCAAGAAGGAGCTGGTGGAACGGCACCCCTGGCTGCCGGTGAACGTCTACAACGCCTTCGTGAAAGCGAAGGAATGGTGCTACCGCGACATGGAGAAGGTCGGCCATTTGTTCACCACGCTGCCCTGGCCGGTTGACGAATTGGAGCGGGCGCGCGCCTTGATGGGACGGGACTTCTGGCGCTACGGTGTCAAGGAGAACGCCGCCGAGCTGGAGGCGATGACGCGCTACGCCTTCGAGCAGGGCATGACGACGCGCAAGCTGACGACCGAGGATTTGTTCGTCAAATCCACGCACGAACTGTTCAAGCTTTAGGATAAGCAGATGAAGATTTTGGTGGCCGTGAAACGCGTGATCGACGCGAACGTGAAGGTCCGGGTGAAGTCGGACGGGACGGGCGTCGAGATGGCGAACGTCAAGATGGCGATGAACCCGTTCTGCGAGATCGCGGTGGAAGAGGCGCTGCGGATCAAGGAAGCGGGCGGCGCGGACGAGGTGGTGGTGGTGTCGGCCGGCCCGCAGGGCGCGACCGAGACGATCCGCACGGCGCTGGCCATGGGCGCGGATCGCGGCGTGCATGTCTTGAGCGACGCCGCGCTGGAGCCGCTGGCGGTCGCCAAGCTGCTCAAAGCCGTGATCGAAAAAGAGGCCCCGGGCCTGGTAATCCTCGGCAAGCAGGCGATCGACGACGATTGCAACCAGACCGGCCAGATGCTGGCGGCGCTCCTGAACTGGCCGCAGGCGACCTTCGCCTCCAAGATCGAGATTGCCGGCGAGAGCGCCACGGTGACGCGCGAGATCGACGGCGGGTTGGAGAAGGTCGGCGTCAAGCTGCCGGCGGTGGTGACGACGGACCTGCGCCTGAACGAACCGCGCTACGCGTCCTTGCCCAACATCATGAAGGCCAAGAAAAAGCCGATCGAGCCGATGACGCCCGAGGCGCTCGGTGTGGACGTTTCGCCGCGCTTGACGGTGCTCAAGGTCGAGGAGCCGCCCAAGCGCTCGGCCGGCGTGAAGGTCGAATCCGCGGCCGAACTGGTCGCCAAGCTGCATGACGCGGGAGTGATCTGATGACCGTCCTCATCGTCGCCGAACACGACAACACGGCCCTGAGCCCCGCCACCCTCGCCACCATCACGGCGGCCAAGCAACTGGCCGAGAAGGGCGCGGGCGAGGTGCATCTGCTGATCGCCGGATCGAACGCCAAGCCCGCCGCCGAGATGGCCGCCAAGATCCCCGGCATCGCCAAGGTCAAACTGGCTGACGCGCCGCAGTTCGCCGCCCCGCTGGCCGAGGATGTCGCCGCCCTCGTCGTGGCGCTGGCCAAGGATTACAGCCATGTGCTGACCCCGGCGACCACCTACGGCAAGAATCTGCTCCCGCGCGCCGCCGCCTTATGCGACAGCCAGCAGATTTCCGACGCCATCGCGGTGATCGCGGCGGACACGTTCGTGCGCCCGACCTACGCCGGCAACGCGCTGGCGACCGTGCAGAGCAAGGACGCGATCAAGTTCGTCACCGTGCGCGGCACCGCCTTCGAGAAGGCGGCCGTGGCGGATGGCGCGGCGGCCATCGAGAACGTGACGGCCCCGGCCCCGACGACGCTGGCGACGCACCAAGGGGCGGAGATTTCCAAGTCGGAGCGGCCCGAGCTGACCGCCGCCAAGATCATCGTTTCCGGCGGCCGGGGCATGCAGTCGGGCGAGAACTTCGTGATGATCGAGGAGATCGCCGACAAGCTCGGCGCGGCCGTCGGCGCGAGCCGCGCGGCGGTGGACGCCGGCTTCAAGCCCAACGATTTCCAGGTCGGCCAGACCGGAAAGATCGTCGCGCCCGAGCTCTACATCGCCGTCGGCATCTCCGGCGCGATCCAGCATCTCGCCGGCATGAAGGACAGCAAGACCATCGTCGCCATCAACAAGGACGAGGAAGCGCCTATGTTCCAAGTCGCCGACTACGGCATCGTCGGCGACCTGTTCAAGGTGCTGCCGGAGCTGTCGGCGGAGCTGGATAAGATCAAGAAGTAGCTGCTGCGCAGCTTGCGAACGACAAGGGGCCGCTCAAAAGAGCGGCCCTTTTACTTTGGGGTGAACATCAAGCCTTCCCGCCGCCAAGGACCATCCAGCTGACGCCGAACTTGTCGGCGACCATGCCGAAGCGTTCGGCGAAGAAGGTCTCGTTCATCGGCATCTGTACCTGGCCGCCCTCGCTGAGCGCGGCGAAGTATTTTTCCGCATCGGCGGGCGTCGCCAGAGTGAGGGTGAGGGAAATGCCTTTGAACTCGCCTTTGCCGGCGCAGTCGCCGTCTGAGGCCATCACGACCTGATTGCCGATGGTGAAGGCGCAGTGCATCACCTTGTCGGCGCTGTGCGGCGGGTTGTGGCTCTGATCGGGATTGTCCGAGAAGCGCATGAGGAAGGTCACTTCCGCGCCGAGTGTTTTCTTATAGAACTCCAGCGCCTCTTCGGTGCGCCCGTCGAACATCAGATAGGGGTTGAGGTGCATGGCTTTGATCCTCTCCTGGGGTGGGAGAAGGATAGCAAAGCGGCTGTGATGGGCGAGTGACCTTTTGGGAGGGGGCAAACCCGTCATTGCCCGGCTTGACCGGGCAATCCAGGGCGAGCGCGTTAACGCCGGACATATGGACCCTCGGGTCAAGCCGAGGGTGACGATCTATTTGATGGCTAAGCCTTGGCCTTCCGGCCGGCTTCGATCTTGGCGACGATTTCGCCCGGGGTGATCGGGGTCTGGGCGATGCGGACGTCGAACTCTTTGAGCGCGTCCTCGATGGCCGACATGATCGCCGCTGCCGTGGGCACCACGCCGCATTCGCCGACGCCTTTGACGCCGAGCGGATTGAGGTAGGTCGGTGATTCGTGGTGCGAGACTTCGATGGTCGGCACTTCAGGCGCGGTGATCAGCAGATATTCGCCGAGGTTCGTCGTTACCGGCTGGCAATTGTCGTCGAAGCCCATCCATTCGTAGAGCGCGTTGCCGATGCCGTGCGCCGCGGCACCGATGATTTGGCCATCGACGATCATCGGGTTGATCACCGCGCCGCAATCGTGGGCGATGACGAATTTGTTGATATGCACGCCGCCGGTCTCGGCATCGACCTCGACCTCGACGGCGGCGCAGCCGTTGGCGTAGGCCATGTCGTCGACGACATAATGCTCGGTCGCTTCCAGGCCCGGCGTCACGCCGTCGGGCAGCACGAAGCCGGCGACGCCGGCGACGCTCTTGGCGCATTGGCCGAGCGTGATGCTCTTCGCCGGATCGCTCTTGGCCTCGACCTTACCGCCGACCAGATGCAGCTCCTCGACCGGCAATTTCAGAACCTTGCTGGCGATCAGCAGCGCCTTGTCGCGCACCTTGATCGCCGCGAGATGGGCCGACGAGCCGGCCATGACGGCGAGGCGGCTGTTGAAGCCGCCGAGGCCCATGGCGATGGTCCCGGTGTCGCCCGGCTTGGCATTGATCAGCGTGAGATCGCCGCCGAGCTGCGCCGCGACCACCTGGGACAGCATGGTCTTGGTGCTCTGGCCCATGGCCGCCGCGCCGCTATAGACGTTGACCTTGCCGCTCGCCGGATCGACGCGTACCGTCACCGGCTCGAACGGGCCGCGCCCGGTGCCTTTGACGAAATTGGCGAAGCCGAGGCCGATGTGCCGTCCCTCGGCGCGCGCGGCCGCTTGGCGCGCGGGGAAATCCGCCGCGCCAGCCTTGGCGAGCGCGTCGGCCTGGCAGGCGGGATAATCGCCGCTATCCAGCACGACCTGACGCCCGCCGCGCGATTTCAGCGGCTTGGTATAAGGCATCTGCGCTGCGGTGATCATGTTTCGGCGGCGGACCTCGGCGCGGTCGAGCTTCAACTCGCGCGCGACGCGGTCGAGCATCCGCTCCATGCAGAACACGCCCTGGGGCTGGCCGGCGCCGCGCACCGGCGTCACCGGCACTTTGTTGGTCAACGCCAGCTTCACGTTCATGAAATAGGCGGGAATCTCGTAGGCCAGCGTCACCGTCTGCGCCGATTCGTAGGGCAGGTTGACGCCGCGCGCGGTGTAAGCGCCGTGGTCATGGATGATCTCGCCGCGCAGGCCAAGGATCTTGCCGTCGTTATCGACGGCGATCTCGACGTCCCAATATTGGTCGCGCTCCTGTGTCGTGGCGACGAAATGCTCGCGCCGGTCCTCGATCCATTTCACCGGACGCTGCGTGATATAGGCGGCGAGGGCGACGGCGACGTCTTCCGGGTAGAAGATCAGCTTGGGGCCGAAGCCGCCGCCGACGTCGGGCGTCACCACGCGCAAGCGTTCTTCTTCCCAGCCGAGCATCCCCGCCAGCACCGAGCGGCCGGCGTGGGGCGTCTGCGTCGAGGACCAGAGGGTCAGCGTCTCGGAGAAGGGATCGTAAGCGGCGACGTCGCCGCGGCATTCGATGGAATGGCCGCCGCCGCGATGCTGCCACAGCTGTTCCTTGAACACATGCGGCGCGGACGCGAAAGCGGCTGCGACATCGCCATAGCCCATGTCGAATTCGGCGAGGAGATTATGCGGCGAGCCGCTATGGACGGTCGGCGCGCCATCTTTCAGCGCCTCGCGCGGATCGCCGACGGCGGGCAGCGGGTCGTAGTCGACCATCACCAGAGCGGCGGCGTCCTCGGCGATATAGCGGTTCTCGGCCAGCACGATGGCGACCGGCTCGCCGACATGGACGACTTCCAGGCCCGACAGGGCGGGGCGGTTGATGTCTTGCTTGTAGCTCGGGCTCGGCAGGCCGACGACGATGAACTCGGTGGCGAGATGCGGCAGCAGATCGTCGCGCGTGAGCACGCGATGCACGCCCGGCACCTCCAGCGCGGCCGAGACGTCGATGCTCACCACTTTGGCGTGGCCCATCGGGCTGCGCACGAAGGCGGCTTGCAACATGCCGGGCAGGTGCAGGTCGTCGATGAATTTGCCCGCGCCTTTCAGCAGGTCGGGGTCTTCCAGGCGCAGCACGCGGTTGCTGGCGATGTGGCCGGTGTTTCCGGGTGCGCTCACGGCTTGCGGCCCTCGGCTTTGAGGCGCTGGGCGGCGTCGAGCGTCGCGGCGACGATGGGCTGATAGCCGGTGCAACGGCAGAGGTTGCCGGAAATGGCGATCTTCACCTCGTCGGCGGTCGGCGCGGGATTGTCGCGCAGAAGCTCGACGATGGTGGTCAGCATGCCCGGCGTGCAGAAGCCGCATTGCAGCGCGTGATGGTCGCGGAAGGCTTCTTGGAGCGGATGCAGCGGCGCGGACTTGTCCTGCGGGTTCGGCGCGAGGCTTTCAACCGTCTCGATTGCGCGGCCGTCGGCCTGCACCGCGAGCGTGAGGCAGGAGCGCGCCGTGCGGCCGTCGAGCAGGATGGTGCAGGCGCCGCAGACGCCGTGCTCGCAGCCGACATGGGTGCCGGTGAGATTCAGCTCATGGCGCAGGAAATCGGCGAGCAGCAGCCGCGTCTCGACCTCGCGCTCGTAGGTCTGGCCGTTGATGGTGACGGCGATTTTGCGCGTGTCCATCAGCGTTTGACCCGGGCGAGGGCCTGCGTCAGCGCGCGGCGGGTCAGCACGGCGGCGAGATGCTGGCGGTATTCCACCGTGGCGTGGACGTCGGCGACGGCGTCGATTTCGCGGCATAGGTCGGCGGCGTCGCGGAACAGCTCGGGCGTGGCTTTCTGGCCGGTGAGCTTGGCTTCCACCGCGTCCATGCGCAGCGGCGTCGCGGCGCAGCCGCCGACCGCGACGGCGGCCTTGGCGATCGTGCCGCCGGCGTCCACGTCCAAGAGCACGGCGGCGGAGGCGACGGCGAAGTCGCCGTGGCGGCGGGCGAATTCGAAGAAGGCGTGGCCATGGCCCGGCCGCCACAGGGGGATGCGGATGCCGACGAGCAGCTCGTCCGGCTCCAGGTTGGGCGTCATGTAGGCCAGGGCAAAGTCGCGCATGGCGATCTGGCGTTCGCCCTTGGGGCCGGCGGCGGTGAGGATGGCGTCGCTCACCAGGCAGACCAGCGGCTGTTCCGCCGCCGGGTCGAGATGGCACAGCGAGCCGCCGATGGTGCCGCGATTGCGCGTCTGGCGGTGGCCGACGTTGAGGATCGCCTCGCGCAGCAGCGGGTGTTTCGCCGCCACCAGCTCGGAAAATTCGATGTCGCGCTGGCGCGTCATCGCGCCGAGGACGAGCGCGCCGCCTTCCTCGCGGATATAGGCCAGCCCGTCGATCTTGTTGATGTCGATCACATGGTCGGGCAGCACGAATCGCATGTTGAGCATCGGCATCAACGACTGTCCCCCGGCCAGCAGCTTGGGGTTTTCGAGCGTGCTGAGGAGCTGCACGGCGTCGGCGACGCTGCGCGGATCGTGATAGCTGAAGGGCGGCGGTTTCACGGCGGGCGGACCGGGACGCTGGAAAAATCAAAGGCTTGGCGTAACAAGTGCCAAAATTGGCACTTGTTCCAATAAAGTGACGCTACCCGCTTCGCGCGGGCAGGTCAACCGCGCAAGGCCCTCGGAACGCCCTTAACCGTGGCGGATCTTGGCCGTGGAGACGACGGTGAGGATGCCGAGCATCAGGAAGCCCGCCGAGACGAAGAACACGTTCTGCGGCGCCATATGGTCGAGGATCAGGCCGTAGAAGATCGGCGCGATGCTGCTGCCGAGGCTCTGGCCCGAGAAGACGAAGCCGAACACGGTGCCCGATTTGCCCTTGGGCGCGACGTCGCGCACCATCAAATCGCGCGCCGGCCGGATGACGCCGAGGAAGAAGCCGGCGATCGGGAACAGCAGGATCATCAGCGCGTAGGGCAGCGGGAAATAGCCGATGGCGAGCACGACCACGGCGGCGCCGAGGAAGCCGAGGGCGGCGAAGACGCTGGCGCTCATCGGCAGCTTATCGGCGAGATAGCCGCCGGCGAGCACGGCGAAGGCGCTCGACAGCATGAAGGCGGTGACCGGCAGGCCGAGCATCGCCTCGGGGATGTCGTGCATCTTGGTCAGCGCGGCGATGGAGAAGCCGTTGATGCCGCTGGTCGCCATGGTCGAGATGACGAAGAAGCCGAACAGCGACAGCACCGGGGCGTTGAGGATCATGCCGAGCTTGGCCTGCATCCAGGTCTGTTTCGGCGCGGCCGGATCGACAGGGGGCGGGGCCTCGTCCGTCTTCTTCCTGCGCGAGCCGCTATCCTCTTTCAGCGCGCCCCATTGGCTGGCGAGCAGGCCGGCGACGATGAAGCCGAACAGCGCGGCGATCAGCAGCGCGATACGCCAGTCCCACAATGCGGCGAGGGCCGTCACCACCGCCGGCGCGACGGCGAAGCCCATATGGCCGGAGAAGGTGTGGACCGAGAAGGCGCGGCCCATGCGCGACTGGTCGACCGAGGCGTTGAGGATCGAATAGTCGGCCGGGTGGAAGACGCTGTCGCCGACGCCGCCGAGGATGATGAAGAGCACGAACAGCCAATAGATGTCGGTGGCGGCGAACAGGGCGTAGCTGACGACGGTGAGCAGCAGGCCGCCCATCAGCACCAGCTTGGCGCCGAAGCGGTCGACGACGAAGCCGGCGGGAAGCTGGGCGACGGAGGTGGCGAGGCCGCGCAAGGTCAGCAGCGCGCCGAGCGCGGTGTAGCTGAGGCCGAGATCGGCGTGCAGGAACGGGAACAGCGGCGGCAGGCAGAAGGCGTAGAAGTGGCTGAGGAAATGGCCGGTGCAGACCAGGCTCATGATCTTGGTGTCTTGCCGCACGCCTTCGGCCGTCGCCGTCATCGTCTCATCCTCTCCGCAAAGCCCGCGCGGTCTTCGCCGCGCTCATCATTCTGTTATACGCGCTGGCGGCAGGGCGGCAAACCGCCAAAAGCGGCGCATATCCGCGCCGAATCGCGGACAAAGAAAAGGCCGGCCCCCACTCGTCTCGTTGAAGCGGGGCCGGCCTTTCCTCGTCTCGATGCGCGCGGCTCAGATCTTGTACTTGCCGCGGATGTTGGGCGAGAACAGATCTTCGGGCTTCAAATGGCGCTGAGCGATGCCTTGCTCGAACGTCCATTTCAGGAAGGCTTCGATCGTGGTGCGGTTGTCCTCGATGCCATAGGGGAAGAAGTCCTTGCCGAACATCTGCTTGCGCTTTTCGGCATTGTCGAAGCCCCAGGGAACCGGGAAGCGCGAGGCGGTCATTTCGAGGCAACGGGCGACGCTGCGGTCCTTGGCTTTCTCGAAGGCGTTGAACAGGTTGACGGCCACCCACGGATTCTTGTCGAGCACATCCTTGCGGATGGCGATGACGTGCATGATCGGGAAAATCTTGGTGCGCTTGTAATAGGCCTCTTCGACGCTCTGGTAGTCGGCGAACAGGCGGACGATGCCCGGATGGCCTTCCTCGAACTGGTGCGGCGGGTGGGCGCTCATGATGGCGTCGACGTCGCCGTCGAGCAGCAGCGTGCCGAGCGACTTGTCGGGCCGCGGCGTGACCTTCACGCCGGCCGGCAGGTTCAGCTTCACCTTTTCGATGCGGCCCGGCTGATTGACGCCGGCCTGGTACCAGTCGATCTCGCTGAGCTTGATGCCGGCGTCGTCGACCAGCACGCCGCGGGTGTAGACCGAGGCGGTTTGCGCCCATTCCGGCGTGCCCATCTTCTTGCCGCGCAGGTCTTTCAGCTCTTTGATCGGGCTGTCTTTGCGAACGTAGATGTTGGACAGGCGGAAGACGCGCGACGGGAAGACGGGGATGCCGACGATGTCGGGATTTTCGCCCGAGATCTGGGCGACGAACTTCGCGAACGACATCTCGGAGACTTCCCACTCGCGATTGAGCACGAAGCGATAGAAGATCTCCTCGATCTCGAAATTGAGATAGTTGATGTCGAGCCCTTCGACCGGAACGCGGCCGGTCATCAGGTCGGTGATGTGGTCGTATTCGCTGGTCGCGATGGTGATGGGAAGTTTCGACATTTTTGTCCCCAATGACTGGATTAAAAAAACGCGCGTCGCTTGGGCAGCGCGCGGCAGGCTTATTTCGCCGGCGCGCCCCGCATGTCTTTCGGGATCACGACGGTGACGAGAGCGACGACCATGAAGATCGACAGCAGGTAGAAGACCCATTCGGGCCTGCCGATGTCGAGCAGGTAGCCGAACGGGATGGGCGCGAGCGCCGAGCCGCCGGCGATGCCGGCCGAGACGAAACCAAAGACCTTGCCGGTGGAGCCCTTGGGCGAGGCGGCGCGCACCATCATATCGCGCGCCGGACGGATGATGCCCTGGCCGAGCCCCATCACGGCCATGACGGCGATCAGCAGGGCGAGGCCGAGGTCGAACCAGCCGACGGCGAGCGTGACGATGGCGCTCAGCACGAAGACGACGGCGGCGACGATGTCGTGTCGTTTGGTGCGGTCGGAAATCTCGCCGCCGATCAGGATGCCGCCGGCGGTGCAGAACAGATAGACGGTGAGCGCCAGGCTGGCCGTCGCCACCGGCGTCGCGTGGAGGTTGCCCATGGCCGAGACGAAGAAGGACTGGATCGCAGCGCTCATCATCGAGAGCATGGCGAAGAACAGCAGGAACAGCATCATCGGCGCGGAGAACAAGAGCGCCCAGCCGTCCTTCACGCCGGGATCGGCCTGAACCTTGTTTTCCTTGTTCTTGGGGATGGCGTCGTCGTGCAGGCTGTTCCACTGGGTCGCCAGGGCGAACATGACGAGGATGCCGAACAGCCCGGCGAGCGCCAAAGCGGCGCGCCAGCCAAACAAGCCGGTGAGAAGGATCATCGTCGCCGGGGCGACGGCGGAGCCGAGATGGCCGGCGAAAGTGTGGATCGAGAAGGCGCGGCCCATGCGCGCGCTGCTGATCGAACTGTTGAGGATGGCGTAATCGCAGGGGTGGAACACGCTGTTGCCGAGCGCGATCAACACGGCGAGCGGGATGAGCTGCCAATAGGCGTCGGCGAAGCCGATCAGGCCGATGCCAAGCGACATGACGATCAGGCCGGCGGTGAGGACCATGCGGGAGCCGAAGCGGTCGACGATGAATCCTATCGGAATCTGCGCGATCGCCGATACGCCGAAGATCACTGTCATCACCAAGCCAAGCTCGGTGAAGCCGATGCCGAAGTCGGCGACGAGATAGACGAACAGCGGCGGCAGGGCGAGCACGTAGAAATGGCTCATGAAATGGCCCGTCGAGATTAGGCCGAGTATCCGCATGTCCTGGCGCGCGTTGCCGATGGTCGCCGTGGCAGTCATATCCAAGTCACTCCGTATGGTCGCGAAGCCCTCGCCCTATCGCGGCGCTTATCCTGGCTTACTTTTTCAGGACGCCGGGGCTGGAGAACAGCAGCGACTTGATGACCAGAGGCACGACGTTGGTCGGGCGGATCATCTCGCCGATGTCGACGTAGTCGAACTCCTTGAGCGAGACGCCGTCGACGGAGACGA
>JBKBHI010000007.1:0-254425 GCA_046297835.1 Alphaproteobacteria bacterium | reverse complement strand
AGATCGGGATCTTCTGCGATTCCATCCAGGTCTTGTAGGTGTCGTAGCGCTCCGGGATGTACTTCACATCCTTCGGATCAAGCTTCGAGAAGTCCGGCTTGCCGACCATGTGCGCTGTTCCTTTACTGACTTAGCCGCCGTTTAGGCGGCACCTTTGTAGCTGCCGACGCCGATCCGTTCGTTGATCACGTCGATCTCGATGATGGCTTTCTGCTTGTCCGCGGCGACGCAGCCGAGCGGTGCCTTGCCCTTGCGCACGGCCTCGATCTGGTCGCGCAGCATGCGGCGATACATCACGATGCCGCGGTCCGAGGCGCCGAGATTCTCCTTGGTGCGGTCGAAGATCGCGCCTTGCGTTTCCCAGGCCATCGCATCCTGCGCCAGCACCTTGTCGAGAAAGTAGACGCCTTCGGGGCTCTTATGGGCGAACGGCTCGACCGGCACGTCGGCGTCGGCGCTGGTGCGGACCTGGTCCGACGGCTCGAAATAGACCACGTAGACCAGCGTGTGTTCGTCGTCGACCGGCATGCGGAATTGCAGATTGTGCCGGATTTTCGGATTGTCGGTTTTGGTGCGCAGCACATGGCGAAGGGTATTGGGAAAAAGCAGTGGATGCTGATCGACGGAGACCATTCCCGGCTGCTTTTTGTTCGGCGTGGTGCGCCGCTTCATGATGCCGTGCTCGAAGGCGATGAAATCGTGCTCTTCACCGTATTCTTCGAGCTCCGGGGCCAGATGCGCGGTAGTGCCGTGCAACCAGTAGAGATGCGCCGGATCGACGGAATTCTCCATCGCCTGCAGCCAATTGCAGTCGATCATCGTCTGCTTGACGACCCAACGGCGGCCGTTCTCCCAAGCCAGAACGTCCCAGCGCGGCAGGGCCGGCGCGGGTGCAGGCCCGAGATAAGCAAACAGCATGCCGCCCAGCTTCTGCACCGGATAGGCGTCGATCGTCACCTCGTCTTTGTAAGCGCTCTGCGGCGGCTCGGCCGGCTGTTCCAGGCAGCGGCCGGCGGCGTTGAACTTCCAGCCGTGATAGGGGCAGCGGATGCCCTCTTCATCGATACGGCCGAACGCCAACGATGCTTTGCGATGGGGGCACTGCTCCTCGACGAGGCCGTAGATTCCCGTCGGGCTGCGATAGAGCACCAGGTTCTCGCCCAACAGGCGCACGCGTAGTATCGGCTTTTCGGCGCTGAGCTCCGCCGCCGCCGCCACCGGCTGCCAATAGCGACGCAGCAGTTCGCCGGCCGGCTGCCCGCGACCGACGCGGGTCATCATGTCGTTTTCTTCACGCGTGACCATGCTTCACCTCTTCGGCTTCGTGCCGCATCCTTATGGCGCGGCGATCTGGAACTGCATGTCGCGCGGACGGCCGTCGCGCGCCGAATCCATAATGGCGAGACAGACCTCCAGGGTCGCCTTGCCCCAGCGTCCGTCCGGGAAGCCCGGCCGGTTGGCCGCGATCGCCGCCGACAGCTCGCGCAATTCCGCATCGCGGCTGCGGCCCGACGGACAGGCAATCTCTTCCCTACCGGCCTCGGTGTAGACGTAGAGACCTTGCGGCGACTGGCGAATCGCGCCGCGTTCGCCGGCAACGACGGTCAAGCCGAAGAACGGCTGCAAGCGCTCTGACTTGGCCGCTTCCGCAGGCTTCACCTTCCGGGCATCGGCGCCCTCGACCTTTCCTTTAGGATCGGCCGGCCCCGTCAACCGCGGCTTGCCGTTGGGGAAGCGCCGCGCCGCGCTCTGCTTATACCCGCTTTCCCCGATGTCCCAGGTGAGCTCTGTAACGTCAAAATAGCCGTAGCCGTTGAACGTCAAGGTCGCGACGGCGCCGTCGACGAATTCCAGCATGGCGCTGAAATGGCCGTAGGCGTCGAAATGCGGATCGGCCTTGCCGGCGGTTCCGATCACGCGCTTGACCAGCCCGCCGCCCATGAAGCGGACGATATCCACCATGTGCGGGCCCTGGCGGTAGACGATGCCGCCGCCCTGGCGCGTATCGAGCTCCGGCGCGAGGCGCGGACGCTGCAGCCAATCGTTGAAATTGCTCGACTGGATCTGCAGCACGCGTCCGATCCGCCCGCTGCGCACGATGTCGCGCATGATCCGCATCGGCGCTTGATAGATTTTCGAGTGCCCTTGCAGCAACAGCACCTTGTTGTCCGCCGCCGCTTGGATCATGCGGTCGCATTCTTCCAGGGTCACGGCCATCGGCTTTTCGCAGATCACATGCTTGCCGGCGCGCGCCGCCGCCACCGTATGTTCGGCATGCAGCGTGTTCGGCGTGGCGATCCAGATGGCGTCAACGTCGTCGCGGGCGCACAACTCCTCGACGCTGGTGACGGTCGGGCAACCGTATTCGCTGGCAAAGGCCTCGCGCGCCGCCGGACGGTTGTCGGCGCCGGCAACAAGGGCATAGGCCTCGCTGTCCTTGAAGGCAGGCAGAATTTGCGACGCCGCCACGCCAAGCCCGGCGACGCCGACCCTCAGCTTTTCCGCCGCCGTGCCGCGCGGATTAAGCGGCTTCTCGACACCCATGCTCATGCGCCCGACAGCTCCGCGTAATAGCGCCATACGGCGTCGAGATTCTTGCCCGAGGAGCCCCCCCGCTTCTCTCGCTTGCTGCGGAAATGCGCGATGTCCTCGTCGGGAATCCGCCGCGGGCCACCGAGCAGCGCCGCGCGATAATTCATTTCCGCCGCCTCGTTGAGGCGAATAGCATGCAGCGTCGCCTCCTCCACAGAGGCGCCGACGGTCGTGATGCCGTGGCCGCGCATCAGACAAACCTTCTTGTCTCCCATGGCGTCCACCAAATCGCCACCGAGGGCGTCATCGGTGATGGTTATGCTGCGCTCATAGGTCGGAATGCCGTCGAGAATCATGTCGAGACTGCTGGGGTCGTAAGCGCCATATATGGGCTCGATCGGCTTGTCGCAGATCGTGAACAGAACGACCCTCATTGGATGGATGTGCGTGACGCAGCGGACATCCGGGCGCGCCTTGTAGAGCGAGGTGTGGATGAAGACTTCCTGCGGTGCCTCCAGCCCGTCCGGGCCGTCAAGTTTTTTGCCGGAGAAATCCACCGCGATGATCTGCTCGGCGGTCGTGTATCGCACGCCCCGCTCGTCGCGTCCGCGCGCGCGGACGAGGACGTATTTGCCGTCCGGCGATAAAGCGCTGACATGCCCTGTCGCAGCTTTCGTGAGGCCTAACCCCCCGAGAATGCGACAAGATTTCGCAACGAGCTCACGCGTCTCATGATCCGCAGCCATGGCTGCTATGCCTCCCCAGATGCGGCCGCGCTTATCCGCAGTCCGCCATGCCGGATTCTTATCAACCGGCTTGCGGTAAGTCTAAGCTAGTGGACTGGCTTTGATAACCATGGTTTTGCGCAAGACTGCTTTTACGAAGCGATGGAAGGATGGCCGGGGCGGGGCTATGATTCAAAAAAAGCCATCAGGGAGGCGCAGCTCTTCGCAGCTGCGATATTGCAGTCTTGTATCATTTAAATGATCTTGCGATTTTCATGAAAGTCGTCGAATGCGGCGCGTTCACGGCCGCCGCTTCGCATATGCAAATCTCCCCTGCCTTGGCCAGCCGCCGCGTGAGCGAACTGGAGCACGATATCGGCGCGCAGCTGATCAATCGCTCGACGCGACATATCGTTCTGACCGAAGCCGGCGAGGGATTTTACAAAGAATGCGTTCAGGCCTTCGCGATCATCGACGAAGCCCGGCGGGCGGCCGTCTGCTTGGTCGACGAGCCGCAGGGCACCTTACGCCTGCATTCCGCCGTCGGGGTGGGGCATGGCCTCGTCACCGAAGCGGTGACCCTCTTTAAGCAGCGCTATCCGCATGTGGTCATCGATCTTCACATCAGCACGGAACGGGTCAATTCGCTGCAGCGCGGCTACGACCTGATCGTTCGCACGGCGGACCTGCCGGGAGCCGGCCTGGAATGCTGCCAATTCGGCTCTGTGCGGCGCATGATCGTCGCCTCTCCGGCCTATCTGGAACGCGCCGGCGCGCCGCAGGAGCCGGACGACCTCGCCCGTTTCGACTGCTTGGTGCTCTATGGCCGCCGCCCGCCGAACGAGTGGAAATTCCTTGGTCCTCAAGGGATTTTCACCGTCAAGATCAACGGCACTTTCCGCAGTACCAGCGCGCTCGCCGTCTATATGGCGGCGCTCAACGGCCTCGGCATCGCCCGCATTCCCGAATATGTCATGTATGGGCGCTCCGACGCCGGACAGTTGCGCGTGCTGTTCGACGATTGCTTGATGCCCGAGCGGACGCTCAAGGCCTACTATCCGCGGACGCGCCATCTTCCGGCGAAAGTGCGGACCTTTCTCGACTGCATGCGCGAAGTCGACAACGCCGCGAAGTCGGTCACGATTCCGAGCTATGCCGGCGCGCCCAAGACGGAGTTGCCAAGCGCCGCATTGTGGATGTAATGGATCAGACATAACAGGACGCCCCGCGGTGACGGGGCGCCATAGGGAGCGAGGATGTCCATGCTGAGCCAGAGCGAAAATATCATGTTGACCCGCGTCGGTGCGGGCACGCCCGCAGGCGAGTTGTTGCGGCGCTATTGGCATCCCATCGTGATCGCCGCGGAGCTCACCGAAGAAAAGCCTATCAAGGCGGTGCAGGTACTCGGTGAGCGTCTGGTCGTTTTCCGCATGCCGCCCGCCCCTGGCGCGACCCGGCCGCGCTACGGCCTCGTTGCCGAGCAATGTCCGCATCGCCTGGCCTCGCTGGCCTACGGCCGCGTCGATTGCGAAGGCATCCGCTGCCCCTATCACGGATGGAAATTCGATGCCGCGGGCAACTGCCTCGAACAGCCGGCCGAGCCGCGCGACAGCAAATATAAGGATGAGATCAAGCAGCCCGCTTACTTGGTCGAGAAGCTGGCCGGCCTGCTGTTCGCCTATATGGGACCGCAGCCGGCGCCCCTGCTGCCGCGCTGGGACGTGCTGGCGCGCGAGGACGGCAAGCGCTGGATCGTCGCCGAGTCGGTGATCGACTGCAATTGGCTGCAGGCGATGGAGAACTCCGTCGATCCGGCGCATCTCTTTTGGTTGCATAACACCACCGGGCATCTCGGAGACCACATGAAAACCTATGAAGAGAAGCGCGAGTTCATCCGCTTCGAATACGGCATCATGAAGCGCCGCATCACGCCGGGAAAGACGCCGTCCGATGCGCCCATGGTTGACGAACATCCCTTAATTTTTCCGACGACCTTGCGGCATGTGGCGCGCGACTCCAAAAGCGGACCGAACGGCGAGAAGCGGTTGCGTCACAACCTGCAGATCCGCGTGCCGATCGATGACGAGCACATCAAGGTCTATCGCGTGAACTTCGTCCCGTCGAGCGAAGACAAATCGCCGGCGGATCAAGATCCGCCGCATGAATATCGTCCGCTGAAGGACGACGACGGCAATTATTTCATGGACGTCGTCTCTGCGCAGGATTCGATGGCCTGGGAAACCCAAGGCGCCATCGCCGACCGCGCCCAGGAAAAGCTCGGCGTCTCCGATGTCGGCATCGTGATGTTCCGCAAACTGCTCAAGGAGCAGATCGACATCGCGAAATCGGGCGGCGATCCGATGGGCGTGTTGCGCGATCCGGACAAGAACGATGTCATCATCATACCCGTCATCAACGAGCGGATCGGCTTGACGCGGCGCGCTAGTCTATGAGCAGCGAGTCCCATGAGTATCTTAACAATGTGGACTGCATCGACTGGAGCAGATCGACGAGGATCACTCTTGAGCAACTGAAACGCCGGTTGATGGCGATGCTGTGATCGAGCAAGCGGCTATGCTCGATGTGCTCGCCGGCGTATCATTCAACGCGGGGCTGGGAAACGCCCGAGACGCGGACCGGCACATACGCAGTCGCAATCTTCGCCGCGACACCCCGTAATGAAGAGCGCACGAACCGCAGGCAAATAGGATTAAGCGGAAATAGCGTTCCGGTTGTGCGCTATTGGCTTGAGTTTGCAGGATGCGGATGAGAACGCTCGCCGAGCGCAGGGTCGATCTCTCTTATGAGACGGTCCGTTGTTGGGCGAAGAAATTTGGCAGAGCCATTGCGGCGAACATTCTCCGAACCCGCTCTAGCCCGATTTCAAACTATCATTTCGACGAAAAGGCCGCGTGAGCTTGTTATATCTGAATCTGCACGCGGCCACGTCACTAAGCTGACCCGGGCCGCGTCGCATCGATCGTTAGCGGATTCAGTCTTCGTGGCTCACCCCGGAGCAGACTTGCACCAGCTTTTTCATGTGACACACCGCGCCGGTTTTCATCAACTCCCCCTCGAAGAGACGATGAATTTCGGGATCCTCATCGGCATATTCGATCTGCGCGCCGCCATCCTTCACGCTGGTGTCGGTCCCACCTTCAGCGGTCGGTCCGTCGGGACGAAAGCCGTAGCGGTTGCTGCCCCAGCGCAGCGCCAAGTAGCGCGCCGGCTCCCTACCGGTATTGAAATGTTGGTGAAACCACTGTGATGGCGGCACGACGATGCTGCCAGGCTTCCAGTCGACCTTGACCCGCTCGTTCCACTTGCCGTCTTCCCAAAGCAGGGTGAATCCCTCCCCGCTGAGAATGATGACGTTGGCGCCCGGCCCGTGGCGATGCGCCTTTTTATAGGTGCCGACGGGAAATTCCGAAATATGCGCGACCATGGTGCCGTGCGCTAATTCGAAGCACAAGTAGGAGCCGCCAGCGCCGCGGTTGTTGCGGCGATAAAGTTCGTGCGTATCGGCGTTAGGGACGAAATTGGTCTCCCAAATCTTGAAGCGGCCGCGATTCTGCTGCCACAGCTTCCCGCTGCCGTCGAATTTACCTTCAGCGTCGAAACGATCAGTGAAGTCGTAGGGGGTGTTGAACACGAAATGTGTATTGTGGAAAAGATTGATCGTCACCGGCGCAGTGATGACGGCCACATAACGGACCGGCTCCTGGCCACTAGTGTTGAAGTGCTGAAAGTTTACGTTGAGCGGAATAGAGAACAGGCTACCCGCCTGCCACTCGAAACTGTGCTTGGCGTCAACGCCATTCCAGACGGTGGTCGCCCCGCTGCCCTGCAGCACGTAAACCAGTTCTTCGTACATGTGGCGCATCGGCTTGGTCGCCCCGCCCGGCGAGATTTCGGCGACATAACAATTGTTCGACTCGCCCGCCCCCTCAAGGTTTATGAAGGCTGCGTCGGCACCGAGGCGGGCCCAGCGCTTGAGCAGGAGATGCCTCATGTCCTCGACGAAAAAAGTATCGTAGATGGGGATCCCCTCGCCAGCTTGCCATTCGGCGTAGGGACTGACGCGCTGCATCTTGGGCAAGTCTTGAGTAGTCGACATTTCCATCCCTGAAATTCTTAATTTACGGTTTCTGCACTCAGGCGTGAATTATAGCAGTGCCGTTAGTTCAATGTGAAGTCGTCTCAGATACCCTCAAAGCGGCACCTGTTTTCACAAGCAAGGCGGCTGGATGGCGCTGTCAGTCTAATGGCAACTCGTCTCTGCTATAGTGGCAAGATGCAGCCGATCTCTTATAAAAGACAAAGCTTGCCGGCGGAAGTCATCCGCCAAGTCGCTTGGCTGTAGTTTAAATTCACCTTGAGTTTGCGTGATGTGAAGGACGCTCTTGCCAAGCGCGGGATCGACGCCTCTTACGAGACAGTCCGGTACTGGGCCGAGAAATTCGGTGGCGCCATTACTGCCAATATCCGTAGCGCCCGCCCTCGCCCGGCCTCAGTCTGGCATTTAGATGAAATGGTCGTTCGCATCAACGGCAAACGCATGTTCATGTGGCGCGCAGTCGATGCCGAAGGTGAAGTTCTCGACGTGCTGGTTTAGAAGCGCCGCCAAAAACGCGCCGCACAGAGATTGCTGAGTAAACTGCTGCGCAAACAGGGCTATGCTCCCGATGAAATCGTGACCCACGGGCTGGCCTCTTATGGGGCGGCACTCAAGACTTTGGGCAGCCGCTGGCGCCATCGGCCGGGGCGATGGCCCGACAACCACCGGGCCGAGAATTTCGCATCCATCTGTGCGGCGACGAGAGCGCAAGATGCAGAGCTTCAAATCGCAAGGCCAAGCCCAGCGCTTCGTCGCCGCCTATGGCGCCATCTACAATCTTTTCTACGTCCAACGTCATCTGATTTCACGAACAACACAACGCACCCTCAGGGCCGATGCCAGGGCGGGATGGATGGCCGCGTCCGTAGCCAGTGCGTGAGCTTTGCGCGCACAGGCTTCGCGCGGCCATCGCACTTAACCTGACAATCCCAGCCTGTCGGCTAACCTCTTGGGGTCCAATAGACGAATCCCATGCCGCAGCCAGTGCCGGCTGCGGAGCGGTAGGCAGGGATATATTCGCCGACGGGATGCGCCTCCATCTCGCTCATGCAGCCACCCATCGCGATCCAATTCAATATTTCCGACGTGCCGAGCTTCAGACGCTCCCTGGGCAGGCTCGCGAGAGTCGCGCCGTCGTTGTCGCAAATAGCCTTCATGACGCGGCGATCCAGGTCTTCGTCGATGATCGTATGACTGAGCCCGCCGGACGCCACCACAGCTACACGCTTGTTGCTGGGCCAGCATTCGATGGCTTTGCGGAGGGCATGGCCGAGCGCATAGCACCGTTTTGGCGTGGGCTGGTTCGGCGGAAAAAAGGTGTTGATCATGATTGGCACGATGGGAATCTCCGTGCCGGGCAAAAGATACTGGTAGAGAAAGCGGAAAGCGTGGCCGAGGCCGACGTCCGCATGGAGCTTGTCGGAGACCGCCACGTCGAATTCGCCGTCGCACAACGCCGCGATCAGATGCTCACCCAGGGCCTTGTCCGTCGGACGCCGCCGCGGGCCCTCGAGCGCCTCGTCGGCGGCGATCTGAAGCTGCTCTAGGCGCGGCGCGTCCCAAGATTGCGAGCCGGACTGCTTATGCCCTGCGCTGTCGTATCTGCGCACCATCTCGACGCTCGTGCCGTAATAGACGCAAAACATGGGCGTGTTGTCGCTGTGGAAATGCTCATGCTGGTCATCGCCGATGACAACGATGACGTTCGGTTTGCTCCGCTGCAGATATTCGCCCAAGCTGCGTAGATGGGCCTGACAAGCTGCATACCGCTCTCGCATGCGACCGTCTGCGATTTCCTCCTGGATGTTGGGTTTGACCTTCTTGCGGAGTTCTTCCCAATTGATGCGCTTGTCCGTCTCATCCTTCTTCTGCAGTGCGACCCAAGCTTCGAGCGGTAACCGCAATTGAGGCGCGTGCGGCGTCGCGACTCCGAGAACTACCTCAGCCATGATGTTCCTGCCGGAATGTGTCGAATTGGTGCTGTCAGTCTAATGGTAACTTGTCTCCGATTTAGGGGGCAAGATGCGACCAATCTCTTATAAAAGACACCGCTTTCTGCCGGAAGTTATCCGCCAAGCCGTTTGGCTGTACTTCAAATTCACCTTGAGTCTGTGCGATGTGGAGGACATTCTCGTCGAGCGCGGCATCGACGTCTCTTACGAGACAGTCCGCTGCTGGGCCGAGAAATTCGGCGGAGCCATAGCGGCGAACACTTGCCGAACGCGCCCTCGCCCGGGCTCGGTCTGGCATCTCGACGAGATGGTCGTCCGCATCAACGGCAAACGCATGTTTATGTGGCGGGCGGTGGACCAGGAAGGTGAAGTTCTCGACGTGCTGGTTCAGAAGCGCCGCAACAAACGCGCAGCCTTCAAATTGCTGCGGAAATTGCTACGCAAACAGGGCTACGCGCCTGATCGCTTGGTGATAGACGGGCTGGCCTCTTACGCGGCGGCCCTCGAGACTTTGGGCGGGCGTTCACGCCATCGCCCGGGTCGATTGCGCGACAACAATCGCGCCGAGAATTCGCATCTCTCAGTTCGCCGGCGAGAGCGCAAGATGCAGCGCTTCAAATCGCAAGGCCAAGCCCAGCGCTTCGTCGCCACGCACGGCGCTATTTACAATCTCTTCAACGTCCAGCGTCACCTGATTTCACGAACAACACTACGCATCTTCCGGGCTAACCCCATGGACGGATGGATGGCCGCGTCCGCTGCCGCGTGAACTTTTCAGATCAGAAATTGCTTGCGACCGCGCCACTTAACCTGACAATCCCGGAGGAAGAAAATAATGAGTGACCCCGTCAACCCAAATTTGACGAGGCAGGAGCCGAAGTCAGGCACAGTTGACGGCCTCTTTGCTGATGCCTCGCCGCCCAGCAGCAAGGCGGTGTCGTGGGAAGCCTTTTTTTCGACTTATTTGCCAGCCATGATCCTGGCCCTCGGCACAGGAATCGCACTGCCCGCCATACCATCACTAGCCATGTCGTTCGACGTTAGCTTTGGCGTCGCCAGTGCCGTGGTCACGTCCTATCTTATCGGTAATCTGCTAGGTGCCCTGCCTTCAGGTTGGCTGATCGACCATTTCGGCCGCCGTCCTGTATTGATCGTTGGTCCGCTGATCACCGCCGTCTCGGCGCTGCTGGTCGTGGTCGCGACCACATTCACTGAATTGCTAATTCTGCGTTTTATCAGCGGCTTTTCGGCACAAATGTGGTTTATGGCGCGTGTTGCCGCGATATCCCACGGGGCCGCTGCGAACGAGCGCGGTCGTCAGGTGACTTGGATGTTCGGTATGGACAGCACTGGTAAATTGGGCGGTCCGGTGATCGGCGGCTTTATCGCGCATCAGTGGGGGATTACAGCGCCGTTCGTGGCCTATGGCATACTCGCGCTTATCGCGCTGATCCCGGTCGCCATGTTCGCCAAGGACACGCCGAAGCTGGTTCGCGGGGACGCCAAGTCTGGTAGCCTGTCGTTATCTACGACGCTCCGTATTATTCTACTACCCAATCTACTATTCTTCAGTGTAGCGCTATTCGCCGGTTTAACGCGGGGGCCGATGCATGCCGACATGCTGCACCTATACGCGGCTTTCGCCTATAACCTCGGTCCGATCGAGATCGGGTATCTCGCCACTGGCGCCACCATGCTCTCGCTTCCGATCAGCTTCATCGCCGGCTGGATTCTCGACCGCTTTGGGCGCAAGCGAACCATGATTCCGGGGTTTTCTGGCGTCAGCATCGCAATGGCCTGCCTCGCGGTCTCTGCCTGGGTGCCACTCAGCCTGACTTGGTATGTGGTCTTGTTCTACTTCGCGGTTGTCGGTCAGGCGCTCACCGGCGGCTCAATACAAACCATCGGTGCCGATATCGCGCCGCCGCAAGCGCGTGGCTCCTTCCTGGGTCTCTGGCGCTTCGTAGGCCAGGGCGGTGCCACCATCAGTCCAATCTGCTTCGCGCTATTAGCTGACCATGTGAATTACAGTTCATCATTCCTATTCACTGCTGCTTGTGCTGCCGCCGTGACTTATATCCTAATCCGCCACGTGCCGGAAACAAAGACCACGACATGAGGTGCTGTCAGTCTAACTGCAACTTGTCTCTGATATAAGCTGGCGGGATGAAAAGCATCTCTTATAAAAGACACCCCTTCCCGCCGGAAGTTATCCGCCAAGCCGTTTGGCTGTACTTTAAAGTCACGCTGAGTTTGCGGGATGTGGAGGAGATTTTCGCGGGGTGCGGCATCGACGTCTCCTATGAGACGGTCCGCTGTTGGGCGGAGAAATTCGGAGGAGCCATAGCGGCGAACATTCGCCGAACGCGCCCTCGCCCAGGCTCGGTCTAGCATCTCGATTAAATGGTCGTCCGCATCAACGGCCGCCGTATGTTCATGTGGCGGGCTGTTGACCAGGAAGGTGAGGTTCTCGACGTGCTGGTTCAGAAGCGCCGAAACAAACGCGCAGCGCTCAAATTGCTGAAGAAACTGCTGCGTAAACAGGGCTACACCCCCTGATCATTTTATGACCGACGGCCTCCTTTCCTATGGTGCGGCGCTCGAGACTTTGGGCTGCCGCTTACGCCATCGCCCAGGCCGACTTCGCGACAACAATCGCGTAGAGAATTCGCATCTCTCGGTGCGGCGACGAGAGCGGAAGATGCGGCGCTTCAAATCTCAAGGCCAAGCCCAGCGCTTCGTGTCCACCCGCGGCACCATCTACAATCTCTTCAACGTCCAACGTAATCTGATTTCTCGATCAACCTTCCGGGCAACCGCCATGGAAGGTTGGATCAACGCGTCCGCAGCAACTGCGTGAGATTTCAGGTCAGGAATTTAGTGCGACCGCGCCAGTTAAGCTGACAATTCCATGCCGCCACAATGCCCCATAGGGACGCTTATTTTTTCAAAACGCCGGGGCTGGAGAACAGCAGCGACTTGATGACCAGAGGCACGACGTTGGTCGGGCGGATCATCTCGCCGATGTCGACGTAGTCGAACTCCTTGAGCGAGACGCCGTCGACGGAGACGATGTCGGCCTGCACGTCGCATTCGCGCTTGAGGATCACCCCGAGCGTCTTGCCGATGTCGCCGTCGAGCATCAGCACGAGCGGCTGCGCGCCGGCGGCGGTTTTCGGCAGGGCGGCGACGATGCCGTCCGCCACCGCTTTGATGCGGGCGTGCAGCGGATCGCCTTCCCAGCGCAACGCCAGCGCGATAGCGGTCTCGCCTTCCTGGAAGTCGAAGCGCGTGAACGCCTTGCGGATCGCGTCTTCGACGTCCTTGGCGGAAATCTCGTCGGTGGCGAGGCTGACCTTCGGCGACAGCACCGGCACGTTGCGCAGGGGCAGGGCGTTGTGGTTGGAGATCGAGATCGTGTTGCCCGAGACCTGCACCGAGAATTGCGAGGCGCCGATCACGGTGGCGCGAATGCCGGCGCCAGGATCGTAGATCTTGTAGGGAACGGTCTTGGCCTTCAGGCGGCGCACGATGGCGTCGGCGAGGAACTTGCCGAGATCGCCGTAATCGGAGGTCTCGCGGCCGTAGATGAATTCCGACACGCCGCCCGAGAAGGTGACGCCGACCGGCACGGGCTCTTTCGGCAGCGGCTCGGTGACGAGCATGTCCTGCGCGTGGCCCGTCGCGTCGCGCTGCATGACGTGGGCGACGAGCACGTCGGCCATCACGTCGCAGATCTTGGCCTTGTCTTCGTCGCTGAGCTTGAGGCCCTTCTCGACCTTCACGCCGGCCTGGGCGGCGTGCTTGAGCGCCGGCCCTTCGAGGCGGACGATGCGGCCTTCCGCATCGAAGGCGATGAGGCGGCCGCCGACTTCGAAGGCGGTGGTCTGCAGCAGCTGGCCCTTCTCGACGAGGCCGAGCTTGGTGGTGCCGCCGCCGATGTCGATGTTGAGGATGCAGGCTTTCTCGCGGCGCGACAGCGCGACCGCGCCCGAGCCGTGCGCCGCCATGGCGCATTCGAGATGGTGGCCGGCGGAGGCGGTGACGAACTTGCCGGTCTCGCCTGCGAACAGATGGGTGATGGCTTCGGCGTTGTTGCGCTTGAGCGCCTCGCCGGTGAGGATCACCGCGCCCGAATCGATGTCGTCGCGCGTCAGGCCGGCTTCCTTGTAGGCGCCGTCGATGAAGGCGGAGAGCTTCTCGACGTCGATCGTGTTGTCGTCGAGCTTGTAGGGCGTCAGCAGAATCGGCGAGCGCCACAGCACCTCGCGGCCTACCACGACGAAGCGGCTGGAGAGGGCGGTGGTCAGGCGCTGCAGATGCACGCGCGAGAACATCAGATGCGAGGTCGAGGAGCCGATGTCGACGCCGACCGTCTTGAGCTCCACGTTGTCGGCCGCCCAGATGACGTCCGCGATGGCCTGCTGCTGCTCGGGGGTCATGTGGCCGTGGTCGAATTCTAACTCGTGCATGATCAGCTCGTCATCTACGCCGTTGCTCATAAAAAGCTATTTCGCTCAGCAAAATCAATTTGGCGGAAACTAGCTCGCCAGGCCCTCGAACGGGCGCGGGCGGTGGCAGGAATATAAAGGATCGGTGCTGTCTGTCTAACTGCAACTCGTCTCTTATATTAGCTGGCGGGATGCAAACCATCTCTTATAAAAGACACCGCTTTCCACCCGAAGTCACCCGCCAAGCCGTTTGGCTGTACTTCAAATTCACGGCGAGTTTAAGGGATGTGGAGGAGATTCTCGCCGCGCGCGAAATTGACGTCTCCTACGAGACGGTCCGCTGTTGGGCAGAGAAATTCGGCGGAGCCATTGCGGCGAACATTCGCCGAACGCGCCCTCGCCCGGGCTCGGTTTAGCATCTCGACGAAATGGTCGTCCGCATCAACGGGCGCCGCATGTTCATGTGGCGAGCTGTCGACCAGGAAGGTGAAGTTCTCGACGTGCTGGTTCAGAAGCGCCGCAACAAACGCGCAGCGCTGAAACTGCTGCCGAAATTACTGCGCAAACAAGGTTATGCGCCGGATGAACCGACGGCCTCCTCTCCTACGGAGCGGCGCTCGACAGTTTGGGCGGCCGATCATGTCATCGCCCGGGTCGATTGCGCGACAACAATCGCGCCGAGAATTCGCATCTCTCAGTTCGCCGGCGAGAGCGCAAGATGCAGCGCTCCAAATCGCAAGGCCAAGCCCAGCGCTTCGTCGCCACGCACGGCGCTATTTACAATCTCTTCAACGTCCGGCGTCACCTGATTTCACGAACAACACTGTGCATCTTCCGGGCTAACGCCATGGACGGATGGATGGCCGCGCCTGTCGCCAGTGCGTGAGCTTTGCGCTCAGAGACTTTCGCGCGGCCATCGCACTTAACCTGACAATCCCGCTGCGTGAGATTTCAGGTCAGCAATCTCGTGCGGCCGCGTCAGTTAAACTGACAATGCCCTCCCCTTCAACCTGACAGATCCAGCTGACAGCTCCATTGCAATTAAGCTGACAACGCCATCTAATAGTACTGGTTTGCGGGCCCAAACCCGCTGGCAAAGTGCGACAATTAGGCTCCGGACTCATAACCAGTAGCAGACTGTAGCGACGAGACAGACGGCGGCGAGGAAGTTCGCCGCGAGGCGGTCGTAGCGGGTTGCGATGCGTCGGAAGTCTTTTATCCGCCCGAACATGCGCTCGATAGCGTTGCGGTCGCGGTAGAGGCTGGGCGAGAAGCAGTTCTTCCAGCGCCTGTTGGTCTTGGGCGGGATGTTGGGAACGGCGCCGAAGGCCTCGATCTTTCGGCGGAGCGCATCGCTGTTGTAGCCCTTGTCGCCGTGCAGGATCGCCGTAGCCGGCATCCGCTCCAGCAGAGCGTCGGCGGCCGTGCAGTCGGCGACCTGGCCACCGGTGAGCAGGAAGGCGACGGGACGGCAGAAGGCGTCTGTCAGCGCATGGATCTTGGTGGTCCGTCCGCCGCGCGAGCGACCGATCGCCTGACTGCGCTCCCCCCTTTTCCGCCGGACGCGCAGCGATGCGCCCGAACTGCCGTGGAGTCGATCAGCACCTCGGCCGGCGGGCCTCCCGCCGAAGCCAGGGCATGGAAGATATCGGTCCACACGCCCTTGGCCGCCCAGCGCACGAAGCGATTGTAGAGGGTCTTGCGCGGTCCGTAGGCGGACGCCGCATCGGCCCAGCGGCCGCCGGACTTCAGCACATGCACGATGCCGCTGATCACCCGCCGATCATCAACACGGACGACGCCGCGCACCTTGTTCGGCAGCAGCGGACGAAGCCGCTCAAGCTGCCTATCGCTCAATCAAAACTCGCTCAAATCCTTGCCCCCGATACTGCAGAGCTTGAATCACATCCGAGCCGAGCGGAGAATCCTGTTTATGGGTCCTGACCCTAGATGAAAGAATCTAGGCGCACTTACACAAATAACGTGAACAACGGATCAACCTCGTAAGGAGTTCAGACTATCGCGCTGAACAGAACAATGAATACCGCTGGACTTCCGTTGCTGACAGAGCGTGTATGGGTCTTACGCAGGGCCGCTCCGGCCCGCAGCCCCGGACTAGGTAACTGGCCGGGCTGTGGGTGGTGGAAGCGTCGCGATCATCGCGGCGCTGAACACCGACGGAGTTCATCATGGCCAAGCCCGCAACACGCGTTCAAATGACCACAGCCCGAAACGCCGCATCGAAGGCGAAACCGCGGCGTAAAGCCGCAGTTTTATCCAAAGAGCCAACTGTCAGTCAAACTGCCAACAGTACTTCCAAGAAAGCATTCAAAGCTGGCGGTAAACTCTCTGGCGTCCTGGATCTGCTAGGTCGCAAAGACGGCGCTTCAATTGCCGATCTGCAGAAGGCGACCGGGTGGCTGCCTCACAGTGTCCGCGCCGCCCTGACCGGATTTCGCAAACAAGGAGTCGGGATCACCCGCTCAAAGAACGGAGATGGGGTGACTATCTACACGGCAAGCCAAGCCTAAGCGGTCGCCATGTCAGACGATCTCGACGCCCTCACAACGGCGTCGCGTCAGGACCTGATCGCCCACTGGGAGGCGGCCTATCGCCGGCCGGCCCCCAAGGGCATCAGCCGGCGCCTCCTTGAATACGCCGCCGCCTACAACATCCAGGTCGGGCGCCATAGCGGCCTTAAACCCGCCACCAAGCGCAAGCTGCGCCAGAAGGCTCAGGCCGCCCGCGAACGCCGGCTCAATGGCGGCGAGGCCGCCGCGCCGAAGAAGCGCTCACATCTCACCGTCGGGACGCGGCTGATGCGCGATTGGCATAGCAGCACCCACACCGTCGACGTGGTCGAGGACGGCTTTCGATACAACAAGCAGACCTACAAGTCGCTGTCCGAGATCGCCAAGACGATCACCGGGGCCCATTGGTCGGGGCCTCGCTTCTTCGGGGTGAAGTAACCAATGCTGCGCTGCGCCATATATACCCGCAAATCGACCGACGAAGGATTAGACCAGGAGTTCAATTCTCTCGATGCGCAACGAGAAGCCTGCGAGGCCTACATCAAGAGCCAGAAGCACGAAGGCTGGAAGCTCCTGCCCCACTATTATGACGACGGGGGATATTCCGGCGGGTCCATGGAGCGCCCCGCGCTCAGGAAACTACTCGAAGAGATCGAAGCCGGCCGGGTCGATATTGTGGTGGTCTATAAAGTGGACCGCCTCACCCGCGCCCTGTCCGACTTTGCCCGGATGGTCGAACTGTTCGACAAGAACAAGGTTTCCTTCGTCTCGGTCACCCAGCAATTCAATACCACCACCTCCATGGGCCGGTTGACCCTGAACGTCCTATTGTCCTTCGCGCAGTTCGAACGCGAGGTCACGGCTGAGCGGATCCGCGACAAGATCGCGGCCTCGAAGATGAAAGGCATGTGGATGGGGAGTCCGCCGCCTCTCGGCTATGACGTCCGCGACAAGAAACTGGTTATCAATGAAACCGAAGCCAGGGCGGTTAGGGTGCTCTTCGACCTATACCTGGAGCTCGGCTCGGTCCGAGCCCTCAAGGAAGAAGCCGACCGTCGTGGCATCCGCACCAAGCACCGGCCCAATACCAAGACCGAAGGCAATAAACCCTTCAGCCGCGGCAATCTATACGCCATGCTTTCCAACTCTCTTTACATTGGCGAGGTCAGACACAAGAAGGCGACCTATCCAGGGCAACATGCGGCCATCATCGATCGCGCCACATGGGAGAGAGTTCAGAACAGCTTAAAAACCAGCGCATCAAACCGTCGTAGCGATACAAACACGACCGGACCACACCTGCTTACGGGGCGGATATTCGACGAAAACGGTGAGCCTCTGTGTCCTACCCACACCAATAAGAAGGGCAAGCATTACCACTACTACATCTCGAAACATCTGATGCACGGGAGCGCAAAATCCCAGGACAGCGGCTGGAGACTCCCGGCGCGAAAAATCGAAGATGTGGTTACAGATGCCTTGGCGGACCTATTGCGGAACAGGCGCCAACTAAATGCTCATCTATCTGTACTAGATCCCTCGCCTACTCTGCTGCGCACAGTTGGAGTCGAATCTGACAAACTCGCGTCATCGCTACAGAGCGCCGATCTCAACGCTCGGCAGGTCGTGCTCGCGAACCTGATCCGGCGGGTTGTCGTGCAGCAGACCGCTCTCGTCATTGAACTCGATCGAGACCGCTTGATGGAGGCGTTGCTCGCTTCGCAAGCGCCGTCGAGCGAGGCGCCCGTCATCATCTCTGTCCCATTTCGGCTTGGACGACGTGGCGTTGAAGTAAAGCTGGTACTCGAGTCCGACCGCAACGTGAGTAATTTCTGTGACGAGGCTCTGATCAACCTTGTCTCAAGATCCCGACATTGGTTCGACGAAATTGCACGCGGAGAGATCGACTCGGTTCTAGCGATTGCCGAGCGAGAAGGAATCGATCCGAGCGACGTCGGGCGAGATCTGCAGCTTGCGTTTCTGGCCCCCGACATCGTCGATGCCATCCTGGCCGGCGATCAACCGGTCGAGTTGACCGCAAATCGTTTGCGCCTGATCGGTGCCCTGCCGCGCGAATGGAATCGGCAGCGCGAATTGCTCGGCTTTGCCGGCAGATCAGGCCGAACCTGACATTCATTTTCAATAAAAACGGGTCTCGGAAATAGCCCCTTAGAGACTTCTGCCCTAAATCGCCCTGCCAGGCCAATATCAGGGGTCTCCGCCATGCTGGATAACCCCCAAAAGCCCCTATATCCGGGGGTTTTGACCCCAGATAAAACGGGTTTCAGAAATGCCGGAAGTGGAGTGGTGGGCGCACAAGGACTCGAACCTTGGACCCGCTGATTAAGAGTCAGCTGCTCTACCAACTGAGCTATGCGCCCCCAAGGCTCGCGCCCCTAAGAGGGACCGGGGATATAGCAAAGCCCGCCGGGCTTGTCGATAGGCGAAGCGACAGCCGGATGACCGCGCGAAAAACCGCCAAATATCGGGGTTTTTAGGCTGTGCATAACTCGCCGGCGGGGGCCTTGGGCCGGCCGCCGGCCGCTAGTCGCCGCCGCCGTTGCGCCCGACCATGACGTCGCGGTGGATATAGACGCCCATGATCAGCCCGAAGCCGAACAGCAGGGTCAGCATCGAGGTGCCGCCGTAGGAGACCAGCGGCAGCGGCACGCCGACCACGGGCAGCAGGCCCATGACCATGGCGATGTTGATGAAGACGTAGAGGAAGAACATCGAGGTGATGCCGAGCGCCAGCAGGCGGCCGAACTGGCTGCGGCTGCGCAGCGCGATGGCGTAGCCGTAGACGATGATCAGCGTGTAGAGCGTCAGCAGCGTCAGGCCGCCGACGATGCCCCATTCCTCGGCCAGCGCCGTGAAGATAAAGTCGGTCTGCTTTTCCGGCAGGAAGTTGAGGTGCGACTGACTGCCTTCGAGGAAGCCCTTGCCGAAGATGCCGCCCGAGCCGAGCGCGATCTTCGACTGCATGATGTGGTAGCCCGAGCCGAGCGGGTCGCTCTCGGGGTTCATGAAGGTCAGCACGCGCTGCTTCTGGTAGTCGCGCAGGAAGCCCCAGGCGATCGGCAGCAGCGCGCCGAAGCCGGCGATGAGGACGGCGAATTTCCACAGCCGCACGCCGGCGAGCAGGAACAGCATGCCGCCGGTCAGCGTCAGCATGGTCGCGGTGCCGAGGTCGGGCTGCACCAGCACCAGCCCCGCCGGCATGGCGACCAGCGCCAGCGGCCAGACGAGATATTGCGGACGGCCGACCTGTTCGTGGCTGAGGCCGTGGAAATAGCGCGCCAACACCAGGACGATGGCGACCTTCATGAGTTCGGACGGCTGCAGGCTGATCGGCCCGAGATAGATCCAGCGCTGCGCGCCCATGCCGATGACGCCGGCGACGTCGACCCAGATGAGCATCAGCAGGCCGGCCCCGTAGATCGCGTAGGCGTAGCGCATCCATATGCGGATATCGACCATGGCGACCGCCAGCATGAGCAGGATGCCGACGGCGAAGCGGCCCATCTGGCGCGTCGCCCATGGCTCGAAGGAGCCGCCGGCCGCCGAATAGAGCATGGCGAAGCCGACCGAGGCGACCAGCGCGAGCAGCACGATCAGCCCCCAATTGAGCTGCAGCAGCTTCTGCGCCAGGGTCATCTCCACGCCGCGCGAGGAGGAGAGCATGCTCATGGCGTTTCACTCATGGCGTTTCTCTCATGGGGTTTCTCTGGGCATCGGCAGCGGCCCGAGCGTGGCGAGCTTGGCGGTCGGCGCCTTGTTGGCCGGATCGCGCTTCTGGCATTCGAGCAGGATGTCGCGCGCGATGGGCGCGGCCACCGCCGCGCCGCCGCCGCCATGCTCGACGATCATGCCGATGGCGTAGCGCGGCTTGTCGTAGGGCGCGAAGGCCACGAACAGGGCGTGGTCGCGGTCGCGCCACGGCCGCTGCTCGTTCTTCAGCACGCCGGTGGCGCGCTCGGCCATGGTGATGCGCTTGACCTGGGCCGAGCCGGTCTTGCCGGCCAGGGTATATTCGCGCTCCTTGATGCGCGCGTTATAGGCGGTGCCGCCGGGGATGTTCGACACGGCGTTCATGCCGGCGCGCATCACCGCGAGATGCGCTTGCGACAGGCCGAGCGACGGGAAGGCCGTCTCGTCGGCGGCATGCGCGGCGGAGACGAGCCCGCCGGCGTTCGCCATGTCGGGGGCTCGGCGCGTCAGGGTCGGCATCACCGCGCGGCCGGTGGCCAGCCGCGCCGTCATGGTCGCGAGTTGCAGCGGCGTGGTCAGCACGAAGCCCTGGCCGATGCCGGCGACCAGCGTCTCGCCGAGCGACCAGCCCTGGCCGAGCACGCGGCGCTTCCAGTCGCGCGACGGCATCAGGCCGGGCTTCTCGCCCGGCAGCTCGATGCCGGTGACGGCGCCGAGGGCAAAGCGCCGGCCCATCTCGGCGATGCGGTCGATGCCGATCTTCTGCGCCAGGTCGTAGAAATAGACGTCGCAGGAATGGGCGAGGCCCTGCACCATGTCTACCGTGCCGTGGCCGCCCTTCTTCCAGCAATGGAAGCGCACGTTGCCGAGATCGCGATGGCCGGGGCAGAACACGCGGTGGTCGGCGGTGACGATGCCGCTGTCGAGCGCCGCGAGCGCCACCACCATCTTGAAGGTCGAGCCCGGCGGATACTGGCCGGCCAGCGCCTTGTTGGTCAGCGGCGCCTTCTCGTTGGCAAGCAGCGCGCGCCAGTCTTCGCCGCGGATGCCCTTGTTGAACAGGTTGGGATCGAAGCTCGGCGTCGAGACCAGCGCCAGCACCTCGCCGTTGGTCACGTCCATCACCACCGCCGAGCCGCTGTCCTCGCCGAAGCGTTCGTGGGCGTAGGCTTGCAGCCCCATGTCGACGGTGAGCTGGATGTCCTCGCCGGGCTGGCCGTCCTTGCGGCTCAATTCGCGGATGACGCGCCCGACCGCGTTGACTTCCATCTCGCTGCGCCCGCCGCGGCCGCGCAGGCGCAGATCGTGCGCCTTCTCGATGCCGTTCTTGCCGATGCGCGCGTCGGGCAGCTCGAGCAGCGGGTCGCCGGTCAGCTCCTTCTCGGAGACGGCCGCGACATAGCCGACGAGATGCGCCGTCTGCTCGGCGTAAGGATAATGGCGGCTCTGGCCGACCTCGATGCTGACGCCCGGCAGGTCCGGCGCGTTCACCTCGATGCGCGACACCTCCTCCCAGGTCAGGTTCTCGCGCACCATGGTCGGGATGAAGCTGCGCTTGCGCTTGATGTCGCGCAGGATGCGGCGCTTCTCGTAATCGGTCAGCTCGACGATGGCGCCGACGCGCTCCAGCGTGCGCTCGACGTTGGACGCCTTCTCGGCGATGACGATCACGCGATAGTTCTGCTTGTTCGTCGCCATCTGCACGCCGTGCCGATCGACGATGCGGCCGCGCGGCGGCGGCAGCAGACGCAGGTTGATGCGGTTGTCCTCGGCCAGCACGCGATATTTCTCGGATTCGACGACCTGCAGGTAATACATGCGGCCGGTGAGCACCGAGAACAGCACGACCTGGCCGCCGCCGAGCATCAGCGCGCGGCGGGTGAAGGATTTGATGCGGTCCTGATCGCGGTTCACGGCGCGGCCCTCACGCCGGTTGCGGCAGCAGGCGCTGCGCGCCGGCCATCAGCAAGGTGACGAGCGGATAGAGCGCCAGGGTCAGCAGCAGCTGGAAGGTCGCCGGGCCGGGCCGGATGATGTGGCTGACGAAGATCGAGGCGAGCAGCCAGGCGACGACGATGGCGATCAGCGCGATCAGCATGAAGCCGCCCCACACCAGGGGAAACGGCCGGCTGAGGAAGAAACGGCGCTGGCTCGCGACCATGCCGTAGGCGAGCAGCAGCATGATGGCGTTGAGGCCGAACGGCGTGCCGGCGAGCGCGTCCTGCACCAGGCCGATGAGCAGCACCAGCCAGGGCGGCAGCAGGTCGGGCCGGTAGACCGCCCAGAAGAACACGGCGCAGAAGGTAAACAACGGCACCACGGCGGCGTAGCCGGCGATCGGCATCGGCAGCGCGCCAATCAGCGCCAGCGTCAGCGTGATCGCGAGGGGGATCAGGTTGCGGCCGAACCGATCCAGACGTTGCCAGAGCCCCCCGCTCTTCATTGTCCGGATCCGGGTTGCGGCGAGCCGGCCTGGGGTGGCGGCAATATCTCGGCTGGCGGCGGCACGCCGTCCTCATCCTCTTCGGCCGGGCTTTCGCTCTGCGTCGGCGCGGCGCGCAAGGCCGGCCGCTCGGGCAGCGGCAGAATCACCGGGGCGTCGGCGGCGGACGCCTCGGGCGCCGGGATCGGGCCGAAATCGACGATGCGGACATATTCGAGCCGGTCCCAATTGACGAACGGCTTCACGCGCGTCTGGCCGTCGCGCGTGCCGAGCACGACGCCGACCGGCAGGCCGGCCGGGAGCAGCCCGCCATGGCCCGAAGTGACGACGCGCTCGCCGACCTTGGGCCGCGCCGTCGCCGGCAGCAGGGCGAGCTGCGGCTGCGGCGAATTGTCGCCGGCGAGAATGGCGCGGTCGCGGCTGGTTTCGAGCAGCACCGGAATGCGCGAATTGAAGTCGGTGAGCAGCAGCAGGCGCGCCGAGCGCTGGCCGACCTCGGTGACGCGGCCGACGAGGCCCTCCTCGTTGATGACCGCGAGACCCTTGCTGACGCCGTCGCGCGCGCCCGAGCCGATCAGCGCGCTGCGCACGAACGGGCCGCCGCCGTCGCCGACGACGCGGGCCGAGATGAAGCCGCCGCGCGGGGGCGGCGCGTAGTTGAGCAGGCCGCGCAACGCGTCGTTCTCGGCGGCGAGATGCGTGGCGACGCCGTGCCAGGCGCGCAGTCGGGCGTTCTCTTCGCGCAAGCGGACGTTCTCGTCGCGCAAGTCCATCATCTCGCTCGTCTGCGCGAGCAGGTCGTCGATCGTGGCGATGGGCCGCGACAGCGCGCCGAGGATCGGCACGGCGACGTCGGCGATGGCGACGCGCGCGCGCTCGACGAGGACGTTCTCCGCCTTGCCGAGCATCATCAGGGCGAAGGCGAGCGCGAACAGCGAGGCGAACGCGAAACGCTGGGCGACTCCGCGAAGGGTCGCCAGCTTGGCCATCACGCCCTGCTTCTGGATCTTGCCCGCCATCGGCGTCCGGTCGCCCGTCTTCCGTTAAATGTTCGGCGTTAAAGTTCGGCGCTAAAAGTCGCTTAGTAGCTCTGGCTCAAAACGTGCTTGAGCGTCTTCATCTCTTCCAGCGCGCGGCCCGTGCCGAGCACGACGCAGGACAGCGGATCGTCGGCGATCGACACCGGCAGGCCCGTCGCGTGGCGCAGCACGTAGTCGAGGTTGCCGAGCAGCGCGCCGCCGCCGGTCATGACGATGCCCTTGTCGACGATGTCGGCGGCCAGCTCCGGCGCCGTATGTTCGAGCGCGACCTTCACGGCCTCGACGATGGCGCTGATCGGCTCCGCCAGGCTCTCGGCGATCTGGCGCTCGCTGATGATCAGCTCCTTCGGCACGCCGTTCATCAGGTCGCGGCCCTTGATCTCCATGACGCGGCCTTCGCCGTCGGGCGGCGGGCAGGCCGAGCCGATTTCCTTCTTGATGCGCTCGGCGGAGCCTTCGCCGACCAGCAGGTTATGGTTGCGACGGATGTAGGCGATGATCGCCTCGTCCATCTTGTCGCCGCCGACGCGCACGCTGCGCGCATAGACGATGCCGCCGAGCGACAGCACGGCCACTTCCGTGGTGCCGCCGCCGATGTCGACGACCATCGAGCCGGTCGGCTCGGTGACGGGCAGGCCGGCGCCGATCGCGGCGGCCATCGGCTCTTCGATGAGGAACACGCGGCGCGCGCCGGCCGCTTCGGCCGATTCCTGAATCGCGCGGCGCTCGACGGCGGTGGAGCCGGAGGGCACGCAGACGATGATCTGCGGCGAAGCGAAGCTGCGGCGGTTGTGCACCTTGCGGATGAAGTGCTTGATCATCTCCTCGGCGATCTCGAAGTCGGCGATGACGCCGTCGCGCAAGGGGCGGATCGCCTCGATGTTGCCGGGCGTGCGGCCGAGCATCATCTTCGCTTCGTCGCCGACGGCGAGGACCTGCTTCTTGCCCTTGATGTTGGCGATGGCGACGACCGAGGGCTCGTTCAGCACGATGCCGCGGCCTTTGACGTAGACCAGCGTGTTCGCCGTGCCCAGGTCGATGGCCATGTCGGCCGAGAGCATCCCCAACAATCCGGAAAACATATTTACTCAGTCCCTTCTGTCTCGACCGGCCGCGCCGATCTTGTTCGTCGTGATCTTCGGCGCGCGCGCCGTCGCGCGCGCAATTTCATCTCATCGCTGTCGGGCGGAATGATGGCGTGCGGATGGAGCGACGCGATTGCCGCGCGGCGCGTTCGCGCCGTCTCGCGCGCGGTCCCCCATCAAGCTCAACAATCGCCTCCCCGGTTGCCGGCAAGCTCGCCGCGCCGGTCGTCAAAAAAATCCATCAGCCCCTGACTTGCCGCCGCCCCTCGGTCGAGCCGGAGGCGGTCTGATCGCGGTTTCGGCTCATCGTCGGCGAAATTATTAAAAAAAATGGTTAACGCTTTCTTTTTACGGCCTTTCCCAGCCGTTTCGCAACGCCGTTTTTCCTAAAATGCCCTGAATTTCCGCAGTTTTGCCGACTTGGCCGCGGCGACTGGTTAACGCCCTATCCGGTCGCGCCAGAGCGCAATCGGCCAAGAAAAAAGGCGGGACGCTCGCGCGGCCCGCCTTCGTTCGCTCCAGCGACCCCAGACGGGGCCGGCAGGCTTTAGTTCTTGGTCTTGTCGACCAGGCGGTTCTTGGCGATCCAGGGCATCATGGCGCGCAGCTTGGCGCCCACTTCCTCGATCTGATGCTCGGAGCTCTTGCGGCGGGTGGCCTTGAAATAGGGCTGGCCGGCCTGGTTCTCCTGCACCCAGTTGCGGGCGAAGCGGCCCGACTGGATGTCGTCGAGCACTTCCTTCATGCGCGCCTTCACGCCGGCGTCGATCAGGCGCGGGCCGGTGACGTAATCGCCGTATTCCGCGGTGTTCGAGATCGAATAGCGCATGTTGGCGATGCCGCCTTCGTAAATCAGGTCGACGATCAGCTTCACTTCATGCAGGCACTCGAAATAGGCCATTTCCGGGGCGTAGCCGGCTTCCACCAGCGTCTCGAAGCCGGCCTGGATCAGCTGGGTCAGGCCGCCGCACAGCACGGACTGCTCGCCGAACAGGTCGGTCTCGCATTCCTCGCGGAACGACGTCTCGATGATGCCCGAGCGGCCGCCGCCGATGGCCGAGGCGTAGGACAGGCCGATGTCGTGGGCGGTGCCGGTGGCGTCCTGGTGGACGGCGATCAGGCAGGGCACGCCGCCGCCCTTCTGGTATTCGCCGCGCACCGTGTGGCCGGGGCCCTTGGGCGCGATCATGAACACGTCCATGTCCGGGCGCGGCTCGATCAGTTGGAAGTGGATGTTGAAGCCGTGCGCGAAGACCAGGGCGGCGCCCTTCTTCATGTTGTCGCGCAGATCGTCCTTATAAAGCTGGGCCTGCAGCTCGTCGGGCACCAGGATCATGACGATATCGGCCCATTTGGCCGCCTCCGCCGGGGTCATGACCTTGAGGCCGGCGCCTTCCGCCTTCTGGGCGGTGGCCGAGCCGGCGCGAAGCGCGACGACGACGTCCTTCACGCCCGAATCCTTGAGGTTGAGGGCGTGGGCGTGGCCCTGGCTGCCGTAGCCGACGATGGCGACCTTCTTGCCTTTGACGAGGTTCACATCGGCATCACGATCGTAATAGACGCGCATAGCGGAATTCCTTGTTTTGGAGAGCCCGTCGCCCCTGAAAAGGGATCCGGCGGGACGGGTTTTAGAGGGGCTTCTCGCCCCGGGCAATAGCGACGACGCCGGTCCGCGACACGTCCGTCAGGCCGAGCGGCTCCATCAACTTGATGAAAGCGTTGATCTTTTCGGTCGCGCCGGTGATTTCGAAGACGAACGACTTGTTCGTCGAATCGACCACGCCGGCGCGGAAAATGTCGGCGATTCGCAGCGATTCGACGCGCTTGTCGCCGCTCGCGGCCACCTTGATCAGCGCCATTTCGCGCTCCACGGCGGGGCCGTCGGTGGTCAGATCGCTGACCTTGAACACCGGCACCAGGCGGCGCAGCTGCGCCTTGATCTGCTCGATGATCTGCTTGGTGCCCGAGGTGACGATGGTGATGCGCGACTGGCCCTTGGCGGCGTCGACCTCGGCCACGGTCAGGCTCTCGATGTTGTAGCCACGGCCGGAGAACAGGCCGATGACGCGCGCGAGCACGCCGGCCTCGTTGGCCACCAGCACGGCGATGGTGTGCTTCTCGATGTTGTTGTCTTTGGGGTCGGCCACGAAAGCTCACTCCGAATGGGCGGCCTGCCCCTTGTTGGGAGCGGGCCGGAAATTTGCGACGGGAAACGGACGCTGGACGACGGCTAGACGAGAACCATGCCTTCTTCCGACACCGGACGGGCGGCCTTGTCGGCAGGGCCGAGCAGCATGTCGTAATGGGCCGCGCCCGACGGGATCATCGGGAAGCAGTTCTCGGTCTGATCGACCATGATGTCGGCGATGACGAAATTGTCGGTCGCGATCATCTCCTTGATCACGTCGTCCAATTCCTCGGGCTTGTGGGCGCGCAGGCCGACGCCGCCGAAGGATTCGGCCAGCTTCACGAAGTCCGGCAGGCTCTCCATGTAGCTTTCCGAATAGCGGCTGCCGTGCAGCAGCTCCTGCCACTGGCGCACCATGCCCATGTACTGGTTGTTGAGGATGAATATCTTGACCGGCAGGCGATATTGGCGCGCCGTGGAGAGCTCCTGGATGTTCATCATGATCGAGGCTTCGCCGGCGACGTCGACCACCAGCGCCTTCGGATGCGCGATCTGCGCGCCGATGGCGGCCGGCAGGCCGTAGCCCATGGTGCCGAGGCCGCCCGAGGTCATCCAATGGCGCGGGCTCTCGAACTTGAGGAACTGCGCCGCCCACATCTGGTGCTGGCCCACTTCCGTGGTGATGTAGGTGTCGCGGTTCTTGGTCAGCTCTTGCAGGCGCTGCAAAGCGTATTGCGGCTTGATGATCGTCTTGGACTGCTCGTAGGCCAGGCAGTCGCGCGCGCGCCACGCCTCGATCTGCTTCCACCACTGGGCAAGCGCCCTCTTGTCGGCCTTGTGGCCGCCGTCCTTCCAGCGCTTGATCAATTGGCGCAGCACGGTGGCGACGTCGCCGACGATCGGCAGGTCGACCAGCACGTTTTTGTTGATCGAGCTGGGGTCGATGTCGATGTGGATCTTCTTCGACTTGGGCGAGAACTCGGCGATCTTGCCGGTCACGCGGTCGTCGAAACGCGCGCCGACGTTGATCATCACGTCGCAGTTGTACATGGCGAGATTCGCCTCATACGTCCCGTGCATGCCGAGCATGCCGACGAACTGCGGATCGGACCCCGGATAGGCGCCGAGGCCCATCAGCGTGTTGGTGATCGGATAGCCGGTCAGCTTGACGAACTCGATCAGCAGCTTGGACGCCGCGTTGCCCGAATTGATCACGCCGCCGCCGGTGTAGAAGATCGGCCGCTTGGCGCCCGCGATCAACTCGACCGCCTTGGCGATGGCGTCGGCCTCGCCGCGCACCTGCGGCTTGTAGCTGCGATGCTCCGCCGCCGTGTCGGCTTTATAAGCGCCCTTGGTCTGCAGCACGTCTTTCGGCAGGTCGATCACCACCGGGCCGGGGCGGCCGTTGGTCGCGACGTAGAACGCCTCGTGCACCACGCGCGACAGGTCGTTGACGTCCTTCACCAGATAATTGTGCTTGGTGCAGGGGCGCGTGATGCCGGTCGTGTCGGCTTCCTGAAAGGCGTCGTTGCCGATCAGATGAGTCGGCACCTGGCCGGTCAGGCAGATCACCGGGATGCTGTCCATCAGCGCGTCGGTCAGGCCGGTCACGGCGTTGGTCGCGCCCGGGCCGGACGTCACCAGCACGACGCCGACCTTGCCGGTCGAGCGCGCGTAGCCCTCGGCGGCATGGACCGCGCCGCCTTCCTGACGCACCAGGACGTGGCGAATCGCCTTCTGCTGGAACAACGCGTCGTAGATCGGCAGAACCGCGCCGCCGGGATAGCCGAAGACGACCTCGACGCCCTGGTCGGTCAGGGCTTTCAGGAGGATTTCCGCTCCGCTCATCTGCGCGTTCTTCATGACCATCACCACATCGCTCGCTACGGGGCCGGCAGGCCCGGAAAGACAGAAAAAAACGACGCCGCCCGTCCGATCTTGGAACGTGCTGCAACGCACAAAAGGGCGGCGAAGGAGGCGTAAACTAGGGGCTTCGCTTTAGGGGGTCAAGAGCGAATCTATAATTTTCTTCGCCGATTCAGTCAAATTTTGGTCATTTAATTTCTCATAAATGACAAAATCCGAAAGAAACTGCCCCCTGAACCAAGTCATCTGACGCTTGGCATAGCGCCGGGTGGCCATCTGCGCCGCCGCCGTCGCCTCCGCCAGACCGATCTCGCCGGCCAGATGCGCCATCAATTCGCGCAGGCCCAGGGCTTTTAGCGCCGGCAGGGCGGGATCGAGCGGCGCGCCGGCCGCCCCGGCTGCCGCCAAGCGCGCGGCCACCGCCCGCGCCTCGTCCAGCGCCCCCGCCGCCAGCATCGCCGCGAAACGGGCGTCGCAAGCGGCATAGAGCGCGTCGCGCGGCGGCGCGACCAGCACGGCGCGGAGCGTCCCCGCCACCGGCGGCAGCACGACATCGCGCTGCCAATCGGCGAGCGAGCGGCCGGTGGCGGCCAGCACCTCGGCGGCGCGCGCCAGGCGCTGCGGATCGGTCGGGCGCAGCCGCGCCGCCATTTCGGGATCGCGCGCCGCCAGTTCGGCATGGAAGGCCGGCGGGCCGATTGCCGCCAGCCGCGCCCGGATCGCGGCGCGCGTCGCCTCCGGCACTGGGGGAATCTCGTTCAAACCGCCCATGAGCGCGCGCAGATAGAGCCCGCTGCCGCCGACGACGATCGGCAGGCGGCCGGCGGCGCGCGCTTCGGCGATCGCCGCTTTGGCCATGTCGAGCCAGCGGCCGGCCGAACAGGTCTCCTCCAGCCCGAGGACGCCATAGAGCAGATGCGGCGCGCGCGCCTGGGCCGCCGCGTCGGGCTGCGCGGTCAGCGTCGGCAGTTCGCGGTAGACCTGCATGCTGTCGGCGTTGATCACCGCGCCGTTCGCCCGCTCGGCCAGCGCCAGCGCCAGCGCCGACTTGCCCGAGGCCGTCGGGCCGCCGATAACCAGCAGGCAATCTGTCAAAACCCCATTCATTCCGTTCGCCGCGTTCGACGGTTGCCTTCGGCCAGCGCCGCAACCAATATGCGCGCCCATGGAACATGTCATCAGCCTGATCGGCAATCCCGAAAAGCCCGCGCTCGCCCCCGAGATCGCCGAGATCGCGCGCGCCGTCCTTCACGAGCGCGGCGCCGCGCCCAAGCCGGTCGCCTGGCTCGCGCCCGGCCTCGCCGCCGAGATCGTCTTCGATACGCAGACGCAGCTGCGGGCCAACGACGCGCACGCCGCCGTGCGCCAGCGTCTCGAAGGGATGCCGGTCGACGTCAACGAACTGCCGCTCGACGGCCGGCGCAAGGGCCTGCTCGTCGCCGACATGGAATCGACGATCATCCGCAACGAGATGCTCGACGAACTGGCCGATTACGTCGGCATGAAGGACAAGGTCGCCGACATCACGGCGCGCGCCATGAACGGCGAGCTGGATTTCGCCGACGCCGTGCGCGAGCGCGTCGCCTTGCTCAAGGGCCTGCCGGCGACCGTGCTGAACGAGGCGATGCTGCGCGTCGAGATCATGCCCGGCGCGCGCCCGCTGGTCGCCACCATGCGCGCCAACGGCGCGTTCTGCGCGCTGGTGTCCGGCGGCTTCGGCTTCTTCACGCGCAACATCCGCACCATGCTCGGCTTCGATTACGAGCAGGCCAACGAGCTCGACACCGACGGCCGCGCGCTGCTCGGCACCGTGCGCGAGCCGATCCTCGACCGCAACGCCAAGCTCGAAGCGCTCAAGGCCCTCGCCGGCCAGGCCAGCCTCGATCTGGCGCAGAGCATGGCGGTCGGCGACGGCGCGAACGATCTGCCGATGCTGCAAGCCGCCGGCCTCGGCGTCGCCTATCGCGCCAAGCCGAGCGTCGCCGCCGCCGCGAAAATCCGCGTCAACCACGGCGACCTGACCGCCTTGCTCTACTTGCAGGGCTATCGTCAGGACGAATTCATCGGCACGGAAGACTACGTGCCGGACTGAACGGCCGCTCGCCCGGATAAAAAAACGGCGCTGGATTTCTCCAGCGCCGTTTGTGTTTCTGCGGGTGCGTTCGGCTTAGCCGAGCGGCAGCACGACGAAGCGCTGGTCGCCCTGGCGCTCGACCAGCAGTAGGATCGACTTGCGCTTGGCGGCGCGCGCCTTGTCGATGCGCGATTTGACGTCGTTCGCGCTGTCGACTTTGTCCTGCGCCACTTCGAGCACGAGGTCGCCGGCGCGGATGCCCTTCTCGCCGGCCGGGCTGTTGCCCTGCACGTCGACGACGACGACGCCCTTGGCCTCGTTCGGCAGGCGGAACTGCTCGCGCAGGCGGCCGGTGACGTCGGACAGGCCCATGCCGAGCACGCTGACCGCGCTCGACGGCGCGTTGCGCTGGCTCTCGCCGGTGGACGGCGTCGCCGACGCGGTCTGCTCCTCTTTCAGCTCGCCGACCTTGACGCGGATGTTCTGCTCCTTGCCCTTGCGCCAGATGGTGACGGGCACTTCCTTATCGACCGGCGTCTCGGCGACGATGCGCGGCAGACGGCGCATCTCGGTGACGTCCTTGTTGTCGAACTTGAGCACCACGTCGCCCGACTCCAGGCCGCCCTTCTCGGCCGGGCCGCCGTCGGTCACACCGGCGACCAGCGCGCCGCGCGCGCGGTTGAGCCCGAGGCTCTCGGCGATCTCGTCCGTCACCTGCTGGATGCGCACCCCGAGCCAGCCGCGGCGCACGCGGCCGCTTTCCTTGAGCTGCTCGACGACCGGCTTGGCGAGGGCCGACGGGATGGCGAAGCCGATGCCGACGCTGCCGCCCGACGGCGAGAAGATCGCCGTGTTGATGCCGATGACCTCGCCGGCCAGGTTGAACATCGGGCCGCCCGAGTTGCCGCGGTTGATCGAGGCGTCGGTCTGGATGTAGTCGTCGTACGGGCCCGACTGGATGTCGCGCGCGCGCGCCGAAATGATGCCGGACGTCACCGTGCCGCCGAGGCCAAACGGGTTGCCGATGGCCACGACCCAGTCGCCGACGCGGGCGCGGTCCGAATCGCCGAACTTCACGGCGGGCAGCGGCTTGCTGGTCTCGACCTTGAGCAGCGCCAGATCGGTGTTCTTGTCGCGGCCGATCAGCTTGGCCTTCAGGTTGGTGTCGTCGTGCAGGATGACGGTGATCTCGTCGGCGTCCTCGATGACGTGGTTGTTGGTGACCACGTAGCCCGAGGGATCGACGATGAAGCCCGAACCGAGCGACGTGGCGCGGCGCTCCTGCTGCGGGCGCTGCTGCGAGTCGGGCCGGTTGCGGTCGAAGAAGTCGCGGAAGAACTCCTCGAACGGCGAGCCCGGCGGGAATTGCGGGATTTCCGGGCCGCGCGGCTGCGGGCCGCGCTGCTGCTCGCGCGCCGCCTGGGTGGTCGAGATGTTGACCACCGCCGGCAGGAGCCGCTCGGCGAGATCGGCGAAGCCTTCCGGCACGCGCTGGGCGAGCGCCATGTCGGCGGCGGGCAGCGTGAAGCTGAAGACGAGCAAAGCGGCGAGGGCGCCGCGCAGGCGGGAAGATTTCGGCTGCGACGGGCGCGACGCGAGAGACAGGGATTGGGTCACGTTCTTCTTCTCCATTCGACCTTCGGCGCGGCGCGGGGGCGCATGGCGGCCCGCGGGCGACTGTCTGGGCGATCAGGTTGACCGGCCCGCCCGCGATTTGCAATCCGCTCCTGGGGCGCTTTTCGCCCGAGGAGCGGCGCGGAACGGACCGTCTTGGACTGCAGAGGTAGGAGCCGATTATGACGGAAATGGGGCGTTTGAGGCCGCGTGAGGGGCGGACCCCGCCCCTCACGCAGATGTGTTAACGCCCGGTCCGGCCGGTGGTTCGGCCGGAAAGCGCGCCTTAACGGCGCGGCTGCGCGGCTTGCGGCCGGCCCTGGATGTCGCCGAAGAAGCGGAAGAAGTCGCTGTTCGGCGACAGGACCATCGTCGTGTCGGCGCCGAGGGCCTGGCGATAGGCTTCCATCGAGCGGTAGAAGGCGAAGAAAGACGGGTCCTGGCCGGCGGCCTGCGCCCAAATCTCCACCTGCAGGCCATCGCCGTCGCCGCGCAGGATCTGCGCCTGCTTCTGGGCGTCGGCGATCAGCACGGTGCGCTCGCGGTCGGCGCGGGCGCGGATGCGCTGGGCCAATTCCGCGCCCTGGGCGCGGAATTCCTTGGCCTCGCGGTCGCGTTCGGACTTCATCCGCGCGAAGATGGCTTCCGAGTTGGCCTGCGGCAGATCGGCGCGGCGGATGCGCACGTCGATCACGTCGATGCCGAAACCCTTGGCCTCCTCCTGCACCTGCTTTTGGATCTCGCTCATGATCGCCGCGCGCTCTTCCGAGAGCACGGCGGTGAGCGTGACGTTGCCGATGACGTTACGGAGCGTGCCGTTGACGACGCGCTCGAGGCGGGCGCGCAGGCCCTGCTCGTTGCCCACCGTCTGGAAGAAGCGCAGCGGATCGACGATGCGGTAGCGCGCGAAGGCGTCCACCACCAGGCGCTTCTGGTCGGAGGCGATGACCTCTTCCGCTTCCGGATCGCTGTCGAGCACGCGCTTGTCGAACACGACGAGCGTCTCCGCGAACGGAATCTTGAACTTCAGGCCCGGCTCGGCGATGACGCGCACCGGGTTGCCGAAGCGCAGCACGATGACCTGGTCGGTCTGGTGCACGATGAACGTCGACATCAAGCCGACGACGAGAACGGCGGCGGCGGCGATTCCGACGATGGTGAGATTGCGGTTCATCGCGCGGCTCCCGGCTGGCTGGATTGGCTCTCCTGCGCGCGGCGCTGCACTTCAGGCAGCGGCAGGTAGGGCACGACGCCCGACGCGCCTGGCGCCTGATCGATGATCACCTTGTTGGTGCGGCGCAGGATCTCTTCCATCGTCTCGAGATAGATGCGCTGCTGGGTGATGTCCTTGGCCAAGGCGAACTGGCGATAGACCGCGAGGAAGCGGTTGGCGTCGCCTTCCGCCTGCGCGACGATCTGCTGCTTATAGGCTTCGGCTTCTTGGATCAGCCGCTCGGCTTCGCCGCGCGCGCGCGGGATGATGTCGTTGCGGTAGGCTTCGGCCTCGTTGCGGGCGCGTTCCAGGTCGGCGCGGGCGCGCTGCACGTCGCGGAAGGATTCGACGACCGACGTCGGCGGGTCGACCTTCTGCAATTGCAGCTGGGTGATCTCGACGCCGGTGCCGTACTCGTCCATGATGCGCTGGAGCAGCGAAATGGCGTCCTGCTCCACCTTGCGGCGGCCTTCGGCGAGGATCGGCTGGATCGGCGTGCGGCCGATGATCTCGCGCATGGCGCTCTCGGCGGCGGCTTTCACCGTCTGCTCGGGGCCGCGCACGTTGAACAGATATTGGCCGGCGTCCTTGATGACCCAGAACACCGTGAAGTTGATGTCGACGATGTTCTCGTCGCCGGTCAGCATCAGCGCTTCTTCCGGCACGGCGCGCATCGACTGCGGCGCGTTCAGCGGGCCGACGGCGCGGAAACCGGCATCGACGCGGTTGACGCGCGTGACCTTCGGCTTGATCACCTCTTCGATCGGATCGGGCAGCTTGAAGTTCAGGCCCGGCGTGGTGGTGCGCACCCATTCGCCGAAGCGGAGCACGACGCCCTGTTCGTCGGGCTGCACGCGATAGGTGCAGAGCCAGACCAGCAGCAAGCCGAAGGCGATCAGGCCGACGAGGGCCACGGGGCCGCTATTGCCGCCGCCGCCCGGAAAGGCTTTCTTGAAACGATCCTGGCTGCGCCGGATCAGATCCTCGATATTCGGCGGCTGCTGGCCGCCGCCGCCGGAGCCGCGACCCCAAGGGCTATTGCCTCCTCCGCCACCGCCGCCGGAGCTGCCTCCGCCGCCGCTCGAACCCCACGGGCCACCGCCCCCCTGATTTGACCAAGGCATGTATTTTTCCTTCGTGCCGGGCTTCGCACCCTCGTGGGCACGGAAACCATGTCTTTGCAACAAATTGGGTGCTGCTTTATATGACAGCTTGACCAGCGGCGCAACGCGAAGCGGACCGACCGGCGGTCAATAAATTGTGTCATTACAACGGTTTTCAATATGGCCGCGCTCACCGACCGCGATGTGCTCGCGGCGCTCCACACCGTCATCGACCATGAGCGCGGCGGCAGCATCGTCAGCCTCGACATGGTGAAAGGCGTGACTCTGCGCGGCGGCAACGTCGCTTTCATGATCGAAGTGGACGCCGCGCGCGGTCCCCATATGGAGCCGCTGCGCAAGGCCGCCGAGGATGCGGTGATGCGCCTGGCGGGCGTCACTTCGGTCAGCGCCGTGCTCACTGCGGAGCGCGCCTCCGGCGCGGGGGCGGCGGAACGCGCCACCGCGCCTGCACCGCAATCGCAAGCCCAGGCGCAAGCTGGCGCGGATGTGACGATGGCGCGCCGCCAAGCCGCCACGGGACAAGCTCCGGCCGCCAAGCCCTTCGTGCCCGGCGTGAAGCGCATTATCGCCGTCGCTTCGGGCAAGGGCGGCGTCGGCAAATCGACCGTCGCGGTCAATCTCGCGCTCGGCCTCGTCGCCGAGGGCAAGCGCGTCGGCCTCTTGGACGCCGACATCTACGGCCCCTCGGTGCCGCGCCTGCTCGGCCTCAAGGGCCGGCCGGAGCCGACCGAGGACAAGCGCCTGAGGCCCATGGAAGCCTATGGCCTCAAGGCCATGTCGATGGGCTTCCTGGTGCCGGAGGACACGGCGATGATCTGGCGCGGCCCGATGGTGATCGGCGCGCTCGAACAGCTGTTACGCGACGTGGCCTGGGCGGCGGACGGCGATCTCGACGTTCTCGTAGTGGACATGCCGCCCGGCACCGGCGACGCGCAATTGACCATGGCGCAACGCGTGCCGCTCGCCGGCGCGGTGATCGTCTCCACGCCGCAGGACATCGCGCTGATCGACGCGCGCAAGGGCCTCAACATGTTCAAGAAGGTCGAGGTGCCGGTGCTCGGCATCGTCGAGAACATGAGCACGTTCGTCTGCCCGAACTGCGGCCACGAAAGCCACATCTTCGGCCATGGCGGCGCGAAGGCCGAGGCCGACAAGATCGGCGTGGAATTCTTAGGGGAAGTGCCGCTGCACATCGCGATCCGCGAGACGTCGGACGCCGGCACGCCGATCACGGCGACCCAGCCGGACAGCCCGCAGGCGAAGGCCTATCGCGCGATCGCGAAACGCGTCTGGGAGAAGATCGACGGCGCTGCGCGCAAGGCGCCGCGGATCGTCATTAGCTAGGCCGCGGCTCCATAGCCCGCTTCACCAAAGCGTCATGCCCGCACTTGTTGCGGGCATCCACGCCTTGCGATGAAGATATGGTTTAAGTCGTGGATGGCCGGAACAAGTCCGGCCATGACGAACTGAAAAGGCTAAGCCTTTTTGGGACTACTTCGCCTCTAAGCCCAGCGATTCCATCGTCTCGCGCCATTCGCGCAAAGACAGGCCGCTGTCCTTCTGATCGACTTTCTCGCCGGCCAGCATGCGCTTGACCATCTGCAGCGCCTTTTCCGACAGGTGCACGCCGCCCATGCGGTATTGGATGAAGGCGTCGTAGACCAGCGGCATCCAGCGCTTCACCGTCTCCAGCATCGCGTCGGCATAGACGCGGATCTCGTATTGCGCGTGCGGATCGGCGCGCAAGCTGAGGAAGTGCAGAAGGTTGTGCAGATCGACCTTCCAATACCATTGGGTATAGAAGTTCAGCGTCAGGTTCATGCGCGCCAGCTCGCGCGCCAGGCCGGTGCGGCTCGGATCGACGATCTCGCCCTTGTCGTTCTCGTTCAGCATCTCGGCGTAATGGTCGTAAACTTGGCGCGAATCGTCCTGCAGCAGTTTGAGCACGCGCGCCGCGTCCGCGCCGGTCAGCGCGTCGGCGCGGCCCTGGCGGTTGGATTTCGACTGCGCGCCGAGCTGCTCGGCCTTAGGGATGTAGAACTCGTTGTCGAGAATCGAGTAGCGCGCCGAATATTCGTTCACGTTGGCGGTGCGATGGCGGATCCACTGGCGCGCGACGAAGATCGGCAATTTGACGTGATACTTGATCTCGCACATCTCGAACGGCGTCGTGTGGCGATGGCGCATCAGGTAGTTGATCAAGCCGGCGTCCTCGCTGACGCGCTTGGTGCCCTTGCCGTATGAGACGCGCGCGGCCTGCACCACGGCGGCGTCGTCGCCCATATAGTCGACGACGCGGACGAAGCCGTGGTCGAGCACCGGCAAAGCTGTGTAGAGGATTTCCTCGAGGGCGGGCGCGGTCGGGCGGCGCGTGGCGGCGGACTGGGCGCGGGCGGAGTCGATCTCGGCCTGCTGCTCGGGACTCAAAGGCATCCAACAACTCCAGATGAGGCGGCCGAACCTGCGCGGCCAGACGCTTGCGCCGTTTCGGCGGGCCGGAACTTTACCGGCTCGAGCGCCGGAAGCAAACGCGCAAACGTCCGCGCCGCGGCCGCGCCGCCGCGCCTGTGGAAAACCGCCGGAACCTCGTTCGAGCCCGCCGCCGGCCCGCCCTTTCAAATCGCCGCGGAACGCCTTATATTTCAGAGGTCGGGCAACCGACTATGGCGATAAACGGTTTATGGAATAAGCGTTGTGGACCCGGGGGCGGTACCCGGCGCCTCCACCATATCCACCGGCCCTTCCGCGAAGGGCCGGCTCATGGGGGCGAAATAGGATCGACACGCGTGGTAAAGGTAGACTTTTCGCCCGGCATGATACCGCCGTTATCGGGTCGTTTGATAAGTGCCAACGACAATCGCGTTGCACTCGCTGCCTAATAGGTAAGCGCGGCTCGGGGGGCGCCGGGCAACAGAAGCCCCCCACCTAATTCGATTAGCGTGCCCATCCGTCCCGCGTTCGTTTGCCCAGCCCCGGATTTCATCCCCATATGGCTCGCGATACCCTGCAGTACGACAAGATGGTCGAAACCGCCCTGCGCGGCGTCGTGCGCGAGGCGCTTCGTTTCGCCGCCAAGACCGGCCTGCCCGGCAACCATCATTTCTATCTCACCTTCCGCACCGACCATCCCGGCGTCGAGATGTCCGACGGGTTGCGGGCGCAATATCCCAACGACATGACGGTGGTGCTGCAGCACCAATATTGGGGCCTGGAAGCCAACGACGACCATTTCGTCGTCAACCTCAGCTTCAGCAACGTGCCCGAGCGGCTCAAAGTGCCTTACGCGGCGATGATGTCCTTCGTCGATCCGTCGGTGAAGTTCGGCCTGCAATTCCAGCCGCTCGAGCCGGACGCGCCGGGCGCGCTGGCGGGCGGCTTTACCGCCGCGGCGGCCGCGAGCGACAGCGCGAAAGCGCCCAAGGCGAAGGCCGAGGCCAAGCCGGCCGAACCCAAGGGCGAGCCGATCAAGCTGCCGGCGGCGGCCAAGGACGAGACCAAAGACGCCAAGACCAAAGATAAGGACAAGCCCGCGCCCAAGCCGGCCGCCGGCGAGGAAGACCCGCCGGCCGACGCCGCCGAAACCGGCGAAAAAGTCGTCTCGCTTGACGCTTTCCGCAAGAAATAGCCGCAGGCGCGCCATCCTCGCGGGCCTCGCCGTCGCGGCGGCCCTGGTTCTTTCCATTTCCGCCCACGCGGACGAACCGACACCCGGCCCGCAAGGCGCGCCGAAAGGCAATCTGCGCGAGCAGCTTCATTTGATCCCCGCCGGCCGCACGCAAGCCGGCGCGCCATGGCTGATCGCCGCCAATCTCTATCGGCCGCAAGGCGAAGGACCATTTCCGCTCGTCGTCATCAATCACGGCTCGCCCGGGCCGAAGGATTTGTCCTCCTACCCGCAAGCGACGCGCTGGTTCGTCGAGCGCGGCTTCGCCGTGGCGCTGCCGACGCGGCGCGGCTACGGCCGCAGCGCGGGCGGCCGCGCGCCCGACGATCTGCAAAGCTGCAAGCGCGACCCGCGCCCCGATTACGCGAAAGCCGGGCTCGCCACCGCCGACGACATCCAGATCACGCTCGATTACATGCGCGCGCTCGCCGATGTGAAGAAGGACGGCGCGATCGTCGTCGGCCAATCGGCGGGAGGCTGGGGCTCGCTCGCGCTCTCCAGCCGCAATCCGCCGGGCGTCGCCGCCATCGTCAATTTCGCCGGCGGCCGGCTCGGGCACGAAAACTGCGACCTGCCTGGCGAGATCGCCGCCGCCGGGCGCTTCGGCGAAACCGCGCGCGTCCCGACGCTGTGGATCTACACCGAGAACGACAGCTTCTTCCCGCCCGGCGAATCGCGCGCCTTTCACGACGCTTACGTCAAGGCCGGCGGCGTCGCCGAATATCATCTGCTGCCCGCGTTCGCCGAGGACGGCCACACCCTGTTCGCGCGCGGCACGCCGCTGTGGACGCCGCTGGTCGAGGCCTTTCTCAAGGCTCGGAACGCCCTCCCCGCGCCGGCCAAATAGCGCGGCCTTTTCCCTTCATCGCGGCGGCGTTTTTGCTATGTTACGCCGCCTTTCGGCCGCCCCTCACCTCCGCCACCCTCGGAGCTTCCATGTCTGACGTCAAAGCGCCTGATACCGGCTTCCACAAGATGTTCCCGCTCGGCCACCACGAGCACACCGTTTTCCGCAAGCTGCCCGGCGATTACGTCGAGACCGTCGAGTTCGACGGCCAGACGATGCTGAAGGTGAAGCCGGAGGCGCTGACGGCGCTGACCAAGGAAGCCTTCCGCGACATCTCGCATCTGCTGCGCACCGACCATCTCAAGCAGCTGCGCAAGATCATGGACGATCCCGAGGCGTCCGATAACGACCGCTTCGTCGCCTACGAGCTGATGAAGAACGCCAACATCGCGGCGGGCGGCGTGCTGCCCATGTGCCAGGACACCGGCACCGCGATCGTCATGGGCAAGAAGGGCCAGCGCGTCTGGACCGGCGGCGACGACGAGGCGGCGATCTCGGAGGGCGTCAAGCGCACCTACGCCGAATCGAATCTCCGCTATTCGCAGATGGCGCCGCTGACCATGTACGACGAGGTCAACACCGGCGACAATTTGCCGGCGCAGATCGACCTGTTCGCCACGCCCGGCGACGAATACGAATTCCTATTCATCGCCAAGGGCGGCGGCTCGGCCAACAAGAGCTATCTTTATCAAGAGACGAAAGCGCTGCTCAATCCGGCGTCGCTGCTCAAATTCGTCGCCGAGAAGATCAAGTCGCTCGGCACGGCGGCCTGCCCGCCCTATCACCTCGCCATCGTCATCGGCGGCACCTCGGCGGAATTGACGCTCAAGACCGTCAAGCTCGCCAGCACGCATTATCTCGACGACCTGCCGAGCCAGGGCAACAAATACGGCCAGGCCTTCCGCGACGTCGCGCTCGAAGAGGAAATCTTCAAGCTCACCCAAGCGACCGGCATCGGCGCGCAGTTCGGCGGCAAGTATTTCTGCCATGACGTGCGCGTCATCCGCCTGCCGCGCCACGGCGCGAGCTGCCCGGTCGGCATCGGCGTCTCCTGCTCGGCCGACCGCCAAGTGATGGGCAAGATCACCAAGGACGGCCTGTTCCTCGAACAGCTCGAAACCAATCCGGCGCAGTTCCTGCCCGACATCAACGAAGAGAAGCTCGGCGGCGAGGTCGTGAAGATCGACCTCAATCAGCCGATGGACCAGATCCGCGCCATCCTGACCAAACATCCGATCAAGACGCGCGTCTCGCTCACCGGCACGCTGATCGTGGCGCGCGACATCGCGCACGCCAAACTGAAAGAGCGCCTCGATTCGGGCGCCGGCCTGCCGCAGTATCTGAAAGACCATCCGGTCTATTACGCCGGCCCTGCGAAAACGCCGAAGGGCATGGCCTCGGGCTCGTTCGGCCCGACCACCGCCGGCCGCATGGACAGTTACGTCGAGGAATTCCAGAAGGCCGGCGGCTCGCTGGTCATGCTCGCCAAGGGCAACCGCTCGCCGGTGGTGCGCGAAGCCTGCCAGAAATACGGCGGCTTCTATCTCGGCTCGACCGGCGGCCCGGCCGCGCGCCTGGCGCAAGACTGCATCAAGAAGGTCGAAGTGCTCGAATATCCCGAGCTCGGCATGGAAGCGGTGTGGAAGATCGAAGTCGAAGACTTCCCCGCCTTCATCGTGGTGGACGACAAGGGCAACGACTTCTTCGCCAAGCTCGGCGCGAAGGACTGACGTTCATGGCCATCGACTTCCTGTTCGACGGCCCCAAGTCCGCGCCGCTCACGCTGATGCTCGCCCATGGCGCGGGGGCCGGCATGGACCATCCGTTCATGGCGACGATGGCGAAGGCCATCGCCAAGAAGAGCGGCCTCCGCGTCGCGCGCTTCGAGTTTCCCTACATGGCGACCAAGCGCGCCGACGGCAAGAAGCGCCCGCCCGACCGCTCCGACAAGCTGATCGCCTGCTACCGCGAGGCGATCGAGCAATTGGGCGGCGCGGACAAGGTCGTGGTCGGCGGCAAGTCGATGGGCGGGCGCATGGCCAGCCTGATCGCCGAGGATGCCGGCGCGCGCGGCCTCGTCTGCCTCGGCTATCCGTTCCATCCGCCGGGCAAGCCCGACGTGCTGCGCACCTCGCATCTGCTGCGCATGCGCCTGCCGGCGATCATCGTGCAGGGCACGCGCGACACGTTCGGCGGGCCGGAGACGGTGCGCGCCGTGGCGCTGCCGCCGGCGATCCAAATTTACTGGATCGGCGACGGCGACCATTCCTTCAAGCCGACCAAGGCGTCGGGCCGCAGCGAGGCCGAAACGCTCGATGAAGCCGCGACGGCCGTGGCCGGCTATCTAGAGGATTTGGCCTAAGCTTACTTTTGCGTCTCGCGCGCCTTGGCGGCCAGTTCCGGCGTCAGGCTCGTCGCCTCGGCCACCGTCTTCTCCAATTCCTCGGCGGTCAGCGGGTCGATGTCGAGGATGCGCGTCTTCGCGTCGGCCAGGAATCTCGCGTCCTTCATCGTCGCGGCGAAGGCGTCGCGCAGCGCCTTCAAGCGCTCGGCCGGCACGTTCGGCGTCGTCATCACGCCGCGCCCGAGCGCCGTCGGCGCGTTGAAGAAGGCGACGATCTGCTTGGCGTCCGCGCCTTGCACCAAATCTTGCAGCAGCGGCACGTTCGGGATCGCCGGGTCGGCCTTGGGGCCCATCTGGAACAGGAAGGCGATCTTGGCGCCGCTGATCCAATCGGGCTTGCGCGAGGTCCAGGACAGGACCGAGCCGCCGCGGCCGTGCAGCTCGCCGCGCTCCATCGCCAGTTCCATCTCGCCGACGTCCTTGTAGCCCGACAGCACCTTGAACTTGGTGCCGAGCAGCGCGTTGGCGAGCTTGGGCGCTTGGTAGGTGTCCGAACCCGGGCCGGTGGTGCCCATGAACAGCTCGACCTTCTTGGCGTCCTCCAGCGTCGTCGCCGGCGCTTTGGTCCAGACGCTCAGCATGCCGTTGACCGCCGCGAAGCCGCCGATCTGGCCGAACTTGGCGTATTCGAACAGCGGCTTCTGCTCGTCGAGCACCGCCGACAGCACGAGGTTCGGCTGCAGCACGGCGAGATACGTGCCGTCTTTCGCCACCGTGTTGTAAAGCATCTGCGCCGCCTTCGCGCCGCCCGCGCCGGGGATGCCCTGGACGATGAAGTTCGGCGCGCCCGGCAGGTGCCGGCCCATATGCTCGGCCAGCGTGTGGGCGTAAATGTCGTAGGTGGTGCCGGGGCCGGTGCCGACCAGCACGACGATCTGCTTCCCCTTGTAGAAGCCGGCGACATCCTGCGCGGCGGCGGGCGCGGCGAGACAAAGGGCGGCAGCGGCGGCGGTAACGGCGAAACGCGCGATCATGACGATCTCCCAGATTTTGAAATTGGCGCTAAACTAACAGCGCGACGCGCGACGGCAACCAAAAGCCTCGCAATGACAGCCATATCGTGACGACCTATCGGCCCATCGCTCAAGCCTATCAACGGGACCGCATCGATGCCGCAGAAGACCAAGTTCGTCGAGCGCGTGCTCGCGCTGCTCGCGCCGCACGGCGACATCCGCGCGCGCGCCATGTTCGGGGGCTACGGGCTCTATCTCGACGGGCTGATGTTCGCGCTGATCGCGAAGGACCGGCTCTATTTCAAGACCGACGCCGAGACGCGTGTGCGCTTCGAGCGCGTCGGCGGCAAGCCGTTCAGCTTCATGCGCGGCGCGAAGGAGATGGTCACGTCCTATTACGAAGCGCCGCCGCGCAGCACGCTGCACGCGCGGGCCATCATGCCGTGGCTGGAACTCGGCGTGATCGCCGCGCGCGGCGCACAAAAGACCAAACAAGCCAAAGCGAAACGGGCCAACAGCCAAAGCGCGAAAGCCGCGAGACGCCCCGCCACGCGCGTGGTTAAATCCAGGCCATGAGCAAAACCCGCACCGAGACCGACAGTTTCGGCCCGATCGAGGTGCCGGCGGACCGCTATTGGGGCGCGCAGACGCAGCGCAGCCTGCAGAATTTCCGCATCGGCGGCGAGCGCATGCCGGTGGCGCTGATCCGCGCGCTCGGCTTGCAGAAGCAGGCGGCGGTGCTGGCCAACATGGCGCTCGGCGTCCTCGATCCGAAGATCGGCCAAGCCGTCGCGGCGGCGGCGGCGGAAGTGGCCGCCGGCAAATGGGACGACGAGTTCCCGCTGGTGGTCTGGCAGACCGGCTCGGGCACCCAGACCAACATGAACGCCAACGAGGTGATCGCCAACCGCGCCGGTGAGATGCTCGGCGCGCCACTAAATTCCAGGATGAGCGGATCGAAAACGCCGGTCCACCCGAACGATCACGTGAACTACGGCCAGTCGTCGAACGATAGTTTCCCGACGGCCATGCATGTCGCCGCCGCCATGATGGCGACGAACGAATTGATCCCGGCGCTGCGCCGCCTGCACGGCGCGCTCAAAGCCAAGTCCGCCGAATTCGCCGAGACGGTGAAGATAGGCCGGACGCACCTGCAAGACGCCACGCCGGTCACGCTCGGCCAGGAGTTCGGCGCATACGCGACGCAGATCGCGGGCGGCATCGCCCGCATCGAACGCGCGCTCGGCCCGGTCTATCTCCTGGCGCAGGGCGGCACCGCCGTCGGCACCGGCCTCAACGCCGCGCCGGGGTTCGACGCGGCCTTCGCCCGCGAGATCGCCAAGCTGACCGGCCTGAACTTCTCGCCCGCGCCCGACAAGTTCGAAGCGCTGGCGACGCACGACGCGCTGGTCGAGCTGTCCGGCGCGCTCAACACGCTCGCCGTGTCGTTCAACAAGATCGCGAACGACATCCGCCTGCTGGCCTCCGGTCCGCGCTCGGGTTTCGGCGAGATCCATCTGCCGGAGAACGAGCCCGGCTCGTCGATCATGCCAGGTAAGGTCAATCCGACGCAGGCCGAGGCCATGACGATGGTCGCGGCGCAGGTGATGGGCAATCACGTGACGGTCAGCGTCGCCGGCGCGCAGGGCCATCTCGAACTCAACGTGTTCAAGCCGGTGATCGCCTACAACGTCTTGCAGTCGATCAAGCTGCTCGCCGACTCCGCCGTCAGCTTCGCCGACAATTGCGTCGCCGGCATCGAAGCCAACCCGGCGCGCCTGCGGCACTTGATGGAGCAATCGCTGATGCTCGTCACCGCGCTCAACCGCCATATCGGCTACGACGCGGCGGCGCAGATCGCCAAGCTCGCCTTCGCCGAGAATCTCTCGCTCAAGGAAGCCGCGCTGAAGCTCGCCTTGGTGAGCGACGCGGATTTCGACAAATGGGTCGTGCCCGCCGACATGCTCGGCGGTCCGAAATCATGAGCCCCGAAAGCGTGAACGAAGAGACGCGCCGGGACAGCCGAGTGCGCAAACGCTCGGTGCTGATCGCCGGCCATAAGACCAGCGTATCGCTCGAAGAAGCTTTCTGGGACGAGCTGCGCGCCGCTGCCGCCGAGAAGAACATGCCGCTCGGCAAGCTGATCGAGGAGATCGACACGGCGCGCGGCGGCAACCTCTCCAGCGCCATCCGCCTTTACGTGCTCGACCGGTTGCGCGCGAAAGCGAACGGCTGAACCGCCCTATCTCGCCGGCAAGCCCTGCAACACGTCGTTGATGAAACTGTCGCCGCTCGGCGCCGGCGCGCCATTGGCCGACGGGGCCGCGGCGGGCGCTTGCGGACGCGGCGGCGGCGCGGTGGGCGGAGCCGATTGCTGCTGTTGCTGTTGCAAACGCTGCTGCGCGGCGCGCTCGGCGGCGGCGCGCCGCTCCGCTTCGACCTTGGCCTGACGCTCCGCCTCGATCTTGGCCGCGCGTTCGAGCGCATGGGCCTGTAGCGCGGCGCTGTCGAAGCTTTTGCTCGCCGCGCCGAGCGGGCCGACGAGCCGCAATTGCGCCGGCGGAGCCGCTGCGTCGCCGTCGAGCTTGAAATCGATGACGCCCTCGATCGTCCAGTCGGCGAGATTGGCGCGAATCTCGCCCTCGCCCTTCGCGCCTTCGATCTGCATGACGAGATCGTCAGTCGCCGCCACGCCGTTCTCCAACGTGAAGCTGCCGTCGAGAGAGGCGAGCTTGCCGTTGCCGGCGAGCGCCGTCCTGAGCGCCGCCTGCACGTCGGCCGGCGCGACGACCGCGGGCATACGCTTGGCGGCGGCGGCGAGATCGACGCCGCGCAGCGTCGCGCCCTGCAAGCCGTATTGGCCCTTGCCGGCGAGGCCGGCGATCAGGCCCGCCTCGCTCGCGCCGCGCGCGGCGAACTCCATGGCGAGATCGAGCTTGCCGCCGGCGAGATCGAAGCTCTTGCTGGCGAGCAGTCCCTGCGGCACGCTCGCGCCGGCCAAGGCGAAGCTGCCTTCGAGCGCCGCGCCGCTCTCCGCCGGCGCGAGACGGGCGCTCAGCGCCAGATCGCCGCCAAGCAGCTTGCCCGACAGGCCCTCGACCGCGAGCGCGCCGTTCGCCGCCGTGACGCGCGCGCCGGCGTCGGCGACGCGCCAGGTCTTGTGCGTCAGCGTCTTGGCCGCGAGATCGAGTTCGGCGTCGGCGAAGCCGAACAGATAGAGCGCCAGCGGCGCGTCCGACCACGGCGCATTCGGACGGCCATCGACCCCGAACAGCGCCGCCGTGTCGATCGCGCCGAGCGACAGCTTGCCGCTGAGCTTCGGCCGCGCCCCGTCGAGCGCTAGCGCCGCCGCGCCGGCGATCGCGTTGCCGCCGAGGGACGCGTCGATCTTGGGGAAGCGGTAGCCCTTGGCGTCGCTTTCGACGCGCGCGGCGAGCTTGAGGCCGCCGGGCAGGACGGGCGGCATCTCGATGCCGGCGAGACGGTAAAGCGCGGCCGGGTCTTTCGCTTCGGCGGCGATGTCGAGCGCGACCGCCGGCTTGGCGGCGATCGCCTTGACCTCGCCGGTCAGCGAGAAGGTCCCGTCGCCCGCGCCGCTGCCGACGCCGGCCGCCAGCTTGCGCAACGTCAGATTGCCGGCATCCAGGGTGCCGTCGAGCGCGAGATCGCGCAACGGCACCTGCCGCCACACGAACTGGCCCGCGCGCAGCAGGATGTTGGCATCAAAGCTCGCCCCCGTCTCCGCCGTCAGCGGCAGGCCGCCGGCCGCGCCGTCTGGCAGATAGGCGTCGAAATTGATCTGGTCGACGGCGAGATTCGCGCCGAAGGCCGGGCGCGCGCGGAGCGCGGCGACAATGCCACCGGTCAGCTTGGTCGAATCGAAGCGCAGGTCGAGATCGCTCAGTTCCAGCGTCTCGACGCCGAGGCCGATGCGGCCCGTCGCCGTCAGCTTGTTGAGCCGCCCGGCCGGCAGGCTTTTGGCATTGACGCCGGCCCAGCCGAGCAGATTGCGGAAATCGTCGGAGGCCATGTCGATGCGGCCGTCGAAGCGCGGCGGCATATTCGCTTCGGCGACGAGGCGGCCGTCGAGCGTCGCATCGGTGCCGCCCGGCGCTTGAAGGGTGAGCTGGCGCAGCGTCGCCGCGCCATCGGCCAGTTCGGCCGACGCCTTGATCTGGCGGAACAGGCCCTTGCGGTAGTTGATCGCCTCGGCCGAGGTTTCGAGCGACAGGCGGATGCCGGCAGGCAGCAGCCCGCCGCCCTTGCGCGCCTCGCCGGCGCGCGGCGGCATGTCGAGCCAAGCGTCGAGATCGATGTAGCCGAAGGTCAGCGCCAGATCGAGTTGCGGCTTGCCGTCGCGCGGGCCGACGAACGTCAGCGCGGCCTTGCCCTGGCTGCGCACTTCGCCGAGTTGGGCCACCAGGCCCTCGATATCCGCCTTGTCGCCGTCCGTCGTCAGCTTGCCTTCCAGGCTGAACGGCTGACCGAGCAATCCCGGCAATTCGCCGGTCGGGCCGAAGCTGGCGAGCGCGGCGGCGAAATCGGCGCCGCCGAGCCGCGCCTTGCCCGACAGTTTCAGCCCCGGGGCGAACTGCGCCGTGCCGTTGAACGCGAGCGCGCCGCGCAGCGTGTTGCCGCCCGGGCCCATCAGGTCCACCGTGGCGTTGAGCGGCGTCGCGGTGGCGTGGCGGAAATCGAAGCGGCCAGCGGCGAGCGTGAAGCGGGCCGGCTTGCCGCCGACGCGCGCCTCCCCGGCGGCACGCAACGGGCCGGCCAGACTGTCGGCGACCACGCGGGCGTTGACGTTCTCGAAGCGCTCCTCGTCGCCGTTCAGGGCGTTGCGGTAGATCACCGTGCCGTTGGTAATCGAGGCGTTCTGCAACTGCACCGATTCGGGCGCGACGAACGGCTGGTCGTCCCACAGACTGGCTTGCGCCGCCGCAGGGTCGGCGTCAAACACCCAATTGCGCCGGCCATCGGCCAGCACTTCGAGCGTGACGACCGGCTCGCGCAGCACGAAGCTTTCGACGACGATCTGGCCGGAGAACAGCGGCAGCAGCGCGACGCGCGCTTCGAGCGAGCGCAGCCGCGCCATCTCCGGCGACGACGCGCCGGGAATGTTGCCGAAGCGCGCGTCGTTGAGCAGCAAGCGCGGCGTCGGCAGCAGCGACGCCTCGACGGTTCCGGCGATCACGACTTTGCGGCCCGCGGCGCGCTCGATCTCGGCGGCGATGGTGTCGCGATAGCGCGTCCAGTCGATGAAACTGGGCGCGACGAGAGCGGCGCCGACCAACAGCACGAGAACGGCGGCGAAGACGAACAGAAACTTCTTCAAACGGCTAACCGGGTTGAAGGCCGAACGGGCGGATGAGGGGGAAACGGAATCGCTGCGCGTCGTGTCCCTACAGCTTCGCGCCGGCGGCGGCGGGCAAAGCTGCGAGGACACTTGCGGTCCCGACTGTTTCCGTTAATCTATCCTACTGAATATGGCGCTTTGATGATAGGGGCCGATCGGCGCGGCCCCGCCGCTTGACGATTTTTCGCCGATTTAGTCGACGCCAACGATCCGGCCCCTCCGCGCGGCGCCCCCGCCGCCTGACCGGCCGGTCCTAGAGACAGCCCGCTTCGGCGGGGTAAGGACGGCCAGTATGGGCGACGTCGTCAATCTCAACCAGTTCCGCAAGCAGCGGGCGCGCGCCGCTTCGGCGAAGAAGGCGGACGAGAATCGCGTCCGCTTCGGCCGCGCCAAGGACGAGAAAACGCGCCAGGTCGCCGAATTCGAGCGCGACCGCCGCGACCTCGACGGCAAGCAGCTCGACAAGCCCTCCCCGGAAGACGCGCCCAAGGCGCGTTAAGAAGACGCGCCAAACGCGCCTTGAACCGGCACGCGATCGCTCAAATCCCCGTGAAAAATTCCAGCGCCGCCCGCCGGAGTTGGCTATATCTGCGCGAGATGCGGCGCGTTTGTCGTACGCGGCGCTCGCTGCAACCCGAGGGGAATCCGATGACCAAGCCCGCGTTCCTGTCCGCCGCCGTCGCCGGCGCGCTCGTTCTCTGGCCCGCCGCTGTCCAAGCGCAGGCTCCGGCGGACGACACGCTGGTCATCTGGCAGGCCGCGCGCGCCGGCCAGCCGATTCCCGCCAACGCCCTTCCGGGCGGCATGGAGCAGGGCCGGCCCACCGCGCTATGCGCCGCGAGCCATCAAGGCGCGCGCGAAATCGGCCGGGTCGTCGGCGGAAATTGCGCCTTCGGCCATGGCGGCGCGGAAGTCAGCCTGCCGGCTTACGATCTGCTGCTCGGCAACAGCGCCGCGCTGGCGCAGAATCCGCAATTCGTCCGCTGGGTGCCGGCGCAAAACGGCCAAAAGCCGCCGGGCGCGTTCATGGCGGCGCGCGAGGGCGAGACGCTGCTGCCGATCTGCCGCGCCGCGAGCCAAGGCGGCGTGACGCCCGGCAAGCTCGCCGGCAACGGCTGCAAGTACGCGTTCAACGGCCGCGAGTTCGCCGTGCCGCAATACGAGGTGCTGGTGGTCAGCCGCGCCGGCGCGGCCATCCCGACCGCGACGCTTTCCGCGCTCGCCGCCAATCCGCAAGCGGCGAACGCGCCGGCCGGCAGCGCTCCCACCGCGCGCGGCTCGAGCATCGGCGGCATCGGCGGCGTCACGCCCATCGACATTCAAGGCCTGGATCTCGAATCCGCCATGATGGCGATCCAGTCGCAGCGCGCCGAATTGCTCGAAAGCCAGCTCAAGTCGCAGATCGACGCGATACAGCAGCGCAACCAGGATGTTGCGAAATTTAACGAGCAAGTGAAACAGCTCAACGCCGAACGGGCCAAGCTGCCCACCAACCTGGCCGGCGCCGATTTGGAGCGGGCGCAAAAGCTCGACTTGCAGATCGCGCAGCTCAAGGGCCAGATCGACAGCCTGAACAGCAGCCAGCAGATGGACATGCTGCGCATGCAGAGCCTGACCAACAAGCGCAACGAAGCCTTCGATCTGATGACCAACTTCATCAAGAAGGTGCAGGACAACCGCTCCAGCATCCTCGGCAACATGCGCTGATCGCTTGCGCCGTGACGCCGCTCGAACAGGCGACGCAGGAGGCGCAAGCCGTCACCTGAGCCGGCCCCGTCGGCTGCCGGCTCGAAAGCGTCTAGCTGCTAGGCGCATATTCTAATAATGATTTGCAATTGCATTCGTTAAGGTGCGCCCGTTCACGATAGGAGCGCGCCGTGCCGAAATTCTCTCCGCGTCCCGATTTCCGTCCCGACTTCGACCGCGCCGAACTGGATCCGCTCGCCGCCTATCCGGCCGGCACACGGCTGACCGATCTGCGCACCGCCGAGTCCTTATTGGTGGTCGCGCTGCGGCTGTGGACCGCGCGACGGATCGAGCCTAACGCCGGCCATGCCGACTGGCGCGACGGGTTCCTCGCCGCCGCGCTTTGCAGCGTCGGCGTCGCTTGTTTCCAGTCTTTCATCAGCATTCTCGAAGCGGCGGCGACGCGCCCGATCATGATGGGGCGGCCGCGTTGCGACGGCCTGACGGAAGACGAGGCGCGGCTGCTCTGCGCCATCGGCTGCCTGCAGCGCGAACGCGCGCACGACGCGGCGCTGCTGCTTGCCGACTGGCTGCCGCCGGCGGCAGTGCGCATCGCCACCGATTACGCCTGCGGCCTCGCCACCGCGCTCGCCGAAGCGCGCCTGACCCTGCCGGAGCGGAGCGCGAATCCTGCCACGCCCGCGCCCCGCCGTTTCATCCACGCGACGCCGCTCACCGTGATGCATTGAAAGTCGGCGACGCCGTTGGCGCGATCGCGCCGGCGCGATATCATGCCGACCGCACATCGCCGAGGCTTGTCATGTCGCGTTTCGTCGCCGCCGTCGATTGCGGATATAATTACGCTCTCTGCCAATCGTCCATCGCCGTCAACGGCCTCTCGACGACGGTTTACGCCAGCGCGCCATTGCGCGCGCCGCATCCGGAGATCAAACGCGCGCTCGTGGTGATCCATGGCACCGACGCCAACGTGCGCAACTATTTCGGCGTCGGCCTGCGCGCCGCCGCCGACAGCGGCAAGGCCGCGGAGACGCTGGTCGTCGCGCCGCTCTTTCACGAACAAAACGACCGCGCCGGCATGGATAGGACCAAGCTGATTTGGGACAACAATTCCAATTGGCGCGCCGGCGACTTGTCCACCACGGCCTTCAATCCGCGCGTCAGTTCCTTCGCGGTGATGGACGAACTCATCGCGCCGTTCGCCGACCGCGCGCTCTACCCCAACCTCGCCAAGATCGTGATCGCCGGCCATTCCGCCGGCGGCCAATACGCGCAACGCTACGCGGTGGCGCGACGCGACGTGCCGGGGATGCCGCCGGTGTCCTACGTCGTCGCCAATCCGTCGAGCGTCGTCTATCTCGACGCCCGCCGCCCCGTCTCGGGCAGAGCGCCGGCTTATAAGGCGGCGGATTTCGCCGTGCCGCCGCCGTCGAACTGCAAGACCAACGCCTACAATTATGGTCTCGATCAACCCAACGCCTATGTGAAGCGCGACGACGCCAAGACTCAAATCGAACGCTACCGCGCGCGGCGCGTCACTTATCTCGCCGGCGACGCCGACACCGACCCGAACGCGCCGAACTTGTCTCAGCATTGCGCGGCCAAGGCGCAGGGGCCGACGCGTTTCGCCCGCCTCACCGCTTTCGCCGCTTTCATGGACGCCTTTTACGCCCCGCATCATCACAAGCTGGCCATCGTGCCCGGCGTCGGCCACCAACTGTCGCGCATGTTCCTCTCGCCCCAAGGCATGGCGGCGCTGTTCGAAGACTGATCGAACGACGCATGACGCGGCGGCCTCGCGCCTGCCGCCATGTTTCATTTTTCCCTGAACCGTCTTGAAATAAACGCGATAGGCCGGCGCCTGCCGCGCTGGCATCGGCGCGCCGAAAACGCCTATGATCGCGCGAGAGAAAAACAAGGCTGGCGCTCGCCCGCTCATGGCGAGACGCATGGCCGGCTCACATGGGAGGAATGCGATGAAGCCATACAGGCTAATTCTGTCCGCAGCGATTCTGGGCCTCGCGTTCGGCGTCGCCCATGACGCCGCCGCGCAGCAAAGCGTCGCCGACTTTTACAAAGGCAAGACCTTCCGCATCGTCGTCGGCAGCAGCGAATCGAGCGGCGTCGACATCCTCGCACGGGTCGCGGCGCGCCACTTGCCGAAGCACATGGAAGGCAAGCCGACGATCATCGTGCAGAACATGCCGCAGCCCGAATCGATCGCCGCGGCGAACCACATCTATAACGTGGCGGAGAAGGACGGCTTGACGATCGGCGCCGGCTCCTCGGGCCTGTTCAGCCGCGCCATCTCGCAGCCCAACATCCGCTTCGATCTCGACAAGTTCACCTGGATCGCCAACCTCTACACGGCGACGGTGCTCTATTGGATGCGCACCGACTTCCCGTGCCAGACGATCGAGCAGCTCGCCAAATGCCCGCAGCCCATCAAGTTCGGCGCGACGGCGCGCGGCTCGACCGGCTACGGCCTGGTGCCCGAGATGCTGAAGGACGCCTTCAAGCTGAACATGGACATGATCTACGGCTATCGCAACAACGACATCGAGATCGCCATCGAGCGCAACGAGATTCACGCGTCGGGCGGCGACCTCATCGGCTTCCTCGGCGGACGCGGCAAGCAGCTGCTCGACGAGGGCAAGGTCAAGATCCTGCTCCAGGTCTCCGGCCAGAAAGCGCCGGCGCTGGCGAAATACGACGTGCCGTGGGTGATGGACGTGATCCCCGACGCCTATCGGCCGCTGTTCACCATGGTCAATCCGATCCTCGATCTGGCGCGTTCCTATTTCGCGCCGCCGGGCATTCCCGCCGACCGCGCCGAGGCGCTGCGCGACGCGTTCGCCAAGACGGTGGCCGATCCCGAATTCGTCGCCGAGACGAAGAAAGTGGCCAGCATCGAACCGATCCTGACGCGCGGCGAGGACATGCAGCGCGCCATCATCGCCATGCTCGACCAGCCCCCCGAGGTGAAAGACAAAGTCGTCGGCCTGCTAACAAGCAAATAAATAAAAGAACAAAGCTTACAACCATCTCGGGCGGCGTCGGCAGCAACGCCGCCCTTTTTCATGCTCGTCCCAATCAGGGCAATACGGCGGCAAAGAAATTGTATTAATCTGAGCGCTTATTCCGCGCCACAGCGGGAAACGACCGCACAAGCGGCCGCGCAAAAAAGACGGACAGGGAGACGACTATGGCCAAAGCATTTCCGGCGCTCGCCGCTACGCTCGCGCTATGTTTGACCGGCACGGCCGCAACCGCGCAAGACTTCTACAAAGGCAAGCGCATCGACATCGTCGTCGGCTTCAGCGCCGGCGGCGGCTACGATCTCGCCGCGCGCCTTTACGCCAAGCATTACGGCAAGCAGATCGCCGGCGAGCCCGGCTTCATCGTCACGAACATGCCCGGCGCCGGCAGCATGGTCGCCGCCAACACGCTCGCCAACACCGGCGCGCAGGACGGCACGCGTCTCGGCATGATCACCGGCGGCATCATCCTCGCGCCGATCCTCGGCGATCCGCAGGCGAAATTCGACTCGCGCAAATTCCACTATATCGGCGGGCGCGCCGCCGAGCCCAGCGTCTGCGTCGTCTGGCACACCGTGCCGGTCAACAGCATGGAAGACGTGATGAACCGCGAGACCATCGTCGGCTCGTCCGGCCCCGGCTCGCGCACCTTCGTGTTCCCCAAGGCGCTCAACGCGCTGATCGGCACCAAATGGAAGACCGTCGTCGGCTATCCCGGCGGCAACGAAACTTCGGCCGCCATGGAGAAAGGCGAAACAGAAGCCTTCTGCGGCTGGGCCTGGGGCAGCATCAAGGCGCGCGTGCCCGACTGGGTGCGCGACGGCAAGATCAAGTTCTTGACGCAATTCACGCTGACCAAGGCGCCCGACCTGCCGAACGTGCCGATGGCGCATGAGTTCGCCAAAACGCCGGAAGCGCGCCAGGCCATCGAGTTCCTCGAGTCGGACGCCGCTCTCGCTTGGCCCTTCTTCGCCCCGCCCGGCGTCCCCGCGCCGCGCGTGCAGCAGTTGCGCGACGCCTTCGAAGCCATGCTCAAGGACGCCGATTTCCTCGCCGACGCCGCCAAGCAGAAGCTTGAGATCGACATCGTCAAGGGCACGGAGATGCAAGATCTCGTCGCGCGCCTTTACGAGACGCCCAAGCCGGTGCTCGACACCGTCAACAAGATCATGAAAGCGGAATAGACCTTCGTAAGGCATAGCGCGGAGCCCTAACCGGCTCCGCGCGTCTTTTTTAGAGGAACGACCCATGGCGAAGCCTTTGGTTTACGTGCTCAACGGCCCCAACATGAATCTGCTCGGCATCCGCGAGCCCCATCTCTACGGCCATCAGACGCTTGCCGATTGCGAGCGCATGTGCCGCGAAGAGGCCGAGCTGCTCGGCATGGACATCGATTTCCGCCAGACCAATCACGAAGGCGTGCTGGTCGATTGGGTGCAGGAGAGCTACCAGAAGGCGCTCGGCATCGTGATGAACCCCGGCGCTTACGCGCGCACCTCGCTGGCGCTGCACACCGCCGTGCGCTCGGTCGGCACGCCGGTGATCGAAGTTCACATCACCAACATCTACAACAAGGAAGCCTACCGGCCGCCGTCCTACCTCAGCCATGTCGCGCGCGCGATCATCTGCGGCGCCGGTCTCGAAGGCTATTGCCTGGGCCTGCAGGCGCTGCATCGGCTTTACCTGAAGAACAAAGCCTGACCCTGCCCATACCGGCGAGCGAACGCGTCCGCGCGCGATCGTGATCGCTGACGACGCTTCCGGCCGGGGGCGTCGCGGCGGTATATCTAGCCCATGCGCGAGATCGCTTTCATAGATTGCCCGTCGCCCAACCACGACGACCGCGCGCCGGGGACCCGCGTCGAACTGCTGATCGTGCATTACACCGGAATGCCGACAGCGGATGGCGCGCGCGTGCGCCTGTGCGACGCCGAAGCCAAGGTCAGCAGCCATTATCTGATCGACGAGGCCGGGGAGGTTTTCCGGCTGGTGCCGGAAGACCGCCGCGCCTGGCATGCCGGAGCCGGCGCGTGGCGCGGCGCGACCGACGTCAATTCGCGCTCGATCGGCGTCGAACTGGCCAATCCCGGCCACGAACACGGCTACCGCCCCTTTCCGCCGGCGCAGATGGCCGCCTTCGCGCTGCTCGCGCGCGGCATCCTCGCGCGCCATCCGATTCCCGCCCGGGGCGTGCTCGGCCATTCCGACACCGCGCCGGCGCGCAAAACCGATCCGGGCGAACTGTTCGACTGGCGCGGCCTGGCGGCCGACGGCATCGGCGTCTGGCCCGATCTCGCCGCCAAGCCGGCGCCCGGACCGGCGACGCTCGCGCTCGGCGCCAGCGGCGATGCGGTGCGCGATCTGCAGGCTAAATTGGCCGCTTACGGCTATCAAATCGCCGCCGACGGCCTGTTCGGGACCGCCACGGAGCAGGTCGTGACCGCGTTTCAGCGCCATTTCCGGCCCTGGCGGGTCGATGGCCAAATCGACGACGAGACGCTGACTTATCTCGATAAACTATTGAAAATCAGCTAGAGATTCCGCGCCAGACGGCCGGACGGCCGCTTTTTGGGGCAACCCAAGGGGAGGAAAGTCCGGGCTCCAGAGTGACGCGGTGCCGGGTAACGCCCGGCGGGGGCGACCCCAGGGACAGTGCAACAGAAAGCAAACCGCCTCTTCGGCCTTTCGGGGCCCAAGCGGTAAGGGTGAAAGGGTGCGGTAAGAGCGCACCGCGCGGCCGGTAACGGTCGTGGCATGGCAAACCCCACCGGGAGCAAGACCAAATAGGGACGACAGGCCGGCGCAAGCCGGCGGGCGGGTCACGCCGTCGTCGTCCGGGTCGGTCGCGCGAGGCGTCCAGCAATGGGCGTCCCAGATGAATGGCCGTCGCCCCGCAAGGGGCACAGAACCCGGCTTACAGGCCGTCTGGCATATTTTCCGCCGTTTATCCGCCCGCGGATAAGAACGTATCAAGAACAAATTGGCAGTTTGATTGCCAGTCCTCGCGCCATGGACTGGCGCGCGCCGGATTCGACTTGCGAGTTCCCGGATTGGAGCCGGTCAAGAAGCGAAAACGCCAAATATTCCCAAGCTTTTACTAGCTGATCCCATTGACGCCCATATAGACCCATGATATCCCAATCTATCCCAAACCACGTGCGTTTCTGCGCCCGGGCGGTGGGCGGTCCTGCGAGGGGGGCCGGAAGTTCTGGCGAAGGGCGGGGAAGGTCCTGTGGCTTTATTTCTTGGCAGCTACGCGAATAAGGTCGACCGGAAGGGCCGCGTGTCCGTTCCGGCGCCGTTCCGTGCTGCCTTGGCCGGCCAGGCGGTCCACGGCATCGTCGCCTTCCGCTCCTTCAAGGAGCCGGCAATCGAGGCCTTCTCGCTCGACGACATGGCGCAGATGGCCGCCAACCTCGACGATTTCGACCAGTTCTCCGAGGAACGCGACGATCTGGCGACGATCTTCGCCGACGCGCTTCAGCTCGCGATCGACGGCGAGGGCCGCATCATGCTGCCGCAGACCCTCGCGGCGCACGCCGGCATCGGCGAGACGGCGCTGTTCGTCTCCGCCGTCAACCACTTCCAGATCTGGGAGCCCGAGACCTACGCCAAGAAGAGCGGCAATTCGCGCGAGCGCCTGCTCGCGCGCGGCGCGACGGTGAAGGTCCGTCCGCGTCCGGCGGCCCCGCCGGGCACGGCTCCCGGCTCCGAAGGCTCGCGGTGAGACGCCCATGAGCCATCCCCCCTCCGATCAGGACCGGGACGGCGCCATGGGATCATTGTCTGCGAACACCGCCGCGACCCCTGCGCCGCATATCCCCGTTCTATTGACCGAAGTCCTCGCCGCCCTCGCGCCGAAGGACGGCGAAGTGTTCGTCGACGGCACGTTCGGCGCCGGCGGCTATAGCCGCGCCCTGCTCGACGCCTGCGACTGCAAGGTTTACGGCATCGACCGCGACCCCTCCGCCATCGCCGCCGGCCAGGCCCTCGCGGCGCGCTACGGCGCGCGCCTCACGCTGCTGCCCGGCCGCTTCGGCGACATGGAGCAGTTGCTCGCCGCCGTCGGCGTGGACGCGGTGGACGGCGTGACGCTCGACATCGGCGTGTCCTCGATGCAGATCGACCAGGCCGCGCGCGGCTTCTCCTTCCGCACCGACGGCCCGCTCGACATGCGCATGGACACCAGCGCGGGCGCGACCGCCGCCGATCTCGTCAACGACACGGCCGAAGCCGAGCTCGCCGACGTCATCTACGAGTACGGCGACGAGCGCCTGTCGCGCGCCATCGCCCGCGCCATCGTCGCCGCGCGCGCCGAGGCGCGCATCGAGACCACCGGCCGCCTCGCCGAGATCGTGCGCGAGGCCGTGCGCCGCAAGGTCGGCCGCCGCAACGAGACGATCGACCCCGCCACCCGCACCTTCCAGGCGTTGCGCATCGCCGTGAACGACGAACTCGGCGAACTCGATCGCGGCCTCGCCGCCGCCGAACGCATCCTTCGCCCCGACGGCCGCCTCGCCGTCGTCTCCTTCCATTCCCTTGAAGACCGCCGGGTCAAATCCTTCCTCGCGACCCGCAGCGGCTCTTCGGCACGGCCCTCGCGCCACTTCCCCTCTCTCCTTCCCCGAGAGAGCGCACGAGGCGCCGTGCCAAGCTTCCGCGGCGTCAGCCGCAAGCCGGTCGAAGCCGGCGCGGACGAGACGGCGCGCAATCCGCGCGCGCGCTCGGCCCGCCTGCGCAGCGCGATCCGCACCGACGCGCCGGTCTGGCAGACGGAAGGAGCGCGCGCATGATCGGCCGCACCACCTTCCTCTGGTTGCTGCTCGCCGCGCTCGCCGGCTACGCGCTGTTCCAGGTCAAATACGAGGTCGTCGCGCTCGAAGAAGAGCTCGCGCGCCTCAATGCCGCCACGCTTCGCGAGCAAAATCAGATTCACGTGCTCGAGGCCGAGTGGAGCTATCTCAACCAGCCCCAGCGCCTCGAAGAGCTGAACGAGCGTTTCGTGCATTTGAAGCCGATCAATCCCGCGCAATATGCCGCCGTCGCCACCGTGCCGATGCGGCCCGAGCGCCTCGACATCGAGCCGGGCGTCCGCCTGCCCGGGACCGAAGGCATGATCGCGCGCATCGCGCCGCCGCGCCGCCCGGTGTCGCCCGACGTTCCCGCGACGGCGACCGCGCCAGCCCCGGTCTATTCGGCCGCCGCCGCGCCGGTCGCTCCCGCGAAGCCGGCGATTCCGCCAGCGATTCCAGCCGTGCCGGTCATTCCCGCGAGCGTCGCGCGATGAGCATGGGCCAGCAACATCCGCAAAAGCTTGAGGGCGCCACCAAGCAGGCGCTCGAAACGGGCCGCACGCGCCTGCTGCTAACCGGCGCGGTGTTCCTGCTCGCCTTTACCGTGATCGGCGCGCGCCTCGCCGACATCACCGTGTTCCAGGGCGGCGCGGAGCCCAAAAGCCAGGCCGCCACGGCGCGCAACGCTTGGCCGACGACGCGCGCCGACATCGTCGATCGCAACGGCAACCTGCTCGCCACCTCGCTCGTCACCGCCTCGCTCTACGCCAACCCGCGCCAGATCCTCGATTCGCGCGACGCGGCGCAGAAGCTGATGACGGCGCTGCCCGACCTGTCGCTCGCCGAGCTGCAGACCAAGATGACCGGCAACCGCAGCTTCGTCTGGATCCGCCGCCATCTGACGCCGAAGCAGCAATACGAGGTCAACCGCCTCGGCATCCCCGGCCTCTATTTCCAGCGCGACGAGCGCCGCGTCTATCCGCAAGGCCCGCTCGCCGCCCATGTCGTCGGCTTCACCGGCGTCGACAACGACGGCCTCGCCGGCATCGAGCGCTCGTTCGACGAAGTTCTGAAGGGCGGCGGCCGCGGCCTCGCGCTCTCCATCGACCTGCGCATCCAGCACGTGCTGCGACAGGAAATCGCGACCGGCATGAAGCGGGTCAACGCCATCGGCGGCTCGGGGATGGTGATCGACGTCCGCACCGGCGAGATGCTCGGCATGGTGTCGCTGCCCGATTTCGATCCGCACAATCCGACCAGCCTCGACCCCAAGACGCTGTTCAACCGCAACACGCTCGGCGTTTACGAGCAGGGCTCGATGTTCAAGCTGTTCACCGCGGCGCTGGCGCTCGATTCGGGCTCGGCGACGATGGGCAGCGTCTACGACGCGTCCAAGCCGATCAAGATCTCGCGCTTCACCATCTCCGACTACCGGGGCGAGAACCGCGCGCTCACGCTGCCCGAAGTGCTGGTCTATTCGTCGAACATCGGCGCGGCCAAGATGGCGCTCGCCGCCGGCGCCGAGACGCAGAAGAAGTACCTCGGCGGCTTCGGCCTGCTGCGCAAGCCGGCGCTCGAACTGCCCGAGGTCGGCGCGCCGATGCTGCCCGCGCAATGGCGCGAGATCAACACCATGACCATCGGCTTCGGCCACGGCATCGCCGTCAGCCCGCTGCAGATGGCGAGCGGCATCGTCACCATCGCCAACGGCGGCGTCACGCGCCCGGTCACGCTGCTCAAGCGCGCGCCCGGCGAAGCGCCGCAGGGCACGCGGGTGATCTCGCAGCGCACCGCGCTCGACATGCAGAAACTGATGCGCCTGGTCGTCACCAACGGCTCGGGCAAGAACGCCAACGCCTCGGGCTATCTCGTCGGCGGCAAGACCGGCACGGCCGAGAAGGTCGGCGATCATGGCGGCTACAAGCGCCGCGCCGTGCTGTCGTCTTTCGTCAGCGCTTTCCCGATGACCGATCCGCGCTACGTCGTGCTCGTCGCCATCGACGAGCCGCAGCCGATCAAGGAGAACCACGGCTTCATCACCGCCGGCTGGGTCACGACCCCCGTGGTGGGCCGCATCATTCCGCGCATCGCGCCGATTCTCGGCGTCACGCCGATCGACGCCGACGACGCGGCCGTGAAGGCGCGCATGTTCGTGAACTATTCGGCTCCGAAAGGACGCGCCGGTGCGTCCGTTGAGTGAGCTTTTGACCGGTGAGACGGTGGCATTGAGCGCAGGCAGCAAAACGGCGGACGTGAAAATCGGTGGTCTCACCGCCGATTCGCGCGACGTGCGCGACGGCTTCCTGTTCGCCGCCCTGCCCGGCGTCAAGCTCGACGGCCGCCGCTTCATTCCCGACGCCATCGCCAAAGGCGCCGCCGCCATCCTCGCGCCGACCGGCACCGACGCCCCCGACATCGTCGTCGGCCGCGCCGAGGGTGAAAACAAGCCGGCCCGTCCGTTCGGCTTCGTCACCGACGACAATCCGCGCCGCAAGCTCGCACTGATGGCCGCGCGCTTCTACGGCGCGCAGCCGGACAACGTCGTCGCCGTCACCGGCACCAACGGCAAGAGCTCGGTCGTCTCCTTCACGCGCCAGATCTGGGCGCTGATGGGCGTCGATGGCGCGAGCCTCGGCACCCTCGGCCTCCAGTCCGCCAAGCTCAAGACCGGGGGCTCGCTGACCACGCCAGATCCGGTCGCGCTGCATCGCACCCTTGCCGAATTGAAGGTCGCCGGCGTCGAGCATGTCGCGCTCGAAGCCTCGAGCCATGGCCTCGCGCAATACCGGCTCGACGGCCTCGCCCTCGCCGCCGCCGCCTTCACGAACCTCACGCGCGACCATCTCGACTATCACGGCGACGAGGACAGCTATTTCGCCGCCAAGGCGCGGCTGTTCGCCGACATCCTGCCCGAAGGCGGCGTCGCCGTGCTCAACGCCGACGAGCTGCGCTTCGAGGAATTGCGCGCGATCTGCGCCGCGCGCGGCCAGCGCGTGCTCGGCTTCGGCGAAAAGGGCAAGGACATCCGCCTCGACATTCTCGACGTGCTGCCGGACGGCCAGCGCGTGTCCTTCGCCGTCGCCGGCGAATATGCCGAAGCCAAATTGCCGCTCGTCGGCCATTTCCAGGCGATGAACGTCGCCTGCGCCCTCGGCCTCGTCATCGCCGCCGGCGGTTCGGCGCGCGCCGCGCTCGCCACGCTCGAGCGCCTCGACGGCGTCGACGGCCGCATGCAGCTCGCCGCGCGCCATCCGGCCGGCGCGGCGGTCTATGTCGATTACGCGCACACGCCCGACGCCCTCGCCAACGTGCTCGGCGCGCTGCGTCCGCACACGTCCGGCCGCCTGATGGTGGTGTTCGGCTGCGGCGGCGACCGCGATCCCGGCAAGCGCCCGCAGATGGGCCGCATCGCCAGCGAACTGGCCGACGTCGTCATCGTCACCGACGACAACCCGCGCAGCGAGGAGCCGGCGGCGATCCGCCGCGCCGTGCTCGCCGGAGCGGCGCAAGGCAAGCCGCTTGAAATCGCCGACCGCGCGGAGGCGATCTTCGCCGCCGTCGACATGATGCGGAGCGGCGACGTGCTGGTGCTCGCCGGCAAGGGCCATGAGCAAGGCCAGATCGTCGGCGCGACGACCATCCCGTTCAACGACGCCGACGAGGCGCGCAAGGCCGTCGCCCGGCTGGGAGGCCGCGCATGAGCACCCTGAATAAAACTGGGCCTCTCTGGACCTCGATCGACGCGATGATCGCCACCAAGGGCCAACCGACGCGCGACTGGACGGCGACCGGCATCTCCATCGACAGCCGCAGCGTGAAGCCTGGCGACCTGTTCGTCGCTATCCAGGGCCCGAACTTCGACGGCCACGCCTTCGCCGCCGACGCGCTCGCCAAGGGCGCGGCCGCCGCCGTGGTCGCCCGCCGGCCCGAGAACGCCCCGGCCGACGCCTCGCTGCTGCTCGTCGCCGACCCGTTGCAGGCGCTCGGCGACCTCGCCGCCGCCGCGCGCGCGCGCAGCAAAGCCCGCATCGTCGCCGTCACCGGCTCGGTCGGCAAGACCAGCACCAAGGAAGCGCTCAAGCTCGTCCTGTCCGCGCAAGGGCCGGCGCACGCCAGCGAAGGCAGCTTGAACAACCATTGGGGTGTGCCGCTGTCGCTCTCGCGCCTGCCGCAAGACGCGCGCTTCGGCGTGTTCGAGCTCGGCATGAACCATGCCGGCGAACTGACGCCGCTCTCCCAGCTCGTGCGGCCGCATGTCGCGATCGTCACCACCATCGAGGCGGTGCATCTCGAATTCTTCGATTCGGTCGATGACATCGCCGCCGCCAAGGCCGAAATCTTCGCCGGACTCGAGCCGGGCGGCGTCGCCGTGCTCAACGCCGACAACGCCTATTTCAGCTACCTCACGCGCCAGGCGTTGGCGCGCGGCGCGGACGTCGTCGGCTTCGGCAGCGCCCAGGGCGCGTGGGCGCGGCTGCTGTCCTACGAACCGACCGAGACCGGCGGCCGCATCGAGGCCGAGATCGGCGGCAAGCGCGTCGCCTTCGCCATCGGCGCGCCGGGCCGCCATTGGGCGCTCAACAGCCTCGCCGTGCTCGCCGCCGCCGTCCATCTCGGCGCCGATCTCGAACAGGCCGCCGCATCGCTCGGCGGCATGAGCGCGCCCAAGGGCCGCGGCGCGCGCCACACGGTCGCGCTGGCCGACGGCACCTTCACCTTGATCGACGAGAGCTACAACGCCAGCCCGGCCGCCATGCGCGCCGCTTTTGCGGTGCTGAAAGCTAACACGGTCGGCAATGGGGGCCGCCGCATCGCCGTGCTCGGCGACATGCTCGAACTGGGCGCGGACTCCGCCGCCATCCATGCCGATCTGGCGGACGATGTCGCCGCCGCCGCCGATCTCGTCTGCACCGCCGGGCGCGACATGGGCGCGCTCGACGAAGCCCTGCCGCGCGACAAGCGCGCCGGCCACGCCGCCAAGGCCGAAGAGCTGCTGCCGCTGGTGCGCCAGCTCGTGCGCCCCGGCGACGCGGTGATGGTGAAGGGCTCGCACGGCAGCCGCATGGGCCTGATCGTCGACGAGCTGCTCGCCGGATCGAGCCCGAACAAATCCGCCGCCAACGGCCACTGAGACAGAAAGGCACCCGCAGAAGATGCTCTACAACCTCCTGACGCCCTACGCGGACCAATTCGCGGCGTTCAACCTGTTCCGCTACATCACCTTCCGCACCGGCGGCGCGACGGTGACGGCGCTGCTCGTCTGCTTCGTGTTCGGCCCGATGACGATCCGCTGGCTCAAGAGCAAGCAGGCGCACGGCCAGCCGATCCGCACCGACGGGCCGGAGAGCCATCTGCTGACCAAGAAGGGCACGCCGACCATGGGCGGCCTGCTGATCCTGTTCGGCGTCGCCGCCGGCACGCTGCTGTGGGCCGACCTGTCGAACCGCTACGTCTGGGTCGTGCTGCTCGTTACCATCGGATTCGGCTCGGTCGGCTTCGCCGACGATTACCTGAAGCTCACGCGCCGCAGCCACAAGGGCGTGCCCGGCAAATACAAGCTGGTCGCCGAATGCGCCATCGCGCTGATCGCCACGCTGTGGATCATGGACATCACGCGCGATCCGCTGTCGACCAGCCTGGCGATCCCCTTCATCAAGGACGCGCTGATCAACCTCGGCTGGATTTTCATCCCGTTCGGCGCGCTCGTGATGGTCGGCGCGTCGAACGCCGTGAACCTGACCGACGGCCTCGACGGCCTCGCCATCGTGCCGGTCATGATCGCCGCCGGCTGCTTCGCGCTGATCTCCTATCTCGTCGGCAACGCGGTCTTCTCTAACTACCTGCAGATCAACTACGTGCCCGGCACCGGCGAGCTCGCGGTGTTCTGCGGCGCGCTGGTCGGCGCGTCGCTCGGATTCCTCTGGTTCAACGCCCCGCCCGCCATGGTCTTCATGGGCGACACCGGCTCGCTCTCGGTCGGCGGCGCGCTTGGCGCGATCAGCGTCGTCACCAAGCACGAGATCGTGCTCGCCATCATCGGCGGCCTGTTCGTGCTGGAGACCATCTCCGTCATCGTCCAGGTCATCTCGTTCAAGACCACCGGCAAGCGCGTCTTCCGCATGGCGCCGCTGCATCACCATTTCGAGAAGAAGGGCTGGGCTGAGCCGACCGTGGTGATCCGCTTCTGGATCATCGCGTCGATCTTGGCGCTGGCCGGCCTCTCCAGCCTCAAACTGCGTTAAAGGACCGACCGCGCCGTGATCTCGCTGCCTTTCGTCAAAGACCAGACCTACGCCGTCCTCGGCCTCGGCAAGTCCGGGCTGACGGCCGCGCGCGCCCTGCAGGCGGGCGGCGCGAAGGTGCTGGCTTGGGACGACGGCGAGAAGGCGCGGGCCGCCGCCGAGGCCGCCGGCGTGGCGCTGACGCCCCTGAGCGACGCCGCCTCGTTGCAAGAGTCCGCCGCGCTCGTCATGAGCCCGGGCATTCCCCACAGCTTTCCCACGGCGCACCCGGTCGCCGCCGCCGCCAAGGCGAAAGGCTTGCCGCTCATCTCGGACGTGGAGCTGCTGCTCCAGGCCCAGAGCGGCGCGCGTTTCGCCGGCATCACCGGGACCAATGGCAAGTCGACGACGACCGCGCTCCTCGCCCACATCCTCAAAGCGACGGGCACGCGCATGGACGTCGGCGGCAATCTCGGCCCCGCCGCGCTCGGCCTCGAAGAATTGAGCGACGCGGGAACTTATGTGCTGGAGCTGTCGTCCTATCAGATCGAGCTCGTTCACACTCCCGCGTTCGCCGTCGCCGTCTTGCTCAACATCACGCCCGATCACCTCGACCGCCACGGCGGCATGGACGGCTATATCGCCGCCAAGCGCCGGCTGTTCGATCTCTTGAAATCCAACGGCGTCGCCGTGATCGGCGTCGATGACGAGCCCTCGCGCGCCATCGCCAAGGAGATCGCCAAGCGCGGCGTGCGCGTCGTGCCCGTCACCGTCGGCAACCCGATCGAGGCTGGCGTCTGGGTGCGCGACGGGCAGTTGCACGACAGCCGCGCGCGCGACGGCAAGACGCTCGTCGCCAACCTGCTCAATGCCAAGGCGCTGCCGGGCAAGCACAATTGGCAGAACGCCGCCGCCGCCTTCGCCGCGGCGCGCGCCCTGTGGATCGACCCGAAGAAGGCCGCCGAGGCCATTCTCTCCTTCCCGGGCCTCGCCCACCGTCAGGAAAAGATCGCCGACATCGCCGGCGTCGCCTTCGTCAACGACAGCAAGGCGACCAACGCCGACGCGACCGCCAAGGCGCTCGAATGCTACGACGCGATCTACTGGATCGCCGGCGGGCTGGCCAAGGAAGGCGGCATCGAGACGCTCGGCCCCTGGCACAAGCATATCCGCCACGCCTTCCTGATCGGCGCGGCGGCCGAGGATTTCGCCCGCACGCTCGACGGCAAGGTGCCCTACACGATATGCGGCGAGCTGCCGGTCGCGCTCGACGCCGCCGCCAAGCTCGCCTGGGCCGAGAAGATCACCGGCGCGACGGTGCTGCTGTCGCCGGCCTGCGCCTCGTTCGACCAGTTCGCCAATTTCGAGGCGCGCGGCGAGGCGTTCCGCGCCCTGGTGCGCGCGCTGCCGCAGGGCGAGCGCCGTTCGGGAGCCGGCGCATGATCAATTTCGCCCGCACCGACACCTCCGTTCTCGGCCGCTGGTGGTGGACCGTCGACCGCTGGGTGCTCGCCGCCCTGATGATCCTCGTCGGCCTCGGCATCGTGCTGATCTTCGCCGCGAGCCCGGCGGTGGCCGAACGCATCGGCCTCGATTCCTTCTATTTCGTGCGCAAGCAGGTCGGCTATCTCGCGCCGGCGCTCGTCATGCTGCTCGCCGTCTCGCTGCTGAGCGTGCGCGACGTGCGCCGCCTCGCCGTCGTCATGTTCTTCGCCATGGTCGGCTGCATGATCCTGACGCTCCTGCTCGGCGTCGAGATCAAGGGCGCTCGTCGCTGGATCAGCTTCGCCGGCTTCACGCTGCAGCCGTCCGAATTCATCAAGCCGGCCTTCGCCGTGGTTTCGGCCTGGATGCTCGCCTCGGGCCGGCTTGAGCAGGGCTTCCCCGGCCGCACCATCGCCGTCGCGCTCTATGGCCTCACCGTCGGCCTCCTGCTGCTGCAGCCCGACATGGGCATGGCCGTGCTGACCTCGGCGATCTTCGCCGCGCAATTGTTCGTCGCCGGCATTCCCATGGCGCTGGTCGGCATCATGGCCATCGCCGGCGTCGCCGGCATCGTCGGCGCCTACTTCGTGCTGCCGCACGTCGCCAGCCGCATCGACCGCTTCCTCGATCCGTCGTCGGGCGACAGCTATCAGGTCAACACCGGCCTCGAAGCCTTCATGAACGGCGGCCTGTTCGGCCGCGGCCCCGGCGAAGGCACGGTGAAGGAGATCCTGCCCGACGCGCACGCCGACTTCATCTTCGCCGTCGCCGGCGAGGAGCTCGGCCTGATCGCCTGCCTGTTCATCGTCGCGCTGTTCGCCTTCATCGTGCTGCGCGGCTTCACCCGCATGCTGTCGGAAGGCAACCTGTTCATCCTGCTCGCCGTCACCGGCTTGCTCGTGCAGTTCGGCCTGCAAGCGATCATCCACATGTCCTCCACCCTGCATCTGATGCCGACCAAGGGCATGACGCTGCCGCTGATCTCCTACGGCGGCTCGTCGCTGCTCGGCATCGCCTTCGGCATGGGCATGGTGCTGGCGCTGACGCGCCGGCGCGCCGGCCTCGGGGAGCTGTGATGTCGGGCAGCGATCTCATCGTGAATAACGGCCGCAGCCAGAGCCACCCCATCGTGCTGGTGGCGGGCGGCACGGGCGGCCATGTCTTCCCCGCCGAGGCGCTGGCGGCCGAGCTGCGCGCGCGCGGCTACACGTTGGCGCTGTTCACCGACAGCCGCGGCGAATCTTACGGCGGCGAGCTCGGCGCGCTCGCCACCCATCGCATCCGCGCCGGCCGCGTCAGCGGCGGCGGCCTGATCGGCCGCGCCAAGGGCGTGCTCGAGCTCGCGCTCGGCGGCTTGCAATCGCGCGGACTGCTGGCGCGCCTCAAGCCCAGCGTCGTCGTCGGTTTCGGCGGCTACGCCACCGTGCCGACGATGATGGCGGCGAGCAGCCTCGGCGTGCCGACCCTGATCCACGAGCAGAACGCGTTGCTCGGCCGCGCCAACCGCCTGCTCGCCTCGCGCGTCTCGGCCATCGCCACTTCGTTCGAGAGCGTCGGCGGCATCAAGCCGGCCGACCGCGCCAAGGTGGTGATGACCGGCAATCCGGTGCGCCCCGGCATCCGCGCCTTGCGCGACAACGCCTATCCGGCGCTCGCCGGCGACGGCCCGATCTACCTGCTCGTCACCGGCGGCAGCCAGGGCGCGACGGTATTCAGCGACGTGGTGCCCGCCGCGCTCGACCGCCTGCCGCCCGACATCCGCCAGCGCCTGCGCGTCAGCCAGCAATGCCGCCCCGAGGACATCGAGCGCGTGCGCGCGGCCTACGCCGGCACCGACATCCGCGTCGATCTTGCCAGCTTCTTCGGCGACATGCCCGAGCGCCTGCTGCACGCCCATCTCGTCGTCTGCCGCTCGGGCGCCTCGACGGTCGCCGAACTGACCATGGCCGGCCGGCCCGCCATCCTGGTGCCTTACCCGCACGCGATGGACGACCACCAGACGCTCAACGCCCGCGCCATCGAAACGCAGGGCGGCGCGGTCTGCGTGCCGCAGCTCGATTTCACGCCCGAAACGCTGTCCGCGCGCCTGAAACTCCTGTTCGCCCAGCCGCAGCAGCTCGCGCGCATGGCGGACAAGGCCCACGCCGCCGGCCATCGCGACGCCGCGGCCAATCTCGCCATTCTCGTCGCCGGCCTGCTCGCCGGCGGCAACGGCAAACACGACACGGAGAAGGCCGCATGAGGGCCCTGCCGCTCAACATCGGCACCATCCATTTCGTCGGCATCGGCGGCATCGGCATGTCCGGCATCGCCGAAGTGCTGCACAACCTCGGCTATGTCGTGCAGGGCAGCGACATGGCGGAGAGCGCCAACGTCAAGCGCCTGCGCGATCTCGGCATCAAGGTCGCCATCGGCCATGCCGCCGAGAACGTCGGCGAAGCGCAGGTCGTCGTCATCTCCTCGGCGGTGAAGCCGAGCAATCCGGAAGTGACGGGCGCGCGCGCCCGCCTGATCCCCGTGGTGCGCCGCGCCGAGATGCTCGGCGAGCTGATGCGCCTGAAATGGGCCATCGCGGTCGGCGGCACGCACGGCAAGACCACCACGACCTCGCTGGTCGCCGCCATGCTCGAAGGCGCCGGGCTCGACCCCACCGTCATCATCGGCGGCATCCTCAACGCCATCGGCACCAACGCCCGCCTCGGCGACGGCGACTGGATGGTGGTCGAGGCCGACGAATCCGACGGCACCTTCCTGCGGCTGCCGGCGACCATCGCCGTCGTCACCAATATCGATCCCGAGCATCTCGACCATTACGGCGACTTCGACGCGGTGCGCCGCGCCTTCGTCAATTTCGTCGAGAACATCCCGTTCTACGGCTTCGCCTGCCTGTGCATCGATCATCCCGAAGTGCAGGCGATGATCCCGAAACTGTCGGACCGCAAGATCGTCACCTACGGCTATAGCCCTCAAGCGGATGTGCGCGGCCTCAATCTCGTCGCCTCGCCCGAGGGCATCACCTTCGACGTGCTGGTCGCCGATCGCGCGGGAGGCGGCGCGCCGCGCCTGATCCGCGGCATGAAGCTGCCGATGGCCGGCAAGCATAACGTGCAGAACACGCTGGCCGCCATCGCCGTCGGCCTAGAGATGGGCCTCGACGAGGAACGCATGCGCGCCGCGCTGCTCGCCTTCAAGGGCGTGAAGCGCCGCTTCACCAAGACCGGCGAGGCGAACGGCGTGACGGTGGTGGACGATTACGGCCACCACCCGGTCGAGATCGCCGCCGTCATGCGCGCCGCGCGCGAAGCCTACAAGGGCAAGGTCGTCGCCGTGGTGCAACCGCACCGCTACACGCGCCTGCGCGACTTGTTCGAGGACTTCTCCACCTGCTTCAACGACGCCGACGCGGTGATCGTCGCCGACGTCTATCCGGCCGGCGAGCAGCCGATCCCCGGCATCGACCGCGACTCGCTGGTCGAGAGCCTGCGCGCCCACGGCCACCGCCAGGTCGTCGCCCTGCCGAACGCCGAGGCGCTGCCCGGCATCGTCGCCGGCCTGACCGCGCCGGGCGACCTCGTCGTCTGCGTCGGCGCCGGCAGCATCACCACTTGGGCCAACGCCCTGCCCGCCGATCTGGGCAAGCTCGCGAAGGGAGCGCAGGCATGATGGCCGAGCGCAAGGCCCCGCAGCGCCTGATCGACCGCCTGCCGGCGGTGCGCGGCCGTTATACGGAAGCCGCCGATCTGTCGCGCGTCACCTGGTTCAAGGTCGGCGGCCCGGCCGAAGTCATGTTCCGCCCGGTCGATGTCGAAGACCTTATGACCTTTCTCGCCGGCAAGCCGGCCGACGTGCCGGTCACGGTGCTCGGCGTCGGTTCGAACTTGCTGGTGCGCGACGGCGGCATCGACGGGGTCGTCATCCGCTTGGGCCGCGATTTCGCGACCATTGCGACCGATGGCCCGTCCGTGACGGCCGGGGCGTCCGCGCTCGACCTGAACGTCGCCATCGCGGCGCGCGCCGCCGGCATCGCCGGCCTCGAATTCCTTTCCGGCATCCCGGGCCTGATCGGCGGCGCGCTGCGCATGAACGCCGGCGCTTACGGCCGCGAGATGACCGATGTCGTCGTCGCCGCCGAAGCCGTCGATGCGCAAGGCGAGCTGCGCAAGCTGAGCCATGCCGATCTCGGCTTCACCTATCGCCACGCGGGCGTGCCGAAAGATTGGATCTTCACGAGCGCGACGCTCAGGGGCGAAGCCGGCGATCCGGCCGCGATCCAGGCCCGCATGGACGAAATCCAGCAGGCGCGCGCCGAGACGCAGCCGCTGCGCACGCCGACCGGCGGCTCGACCTTCAAGAACCCTGAAGGCCATAAAGCCTGGCAATTGATCGACGCGGCCGGTTGCCGCGGCTTGCGCCTGGGCGGCGCGCAAGTGTCCGAACTGCACTGCAACTTCCTGATCAATACCGGCGACGCCACCGCCGCCGACATCGAGGCGCTCGGCGAGGAAGTCCGCCGCCGCGTGTTCGCAGAGAGCGGCGTGACGCTCGAATGGGAGATCAAGCGCATCGGCAAAGCGCTTCCCGGCCTGCATTCGGTCGGAGGCGCGGCATGAGCGGCAAGATGGAAGTCGCGGTGCTGATGGGCGGCTGGTCAGCCGAGCGAGAGGTGTCGCTCGTCTCCGGCGCGGCCGTGTCGAACGCGCTCAAGAAGCTCGGCCATCATGTCGTCACCATCGACGTCGGCCGCGACATCGGCGCGCTCCTCAAGCAGCTGCATCCGCGCCCGCAGGTGGCGTTCAACGCGCTGCACGGCCGCTTCGGCGAAGACGGCTGCATCCAGGGCGCGCTGGAGATGATCGGCCTGCCCTACACCCATTCCGGCGTGCTGGCCTCGGCCATCGCCATGGACAAGCCGACCGCGCGACGCCTGTTCCAGGCGGCCGGCCTCCGCGTCGCCGAAGGCCTGGTGCTGAGCCGCGAGGAGGTGCTGAAGGGCGGCTTCATGGACGCGCCTTACGTGATCAAGCCGTTCAACGAAGGCTCCAGCGTCGGCGTGCATATCGTCCAGCCCGGCGACAACGCCAAGCCCTTCGCCGACACCGCCTGGCCCTACGGCGAGCAGGTGCTGGTCGAACGCTTCATCCCCGGCCGCGAGCTGACGGTCGCGGTGATGGGCGACAAGGCGCTCGGCTGCCTCGAGATTCGCCCCAAGCAGGGCTTCTACAGCTACGAGGCGAAATACACCGACGGCAAGGCCGAGCATCTGATGCCCGCGCCGCTGTCGCCCGCGAAATACCAGGAAGCGCTGGAGATCGGCCTCGCCGCCCACCGCACGCTCGGCTGCCGCGGCGTCTCGCGCACCGACCTGCGCTACGACGACACCAAAGGCGCGGACGGCGAATTTTACGTGCTGGAAGTCAACACCCAGCCAGGCATGACGCCGCTCTCCCTGGTGCCGGAGATCGCCGCCCATGCCGGCATCAATTTCGAGCAGCTCGTGAGCTGGATCGTGGAGGACGCCTCATGCCCGCGCTGAACAAGCGTCGCGCACAGTCGCGCAATGGGTCGCGCAAGCCGGTGCGCCGCACGCCGCCGCCGCGCTGGCTGAAGCCGGCGCTGCGCGCGGGCGCGGGCGTCGCCGCGCTCGCCGTCGTCGTCGGCACGCCGATTTATTTGGCGCGCGCCGGCCATATCGCCGCCGCCGGCGCTTGGGCCGAACGGCACGGCATGATCGTGTCCGCCGGGCTCGGCCTCGCGGTCGGCGAGGTTCTCGTGCAGGGCCGCGGCGAAAGCCCCGGCCAAGACGTGCTGGCCGCGCTCGCCGTGCGCCGCGGCTCGCCCATCCTCGCCTTCGATCCGCACGAAGCGAAGAACCGCCTCGAAGCGCTGCCCTGGGTGCGCAAGGCGACCGTCGAGCGCCGCCTGCCCGATACCGTCTTCGTGCGCCTCGAAGAGCGCGTGCCGATGGCGCTGTGGCAGAAGGACGGCAAGCTGGCCGTGGTGGATATCGACGGCGCGGTCATTCCCAGCGCCGATCCGGCGCGCTTCGGCCAATTGCCGCAGATCATCGGCGACGGCGCGCCGACCAACGCGCCCGCCATTCTCGCCATCGCCGCCGCCGAGCCGGACTTGCGCGCGCGCGTCGCCGCTTTCAGCTTCGTCGGCCAGCGCCGCTGGACCGTGATCTTCGACAACGGCGCGGAAGTGCAGCTTCCCGAACAGGACGCCGGCCGCGCTTGGGCCAAATTCGCCGCCATGCAGCGCAACCAGGACGTCCTGGCGCGCGACGTGGCCAACATCGATCTGCGGCTGCCCGACCGGACGGTCGTGCGGCTGTCGCCCGGGGTGCCGGCGCCGAAAGCGCCGAACGCCAAGAAAACCGGCAAGGACACCTAGGGGGAATCGGCACCATGCGCAAAACTCTGGCCAAGGCGCGTAACGGCGTGATCGCCGCGCTCGATATCGGCACGACCAAGATGTGCTGCTTCATCGCGCGCGCCGACGACGAAGGCCACCTGCGGGTCGCCGGCATCGGGCACCACAGTTCCGACGGCGTGCGCGCCGGCTCCATCGTCGACGTCGAAGCCGCCGAAATGTCGATCCTCTCGGCCGTGCAGGCCGCCGAGCAGATGTCCGGCGAGACCATCCGCGAGGTCATCGTCAACCTCTCGGCCGGCCAGCCGGAATCCAAGACGCTGAATTACGAAGTCTCCATCGCCGGCCACGAGGTCGGCGATTCGGACGTCCGCAAGGTGCTGAGCCACGGCCGCGCCCAGAGCGAGACCGGCGAGCGCGAGCTGATCCACTGCCTGCCGGTCGGCTACACCATCGACGGCAGCCGCAACATCCGCGATCCGCGCGGCATGTACGGCGAACGCCTCGGCGTCAATATGCACGTCGTCACCGCCGCCTCCGGCGCGGTCCGCACGCTAACCACCTGCATCCAGCGCTGCCATCTCGACGTCTCGGCCCTGGTCATGTCGCCCTACGCCGCCGCGCTCTCGGCGCTGGTCGAGGACGAGATGAACCTCGGCGCGACCGTCATCGACATGGGCGGCGGCACCACCTCCATCGCCGTCTTCTACGACGGCAAGCTGGTCCATGCCGACAGCGTGCCGATCGGCGGCGCGCACGTCACCAGCGACATCGCGCGCGGCTTGTCCACGCCGCTCGCCCATGCCGAGCGCATGAAGACGCTTTACGGCAGCGCCATCCCGTCGCCGTCCGACGAGCGCGAGATCATCGACGTGCCGCTGGTCGGCGAGGAAGACCGCGCTCAGGCCAACCATGTGCCGCGCTCCATCCTCGTCTCGATCATCCAGCCGCGCCTTGAAGAGACCTTCGAGCACATCCGCTCGCGCTTGGAGGCCAGCGGCATCGACAAGATCGCCGGCCGCCGCGTCGTCCTCACCGGCGGCGCGAGCCAGCTGCAAGGCGTGCAGGAATTGGCCGCCGGCGTTCTCGACAAACAGGTTCGGCGCGGCCGGCCGCTGCGGATCAGCGGCTTGGCCGAGGCGACAGGCGGTCCCGCCTTCGCCACCTGCGCCGGCCTTCTGACCTACGCCGTCAGCAAGCACGTCGACGCCCCCATGGGGGCGCTGGCGCCGCGCGCGCGCGACGGCGAGGAGCCGGCCGGAATGTTCGGCCGTTTTGGAGTCTGGCTGCGTGAAAACTTCTAAGGCTCACACCCCATACGGCCGGGACGGCGCACAGTCCCGGTCGGCGCTTCCGGCGGGCCCGGGCTGCACGTTTTCCGAGATTCGTCTCGGGGCGTGCACCCCAGGCCCGCTCGGCGCCCTGTCATCCACCAGCCGGTTTGGCGGCCGGCGCAACGCCCACCTCACCTCACCCGCATCATCCTTTGTGTTCATCGGAGGCTAGAAAATGGCGATCAACCTCAATGTGCCCCACCAAGAACCCGATCTGAAGCCGCGCATCACTGTCGTCGGCGTCGGCGGCGCCGGCTGCAACGCCGTCAACAACATGATCAAGTGCCAGCTCGAAGGCGTCGAGTTCGTCGTCGCCAACAGCGACGCGCAGGCCCTCGCGCAGTCGCCGTCCGAGCGCAAGATCCAGCTCGGCCGCAACATCACGCAGGGCCTCGGCGCCGGCGCGCGTCCCGACGTCGGCCGCGCCTCGGCCGAAGAAGCCCTGGAGGAGATCCTCGGCCACCTGCACCAGTCGAACATGGTGTTCATCACCGCCGGCATGGGCGGCGGCACCGGCACCGGCGCGGCTCCCGTCATCGCCCGCGCCGCGCGCGAGCAGGGCATCCTCACCGTCGGCGTCGTGACCAAGCCCTTCCAGTTCGAAGGCATCCACCGCATGCGCACGGCGGACGCCGGCATCGAGGAGCTGCAGCAGTTCGTCGATACGCTGATCGTCATCCCGAACCAGAACCTGTTCCGCATCGCCACCGAGAAGACGACCTTCGCGGAAGCCTTCAAGCTGGCCGACAACGTCCTGCACTCGGGCGTGCGCGGCGTCACCGACTTGATGGTCATGCCCGGCCTCATCAACCTCGACTTCGCCGACGTGCGCCAGGTCATGAGCGAGATGGGCAAGGCGATGATGGGCACCGGCGAAGGCACCGGCGAGAAGCGCGCCATCGACGCCGCCCAGGCCGCCATCTCCAACCCGTTGCTCGACGACGTCTCGATGAAGGGCGCGCGCGGCGTGCTCATCAACATCACCGGCGGCGCGGACATGACCCTGTACGAAGTCGACGAGGCGGCGAACCGCATCCGCGAGGAAGTCGATCCCGAAGCCAACATCATCTTCGGCTCGACCTTCGACGAGGCCCTCGAAGGCCGTATGCGCATCTCGGTCATCGCCACCGGCATCGACGCCGAGGCGATGGCGGAGCCCAAGCCGACCGTCATCAACCTGGTCGACCGCCGCCCGGCGCGCCCGACGATGGCCCCGCTCGCCGCCCACAGCCCGAGCATGGCCCCTGCCATGGCCCCCACCATGGCGATGCCGAGCTTCGCCGCCCCGACGATGGCCGCGCCCACCATGTCCGCCCCGCAGGCGAGCATGAGCCCGGTCATGACCGCGACCGCGACCCAGCTCGAGCCGAGCTTCGCCGCCCCGGCGGAGCAGCCGGCCGCCGAAGCCGCCCCGGCGCCGGCCGCCGCTGCCCCCTTGGCCGCAGATGGCCGCAAAGCCTTCATCCCCGGCATGCCGGTCGAGCCGACGGCTCAGGCCCGTGCCGCCCAGATGTCGGCTCCGGCCGCCGCCCGGCCCTTCGCCGAAGCGGCGATGGTCAACGCCGGGCCCAAACCGAAGGCCAAGCCGAGCCTGTTCGAGCGCGTGACCGGCACCGGCCGCGCCCGCGACGTGGCCGCCAACGAGCCGCCGGCGTTCCGCGCCGCCCCGGCGACGATGGCTGCCCAGCCGCCCGCCCAAGCGACCGTCGCCGCCGCCGAGCCGGTGCAGATCGCCATGCAGGCGCTCGCCGCCGCCCAGACCCCGGCGCCGCAGCCGGCTCCGGCCGCCCCGGCCCCGCAAACCTCGGCCCAGCCGTCCTTGGGCCTCGGTCTCGGGGTCGATCCGGCCGACAAGCCGAAGGCCAGCATGGATGACGACCTGCTCGACATCCCGGCCTTCTTGCGCCGCCAGGCCAACTGACGCCAATGGGCGGTTCACGGCCCCTCGGCACAGCCGCGGGATTCCTGGGAACCGCCCGTAACATTCTGTAACAAACAGTGATTTTACGCTCCGGGGGCCGGTCTTTATGGTCCTCGGAGCGAAATTTTTTCGGCTTCGCGCGTGCGCGAGTCGTCATTGGTTCGCCTCTTTTCAGTCCGCGTTTCGCGCCTTTAGGAAGACAAGATGGGACAGATCGTCCGCCAGAAGACCTTGAAGAACGCCATCGGTTGCGGCGGCATCGGCCTGCACACCGGGGCTAAGGTCTCCATGACGCTGCTGCCCGCCGACGAGAACAGCGGCATCGTCTTCAAGCGCACCGACATTTCCGGCGCGCAGGCGGCGATCCCCGCCGACTGGCGCAACGTCACCGATTCGCAGCTCTGCACCGCGCTGACCAAGAACGGCGCGACGATCTGCACCATCGAGCATCTGATGGCCGCGCTGTCCGCCGCCGGCATCGACAACGCCGTCGTCGAGTTGAACGGTCCGGAAGTGCCGATCATGGACGGCAGCGCCGCGCCCTTCGTCTTCCTCATCGAATGCGCCGGCGTCGTCGAGCAGTCGGCCGCGCGCCGCGCCGTCGTCGTCAAGAAGCCCGTCGCCGTCACCGTCGGCGACAAGCGCGCCGCCATCGAGCCGGGCGCCGGCTTCTCGATCGGCTTCGACATCGACTTCGCCAGCGCCGCCGTGCGCCAGCAGACCTTCGCCTTCGATCTGGTCGACGGCTCGTTCAAGAGCGAGATCGCCCGCGCGCGCACCTTCGGCTTTGCGCACGAAGTCAGCGCCCTGCAAGCCCAAGGCTTGCTGAAAGGCGGCTCGCTCGAGAACGCCGTGGTCGTGAGCGGCGACAAAGTGCTCAACGAGAGCGGCCTGCGCTACGCCGACGAATTCGTGCGCCACAAAGTGCTCGATTCGGTCGGCGACCTCTATCTCGCCGGCATGCCGCTGATCGGCCATTTCCACGGCTCGCGTTCGGGCCACCGCATGAACCATCAGCTGCTCCAGGCCTTGTTCGCCGACCAGAGCGCGCACGAGATCGTCGATCTCGACAGCGACCTGCTGACCGCCGAACCCGCCTTCGACGCCGCGCCCCTGATCGCCGGCGCGGCCGCCAACAAGTTCGTGGCGACGCCGATCCGTTAAAAAGACGGCGCGATAAATCAAAAAAGGCCGGCGGATTTCTCCGCTGGCCTTTTTTGCTCGTGCGGCCTGCTTAAAGCAGAAGCGCCTCACAAAAAAATAGATCGTCACCCTCGGACTTGATCCGAGGGTCCATTCGTCCGGCTCTCAAGAATTTGAGGCATGGATGCTCGGGTCAAGCCCGAGCATGACGATTTTTAGCGGAATCATAGATCAAGCCCGTTTTCGTGCTTTGACCTTCACCGCCGCCTTCTTCTTCGCCGGCGCTTTGGCCTTGCGCGCGATCTGCGTCTTGCGCGCCTCGATCACGTGCTTGTTCTCGATCGCCCAGTTGTTATGGCCGACTTTCTCGCCTGCCTTGCCGAAGCGCGGCTTCTTATCGGTTTCGCCGCGCGTGCCGAGCAGCACGAGATATTCGTCGCCCGTATTGTGCAGCTGGTAGAAATCGCCCTTGGGGATCATCACGATCATGCCCGGCGTGAGCTTGCGCTTGTAGCGCTTGCCCGACGCCTCTTTGAGCGTGAAGGTGCATTCGCCCTGCAGGCAATAGAAGGTTTCGTCGGCCGTGTGCGTATGCATCGGCCCTTTGGTGCCCGGCTCGTCCGCATGGACCCAGACATGGAAATCCGGGGTGCGGATGAGCGTGCGCTTGCTGTGGCCGAGCTTGAGCTTCTTCTGGCCGACGACGTCGGCGAACTGGACGGTCATGTCGCGAACTCTCTCCCTCAATCGCAGGCGATCTTCGCCGCCGTGCCCTTGTTGCCGTAATAGGTGATCTCGCAGGTCATGCCTTCCTTGAGGGCCGAGGCTTCGGCCTTCTGGCCCGCCTGCGTGATCTGCGTGGTGCCGCCGCTGATCGCCGCTTCGGTCGCCCCGCCCTTGTCCATGAAAGAGACGGCGCGGCCCTGGCGCATGACGCCGGTGAGCTTGGTCTTGACCACGTTGGCCGCGGCCATGTCCTCGCGCAACGTCGGCTGCGACAGCTCCAGCAGGCGCGCGATCATCTGCGGCGGCGCGGAATAGGCTTTCTGCATCAGCGCCTCCAGCCGTTCGCCCGGCACATGGGTGATGTCGAGCTGCTGCTTGGCCGCCTCGTCCTTCAATTGGGGATCTTCGAGCGTCGCCTTGAACGCTTGGCGCAACGTGGCGAGGCGCGCAGCGGGCACGTCGGGCGGCGCGGCGAAACTGTAGCCGATGTCGCTGTGCATGAAGTTCAGCTCGAGCAGCCGCCGCTCCTCGTCGTTGCGCGCGATATCCAGCACCGACGGCACGTTCGGCATCTCCGGGTGCTTCTCGACGCCCATCTGGTAGAGGACGCGGATCTTGCCCTCGGCCACCTCTTTGGCGTTGCGGCTTTTCAAGCCCGAATAGGCGAGATTGGCGCGCCCCTCGATCTCGCCGCGCTCCATGGCGAGATCGACGTCGTTGCCGCCGGGATAGCCCATGATGACCCGGTAGCGGAAGCCGAGCAGGTTCTTCATCACGTAGGCTTCCTTGGTCGTGCCGCTGGCGGCGCCGACCGCGCCGACGATCAGATCGTGATCGTAGAGGTCCTTCCAGGTCTTCACCGGCGAGGTGTGCCAGGCGATGGCGACGCTCACGATCGTGTCGGCGCTACCGATCCAGGAGAATTTGCGCGGATCGAACTGGGCCTTGGAATTGGTCCCGGCGAACAACGGCTCGAGATAGATCGTCCGGTTGACGATGCCGAAGATCGTGCCGTCCTTCGGGCTTTGCGCCCACAGCGTGTTGGCCAGGGCCATGCCGCCGGCGCCGGGAAAGTTTTTCGGCACCAAGGTGGGGTTGCCCGGCAGGTGCTTGCCCATATGGCGGTTGATCAGGCGGCCCCATTGGTCGTGCGAGCCGCCGGTGCCCGAGCCGATGGCGACGGTGACGGTCTTGCCGCGGAAAGCCTCCGGGCCTTCCATCGCCGCGGCGGAGCCCGCCGCGACGGCGCAAAACGCCATGCAGAATGCGGGCGCGAGGGCCCGTTTGGTCTGGCCGTTCATGAATGCTCCCTCCCAGGATATGTTGTTTTTCTTGTTTTCGTTCGGCTTGTGCCGTTATGCCTGGAAGCCTATGGCCCGCGCCGGCCGCGGGCAATCGAAAGTCGCGCAAAGCGACACTTGTGACAGATAGAAGAGTTCAGGGGAGGATCGAAATGGCCGCTTCGCTATTGGCCAAGTTGGACAAAATGAACATCAAAGCGCTCGACGCGCTGTATGAGGACTTGTGGGCCGCCCTCGGCCCCAAAACCTATCAGGGAGTCGCCGCCAAGCGGCGCGCCACCGCCGCCCTGCTGCGCGCCGCCGACGCCATCCGCGTGCGCACCATCATCGATCCCCTCGATCAGAAGGGCGGCAAGGGCGGTATCGAAGCGAGCAAGCGCTACGCCCTCTATGAGGACGGCCAGACGGTCGCCGACTTCATCCTCAAGCACGGCGACGGCCCGCATCTGCGGCTCGATGTGCAGCGCGGCAACATCCGCCTGGCGGCCGCCAAGGCCCCGACCAAAGCCAAGCCCCGCAAAAAACCGGCGCGCAAGCGGTAAGGCTGGGGTTTTCTCCTGTCCGGCCAAGGGGTTGAAAAGCGGCGGCGCGCGGCCGCCGCTTGTCGCCCGGCGGGGCGGATGTGATATAGTCCGTCCCGCCCGGCCGCACGGCCGGAACCCTTTTGTCCGGTCCCGTTTCGCCATGCCCGTGTCCCGCCGTCCCTTCGTTTCCCTGACCGCCCCCCTCGCCGCCCTCATGATGGCTTTCGGCCTCACCGCCTGCGGCTCCTCCGAGCCGCCAGTGATGGCCGACCGTCCGGCCGAGGACATGTTCAACGAGGCCATGAGCCTGATGGACCAGGGCGCGCCGGCCGACGCCGTCAAGCTGTTCGACGAGGTCGACCGCCAGCACCCCTATTCGGTCTGGGCGACCAAATCGCAGCTGCTCAACGCCTATGCTTATTACGAGATGAACCGCTACGACGAGGCCATCGCCGCGCTCGACCGGTTCATCACCCTGCACCCGGGTAGCAAGGACATCGCCTACGCCTACTATCTCAAGGCGCTGAGCTTCTACGAGCGCATCCCCGACATCACCCGCGACCAGTCGCTGACCAACCGCGCGCTCGCCGCGCTGCAGGACGTGACGCGCCGTTTCCCGGACAGCAAATACGCGCGCGACGCCCGGCTCAAGATCGACCTTGCCTACGACAACCTCGCCGGCAAGGAGATGGAGGTCGGCCGCTACTACCAGAAGCGCAACCAGCCGCAGGCCGCCATCGCGCGCTATCGCCGCGTCGTCGAGCTCTATCAGACGACGGCGCACGCCGCCGAGGCGCTGCACCGCCTGACCGAATGCTATCTTGAGCTCGGCTTGACGCAGGAAGCCCAGGCCGCCGCCGCCGTGCTCGGGCACAATTTCCCCGGCAGCGAATGGTATCAGGACTCCTACGCCCTGATGACCGGCGCGCAGCTCGTCCCGGCCGAGGACAGGGGCTCTTGGATCAGCCGCGCCTGGAGTTCGGTGTTCTGATGCCCGGCCGACGCGGCGGGCCATGCTGATCGCGCTTTCGATCCGCGACGTCGTCCTCATCGAGCGCCTCGATCTGGAATTCGGCGCGGGCCTCAGCGTCCTGACCGGCGAGACCGGCGCCGGCAAATCTATCCTGCTCGACGCGCTCGGCCTCGCGCTCGGCGCGCGCGGCGAAGCCGGCCTGGTCCGGCGCGGCGCGGAAAAGGCCACAGTCAGCGCCGAATTCGACATCCCCGCCAAACATCCGGCCCGCAAGCTGCTCGCCGAGAACGAAATTCCCGCCGAAGACACGCTCGTCCTCAAGCGCGTGCTCGGCGCCGACGGCCGCTCGCGCGCCTTCGTCAACGACCAGCCGGCCGGCGTCGGCCTCCTGCGCCAGCTCGGCGAACTGCTCGTCGAAATTCACGGCCAGCACGACACCCACGGCCTGCTCGACGCCGCCACCCATCGCGGCCTCCTCGACGCCTATGGCGGCCATGACGCGCCGCTCGCCGCCGTGCGCGCCGCCTACGATTCCTGGCAGGCCTGCCGCAAGGCCGAGGACGACGCGCGCGCCGAGGCCGACACGGCGCGCCGCGACGAGGAATTCCTGCGCCATGCCCTCACCGAGCTCGACAAGATGGAGCCCAAGCCGGGCGAAGAGACGCAGCTCGCCGAGCAGCGCAGCTTCATGCAAGGCGGCGCCAAGCTCGCCGAAAGCTTGCAGGCGGCGCTCGACGAATTGACCAAGGGCCGCGCCGTGGTCAGCGCGCTCAACGCCGCGCACCGACTGGTGGACCGCGCCGCGGCCAAGGCCGGCGACCGGCTCGCCGCTGCGCTGCAATCGCTCGCCGCCGCCACGGTGGAAGCGAGCGAAGCCGTAGCTCAGATCGAACTGGTGCTCGCCGCGCTCGATTCCGATCCGCACAAGCTGGAGCAGATCGAGGAACGGCTATTCGCGCTGCGCGCCCTCGCCCGCAAGCACAACGTCGAAGTGGACGCGCTCGGAGCCTTGCGCGACGACCTGGCGCGCAAGCTCGCCGCCATCGATGGCGCGGGGCTCGACCTCAAGAAGCTCGCCGCCGCCACCGCCGAGGCGCGCAAGACCTATGATGCCGCCGCCGCCAAGCTCGGCGAAGCGCGGCGCAAGGCCGCCGCCAAGCTAGACAAGGCGGTGAACAAAGAGCTGGCCCCGCTCAAGATGGAGAAGGCGAGCTTCCGCACCGCCGTCGAGACCGTCGATGGCGGCCCCGACGGCACCGAGCGCGTCGCCTTCGAGGTTTCGACCAATCCCGGCGCGCCGCACGGCGCGCTGGCCAAGATCGCGTCCGGCGGCGAGCTGGCGCGCTTCATGCTGGCGCTCAAGGTCGCGCTCGCCGGCACCGGCGATGCTGCCGCCTTGGTGTTCGACGAGGTCGATTCCGGCATCGGCGGCGCGGTGGCCGACGCGGTCGGGGAGCGTTTGGCGCGGCTCGGCGTTGATGTGCAGGTGCTGGTGGTGACGCATTCGCCGCAGGTCGCGGCGCGCGGGCTGCACCATTGGCGCGTGCAGAAGACGCAAGGCAAATCGACCAGCACGACGGTCGTGCCGCTCGAAGCCGCCGAGCGCCGCGAAGAGATCGCGCGGATGCTCGCCGGCGCGAAAATCACCGACGAGGCCCGCGCCGCCGCCGACAAGCTGCTCGCGGCCGGAGCGTAAGTCCGATGGCTTTCGACGCCAGCAAGATTCCCGTGAAGAAGCTCGACCGCATGATGGCGGAGATCGAGCTCGAACGCCTGGCGAAGGAAATCGCCGAGCACGACGCCCGCTACCATCAGGAAGACGCGCCGACCATCTCCGATGCCGCCTACGACGCGCTGCGCCGGCGCAACGACGAAATCGAGGCGCGCTTCCCGGACTTGGCGCGCGCCGATAGCCCGGCGCGCAAAGTCGGCGCCGCGCCGGCCGGCCGTTTCGCCAAGGTGCGCCACGCCAAGCCGATGCTGTCGCTCGACAATGCCTTCGACGCCGAAGACGTCGCGGGCTTCTTCGCGCGCGTGCGGCGCTTCCTCGGCTTTTCCGACGACACGCCGATCGACGTCGTCGCCGAACCGAAGATCGACGGGCTGTCGATCTCGCTGCGCTACGAGAAGGGCAAATTCGTCCAGGGCGCGACGCGCGGCGACGGCGTCGAAGGCGAGGACGTGACGCCGAACCTGCGCACCATCAATGACATTCCCGAGCGCCTGAACGGCGACGCGCCGGACGTCATCGACATCCGCGGCGAGATCTACATGATCCGCGCCGATTTCCTGAAACTGAACGAGGCGCGCGCCGCCGCCGACGAGCCGGTCTTCGCCAATCCGCGCAATTCCGCCGCCGGCAGCCTGCGCCAGATCGACCCGCGCGTCACCGCCAGCCGGCCCTTGCGCTTCTTCGCCTACGCCATGGGCGAAAGCAGCGAACCGGTCGGCAAGACCCACTGGGATTTCCTGCGCCAGCTCAAAGCCTGGGGCTTTCACGTCAACCCCAAGGCCAAGCTCTGCCGCTCGCCGGAGGAGGCCGTCGCCTTCCATGCCGCGCTCGGCGCGGAGCGCGCCGACCTGCCCTATGACATCGACGGGGTGGTCTACAAGGTCGATCGCTACGATTGGCAGGACCAACTCGGCATGGTCAGCCGCGCGCCGCGCTGGGCCATCGCCCATAAATTCCCCGCCGAGCAGGCGCAGACCAAACTCAATGACATCGGCATTTCCGTCGGCCGCACCGGCGTGCTGACGCCCTTCGCCATCCTCGAACCGATCACCGTCGGCGGCGTCGTCGTCAGCCGCGCCACGCTGCACAATGAGGACGAGGTGGCGCGCAAGGATTTCCGCGTCGGCGACACCGTCGTCATCCAGCGCGCCGGCGACGTGATCCCGCAGGTCGTCTCCTATGTCGAGGACAAGCGGCCGAAAGGCGCGCGCCGCTTCGACATGGCCAAAGTGCTCGCCAAGGGCCGCGACCATCCCGCCTGCCCGGTCTGCGGCAGCCTCGCGGTGCGCGAAGAAGGCGAAGCGGTGTGGCGCTGCACCGGCGTGCTGGTCTGCCCCGCCCAGCGCCTGGCCCGCCTGTCGCATTTCGTCTCGCGCCTGGCCTTCAACATCGATGGCCTCGGCGAGGAACGTTTGCAACTGTTCCTCGACAAAGGCGCGATCGAAAACGCCGCCGACATTTTCACGCTCTCCGAACGCAACAAGACCTTCGCCGAACCGCTCGCGACCTGGGACGGCTGGGGACCGCAGAGCGCGCAAAACCTGTTCAACGCCATCGAAGCGCGCCGCAAGGTGCCGTTCGAGCGCTTCATTTACGCGCTCGGCATCTATCAGGTCGGCGAAGCGACCGCCAAATGGCTCGCCCGCCGCTACGGCACGCTGGAGGCTTGGCGCGCCGCCATGGCGCAGGCCATCGCGGATCGCGACAAAGCGCCCGACGAAAAGAAGCCGGAGAAGGTCGGCGGCGCGTTCGCCGACCTCTGCGCCATCACCGGCATCGGCATCAAAATGGCCGACGACATCATCGACTTCTTCCGCGAGGAGAATAACCGCGCGGCGCTCGACGCGCTCGTCAAGGCCGGCGTCGAAATCGAGCCGGTCGAGATCGTCGAAGCCCCGGCCGATTCGCCGGTCGCCGGCAAGACGGTGGTCTTCACCGGCACGCTGGAGACGCTGACTCGCCAGGCCGCCGAAGCGCAAGCCGAACGGCTCGGCGCGAAAGTCGCCGGCTCGGTGTCGAAAAAGACCGGCTATGTCGTGGTCGGCAGCGACGCCGGCTCGAAGGCCGACAAGGCCAAAGCCCTCGGCGTGCCGATCCTCAGCGAAGCGGAATGGCTCAAGCTGATCGGCGAGGCGTGAGCGCGGCAGCGCTCGACTCGATGCCGGCCAGCGCCGTGCGCAGATCGCCGACGGCCTGTCCGACCCGAGCGACGAAGCGAGCGCAGATCGCCGCCATTTGCGCGTGATGCGCTTCCAAGCTCATCGGCGGTTCATTACATATATTGCGTAAAATATTGCGTAAAATGGGAATCGACGCGGTCCGGTCCTGTTCTCGCGCATGACGGCGAGCGAAAAGCGCGCGATTCCGAGGCCAAGCGCGCACCAGCAGGTTAACGAATCGGCGCGGTCGCCGCCGCCAGCCAGGCCGCCGTGGCTGCGTCGACCAGTGGGGTCAGGCTGTCACGCACGCGGGCGTGATAGCCGTCGAGCCAAGCCGCCTCCGCGTCGCTCAACAACGCCGGATCGATCAGCGCGCGCTCGATGGGCGCCAACGTCAGCGTCTCGAACGCCAGCATGGCGACGCCGTCCGGCCCGATTCCCGCCTCGATCACGGCGACGAGATTCTCGATGCGGATGCCGAACGCGCCGGCCTTGTAATAGCCGGGCTCGTTCGAGATCACCATGCCCGGTTCGAGCGCGACGCGGTTGGGCAGTTTCGAAATGCGCTGCGGCCCTTCGTGCACGCTGAGATAATGGCCGACGCCATGGCCGGTGCCGTGATCGTAATCCAAGCCGGCCTGCCATAGCGGCAGGCGCGCCAGCGCGTCGAGTTGGCTGCCGCTGGTGCCGGCGGGGAAGCGCGCCGTGGCGAGCGCGATATGGCCCTTCAGCACGCGGGTGAAAGCGCTGCGCTGTTCCTCGCTCGGCGGGTTCGCTCCGCCGACGAACAGCGTGCGCGTCACGTCGGTCGTGCCGTCGAGATATTGCGCGCCGGAATCGAGCAGGAACATCTGGCCGGGCGCGACGCCTTTGTCGGTCGTCGGCGTGGCGCGGTAATGCACGATCGCGCCGTTCCCTTCCGCCCCGGCAATGGTCGGAAAGCTCAGCCCGCGAAAATGCTCGCCGGCGGCGCGGATCGCTTCCAGCTTGTCGGCGGCGGCGATCTCGCCGAGACCGCCTTTCGGCGCATTGTGAGCGAACCAGGCGAGAAACGTCGTCAGCGCCGCCCCGTCGCGCAGATGCGCCGCGCGGATGCCGGACAGTTCGGCGGCGGTCTTCTTCGCCTTGGGCGCCTGGCAGGGGTCGGCGGCCTTGACGATCTTGACGCCCGCCGCCTCCAGCCGGTCGAACACCCAGGCCGGCGCGCTCGCCGGATCGGCTTGCGCGCGCCGATCTTTGAGCGCGTCGAGCGCCGCGCCGAACTCTTCGCGCGGCCGCAGGCGGACCTCGTCGCCGAGATGGGCTTGCAGCGTCGGCGCGGCTTTACGCAGATCCATGAACAGATCGACGCGGCCATCGGCATGAAGGATGGCGAAGGCGAGCGGCAGCGGCGCATAGGCGACGTCGCCGCCGCGGATGTTGAGCAGCCAGGCGATGCTGTCGGGCAGCGTCAGAACGACGGCGGCGATATCGGCGGCGGCGAGATTCGCGGCCAGCTCGGCGCGCTTGTCGGCGGAGCCGCGCCCGGCAAGCGCGTCGGCGAACGGCACGACCGGCGCGATCGGCGGCGGCGGGCGGCGCGTCCAGGCGCGATCGAGCGGATTGGCCGAGAGCGCCTTGAGCAGCGCGCCGGCCTTGTCGCAAACGGCGCGCAGGCGCGCCGCATCCTCGATCGTGTGCAGCCAGGGATCGAAGCCCAGGGTCTGGCCGGGCTTCAGCTTCGCCGCCAGCCAGGCGTACGGCGGATTGCGCGTGACATGATGGCTCTCGAAGGCGGCCGGATCGACCTCGGCGGCGGCTTGCAGCGTGTAGCGGCCATCGACAAAAATCGCCGCCGTCTCGGGCAGCGCGATGGCGAGGCCGGCCGAGCCGGTGAAGCCGGTGAGCCAAGCGAGCCGGCGCGCGCTGAGCGGCACATATTCGCCCTGATGCTCGTCGGCGCGCGGCACGATAAAGCCGTCGACGCCCAGCGCGGCCAGCTCCCGGCGCAAGGCGGCGAGCCGTTCCCGGGTCGGCAGGGGCTCGTCCTCGACGCCGTCGCCCTGCCCCGCCGCCATCTCGGCCCGCAGGGCGCGCAATTGCGCCGCCAGGGCCGGGCTAGGGTCCTCGGCGATCAGCGCCAGCCAGGCATCGCCCCGCACATCCTCGGGCGCGGCCAGCGCGCCGGCGATCAGCGTCCGGGCCGCCGCTGCGCTCGGTTCCGCCAGCCGCAAGCCGGCCGCCTTGGCCAGCAGGCCGCTCAGGGCGGCATCGCCCTGATAGGTGTCGCGGCAGGCGGCAACGGTATTCACGGGGCAAACTCCTGAGCAAGCGGGCTTTTTCGGCGCGAAACGCGTCATTTGAAGGTAAGGGCCGGTCCCTCGGGGCGCAAGCCGCGCGACCGCATGGCTCGGCCTGCTAAATGTGAAGGCTTTATGACCGGACTATGGAAAACCAAGGAAAACAGCGGCTTTGAGCCATGCGTTAAACGCGTAGCTGTTTTGCGAAACGGTCGCTCCTCAGTAACCGGTCAGGGGTCTACATAAGGGTCATCAAAGAGGAAACGCAGAGACCACCCCCGAAGGAGACCAGAACATGACCACGCAGAATTTGAACCCGGCCGACCTCCCCTACGCGAAGGGCGCCGACCTGATCACCGCCGTCTACAACCTGATCGCCGGCGCTTTCGCCGCGCTGACCAAGCTGAACGGCGTCGTCGCCGAAGCCGCGACCATGCGCGACCGCTACTACGAACTCAGCGCGCTGAGCGATGCGAGCCTCCAGGCCGCCGGCCTGACCCGCCACGACATCCCGCTCATCGTCGCCACCGAGGCCGGCCTGTTCACGCCGAACGAGGTCGTTCCGGTCGCCTCGAACAGCAACGAAGTCCCGGCCGTCCGCGTCGCCTAAAGCTTCGATCCAGATCAGCGTAGCGTCCGCGTAAGCGTCCGATACCTCCGCAGATCCCCGAGACATCTTCCCCCCGGATGTCTCACCCCGCAAAGGGCGCCTCAGGATGAGGCGCCCTTTGTCTTTTCGCACATATGTCAGCCGCGTCGCATCTTGAGCCAAAGGCTCAGCCTCGCTGCATAACCAGCGTCGGCCACACGCCCCAATCTTTCGACGGCACGCGGATGCGCCGCACCAGCTTCATGCCCTGGGCGCGATAGGCGGCGCGCACGCGCGCTTCCTGGCGATCAAGCAAGCCCGACAGGACCACCGTGCCGCCAGGCGCGAGGCGGCGTTTGACCGTCGGAGCCAGCGCGACCAGCGGTTTGGCGAGAATGTTCGCGCAGATCAGGTCGTAGCGCGCCCCGGCGGGCACGCGCGAGAAGCCGTGGCTCCAGCCGGCGCGCACGAAACGGCCGAGGCCGTTGGCGCGGGCGTTGGCCCGGGTGTTGCGTACCGCCCACATATCGTTATCGACCGCCAGCACCGAACTTTTGCGCCGCGCCGCGACGGCGAGCGCGAGAATGCCGGAGCCGCAGCCGAGATCGAGCGCGCGCGGGCGCGTCATCGTCCGCAGCAAACGGTCGAGCGCGATCAGGCAGCCACGCGTCGTGTCATGGCGGCCGGAACCGAAAGCGGGCCCGGCATCGATGGTGAGAGCGTGGCTGCCGGGCGGCGGCGGCGTGTCGTCGAAGGCCGAGCGGACGAAAAACCGCCCGGCGCGCACCGGGGGAAAGCCCTTGCGGTTCTCCGCCAGCCAATCGACCGGCGGCAGCTTCTCGATATGCACTTCCGACAAAGCGAAGCCGAGCGGACCGGCGACCTCGGCCAGTGCCAAAGTGACCGCCGAGATGTCCGGCTCCGTCTCGCAGATCGTCTCGATGCGCCACTCTTCCGCCGGGCGGTCGTTGCCCGGATCGCTGTGCGGCTCCGCCGCGCCGGTCTGCGCGCTCACCGCGCCAAAGCCCGACAGCGCCGCTTCCAGCGCCTCATAGGCCGCGTCGGGCGCGGTCAGGGAGATTTTCCACAAGTCTTGCGGCTCGCTCATGCCGGCTCGACGAAATTGTCGAGTACCTTCTTCAGGCCAGCCTTGTCGAAGGCGATCTCGAGCTTGTTGGCGTCGATCGCGACGATGCGGCCATAGCCGAACTTCTGGTGGAAAACGCGGTCGCCCTTGCTCAGCCCGGCCGGCGAGGATTTGGCCGGCGCGGCGCTGTAGCTGTTCGGCCCCACCTTGCGCGCGTCGAAAGCGCGTCCTGACCGGCCGCCAGCGCTCCACGAATTGTCGGCCACATCGGACCAGCCGCGCTGCGGCGTTTGCTGCTGCTGGTTGAAAATCGCGTTGGGCTTCGTCTCGACGTGATCGGCCGGCAGTTCATCGACGAAGCGCGACGGGATGTTGGAGCGCCATTCGTTGAACACCCGGCGGTTGGCGGCGAAGGAGATATAGGCGCGCTTGCGCGCCCGCGTGATGCCGACATAGGCGAGCCGGCGCTCCTCCTCCAGCCCCGCCGCGCCCGATTCGTCGAGCGCGCGCTGGTGCGGAAACAGCCCTTCCTCCCAGCCCGGCAGGAAGACGATGTCGAACTCCAGCCCCTTGGCGGCGTGCAGCGTCATCAGGCTGACCATCTCGCCGCTGTCGGCCGCGTCGCGCTCCATCACCAGGCTGACATGCTCGAGGAACGCGCCGAGGCTCTCGAACTCTTCGAGCGCCGCGACCAATTCCTTCAAATTCTCGATGCGGCCCGGCGCGTCGGCCGACTTGTCCGCCTGCCACATGGCGATATAGCCCGACTCGTCGAGCGCCAATTCGGCGAGTTCGGCGGGCGGCAGGCCGGCCGCCGCCCCGCGCCAGCGGTTGAAGCTTTCGATCAAGTCGCGCAAGGAGCTGCGCGCGCGCGCGCCGACCTCGTCGGTATTGGTCACGAGCTCGGCGGCATACATCAGCGAGCGGTTCTCGGCGCGCGCGATGCGATGCAGCACCTGCAAGGTGACGTCGCCGAGGCCGCGGCGCGGCGTATTGACGATGCGCTCGAAGGCCAGATCGTCGTCCGGCTGGGCGATCAGGCGCAAATAGGCGATGGCGTCTCGGATTTCCTGGCGCTCATAAAAGCGCGGGCCGCCAATGACGCGATAAGGGATGCCGAGCGTGATGAAGCGCTCTTCGAACTCGCGGGTCTGCGAGCCGGTGCGCACCAGCACGGCGATATTGTCGAGACCGACGCCGGCGCGCTGGCGCGCCTCGATCTCCTCGGCCACTTCGCGCGCCTCCTGCTCGCCGTCCCACACGCCGCCGACCACGACCTTGTCGCCTTCGGCGTCGTCGGTCCACAGCGTCTTGCCGAGCCGGCCCTCGTTGTGCGCGATCAGGCCCGAGGCCGCGCCGAGAATATGCCCGGTGGAGCGGTAGTTGCGCTCCAGGCGGATGACGGTCGCGCCCGGGAAATCTTTCTCGAAGCGCAGGATGTTGCCGACTTCCGCGCCGCGCCAGCCGTAGATCGACTGGTCGTCGTCGCCGACGCAGCAGATGTTGCGCGAGCCCTGGGCCAGCAGGCGCAGCCAGAGATACTGCACCACGTTGGTGTCCTGATACTCGTCGACCAGCAGATAGCGGAAGCGCCGCTGGTAGTCGGCGAGAACGTCGGGGTTCTTGGTGAACAGCGTCACGCAATGGAGCATGAGATCGCCGAAATCGCAGGCGTTGAGCGTCTTGAGCCGCTCCTGATATTGCGCGTAGAGCTCGCGCAAGCGGCCGCCGGCGGCCTCCGTACCCTCGTCGGCATGGCCGATCTTGTCCGGCGTCAGCCCGCGGTCTTTCCAGCGCTGGATCACGGCCGAGAGCGCGCGCGCCGGCCATTTCTTGTCGTCGATGCCGGCGGCTTCGAGCAATTGTTTGATCAGGCGCACCTGATCGTCGGCATCCAAAATGGTGAAATTCGGCTTGAGCCCGATCAGTTCGGCATGGCGACGCAGGATGCGCGCGCCGATGGCGTGGAAGGTGCCGAGCCACAGGCCCTCGGCGCGGTTGCCGATCAGCCCGGAGACGCGTTCGAGCATCTCGCGCGCCGCCTTGTTGGTGAAGGTGACGGCGAGGATCTGCGACGGAAAAGCGCGGCCCGAGGTGAGGATATGGGCGAGGCGGGTGACCAGCACGCGCGTCTTGCCGGTGCCGGCGCCGGCGAGCACCAGAACGGGCCCGTCGAGCGCTTCGACGGCGGCGCGCTGCTGCTCGTTGAGATTGGCGAGATAGGGCGGCGCGGCGGCAGGGCCGGAGCGGCCCGCGGGGGTCGGCGCCGGGGCGGCGAGATCGAACGGATCGGATGACATCGCCCGTGATTATAGCACGCGCCGCCATCCGCCAAGCGGCGAATCGGCCGCCCCGCCGCGCGCCCGGTCGCGCGAAAAACCCGCTGCAAAACAGGCTTTTGCAACCGACGAAAGACCCGCTACAGTTTTACCGCACCTTTCTGGGAGGCTCCGATGCGCCTGGCGTTCTCGTTCCCCCGTCTTTCCATCACCATCGCCGCCATCGTCGTCGCAATCGCCGGCGGCGCGTCCCTCGCTGGCGCGCCCGCATTGGCGCAGGAGAGCGGGCGGCTGACGCCCGACCGCATCGCGCAATCGGTGGTCCATCTGCGCGCCGACATCCCCGCCGACGCCCCCTCGGCGCGCCGCCTCGGCACGCGGCGCGAGGGCGGCGGCGCGGTGATCCGCGCCGACGGCATCGCTGACGGCCATATCGTCACCATCGGCTATCTGCTGACCGACGCCGCGTCGGTCGAAGTCACCGACCATCGCGGGCGCAAGCGCGGCGCGCAGGTGGTCGGCTTCGACCAAGCGAGCGGCCTCGGCCTCGTCAAACTGTCGGGCGCCGCAGATCTGCCGGCGCTCGAGATCGGCAGCGCCCAGGGCCTCGCGGCGCGCCAGCCGGTGATTATCGCCGGCGACAGCAGCGTGCAGGGCTTGCAGCCGGCCATCGTGGCCTCGGTGCGCCCTTACGCGGCGTCATGGGAGTACATGCTCGAGCGCGCCATCTTCGCCTCGCCGCCGGTCGAACGCTTCGGCGGCGCGCCGCTGCTCGGCGGCGACGGCAAGCTGATCGGCGTCGGCTCGCTCATGATCAACGACGCGATCCACGGCCAGGCCCTGCCCGGCAACATGTTCGTGCCTGCCGAGCTGCTGCGCCCGGTGATCGGCGAAATGGTCGCGAGCGGCCGGCCTAAGGCGAGCCGGCCGTGGCTCGGCCTCAACAGCGACGAATTGCAGAAGAACGGCGCGCTGGTGGTCGGCAACGTCACGCGCGGCGGCCCGGCGGCCAAAGCCGGCCTCAAGCGCGGCGACGTCGTCATCGGCCTCGGCGGCAAGCCGATCAAAGGCCTCGCCGATTTCTATACGCGGCTCTGGAGCCTGGGCGAGCCCGGCGTCGAAGTGCCGCTGCGCGTCATGCAGGCGGACGGCGTGCGCGAGCTGCGCCTGATCTCCGACGACCGCTACAAGAACATGCGGGCGCAACCGACTTATTAGGACCGATCTATCGAGGCTCGGCGCCGCCGCGCGCCAAGAGCGGATTGAGCGTCGGCGGCAACGACGGCCGCGCGCGCAGATGATCTTTCACGCGCTGTGACAGATAATCGATGAACACGCGCATGCGTAGCGGCAGGCTGCGGTCCCTCTGATAGATGACGTAAAGCGTCCGCTCGTCGAGCGCGTGCGCGGGCAGCACCGGCACGAGCGTGCCGGTGGCGATATCGTCGAGGATCAGATATTCGCGCAAGATAGCAATGCCTAAACCGGCGAGCGCGGCGTCTCGGATGACGAAGCTGCTGTTGGCGCGCGGCGCGCCAGAGACGCGCACCGTCTGCGGCCGGACGCCATCCTTGCCGCGAAAATCCCAGCTATATTGCGCCGCTCCGCTGGGATCCAAGCAGTTGTGGCGCGCGAGATCGGCAGGCCGTTGCGGCATATCGTGCTTTTCGAGATAACTCGGGCTGGCCACTAGCAGACGCGGCAATTCGGTGATGGCCCGGGCGATGAGAGAGCTGTCGCGGATAGGCAAGGTGCGCACGGCGATGTCGAAACCTCCGCTGATCAGGTCCATGCCGTGGGACGCCGTTTCGCGGTCGGCGAGCGTCACCTGCACGGAGATCGTCGGATAGAGACGACAGAACTCGGCGATGATCGGCCCCAGGATCGTCTCGCCGAAGGTTTTGGTTGAAACGATCTTCAATTCGCCGCGCGGCGCGGCGCTCTTGGACTGAACCCGCTCCTCGATGTCTCGCAGATCGGCCAGCAAGCTAAGCGCGCTCTCGTAATAATCGCCGCCGATGCCGGTGACGCTGAGCCCATGGGTATTGCGGTTCAGCAGCTTGGCGCCGAGCGCCGCCTCGAGATCCTGAATGCGCTTGCTCACCATGGCGCGGGTCACCCCCAGCTCGCGGGCGGCGCGCGTATAGCTGCCGCTTTTGACCACGGCAGCATAGGTTTCCATAAGCTTCAAACGATCCATTCATGCCTCCGTGTCAAATCATACTTGACACGGTAATGAACGGAAAGGGCGTATTCGCCGTCGCCCCAGTCGTTAGATTGGCCTCAACACAACAGGCCACCCAGAAGCTGGCCGTTCACATGAGGGAGACGTCCTATGTACACGCCCGATCAATTCCGCGAAGAAATCCTCGACAGCTTCGTCAAATTGCGGTGGAGCGTTCCCACCCTGTGGGAAGAATATCGCGACAACAACCTGACGCGCGAAGGCGCGCGCATTTATGCGCTCGAGCATTGCGTGTTCGCCGCCAATTTCCCGCGCTGGCTGGCCAACATCACCGGTAACTGCCCGCACCTCGAAGTGCGCAGCTACCTGATCGAGAACATGTTCGTCGAAGAGGTGAAGGATCCGACGATCGTCACCGGCCACTACGAAAGCTTGGTCGATTTCGCCGTGGCCCTCGGCGTCGATCGCCAGTTCATCTACAACTACAGCGGCGCGCCGGTCACCATGATGCGCATCGCTTATTGCGATTGGGTGAGCCGCACCAAGCCCTGGCTCGAAGCCTTCGCGGCCATCGCCGGCAACGAAGCGTCGCGCGGCAAGGAAGTGATCGCCCGCGTCGGCGAACGCGCCCGCACCTCGCGCAACATGTGGAAGGCGCTGAACCTTTCGCAGAAGGCGCTGGCCCATTGGGACGCCGCCGACGAGGCGGACTCCTCCGACGGCGGCCACGGCGACGCGCCGCTCGACATCATGGCGAAATACGCCGACACGACCGAGAAGCAGCAGGCTTGCCTTGCCGCCATCCGCGATCGTCAGGCGGTCAATACCGTGTGGTTCAATCAGATCGGCGAATGGGCTTACGAAGCGTCCGGCATCAAGCCGCCGCGCGACAACAAGCAGGCGGCTCCGAACCCGCGCCTCGCGGCCTAAGCACGACGTGATATCCGCCTGCCGGCCCAGCGCCGGCAGGCGGGCGTTTTTTGCGTCTGTCGCGCCAAGCGTCGTGAGGTCTTGTTGACACAAGTCCGTAAAACAGCCGTTGTCACGGGCGGGGCTGCCGGAATCGGCCTCGAAATCGTGCGTCATCTCGCCGCCGAAGGCATGTCCGTGCTCGCAGCCGATCGCGATGGCGCGGCTTGCGCGCGCGCGTCCGAAAGCCTTGCCGAATATAAAGACCGCATCCGCGTGATCGTCGCCGACATCGGCACGCCGGAGGGCGCGCGGGCCGCCGTCGACGGCGCTGCGGCCGCATTCGGCCGCCTCGATTTGCTGTGCAACAACGCTGCAGCCCATCCATTCGAAATGGTCGAGGGCCACAACATCGATCATTGGCGCGAGACCTTCCGCGTCAACGTCGACGGCACCATGCTGTGTAGCCAGGCCGCCCTGCCCCATATGCGCAAGCAGGGTGGCGGCAGCATCGTCAATATCGGCTCGATCAGCGGGGTTCTGTCTTACGCCGGCGGCGCTGCCTATGCCGCCTCGAAGGCCGCGGTCGCCATGTTCACCAAGACCCTGGCGCTCGAAGCCGGCCCCGATGGCATTCGCGTCAACTGTATCTGCCCCGGCACGATCCGCCATCGCCCGGCATCCGCCGACGAGGATAAGCCGGCGCACATCCCGCTCGGCCGCGCCGGCACGTCAGCCGATGTCGCCAATCTCGTCTCGTTTCTCGCCTCCGACGCCGCCAGCTACATGACCGGCGCGGTCATCACCCTCGACGGCGGCGCGACGGCCGGACGCGCCCGCGTCAGCAAACGCCGCGCGCCATAGGAGAAATCATGTCGTACGCCCCTATGCCTCCCGAAGCGGCCATTGCTATCAACGACATGCTCGAGCACTGCGCCCGCTTGCAGCCCGGGCAGAACGTCCTGATCGTCGCCGCGCCGGACGGGCTCCATGGCGGCCGCAACATCGTCGACGAGACGGCCATCGCCTGGGTCCAGGCGGCCGTGCAACAGCGCGGCGCCCATCCCACCGTGATGTGGGTCGATATGCCGGTCCGTCCGAACGTCATTTGGCCGGACATCCCGACGAAGGAAACCATCTGGCGCGTGCCGCCGGTGCTCAAGCACGCGGTGAAGGGTGCCGACATCGTCATCAGCCATGTCCTCGATCTTTCCTCCGAAGAGGAAACCAAGGAATGGAACGACATCCTCGCCGAGAACAAGGTGCCGATGGTGCGCAACATGGCGACGACGGCGCCGCTGTTGTGCAGCGCCTGGGCGCGCACGCCGCACGAGTTGATCTCGGAAATCCGCTACCGCATGGCCGAAATGATGAAGCCGGGCGATCGCTGGCGGCTGACCCACCCCAACGGCACGCATCTCGAAGGCAGTTCGGGCGACCCGATCCGGGGCGGCGACAGCTATGCCTACTGGCGCCATGACGGGCGTTATCGCCCCTTCCCGGAAGGCATTTATCCGGCGGTCAATCCGCTCGACACCCAGGGCGTCTTCATCTGCGACCGGATGATGCCGGTGTGGGCGCGCCATATCGGCATCCCGCCGCGCTTCAGCGCGCCGGTGCGCATCACTGTCGAAAACAACCACATGACCAAGTTCGAGGGTGGCCCCGAAGCCGCCGTCATCGAACGGTTCCTCCATGAATTGGCCAAGAGCGTCGGCGACGACTACGCCTTTGAAATCCGCGGCCCGCATGGCGGCGTGCACCCCTGCGCCAACGTCACCGCAGCGCAATGCCCCGACGAGGATTACCGCGAGTTCATCGCCTCGTTCCACACCGGCGCGGTGCACATGCATCTCGGCCGCGGCGGCAAGAATTTTCCCTACAACTTGCATACGGCGGCCGAGGCGCGCGGCGCGACGCTCGTCGTCGGCAATCAGACTCTGCACGACAACGGCCGGCTCGGCGTACTCGACCATCCATCGGTCCGCGCGGTCGCCGCGAAATATCCGGGCCGTCCCGGCCTTGACGGCGAGAGGTGGCTTTACGGCTAAGCATCGCCGACTGATGCGACGCGACCGCAAAAATGCGGCGCAAAAAATCAATAGAGGGAGGAAAGCATGTCCAAATTCATCACTGTGTTCGCTTGTGGAACCGCCGCGGCGGCTGCAAATCTCGCCCTGATTGGCTCCGCTTGGGCGCAGAGCGACAATTATTATGCTGGCAAACGCGTGAGCGTGGTCATCGGTTATGCCGCAGGCGGCACAGCCGATGCCGATGGCCGCTTGGTCGCTCAATTCATCGGCAAGCATATTCCCGGCCAGCCGACCGTCATTGCCCAGAATCAACCGGGTGCCGGCGGCCTCGCTTCGATCAACGCCGCCTACAATGTCGCGGCGCCGGACGGCCTCAATATCTATCAGCTTGGTAGCGGCCACTATCTCCAGCAGCTCGCCGGATCGAGCGTGGTCAAATTCGACATCAGCAAAATGCCTGTGCTCGGCAGTTGGACGCGCAGCACCTACGCCCTCGTCGTGCGGACCGACAAATTCAAGAGCATCGAGGACATTCGTAAATCGGCGAAGCCGCCCGCCATCGGCACGCAAGGCCTCGGCACCGGCACCTATCTGTTCAGCCTGGTGTGGCAAAATGCTTTGGGCATCAAGCTGAACATGGTGCATGGCTATGAAAGCGCCGAGCAAGACCTCGCCATCGAGCGCGGCGAAATCGACGGCCGCACCAACACGGTCGAGAGCATCGTCCACTCCCGTCCGACGTGGCTGAGCAGCGGCTTCGCGAAAGTGCTCGCTGTCAGCGGTAACGAGCGCGACGCGCTGATTCCCGACGCTCCAACCATACGCGAACTGATGCCGAACCCCGGCGCTCTGTTCGAGACGATCAACGAGGGCCTGTCTGCGGCGCGGCCCTACGTTCTCCCTCCGGCAACGCCGGCCGAACGCGTGGCCACATTGCGCAAGGCATGGAACGACATGCTGAACGATCAGGAGTTCGTCGCCGCGCTGGAAAAGCGCAAGTTCAAGTTCCTTCCGGTGAAAGGCGAGGAGCTAGAAGCGTTTTACCGGCGCGTCGTCGCCGATACGCCGCCAGAGGTGATCGACATTCTGAAGGCCAACTTCAAATAAGCTCCGCGCTGAATGGTAAAGGAGAACCTCATGGATCATCACACGATGACCGAAAATAAGCGTGTGGAGGCCGCTGCGGCCAAACCGCGCCATCCGGACCGCTACAGCGGCACCTCGCCGATCAAGGTGAACAAGCTCGGCCATCTCGTCTATGAGGTCAGCGACATGGAGCGCAGCGTGCGCTTCTGGACGGAAGTCATGGGCTTCCATGAAACGGACCGCAACGAGATCGGCATGGTGTTCTTCCGCTGCAACGAGGACCACCATGCGATCGGCCTGAAGCCCTCCAAGACGAAGCGCCATCGCGACATGGATGCCGGTTTGCAAGTCGAGCATCTCGCCCTGGAGATCGAAAACACCGATATGCTGCTGAAGGCGCGGGACTACTTGAAGGCGAACGGCATTCCTATCGTCTTCGAAGGACGCAAAGGCGCGGGCTGCAATTACGCCGTGAACTTCCTCGATCCTGACGGCTACGAGTTCGAAATTTATTGCAACATGGACAAAATCGATTCGACGGGCCGCCTGCGTCCGCACGGGCAGTTCATCCGCGCGAGCAGCCTGGAAGAGGCTTTGGCCAAACCGGTTCCGGAAAAGTGGTAGACACCCGATTCATAGCGAACTTCAGGAGTTAAAGAGATGATCAGGTCAGACGAGCTTTCCGGCCTTATGGCGATGATGCCGGCTTTCGCGACGGACGATGCGGCGGACATCCACGCCACCGAAACGATCTCGCTCGATCGGCTCGAGAAAGGCCTGAACCGCATGATCGGCGACGGCGCCGACGTCATCTCGACTGCGGGCAGCTTCGGCGAGTTTCATACGTTGTTGCCGAACGAATTCGAGACGTTGACCCGCGCCGCCGCCGAGATCAACAACCGCCGGGTGCCGATGTTCGTCGGCGCGACTGGGTTGAACACCCGCGAGGTGATCGCCAAGCTCAGAATCATCGAGCAGACCAAGGCGGCGGGCGCGCTCATCGGCGTGCCATTCTACTTCCCGTCGTCGCCGCAGAACGCGATCCGCTTCTTTCAGGACATCGCCGCGCTGTTTCCCAAGCTCGGCATCATGGTCTATCACAACCCGCCGCTGCACAACATCAAGCTCAACCTCGGCATCGTGCAGGAGCTGCTGAAGATTCCGAACATCGTCGCGATGAAGGACAGCCACCGCGAGCCGCCGGAATTCATGCGCCTGATCGACATCGCGCGCGGCAAAATGACGGTCTTCTGCAACCAATGGCAATACGCGACCTACGGGCAGGTCGGCGCGCGCGGGTTCTGGTCGATCGAAGCTTGGATGGGGCCTTGGCCGCAATTGGCTCTGCGCGAAGCCATGAAGCGCGGCGACATCGCCCGCGCCACCGAGATCACGCTCGATCTCGCGCCGCCGGTGGGCGCGACCCCGCCCACCATGTCCTGGCGCGAGACGGCGGCGAAGATCGCCATCCGCTATGCCGGCTATGTCGATCCGGGCCCCTTGCGTCCGCCGTTCCTGGAGATTCCGCCCGAAGTGGACGCCGCGCAGAAGCGCAAGGCCGAGCGCTGGAAAACCTTGTGCGAGAAATATCGGGCGGACGTTCGCGTGACGGCGTAAAGCCGGCCAGCGTGGTTCACGCGCTCGCGGCGATCTCGCGCAGGGATTCGACGGAGCTGACGCGGTTGCGGCCGTGGTCCTTGGCCAGATAGAGGCCCTGGTCCGCGCGGCTGACGAAGGCGGCCAGCTCCTCGTTCGGCCGATAGCGCGAGATGCCGAGCGACAGCGTGATCTGCCCCAGGCTTTCGCCGGTGCTGCGCCGCGTGATCTTCTTGGCCGCCACCTTGTTGCGGATGTTGTCGGCGACCGCGAAAGCGCCGTCGAGATCGGTGTTCGGCAGCAATAGCGCGAACTCCTCGCCGCCATAGCGCGCCGCGAAGTCCTGGCCGCGCACGCAATCGACCAGCGTCTGCGCCACCAGGCGCAGCACCTGGTCGCCCGTCTGATGGCCGTAATTGTCGTTGAACTTCTTGAAATGGTCGATATCGACCATGATCAGCGCCAGCGGCCAAACCTCCGTGTCGCGGGTCAGCGCGGCCAGCCGCTCGTCGAAGCTCTTGCGGTTGGCGATGCCGGTCAGCGCGTCGGTCATCGCCTCGACGCGCACCCGCTCGAAGCTTTCCTTCAGTTCGCTCAGTTCGGTGTTCGCCGCGGCGAATTGCGTTTCCAGGCGACGCGCGTTGCTTTCCATCTTGCGCGTCTCGTCGAGCATGGTCGTCAGCGCCCCGCGCAGATCGTCGAGCGAGAGCCCCGCCTCGCCGCCGCCGTCGATGCGGCCGGAGAAATCTTCGAGCGCCTGGCCGTAGGCGCGGCTGTGATCGCGCGCCTCGCCCATTTGCGACAATATCTTGTCGAGCATAGCCTCGATGACGCCGCTCGCCTTGTGGATCGTCTGAGCCCCGGCGTCGATGCCGAAATGGCGCTGATAGAGCGCGTCGAGCGTGGCTTGGCCGAGCGGCGCGCCGACCTTGAGCGCTTGGTCGAGATCGCGGGTCAGAGCCGCGCTCTTGTTGGCGAAATAGCCGTAGAGCAGGGCGAAATTGCGCGGATGCGGCGGCTGCTGGGCTTTGCCCAGAAAGCCCATCGCCTGATCGGCCAAGCGCTTGGCGCGCTGAAGGTCGTCGAAGAAATCCACGGCTGCCCCGCTCTGCGACCCCCTGGCCGCCCTTGGTGCCGCGATCCTATCCGGAAGGAGTAAAGACTTCGCTAAGCCGGGGCTGGCTCAGTTGCATTGGCCGACGGAATTGTCGGCGCAGCGGGTTTTGCCGTCGGTCCACAACGCCCCGCCGAGGCGGGCGCGGAAGAAATCCGCCCCGCGCAGGTTCGCGCCGGAGAAATCGGCCCCGCGCAGGTCGGCGGCGATCAGCTTGGCGCCGCGCAAGTCCGCCTGGGCGAAGCTGGCGCCGGCGAGGTTCGCCTCGCTGAAATCAGCCTCGGCGACGCGGGCGCCGGCGAAGGACGCGCCCGGCATGACCGCGGAATAGAATTTCGCGCGATAGGCGTCGGCTCCGTCGAACGTCGTCTTGGACAGATCTGCGCGCGTGAAGCTGGCGTCGCGCAGCTGGGCGCGCGACAGATCGACGCCGGGAAAAGCGCGGCCGTCATGATAGCAGCGCCGCCAATCGACGCCGGGGGCCGGCGCGTCGGTGCAATCGGCGCGGGCCGGAGCCGGCGCGAAGACAGTGCCGGAGATCAGCAGCGCCGCCGCGAAGCAGCGCGCTCGCGGCGATAGAGCGTTGAAAAACATGACAATGGTTCTAGGGCTCTCCGCCGCCCGGCGCAACCTGGGAAGCCGCGCTGCGGTCGTCATGGTCGAATTTTAAGCGCCCATTGTGCGGCGCAATGCGACAGCGGCTGTCACGGATCGCGAACCTTGGCAGGAGCGGCGCACGCCTGTAGTCTTCTAACTAATAAAAATATCTGCATTAAAAAACATCTCAGGAGATTTCACGTGATCCATCGCCAGGGGCGGACTCCGTCCGCCGGACGCACCGCCGTCGCCGTCGCCCTTTCCGCCGCCGCTCTCGCCTTCCTGCCCGCCACCGCTCAGGCGCAGCAATCGGTCGAGCAGTTCTACAAGGGCAAGACCATCAACATGTACATCGGCTTCGCGCCGGGCGGCTCCTACGACAGCCTGGCGCGCATGGTTTCGCGCTACATGGGCAAGCATATTCCGGGCAACCCGACGATCGTGCCGCAGAACATGCCGGGCGCCGGCGGCTTCAAGGCCGCCAATTACATGTATTCGGTCGCGCCCAAGGACGGCACGGCGCTCTCCGCCCTGTCGCAGACTGCGGCTTTGGAAGAGGCGCTGAAAAACCCGGGCGTGCAGTACAAGTCCAACGAGTTCGCCTGGATCGGCCGCGCCACCTCGAACATCGAGGTGCAGGTCTTCTGGCACACCACCAAAGCCAAGACCGTCAAGGACGTCCTGACCACCGAAGTTTCGGTCGCCTCGACCGGTCCGGGCTCGCCGTCCGACGGCTATCCGCGCATCCTGAACGGGCTGCTCGGCACCAAGTTCAAGATCATTGCCGGCTATCCGGGTTCGACCGACGGCCTGCTGGCCATGGAACGCGGCGAGGTGAACGGCGCGCTGACGTCGTGGAACACCATGAAGACCGCGCGCGCCCATTGGCTGAAGGACAAGCAAGCCTTCATGATGATCCAGTACGTGACCGAGCGCGCGCCGGAAATTCCCGATGTGCCCGCCGTCGTCGAGCTGGCCCGCAACGACGAAGAGCGCCAGGTTCTCGCCACCTACGCCTCGGGCGGCGATATCGGCCGCGCCTACAATTCCACGCCGGGCGTGCCGGCCGACCGCGTCGCCGCGCTGCGCAAGGCGTTCGACGCGACGGTGAAGGACAAGGAGCTGCTGGCCGACGTCGAGCGCATGAAGCTCGACTTCTTCCCGATGGACGGCGAGAAGCTGCAGAAGCTGGTCGCCGACACCGTGAACGTGCCGCCGCAAGTGGTCGCGCGCATGCAGCAATTGCTCGGCGCCGCCAAGTAAAGCGCGACGTCGCGAACCTGAGCCTTAAGGGCCGGAGCGCCAGCCGCTCCGGCCCTTTTCGCGTCCGGCGCGGTTCATTTCGGCCCCCGCCGTTTCATCCCGCCCGAGCCGCCGGCAATACCCGGAAACGCTTGATTCCGCACCCGCCCGGCCCCATCATCGCCGCCAGTCCTAGGGGTGCTCCAATTGGGGGCTGAGACCGCCACGGCGGAAACCCTTGAACCTGATCCGGATCGTGCCGGCGTAGGAAACGGACAGCGTCGCGGAAGACCCTTCGATCGCCGCGCCCGTCCCTCCCCGCACTTCCGCCAACCATAACGCGCGCAAAAACCCGCGCGCCGCACCCAGGAGGCTTGCCCATGCCCGACGGCTCCGCTTCGAAGGATTTCACCGTCACCACCGGCGCGTTGCCCGCGTCGAAGAAGATTCACGTCCAGAGCCCGCGCTTCGCCGACGTGCAGGTCGCCATGCGCGAAATCGCGCTCGACAGCAAGACCGAAGCGCCAGTGCAGGTCTACGACACCTCCGGACCCTACAGCGATCCCGAGACGCGCATCGACATCCGCAAGGGCCTGACGCCGCTGCGCGACAAATGGATTCGCGCGCGCGGCGACGTCGAGGAATACGACGGCCGCCGCGTCCAGCCGCTCGACAACGGCATCAAGGGCGCGCGCCAGGCGGCCTTCATGGAATTTCCCGCCAACGGCCGCCGGCCGCTGCGCGCCAAGGCCGGCAAGAACGTCAGCCAGATGCATTACGCCCGCCAGGGCATCGTCACTGCCGAGATGGAATATGTCGCGGTGCGCGAGAACGAGGGCCGCATGGCGGCGGCCAAGGCGATGAGCGGCGGCGAGAGCTTCGGCGCGAACATTCCCGACCTGATCACCGGCGAATTCGTGCGCGACGAGATCGCCAAGGGCCGCGCCATCATCCCCAATAACATCAACCACCCGGAAACCGAGCCGATGATCATCGGCCGCAATTTCCTGGTGAAGATCAACGCCAACATCGGCAACTCGGCCGTCGCCTCGTCGGCCGCCGAAGAGGTCGACAAGATGGTCTGGTCGATCCGCTGGGGCGCCGACACGGTCATGGACCTCTCGACCGGCACAAACATCCACAACATCCGCGAATGGATCATGCGCAACTCGCCGGTGCCGATCGGCACCGTGCCGATCTATCAGGCGCTGGAGAAGGTCGACGGCAAGGCCGAGGACCTCACCTGGGAGATCTACCGCGACACGCTGATCGAGCAGTGCGAACAGGGCGTCGATTACTTCACGATCCACGCCGGCGTGCGCCTGCCCTACATCCCGATGACGGCCAAGCGCCTGACCGGCATCGTCTCGCGCGGCGGCTCGATCATGGCCAAATGGTGCCTGGCGCACCATAAGGAGAGCTTCCTCTACACGAACTTCGAGGAAATCTGCGAGATCATGAAGCAGTACGACGTCGCCTTCTCGCTCGGCGACGGCCTGCGCCCCGGCTGCATCGCCGACGCCAACGACGAAGCGCAGTTCTCCGAATTGCGCACCCTCGGCGAGCTGACCGAGATCGCCTGGAAACACGACGTGCAGGTGATGATCGAAGGCCCCGGCCACGTGCCGATGCACAAGATCAAGGAGAACATGGACGAACAGCTCAAGCACTGCCACGAAGCGCCGTTCTACACGCTCGGGCCGCTCACCACCGATATAGCGCCGGGCTACGACCACATCACCAGCGCCATCGGCGCGGCGATGATCGGCTGGTTCGGCACGGCGATGCTGTGCTACGTCACGCCGAAAGAGCATCTCGGCCTGCCCGACCGCGACGACGTGAAGGTCGGCGTGGTGACCTACAAGATCGCGGCGCACGCCGCCGATCTCGCCAAAGGCCACCCCTCGGCCCAGATCCGCGACAACGCCTTGTCCAAGGCGCGCTTCGAATTCCGCTGGCGCGACCAGTTCAACCTGTCGCTCGATCCGGAAACCGCCAAGGACTTCCATGACGAGACCTTGCCGGCCGAAGGCGCGAAAGTGGCGCACTTCTGCTCGATGTGCGGCCCGAAGTTCTGCTCGATGAAGATCACGCAGGAGGTGCGCGAATACGCCGCTTCCGGCATGGCGCAGATGTCGGAGACCTTCCGCGACACCGGCAGCAAGGTCTATCTGCCGGCCGACAAGGTCGCGGACAAGATCGGCGGCAGCGCCGCCGAATAGGCCGTCCATGAGCCAAGCCGCCGAAGCGCCCGGGGATTCCAATCCCTGGGCGCGCGTGTCCGTGGTCAGCGTCGCCTATCGCAGCGCCGGCGTGATCGGCGATGCCCTCGCCTCGGTGGCGCGGGCCAGGGCCGTCGTCGTCGTCGACAACGCAAGCGATGACGATTCGGCCGGCGTGGCGCAGCGCGCCTTGCCGAAGGCGAACATCATCTCCAACGTGACCAACCAGGGCTTCGGCCGCGCCAACAACCAAGGCGTCGCCGTTGTCGAAACGGAGTTCGCGCTGCTGCTCAACCCCGACGCGCGCATGGCTCCCGGTTCGGTGGAGGCGCTGGTCGCCGCGGCCGACCGCAATCCCAACGCCGGCATCGTCGGCCCCGCCATCCTGAACGCCGACGGCGCGCGCATCGCCTCCCACAATGTCGGATTGTTCGATCAGCACAAGATCTCCGGCAAGGAGCGCCTGCCGCCCGATGGGGACATCTGCGCCGATTTCCTCTCGGGCGCGGTCATGCTCGTGCGGGTCGCCGCCTTTCGCGAGGTCGGCGGATTCGATCCTGAAATTTTTCTCTACTTCGAGGACGACGACCTCTGCCTGAAGATGCGGCGCGCCGGCTACGCGCTGGTGCAGGCTCCGGCCGCCGCCGCGCATCACCAGGGCGGCTTGTCCTCGCCGCCAACCGACGAGATTCTGCGGCGCAAATATTGGCACCACGCCTGGTCGCGGCTCTATCTTGAAGCCAAGCACCGCAATGCCGAAGATGCGCGCGCCTGGGGCCGGCGCAACGTCCGCGCCTATTGGTTCAAGGCGAGCTGGCACAAGCTAATGGGCCACAAAGACAAAGCCTGGCGGGACCGCGCACGGCTCGACGGCACCCGCGCCTTTCTCGACGGGCGTAGCGCCCTGGCGGAAGCCGGCATAAATCCATAAGCTGGCCGCATGAGCCTTAAGACCTTGCTGGTCTTCGGCGGCGACGGCCAGCTTGGCCGCGCCCTCGCCGAAGCGACATCGCCGCAAAACGGTGGCTGGCGCGTCACGACCGTCTCGCGCGCCGCCGCCGACATCGCCGACGCCGACCAGGTGGCGCGCGCTATCGACGCCCACGAGCCGGCGATGGTGGTCAACGCCGCCGCATATACCGCCGTCGACAAGGCCGAGAGCGAGAGTGAGGCCGCCTATCGCGCCAACCGCGACGGCGCCGGCATCGTCGCGCACGCCGCCGCCGAAGCCCTAGTGCCGGTGCTGCACCTCTCCACCGATTACGTATTCGACGGCGAAGCCAGCCGGCCCTGGCGCGAGGACGATCCGATCCGACCGCTCGGCGTCTATGGCGCGAGCAAGGCGGCCGGCGAGGAAGCGGTGCGCGACGCGGCCCGGCGCCATGTGATCTTGCGCACCTCCTGGGTGTTCGGCGTTCACGGCACCAATTTCGTCAAGACCATGCTGCGACTCGGCGCGGAGCGGCCGGCGCTCAAGATCGTCGCCGATCAAGTCGGCCGTCCGACCTCGGCGCACGATCTGGCGGGCGCGATCCTGGCCATCGCCGCGCGGCAAAGCGCCGGCGTCTCCTCCGGCGCGCTCTACGGCACGTTTCATTTCGCCAATGAAGGCGCGGTCAGCTGGTGCGAATTCGCCCGCGAGATTTTCGCGCAAAGCGCGCGGCGCGGCGGGCCCGCGCCCGCCATCGAGGCGATCGCGACCAGCGGCTATCCGACGCCGGCCAAACGCCCGGCCTATTCCGTTCTGGACTGCGATAAGCTGCGAAGGCTATACGGCATCCAGCCTCGCCCCTGGCAGGCCGCCCTCGCCGACGTCCTCGCCCGCTTGCTGCCCGACAAAGGATCCCTCGCGTGAAATTCACCCCGCTCCCGCTCGCCGGCGTCATCCGCGTCGAACTCGACGTCTTCCGCGACGCACGAGGCGCCTTCATGGAGACCTGGCACGCCAAGAAATACGCCGAAGGCGGCATCGACCTGCCGTTCGTGCAGGACAATTGGAGCGAATCGAGCAAGGGCGTGCTACGCGGCCTGCACTATCAGGTGCAGCAGGCCCAGGGCAAGTTGGTCGCCGTGGTCTCCGGGGCGATCTTCGACGTGGTGGTGGACCTGCGCAAATCCTCGCCGAGCTTCGGCAAGTGGCTCGCCGAGCCGCTGTCGGCCGAGCGCGGCGCGGCGCTGTGGGTGCCCCCCGGCTTCGCCCACGGCTTCTACGCCCAAAGCGAGCGCGCCACCGTGCTCTACAAATGCACCGACTTCTACGCGCCGACGCACGAGCGCTGCATCCGCTGGGACGATCCGGACCTCGCCATCGACTGGCCGATGGCCCCCGGCGAAACGCCCAATGTCTCGCCCAAGGACGCCCAAGGCAAGCTGTTCAAAGACGCCGATAAATTCGACTAGACCACCGCCTCAAGCCAGGCTTTCGTCCAACACTTGGCGCACGCGCTTGGCGAGTTGGGCGCGGCGATAGGGCTTGTTGAGAACCGCCAGACCCGGCCGCACCCGGCCGTGCGCCTCCAGGCTTTCCAGCGCGTAGCCCGAGGTCAGCAGCACCTTCATGCCGGGGCGCACCTCCAGGGCATGATCGGCGAGATCCCAGCCGCTGACGCCGCCGGGCATGACAACGTCGGTGAACAGCAGGTCGATCTTGCCGGCGCCGCCGAGCTCTTCCATGGCTTCGCGGCCGTCCGCGGCCGATAGCACCCGATAGCCGAGCGCGCCAAGCGATGAGACCGCGTAGCTGCGCACGAACGGATCGTCCTCCACCACGAGCACCGTCTCGCTGCCGGCCTGCGAGGCGGCTCCGCCGTCATCCGCCGCCGCGACGGCCTCGACGCTGCCGGCCGCCGCCGGCAAGTAAATCCGGATCGTCGTGCCGAGCCCCGGCTCGCTATAGATCGAGACATGGCCGTTCGACTGCTTGACGAAGCCGTAGACCATCGACAAGCCGAGGCCGCTGCCCTTGCCGACCTCCTTGGTGGTGAAGAACGGCTCGAACACCTTGGCCTTCACCTCCGACGTCATGCCCGTGCCGTTGTCGGTGACGGCGATCATCACGTAATTGCCGGGCGGCACCTCCGGGTGCATCGACTGGTAGCCGGCGTCGAGCGTGATGTTCTGGGTAGCGACGATGAGATTGCCGCCCCCCGGCATGGCGTCTTGCGCGTTGAGCGACAAGTTGAGCAGGGCCGATTCGAGCTGGCCCGGGTCGGCGAAGGCGGGCCATAACCCCTCCTCGGTTTCGACCCGTATGCCGATGTTCTCGCGCAAGGCGCGACGCAATAGCTCCTTCATCCGTCCGACCAGGCGGTTGCAGTCGATATTGGCCGGTTGCAGCGTCTGGCGCCGGCTGAAGGCGAGCAGTCGCTGCGTCAGCTCGCTGCCGCGGTCGGCCGCCGACATGATCGAATCGGCCATGACTTTGAGATCCGGCCGCGCCTTCAACGCCTCGCTCAGCACTTCGGCATTGCCGAGAATAACGGTGAGGAGATTGTTGAAGTCATGGGCGATGCCGCCCGACAGCTGGCCGACCGCCTCCATCTTCTGCGCCTGCGCGAGCTGCGCTTCGGCGCGCTTGCGCTCGGTCAGGTCGCGGATCACGCCGACATAGCTCGACTGGCCGCCGATCACGCATTCGCCGACCGACAGGTCCATCGGGAAGGTCGTGCCATCCTTGCGCCGCCCCGTCACCTCGCGGCCGATGCCGATGATCTTGCGCTCGCCAGTGCGGTGGTAATTCTCTAGATAGCCGTCATGCTCGGCGCGGAACGGCTCCGGCATCAGCATCTTCACGTTCTGGCCGACCACCTCGTCGGCATGAAAGCCGAACAGCTTTTCGCAAGCGGGATTGAACATGGCGACGACGCCGCGCGAATCGATAAGGATCACCCCGTCCACCGCTGTGTCGAGCACGCTGCGCAGGCGCATGGCGCTGTCGAGGATGGCGCTCTCGTAATTCTTGCGCTGCGTGAGATCGTGGATGACGCCGACGAAAATCCTCTCGTCGCCGTTTTTGGCTTCGCCCACCGAGAGATCCATCGGGAACGTGCTGCCGTCTTTTCGCCGGCCCGTCACCTCGCGGCCGATGCCGATGATCTTGCGCTCGCCGGTGCGGCGGTAATTGTCGAGATAGCCGTCATGCTCGGCGCGGAACGGCTCCGGCATCAGCATCTTGACGTTCTGGCCGACCACCTCATCGGCGTGGAAGCCGAACAGCTTTTCGCAAGCGGGATTGAAGCGCAGCACGCGGCCGCGCGCGTCGATCAGGATGATGCCGTCGACGACGATGTCCAGCACCGCATCGAGACGCGTTTGATCCTTGTCCACCAAGCCGGCTCCCTGTCGGCCGTTCGGACGGCCGCACCGAGATGTTGGACGGATCAGTCTATAGAAAATCCGGATGATCCGATAGGCGAAGTCGATATCGCAGCGCAAAATGTGGCGATATCAACTGCCTGTCAGACTGAGAAGTATTTGGCCTGGGGGTGATGGACCACGATGGCCGAGGTGGACTGTTCGGGATCGAGCATGTCGCCGTCGGTCATGGTGATGCCGAGTTTCTCGGCGCCCAGCAGCCCGATCAGCTGATGCTGGTCCGCCAAGTTCGGGCAGGCCGGATAGCCGAACGAGTAGCGCGAGCCGCGATAGCCCTGCGACAGCAACTTGTCCATGTCGCGGTCGTCCTCGCCGGCGAAGCCCAATTCGGCGCGGATGCGCGTGTGGACATATTCGGCGAGCGCCTCGGTCATCTCGATGCCGAGACCATGCAGGTAGAGATAGTCCTGGTAACGGTCTTGGGCAAACCACTGCCGCGCCACTTCCGAGGCGTTGTCGCCTTGCGTCACGACCTGCAGGCCGATGACGTCGCGCTCGTTGGCCGACACGTCGCGGAAGAAATCGGCGATGCAGAGGCCACCCGGCTTGTTCTGGCGCGGAAACACGAAGCGGGTCGCTTCGGTCTGGCCGTCCTCGTTGAACAGGATGACGCTGTTGCCTTCGGAGGCGCACTTCCAATAGCCGTAGGCGGCCTTGGGCTGCAGGATGCCCTCGTCCTCGCACTGCTTGAGCAACCGCATGGCGATCGGGCGCAGCTCCTTGCGCGACCAAGCCATATATTCGTCGAGAGTGCGGCCGTCTTTGCGATAGCCCCAGTGGAATTGATAGAGCATGCGCTCGTTCAGATAAGTCACCAGGTTGCGCAGCGGCACCTGCTCGATGAAGCGCGGCCCCCAGAACGGCGGCTTCGGGATTGCAACGCCGCGCTGCAGCTCTTCCTTGCGCAGCTTGATCTCTTCGTAATCCACGGGCCGCAAGATGCTGGCCTCGTCGAAGCCTTCCGCGTCGCTCTTCGGCCGTTCGCCGTCCGTGGTGGGGACGACGCGCATCGCCGCGCGCCGCGCGTTTTTAGGCTTGGCCGCGGTTTTGGCCGCAGCGGCCTCGACGAACGCATCGAACGTCTTGGTGACGATCTTGTCCATCAGGCCGAGGCCGTCGAAGGCGTCGCGCGCATAAGCGACGCGCTTGCCGCCGTAGGCGGCGAGGCAATCTTGCTCGACATACTGGCGCGTCAGCGCCGCGCCGCCGAGCATGACGGGAATTTCCAGGCCCTGCCGCTGCATCTCTTCCAGGTTCTCGCGCATCACCACGGTCGATTTGACCAGCAGGCCGGACATGCCGATGGCGTCGGCCTTGTTCTGGTTGGCCGCCTCTATGATGTTGCTCACCGGCTGCTTGATGCCGAGGTTGATGACCTTGTAGCCGTTGTTGGTCAGGATGATGTCGACAAGGTTCTTGCCGATGTCGTGCACGTCGCCCTTCACGGTGGCGAGCACGATGACGCCCTTCTCCTGGCCCTCGACTCTCTCCATGTGCGGCTCAAGCCAAGCCACCGCCGCCTTCATCGTTTCGGCCGATTGCAGCACGAACGGAAGCTGCATCTTGCCGGCGCCGAACAGTTCGCCGACCACCTTCATGCCGTCGAGCAGGAAGACGTTGATGATGTCGAGCGGCTTGTGGCTCTTCATCGCTTCGGCGAGATCTTCGTCGATACCTTTGCGCTCGCCGTCGATGATGCGCTGCTTGAGGCGCTCCTCGGCCTTTTCCGAGCGCACCTTGACGGCTTTCTTTTCCTGGTCGCGGTCCTGGAACAGCGCGAGGAAAGCCTGCAGCGGGTCGTAGCCTTCGCTGCGGCGGTCGTAGATCAGGTCTTCGGCGATCCGCACTTCCTCTTCGGGAATTTTGTGCAGCGGCATGATGCGCGAGAAATGCGCGATGGCGCCGGTCAGGCCGCGCTTGATGGCGTGGTCGAGGTAGACCGAGTTCAGCACATGGCGCGCCGCCGGCTTCAAGCCGAAGGAGATGTTCGACAGGCCGAGGATGATCTGCGCTTCAGGCAGCTCCTTGGCGATGCGCTCGATGGCTTCGAGCGTCCACAGGCCGAGCTTGCGGTCGTCCTCGTTGCCGGTGCAGATCGTGAAGGTCAGCGGATCGATCATCAGATCGGACGCCGGCAAGCCATGTTTCACGCAGGCGAAGTCGTGCAGACGCTTGGCGATGCGCACCTTGCTGTCGACATCCTTCGCCATGCCGGCTTCTTCGATGGTCAGCGCCACCACCGCCGCGCCGAAGCGCTTGGCCAGGATCATGCGCTTTTCGGCCGGCTCTTCGCCGTCCTCGAAATTGATCGAGTTCAGAATCGCTTTGCCGCCGTAGAGCTTGAGCGAGGCTTCGAGCACCGGCAGCTCGGTCGAATCGATCACCAGCGGCGCGGTGATCGAACCGCGCATGCGGCTGATCACGTTGCTCATGTCTGAGACTTCGTCGCGGCCGACGAAGGCCGTGCAGACGTCGAGCGCGTGCGAGCCTTCCTGCACCTGCTCGCGGCCCATGGCGACGCAACCATCCCAATCGCCGGCTTCCTGCAGCATGCGGAATTGCTTGGAGCCGTTGGCGTTGCAGCGCTCGCCGATGGAGAAGTAGGCGTTTTCCTGACGCAGCGGCACTTGCGAATAGAGCGAGGCGACCGACGGCGTCCAGGTCACGTCGCGCGTCTTCGGCGCCGGGCGGTGCGTATCGCGCCCCTGCTCGGCGGCGAGCTTGCGCAGCAGGCTGTCGAGCTGGCCGATATGCTCCGGCGTCGTGCCGCAGCAACCGCCGATCATGCCGACGCCGTCCTCTTTGAGGAAGCGCTCCATCCACTTGGTCATCTCGTCGGGCGACAGCGGATAGCGCGTCTTGCCGTCGACCAGTTCGGGCAGGCCGGCGTTGGGCTGCACGACCACGGAGCCGGTCCAGTTGGCGCCGAGCCAATTGACGTGCTCGGCCATCTCGCGCGGGCCGGTGGCGCAGTTGAGGCCGAGCACCGGCACGTCGAGGGCGCGGATGACCGTCGCGGCGGCGGCGATGTCGGCGCCGACCAACAGCGTGCCGGTCGTCTCGACCGTCACCTGCACGATGATCGGAATGTCCTTCTTGGCTTCGGCGCGGGCCCGCTTGGCGCCGTTGACGGCGGCCTTGATCTGCAGCGGGTCCTGGCAGGTCTCGACCAGGATGACGTCGCAGCCGCCGGCGATCAGGCCGGCCGACTGGATGGTGAAGGCGTCTTCCAGGCTCTGGTAGTCGATATGGCCGAGGCTCGGCAGCTTGGTGCCGGGACCGATGTCGCCGAGCACGAAGCGTTGGCGGCCGTCGGCGGCGAATTCCTCGATCACTTCGCGCGCCAGCGTCACCGCGAGCTTGTTGATCTCGAAGGCTTCGTCCTGCAGGCCGAACTCGCCGAGCGTGATCGGCGAGCCGCCGAAGCTGTTGCTGGTCAGCGCGTCGGAGCCGGCCTGGAGGTAGCCGCGGTGGATCTGCTTGACCAGATCGGGCCGGCTTTTGTTGAGGATTTCCGTGCAGTTTTCCTGGCCGAGATAATCCTTCTCGACGTCGAGGTTCATCGCCTGGACGAGCGTGCCGGTGCCGCCGTCGGCCAGCAGCACGTTGCTCTTCAGGAACTCGAGAAAGCCGCTCATGCGCCCGCTCCCGTTTTCTGGACCGCGACGGCGGCTTCGTCCGCGTTCGGGCGCAGGCCGAGGATGTGGCAGATGGCGTAGACCAGATCGGCGCGGTTCAGCGTGTAGAAATGGAATTCCTTCACGCCGGCGCTTTCCAGCGCCAGGCACTGGCGCGCCGCGACGGTGGCGGCGACCAGTTTGCGGGTCTCGGGGTCGCCGTCGAGATCCTCGAACAGCCGCGCCAGCCAGGGCGGCACCGCGGTGCCGCAGGCTTTGCTGAATTTCACCACTTGGGCGAAATTCGTCACCGGCAGGATGCCCGGCACGATGGGCACGGAAATGCCGGCTTTGCGGGCCTTTTCGACGAACCGCAGGAAGACGGCCGGGTCGAAGAAATATTGCGTGATGGCGCGCGTCGCGCCGGCATCGATTTTCTTCTTCAGATTGTCGAGATCGGCCTGCGCGCTCGTCGCGGTCGGATGCATCTCCGGATAGGCGGCGACCGAAATCTCGAAATCGGCGACCTTCTTCAAGCCGGCGACGAGATCGGCGGCATAGGCATAGCCGTCCGGATGCGGCGCGTAGGGGGCGAACTGGCCGTCGGGGCCGGGCGGGGCGTCGCCGCGCAGCGCGACGATGTGGCGCACGCCGGCCGCCCAATATTGCCGAGCCACGTCATCGACTTCCGCGCGCGTCGCGCCGACGCAGGTCAGATGCGCCGCCGGCTCGAGCGAGGTTTCGGCGCGCAGGCGCGCCACGGTGGCATGGGTGCGCTCGCGGGTCGTGCCGCCGGCGCCGTAGGTGACGGAGACGAAGCGCGGCCCCATCGGCTCCAGGCGGCGCACGGCCTGCCACAGGCTCTCCTCCATCTTCTCCGTCTTGGGCGGGAAGAACTCGAAGGACACTTGCAAACCGGCGGGGTCGGCGACGACGCCGAGGGGATCACTCACGAAACTGTCCTCAATTTTTTGGTCGCGGCGGCGACGCCCTCAAGCGGTGGCGGCGCGTTGCGCGACGCCGGCCGCGACCTGCGCCTCGGCCGGACGGTCGGCCGCCCAGAGCACCACGGTCAGGGGATCGCCGGCCAGACGCACCGGCACGGCGGGCTTGAGGCCGGCGGCCTTGAACCAGCCCTGCATGTCGCTGTCGGCGAAGCCCAGGCGGCGATGGGCGTGCTCGTCGCGCATGAATTCCTGCTGATGCGGCGCGAAATCGACCACGATCAACCGCCCGCCGGGACGCAGCGCGCGGGCCGCCTCGCCGATGGCCGAGGCCGGGTCGTCGGCGTAATGCAGAACCTGATGGACGGTGACGACGTCGAAGGATTGCGATGGCACCGGCAGCATGTACATGTCGCCATGGCGCACCTGGCATTGGCGCAGGCCGGCGGCGTCGAGGTTGGCGCGCGCCAGGGCGAGCATCTCGCGCGAGGCGTCGATGCCGACCGCCTGTTCGGCCCGGGGGCCGAGCATGGACAGAACCTTGCCGGTGCCGGTGCCGATATCGAGCACGTCGCCGAGATTGTCCTTGGGCAAGAGGCCGAGCAGCGCTTTCTCGACCTCGTCGTCGTGGGCGTACATCTCGCGAATCTTGTCCCACTGGGCGGCGTTCTTGCTGAAATAGCTGGCGGCGGTCTCGGCGCGGCTATCCTTGATCGTCTTGAGGCGCTCGTTGTCCAGCGCCAGCAGGCCGTCGTCCGTCGGCATCATTTCGATCAGCTTGCGGGCGAGGCCGGCGGCGTCGCCCTGGGCGAGGCGGTAGAACGCCCAGGTGCCCTCGCGGAAGCGGTCGAGCAGCCCCGCCTCGACCATCAATTTCAGGTGGCGGGAGACGCGCGGCTGGCTCTGACCGAGGATTTGGGTGAGCTCCGTGACCGTCAACTCGCCCTGGGCGCATAAGGCCAAAAGCCGAAGCCGCGTGGGTTCGGCGGCCGCCCGGAGTTTGTCGAGATAGTCGTCCATCGTGGTCATGAAGGGTCTTCACCTTTGGCTGATTGATTAAGATATAATTATATTGTTATGCTCGTTCCAGCGGATTCATGACAGCCCGCGGAATGATCTGCGGCAAACCCGCAACAGGGGCGGTCAACCGAGTCCTGGGCCCTTGATCTTGATAGTGTTTTTAAGCCCCTTGTGTTACGTCCAACCCTTACGGGGGCTCGTGGAAGCGAGGGGTGGAAAGGCCGGCGACGGCCGCGCCGCGCAACCAAGTTTTTACGTCTCGCCGACATATTGCCGTTCACCCGCATCCGTGGCGTTCTCGTTAAATCCCGCGTTTTCGCCCCTAGAGCCCCTTATCAGGTCCAAATGCGCATCGCACCGCTCTCCCGCTCCCTGCTCCTCTCGGCCAGCCTGCTGGGCGCGTCCGCCGCGCCCGTCTGGGCCACCCCGATGGAGGATCTGCGCGATCCCATGACCGCCAACCCGGCGGCCCAGTTCGCCCAGGCCGCGCCCGCCGCGGACATGGAAGACGAGAACGACCCGCTCGAAGGGCTCAACCGCGGCATCTTCGAATTCAACCGCGTCGTCGACGGCATCATCATCAAGCCGGCCGCCCAGGTGTATCGCGGCGTGCTGCCGCAAGAGGCGCAGGACGGCATCCGCAATTTCCTGCGCAATCTGCGCTCGCCCATCATCCTGCTGAACAACCTGTTGCAGGGCGACATGGATGCCGCCGGCAACACGATCGGCCGCTTCCTGCTCAACACCACCGCCGGCATCGGCGGCGTGCTCGATCTCGCCGCCGACCGCGGCCTGCCCTATCGCGGCGAAGACTTCGGCCAGACCTTCGCGGTCTGGGGCGTCGGCGAAGGGCCCTATCTCATGCTGCCGGTGCTCGGTCCGTCGAACGTGCGCGACACCACCGGCCTGGTCGCCGAATGGTTCGCCGACCCGGTGAACATCGCCCTCGACAACAACGACCTCGAATGGCTGATCTACGTGCGCGCCGGCCTCACCGGCATCGACGCGCGCGCGCGCAGCATCGACACGCTCGACGAGTTGGAGCGCACCTCGCTGGACTATTACGCCGCGATCCGCAGCCTCTATCGCCAGCAGCGCGCCAACGACATCCGCAACAGCCGGCCGAGCGACGAAGGCCGCCCGAACCTGACGCGCGCCCAGGCCGCCCTGCCGGACGACGTCGTCTCCTTCCGCCCGTCGCGCTAAGGCCCTTTTCCCAGCGCAGGAAACCGCGATGCAGTTTTTCAGCCGGCGCCGCTTGTTCGCCGCCGTTCCCGCTTTTTTCCTCGCTGCCGGGCTGTTCGCCGGGCAGGTCGATACCGCCCGCGCGCAGGCCCCGGCGCAAGCCTCCGAGGCCGGCAAGTTCGTGCAGGGCCTGGGCGACCGCGCCATCTTGGAACTGACCGACCAGAAGATCTCGGACGGCGAGCGCGTGAACCGCATGCGCGCCCTGCTGCAGCAGAGCTTCGACGAGGAGGCCGTCGCCCGCTTCGTTCTCGGCATCTACTGGAACCGCGCCAGCGAGGCCGAACGCGCCGAGTTCATCAAGCTCTACGAGACGCTCGTCTCCCACACCTACGCCGGCCTGTTCAAAAAATACTCCGGCGAGACCTTCCAAGTGCTCCGCGAACGCGAGATCGACGGCGACACGGTGGTCTATTCGCAGATCAACCAGCCGGGCGGCGGCCAGCCGATCCCGATCGAGATGCTCGTGCGTCCGGCGGGCGGCAACTACCGCGCCATCGACATCAAGGTCGAAGGCATCAGCATGCCGCTGACCCACCGCAAGGAATACGCTTCGGTGATCCAGCGCAACCAGGGCCAGGTCAGCGGTCTGCTGCGCATTCTCCGCGACAAGACGGCGCAGCTCGAACGCAATTGAGCGGCAGCGTCCGCGCAAATAAAAAGGCCGGCTAAATCGCCGGCCTTTTTATTTGCGCGGCGCGCGATTCGGCTTACTGGCGCACCAGCGGCTTGTATTTGATGCGGTGCGGCTGGTCGGCGTCGGCGCCGAGGCGCTTTTTCTTGTCGGCCTCGTAATCCTGATAATTGCCCTCGAACCAGGTGACGACGCTGTCGCCCTCGAACGCCAGGATGTGCGTCGCGACGCGGTCGAGGAACCAGCGGTCGTGGCTGATGACCACGGCACAGCCGGCGAACTCCAGCAGCGCCTCTTCGAGCGCGCGCAGCGTGTCGACGTCGAGATCGTTGGTCGGCTCGTCGAGCAGCAGCAGGTTCGCGCCGGTTTTCAGCATCTTAGCGAGATGGACGCGGTTGCGCTCGCCGCCCGAGAGCTGCCCGACCTTCTTCTGCTGGTCGGTGCCCTTGAAGTTGAAGGCGGCGACATAGGCCCGGCTCGGCATCGAGCGCTTGCCGAGCAGCACGTCGTCGCGGCCCTCGGATATCTCCTGCCACACCGTGTTGCTGTCGGTCAGCGTGTCGCGCGACTGGTCGACATAGCCGAGCTTCACCGTCTCGCCGGTGCGGAAGGTGCCCGCGTCGGGCTTTTCGTGGCCCGTGATCATGCGGAACAGGGTCGTCTTGCCGGCGCCGTTCGGCCCGATGACGCCGACGATCCCGCCTGGCGGCAGGCGGAAGCTCAAATTCTCGATCAGCAGGCGGTCGCCGAAGCCCTTGCGCACCTCGTTGGCCTCGATCACCACGTCGCCGAGACGCGGCCCCGGCGGAATGACGATCTGCGCCTCGCCGCCGAGCTGCTCCTTGTCCTGGGCCAGCAGCTCTTCATAAGCCGCGATGCGCGCCTTGGATTTCGAGCGGCGGGCGGAGGGAGATTGCCCGATCCATTCCAATTCGCGCGCCAGGGTGCGCTCGCGCGATTTTTCCTGCGACGCCTCCACCGCCAGACGCTTCTGCTTCTGCTCGAGCCAGCCGGTGTAGTTGCCCTCGTAGGGAATGCCCTTGCCGCGGTCGAGCTCGAGAATCCAGCCGGCGACATTGTCGAGGAAGTAACGGTCGTGGGTGACGGCGACGACGGTGCCGGGATAGTTCTCGAAGAACTTCTCGAGCCAGGCGACCGATTCGGCGTCCAGATGGTTGGTCGGCTCGTCGAGCAGCAGCAGGTCGGGCTTGGACAGCAGCAAGCGGCATAGCGCGACGCGGCGGCGCTCGCCGCCCGACAGCTTGGTCACTTCCGATTCGCCCGGCGGGCAACGCAGCGCGTCCATGGCGATCTCGACCGTGCGCTGCAGATCCCAGCCGTTGATGGCGTCGATCTTCTCCTGCAGCTCCGCCTGCTCGGCGATCAGGGCGTTCATCTCGTCGTCGGTAAGCTCCTCGGCGAAGCGCGCGCTCACCGTGTCGAAACGGTCGAGCAGCGCCTTGGTCTCGCCGAGCCCCTCGATGACGTTCTCCATCACCGTCTTGCTCGGATCGAGCTCCGGCTCCTGCGACAAATAGCCGACCTTGGCGCCCTCGGCGACGAACGCTTCGCCCGTGTAATCCTTGTCCAGGCCGGCCATGATCTTCATCAGGGTCGATTTGCCCGAGCCGTTGACGCCGAGCACGCCGATCTTGGCGCCCGGCAAGAAGGCGAGCGTGACGTTCTTCACGACCTCCCGGCCGCCCGGATAGGTGCGGCTGAGATTCTTCATCACGTAGATGTATTGATAGGCGGCCATGGGATCCGATCGGGCTGGAAAAGCGGGGACCGCGGCGGGGCGGCAGCGAGGCGGTTTTAGGCCATTCGGCGGGCGGATGCAAACGGCGGCGGAACGCCCGCCGAGCCCCGTCAGATGCGCCCCGAATCCCGCCACGCCACCCGGTAAAGATCGAACCGGCGGTCGCGCAGGTTGCGCACGGTGCCCTCGCTGCGCGCCCAGGAAATGTCGGAGAAATCGAGATCGGCCACCGCGATCGTCTCCACGTTCTCCGTCGCCTCGGCGGCGATGCCGTCGCGCGCGAACGGGAAATCGCACGGCGTCAGAATGCAAGACTGGGCGTATTGCACGTCCATGTTCTCGACGTTGGGCAGGTTGCCGACGTTGCCGGCCATCGCGACATAGCATTGATTTTCGATCGCGCGGGCTTGGGAGCAATAGCGCACCCGCAGATAGCCCTGGCGGTTGTCCGTGCAAAACGGCACGAACAGCAGCCGCGCGCCTTCGTCGGCGAGACGGCGGGCCAATTCGGGAAACTCGCTGTCGTAGCAGACAAGCACGCCGATCGGGCCGCAATCGGTATCGATGGCGCGCACCGTATCGCCGCCCTTGATGTTCCACCAATAACGTTCGTTGGGCGTCGGGTGGATTTTCTCCTGGGCGTGCACCGAACCGTCGCGCAGGAACACGTAGGCGACGTTGTGGATGTCGCCGTCCGGCATGCGCGTCGGATGCGAGCCGCCGACGATGTTGATGTTGTAGCCCATCGCCATCTCGCGCATCGCGTTCTTGAACGCCTCGGTGTGGCGGGTCAGCGCCTCGATCGCCTCCATCGGCCCGAGCTTGCGCTTCTCGAACGCCAGCAGCTGCAAGGTGAACAGCTCCGGGAAAACCACGAAGTCCGATTTATAGTCGGACACGACATCGACGAAATATTCGATGTTGGAGATGAACTCCTCGAAACTCGCCACCTGACGCTGCTGGAACTGGACCGTCGCCACCCGCACCCAGTCCTTCGGGCGCATCGAAGGTTGCGGCGCATGCGCCGTCTGATCGACGTAAGGATTGCGCCAGATCATGTGCGCGGCGCAGCCGAGGCTCTCCTTGTCGCTCGGCAGATAGTCGTGCAGCACGCGAAGCGCCTCGAAGCCGTTGGCCAATTGGAACGACGCGACGAGATCGCGCACTTTGCGCGCTTGGACCGCCTCCAGATAAGCCTCCGCCGTCCCGAACTGGCGAATCCGTCGCGACAAACCGGGCAAACGGCCGCCGAACAAGATGCCTTTCAGTTCCAAATTCTCGGCGAGGCGTTTGCGCGCCTCGTAAAGCCTTTGGCCGACGCGCCGCCCCTGCCAGTCGGGGTCGACGCAAACCTCCATGCCGTAAAGCCATTCGCCGCGCGGGTCGTGGCGCGACGCATGGCCGCCGCCGGTGATCTCCGTCCAGCTGTGCGCCGAGAGGCCGCTCGCCTCGTCGATGCGGAAGGTCGCCGCATAGCCGACGATCCTGTCGCCGTATTCAGCGACGAATTGCCCTTCGGGAAAATTCGATATCTGACCCTGGATGTTGCCCGGCGTATAGACCGGCATATCCGGATAGGCGCGTTTCATCATCGCGATAATCGTGTCGATGTCCGAAACCCGCGCTTGGCGCACGCTGAGCTTGGATCGGTTCGGGCTTTTCATCAGATTATCCTCGCGTCGTTTACAGGCGCGGATTATCGCACAGCCGCTCCATTCGGCGGCTTTTGATTTTGTTTTTTCGATGCGCGGCGAACGCGGTGCGGATTCGCGCCGCTTACGACGCCCGCATCGCGCCGATGCGCTTATAGGAATTGGCCTGCCAGGTATATTCCGGCATGACGCGGCGTCCGTTCGGCACTTCGAGCCACATGCGCAGCAGATGGCGGCGGCGGCGCGGCCCGTCGATGAAGCTGGCGCGGGCGTGCAGCGCGGTGAAATTGTTGACGAGATACATCTCGCCGGGCTCCAGCATGAAGCGCATGGCGAGGTCCTCGCGCGACGAGAGGCTGTCGAAATAGTCGAGCGCCTCGATCAGCTCGTCGGGCATCTCGCCCCAGCCCGGCGCGTCGGCGAGCATGCGCGAGGCGCGCTCCATCTGACTGCGCACATAGCGCGCGCTGAGCTGGCCGCCGACATAGCTGAACACCGGCACCGCGCCCATGGTCAGCGGCCGGTCGCTGTTCGCCGCCTCCGACGAAGAATAGGGGAAGCCGCGATAGAGCGGCGCGAGCAGATCCGGCCGCGTACGGAGAATCTCGTTGTGGATGGCGAGCGCGCTGACGATCTCGCTGTCGCCGCCCGCCACCGCTTTCTGCAGGCAGAGATAGCCGACGATCTCGAAACTGTCGGTGTGCGGCTTGAGCTCCTCGTCGCTGCGATAGCGCCGCCCCGTCGGGTTCTCGGGGCCGACCGGCGTGTTGCGCACGCGGCCCAGCCGGTCGCCGAACGCGCTTTGCGTCGCCGCGACGCCCCAATGGGCGCAAAAGCCCCAATAGATTCGCTCCAGATCGGCGTCGGAATAGCGCGCGCGGTCGAGGCCCGACAGCAGAACCGCGCCGCGCCCGTGCTGAATCTCCGCGAATAAGCGCGCGAGAAAGATGTTGAGCGCCGGATGGTCGAAATGCTGGCGCGCGATGCTTTGCGTCGGCGCGCGGCGCAGCTTTTCCAACAGATCGTCGATGGCCGAGAGATGCGCTGGCTTGAGCTCGACGCGCAAGGCATCGATCCCGCCGACGGACCAGTTGGTCCAGGCGGCGGGGTGATCGACGATCCTGTCATGCGCCGGCGTCAACGGCATCGGATGGCGCCCTTCTCTTGCGGCGTCAGTCGCGGAAGTTCACATATTGCAGTGGCATCTCGATCTTCAGCCCCTTGATCATGGCGATGGCTTCTTGCAGATCGTCGCGCTTCTTGCCCGACACGCGCAGCTCGTCGCCCTGGATCGCGGCCTGCACTTTCATCTTGCTCGCCTTGATCTCTTTCACGAGGCGCTTGGCCAGCTCTTGCTCGATGCCCTGCTTGACCACGATGGTCTGGCGCAGCATGTCGCCCGACGCCTTCTCCGGCGTCTTGAAATCGAGCGCGCCGGCGTCGACGCCGCGCCGCGTCATGTGGCCTTTAATCAGCTCGTGGATCTGCTTGAGCTTCATATCGTCGTCGGCGAGCACGGTCAGCGTGCCCTCCTTGTTCTCGATGGAGCTCTTGCTGCCCTTGAAGTCGAAGCGCGTGCCGATCTCGCGCTGGATGTTGCGCACGGCGTTTTCGACCTCGGCGAGATCGGTGCGGGAGACGATATCGAAGGACGGCATGAAAGGACCTTTCGGCACGGCTGGAACGCGAAACCGCCATTCTAGTGCGCCAATCGCGCTAGGGCAAAAATACCGCGCCCGGTTTGCCGTCTGGACGGACGGATCTTATCGAGCGCGCCAGCGAAAGCCGTTGGAAGCCGGCGGCCGCTTTGCTACGTTCCGGGCGCTTTCCCCTGCCCGGACACCGCCCTCATGGCCAGCCTGCACGACTATCTTTCCGGCGCCGCCGAGCTGCTCGCGCGGCTGCCCGCCGCCGGCCTCGACAAGCCGGTCGACCGGGCGATCGCCGCGCTGAACGCGGCGCTGGCGGCGCGCAAGATCGTGCTGATCTGCGGCAACGGCGGTTCGGCCGCCGACGCCCAGCATATCGCCGCCGAACTGGTCGGGCGCTACGAGCGCGAGCGCGTCGCCCTGCCGGTCATGGCGCTCGCCGGCGACGCCGCGACCCTGACCGCGCTCGGCAACGATTACGGCTACGAGCGGGTGTTTTCCCGCCAGGTCGAAGCCCACGGCCAGGCCGGCGGCGTGTTTATCGGCCTCAGTACCAGCGGCAAGTCGCCCAACGTGCTGAAAGCCATGGAAGCCGCCAAGGCGCGCGGCATGACCGCCATCGCCTTCACCGGCGAGGGCGGCGGGCCGATCGGCGCGCTGGCCGACATCCTGATCGCGGTGCCGTCCAAGACCACCGCGCGGGTGCAGGAAATGCATATTTGCCTGTACCACTACATCTGCGGGCAAGTCGAAGCCGCCGCCCCGCCCGCCTAAACGCGCGGCGAACGCCGCCGCAGGCCGAACGTTCCCCGCCCGTTCTGCATGCAACTGCATGATTTCATTGCAAACTTGCGATGCGGCGTTGACAAAAGCGGCATCTCCCCGCATTTTCCCCCGCTAATAGCTTGTTAACCATGACCCCGGCATATTCCTGGGGTTCTGGTTGAGCCATTGTTCTCATTAGGGATTTTGGCTGGCTCGCGTTTTTTCGTAGGCGTTCCGCCGATCATTGGGCGGGTTGCGTATTTGGGGACCGCCTTTGGCTTTTGGGGCTTTTGCTTTGACGCTTTGCCGGGGACATCGATGACGCGGAGGGGGATCTATGCCCGCACCTTCGCGCTCTGCGCCGCCGTCACGCTGACCGGGATCCTCCCGGGCAGCACGGTGTCGTCGCGCGTGCCCGGCCCGCAGGTCGCGACGCCCGACATCGAGCAGCAGAACCCCGCCCGCGCCTACGTCCTGTCCTACGCCACGCCCGACGTCCACGCCGCCGCGCCCGAGCCGGTGCGCGTCGCCGTCACCGTCGGCAAGGGCGACACGCTGATGGCCCTGCTCGCCAAGGCTCAGGTGCCGCGCGCCGAAGCCCACGAAGCGGTGAAGGCGCTGCGCGACGTATTCAATCCGAAAGACCTGACCGCCGGCACGAACATCCAACTATCGTTCATGCCCAAGCGCGGCGAGGACGCCGGCGAAGGCATGTCGTTCCTCGGCCTCAACTTCGAGCCGAACGTCGAGAAGCTGGTGAGCGTCGTCAAGACCTGGACCGGCTTCCGCGCCGACCAGGTGCAGAAGCCGCTGACGCGCCAGACCGTGCGCGCCGAAGGCACGATCAACTCGAGCCTCTATCAAGACGCCGTCAAAGCCGGCGTGCCCGCGGGCGTCATCGTCGAGATGATCCGCGCCCTGTCCTACGACGTCGACTTCCAGCGCGACATCCAGCGCAACGACAAGTTCGCCGTCATGTTCGACCGCATGATCAACGAAGACGGCGAGACGGCGCGCATCGGCGACATGGGCTATGCGGAACTGACGCTGGGCGGCACGGCCCACCGCATCTACCGTTTCGTCACGCCGGACGGCATCGCCGACTATTACAACGCCAAGGGCGAATCGGTCCGCAAGGCGCTGCTCAAAACTCCGATCGACGGCGCGCGCCTGACCTCGGGCTTCGGCTCGCGCATGCATCCGATCCTCGGCTACACCGTCGGCCACAAGGGCGTCGATTTCGGCGCCGCCACCGGCACGCCGATCCAGGCCGCCGGCTCGGGCGTCGTCGTCGAAGCCGACTGGAAGGGCGCTTACGGCCGCTACGTGAAGATCCGCCACAACAACAGCTTCTCCACCGCCTACGCGCATCTCAGCCAGTTCGGCCGCGGCATCTCCGCCGGGGCGCGCGTGCAGCAGGGCCAGATCATCGGCTATGTCGGCGCGACCGGCCGCGTCACCGGCCCGCACCTGCATTACGAAGTGCTGGTCGACAACAAGCAGGTCAACCCGCTGAGCGTGAAGCTGCCGACCGGCACCAAGCTCGACGGCAAAGTGCTGACCGCCTTCCATATCGAGAAGGGCAAGCTCGAAACCCGCATGGCCGAATTGCCGCTCGCCAGCGCCACCAAGGTCGCCGACGCCAAGGCCGGCAATACGAAGACTGTCCAAAAGTAATCAGGCGCGCTTCAGCGAATCAAAAAGCCCGGCTCTCGCGAGCCGGGCTTTTTCGTTTCCAAGCGTTGTGCTTACGCCGCCGCGGCCTTCGCGCCGTTGATGGTCAGGCCGTCCTTGCCGGCGCTCACCTTCACCGTGTCGCCGTCGGCGATCTTGCCTTCGAGCAAGAGCGTCGCCAGCGCGTTCTGCAGGTGGCGCTGGATGGCGCGCTTCAAGGGCCGCGCGCCATAGACCGGATCGTAGCCGGCATCCGCCAACCAAGCTTTGGCCGGCGCATCGAGCGTGATGGCGATGTTGCGATCAGCGAGCAGCTTCTCCAGGCGTTTGAGCTGGATCTCCACGATGCGGCCCATCTCGCCGCGGCCCAGCCGGTGGAACAGCAGGATGTCGTCGAGGCGGTTGAGGAATTCGGGACGGAAATTCGCCCGCACCACCGCCATCACCTCCTCGCGCACCTTTTCCGCCGGCTCGTCCTCGGCTTGTTCGGCCAGCACCTGGCTGCCGAGGTTCGAGGTCAGCACGATGATCGTGTTGCGGAAATCCACCGTGCGGCCCTGGCCGTCGGTCAGGCGGCCGTCGTCGAGCACCTGCAGGAGCACGTTGAACACGTCCGGGTGCGCCTTCTCGATTTCGTCGAACAGGATCACCTGGTAGGGCCGGCGGCGCACAGCTTCGGTGAGCGCCCCGCCCTCCTCGTAGCCGACATAGCCCGGCGGCGCGCCGATCAGGCGAGCGACCGAATGTTTTTCCATATATTCGGACATGTCGATGCGGATCATCGCCGTGTCGTCGTCGAACAGGAATTCGGCGAGCGCCTTGCACAGCTCGGTCTTGCCGACGCCGGTCGGCCCCAGGAACATGAACGAGCCGATGGGGCGGTTCGGGTCCTGCAGGCCGGCGCGGGCGCGCCGCACCGCCTCGGAGACGGCACGCACGGCTTCGGCCTGGCCGACGACGCGCTTGCCGAGGTTCTCCTCCATGGCCAGCAGCTTGTGGCGCTCGCCTTCGAGCATCTTGTCGACGGGAATGCCGGTCCAGCGCGAGACGATGGACGCGATATGGTCGTCGCGCACCTCCTCGTTGAGGACATGGCTCTTGCCCTCCTCCTCCGCCGCTTTCAGCGCGCGTTCAAGCTCGGGAATCACGCCATAGGTCAATTCGCCGGCGCGCGTCCAGTCGCCGTTGCGCTGGGCGATCTCCAGCTCGCTGCGCGCCTGATCCAGCTTCTCTTTGGTTTTCTGCGCGGCGTTGAGCTTGTCCTTCTCGCCCTGCCATTGCGCGGTCATGGCGGCGGATTGCGCCTCCAGCGTCTCGAGCTCGCCCTCCAGCTTCTTCAGCCGGTCGCGCGAGGCGTCGTCGCTCTCCTTTTTCAGCGCTTCGCGCTCGATCTTGAGCTGCATGACGCGCCGATCAAGCTCGTCGAGCGCCTCGGGCTTGGAATCGACCTCCATACGCAGGCGGCTCGCCGCCTCGTCGACCAGGTCGATGGCCTTGTCGGGCAGGAAGCGGTCGGTGATATAGCGGTTCGAGAGCGTGGCCGCCGACACCAGCGCGCTGTCGGTGATGCGCACGCCGTGATGCAGCTCGTATTTCTCTTTCAGGCCGCGCAGGATCGAGATCGTGTCCTCCAACGTCGGCTCTTCCACGAAGACCGGCTGGAAGCGCCGCGCCAGGGCGGCGTCCTTCTCGATATATTTGCGGTATTCGTCGAGCGTGGTCGCGCCGACGCAATGCAGCTCGCCGCGCGCCAGCGCGGGCTTGAGCATGTTCGAGGCATCCATCGCCCCGTCGGCCTTGCCGGCGCCGACCAGCGTGTGAATCTCGTCGATGAACAGGATCACTTCGCCGGCCGCGGAGGTGATCTCCTCCAGCACGGCCTTCAGGCGCTCCTCGAACTCGCCGCGGAATTTCGCGCCGGCGATCAGCGCGCCGAGGTCGAGCGACAGCAGCTTCTTGTCCTTGAGGCCCTCGGGCACGTCGCCTTTGACGATGCGCGTGGCGAGACCCTCGACGATGGCCGTCTTGCCGACGCCAGGCTCGCCGATGAGGACCGGGTTGTTCTTGGTGCGGCGCGCCAGCACCTGGATGGTGCGGCGGATCTCCTCGTCGCGGCCGATGACCGGGTCGATCTTGCCCTCGCGGGCCAGAGCGGTGAGGTCGCGCGCGTATTTCTTCAGCGCCTCGAACCCTTCCTCGGCCGAGGCGCTATCGGCCTTGCGGCCCTTGCGCACGGCTTCGATGGCGGCGTTCAGCCCCTGGGCGGTGACCTTGGCCTTGCCGAGAATGTCGGCGGCCTTGCTGCCGGCGGCCATCGCCAGCGCCATGAGGATGCGCTCGACGGTGACATAGCTGTCGCCCGCCTTCTTGGCCATCTGCTCGGCGGCGTCCAGCACGCGCGCGGTCTCGGAGGCGAGGAACACCTGATCGGCGCCCGCGCCTTCGACCTTGGGAATGCGGTTGAGTTCTGCCGTGACGGCGGCGAGCGCCTGGGCGGCATCGCCGCCGGCCGCGCCGATGAGGTTGGCGGCCAGGCCCTCCTCGTCGTCGAGCAGAACCTTCAGCAGATGCTCAGGCTTGAGCTGCTGGTGCTTGAGATTGGCGGCAAGCGTCTGCGCCGATTGCAGAAAGCCGCGCGAACGGTCGGTGTATTTTTCCAAGTCCATGGTCGCTCCTTGAACCAAGCAAGCGGTATGCCGGAGCCCTCCTGTGAGCGACTCCGATAGCACTGAAATCCTTTATGAATTTCCTAAAGGCATATTGGGAGGCGAAAAACCCGGCACAAGGGCCGCGGCCGAAGAAACGCGCAAAAAAACGGCGGGCCCCCGTTCGGGAGCCCGCCTGTCGCGAAAACCGCCGAAATTCGCCACTCAGATCGGCTGCGGCGTCTCGGAGGTGATGATCTGCGGCTGATCGCCGGCATCGTCGTCGCCGTCGTTGTCGCCATCGCCATCACCGTCGAACAGATTGGGATCGGCCGGGGTCGCCCGACTGTAGCCGCCACCGCCGCCTTGCTGGCCGTTGGGCTGGCCGTTTTGCACGGCAGGCTGGCCGTTCTGCTGGCGCTGCGCCGCCTGGGCGGCCTGATTAGCGCTGAGGATGCGGTAATAATGTTCGGCGTGCTGGAAATAGTTTTCCGCGGCGATGCGGTCGCCGGCGGCGGTCGCGTCGCGCGCCAGGGCGAGATATTTCTCGAGCACCTGGCTGGCCGAGCCGCGGACCTTCACATCGGGTCCGGAACTATCGAACGTCTGATTTTTCGAGCCGCCGCCGCCATGCGGATTGTGCGGTTTGCGGCCATTACGGCCCCGCGACCGCTTAGAATTGGGAACTTGTCTCATACCGTCCGGATTCGCTTCTGAGAGTGAGCCACCCACGGCGTCCGGCGGAACCGCGTCTCGCGGTTCCCAGTCCGGTCGGCTGGGCCTTCCGAACGACACGGCCTCCGGTCGAACCGGGGGCCAGCGGGCGAAGGGTCGGGATGGCATGGGCCGCGGCTCCAAGGCCATCGGCATGCAGGAAAGCTAGTCGGCTTTGGCGCGCATTCCAACTGGTTTTTTCGCCGAAAAATCGGCTTTTTTTCAGGGCTTTAAGGGGCGAAATCGGCGTTTTTTCGCGACTTTTACCGGCAAAATGCCAAAGCACGGTCAATTCCCGCCAAATCCGCGCGCCGGCCGGCCGGCCGCAAACCAGCCGCGACGAAGATCGTCTCCACCTCGTCGGCTTGGCCTTGGCCGATCTCCAGCACGGCAAGGCCGTCCGGCGTCAGCAACCGGGCGAGGTCCGGGCCCAACGCGCGATAGCAATCGAGCCCATCGCGCCCCCCGGCCAATGCCCGGCGCGGCTCGAAGCGCGCCACTTCCGGCGCGAGGCCGGCGATGTCGCCGTCGCGAATATAGGGTGGGTTGCTGACGATCAGATCGAACGGCCCCGGCAATCCCCGCCCCCAATCACCGGGCTGGAAACGCGCGCGCGCGGCCAAGCCGAGACGTTCGGCATTGGCGGCGGCAACCGCGAGCGCGCCCTCGCTCGCATCGACCCCGAGGCCCGTCGCGTTGGGCAGTTCGGACAGCAGCGCCAGCAGCAAGCAGCCGGTGCCGGTGCCGAAATCGACCAGGCGCAGCGGCGCGGCCCTGTCCGCGATCTTGGCGAGCGCGAATTCGACAATCGTCTCGGAATCGGCGCGCGGGATAAGCGTTTCGGGACCAAGGCTAAATTCGAGACTCCAGAACTCCTGCCGGCCAAGCAGGCGCTGCGCCGGCTCGCCGGCCGAGCGGCGCGCGACGAAATCGGCGAGCTTGGCGAGACCCTCGGCCGGGGCCGGTTCGCCATCGCGCGCCATCAGCTGTTCGCGCGACAGGCCGAGCGCCTCGCCGGCCAGCAGCCGCGCCTCGAAGCGCGGCTCGGGCACGCCGGCCGCCGCCAGCTGAGCGGCGGCGGCGCGCAACGCCTCGGCGAGCGTCGCGCTCACTGCATCTCCGCGAGCTTCGCCGCCTGATCCTCGGCGATCAGCGCCTCGATCACCTCGTCGAGCGCGCCGCCGGCCATCACCTTGTCGATGTTGTAGAGCGTCAGGTTGATGCGATGGTCAGTGACGCGGCCTTGCGGGAAATTGTAGGTGCGGATGCGCTCGGAGCGGTCGCCGGTGCCGACTTGGCCCTTGCGGTCGGCCGAGCGGGCGTTCTCCAACTCCATGCGCTTGGCTTCGTAAAGCCGCGCGCGCAGCACTTTCAGCGCCTTGGCCTTGTTCTTGTGCTGCGATTTCTCGTCCTGCTGCTGCACGACGACGCCGGTCGGAATGTGGGTAATGCGCACGGCGCTGTCGGTGGTGTTGACCGACTGGCCGCCCGGTCCGGAGGCGCGGAACACGTCGATGCGCAGGTCCTTCTCGGCGATCTCGATATCGACCTCCTCGGCCTCGGGCAACACGGCGACGGTGGCGGTGGAGGTGTGGATGCGGCCGCTGCCCTCGGTCGCCGGCACGCGCTGCACGCGATGCACCCCGGATTCGAATTTGAGCCGCGCGAAGACGTTGCGCCCGGTGATGGTGGCGCTGGCCTCCTTGTAGCCGCCGAGATCGCTTTCCGAGACGCTCATGACCTCGAATTTCCAGCCGTGCACGTCGCAATAGCGCTGATACATGCGGAACAGCTCGGCGGCGAACAACGCCGCCTCGTCGCCGCCGGCGCCGGCGCGCACTTCGAGGATGGCGTTGCGCTCGTCCGCCTCGTCCTTCGGCAGCAGCATGAGTTGCACCTCGCGCTCCAGCTTGGGCAGCGCTGCGCCCAGCTCCATGCGCTCGTCCTCGGCCAGCGTCTTCATCTCTTGATCGGCGGCGGGATCGGTGAGGATGGCGTCGAGATCGGCCAGCTCGGCGCGCGCCTTCTGCAACGCCTGGATCGCCGCCACCACCGGGCCGAGATCGGCGAACTCCTTGGAGAGACGCGCGAAATCCTTGGCCTCGACCTTGCCGGCCGACAGCATCGCCCCCAGCTCGTCCTGGCGGGCGACCACGCGATGCAATTTCTCGTCGAAATTCACGGCACTCTCCTACTGACGGTCCCGATCGAGACCGAATAAACGATTGAGCAAATCTTCCGCCTTGCGCCCGTCCGCGGCCAAATCGCGCAGCGTCTCCGAGGGCGCGTGCAGCAACCGGTTGACCAGCAGGCGCGTCGCCTCCTCGGCCGACAGATGCGGCTGCTCGGCCAGCAGGCGCGCGCGCGTCGCCTCGAAATGCGCGCGCAGGGCGGCGATGGCCGGCACGGCCTCGCGCGCCGCGTCGGCGCGCGCGAAATCGGCGGCGGCGGCGCGCAGGATCGCCCAGGCCTTCTCGGCCTCCTGATCGCGCGCCGCGCGGCCTTCCGACGCCACGCGTTCCAAATCGTCGAGCGTGTAGAGGAAGGCTTCCTCGACGCCGTTCACCGCGGGCGCGATATCGCCGGGCACGGCCGCGTCGATCAGAAACAAGGGCCGCTGGCGGCGGCGGCGCAAGGCAGCGCGCGTCATCTGCGGCGTCACGATCACGCCGCCGCGCCCGAGCGCGCAGAGCACGATATCGGCTTCGGCCATCGCGCTTTCCAGCGCGTCGAGCCCGTAGATATGGCCGCCCAAACGCTTCGCCGTCGCCTCGGCGCGAGGCGCGAGACTGTCGGCGACGAGGAAGCGCGACACACCGGCGTCGCGCAGCTTGTCGGCCACCATTTCGCCCAATTCGCCCGCGCCAACGAACAAAGCGCCGCAGCGCTCGAGCGCGCCGTGCACCTCGCGCGCCACCTGCAAGGCCGCCGTGGCGATAGAGACGGCGCGCGCGCCGATAGCGGTTTCTGCGCGCACGCGCTTGGCGGCGGCGAAGGCGGCCTGAAACACCCGGTCCAGTTCGCCGCCGACCATGCCGGCCTCGGCCGCAGTTTTATAAGCGTCGCGCACCTGGCCGAGCACCTGGGGCTCGCCGACGATGGCGCTTTCGAGCGATGCGGCGACGGCGAACAAATGCTCGACGGCCTCCGCGCCCTGACGGATGGCGAGTTGCGCGCCCAGTTCGCCGTCGGCGAAGCCGCCGAGCCGGACAAGCCGCTGCGCCGCGCGCGCCGCGCCGTCGGCCGGATCGCCATGCCAACCGGCGATCAAGATGCGGTCGCAGGTCGATAGCGCCACGGCCTGCGCCAATCCCGCCTCGCGCAAGCCGGCGAGAACGTCGGGCAGCGCCGTCTCGGCGATGAACAGGCGTTCGCGCAAGTCGGCGGGAGAAGCGCGATGATCGACGGCGACGACGAACAAGCCGCGGGCATGGGCGCGGGAGGGAGGTTGGGATTCGCCGGGCAAGACGGCCGCCACCCGGCTATCGCGCGCGGGCGAGGCGGTCCTGCAGTTCCGGCAGCGGAACTTCCGCCTGCTCGCCCGAGTCGAGATCGCGCAACGTCGCCGCGCCGCGCGCCAGTTCGTCCTCGCCGAGGAGGACGGCGAACCGCGCCTTGAGCTTGTTGGCGCGCTTCATGCGTTTGGACAGATTGCCGCTGTAGCCGAGATCGGTGGCGATGCCGGCCTGGCGCAAGCCGTGCGCGATCTTCAGCGCCTGCTCCTCGGCCGCCGCGCCGATCGGGATCACGGCGACGGGCCGCGCCGGCTCAGGCGCGCCCTCGGCGAGCATGGCGAGGCGCTCGACGCCCGCCGCCCAGCCGACGCCCGGCGTTTCCGGGCCGCCCATCGTGCCGATCAGGCCATCGTAGCGGCCGCCAGCGAGCACAGTGCCCTGCGCGCCGAGCGCGGTCGTCGTGAACTCGAACGCGGTGTGGCAGTAATAATCGAGGCCGCGCACCAGGCGCGGATTCACCGTGAAGCCGATGCCGAGCGCGCCGAGACCGGCCTTCACCTTGTCGAAGAACTCCTGCGCCGACGGCGTGAGGTGGTCGGCGAAGGACGGCGCGCCGGCGACGATGCGCTTGTCGCCCTCGTCCTTGGAATCGAGGATACGCAGCGGATTGCGCGCCAGGCGCGCGCGGCTGTCCTCGGAGAGTTTGTCGGCGAAGCCCGAGAAATAGGCGACCAGCACCGCGCGATAGGCGTCGCGGCTCTCTTTGTCGCCGAGCGTGTTGATTTCGAGCTGCGTTTTGTCCAGCACGCCGAGCGCGCGCAGGATCTCGGCGCCGAGCGCGATCGTCTCGATGTCGCCCTGCGGCGTGGCGACGCCGAGCAATTCCACGCCGATCTGGTGGAATTGGCGCAAGCGGCCCTTCTGCGGCCGCTCATGGCGGAACATCGGGCCAGTGTAGAAGAATTTGAGCGGCAGCTCGTTGGCGAGGCCGCCGGAGATGAAAGCGCGCGCCACGCCCGCCGTGCCTTCGGGGCGCAAGGTCAGCATCTCGCCCGACTTGTCCTCGAAGGTGTACATCTCCTTCGTGACGATATCGGACGTGTCGCCGAGCGTGCGCTTGAACACGTCGGTGAATTCGAAGATCGGCGTGGCGATCTCGTCGAAGCCGAACGCGGCAGCGACGGCGCGCGCCGTGCCGGTGATGTGGCGATGCCGGCGCGAATCGTCGGGCAGGAGATCGTGCGTGCCGCGAACGGGCTGCAGGGAAGCCATGGCGATGCGATGCCCCTAGGCGATTTTCTGGGCGGCGTCGGCTGCGGCGTCCGCCGCTTCGGCGGCTTTGATCGCCGCGGCCTTCTTCTCGACCAGCTCGACCAGATGGTCGACGATGGCCTCGTCCTTGATCTTATGATCGGGGATGCCGCCGACATAGACCATATGGTTGCCGCTGCCGCCGCCGGTCAGGCCGATGTCGGTCTCGCGCGCCTCGCCCGGCCCGTTCACGACGCAGCCGATCACGGAGACGGTCATCGGCGTGGTGATGTGGGCCAGGCGCTTTTCCAGCACTTCGACGGTCTTGATGACGTTGAACTGCTGGCGCGCGCAGGACGGGCAGGCGATCACGTTGACGCCGCGATGGCGCAAGTTGAGCGCCTTGAGAATTTCGAAGCCGGCGTAAACTTCTTCCACCGGATCGGCCGAGAGCGAGACGCGCAACGTGTCGCCGATGCCGGCCCACAACAGATTGCCGATACCGATGGCCGATTTCACCGTGCCGGTGCGGAGGCCGCCCGCTTCGGTGATGCCGAGATGCAGCGGATAGTCGCAGGCGTCGGCCAGCGCCTGATAGGCGGCGACGGCGAGGAACACATCGGACGCCTTGATGCTGATCTTGAACTCGAAGAAGTCGTTGTCTTCGAGAATTTTCATATGGTTGAGCGCGGACTCGAGCATCGCTTCGGGGCACGGCTCGCCGTATTTCTCCAGCAGATCCTTTTCCAGGGAGCCGGCGTTGACGCCGATGCGCATGGAGCAGCCGTGGTCCTTCGCGGCCTTCACCACCTCGCGCACGCGGTCGGCTGAGCCGATGTTGCCCGGATTGATGCGCAGGCAAGCGGCGCCCGATTCGGCGGCCTCGATGGCGCGCTTATAGTGGAAGTGGATGTCCGCCACGATCGGGACGTTGACCTGGGCGATGATGTCCTTGAGCGCGAGGGCCGATTCCTGGTCCGGGCAGGACACGCGCACGATGTCCGCGCCGGCCGCTTCCATGGCGTGGATCTGCGCGACCGTCGCCGCGACGTCGGTCGTCAAGGTGTTGGTCATGGACTGTACGGTGATCGGCGAATCGCCGCCGACCGGCACCTTGCCGACATGGATCAGGCGGCTCTTGCGGCGCGTAATCTGGCGATAGGGGCGGACGGCGCTCATGGCGACCTTCAGAGGAACCGGGAATAGGGCTTCGCGCAGGTTATAGCCCGCGCGGCCCATGACTTAAAGTGCGGTCCCAGGCGCGGAATATCAAGGCGTTAGAGCGGAAATCGCGGCCTTCTGGCCTATTGCGGCGCGGCGGTGCCGGCTTTAAGCCGTTCCGTGTCCAACACGACGTTGCGGCGCACCGCGCCATACGGCCCGAGCGACGGGGTCACTTGGCCATCGACGAGGACGTCGAGCGCCCCCGCGTTGCCGGTCATCAGCTTGAGCCCGGACATCGTCGGCACGCGGTAGGTGTCGCCGGCGCGCAACGTGCGGGTCATCACCAAGCTGTCGTCGGCAGCGCGGATCTGCACCCAGCTGTCGCCGCGCGCGCTGAGCACGATGCGGGCGTCGGCATTGCCTTCGCCAGACACGGGCGGCGCGGCGGTCCCTGGCGCGTTCGGCGCTTCGCTGCCGGAGGCCAGCGGGCTCGGGGCCGGGCCGGTCAGGCTCGGCACGGCGGGAATGGCCGGCATCGGAGTGGTCGCGGGAGCCGGCGCAGGTGCGGCGGGCGCCACGGCGGTTTGGGGCGGGATCGTCTCGGGCGGCGTCGCGGCTTCGGGCAAAGTCGGGAGCGCGGCGGCCGGATCGGACGGCGCCAAGCCCGCCGGCGGAATCTCCGACGGCGGCGGCGGCGCGAACTCGGCGATGTCGGGCGGCAAGAGCGCCGGTCCAGAGGCCGTCGCGCCGGGGAAATCGTCCGGCACCGGCGGCACCAGATCGGCCGTCGTCATGTCGCGCGTCGAGAGATAATACCAGCCGCCATAGGCGGCGATGGCGAGCAGCAAGGCGATGACGACGAGCCCGCCGCGCGGCACGCGGCTCTCCGACACCGGCTCGGGGAAGCTCAGTTCGGCCGGCGCGTCGATGCCCGCCGCCTCCTCCTTGAAGCGCGCGATCATCTCTTCGGCGTCGAGCCGCAGATAGCGCGCATAGGCGCGCACGAAGCCGATGGCGTAGGTGGGGCCCGGCAGCGCGTCGAACGCGCCGTTCTCGATCGCCTCGAGATAGACGAAACGGATGCGCAGCTGCGCGGCGATGTCCTGCAGGTCCTCGCCGCGCGCTTGGCGCGCCGCGCGCAGATCGTCGCCGATGGTGGCCTGGCGGCCGGCGCCGATCATCATGCGCTCGCTCAGATCGGACTCGTCTCGGTTGCGCCGGTTGGTGGGTTTGCGGGGCATGAAGGCTTCCTGGCGAATGGTTCCTTGTGGTAGCAAAATAAAGCCAAGCGATGCAAGGCTTTAACCGGAACGCACCCAGCTGAACTCCTGACAATTTGGGCTAAATTGGCAATAGCGGCAAAAGCCGCCGCCAAGCGCGCGGCTTACAGAACCACGCCGTGATCGCGGGCGAAGGCGCGCAATTTGTCGCGCAAGCTGGCGTCGGGCAATACCAGCAGGCTCTCGAGATAGGGCGCCAGCGAGGAGACCTGGAGGCTGCGGATCATGGCTTTTACCGGGCCGACGGCGAGCGGCGACATGGAGAGCGCCCGGTAGCCCAGCCCGATCAGCGCCATCGCTTCGAGCGGCCGCCCGGCCATCTCGCCGCACAGCGACAGCGGCACCTTGGCGCGGGCGCAGGCTTCGGCGAGCTGCTTGAGCAGACGCAGGACGGCCGGCGCGAGCACGTCGTAGCGCTCGGCGATGCGCGGATTGGCGCGGTCGGTGGCGAACAGGAATTGGATCAGGTCGTTCGAGCCGACCGACAGGAAATCGACGCGCGCCAAGAGGTTGTCGAGTTGCCACAGCAGCGCCGGCACCTCGACCATGGCGCCGACGCGCAAGGTTTCGGGCAGCTTGCCGCCGCGGCCTTTCTCGCGCGCCATCTCCATGTCGATGATGCGCCGCGCCTTGTCGAACTCGGCGACCTCGGCGACCATCGGCAGCATGACCGACAGCGGCCGACCGGCGGCGGCGCGCATCAGCGCGCGCATCTGCTGGCGCAGCATGGCCGGACGGTCGAGCGCGATGCGGATGGCGCGCCAGCCCATCGCCGGATTCTCGTCGGAGACATCGTCGAAATAGGGCAGCAACTTGTCGCCGCCGACGTCGAGCGTGCGGAACGTCACCGGCTTGCCCTTCACCCGCTCGAAGATGCGGGCGTAAAGCTCGGTCTGCGCCTCGACGCCGGGATATTCGACCCGCACCATGAAGGGAATCTCGGTGCGGTAGAGGCCGATGCCGTCCGCCCCGGCGTCATGCAGATGCGCCGCGTCGATCTCGAGGCCGGCGTTGATATTGAGCGAGATGCGATAGCCGTCGCGCGTCTCCGCCGGCTTGTCGCGCAAAGCGGCGTAGGCCTGGCGGCGCTCAGCGCGCACGCGCATGTTTTCGGCGAAGGTCTGCTGGATGTCTTCGCCGGGCCGCACGTAGAGCGCGCCGGAATCGGCATCGACGATCACCGGATCGAGCGGCTCGACGCGATGCAGCGCGTCTTTCACCAGGCCGAGCACGGGGATGTCGAGCGCGCGTGCGACCACGGCGACGTGCGAGGTCGGCGAGCCCTCCTCCAGCACTAGCGCGCGCACCTTGCGCGTGTCGTAATCCAGCAGTTCCGCCGGCCCCATGCTGCGCGCGATCAGCACGACGTTGTCGGGCAGCGGCGCGGCGGCCGGCGCGTCGATCTGTCCGGTCAGGTGCATCAGCAGCCGCACGGCGAGCGCCTCGAAATCGTCGAGCCGCTCGCGCAAGTAAGGGTCCGTCACCTGATTCATGCGCGCGCGGGTGGCTTCGCGCGTCTGCTGCACGGCGGCTTCGGCGGTCAGGCCGCTGCGGATCGCGTCCTCGATCTTGTCGAGCCAGCCGGCGTCGCCGGCGATCATGCGGTAGGTCTCGAGAATGTCGCGCTCCTCGCCGTCCTCGGCGATCTCGGACGAGGCGAGCATGGTGTCCAGCGCGCTGTGCATCCCGGCGACGGCGTGCTCGAGCCGCTTCAGCTCGGCCTCGGGATCCTCCGCGACGAACTGGCGGATGGTGATGTTTGGCTGGTGCAGGACCGCGAGGCCCATGGCGATGCCGAGATTGAGCCGCACGCCTTCCATGCGCACCGGCAAGAGGCCGATGCCTTCCGACGGCGCGCGCTCCTCGGCGGTGACGAGATCGCCCGACGCCACCAGCTCGGCGAGCACCATGGCGATGGTCTGGAGCGCCTCGGCCTCCTCCTCGTCGTAGAGCCGCTGGCTCTTGTGCTGGATGACGAGGACGCCGATGACGCGGCCGCCGCGCAGGATCGGCACGCCGAGCAGCGAGTGGAACACCTCTTCGCCGGTTTCCGGCTTATAGGCGAAATCGGGATGCGACTGGGCGTCCGCGAGGTTCAGCGGCTCGGCATGGGCCGCGATATTGCCGACGAGACCTTCGCCGAGCCGAAGCCGCGTGCGGTGGACGGCGCTCGGGTTCAAGCCGATGGTGGCGAACAGTTCGAGAAGGTCGCCGGCGCGCCGCACGTAGATCGAGCACACGTCGGCGCGCAGGTCGGCGGCGATGGTGGCGACCACCTGGTCGAGACGCTGCTGCGCCGAGGCCGAACCGGCCATGACGTCGCGCAGGCGGCGAAGCAGTTGGCGCGGCCCGCCGGGGCTATGTTCGGCGGGAGCGCCCTGCATCAGACCCTCGCCTCGGCGCGCGCGCCGCGCAGCTCCAGCGCGGCGACCGCCTGGTCGATCAATTCCTGGATGATTTCGGCGGTGGGCTGCTCGCGCGTCACCATGCCGACGCTCTGCCCGGCCATCAGCGAGCCGTTCTCGATGTCGCCGTCGATCACGGCGCGGCGCAGCGCGCCGGCCCAGAAATGCTCGATCTTGAGCTGGGCCTCTTTCTGGTCGAGGCCGCCGGCGCGGAATTCGTCGATCACCGCGCGCTGCGTCTCGGCGAAGCGCTCGGTCGCCTGGTTCTGGATGGCGCGCACGGGGATCACAGGGAAGCGCGGATCGACCTGCACCGAGGGCATGGCGTCGCGCGCGTTGGCGTTGATGAACGCCTTCTTGAAGGCCGGATGGGCGACCGATTCGCTTGCGCAGACGAAGCGTGTGCCGAGCTGCACGCCGGCCGCGCCCATTTCGAGATAGGACAGGATCGCCTCGCCGCGGCCGATGCCGCCGGCGACGAAGATCGGCACGTCGCGCAGCGCCGGCAGAATCTCCTGCGCCAGCACGCTCGTCGAGACCGGGCCGATATGGCCGCCCGCTTCGGCGCCCTCGATGACGATGGCGTCGGCGCCGAGCTTGACCAGGCGCTTGGCCAGCACGAGGGCGGGCGCGAAGGCGATGACCTTGCGACCCGCATCCTTGAGGCGCGCGATCGAGTGCGACGTCGGCACGCCGCCCGCCAGCACGACATGGCTGACGTTTTCCGCGATGCAGACGTCGATCAGCTCGGCAAGGCGCGGATGCATGGTGATGAGATTGACGCCGAACGGCTTGGCCGTCAGCGCGAAGGTCGCGCGGATTTCCTCGCGCAGGCGCTCGGGCTCCATCGCGCCGCAGGCGATGACGCCGAAGCCGCCGCCGTTGGAGATCGCGGCGACGAGATTGCGCTCCGACACCCAGGTCATCGCGCCGCCGAGGATGGCGGTGGGCGCACCGAGAAACTCGGCGCCGCGCCGCCAAAGCTCGTCGAGCTGACGCCGGGCTGCGCTCATGCCTCAGGCCGCGTCGAGCTTGTAGGCGGAATGCAGCGCGCGCAGCGCCAGCTCGGTGTAGTCCTCGGCGATCAGCACGCTCACCTTGATCTCGGAGGTCGAGATGACCTGGATGTTGATGCCCTTATCGGCCAGCGTCTGGAACATGAGCTGGGCGACGCCGGCATGGCTGCGCATGCCGACGCCGACGACCGAGACCTTTACCACCTTGGAATCGGGCTTGAGCGCGGCGTAGCCGAGCTCGCCCTGTTTGCCTTCGAGCACCTTCATGGCGCGCGGCAGATCGGTGCGCGCGACGGTGAAGGTCAGGTCGGTCGCCTTGCCGTCTTCCGACACGTTCTGCACGATCATGTCGACGTTGATGCTGGCGTCGGCGAGCGAGCCGAAGACGTTGGCGGCGACGCCGGGCCGGTCGGGCACGCGGATCAGCGTGACCTTGGCTTCGTCGCGCGAATAGGCGATGCCGCTGACGAGTTCTTTTTCCACGATTTCATCCTCATCCACCACGAGCGTGCCGGGCTGGTCGTTGAAGCTGTTGAGCACCTGCAGGCGCACGCGCTCCTTCATCGCCAACTCAACCGAACGGGTATGCAAAACTTTCGCGCCGAGGGACGCCATCTCCAGCATCTCCTCGTAGGTGATTTTATCGAGCTTGCGGGCCTTGGCAACGATGCGCGGGTCCGTCGTATAGACGCCGTCGACGTCGGTATAGATGTCGCAGCGGTCGGCCTTGAGCGCTGCCGCCAGCGCCACGGCGGAAATGTCGGAGCCGCCGCGCCCGAGCGTGGTGATGCGGTTGTCGTTGCCGAGCCCCTGGAAGCCGGCGAGCACCGGAACCTCGCCGCCAGCCATGCGCTTGGCGAGCTCGCCGGTCTCGATGCCTTCGATGCGCGCGCGGCCGTGAATGCCGTCCGTCAGCACCGGCACCTGCCAGCCGAGCCAGGAGCGGGCGTTGATGCCGACGTCCTGCAGGGCCAGGGCGGTGAGGCCGCACGTGACCTGCTCGCCCGAGGCGACGACGGTGTCATATTCGCGCGCGTCGTAGAGCTTGGAGATTTCGTTGACCCAGGCGACGAGTTGGTTGGTCGCGCCCGACATGGCGGAGACGACGACGGCGACCTCGTGGCCGCGGTCGACTTCCATCTTCACCTTCTGGGCGACGGCGCGGATGCGCTCGATGTTGCCGACGGAGGTGCCGCCGAATTTCTGGACGATACGGAGTTTCTGCACGTTGCCCGCGTGGCTGGCTGATGATCTGACGCGAAACGCCATGACGGCGGCGCGGGCGCGAGGAGTTAGGCCTCGGCCGGACCGATCCGATTGGGCGTTTCCCTTGTTCCCCCGAGAGGGCGGCTATACATACTCTAGGAGACCGGATCGCCGCAAGGACGGCGGGCGGCCCGAACGAAGCGATAACCGCTTGGTTTAGGACGATTTTTCGCCGGCTCTTTCGCTGCATTGCACAGAAAAGACGCGCCGCCGCCATGACCGCACCCATGACCGCCTCGCCCGACGCCGCCACCGCCACGACCGGGCCCGCCGCCGGCTCGACCGTCGATGCGGCCGAAATCGCCCGCTTTTCGGCGATGGCGGCCGAATGGTGGAACCCGAACGGCAAGTTCAAGCCGCTGCACCGCTTCAATCCGACACGCGTCGGCTATCTGCGCGACCGGCTGGCCTCCCACTTCGGCCGCGACCCTTTGAACGCGCCGCTCGCCGGCCTGAGCCTGCTCGACGTCGGCTGCGGCGGCGGCCTGCTGGCCGAGCCGCTGACCCGCCTCGGCGCGGCCGTCACCGGCATCGACGCCAGCGGCCCCGGCCTGATGGCGGCCAAGCTGCACGCCGAACAGATGGGCCTCGCCATCGACTATCGCGAAACCACGGTGGAAGACCTCGCCGCAACCGGCGCGCGCTTCGATGTCGTGCTGAACATGGAAGTGATCGAGCATGTCGCCGACCGGCCGGCCTTCCTCGAAGCCTCGGCCGCGGCGCTCAAGCCCGGCGGGTTGATGGTCGTCGCCACGCTGAACCGCACCGCCAAAGCCTACGCGCTCGCCATCGTCGGCGCGGAATATGTGCTGGGCTGGCTGCCGCGCGGCACGCACGAGTGGAAGAAGTTCGTGACGCCGGATGAGCTGCGCGCCGAGCTCGCCGCCGCCGGCCTGACGGTCGCCGACGCCACCGGCGTCGCTTACAACCCGATCAGCGACCGCTGGTCGCTGTCGCGCGACTGCGGCGTCAATTACATGATGGTCGCGACCAAGCCGGGTTGAGGCGCGGAAAAAAACCGTCATGCTCGGGCTTGACCCGAGCATCCATCCGTCCGACGCTTGAAATATGGACCCTCGGGTCAAGCCCGAGCATGACGAGATATGAGGTCGCCTAAGCCTTGGCGCCGGCCAACGCGGCGCGGCGCGCTTTCAGGATCGGGCGCAATTTGAGCGGCAGCTCGGTGTTGAAATCCATCGCCTGCCATTGCGTCACTTCCAGCGTGCGCTCGATCAGCGCGATATGCTGCTGGAAACGGTGCTCGACGAAATCCTCGCGCACGACCGGCACGACGAAATTCACCAACACCTCCTGGCCGCGCACCTCGCCCTCCGCCTGGTGGGCGGAAAAGACGTTGGGCCGCAGGGTGAGCAGCTGATGCGGCCCCTGGAACGGGATGGCGATAGTGATGGATTTGAGCTTGGTGTCAGGCGGCAGCGGATTGCCGCCGACCGGCTGGCCTTCGAGCGGCAGGTTGGCTTCCGCCACCGTCATCTCGCTCTCCTCGACGAAATAGGCTTTGTCGACCAACAACAGGGCGTCGGGCACGCGATAGCGCGACATCACCGCCGATTCGAGCGCCATGTCGCTGTAGGCGGCGAAATTCTCGGCCGTGAAGCTCTCGACATAGGCGACCGCCTCTTGGAAGCGGGCGTCCAGCCAGTCCTTCAAATCGCCGTCGTTGAACAGCTGCTCGCCCGCGAGATACATCGCCCTCTCCCCTAAGCGTCCTCTTGCGGCGGACGCGGCAGGGACATCACTTCGACGCCCTCGTCGCGCAACTCGCGCGCTTCCTCCGGCGTCGCTTCGCCATAGATGCCGCGCGGATCGGTCTCGCCGTAATGGATCTTGCGCGCTTCCTCGGCAAAATTCTCGCCGACATAGTCGCAATTCTTCTCGATGTCCTTGTGCAGCGCGCGTAGCGCCTTCATGGCGGCGGCGAACAATTCCGGCGACGGCCCCTCGCCCGGCGACAGCGCCGGCGTCGAGGCCATGGTCTCGGTGACGTATTCCTCGCCCGCATCCAGATTGGCGATGGGCGCGCGCTCGCGCTTGCTATTGCTCTTGGCCGGAATGTTCGGCGCCATCAGCGCCTTGGCGATGTCATGGCTGCCGCACACCGGGCACGCAAGGTCGCCGGCGGCGGTCTGCGCCTCATAGGCGGCGCTGTCGCGGAACCAGCCCTCGAACACATGGTTCTCGGGGCAACGCAGGTCGAAGACGATCATGGGACTGTGGGTTTCAGAATGGGGCTGCAACGCAATGGTCGGAAACGGGCCCTATAAATGGCCGTTCGCCCCGATTGCGCAAGGCCCAGACTGAGGATTTAATACATATATTATATGTGAATATTAATTATTTCACATATCTTTATTGATAAATTGGCGGCGCGGGCCTAGTCTGCGTCGATCCCGTCCCCCGCAGGAGATTTCCCATGACCCTTCGCCTGGGCGACACCGCGCCCGATTTCTCGGCCGACACCAGCGCCGGCCCGATCAAATTCCACGATTGGGCGGGCGACAGCTGGGTCGTGCTGTTCTCGCACCCCAAGGATTTCACCCCGGTCTGCACCACCGAACTCGGCGCGGTAGGCAACTTATCGGCCGAGTTCAAGACGCGCGGCGTCAAGGCGCTGGCGCTCTCGGTCGATCCGGTCGAATCGCACAAGGGCTGGATCGGCGACATCGAATCGACCCAGAACTGCAAAGTGGATTTCCCCATCGTCGCCGACCCCGAGCGCAAGGTCGCCGGCCTTTACGGCATGGTCCATCCCGCCCATGACGAGGTCTATACGGTGCGCACCGTGTTCATCATCGATCCGAAGAAGAAGATCCGGCTCATGTTCGTCTATCCGCAGACGACGGGCCGCAACTTCAACGAGATCCTGCGCGTCATCGATTCGATGCAGCTCACCGACCAATACAAGGTCGCGACGCCGGCCAACTGGCAGCAGGGCCAGGACGTCATCATCGTGCCGGCCGTGTCGGACGCCGACGCCGAAAAGGCCTTCCCCAAAGGCTTCAAGAATGTGAAGCCCTACCTGCGCACGACGCCGCAGCCGCCGCAGGGGTGATGGCGCAGGGGTTGAAGCTCAGAACGATAAAACCATCGTCATGGCCGGGCTTGTCCCGGCCATCCACGACTTAACTCCATATCCGCATCGCCAGGCGTGGATGCCCGCAACAAGTGCGAGCATGACGATGATGCTGAAATAAGCCCGGTCATTGCGCCGGGCTTTTTATTTATGGCGTTTCGGGTTTCGGTATAACGCGGCCGTGCGCCAAGGACGGCACCATGGCGCGCACTTCGGCGACGCGCGCCAGATCGATGTCCGCCGTCACGAAGCCGACATTCTCGCCGCCGTCGGCCAGCACCTCGCCCCAGGGATCGACGATCAGCGAATGGCCGAAGGTCTTGCGGCCCTCGGCGTGATCGCCGGTCTGCGCCGGGGCGATCACGAAACAGCCGGTCTCGATGGCGCGGGCGCGCAGCAGGATGTGCCAATGGGCGCGGCCGGTGGTGCGCGTGAAAGCCGAGGGCACGCTGAGCATCTCCGCGCCGGCTTCGGCCAGCGCCCGATAGAGCGCGGGAAAGCGCAGATCGTAACAGACCGTCAGGCCGAGCCTGCCCCACGGCGTCGGCGCGACCACGGCGCGATCGCCGGCTTGGAAGGTCGAGGATTCGCGATAGCTCTCGCCCGACGGCAGCGTGACGTCGAACATGTGCAGCTTGTCGTAGGACGCGACGATGCCGCCGGTGGGATCCAACAGGAAGCTGCGGTTGGCCACCTTGTCGGCGGCGAGCTTCACCGCGAGCGAGCCGACCAGCAGCCAGACGCCGGTCTCGGCGGCGAGCGCGCGCAGTTCGGCGAGCGCATGGTGGCTCTCTTGCGGCTCGATCTTCGCCAACAGCTTGGCCTTGCGCGGCTCGAGCATGGCGCAATTTTCCGGCATGGCGACCAGTTCGGCGCCGGCATCGACGGCGCGGCGCGTCAAATCGCCGATGGCTTTTAGGTTCGGCGCGATCTCCGGCCCGGAGTTCAGTTGCAGGCAGGCGAGCTTGAGCTTGCTCATGCGTCCCCCGGCGCGGCGGCGCTAGGCAAGCAGCGGATCGAGCTGGCCGTTGCGCTCGAGCAATTGCAGATCGTCCGAGCCGCCGACGTGCTTTCCGTCGATGAAGATCTGCGGCACCGTGCGCAGGCCGCCGGCGCGCTGGATCATGATGTCGCGAGCGCCCGGCACCATGGTGATGTCGGTCTCCTCGAAGGCCGCGCCCTTGCGCTGCAACAGCGCCTTGGCGCGCGAGCAATAGCCGCACAGCGGGGTGGTGTAGATTTCGATCTTCGCCATGATGATCCTCGCAAACCTCAACGCTGGATGAGCTTGTCGCGCCAATCGCCGCGCGCCTGCCAACCGGCGCGCTCCAATTCGGGAACCGCCGCCGCCTCGGCAGGATAGCCGATACAGAGATAGGCGATCAGCCGCCACTTGTCAGGGGCATCTAATGCATGACTGACCGTCGCCGGATCGAGGATCGACAGCCAGCCGACGCCGATCCCGGCGGCGCGCGCCGCCAGCCACAAGAGGATAACGGCCCCGACGGCGGAATATTCCATGGTTTCCGGCATGGTGCGCCGGCCGAGGCCATGGCCCTCGGCGCTCTCGGGGTCGGCGAAAACGGCGAGCTGGACCGGCGCGTCCTCCAGCCCCGCCAGCTTCAGTTCGGCATAAAGCCTGGCCCGCTCCCCGGCATAGCCGGCGAGCGCTTCGGCGTTGCGCCCGGCGAAGTCGGCGCGCACCGCGGCGCGGCGGCTCTCGCTTTCGACCAGCATGAAGCGCCAGGGCTGGCTGTTGCCGACCGACGGCGCTTTATGCGCGGCGGCGAGCAGCGCCTCCAATTCGCCGGGCGGCAGAGGGTCGCGCTTAAAACGCCGCACATCGCGCCGCCAGACGAGCAATTCCTCGAACGCCGCGCGAAACGAGTCATCGAACAGCGGCGGGGTCTCGCTGCGGATCTCCATCATTCGGGCCGTAAGACCCGCGCCAGCGTCAGCACCGAGACGCCAGCCGCGCCGGCGCGGCGCAGAACCTTGGCGCAGGCTTCGACTGTCGCGCCGGTGGTCAGCACGTCGTCGATCAGCAGAACGCGCTGGCCGGCGAGCGCGGCGCGATGGCGCGTCGCGACGGCGAACGCCCCCGCGACGTTGCGAAAGCGCGCGCCGCGCCCGAGGCCGCCTTGCGACGGCGTGCGCCGGCGGCGGCGCAAGAGATCGGGCAACGCTCGCTTGCCCGCCAGTTTGGCGAGCGCGTTGGCGAGCAGCGCCGACTGGTTGTAGCGCCGCGCCAGCAGCCGCGACCAATGGAGCGGCACTGGCGCGACGATATCGGCCTCGGCCAGCAGCTCGGCCCCGGCGCGCGCCATCCATCGCGCGAAGGCCGGCGCGGCATGGGTGCGGTCGGCGCGCTTGAAGCCGAGAATCAGGCGGCGGCTGGCGTCGTCGTAGATCAGCGCAGCGCGCGCGGCGGCATAATCCGGCGGCCGCGCGAGGCAACCGCCGCAAACCATGTCCCCGCCGGTCTCCTCGCCAGAGGCGATCTCGAATGGCCGGCCGCAGACGCGGCACAGCGGCGCGGCGACGAAGGACAGCTCGCCCCAGCACGGCCCGCACAGCGCCCCCGGCTCGCCGACGATCTCGCCGCAGGCGAGGCACTGCGGCGGCAAGAGCGCGTCGAGGCCGGAACGGCCGAGCGAACGAAAGACTAGTCCCATGCGTCCCGAGGAATTCAGGACGGCAGCAAAGATGTTGCGGCGGGCGGCGGGCGCGTCGAGCGACATGCCGCATCTGAACCGCGCGCGCCGCGCCTGTCAACGGAGCCGGCGATATGCGATAAAACCGCCATGAGTGATGAGGTTTTACGCCCGTTCGACCGCGCCGCCGTGCGCCGCCATCGCGACCGCGCCGCGCCGCGCCTGGCGCGCCACGACTTCCTGCTGCGCGAAGTGGGGGCGCGGCTCGGCGAGCGCATCGCCGACATCCGCCGCGATTTCCCGCGCGTGCTCGATCTCGGCGCGCATGACGGCTTCATGGCCGACCAGCTCGGCGCGGCAGGCGGAGAACTCGTCGCGCAATGCGACCTGTCGCCGGCCATGACCTTCGCCAACGCGCGCGGCACGGCGCGGCTCGTCGCCGACGAGGAGCTGCTGCCCTTCGCGCCGGCCAGCTTCGATCTGGCGGTGAGCAACCTCAGCCTCCATTGGGTCAACGACCTGCCCGGCGCGCTCGCCCAGGTGCGGCGCGCCCTCAAGCCCGACGGCTTCTTCCTCGCCAGCCTGCTCGGCGGCGACAGCCTGTTCGAATTGCGCCGCTGCCTGATGGACGCGGAATTGCGCGTCGAGGGCGGCGTGTCGCCGCGCGTCTCGCCGATGGCCGACATTCGCGACGCCGGAAACCTGCTGACCCGCGCCGGCTTCGCTCTGCCCGTCGCCGACAGCGACACCATCACCGTCTCCTACGCCAACGCCTTCGATCTGATGAAGGAACTGCGCGGCATGGGCGAAAGCAACGCGGTGGCCGAGCGGCGCAAGACGTTCGCGCGCCGCCAAGTGCTGCTCGAAGCGGCGGCGCTCTATCAGAAAGAATATGCCGACGATGACGGGCGCGTGACCGTCACATTCCAAACGCTCTATCTCGGCGGCTGGACGCCGCACGAGAGCCAGCAGAAGCCGCTCCGCCCCGGCAGCGCCGCCCATCGCCTAGCCGACGCGCTCGGCAGCACCGAGCAGCCGGCGGGCGACAAGGCGGAGCCTTGAGCCTTTCGCACAGGCGTTACAGAAAATCCCGCAGCATCGTCACCAGCGGCTTGTCGGCCGGCGGCATGGGATGGTCGGCGAGCTGGTGGACGCGCACCCATTTGAGCGCCTGGCCCTCGCGCGATTCCGGCGCGCCCTGCCAGACGCGGCAGAGATAGAGCGGCATCAAGAGGTGGAATTTTTCGTAGGCGTGCGAGGCGAAGGTGAAGGGGCCGAGGCAGGCTTCCTCGACCTCGATGCCGAGCTCCTCGCGCAATTCGCGCACCAGGGCCGCTTCCGGCGTCTCGCCCGGCTCGACCTTGCCGCCGGGAAATTCCCACAGGCCGGCCAGGCTTTTACCCTCGGGGCGCTGCGCGATGAGGATGCGCCCGTCGCCGTCGATCAGCGCGACGGCGGCGACGAGGATGGTGGGCTTTTCCGCGGCCATCGCCCTTAGCTGCGATAACCGATGTTGATATCGATATAGGCGTGGGTCAGGTCGCAGGTCCAGACGGTCGCCTTGCCTTTCGCCGCCTTGCCCTTGTTGCGGACGCCGACATCGACTTCGATCAGGATATTCTCGCCCTTCATATGGGCGGCGACCGGCGTTTCGTCGTAGCCGGGGCGCACCATGCCCTTCTCGGTGATCATGACGCCGCCGACCGAGACGGTCATGCGGTCGCGGTCGGCCTTCTCGCCGGCCTTGCCGACGGCGGCGACGATGCGGCCCCAGTTGGCGTCGGCGCCGGCGATGGCGGTCTTGACCAGGGGCGAATTGGCGATGGCGAGGCCGATGACCTTGGCCGCCTTGTCGCTGGCCGCGCCGGTGACGCGCACTTCGACGAATTTGGTCGCGCCCTCGCCGTCCTTCACCACGAGATGGGCGAGTTCGAGCATGGCGTCGTTAAGCTTGGCCTTGAAGTCGCGCAGATGCGCGTCGGCGGCGCTCTTGACCGCCTTGTGCTTGGCCTGGCCGGTCGCGGCGAGCAGGATCGTGTCGCTCGTCGAGGTGTCGCTGTCCACCGTGATGCAGTTGAAGCTCTTGTCGACGCCCTTGCTCACCATGGCTTGCAGAACCTTGGCGGGAATCTTGGCGTCGGTGAAGAGGAAGCCGAGCATGGTGCCCATGTTCGGCGCGATCATGCCTGAGCCTTTGATGATGCCGACGATGGTCACGTCGACTCCGCCGATGTTGGCGACGCGCGAGACGGCCTTGGGATAGGTGTCGGTCGTCATGATCGCGCGGGCCGCCTGCTCCCACGACGCGGCGAGGTTTTTCTTCACCAGCGCGGGCAGAGCGTCGGCGATCTTCTCGGCCGGCAACGGCTCGCCGATCACGCCGGTCGAGGCGATGAAGACCTCCTTGGGCTTGCAGCCGACCGCCTTCGCCGCCGCGTTCGCGGTGACGGTCACGGCCTGCACGCCGGCCTTGCCGGTGAAGGCGTTGGCGTTGCCAGAATTGACGACGATGGCGCGCGCCTTGCCGCCTTTCAGCGCGGCGCGGCACCAATCGACCGGGGCGGAGGCGCTGAGCGAGCGCGTCAGCGCGCCGGCGACGGTGGTGCCGGCCGGCAGTTCCGCGACCATCAGGTCGGTGCGGCCCTTGTAGCGCACGCCGGCCTCCGCCACGCCGAGACGCACGCCGGCGACGGCGGGCAGATCGGGGAATTTGGCGGGCGCGAGGGGCGAGATTTTGGCGGCCATGAGGACCTCTATGGGCTCTGAGGGGCTTTAGACGGACGACCGCCGCCGGAGATCAGCCGGCGGCGGATGCGCAGTCAGGTTTAGGATATCGCCGGCCCCGCCGCAACGTTGCAGGGACGTGACAGGCGCTACGGCAACGCCTGAAGCGCCGGAGCACTGCCGTCGGGCGCGAAGCGCTCGATCTTGGCGCCGGCGCGCAGCTTCTCGACCAGATTGCCGACGACGCCGTCGCTCAGCTGATCGCGCAGATCGTCGCGCGCCTCGGCGAAACTCTGCTTGGCGTTGAGGTCGATCTCGTCGACGCGGATGACGTGCCAGCCGAACTGGGTCTCGACCGGGGCGCGGCTCGTCTCGCCCTTCTTCATGGCGAAGGCGGCGTTGGCGAACGGCTCGACCATCTGGTCCTTGGAGAAAAAGCCGAGGTCGCCGCCCTGCTGGCCCGACGGATCGAGCGACTTCTTGGCCGCAACGTCTTCGAACTTTTGGCCCCCGGAAATGTCGCGGATCACCTGCACCGCTTCCTCGCGCGTCTTGACCAGAATGTGCCGCGCGCGGACCTTGTGCTCGCCCGGCGTCTTGTCGTATTCGCGCTTCAGCGCCGCCTCGGTCAGCTCGGCGTCGATCTTCTTGGTGATAAAGACCTGCTCCAGCACGCGCTCCTGCACCTCGGCCATGCGCTTCTTGAAGTCCGGGTCGTTCTCCAGTTTCTCCTTGCGCGCCTGGGCGACCACCAGCTTGCGGTCGATCAGCTGGCCGACCACGGCCGGGAAGATCGCCTCGAGCGGCATGGCGCGAAATTGCGGCGGCAGGCTGTCGACCGCCGCCAACACTTCGGAGCGCAGGATCGGCTGGCCGTCGACGCGGGCGACCACCGGATCGGCCGCGGCCCCAGCCGGCGGCTTGGCCTGACCGAGCGCGAGGCCGGACAGGCAGGTCAAGGTCAAGGCGGCGGCGAAGAGGGCGGAGCCGGCGCGGGCCGCGCGGGAAACGTGCATCATGGTCGGGAAGCATCCTTAAAAAGGCGGGCCGGCGGCGACAGGCCGGCCGGCGGCAGAGCGCATCCTACACGAGCGTTTCCGCCGCCGCGAAGGGGCTTTGCGGCGGCCGCCGCCGACCGCCCGGTGACAAGAGCGTGAAGGCCCGCGAGGCCCCGCTCCAGATGCCGCCGCCCCAGGAAAGCCGCGGGGAACGCCGCGCCAGAGCCGGCGTTGACAGGGACCGCCCCGCTCTCTATCTGTCAGGGGCCGCTTTCGCAGGATTCCCAGGTTTTCCCCGCGTTTTCAGGTCATTCCCCCCGTGCGCGGGCTTCGCGGCGCCCGCCGGCGCGGAGTCGTGCGGGAATCGCCATCTCCGCTTAGAGGTCCCGTCCATGTTCGGCGCCATCGCCCGCAAATTCATCGGCAACGTCAACGAGCGCCTCGTGCGGCGCATGGAAAAGACCGTGGCCGAGATCGCGGCTCTCGAGCCCGGTCTCGTCACGCTGTCCGACGAGGAACTCAAGGCGCGCACCGGCTGGTTCAAGGAGCGGCTGGCCAAAGGCGAGACGCTCGACGACCTGCTGCCCGAAGCCTTCGCCACCGTGCGCGAGGCGGCCAAGCGCGTGCTCGGCCAGCGCCATTTCGACGTGCAGATGATGGGCGGCATCACCCTGCACAACGGCAAGATCGCCGAAATGGCGACCGGCGAAGGCAAGACCCTGGTCGCCACCCTGCCCGTCTATCTCAACGCGCTCGCCGGCAAAGGCGTCCATGTCGTCACGGTCAACGACTACCTGGCCAGCCGCGACGCCGAATGGATGGGCCGCATCTACGAGTTTTTGGGGCTCACAGTCGGCTGCATCGTGCATGGTCTCGACGATTTCGAGCGCCGCATCGCCTATGGTTGCGACGTCACTTACGGCACCAACAACGAGCTCGGTTTCGACTACCTGCGCGACAACATGAAGTACCGGCTGGAGGAGATGGTCCACCGGCCCTTCAACTACGCCATCGTCGACGAAGTCGATTCGATCCTGATCGACGAGGCGCGCACGCCGCTCATCATCTCCGGCCCGGCCGAGGATTCCTCGGAGCTCTACCGCAAGGTCGACGCGCTGATGCCCAAGCTCGCCGCCGACGATTACGAGAAGGACGAGAAGCAGCGCACCGTGGCGCTGACCGAGGCGGGCATCCAGCACATGGAGGAATTGCTCGTCGAGGCCGGCATCATCCGCGGCGACCTCTACGATTTCGAGAACGTCTCCGTCGTCCACCACGTCAACCAGGCGCTGCGCGCGCACAAGCTGTTCGTGCGCGACCGCGACTACATGGTGAAGGACGACAAGATCCTGATCGTCGACGAGTTCACCGGGCGCGCCATGGAAGGCCGCCGCTATTCCGAAGGCTTGCACCAAGCGCTGGAAGCCAAGGAAAACGTCACGGTGCAGAACGAGAACCAGACCCTGGCCTCGATCACCTTCCAGAATTTCTTCCGCATGTATCCCAAGCTCGCCGGCATGACCGGCACGGCTTCGACCGAAGCGGCGGAATTCGAGGACATCTACAAGCTCGGCGTCACCTCGATCCCGACCAACCTGAAAATCTCGCGCATCGACCACCACGACGAGGTCTACCGCACCGCCGCCGAGAAATACGAGGCGGTGTCCAAGCAGATCGAGGAGTGCCAGAAGCGCGGCCAGCCGGTGCTCGTCGGCACCACCAGCATCGAGAAGTCGGAGCTGATCTCCGAGTTGCTCAAGAAGCGCGGCATCCCGCACAACGTGCTCAACGCGCGCTACCACGAGCAGGAAGCCCAGATCATCGCCCAGGCCGGCCGCCCCGGCGCGGTGACGATCGCCACCAACATGGCCGGCCGCGGCACTGACATCCAGCTCGGCGGCAACCTCGACCTGCGCGTGAAGTCTGAACTGGCCAGCGTGACCGACGAGGCCGAGCGCGCCCGCCGCATCGAGCAGATCAAGGCCGAGATCGCCGAAGGCAAGAAGCTCGCCCTGGAAGCCGGCGGCCTCTATGTCATCGCCTCCGAGCGCCACGAGAGCCGGCGCATCGATAACCAGCTGCGCGGCCGTTCCGGCCGCCAGGGCGACCCCGGCGCGTCCAAGTTCTTCCTGTCGCTGCAGGACGACCTGATGCGCATCTTCGGCTCCGAACGCATGGATTCGATGCTGCAGCGCCTCGGCCTGGAGGAAGGCGAAGCCATCATCCATCCGTGGATCAACAAGGCGCTGGAAAAGGCGCAGCAGAAGGTCGAGGCGCACAACTTCGAGGCGCGCAAGAACCTGCTGAAATACGACGACGTCATGAACGACCAGCGCAAGGTCATCTACGAGCAGCGCATCGAGCTGATGCGCGGCGACGACGTCTCCGGCATGGTGACGGACATGCGCCACGAGGTCATCGAGAACATGGTCTCGCGCGCCATCCCCGAGAAAGCCTATCCCGAGCAGTGGGACGTCGCCCTGCTGCACGAGGAATGCCGGCGCCTGCTCGGCCTCGACCTGCCGGTGCAGGACTGGGCCAAGGAGGAAGGCATCGCCGATCCGGAGATCCGCGCCCGCATCACCGACGCCGCCGACCGCAAGATGGCCGAGAAGGCCGTCCGCTATTCGCCGGAAGTGATGCGGATGGTCGAAAAGAGCCTGCTCTTGCAGGTGCTTGACCAGACCTGGAAGGACCACCTGCTGACGCTGGACCATCTGCGCCAGGGCATCGGCCTGCGCTCCTACGCCCAGCGCGACCCGCTCAACGAATACAAAAGCGAAGCCTTCTCGCTGTTCGAGAAGATGCTCGACCAGCTGCGCGAGAACGTCACTTCGGTGCTCTGCACCATCGAATTGCAGATCAACCAGCCGTCCGACGTGCCGATGCCGCAGGGCCCGCGCGAGATGCATGAAACACGGGTCGATCCCGCCCTTGGGATGGGGGGCGACGCGCCCGCCGACGACGGCCGCGCCGCCGCGCCGCGCCGCGCCTTCGACCAGAACGATCCGGCGACCTGGGGCAAGGTGCAGCGCAACGCCCCCTGCCCCTGCGGGTCGGGCAAGAAATACAAGCAGTGCCACGGCCAGCTCTCCTAAGACGGCCAGCGTCACTGAAGTCGCGATGAAAACGGCGGTTCCGCGGGGAGCCGCCGTTGTCGTTTCGGGCATCCTTTCGCCGCGCGGGTAAGTTTGCGTTAAGGATTGCGCCCTAAAGTCGTCGCGTCGGCAGGATGTCGGCCGCGGCAAGACGCCGCGCGATCACCTCCAAGTAGGAGAGACGCCAGTGGCGTTGAACATCGTTTCCAATTACGCGGCCAATGTCGCCACGCGGTATCTCGCGAAGGCCGACGCCGCGGCTTCCACCTCCCTCGCCAAATTATCCGCCGGCACGCGCGTGCTGAGCGCGAAGGACGACGCCGCCTCGCTGGCCATCGGCTCGCGCCTCAACGCCGAGGTGCAGGCGCAGAAGCAGGCCAAGGTGAACGCCGGCCAGGCCGCCTCCATGCTGCAAATCGCCGACGGCGCGATGTCCAAGGCGAACGATATCCTCGTGCGCATGAAGACGCTTGCCGTGCAAGCCGGCTCGGGCCAGATCTCCTCGACCGAGCGCGCCATGCTCGACACCGAGTTTCAGGCGTTGCTCTCGGAAGTGGACCGCATCGCCCAGGACACCGAGTTCAACGGCACCTCGCTCGTCAACGGCTCGAGCCGGACGGACGTCTCGCTCAACGCATCGAGCGTCATCGACGCCGCGCATGGCTTCGCCTCCATCAAGCTCGGCAACGACGTCGGCGACGCGACCATCTCGGTCGCCTACGACGCGACCACCGACGTCCTGACGCTCAAGAATCTCGCCACCGGCGAAAGCCAGGGCATCGCCATCGGCAACGCGGCCATCGCGCAGAATGCGGTCCAGGTGGTGAATTTCGACCAGATCGGCGCCGTCATCGAACTCAACGCCGCCTTCGACAAGTCGGCCGACATCCGCAGCTTGCCGACCTATTTGCCGGGCACCGCCGACACCGGCGAAATCGACGAAAGCTCCGTCGTCGTCTCCAACATCAGCGATGCGGCCGATTTCGCCGCCCAAACCGGCAACGTCATCCTCGACGATACCGGCAACCAGTCCACATCGACTCTCTATTACGGCACCTATCAGACCACGGCGACCGTCGATCTGAGCACGACCGGCCTGAAAACCGCGACGTTCACCAACGCCGACGGCGACACGTTCGATCTGAGTTTCGAGGTCACGTTCGTCTTCGACGGCGGCGGCACCATCCCCCAACTCGATTTGTCCGGCATGCTCGACACGCGGGTGACAGGCACCGCCTCGACCTCCGACCAGACCGACTTCACCTTCAAGCTCGGCACCGGGACGACCGCCAACGTCGACGAAGTGACCATCGCCATCGGCTCGGTGTCTTCGCAAGCGCTCGGCATCGCCGGCCAGAACATCCTGAGCAAGTCCGGCGCGGACGCCGCCTCGACGGCGATCAGCGCCGCCATCGACACCCTGAGCCAGTCGCGCGCCAGCGTCGGCGCGGCGCAGAACCGGCTGGATTTCGCGTCCGACAATCTGGCTTCGGCCATCGAGAACACCGAAGCGGCGCGCAGCAGCCTGCTCGACCTCGACGTCGCTTCGGAAATGACCGCCTTCACCGCCAAGCAGGTGCTGGTGCAATCGGGCGTCGCCATGCTCGCCCAGGCCAACCAGATGCCGCAGAATCTCCTGCGTCTGTTCCAGTAAGCCCACGCGTAACCCGACTCAGCAAAACTCGCGGCGGCTCCGCAAATGGAGCCGCCGTTTTTCTTTGCGCGCGCGAATTAGATCAATAAAGCCAGAACGGCTGGTAGCCGAGCACGGCGATCACGGCCCAGACGGCCATGACGATATTGATCTGCATGGTCATGACGCCGAGCGTGCGCCACGGCGAGCCGATCAGATAGCCGCCCCAGAAGACCAGCCGCGAGGCGACGAACATCACCGTCAGCGCGGCGAAGACGCCGAGCTGGCCGGCCGGCGCGGCGGCGGCCACGGCGAAGGCCAGGAGCGCGAATATCAAACTTTGCTCGACGGTGTTGGTCAGCGCGCGGCGCGAGACGTCGAGATAGCGCGGCTCGACGCCGGTGGTCGGGTCCATCGCCGGGCTGAAGTTCCGCATGATCGCCACGGCGAAGACCTGGACCATGATCAGGATCGCCACCGGCAGCAGCCATTGCGCGGCATAGCCGAGGCGGTCGGCCTTGGTCGCGGCGACCGGGCCGGCGAACAGCGCGAAGATCAGGAAAAAGACGAGCCAGCCGACGGCGGTGCCGGCGAGGAGGCCGATGGCGGCGCGGCGACGGTGCGCGCCCGCATCGAATGAGGCGTCGAAAGCGGGATCGGACATGGGCGCGCTCCTGCGGCTCGGGCGGTTAGGAATAGACTACTAACGCGCTGGAACCCGAATGGTTCGCCATCGCAAGATGGGCTTGAGAATGGGCTTAAAGCCCCTTGCGGCCCATCTCGAGGAACTTCTCGCGCCGGCGCTCGCGCAGCGCCGCGCCCTCGTGGCCGAGCAGTTTGCGCAAGCTGCGCTCGATGGCGCTACCGGTTGCGGCCATGGCGGCGGCCGGCTCGCGATGCGCGCCGCCAAGCGGCTCGGGCACGATCTCGTCGATGAGGCCGAGGCCCTTCAGGTCGTCAGCGGTCACTTTCAATGCTTCGGCCGCGATCTTCGCCTGTTCCGGCGTGCCGCTGCGCCACAGGATCGAGGCGCAGCCTTCCGGCGAGATCACCGAATAGATCGAATGCTCGAGCATGATCACATGGTCGGCGGCGGCGAGCGCGATCGCGCCGCCAGAGCCGCCCTCGCCGATCACGGCGGAGACCAGCGGCACGCGCAGGCGCAGGCAGGCTTCGATCGAGCGGGCGATGGCTTCGGACTGGCCGCGCTCCTCGGCGTTGACGCCGGGATAGGCGCCGGCAGTATCGACCAACGTGATGACCGGTAGCTTGAAACGGTCGGCCATCTCCATCAGGCGCCGCGCCTTGCGGTAGCCTTCCGGGCGGGCCATGCCGAAATTGTGCTTGATGCGCGATTCGGTGTCGCGGCCCTTCTCGTTGCCGATGACCATGACCGAATAGCCGCGGAAGCGGCCGAGGCCGCCCTGGATCGCCGCGTCCTCGCCGAAGGCGCGGTCGCCCGCGAGGGGCGTGAAATCCTCGATCAGCGCCTCGACGTAATCCTTGAAATGCGGCCGGTCGGGATGGCGCGCGACCTGGACCTTCTGCCAGGGGTCGAGCTTGCCGTAGGTCTGCTTCAGCAGACGGTCGGCTTTGGCCTGTAACTTGCCCACTTCCTCGGCGATGTTGACATCGCCGGCGTTGTTGAGGTGGCGCAGCTCTTCGATCTTGCCTTCGAGCTCGGCGATCGGTTTTTCGAAATCGAGAAAGGTCGGCATGACGGGCTTTCGTGACGGCTTAAGCCGCCGCTGTCAAGAGTTTCACTGAGGCTTGGAGATCAGGTCGGCCTTGCGCACCACGACCTCGGCCTGGCGGATCGAAGCGATGTCGATCATGCGGCCATCGAGCGTCGCCGCGCCTTTGCCGGCGCGCGCCGCCTCGTCCATGGCGGCGAGGATTTTGCGCGCCTGCTCGACCTCGGCGGCGGTCGGGCCGAAGGCCGCGTTGGCGGCGGCGATCTGGCTCGGATGAATGCACCATTTGCCGTCGCAGCCCAAGGCGGCGGCGCGCTTGGCGGCGGCCTCGAACCCTTCGGCGTCGGCGAAGTCGGCATAGGGGCCGTCGAGCGGGCGGAGGCCATGGGCGCGCGCGGCGACGACGATGCGCGCCAGGGCGTAATGCCACATATCGCCGACATGGGTTTGGCGCGGGCCGCCTTTCGCGCCGACCAGCACGGCATAGTCGGGATTGCCGCCGCCGATGGTGACGTTGCGCGCGCCGGTCGAGGCGGCGAAGTCGCCCGGGCCGAAATGCAGCGATTCGGCGCGGGCGCTGGCGCCGGCGATGGCATCGACGTTCATCAAGCCTTCGGCCGTCTCGATCATCAGCTCGAGCCCGACCGGGCGGACGTAGCCTTTGGCCATTTCGATCTGGGTCAGCAGCATGTCGACCGCCTGCACATCGGCGGCGCGGTTCACCTTGGGGATCAGCATCAGGTCGATGCGCTCGCCCGCCCGCTCCATTACCTCGATGACGTCGCGATACATGAAGGGCGTGTCGAGGCCGTTGACGCGCACCGACACGGTCTTGCCGCGCCAGTCGAGATCGCGCAGGCCCGAGATGACGTTCTCGCGCGCCTTGGCCTTGTCGGCGAAGGCGACCGAATCCTCGAGATCGAGGAAGATCACGTCGGCCGCCGATTGCGCCGCCTTCTCGAACAGTTCCGGGCGAATGCCCGGCACCGAAAGCTGGCTGCGGTTGAGCCGCACGGCGGCGGCGCGGGAGGCCCTGGGAATGATGCCGGACTGCAAAGTGATCCGTTCAAAATCAATGACTTAGCCCGACGCTCCGGGCGCTCGGGGGAGTGAAGCCCGGCCCGGCCGGGATGTCAATGATCGCGCGCCGACATTCCTAAGGCGGCGGCAAAGCCGGGCTCCGGACATGCTCCGGCCGCACGCCGAGGCCGACGATGCGCGCCGGGACGCGCTGCAAGCGCGGACAGCGCCCGAGCAGGCGCACGAGCGCAGGCGGACGCACGGCGCGCGCGCCGAGCACGGCGCTGATGATGCGCCGCTGCACCGCCACCTGCATGCGCTGCACGACGCGGGTGGGGAACAGGCGGCGGGCCTGCACGGCGGCGAGATCGCTCTCGGCGAGGCGACGCTCGCGCAACGGCCGCCACAGGATGTTGGCGGCGGCCACGGCGTCCTGGATCGCCAGATTGATGCCGACGCCGCCGACCGGCGACATGGCGTGCGCCGCGTCGCCGATGCACAAGAGGCCCGGCTTGTGCCAGCGGGCCAGCCGGTCGACCTTGACGACGAGCAGCTTCAGCTTCTCCCAATCGTCGAGCGTGCGGACCCGCTCGCCGAGAAACGGCGCGGCGGCGAGCAAGCCGTCCTGCACCGCGGCCAGACCTTGCGCGCGCAAGGCTTCATGGCTGCCCTTGGGAATGACGAAGGCGCATTGCCAGTAATCGCCGCGATTGATCAGCACGACGATGCGCCCGGCATCGAACACGCCCATCACGTCGCTCGGATCGCTCGCCGCGCGCGGCATATGGAACCACAACACATCCATCGGCGCGCCGAGGTCCTGCACGCGCAAGCCGGCGCGCTCGCGCAGGATCGAGCCGCGCCCGTCGGCGGCGACCACCAGATCGGCGCGCAGTTCGATTTCGCCCTCGGGCGTTCGCGCCTTCAGGCCGACGACCTTGCCGTTGTCCTCGATCAGATCGGTCGCCTGCGCGTTCATGCGCAGGTCAAAGTGCGGATAGACGCGCCCGGCGTCGGCGATGAAGTCGAGGAAATCCCATTGCGGCATGAAGGCGATATAGGGCGCGGCCACCGGCAGATGGCGGAAATCGGCGATCTTGATCTCCTCGCCGCCGATGCGGCCGCGCAGCTCGTGGGCTTTCTGGTGCGGCAGTTCGAGAAACGCCTCGAGCAGCCCGAGCTCGCGCATCAGCTCCATGGTCGAGGGATGGATCGTGTCGCCGCGAAAGTCGCGCAGGAAATCGCCGTGCTTTTCCAGCACGGTCGCTTTGATGCCGGCGCGCGCCAGGAGAAAGCCGAGCATCATGCCGGCCGGGCCGCCGCCGGCGATCAGGCAATCGCGGCGCGCGTCCATCCGTCAGCCCCTCGCCAGCGGATGATGGTCCCGCACCAACGCGCGCAGCCGTTCTTCGAGCACGTGGGTGTAGATCTGCGTCGTCGAGATGTCGGCATGGCCGAGCATCTGCTGCACGCTGCGCAAATCCGCGCCGCGCGCCAGCAGATGGCTGGCGAAGGCGTGGCGCAGCACGTGCGGCGACACTTTCGCCGGCGGCAGGCCGGCGTCGATGGCGATTTCTTTCAGGATCTGGCCGAAGCGCTGGCGCGTCAGATGGCCGCTGTCGGCGCGCGAGGGAAACAGCCAGGGCGACTCCTCGCCATCGGCGAGAAAATATCCGCGCGCGTCGAGATAGGCGGCAAGCGCCGCGCGCGCCGCGTCGCCGAGCGGCACCAGCCGCTCCTTGCCGCCCTTACCGCGCACCAGAATCATGTCGGCGTCGTCGCGCAGCGCCGCGCGCGGCAAGCCGACCAGTTCGGAGACGCGCAGGCCGCTGGCGTAGAGCGTTTCAAGCAGCGCGGCGCGGCGCAGAACCTCCGGCCCCTCGCCGGTGCCCGCGGCACGCAGCAAGGCATCGACGTCCTCCTCGCTCAGGGTTTTCGGCAAGGCGCGCGCTTTGCGCGGGCTGTCGAGCTTAGCGCTCGGATCGTCGGCGCGCACGCCTTCGGCATAGAGGAAGCGGTAGAACTGGCGCAGGCAGGACAGCCGGCGCGCCGCCGTGGCCGGCGCGACCTGGGCGCGCGACAGGGCGGCGAGATAGCCGCGCAAATCGGCTTCGCTCGCGTCCTCCGGCAAGGGGCCGTACTGGCTGGCGAGCCAGCCGGCGAACTGCGCGAGATCTCGCGTATAGGATTGCAGCGTGTTCTCCGCCGCGCCGCGCTCGGCGGCGAGCATTTCGAGAAACGCCTCGGCGCGGCGTCCCAGCGCGAGCGGCGCGGGCGCGCGGCCGGCCATCGGCGCTACAGCCCCGCGCCCACGGCGGCGTCCACCGCCAAGGCGCGCGCCTCGGCCTCCAGGCCGATGTTGCGCAGGCCGGCGAGCGCCATGCCGATGACCAGCGGATGCGTGCCGGCCGGCCCCTCCGGGCCGAAGGTGGCGAGCGCGGCAAGCACGGCGAGGCCCTTGCGGTCGGTGGCGGCGGAGACTTCCAGGGTGCGCAGCACCGACGGCGCGGGCAGATGGTCGGCGCGGTCGGTCTGGGCGCGAGCCAAACCGTCCCACGCTTCCTCGGGCGCCGGGCGGCCAAGCCCTTCGAGCAGCGTCAGCAACAGGCTGGCGCGGGTCGGCAGGGCCGGTCCCTGCGCCTGCTTCCAGCGCCGCCACAGATCGTCGTCCCAGTTCGGCACGCTGCGCGGCTCGGCGGTGATCAGCGCATAGGGTAGCAAGGCGACGGCGGGCGGAATCTCCTGCACGCCGGATGCCGTGCCGCCGACCCCGCCGCCGAGGCCGCCGCCGAGCGCGGCGAGCCAAGCGCGGCCTTCGCGGATGCGGCCGGCCGCGAACAGGGCGCGCGTCGCCGAGGCGGCGAACCAGGCAAGATCGCTGGTCGGCGGAATGCCGGCGAGCGGATCGGCATAGACGCGGGACGCGGTCGGCAGCAGGCCGGCGTCCTGCGACAGGCCGAGCGCGCGCTGAATCAGCACCGCACGCGCGGCGGCGGATCCCTGGCGCGCCTGGGCGGCATAGAGCAGCGCGCGGGCGCGCGGCCCGCTCTCGCTTTCCGAACCAGTCAGCGCGTTCGCCAATTGGGCCTGAGTGAAGCGCAATTCCTCGTAGAGCTTGATCAGCGCGACGGTCGGCAGCGCGCCGTAAGCCTCGGCGCGCTCGGCGGCGGCGAGCCGCGCGTCCAACGCGCCTTCCGGCAGTTGCGCCAGCGCGGCCAGAATTGCGGCGTCATCGCTCTCGAAAGCGTCGGCGGGCGCCGCCAGTTTAGCGGCGCGCAGCATCGCTACATGCAGCGGCGTCGGCTGCGGCAGGCTCGCCGGCTTGGCGTTGCGATCGCCGCCGATGGCGGCGAGCAGCGGGAAGAAGCCGGCATCGCCAAGCTTTTGCTCGCGCAGCGCGGCGGCGGTGATTTCGGCCTGGACGCGCTCCCCGGCGATCATCTGGCAGAAGGCCAGCGCCTCGCGCCAATAGGGATCGTCGGCGAAGGCGTTGACCGCGCCGCGCGTCTCGGCGCAGGCGGCGTCATGCGCGCCGGCGAGGAAGGCGGCATCGACGATGGCGCGCACCACCGGCTTGTCCTGGGCGCGGCCCGGCGCGGCGCGCGCGAGATCGGCGGCGAGCGCCGCGTCGCCGAGCGCGGCGAGTCGGTCGAGGCGGACGGCAAGATAGCTGGCCTCCGCGCCAGATGGCGCGGCCGGCACCGCGGCCGACGTGACGAGCAGGCGCTGGCCGAGCGCGTTCATGGTCGCCGAGGGCGTCGCGTCCGGCAGCAGCGTCATCAGCTCGACAAGCTGGCCGTGGCGCGCGCCGCGCCACAGATCGGCGCCGAGCCCCTCCGCGCCATCGCGCAGGCCGAAGCTGTCGCCACCGACCGCCTGCAGGCTTTCGACGCCGAGCAGGTTGCTCGGCAGCGCCGGCGCGGCGTCGGTCGCGCCGGGAGCCGCCGGGCGGCTCGGGAACAGCGAGGTGGGGGCTTGCGCCCAAGCCGGGGGCGCGCCCGGCGCGGCGGCCAGCGCGAGAAGACAAGCTGCGGCAAAGGGCCCCCGGACGCGCATGGCTTAAGGCCGCAAACGGTCGTTGGGCAGCGTCCGCTCGACCGGGGCCGACGGCGGCGGCATGTCCCAGGTGGCGAGGAACACGCCGAACCCGACCAGCACGATGACGAAGGCGGCGATGACGAGGCGGGGTAGCAGACCCATGAGCGGCGACCTGATAAAACTGTGGACGGCGGCGGCGGAACGGGTCCGCGACATGCCGCTAAGTCTATGCTAGACATGAATTATGTCCAATCCACGGCACCCTAACGGCTCCCTCTGCCGGTTGCAACCGCTCGCCGATCCGCCGTCGCGCGCGGGCGCGCGCGCAGGCATGGAGGCGCGCGCATGAGCAAGCTGCCGGATTTGCGCAAAAGCGTCGTGCTGGTCGGCATGATGGGCGCGGGCAAGACCTCGGTCGGCCGCATCCTCGCCGGCAAGCTCGATTTGCCGTTCGTCGACGCCGACGCCGAGATCGAGACCGCCGCGCAATCGACCATCGAGGAGATTTTCGCGCGCGACGGCGAAGCCGCCTTCCGTTCGGGCGAGCGCCGCGTCATCGCCCGCCTGCTCGACGGCCCCGTGGCCGTGATCGCCACCGGCGGCGGCGCGTTCATGAATCCCGAGACGCGGGCGCGCATCGCCGAGCACGGCGTCTCGATCTGGCTGCGCGCCGATATCGAGCTGCTGCTCAAGCGCGTGGCGCGGCGCAAGGACCGGCCGTTGCTCAAGACCGGCGACATGCGCGAGACCCTCGCCCGCCTGCTCGCCGAGCGCGAGCCGGTCTATGCCGAAGCCGACGTGACGGTGGACAGCGGCGAGCAATCGGCCGAGCTGGTCGCCGACAAGGTGATGGCCGCGCTGGCCGAGCATCTCGCCGCCCATCCCGCAACGACGAACGCCGGAGCCGCATCGTGAACGCCGGCATCACCACCGTTCCCGTCGCGCTCGGCGCGCGCAGCTACGAGATCAAGGTCGGCGGCGGCCTGCTCGCCGAAGCCGAAGCCCACATCGCGCCGCTGCTGCGCCAGAAGCGCGTCGTCATCGTCACCGACGAAAACGTCGCCAAGCTGCATCTGCCGAAGTTCGAAGCGGCGATGGACCGCGCCGGGATCAAGCGCGACAGCCTCGTTCTGCCGCCCGGCGAACACACCAAGGATTTCGGCTTCCTGCAGAAGCTGCTGAACGACATGCTCGATCTCGGCGTCGAGCGGCGCACGATGGTGATCGCGCTCGGCGGCGGCGTGATCGGCGATCTCGCCGGCTTCGCCGCGTCGATCCTGCTGCGCGGCGTCGAGTTCGTCCAAGTCCCGACGACGCTTTTGGCGCAGGTGGACAGTTCGGTCGGCGGCAAGACCGCCATCGACACGCGCCAGGGCAAGAACCTGATCGGCGCGTTCCATCAGCCGCGCCTCGTGCTGGCCGATCTCGACGCGCTCGCCACCCTGCCGGAGCGCGAATTCCTCGCCGGCTATGCCGAAGTGGCCAAATACGGCCTGATCGACGACCCCGATTTCTTCGCCTGGCTCGAAGCCAACGGCGCTGCGGCGAAAGCCGGCGACGCGGCGGCGCGGCAATATGCCGTGGTCAAAAGCTGCCAGGCCAAGGCCGCCATCGTCGCGCGCGACGAGAAAGAGGAAGGCGACCGCGCCCTGCTCAATCTCGGCCACACCTTCGCGCACGCGCTGGAAACCGAACTCGGCTACGGCGCGGACCTGCTGCACGGCGAAGCGGTCGCCGCCGGCATGGGTCTCGCCTTCGACTTCTCCGTCCGCCTCGGCCTGTGCCCCGCCGCCGACGCCGCGCGCGTGAGGCGCCATCTGCGCGAGATGGGCCTGCCCGCAGGCCTCGCCGACGCCGGCCGCCACGCGACGCAAGGCAAATGGGACGCCGCGCGTCTGGTCGCCCATATGGGCCGCGACAAGAAGGTGCGCGACGGCAAGGTGACGTTCGTGCTGGCGCGCGGCATCGGCAAGGCGTTTCTCGCGCCCGGCACCGATCTCGCCGCCGTCGAAACCATGCTGCGCGAGCCGGCCTCGGCCTAACGCGTTCTCTCTCCTATCTGGGGATGCTCCATGGATAGCATGACGATTTTTTTGCTGCTCGCCGTCCTCGTCTTAATGGTGATATCGGCGTTCTTCTCAGGCTCCGAAACGGCGATGACCGCGGCGCCGCGGGTGGAGATTCATCAGATGGAGAAGCGCGGCGACAGCCGCGCCACCGTCGTGCGCGCCCTGCGCAAGGATCGCGAACGCATGCTCGCGGCCATCCTGCTCGGCAACAACCTCGTCAACATTCTGGCCTCGGCCATCGCCACCAGCCTTCTCATCACGTTGTTCGGCGCCACGGGCGTCGCCTACGCCACAGTCGGCATGACGATCCTGGTGGTGATTTTTTCGGAGATCCTGCCCAAGACCTACGCGCTGCAGCATTCGGTGGCGTCCGCGCTCGCCGTCGCCCGGCCGCTGCGCATCATCATCATGCTCATCTCGCCGGCGGCGCTCGGCTTGCGAATGATCGTGACCGGCATCCTCCGGTTGTTCGGCAGCGATCCTAAGGCCAGGGCGATGCTCATCACCCCGACCCAGGCCCTGCGCGGCGCCATCGACTTGCTGGCGCAGGACGCGCGCGGCGAGATCGACCAGGAGCGGGCCATGCTGCACAGCATCCTGGAGCTCGACGAGGTCGAAGTCGGCGAGATCATGGTCCATCGGCGCAACGTGACGTCGATCAACATCGACGCGCCGCTCGACGAGATCATGGACCGCATCGCCGCCAGCCCTTTCACGCGCATGCCGATCTGGCGCGACCGCGCCGAGAACATCATCGGCATTTTGCACGTCAAGGCGCTGCTGCAGGTCATCCGCAAGCGGCCCGACGAGTGGAAGCGCATCGATTTGCACGCGCTCGCAGCAGAGCCATGGTTCGTGCCGGAATCGACGTCGCTGCTCGAACAGCTCCAGGCGTTCCGCAAGCGGCGCGAGCATTTCGCGGTCGTGGTCGACGAATACGGCGACTACATGGGAGTCGTCACCCTCGAAGACATTCTCGAGGAGATCGTCGGCGACATCGCCGACGAGCACGATATCGTCACGCCGGGCGTGCGCCAGCTCCTCGACGGCGCGGTGATCAGCGAAGGCAGCGTGACGATCCGCGACCTCAACCGCCAATTCGGCTGGCAGCTCCCCGACGAGCAGGCGGCGACCATCGCCGGCTTGGTGCTGCACGAATCGCGGCAAATTCCCGAAATCGGCCAGGCATTCCTGTTCCATGGCTTCAGCTTCGAGATTCTGCGCCGCCAGCGCAATCAGATCACCTTGCTGAAAATCACGCCGCAGACGCGCAACGACGCAGCGGCAAGCCAGATCAGCGCGGCGGCAGCCGAAGAAGTGCGCCACGCCGGCGGCTGAGCCCTGTCCGCCGGCGCCTTTCGAGGGAGAGAAGCCATGCCGTTGAGCCCCGCCCAGCCGCGCGAGGAACGCCACCACCGGCGCCTCGACATGCGCGGCTATCGCCGCGCCGACGGACTGTGGGACATCGAGGGCGTCCTGCGCGACGTGAAGGCGTACGAATTCTCCAGCGAGTTTCGCGGCACCGTCGCCCCGGGCACGCCGCTACACGACATGTGGATCCGCCTGACAGTGGACAAGACGCTGACCGTGCGCGACGTCGAAGTGGCGATGGACGCCAATCCGCACGCTATCTGCCCGGCGATCCTGCCGGCCTTCGCCAAGCTCAAGGGGTTGCGCATCGCGCCGGGCTGGAACCGCAAGACGCGCGAGCTGCTCGGCGGCGTGCGCGGCTGCACGCATCTGGTCGAGATGCTCGGCCCGCTCGCCACCGTCGCCTATCAGACGATCGGCGTGTCGAAAATCCCGCAGCCCGACGGCGGCACCCTCGCCGCCCCGGCCGATCCGACGCGCAAGCCCAAGCGCATCGACAGCTGCCACGCGCTCGCCGCCGACGGCGACGTCGTGCGCCAGCGCTGGCCGGCGTTCTACACCGGGCCGCGGAAATCCTGAAAAAGAGCCGATAGCGCGCTATTCGCCGCGCTTGCGCGGGCCGGACGCCGCCTGCCGCTTGGCCGGTTCGCGCGCCAGGAGCGCGATGCGCGCGCGCACCGAATCGTGCAGCGCGTTGGCCGTCGCGGGGCTTTCCGCCTTGGGCGGCACGGCGCGCGCGCCCGCCATAGCGTTGAGCGACTGGCCGTGCCCGGCGTGGGCATGCCCCGTCTCGGTCGCGGCGGCGCGGAAATAGCCGACGATGAAGACGCGCAGCTTCGCCGTCAGGCTCGAGCTCTGGCGCACGGCGGCGACGACGCTGGCGATCTGGTGGATGGTGAGCCGTTCGCGGCGCGCGATTTCGCCGAGGCAATCCCACATCTCCTGCTCGAGGCGGATGCTGGTGCGGCGACCGGAAATCGTGACGTTGCGACTGACAAGCATGTACGGATCTCTATGCGGCACTTTATCCATGCGCCGCCGATTTTCAACTCACAAGTGTATAGTCCGCGGCCAGCACAACCAAAACAGGAAAGCCCGCGCGCGTCACTCCGCCCGACAGCGCGCTCACGATCCGGCGCGCGCCAGCTCCGACGGCGTCAGCGTGGTCATGGCCAAGGCGTGCACGCCGCCGGCAATCTCGTCGGCCAGCGTCTGGTAGACCAAGCGCTGACGCGCGACGCGGCTTTGGCCCTCGAAGCGCTCGGAAACGATGAGCAGGCGGAAATGCGTCTCGCCGGCGGCGCGACGGGCGCTTTCCTGGCCGGCGTGAAAATGGCCGGCGTGCAGCGCCGACTCGTCGACGATTTCGAGGCGCGCGGGCGCGAAAGCGTCGCGCAATTTCTGGTCGATGGCGGCGGCGACGGACAAACGGCGGACCCTATGACACGCGACGAACGAGAATGGCCGCGAAGGTGCCGCCCGCCGCCCGTCGCGTCAAGCGAGCATGCGAGGGAGCGCGCGGCTTGCGCGAAGCGGCGCTAGCCCTCATATTTTGTCCATGCCAAGGACCAGAACCCATACGGCGGCCGGGGCGACGCGGCCGGCCGGCGCGTCGCGCGCCTGCGACCACCCGGATTGCCCGGGCGAAGGCGTCTATCGCGCCCCCAAGTCGCGCGATTCGCTGAACAGCCATATGTGGCTGTGCCTCGACCATATCCGCGAGTTCAACAAGTCCTGGGATTATTTCGCCGGCATGACGCCGGACCAGATCGAGGCCCATGTGCGGCGCGATCTCGTCGGCTGGCGGCCGACCTGGCCGCTCGGCCGGCTCAGCGCCCAGACGGCGGAGGCGGAGGCGCGGACGGCGCGCAACGGCCCCCAGGGCGCGGGCACCCGCGGCACCCGCCGCGCCCGCCCCCGAAACGACGAGGATCCCTTCGCTCAGGCCCGCGATCCCTTTGGCTTCTTTGATGAAAATGGCCCGGCAGCCGGCGCCGCCGGCCGCCGCGGACGGGAACGCGGCCCCGGCGGACGGCCCGCCACCAGCGACGAAAGCAAGGCCCTGCGCGTGATGGACCTACAATTCCCCTTCAGTTTGGCAGAATTGAAACGCCGCTATAAGGAACTAGCGAAACGCCTGCATCCCGACGCCAATGGGGGCGACAAAACCGCCGAGGAGCGGTTAAAATTGGTCAACCAAGCTTACGCCACCCTCAAAAACAGCGTCAGCGCCCCCTGACGGCCCGGTCTTGCCCGGTCCGGCAGTATTACTGACATTTATTTGGATGAAGCCATGAGCACAGCAGCGATGTCTCCGAACCGCCACCCGTTGGAGAACCCCGACATCGAGGTCTCCGTCCGCCAGGTCTTCGGCATCGACAGCGACATGATGGTGCCGGCCTTCAGCCAGGGCAGCGAATACGTGCCCGACAGCGACGACGCATACCGGTTCGACCCGAACACGACCCTGGCCATCCTCGCCGGCTTCGCCTTCAACCGCCGCGTCATGATCCAGGGCTATCACGGCACCGGCAAATCGACCCACATCGAGCAGGTCGCCGCGCGCCTCAACTGGCCGTGCGTGCGCGTCAATCTCGACAGCCACATCTCGCGCATCGACCTGCTCGGCAAGGACGCGATCGTGCTGCGCGACGGCAAGCAGGTGACGGAATACCGCGAAGGCATCCTGCCCTGGGCGCTGCAGACCCCGACGGCGCTGGTGTTCGACGAATACGATGCCGGCCGCCCGGACGTCATGTTCGTCATCCAGCGCGTGCTGGAAGTGGACGGCAAGCTGACCCTGGTCGACCAGAACAAGGTCATCCGCCCGCATCCGTCGTTCCGCCTGTTCGCCACCGCCAACACCGTCGGCCTCGGCGACACCACCGGCCTCTATCACGGCACGCAGCAGCTCAACCAGGGCCAGCTCGACCGCTGGAACATCGTGGCGACGCTGAACTACCTGCCGCACGAGGACGAGACCAAGATCGTCGTCTCCAAGGTGCCGAGCTACGACACCGAGGAAGGCCGCAAGACCATCTCCAACATGGTCTCGCTCGCCGACTTGACGCGCGCCGGCTTCATCGCCGGCGACATCTCCACCGTCATGTCGCCGCGCACGGTGATCACCTGGGCCGAGAACGCGCGCATCTTCAAGGATGTCGGCCTCGCCTTCCGGCTGACCTTCCTCAACAAGTGCGACGAGGTCGAGCGCGCCACGGTAGCCGAATATTACCAGCGCTGCTTCGATCAGGAGCTGCCTGAAGCGGCGTCGCGGATCCAGCTCGCGTGAGCCCCGCGGACGACAGCAAGACTCCGGCGGGGTTGGCAGCGAGTTTTCGCTCGCCGGCTCCCGCCGAGAGCGCCGCCGCGTCCAACGGCCCGCCGGTCGCGCCCAGCGCCAAGCCGGCCGGCAAGGGGCGCGGCTTGGCCGCGCAGGACACGCCGGCCGAGGCGTTCAAGCGCGTCACCGCCGCGACCATGCGCGCGGTTGCCAACCAGCCCGAGCTGTCCGTCGATTTCACCCCCGATCCGGCGCGCGTGAAGGGCCTGCGCGCCCGCTTGCAGCCGCCGTCGCGCGACCTGCCGGCCGACGAAGTGGCGCGCATCCGCGGCGAAGCCGACGCCATGGCGCTGAAGCTGCGCTATCACGACGAGACGCTGCACAACAAGCATCTGCCGGCCGGCGATTCGGCGCGCAAGATCTTCAACGAGGTCGAGCAGGCACGCTGCGAAGCGCTCGGAGCCAAGCGCATGGCCGGCGTCGCCGCCAATCTCGACGCCGCGCTCGAACAGAAGTGCAAGAACGTCGTCTATAACCGCGTCAACGAATACAGCAACGTGCCGGTGCCCGAAGTGATCGGCATGATCGCGCGCGAGAAGCTGACCGGGCGCGCGCCGCCGGAAAGCGTGCGCCACATGGTCGACGAATGGCGCGCCTGGGTCGACGCCCGTGCCGGCAAGGATTTCGCCGATCTCGACCGCCATGTCGGCGACCAGGCGAACTTCGCCCGGGCGCTGCGCAAGCTCATCACCGATCTCTCGCTCAGCGACGAGGAGGCGATCGACGAGATGGACGCCGGCGCCGACGCCGAGGGCGACCAGAACGACGAGACCGAGGACGAATCCTCCGGCTCCGATTCCGAGACCGCCGAATCCTCCGATACGCCGACCCAGGAAGACGCCGGCAGCCAGGAGGAGGAAGGCGAGGAAGGCGCGGCCGAAGACGCCATGGACGACATGAACGCCGGCGCCGGCGAAGGCGACGGCCTGCCGCCCGACATGCGCTGGATGCCGCAGAACCGCAACCAGGGCCCGGATCAGAACAACTACCGCGCCTTCAGCACCGCCTTCGACGAAGTGGTGGACGCGGCCGACCTGTGCGAGCCGGCGGAACTGTCGCGCCTGCGCGGCCACCTCGACAACCAGCTCACCAGCCTGCAGAGCGTCATCGGGCGCCTCGCCAACCGGCTGCAGCGCAAACTGATGGCCAAACAGGCCCGCTCGTGGGACTTCGACCTCGACGAAGGCATGCTCGACGCCTCCCGGCTGGCGCGCGTCATCGTCAATCCGGTCTATTCGCTCTCCTACAAGATGGAGAAGGAGACCGATTTCCGCGACACTGTGGTCAGCCTGCTGATCGACAATTCCGGATCGATGCGCGGCCGGCCGATCACGCTCGCCGCCATGAGCGCCGACATCCTGGCGCGCACGCTGGAGCGCTGCGGCGTGAAAGTCGAGATCCTCGGCTTCACCACGCGCGCCTGGAAGGGCGGCCAGTCGCGCGAGAAATGGCTCGCCGCCGGCAAACCGGCCGCGCCCGGCCGCCTCAACGACCTGCGCCACATCATCTATAAGAACGCCGACGCGCCGTGGCGGCGCACGCGCAAGAACCTCGGCCTGATGCTGCGCGAGGGGCTGCTGAAAGAGAACATCGACGGCGAGGCGCTGCTGTGGGCGCACAACCGCATCGTCATGCGCCCCGAGCAGCGCCGCATCCTCATGGTCATCTCCGACGGCGCGCCGGTCGACGATTCGACGCTCTCGGTCAATCCCGGCAATTTCCTCGAGGCGCACCTGCGCCGCGTCATCGAATGGATCGAGACTTATTCGCCGGTCCAGCTCGTCGCTATCGGCATCGGCCACGACGTCACGCGCTATTACCGCCGCGCCGTGACGATCGTCGACGCCGAGCAGCTCGGCTCGACGATGATGGAGAAGCTCGCCGAACTGTTCGACGAGGACGGCTCGGGCCGCGGCCCGGCCAGCCCAGGCGAAAGCCCGCGCGCCGTCAAAGCCTCGGCCAAGCCGGCAAAGACGACCGTTCATTGATGCCGGCGCGCGCCATCGCGCCCCCGATCGTGACCGCTCTGTTGCAGCGCGTTCTCACGCCGAGTTGATCGGCGGCACGGAGCCGCGCCGTCCGCCCGTCTGGCGAGGCCCCCGCCCTTTTGTTACCGTTCGCGTCCGTCGCCGCATCACCGGCGGCGCCCATCACGACGTGGGTAAAGGGGAGAAGACCATGCCATTGGACCAACGCATCATCGACCTCTACGATCAATACACGCACGAGGGCCTCGAACGCCGCGTCTTTCTCGAGCGCGCCGCCAAGATCACCGGCAGCGTCGCCGCCGCCGCCGCCGCGTTCGACATGATCGCGCCGAACTACGCCAACGCCCAGATCGTGAAGCCCGACGATGCGCGGCTGGACACCAGAATGGTGACTTACCAGGGCGCCGACCTGATGACCGGCTATCTCGTCCGCCCGCGCGGCACGACGAAACTCCCCGGCGTCGTCGTCATCCACGAGAACCGCGGCCTCAACCCGCACATCCAGGACGTTGCGCGCCGCGTCGCCCTCGAAGGCTTCGTCGTGCTCGCGCCCGACGCGCTCTCGCCGGTCGGCGGCGCGCCGGCCGATCAGGAAGTCGCGGTCAAGATGATCGGCGAAGTCAGCAAGGACATGGCGAAGGTCGTGCGCAACTTCGTCGCCGGCGTCGATTACCTGAAGAAAAGCGATCAGACGACCGGCAAGGTCGGCGTCACCGGCTTCTGCTGGGGCGGCGCGATGTCGAACATGATGGCGGTGAACTCGGCGGCGGACGCCGTGGTGGTCTATTACGGCCGCGCCGCCAACGCCGCCGACGCCGCCAAGATCAAGGCGCCGATCATGTTCCACCTGGCCGGCAACGATCCGAACGTGAACAACACCTATCCGGATTACGAGGCCGCGCTGAAGGCCGCGAACAAGCCGTTCACCAAATACGTCTATGACGGCGCGCAGCACGCCTTCAACAACGACACCGGCGGCGCGCGCTACAACAAAGAAGTGGCCGAGCAGGCGTGGGGCCGCACCATCGCCTTCTTCAAGCAGCACCTGAAATAGGCGCGGGCTTCGGACAACAAAAAAGGCCGCCCGAGAGGGCGGCCTTTTTCTTGAACGATGAGCGCTGCCGTTAGGCGGCGGTCGCTTCGAGCTTGCGCTGGATGCGCGCGCGCAGGCGGCGGAACTCCGGCGACAGATCCTTCGCCGACAGCTTCAGGAGATAATTGTCGAGGCCGCCGTTGTGCTCGATCGAACGGATGGCGTTCGTCGATAGGCGCAGGCGCACGGTCTGGTTCAGCGCGTCGCTGATCATCGAGATATGCTGCAGGTTCGGCAGGAACTTGCGCCCGGTCTTGTTGTTGGCGTGGCTGACCAGATGGCCGCACATCACGCCCTTGCCCGTCACTCCGCAGCGTCGCGACATAACCGTATCCTCACGTGGGGACCCGCCAGAAAGCCCGGCCGGCCGAATTTTTCGCTGTCTCGCTTAAAGGCCGGCGCGCCCTCCCCTGGAAGCGGCTAGGAGGTGGTCGCGCCAAAGGCCCGAAAAGAGGCCGTTTTTTACGCAATCGCGCCCGCAAGGTCAAGCCGAAAGGGGCGTCCAGGAAGCGGTCCCACGGCCGCCCGAGGGCTGGCACGAACCGGAAATATCTATTCTATTTCAAATAGATATCAGCTCATACGACCCAGGCTGCGCGACAGCAAAACATAGAGCTTGCCGATGTCGGAGGTGACGAAAGTGGAACTCAGGAGGTTCTCCGGGTCGCTTTCCTTGGCCTGGCCGAGCAGACTTTCGAACTGGTCGATGTAACGGCTGACGAAGCGCCGGAACGTGTCGTCGCTCTCGTAGCGCGCCTTAATCGTCTCCTGGGTCTTGCCCTCGCCGCCGCCGAGCAGGCCGCGGATGAAGACGCCCTTGTCGCCCTTGGCGTAGCCCTTCCACAGCTTCTCGGCCTCGGTCTTGTCCAGTAGGCGGCTGATGTCGATGCCGATGGAATTGAGGTCCTCGACGATGAATTTGGACGCCCGCAGGAAGGTGTCGCGGCGCGAATCCAACAGGCCGGCGCGGACGCGCGAAGCTTCGGCGCTGGCGTGCTCCGAGGCCTGGACCAGCGCGTCGGTCTGGCTCTCGAAGGCGCTGGCGATGTCGTGCGCCTTGGCGGCGGCGACTTCGAGCGCCTTGGCGTATTCGGCGGTCTGCTGCTGGAGCTGAGCGCCGGATTTGCCGACCTGATCGCGCGCGGTCTCGGCGGCGCGCGTCATCTCGGCGCTCTGCTGGCGGAACAGAACGCCGATGGCGTGCATCTGCTCGGTGATCTGGCGCGACACGGCCTGGAATTCGTTGCTGCTGACGTTGAAGGCCGCGCGGTTGTCCTCGATGTGGCGGTTGGCCAGGCGCGCCGACTGGCCGAGCGTCTCGGCCTCGCGCCCGAGCGCCTCGCCGACCTCGCGCAACTGCTGCGTCGCCTCGCGCGTGATCTTGGCGACATCGTCGCCGCGCCGGCGCAAGGTTTCGCCGAGGCTTTCAGCCTTCTCCTCGGCCTCTTGCGAACCGCGCGCCAGGGTCGCCGCCTGGCGCTTGAGCGTCTCCTCGATAGCCTCGACGCGGGCGGCGAGCTGCTCGGCCAGGCTGGCGAAGGTCTCCTCCTGCTCGCGCAACATGCGGCGCAGCGCCTCGCCGCGCGCCTCCTCGCGCGCCGCGAGATTCTCGGCCTGCCGTTCGAACGCCTCGCCCTGCTCGCGCATCAGCTTGCGGACGTCCTCGCCCTTCGCGCCGGCGCGGTCGGCCGCTTCGATCAGGGCGGCAGCCTGGCGGGTGAACGCGTCGCCGATGCGGGCCGCCTCGTCGGCGGCATGGCCGGCGGCGGCGCGCACCGATTCGGTCTGTTCGCCGAGCATGAGGCGGACATCCTCGGCCTTGCCGGCGGCATGGTCGGCGGCGCGGCTGAGCGCCTCCGCCTGACGCTCCATTAGCGTCGCCGTGCGGTCGGTGAGGCTCGCCGCGGCTTCGGTGGCGGCCTGCACCTGGGCGGCGCGCGCCGCGAAGCTCTCGCCGGCCTGGGCAAGATCGCTGCGCGCGTCTTCCGTCGCCCCGGTGAGCGCGGCGGCGCGGCGCGCCAGCGCGTCGGCGGCCGTCTGCAAGGCGGCGACGGAGCGCTCCGCGGTCTGGCCGACGTTGTCGCCCTGGCCGTTCAACTGATCGGTCGATTGGCCGAGCCGCGCGACGGCGCGCTCGGCCGCGTCCGGCAGCGCGACGATGCGCGCGCTGAAGGCGTCGGTGGCCGATTTCAATTCGTGCGTCATGCGCTCGGTCGCGCTGGTCAGGTTTTGCGCCTGACCGGTGACGGTCTGGCCGACCTGCTGAGCCTGCACGGCAAGGCCGGCATAGCCTTCACGCAGCGTCTCGGCTTCGACACGGCAGCTTTCGCTCAGCTTATTGACGCGCAGCACCGCCTGCTCGACGTCCCCGACCAACGCGCGCAGATCGGCGTTGAGCGTCTCGCCCATCGCCGCGACCTTCTCGTTCGCCGCTTCGGAGACGGCGGCGATCTGCGCCGACTGGCGCTCGACGCCGTCGGCCAACGCGCTCGCGGCGGCCTCGACCTCCTGGCGCGTCGCGGCGGCGGCAGCGGCGAGCCGCTCGGCCTGCGCCTGCACGGCGGCGCGGATCGTGCCCGTCATGCCGTCGACCTCGCGCAAAGCGCCGCGCGTGGCTTCGGCCAGCGCCTCGCGCTGATCGGCCGAAGCGGCTTCGATCGAGGCAGCCATCTCCTCGACGTCCTGCCGCAAGGCGGCGATGGCGTCGGCCAGCTTGGCGCGCTGCTCGTCCACGGCGGCGGCGAGCGCGGCGGTGGTCGCGCCGGCCTCGCGCCGCGCCTCGGCGACGCCCTCGGCAAGCGCGGCGGCCTGTTCGGCCGTGGCGGCGGCGATGGTCTCGCCGGTCGCCGCGGCGGCGCGGCGCGCCTCGGCGGCAGCGGCGGCGAGCGCGCGCTGCTGGTCGGCGCTGGCGTCGGCGATGGCGCTCAACGTGTCCGCCGTCTCGCGGCGAGCGGCTTGCAGGCTGTCGTTCAGACGCTCGGTCTGGTCGGCGGCGGCGGCGGCGATCGCATCTGTGGCCTCGCCGACGCTGGCGCGCGCGTCGGCGGCGAGCCCGGCCAGCTCCGCCTTCTGCGCCTCGAAGGCCGCGCCGAGCGACGACAAAGCGGCGGCGGTGTCGCGGCGCAGGCTGGCCGCGCCTTCGGCGAGCTTGGCCGACTGGTCGGCGACGGCGGCGGCGACGACGCTTGCGGTCTCGTCGGCGCTGCGGCGCGCGTCGAGCGCGGCGTCGGCGAGGACGACGCGCTGGCGGTCGGCGGCGGCGGCGACCGCGTCGGCGATGCCGTCGATGCCACGCCGCGTCTCGTCGACGATCTCGGCGAGCTTGGCGCGCTGGCGCGCCGTGGCGTCGTCGATCGCGTCCGTCATCGCGCCGATCTCGCGCTGTGCCGCGCCGGCCGCCTCGTGCAGGCGAGCCGCCTGGCGCTCGGCGGCGACGTCGGTTTCGCCGACCTGGACGGCGAGACGCTGGGCGGCCTCGTTCAGCGCGCCAGTCTGGCGCTCGAGCATCGTCTCCATCTTGAGGCCGGCGGCGATGGCGGCTTCGCTGGCCGTCGACAGATCCTGCGCCTGGGCGCGCAAGGCGGCGCTGATCGTGGCGACGCGGCTTTCCGCGTCCTCCGCCGGATAGGTCAGCGCGTCGAGCCGCTCGGCGAGCAGATCGCGGGTCTGGGCCAAACGACGGCCGGCGGCAAAATACAGAAGCGCCAGCCAAAGAAAGGCGAGCGGCGCGAAAACCCCGGCCATGAAAATGCCGAGCTCGTGCGGCAGCAGGAAAAAGAGATTATCCCAGCCGATCTGCTCGCCGATGTAATCGGCGGCAAGCGCGAGCCAAGCGACGGTCGCCACCAGCCCAACGACGGCGAGCAAAGCGGTTTGCTTTTTCGGTGGCATCATCCCGCCTCGGTCCCCAATCCACACGCACGCGATTCAAGATCGGCGGCGCTCCCCAGGGATGCGACCCTAAATGCTGGCAGGAACAGCGTAAAGCCGGAAAAGCCGGCAATTTTCGGCTTTCTGCCGCCGGTTCTCCCGCCTGCGCGCGAGGCGCCGGCGATCACGCCCAGCGGAAGGCCGGCAACGCCATGTCGGGCAGCGGACCGAGCCGGCGGCACGCCGCGTCGAGCCGCGCCGGGTCGGGATGCGCGCCGTAGGCGAGGCCGAGCTCCTCGGCATGGATGCCGCTGGTGACCAGGGCCGAAGCGATGCCGGCGGCGGCAGCGCCCTTGATGTCGGTGATCATCGAATCGCCGACCGCGAGGATGCGCGACTTGTCGGCCAGCGCCATCTCGGCGAGGCAGGCTTCGTAAGCGGCGGCGTAGGGCTTGCCGTGATAGACGACGTCGCCGCCGAGTTCGGCATAACGCGCCGCCAGCGCGCCGGCGCAGATCAGGCGCGAGCCGCCGCGGATCACTTCGAGGTCGGGATTGGCGCAGATCATCGGCAGGCGGCGCGCGGCGCAGTCGCGCAGCACATCCTCAAAATCGGCGAGCGTCTCCTCGTCCCGCCACGGGCCGGTGTTGAGCACGAAATCGGCTTCGGCCGGCGTTCGCATCCAATCGAGGTCGAGGCCAGCCCACAGGCCGTGGTCGCGCTCCGGGCCGATATGGACGAAGCGGCGGCCGAGCTTGGCGTGCCAGGCGTCGCGCTTGGTCTTGAGCGCGCGCCAAGTCAATTCGCCCGATGTCACGACGCCGTCATAAAGCTCGCGGGCGATGCCCATGCCGAGCATCGCATCGGTCACGCCAGAGGCGCGGCGCGGCGCGTTGGACAGCAGCACCACGCGCTTGCCGGCGGCCTTGAGCGCCGTCAGGCAGGCGATGGCGTCGGGATAGGGCTTGTGGCCGTCGTGCACCACGCCCCACAGATCGAGGACGAAGCCGTCATAACGGCTGGCGACGGCGGAAAGGTTCGGCAGGAGCTGGATCGACATGCGCGGACACTGGCGACATAGGAGGGGGCGGCGGGAAATCCGCGGCCCTTGTGCCATGCGCGGCAGGCGATGGAAAGCGCCGAATTCAGGCGGCGTTTGAGCCGGCCAGGCTGTCCTTCGACAGGCGCGGCTCGCCGAACAGAAAGCCCTGGCCGAAGTCGATGTTGTGGTCGAGCAGCTCGACCAGCGCGCCCTCGTTCTCGATCTTCTCGACGATCATGTCGATGGCATTGCGGTCCATGTCGCGCTTGAGCGCGCGCACGGCAAGCGCCGGCTCCTTGAGCAGCTGCGCCGCGTCGATCTTGACGAACTTGAAATGGCGCTTGGCCAGCTCCTGCGGGTCGAAGTCGATGCGCTGCGCGCGATCCATCGAGAAATAGAAGCCGAGCCGCGCCAGGGCGTGCAGGTCGTGCGAGACCTCATGCCAATGGGCGGCGATGTCTTCTTGGGCGAACTCGAAGACGAGCTGCGACGCCAATTCGCGGTTGTCGGCCATGAACTCGATGAACTCGCGGAAGAAGGCGCGGTCAACCAGCGTGTGCACCGAAATGTTGCAGAAGAAGCCGAGGTTGTGCTTGTGGCGCTGCGCCTTGCGCACCAGCTGGATGCAGCGGAACAGCAACATGTTGTCGATAGCGCTGAGCGAGCCGTCGCGCCGCGCCACTTCGATATATTGCTCGGGCAGGATCATGCTGCCGTCCTCGGCGCGGATGCGCGAGAAACATTCGTAGAAGCGCGGCTTGCGCTGGGGCAGGCTGACGATGGGCTGCAGAAACAGGTCGACGCGATCGCGCTTGAGGCCCTCGCGCACGATATCCAGCACCTGCTCGTCGGAAAGGCCGGTCTTGACGACGTCTGTGCGCAGGATGTCGGCGCGGGGGGCTTCCGCCGCGCCGAACGCGCCGGCGGACTTGCGCGGCATCGGGCCGGGAATGATGCGCGCGCCGCCGGATGCGTCGCCCGGCTTCGCGCCGGCCTTGTCGCCGACCTGGACGTCGGAGAGTTGCGTGATGAGGCTCTGGAGCACGCGGACTTCGGACACGACCTTTTCGAGATGCTGCTCGCGCGCATCCACGTTCTCGGTCGCTTCCAGCAGGCCGCGGCGCACGGTGCGCGCTTCCTCGCGCAGCAGGCCCGATTCGTCAGCGAGGCGCTCGACGACCGATTGCAGATGGCGGATGTCGGCGGCGACGGCGGCGTCGCGCTCGGCGCGCGCCAGATGCTCGTGCAGCACGGCGGCGAGCACGAACACGCCGATGCCAGCCGCGATGGCCATGGCGGGCGCGATGGCGGGCGTCAGGCTCGGCAGCAGAAGGCCGGCGGCGACGGCGAACAGGCCGTAAGCCAGGATGGCGAGCAGATGCTTGAAGGCGGACATGGCGACCTTGGGACCGGAAATCGAACAAGTTGGCCGGCCTGCCTGGCCCTTGCCGAGGCCCAAGTCTGGTCCCGAGGTCTTGAAATATGGTTAAAGAAAGCTTCCGGCAGGCGGTTAGCCGGTGATCTGGCCGATATCGCTGGCCGGCAGCACGGCCGCCACGGCGGCGCGCGGCAACGGCGAATAGAGGTGCGGAAACAGCGCCCCGCCCCGGCTGGCGCTGGCTTCCCAGCGCACGTCGACGCCATGGGCGGCGAGATCGGCGGTGCGCACGGCCAGGACCACCAGGCCTTCGGGCCCTGGAAAATAGCGGGCGAAGCTTTCCGCCAATTGCTCGCGCACCGAAAAGTGCAGGAACCCGTCGGCCCGCGCTCGGGAACTTCCGGCATAGACCCCCGTTATATCAGGGCTTCGCCATTCGGCTTCCGCGCAGATATGGAAGATCAGGTCCGGCACGGGATCTGGCAGGGTCGGCATGGCGTCAGATTAGCGCGCGGCGCGACGGGGCGATAGCGACGCCTCTCACCACCGCGTTTGTCCGTAACCGCAGCCAAGGAGACGCGCCCCATGCGACCGACCTCAGTTTCAGGTTCGGCGGCAGAGGGCGCGAAGGACGGCCCACCGGCATGGCATGGCGCGATCGCGGCCCAGAGGACGTTCCGCCCATGCTGAAGCATGACGACATCTGGCGCGCCATCGACGCGCTCGCCTCCTCGCGCGGTTTTAGCCCCTCCGGCCTGGCGCGCCGCGCCGGCCTTGACGCCACCAGCTTCAACCCGAGCAAGCGCGTCGCGCTCAACGGCAAGCCGCGCTGGCCGTCGACCGAGAGCCTGTCGAAAGCCCTGGCCGCCGCCGATTGCAGCCTCGCAGAATTCCTTGGCCTGATGGGCGAGGACGGCCCGCCGCGCCACATCCCCCTGCTGCCGCTCGGCAAAGCCGGCGAGGAAGGCGCGTTCGACGCGCAAGGCGTACCGAGCCACAACGGCTGGGAGGAGATCGAGCTTCCCGGCGTCGTCTCGGAGCTGCGCGATCCGGCCCTTTACGCCCTCAAAGTCACCGACGATGATATGCTGCCGACCTACCGGCGCGGCGACGTCATGATCGTCTCGCCAGCGGCGGGCCTGCAGCGCCACGACCGCATCGTCGCGCGCCTGCGCGACGGCGACATCACCGTGCGCGAGCTGCTGAGCCTCACCGCCGACCATGTCGAGCTGGCGACCATCGACGCGGCCCACGCCACCTCGCGGCTCGAATCCAGCGAAGTGCTGTGGATGGCGCGCATCCTCTGGGTCAGCCAGTAACGATCCGGTCAGCCCCACGCATCGGCGGTTCTGCCGGCGCGACGAGCGGCCTATACTGGCTCTATGACCTCCCTGCATCTCATCGACGGCAAATGGGTCGAGGGCAATCCGCCCCTGCTCGGCCCCATGGCCAACGCCTTCTGGATGGCCTCGGTCGCCTTCGACGGCGCGCGCGCCTTCGCCGGCGTCGCGCCCGATCTGGATCGCCATGCCGCGCGCCTCGTGCGCTCGGCCAAGCTGCTCGGCCTAGAGCCGACGCTGAGCGCCGAGGAGATCGCGGCGCGCGCCTGGGACGGCATCGGCAAATTCGCGCCAAGCGCGGAGCTCTATATCCGGCCGCTGTTCTACGCCGAGGAGGGCTTCGTCATCCCCAAGCCCGAGAGCGCGAAATTCGTGCTGACGATCTTCGACGCGCCGCTGCCCGAGCCCAAGGGGTTCACCGCCACGCTCTCCGACACGCGCCGCCCGACGCCGGAAAGCGCGCCCACGTTGGCCAAAGCGAGCGCGCTCTACCCGCAGAACGCCGAGGCGATGCGCCGCGCCCGCGCCAAAGGCTTTTCCAACGCCGTGGTGCTCGACGCCGCCGGCAACGTCGCCGAATTCGCCACCGCGAATCTTTTCATCGCCAAGGACGGCCAGGTCCACACGCCCGCGCCCAACGGCTGCTTTCTCGACGGCATCACGCGCCAGCGCGTCATCGCCCTGCTGCGCGGTAGCGGCATCGAAGTGATCGAGCGCGCGCTCTCCTACAAAGACCTGCTGGAGGCCGACGAGATTTTTTCCACCGGCAATTACGCCAAGGTCACGCCGCTGATCCAGTTCGAAGATCGCCCGCTGCCCGCCGGCCCGTTCTATCAAAAGGCCCGCGCGCTCTATTTCGACTGGGCGAAGGGATCGCGTTGACCGAGAGTTCCCGCTAAATGCGCGTCGCGTTCCGCATCCGATGGCGGCGGCGCGGCGTATCGAGATCATGATCCGGCGCGCCCTCTCCCTGCTCTTGCCGCTCGCCGCCCTGGCCGGTTGCTCGGGCGCGGACTTCGTCAATTCCATGGTGCCGAAGGACGGCTATCGCGTCGTCTCGGACATCGCCTACGGCGACGGTCCGCGCCATAAGCTCGACGTCTATCTGCCCGACGCCGCGCCGGCCAGCCTACCCACCATCCTGTTCCTCTACGGCGGCGGCTGGACCGCCGGGGCGAAGGCCGATTACCTATTCGTCGGCCAGGCCTTCGCGGCGCGCGGCTACGCCGTCGCCATCGCCGATTACCGGCTCTATCCCGAGGCACGCTATCCCGCCTTCGTCGAGGACGGCGCGGCCGCCGTCGCCTGGATCAAGACCCGCATGGCGGCGGACACCGGCGTCGCGCCGAACGCGCTCTATCTGATGGGCCATTCGGCCGGCGCCTACAATGCGGCGATGCTGGCGCTGGATGCGCGCTGGCTCGGCGCGCGCGGCTTGCGCGCCTGCGACGCAGTGGACGCCTTCGTCGGATTGGCGGGGCCGTACGATTTCCGCCCCATCACCGGCCGTTCGCTGCCGACGATCTTCGGCGGCCCATCGCCGGACGGCGTCATGCCGGTCGATCATGTGTCCGGCAAACCGCCGCCCATGCTGCTGATCAGCGGGCTGGACGACACCACCGTACGGCCGGCCAACAGCCGCGCCCTCGCGGCGAAAGCGCGCGCGGCCGGCGGCGCGGTCGAGGAGAGATATTATCACGACATCGGTCATATCTGGCTCGCCGGCTCGCTCGGCGCGCCGCTGCAGCATATGGCGCCGACGGTGGACGACGTGGATGCGTTTTTGAAGGCCCGGCCCCGCGGCGGATGCGGGGCATACCCCTCACACCGTCATGCCCGCACTTGTTGCGGGCATCCACGCCTTACTATGCATCCACATCGCAAGTCGTGGATGGCCGGGACAAGCCCGGCCATGACGCTGGATAAAATCGCGGCCTAAGCCGCCGCCAGATCCTCGCCTTTGATGGCGCGGCGGATCAACGCCAGCGTCTCCTGCACGCCATAGAGCGCGATGAAGCTGCCCATGCGCGGGCCCTGCGTCTGGCCGAGCAGGATTTCGTACAGAGCGCCGAACCAGGCGCGCAGCTCGGCGAAGCCGTGGCGCTTGCCCACTTCGAACACCTGGTTCTGAATCTCCTCGGGCGACGCGACGGCCGGCAGGCTTTCGAGCGTCTTGGCCAGATCTTCCAGCGCCGCCACTTCGGCCTCGCTCGCCTTGCGGTAGGTCTTCGCCGGCTTCACGAAATCGCGGTAATAGGCGACGGCATAACCGACCAGCTTGTCGAGCATCGGCGAGCTCGCGGGCGTCGCGCCCGGCGCGTAGCGCGAGATGAAGCCCCACAGCACCGCTTTGTCGTTGGCGTTGCAGACGCTAGCCAGATTCAAGAGCATCCCGTAACTGACCGGGACGATCTCGCTCGGCGGCTGGCCGTTATGGATGTGCCAGACCGGGTTCTGCAGCTTCTTCGCCGCGTCCTCAGCGGGAAACTTCTCGATGAAGGTCAGGTAATCGTCCTCGTGGCGCGGGATCACGTCGAAGAACAGGCGCTTGGCCTTGCGCGGCGAGTTGTACATGTAGAGCGCCAGGCTTTCTGGCGGCGCGTAAGTCAGCCATTCGTCCACCGTCAGGCCGTTGCCCTTCGACTTGGAGATTTTCTGACCCTTGTCGTCGAGGAACAGCTCGTAGGTGAAGCTTTCGGGCGGCGCGCCGTCGAGGATGCGGCAGATCTGCGTCGAGAGCTTGACCGAATCGATCAGGTCCTTGCCCGACATCTCGTAATCGACGCCGAAGGCGGTCCAGCGCATCGCCCAGTCGCACTTCCACTGCAGCTTCACATGGCCGCCGGTGACGGGCGTTTCCACGAGAGAGCCGTCCTCGTCGCGATAGACGATGGTGCCGGCGTCGATGTTGCGCTCGACGATCGGCACCTGGAGCACCACGCCGGTCTTCTTGCACACCGGCAGGAACGGCGAATAGGTCGCCTGGCGCTCGGCGCGCAAGCTCGGCAGCATGACGTTCATCACCGCGTCGTAGCGCTCCAGCACGCGCAGCAGCGTCTCGTCGAACATGCCGGCCTTGTAGCAGGCGGTGGCGCTGCGAAACTCGTATTCGAAGCCGAACGTGTCGAGGAAGGTCCGCAGCCGCGCGTTGTTATGATGGCCGAAGCTCTCGTGGGTGCCGAACGGATCGGGGATGCTCGTCAGCGGCTTGCCGAGATGGCGCTGCACCATCTCCTGATTGGGCACGTTGTCGGGCACGCGGCGGAGGCCGTCCATGTCGTCGGAGAAGGCGACGAGCTTGGTCGGGATGTCGGGCGCGATCAGCTTGAAGGCGTTGCGCACCATGGTGGTCCGCGCCACTTCGCCGAATGTGCCGATATGCGGCAAGCCGGACGGGCCGTAGCCGGTCTCGAACAGCACGTAGCCTTTCGCCGGCGCTTTCCCATTGAGGCGGGCCAGCACCTTGCGGGCCTCCTCGAAGGGCCAAGCGTTGCTGGCGAGGGCTAAGGCGCGCAGATCGTCGGACACGGCGGAATGACCTGAAAAAGCGGGGGATGGGTCCGGCAACCTAGGGGCCGGCGCGGAACCCGTCAACACCCCGGAAAATCTCCCAACGCCCTCCTCGCGCGCATCCCAAGCGCTCTCCGCGCACCCCCCGCGCAAACGTGACGGAACGGCCCCCCGCGCCCGCCCGTTGGTTGGGCGCAAGTCTCCAGCGCCAGGCCGAAAGCCGAAAATCGATGAAAAGCCAAAATCACGCCTATGTGCCGGAACTCGATCAGTTGCGCGGCCTCGCCGCCCTGCTGGTGCTTTATTACCATTCGATCCAACGCGGCTTTTACGCCATGGGCAACGACGGCTGGATCGTCGGCGGATCGCCGCTAGAAACGCTGGTCTACGAGGGGCACACGGCGGTGTCGCTGTTTCTCGTGCTGAGCGGCTTCCTGCTGGCGCGGGGCCTGATCGGCAAGCAGGTGGCCTACGGCAAATTCCTCAAGAACCGCGCGCTACGGGTTCTGCCGTTGATGGTGTTTCTCGTCGTCTTCGCGATCTACGGCAGCAACGACTATTCCCTGGCCGAACTGATCGCGCCGTTCTTGCTGCTGACCAATACGCCCATCGTCTTCGCCGACCAGACCGAGCTGACCGGCACACTCTGGACGATCACGGTGCTGTTCCAGTTCTACCTGATCGCGCCGCTGCTGTTCGTCTTCATGGCGCGCGTCGGACCCTGGCGCTTCCTGCTGCCCGCCATGGCGCTCGTCTTCATCGTCAAATGCATGGTGCTCTACGCCAACCGCAACGACGGCAACGAGCTGTTCATCATCTCGTACTATTCCATCGTCGGCCGGCTGAACCAGTTTCTCGTCGGCCTGGCGCTCGCGGTCCTATGGCCGGCGCTGATGCGCCTGCTGGCGACGCGCTGGGCCGGCGCGCTCGCGCTCGCCGCCAGCTTCGCGGCGATCCTCGCCTATTGCGCGCGATTGAACGCGGCGGGCGGCATCATGGAATGGCGGACCTGGCATGTGGTCGTGCCGGAGATCGAAGCGCTGCTGTGGGCCGCCTTCATCGCCGGCTTCACCGCCGCGCGGCCGCTCGCCCTGCCCTGGCTCGGCCGCGTCACCGCCGGCGTCGGCCTGATCAGCTACAGCCTCTATATCTTCCATTGGCCGATCCACGTCATCGCCTGGAACGTCTTCGGCACCGACGAGCCGTTGATGCTCGACACATTGCGCGACGCCGCCTGGTTCACCACGCTGGTCGTGCTGCCCGCGAGCCTGCTGGTCGCCGGACTGTCCTATTGGTGCATCGAGCGGCCGTTCCTGATGCTGCGCAGCCGCTACGTCGCGCCGGAGCCGGCGCCGGCCGAACTGCGCAAAGCGGCGTGACTTAGGTCAGCAGGCTCAGAGGCTTGAAGGCCGCGAGTCGGCCGATGTCGCCCTTATAGCCCCACCAGTTGCGCGCCACCGTGGCGTAGACCGCCCGGTAATCGGTGCTGAATTTCAGATCGCCCGCGTCGAGATCGTCGAGCCGCGGCTGCGCGCCGTAAAAGCCGCCCTTGACCCGGCCGCCCATGACCAGATGCGGCGCGGCGGTGCCGTGATCGGTGCCCTTGCTGGCGTTTTCGTTGGCGCGCCGGCCGAACTCCGAATAGGTCATGACCAACACGTCGTTCCAGTGGCCGGTCTGGATCATCGCTTCGCGGAAGGCGGCGAGGCCTTCGGCCAATTGTTTCAACAGGTTCTCGTGCTGGCCGCGCTGATTGACGTGCGTGTCGAAACTCCCGAGCGACACTTTCAGCACAGGGACGCCCGCCGCGGCCATGATGAGCTGCGTCGCGATTTTGATCTGGTTGCCGAAAGCGTTGTTGGGGAAGGCCACCGGCAAGGCCGGCGGTTCGGCGAACAGCGGCGCGAGCTTGGTCGAAGCGTCGAGCAGTTCGGCGCGCGTGCGGAGCAAATGGCCGAGCGCGCCGCCGCCGTCGCTGTCCTTCGCCGCCTGGATCTTCTGCGCCTGGGCGATGAACTGGTCCGGCTTGTCCATGATGACGTTGCGCATCCGCGCGCCGACCAGCGGACCGAACTCGAAATCGCCGATGACGATGCCGTCCGCCGCCTTGCCGACCCGGCCGCGCAACACGCTGGCGATCCAGCCCTCGCGCAGCATCTCCTCGCTCTTGGAGGCCGTTTCCCAAATCTCGATCGAGCGGAAATGCGAGCGGTTGGGCTGCGGATAGCCGACGCCGCGCAAAATTCCGAGATCGCCCTTGTCCCAGGCGGCCATCAAGGGCTTCAGCGCCGGATGGAAGGCGAGCCCGTCGCCGAGCGTCGCCAGCTCCTCGCGCGGCAGGACGAGGTTCGGGCGCAAGTTCCGGAGATTCTCGTCGGCGTAGGGAATGACGGTGTTGAGGCCGTCGTTGCCGCCCTTGAGCTCGACCAGCAGCAACACGCGGTTGCCGAAACTCGGCGCGGCCTGTTTCGCCGCCTGCGCGTAAGCGCGCATGCCGCCCGGCACCGCGCCGTAGACGACCGGCATCAGCGCGGTCGCGCCAAGAAGCTTGAGAGCGTCGCGGCGGTTCATCATGCGCCTCATTTCAGCTGATATACGGGATCGAGGAAGATCGCGGCGATGCGGGCGCGCTCGGGCGCGTCGGCGGCGGCCGGATTGACCGGCGGCTTGGCGAGCAGCAGCGTCGCCATCTCCGCTTCCAACGCCGCGCCCTTCGCGCCGCCTTTGCCCTCGTCGGTCGCAGCCGGCAGGGTCGGCGGACGGCGCTGATTGCCGGCCATGCCCATGCCCGCCTGGGACGCTTGATTTTGATTGGGCCCGAGCCGGTCGCCGCGCAGCAGGCGCTGCAAGAACTGCTCGCGGGCCAGCAGGCTGTCGGTGCTGATCCAGGCGGTGTGGCCGGGCCAGCCTTTGACGTTCGGCGGATCGAAAACGTCCTGGCCGAGCCGCCGGCTGTAGCGCGCCAGCGCATCGCCGTCGGCCGGCGTCTCTTTGAAGAAACGCACGGTGCCGACGAGGAATTCGACCGGCGACTTGATCAGCTCGCCGCGATTCTTGACCGCCCAGAAGGCGTCGGACGTCAGCAGCGCCCGCATCAGCGGCTTGATCTCGTAATTGCCGTCGCGGAAGACGGCGGCGAGCCGTTTCACATCCTTGCCGTCCGGCGTCGGCGAGACGAATTCGCGCCACAGTTTCTCGGTGACGAATTCCGCCGTGCGCGGCTGTTGCAGGAGAATCTTGAGGATGTCGTCGCCGTCGAACCGGCCGGTGCGGCCGAGGAACGTCTTGCTGTCGGGATCGTGGATGCGGACGTTGTCGACGAAGCGCTCGCGGTCGCGATCGGTGGTCCAGCCGGTGAAGGCGCGCGCCGCTTCCTTGATGTCCTTCTCGCTGTAATGGCCTTCGCCGAGCGTGAACAATTCCAAGAGCTCGCGGGCGAAATTCTCGTTCGGCCGCTCCCAGCGGTTCAGCCGGTTGTCGAGATAGTCGAGCATCACCGGATCGCGCGAAATCTCGCGCAGCATCGTCCCGAAATTGCCGAGCCCCTCGCGGCGCAGCAGCGCGTTCTGGCGGTAATGCAGCACCGGCGAGCGCGACTTGCGCAACGACGAAGTGAAATGGTTGTGCCAGAACAGCGTCATGCGCTCGGTGATCGGCGACGGCGTGGCGAGCATCTCGTCGTACCACCAGGCTTTGAGCTCCTGCGCGCGAACGTTGGTCTTGTCCTGCAGCGCCTTACGCGTGTCAGCATCGAGGCCGGTGAGAACGGGGAACGCCGGCTCCTTGGCCGCCAGCCACGCGGGGCCCGGCGTCGAAGCTTCGCGCCGCGCGCCGTCGAGGATCCGATCCACCGCCTGTTGGCGCGACAGCGGCGCGAGCGCGGCGGCTTCATCCAAGGTCGCGCCGAAGCCGGTGCGGCCCAAAAGATGCCGCGCGTCGGCGGCGTCGAGGGCATAGGCCGGCCCCGCCGCGAGGGCGACGAGCGGCAGGACGATGAGAAGCGCGCGTAAGGCGCGGGAACGCAAGGCGAGCACGGCGAGGCGCATGGAGGGCTCCGCTTCTGGGCGTTTCGACATTATACGCCGGATAGCGGATTTTCCGTCGCGAGGCCTAACAACCCCTCAACGCGGCACGGCCATTCGGCGCGCTTTCGGCGCTGGCCTCGGCGCGCGCGCCGCCTTACATTGGGGTAAATCATGAACAGACCGCTTCAACACAAATGACGGCCTCTTTCGCGCCCGTCCTGGTCGCCGGCGTCAGCCGCGCGGTGGCCTTCACCGCCGACGGCGAGATCGTCGAGATGCCGCCGCGCGAGATGGCGCGCCATCTCGGCCTGCACCGGCCCCGCCAAGGCGACGGCCTGTTCGAACAAGCGCCGCCGATCCTCTGCCATGCCCCGGCGACCGCGCGCCGGCTCGGCGTGCCGCCCTTTCCGGCGCGCGACGCGCTCGAACTGTTCGCCTTCGTCCGCCCCGCCACTTTCTGCCTGCCGACGCCGCGCGGGCTGGCCGACGCGCTCGGCCTGAAGGTCGCGCCCGGCCTGACCGCCGAAGCCGAGGCGCTGCAAGCGGCGACCGCCGCCCTGCTCGACCAGCTCGCCAAGCTCGACGGCGAGCCCTTGCGCGAAGCCGCCGAGACGGCGCGCGTCATGGCGCGCGCCGGCTGGCCCTGGGGGCCCGAATGCATGGCGGCGCTCAACGCCGTCGCGCCGGCCGCGACGGAGCCGGCAAACGCGCCGCCATCCTCGCTGTCTCCCTTGCGCGTATGGATGAAGCTGCGCGAATGGCAGGACGAGCCGCCGCCGGCTCCGCCGAGCGCGCTGCCGGTCGCGCCCGATGAGGCGCGCCAGCGGCTCGCCGATCTCGTCGGCGAGATGCGCGAGGCGCGCACCCAGCAGGCCGATTACGCCGCCGCCGCCAGCGCCGCCTTCGCGCCGCGCGACGCCGCCGGCGAGCCGCGCGTCGTGCTTGCCGAAGCGGGCACCGGCACCGGCAAGACGCTCGGCTATATCGCGCCGGCGAGCCTGTGGGCCGAAAAGAACAAGGGCGCGGTCTGGCTCAGCACCTACACGCGCAACCTGCAACGCCAGCTCGACGCCGAATTGGATCGGCTGCATCCCGATCCGCTGGAAAAAGCCTCGCGCGTCGTCATCCGCAAGGGCCGCGAAAACTATCTCTGCCTGCTGAACCTCGAAGAGCAGGTCAACCGCGCCACGGTGACGCCGCGCGAGACGGTGGCCACCGCCTTGATGGCGCGCTGGGCGCGCGCGACGCGCGACGGCGACATGGTCGGCGGCGATTTCCCCTCCTGGCTGGCGCAGCTGATGGGCTACGCGCCCACTCTGGGGTTGGCCGACCGGCGCGGCGAATGCGTCTATGCCGCCTGCGACCATTGGCGCAAATGCTTCATCGAACGGACGGTGCGGCGCGCGCGGCACGCCGACATCGTCGTCGCCAACCACGCGCTCGTCATGGCCCAGGCCGCGCTCGCCGGGCTCGACGACGCCAACGTGCCGACGCGCTACGTGTTCGACGAAGGCCATCACCTGTTCGACGCCGCCGATAGCGCCTTCGCCGCCCATCTCGGCGGGCGCGAGACGGCGGAATTGCGCCGCTGGCTGCTCGGCGCCGAGACGACGAGCGGCCGCCCATCCCGCGCGCGCGGATTGCAAAAGCGCATAGGCGACCTGTTCGCCGGCGACGCCGAGGCCGAGGGCCTGCTCGCCGACGCGCTGCGCGCCGCACGCACCCTGCCCGGCGACGGCTGGCAGAAGCGGCTCGGCGAGGAGGCGGCGCTCTCGGGCGCGCCGAGAGGCGCGATGGAGAGCTTTCTCGCGCTGATCCGCCAGCAGGTGCTGGCCCGCGCGCCCGACGCCGAGGCCGGCTACAGCCTGGAAGCTGAAAAAACGCCGTTGATCGGCGGCCTCGCCGAAGCGGCCAAGCAACTCGACGAGGCGCTGCAAGGCCTGCAGTCGCCGATTGCCAAGCTCGGCGCGAAGCTGGCGCGCTTTCTCGATGAGAAAGCCGACGAACTCGACAGCGCGACGCGCCAGCGCATCGAAGGCGCGCTGAAAAGCCTGGAGCGCCGCGCCGCGATCCCGCTCGCCGCTTGGCGCGCCATGCTCGCGACCATCGACGAGGACGCGCCGCCGGACTTTGCTGATTGGTTCTCCGTCGAACGTATGGACGGCCGCGAGGTCGATGTCGGGCTGCATCGCCATTGGGTCGATCCGACCGTGCCCTTCGCGCGCGCGGTTCTGGAGCCGGCCCATGGCGCGCTCATCACCTCGGCCACTTTACGCGACGGCACGACGGAGGATTGGGCGAGCGCCGAGGCGCGTAGCGGCGCGAAGCATCTGCCGGGCACGGCGGACCGCATCGCCGTGCCATCGCCGTTCGATTATCCGGCTTGCACGCGCGTGCTCGTCGTCACCGACGTCGCCAAGGCCAATCCCGCCGCCGTGGCCAGCGCCTATCGCAGCCTGTTCCTCGCCTCGAACGGCGGCGCGCTCGGCCTGTTCACTTCGATCGCGCGGCTGCGCGATGTCCATGCGCGCATCGCGCCGGCGCTGGAGGAGGCCGACATCACCCTGCTCGCCCAGCATGTCGACGGGCTCGACACCGGCACGCTGGTCGACATCTTCCGCGCCGAGGAGGATTCCTGCCTGCTCGGCACCGACGCGGTGCGCGACGGCGTCGACGTGCCGGGCCGCGCGCTGCGCCTCATCGTGTTCGACCGCGTGCCCTGGCCGCGCCCCGACATTCTGCACAAGGCGCGCCGCCAAGCGTTCGGCGGCAAGGCCTGGGACGAGACGCTGGCGCGCCTCAAACTCAAGCAGGCCTACGGCCGGCTGATCCGCCGCGCCGGCGATGCCGGCGTCTTCGTCATGCTCGATTCGGCGCTGCCGAGCCGGCTCGCGGCGGCGTTTCCGCCCGGCGTCGCGGTGCAACGCGTCGGATTGGCCGACGCCGTGAGCGAAATTAGGAACTTTTTCGCAAGCCCTGGCGTTTCTCCCCCGACCAAACCGGCGTGACGCGCTAGACTGGTCCCGCGCCTGTCCCTCCTCGCCGTTTCCCCCGAAGGTTTCCCATGAGCATCGACCATCACGACGCGCTGATCTATTCCATGCTGCTGGTCTCGGCGGCCGACGGCAATATGACCGACAAGGAAATGGCCACCATCGGCGAGATCGTGCGCCTGGCGCCGATCTTCGCCGACTTCGACATCGAGCGCCTGCCCAAGGCGACCAAATCCTTCGCCAAGCTGATGAACGACGATGACGGGCTCGAAGGCGCGCTCAAGCAGGTGAAGAAGCATCTGCCGAAACATCTGCGCGAGACGGCCTACGCCTTCGCGGTCGAAGTCGTCGCGGTCGATCAGACCGCCAGCCAGGAAGAATTGCGCGTGCTGGAATTGATGCGCCACCGCCTCGACGTCGAACGCCTCGCCGCCGCCGGCATCGAACGCGGCGCCGCCGCGCGCTACGCGCGCGCGTAAAAACGCTCCATTCACCGTCATGCCCGCACTTGTTGCGGGCATCCACGCCTTACTTACATCGCAAAAGAAAAGTCGTGGATGGCCGGAACAAGTCCGGCCATGACGCATAGCGCAGGCGGGGAATGCCTAGCTCTCGCCGCGGTAAAAGCGCTCGCCCTTCTTCAGCGTCACGCCCTGGCCGTAGGCCACGCCCATTTCCAGGCTGTTGGCGATGTTGCGCGCGCGCTCGATGAAATGGTCGGCGGCGACCGCCGGGCAGAGCTCGCGCGCCGTCGCCTCGAATAGAGCGAGCCAGCGGTCGAAATGCGCGGCATCCACCGGCAGTTTCATGTGGATCGGCATCGGCGTGCCGGAATAGCGCCCGGTGAGCAGCGCCACCGACGACCAGAAGGCGAACATGCGCTGAAGGTGCGGCTCCCAATCTTTGATCCGCTCGGCGAAGACCGGGCCGATCAGATCGTCGTCCTGCACCTTGGCGTAGAAGCCGCGCACCAGGCGCTCGATCATCGCGTCGTCGATGCCGGTGCGTTCGGCGATTTCGGCGGTGATGGCGGCGCGCGATTCGGCCGACATGATGCCGCTACTCCGCCGCGACGCCGCGCAAATTCAGCCGCTTCAAACAGCGGTCGATCCACTGGGCCGTCAGCTTTTCCTGCGCGCGGTTCTGACCGAGACGCTCGCGCAAGGAGCGGAAATCGACCACGTCGAGCGGCTGATCCTGGTTGTAGCAGGTGAAGACCACAGTGGTCTTGCCGGTGACAGGATCGGTGTGCGGCTGCAGGCACTGGGCGCAAATTTCCTTCATCATGCACTGCATCGGCGAATTGATGCTGCCGTAGGCGTGATGATCGGGGCGCAAGTACGGCTTGAGCACCGTGTGGCGCGCGCGGCCGACGGCGGCCATCATGCCGTCCGAGCCGATGGCGACGATGCGGTCGACCGCGCCCAGCTTGATCGGGATATCGCCGAGCGCGCCCGCGCCGTAGGCCGCCCCCAACTCTCCGCGGCCGTAGGCCGCAATGGCCTCGACGATGTTGCCGACGAAGCGCTTGTCCTGCGGCCGCGTCGGCTCGAAGCCGGGGCCTTCGTCGGAGCACCAGACGACGACGTCGGCGGCCGCCTCGATCTGCTCGACCTTGTAACGGTCGATCAGCTTCTTGTAGCCGGCGAAATAGAGCACCTTGGAGCCGGCGGCGCGCAGCGCCTGGCCGATGGAGAACAGCACGGCGTTGCCGAGGCCGCCGCCGACCAGCAGCACGGTCTCGCCGGCCGGCGTCTCGGTCGGCGCGCCGGTCGGGCCCATCAGGATCACCGGCTCGCCGATCTTCAGCGAGGCGCACAGATCGGACGAGCCGCCCATCTCCAGCGCGATGACGGAGATCAGGCCGCGCTCGCGATCGACCCAGGCGCCGGTCAGCGCCAGGCCTTCCATGTTGAGGATCGTGCCGTCGACGCGCGGCGCGAGGCTCTCGAAATTCTGCAGCCGGTAGAACTGGCCGGGCTCGAAATTCCTGGCGGCGAGCGGCGCATGGACGACGACCTCAATGATCGTCGGCGTCAGCCGGTTGACGGCATGGACCGTCGCGCGCAGCGCCTTGTTCATGGCGGCGACCAGATCGGCGGGCTTGGCGGCGGTCGGCGCGCGCTTGGCGAGCACGCGGCTCACCACCGGATAGCCTTGCTTGGCGCTGCCCATGGCCTTCACCACGTTGCCGGCGAAGGAGGGATGCAGATCGCCGAAGAAGCTGACGGCGCGGCCGTCCGGCTCGATGGCGGTGAGCACGCGCACCTGCTCGGGCTTGGCCAGCTTCTCCGGCGTCGCCGGATTGCCGTCCTCGTCGAGCGCGCGGAAATATTTGCCGTCGAGCGTCATATGCGCCGCGTCTTCGCGCGCCAGCACGGTGTTCGGCTGCGTGCCGGCGGCGATCAGCACGCTGCGCGCCGGCAGTTTCACCGTCTCGCCGCTATCGACCAGCCGGCCGTCGTCGCCGGTCTCCATGCGGGCGCAGGCGATGGCGCGGGCATGGCCGAACTCGTCGACCTCGACCTCGATGGGGCTCAAGCCCTCGGCGAAGTCGATGCCCTCCTCCATCGCCTTCTCCACTTCCTCGTGGTTCAGCGTGTAGCTCGGGCTGTCGGTCATCCAGCGGCGATAGGCTAGCGTCGCGCCGCCCCAGCCGCGCAGCAATTTCACGAGATTGGCCTCGCGGCCTTCCTTGGCGGCGGCGGCGCGTTCGGCGCGGATGGCTTTGGCGTGGGCGATGAACTCGTCGGCGATGATCGCGTCTTCGGCGTTCCAGCTTGCGCGCACCGCGGCCTCGCCGCGCTCGGCGGCGAGCGTCTCGTAACGGCTGAGGAATTTCTCGACCTGCACCGGGTAATAGGCGAGCGATTCGGTCGCCGTGTCGATGCCGGTCAGGCCGCCGCCGATGACGACGACCGGCAAACGCACTTGCAGGTTGGCGAGCGAGCCGGGCTTGGCCGCGCCGGTGAGCTGCAAGGCCATCAGGAAGTCCGAGGCCTGGCGCACGCCGCGCGCGAGCGCGTTCGGCATGTCGATGAAGGTCGGGCGGCCGGCGCCGGCGCAGAGCGCGATATGGTCGAAGCCCTGGGCGAAGGCCGATTCGATGGTCAGCGTGCCGCCGAAGCGCACGCCGCCGAACATGGCGAAGCTGGCGCGGCGCTCGAGCAGCAGGCGCACGATCTTGAGGAAGTTCTTATCCCACCGGACGGTAATGCCGTATTCGGCGACGCCGCCGAAACCGGCCATGGCGCGATCGCCGAGCGGCTCGGTCAATTCGGCGATGTCGCGAATCGGCTTGAACGGCACGCGCGAACCGTCGAGCGCCACGCCGGAGACGTCCTCGGGCAGCGGCTCGATCTTGAGGCCGTCGACGGCGACGACCGTGTGGCCGTCGTTCATCAGATGGTGCGCCAGCGTGTAGCCGGCGGGGCCGAGGCCGACCACCAGCACCTTGTAGCCGGCATCCGGCTTGGGCAGCGGGCGGCGAATGTTCAGCGGATTCCAGCGCGTCAGCAGGCTGTAAAGCTCGAAGCCCCAGGGCAGCGCCAGCGCGTCTTTCAGCGTGCGCGTCTCGACCTGGGGAATGTTGACCGGCTCCTGCTTCTGATAGATGCAGGACTTCATGCAATCGTTGCAGATGCGATGGCCCGTGCCGGCCGCCATCGGATTGTCGATGGTGACGACCGCCAGCGCGCCGAGCGTGTGGCCCGCCGATTTGAGCTGGTTCATCTCGGAGATTTTCTCTTCGAGCGGACAGCCGGCGAGCGTGACGCCGAACGGGCTCTTCTGATAGGCGCCGGTCTTGCGGTCCTTCAGGCCCTTCGAGCAGGAATCCTTGCCCTGGTTGTGGCAGAAGATGCAGTAGTTCGCCTGATCGAGCGCGCCTTTCAGGTCGAAGCCCGCGTCGGTCAGGGCGAAGCCGTCGCGCTGCCGCCAATGATGGGCCGAGAGGCGCATCATCTTCACGCCGTCGCGCACCTCGGTCTCGACCGGCACGAGATTCTGGAAATCCAGCTTCTTCGGCGTCTTGAACAGCACGCCGCCCGCGAAGCGCGCCTGCCCCGCCGGATGCAGGGTGGCCCAGGCGGCGAATTGCTCGGCGAGATCGAGCGCGTCCTTGTTGGCGGTCTCGTCCTTCTGCCAATCCAGCACGGCGGCGGCGAAGGTTTCTTCCGCGACAGGGCCGCCGAGCTTCGCTACGAGCGCCGCCTCGATGGGGGCGATGTCGAGCGCGGCCAATTCGTCGGGCTTGAAGCGCTTGACGGCGCGGCGCTGCACGAACAGGCGCTTGACCTCGTAGAGCGGCGCGAGCGCGTCGTGCTTGGCGGCGAGCGCGCGCAGCTCTTCGGAAATGCCGAACAGCTGGCCGAGGAAATCTTCCAGATGCGGCGCAAGATCGATCAGCAGCGCCGATTCGTCCTTGCCCTCCACCGTCTCGGGCGCGGCGCGCGCCGCCATCAGCCGGTTGAACAGGTCCGCATCCGCGCCCTGAAGATGCTCGGCGAAACGGCCGTCGAGCTTGACCAGGCCGTCCCGTCCATAAAGATCGGCGAAGGCGAGGCCATAGGCGAGATTGAGGGCGGCGGACTGGGTCATGGCGTCAGACTATTCATGAACAACGGGCGCGCCGGCTGGTTGTCCGGCGCGCCCTGGTTTTACAGCAGATGATGCGGCGGGCCTAGCCGGCCGGCCAGATCATAGGGGCTTAGCGGCCCTTGATCATGTCGAGAACGGAAGAGCCGGCCGAATCGTCCAGGCCCGAGCCGAACCCCTCGAAGGCCGGCGCGGCGATGGGCTTGCCGACCAGGTCTTCCACCAGGTCCTGCCACGAGGCCAGGGCCTCGCGCAGGGCGTCCAAGGAGCCGTCTTTCCCGTCCAGCTTGGCGCGGGCGGCGAGATAGGCGTCCATCGCCTCGCCCACCTCGGGCTCGCCGGCCGACGCGCCGCGCACGGCGCTGAGAATCTGCTCCTCGGTATCCTCCTCCGCACCCGGCAGCATGGCGCGGATGCGCAGGCGCTGGGCCGAATAGCGGAAGCCGAGATCGGCATACTCGCGGGCCGGGCCGGCATGGCCGGCGGCCAGCGCGCGGTCGGTGGCGATCAACGCGTCGTCGGCCAGGTCCTTCTGCACGTCGTCGTCGGCCGTGGCGGCGGCGCATTCGGCGGTGCGGCCGGCCGGCGGAGAGAATTCCCAATCCTCGCCGAAGTCGAAGAACAGGCCCTCGTTCGCGCCGTCCACTTCGCGTTCGACCGGCGCGATCAGCGCCTTGATGCCGTCCTTGCCGAGACGCAGCGACCAGTCGCGCACGCTCTCGCCGTCCTGCTTGCCGCTGGCGTAGCCGTCGAGCAGCAGGCCGAGCGCGCGCTTGGCGAGCCGCGCCGGCACGACCGGGCCCAAGAGGCCGATATGGCCGCTCTTGCGGTCCTCGCCGCCGACATAGATCTGATAGTGCGGCGCGTTGCGCGCGCCGATCTTCTTGCCCATGCCGCGGAAGCCGAAGTCGGCCACGTGATGCAGGCCGCAGCCGTTCTGGCAGCCGGAAATCTTGATGCTGAGGTTCGGCTTGGCGGCGTAGTTCGTCGCCAGATCCTGCACCTCGACGCCGAAAGTCTGCGAGGTGGTGATGCCGATGCCGCAGGTGGTGGTGCCCGGGCAGGCGATCACGTTCGGCACGTCGCCGACTTTGTCCTCGACGAAGAAGCCGAGCGCCCGCACCTCGGCGACCGCCTTGGCCACCGCGTCCTTGGCCAGGCCGACGATGACGATGTTCTGGTCGCGCGTGGTGCGCAGCTCCGGCGCGCCGGCCGCCTTGGCGATGACGACGAGCTTGTCCATCTCGTCGGAGGTGAACAGGCCGAGCTCGGCCTTCACCACCACGGCGAACTTGCCGTCGTGCTGCGGCACGACGCCGCCCGGCGACACCGGCTCGGGCGCCGCCTGGTTGGCCTGACGCCATTCGAGCGGCTGCCACGGGCGCTGCGGCATCGTCTTGGTGCGCGCGAATTCCTCCTCGAACAAGGCGCGGAACTTCTCGGCCCCGAAGCGCTTGTTGACGAACTTGATGCGCGCCTGGTTGCGGTTGCGGCGGTTGGAATAGCGTTGATGGATGCGCACCAGCGCCTCGACCACCGCCGGCAGGTCCTTCTCCTCGACGAAATCGGCGACCAGCGCGGCAGCGACGGCGATGCCGCCGGTGCCGCCGCCGGCATAGGCCTTGAAGCCCGGGCGGCCGGACGCGTCGCGCGTGGCGACGAGGCCGAGATCGTGGATCGAGGAGGAGGCGCAATCGGTCTCGCAGCCCGACACGGTGATCTTGAACTTGCGCGGCATGTGCTGCACGAGCGGATGGCGGATCCAGCTCAGCGCCAGGCGGTCGGCGACCTTGCCGGCATCGACGTGCTCGCGCTCGCAAAAGCCTGCCCATTGGCAGGAGGTCATGTTGCGCAGCGTGTTGCCGCAGGCCTCGCGCGAGGTCAGGCCGCGCTCGTAGAGGAATTGCAGCAGGTCCGGCGCTTCGTCCGGCTTGATGAAATAGATCTGCAGGTCCTGGCGCGTCGAGACGTGGATTTTCGCGCCGCCGAACTTGCGGTTGGCTTCGGCGACGGTCGTCGCCCAGTCGAACGGCAGGATGCCGCCCGGCACCTTGATGCGGAGCATATGGACGTTCGGCTGTAGCTGGCCGTAAAGGCCGAAGCGCAGGCGGAAGCCCTGCCACTTGCCGGCGTCCCACTCGCCCGACTTCACCTTGGCGTAGGCGGCGCGGAACTCATCGGCGTCGGAGACGCGCGATAGGGGCTCGATGCCGTTGGCTTCTTCGACGGGCGGCGGGGCTTGCCGGCCGCGCGCCAGGGCGGCCAGATCGAACGTCTCGGACATGCAGAATCTCCCTCGCCCCTGGGTGTGGCGGTCAATAAGCGCGCATTATGGTGGGGAAGATTCCAAAGTCAACGATTTAGCCTGTGAAATAGAATATAATACATTTTATTAGTGTGTATATGCGAGCGGGCATGGCGCACCCTTGCATCGGCCGGCCCCGTCGCGCATATCAGGCGCGCCCGCCCGCCGTTCCCCCGTCCAGGTGCCTGCCATGTCCGCCAGCGTCTCCGCCGCCCGCCCCCTGCCCACTGAAGCGGACCACCTGATCGGCTGGTGGCTCGCCCTATCGGCCGCCATGGTGTTCGTCATGATCGTGATCGGCGGCGTGACCCGGCTAACCGAATCGGGCCTGTCCATCGTCGAATGGCAGCCCCTGTCCGGCGCTTTGCCGCCGTTCAACCAGGCCGACTGGCAGGCCCTGTTCGATAAATACCGCCAATTCCCCGAATACCAGCAGATCAACGCCGGCATGAGCCTGGCCGAGTTCAAAGGCATCTTCTGGCTCGAATATATCCACCGCCTGTGGGGCCGGCTGATCGGCCTCGTCTTCGCCCTGCCGGCGATCTGGTTCTTCCTCAAAGGCTGGCTGCGCGGCGGGCTGCTCGGCCAGGTGGTCGTCCTGTTCGTTCTCGGCGGCGCGCAGGGCGCGCTCGGCTGGTTCATGGTGAAGAGCGGCCTGGTCAACGACCCGCGCGTCAGCCCCTATCGCCTGACCGCGCACCTCATGCTCGCCGTCGCCGTATTCGGCTGGCTGCTGTGGCTCGCCCTGGCGCGGCTGCGGCCCGCGGACGGCTGGCGCGCCATCGAGGGCGGCTTCGCGCCGGCGGCGCGCAAATTGCGCGCCTTCGCCCATCCGCTGGCGCTGCTCGTGGTCCTCACCATCGCCAGCGGCGGCTTCGTCGCCGGGCTCGACGCCGGGCTGACCTACAACACCTTCCCGCTGATGGACGGCCGCTTCGTGCCGGAGGGCTACGCCACGCTCTCGCCGTTCTGGCGCAACCTGTTCGAAAACGTGCCCTCGGTGCAGTTCAACCATCGCTGGCTGGCGACGATCACGGCGCTGGCGCTGATCGCCTATGCGCTCCGCGCCAAGCGCCAGACGCTGCCGCACGCCGCCCGCCAGGCGACCAGCGCGCTGCTCGCCATGGCTTTGATCCAGCCGGCGCTCGGCATCGCCACGCTGCTCACCGTCGTCTCGCTGCCGCTCGCGGCGCTGCACCAGGCCGGCGCGGTCGCGCTGTTCGGCCTGCTGCTGTGGACCATGCGGACGCTCAAGCAGAGCGCTTAGCAAGCCTCGACGCGCCCGCCAGCCGGGCCGGTTGACCGAGGCCGGCGAAATGATAAGCTTTCGAAAAGTTCGAATTATAAGAATTTAACGTTCGACCGTTTCGTCGCTTCCGGGGAGCCATCCGCTTACAGTTCGAGCCCGCCTTTGCGCCGCATCCGGCGTCCTGCACGGTTGCGCCCCGGCGCGATGGTGCGACAATTCGCGACAAGCCTTCTCACAAGAAGACGGCGTCAGGGAAACTTCGCAAGCAGCCGTCCGCGCTTCACCGTCCATATCTGCAAGGGAGATACGAATGAACGCAAAACTGCTCGCCCTCGTCGGCGGCGCCGCCCTGCTCGCCACCGCCGCGACGGCCTCGGCCCAGAGCTACAACATGACGATCGCGGGCGCGAGCCCGGGCGGCCTGTGGACGCTGATCGGCACCGGCGTCGATTCCGCGGTGAAAGCCGCCTATCCCGGATCGACCATCACCTATCAGACGTCCGGCGGCGGCATCGCCAACGTCGGCCTGCTCGACCAGAAGCGCGTCCAGCTCGGCATCATCCATGACGTCGAATTGAAGGACGCGCAGGACGGCAAACCGCCGTTCAAGGCGCCGATCAAGAGCATGCGCGTCCTCGCCTACATGTACGACTGGTCGCCGCAGCAGCTGATTCTCACCAAGGAATTCGCAGACAAGCACGGCATCAAGACCTTCGACGACATCATCAGCAAGAAGGCGCCGGTGCGCATGGTGCTGAACCGCCAGGGCAACATCGCCGCCACGGTGGGCACGGAACTGTTCACCGCCGCCGGCGTCGACGTGAAGGACATCGAGAAATGGGGCGGCCGCGTGATCTACGCCGCCTCCGCCGAACAGGCCGATCTGCTGAAGGACCGCCGCGTCGACCTGATGAACAACTCGCTGTTCGTGCGCCACGCCTCGCTGCTCGAAGTCGGCCAGGCGCTGCCGGTCGTGATGCTGCCGATCTCGAAAGGCATCGTCGACAAAGTCTCGAAGGAGCTCGGCACGATCCCCTACGTCGTCAAGGGCGGCTCCTATCCCTACCAGCCGGAAGACGTGACGACCGTGAGCTTCGGCGCCGCCGTCGTCGCCAACGCCGCGATGTCCGACCAGGACGCCTACAACCTGACCAAGGCCCTGGTCGAGCAGATCGACAAGGTGCGCGGCGTCCACAGCTCGATGAAGGAGCTGACCCCGGAATTGATGGCGAGCCTCCAGGTCACGCCCTACCACCCCGGCGCGGTCAAGCTCTACAAAGAAAAAGGCTTGATGAAATAAGCCCTTTCCAACTGCAGTAAAGAGCGCGTCCGATGATGCCAGACGAGATCACAGCCGCCTCCCGAGGCGCGCAGAAGATCAGATGGGTCGATGTTTTCTTCGCCACGGGTCCGCGGCGCGAACCCAAAGGCGTCATCGGACGGCTCATACCTCCCTACGCGTTCGCCATCGCCTGCTGGGTGCTCTACAGCACGGTGATCGCCTACGTCGATCTGCTGTTCCTCACCATCACCTTCCTGGCGATGATCCTGGTGCTGATCTTCCTGACGATCGGCGCCCACGGCAGGGCAGACCCGACCCGCATCCCCTGGTTCGACTATATCGCCGCGGCCGTCGCCGTCGGCGTCGGCCTGCATTTCGCCATCAACAGCGCGACGATCATGACGCGAATCGTCGGCTTCAGCGAGCTGACGACCTGGAACCTCGTGTTCGGCAGCGCGCTGTTCCTGCTCACGCTCGAAGCGACGCGCCGCACCGTCGGCTTCGGCATCACCGCGATCGTGCTGATCTTCGTCGCCTACAACCTGCTCGGCCACCTTATCCCCGGCACGCTGGGCCATGGCTACATCGACTATCCCTATTTCCTCGACACGATGGCCTTCGCCACCGACGGCATCTTCGGCGTGCCGGTGCGCGTGACGGCGACCTACGCCTTCCTGTTCGTCATGTTCGGCACCTTCCTGCAGCGCGCCGGGGGCGGCGATTTCTTCTTCAACGTCGCCGCCGCGTTCAGCGGCCGCAGCCCGGGCGGGCCGGCGAAAATCGCCGTCGTCTCCTCCGGCCTCTACGGCACGATCTCCGGCAGTCCGACCTCGGACGTCGTCACCACCGGCGCGGTGACGATCCCGATGATGAAGCGTCTCGGCTACTCCGGCTCGCTCGCCGGCGCCGTCGAGGTCGCGGCCTCGACCGGCGGCAGCATTCTGCCGCCCGTCATGGGCTCGGCCGCCTTCATCATGGCCGAGTTCACCGGCATCGAATATCGCGAGATCGCCATCGCCGCGATCATCCCGGCGCTGCTCTATTATTTCTGCGTCTATACGCAAATCCACCTGCGCTCGGTCAACCTCGGCCTGATCGGCATCGACAAGTCTCAGATTCCGAAATTGAGCGCGACCATGCGCCAAGGCGGCATCTTCATCGTGCCGCTCGCGGCGCTGACCGGCGCGCTGATCCTCGGCTACTCGCCCAACTTCGTTGCCGTCTACGGCGCGATCGCCGTCCTCGCCGTCGCGCTGCTGAGGAAGGAGACGCGCATCGGCCTCAAGGGCATCTACGAGGCGATGGGCGAAACGACCATGCGCATCGTGCCGGTCGCCGGCGCCTGCGCCGCCGCCGGGCTGGTGATCGGCGGCATCACCATGACGGGCCTCGCCCAGAAGTTCTCCTCCTTGATCTTCCTCGTCACCAACCAGGACCTGTTCCTGTCGCTGCTGGTGGCGGCGGCGCTCACCATCCTGCTCGGCATGGGCATGCCGACGCCGAGCGCCTACATCCTCGCCGCCGTGCTGGTCGGGCCGATGCTGCAGGAGCTCGGCATCAATCAGCTCGCCGCGCATCTGTTCCTGCTCTATTTCGCCGTGCTGTCGGCGATGACGCCGCCGATCGCCGTGGCCGCCTATGCCGCCGCCGCATTGGCCGACGCGAACCCGCTGACGATCGCGGCCCAGGCCGTGAGATTGTCGCTCAGCGCCTTCCTCGTGCCCTTCGCCTTCGTCTACGGCCAGGAATTGCTGCTGATCGGCGAGCTCTGGCAGATCGCCTTGGCGGTGACGACGGCGGTGCTCGGCGTCTGGCTCGTCTCGCTCGCGACGGAAGGCTACAAAGGACTGCTCAATCGCCCGGCTCGCCTGCTGCTCGCCGCCGGCGGCCTCTGTTTCATCGTCCCCTCGGTGCAGGCCGTGTTTCTCGGCATCGCCTTCGCCGCCATCGGCGGCGCGTGGGGCTATTGGACCTTTCGGCAGGCCCGCACTTGATTAGCAAGATATTGATATTAAACATGATTTATTGACTTGCTGAGATCGGGCGACGAGCGTTACGGGCTTGATCTCGGCAATTTAATTTGATATCTAATCTTTGTTCGGGGAGAGCCAAACACGCCGCGCGGCACGATGGGGGATAAACCTCCGCGCCGTCCGGCAGCCGCCGTTCGTCGGCGTCCGCGCTGCGGCCCTGCCCGAACCAGCCCCGCGCCCGCCCGCCGGGGCCGCCTCCGTTTCGACAGCAGGGACGCAACCGATGGCCACCGCCGTACAAACCGACAATCTGCTCAATCTCAAATGGCCCGCGGAAGGCCCCTCGCGGGTGCCCTACTGGGTCTACAGCTCGCCGGAAATCTACAAACGCGAGCAGGAGCTGGTGTTCGGCGGCGCGAGCTACAATTACATCGGCCTCGAATGCGAGATCCCGAACCCCGGCGACTTCCGCCAGACCAAGGTCGGCGACAAGCCGGTGATCTTCATGCGCGACGAGGACGGCCAGGTCCATGTCGTCGTCAACCGCTGCGCCCATCGCGGCGTGCAGTTCTGCTACGACATGCACGGCAAGGGCAAAACCGAATTCATCTGCCCCTACCATCAGTGGACCTACAACCTGAAGGGCGAGACGACCGCCGTGCCCTTCCGCCGCGGCCTGCAGAAGCAGGGCGGCATGCCGGGCGACTTCGACATGGCGGCCAATGGCCTGCAGAAGCTGAAAGTGGCGACGCGCCACGGCGTGATCTTCGCCAGCTTCGACCATTCGATGCCGTCGTTCGAAGAGTACATCGGCCCCAAGATGGTCGGCTGGTTCGACCGCGTGTTCTCGGGCCGTCCGCTGAAGGTGCTCGGCTATCAGCGCCAGCGCATCCGCTGCAACTGGAAGCTGGTGTTCGAGAACATCAAGGACCCCTACCACGCCTCGCTGCTGCACGTGTTCCTCGTCTCCTTCAGCCTGTTCCGCGCCGACAACCCGTCGAAGGTGCAGATGGACGAGAAGCTCGGCCTGCATTCCGTGCTGGTCTCCCAGCGCGGCGAGAAGAAGGCCGACGACACCACCGCCGACATCCGACAGAACCAGGCGAGCTTCACGCTCGCCAATCCGTTGATGCTCCAACCGGAGAAGGAATTCCCCGGCGAGGCGACGGTGGTGATGCAGACCATCTGGCCGAACCTGATGGTGCAGCAGCAATCGAACACGCTGGCGATGCGCCAGATCCATCTCGTCGGCCCGGAGGAGTTCGAGCTGCACTGGACCTACTTCGGCTTCGCCGACGAGTCGGAGGAGATGACGCATAAGCGCCTGCGCCAGGCCAACCTGATGGGGCCGGCCGGCTACGTCTCGGCCGACGATTCGGAAGTGATGGAGGCGATCCAGGCCGGCATCAGCAAATACGCCGCCACCGACGCGGTGGTGGAGATGGGGGGGCGCGGCGTCGAGGACACCGACCATATGGTGACCGAAACCGCGATCCGCGCCTTCTACGACGGCTACCGCAAAGTGATGGGGCTCTGAGCATGACCGTGACGACCAAGCTGCGCCCCGCCGACCTCGCCGCCCTGCGCTACGAGATCGAGGAATTCAACACCGCCTACGCCGATTGCCTCGACGACGGCGACTTGAACGACTGGGTCGGATTCTTCACGCCCGACTGCATCTACAAGGTGCTGCCGCGCGAGAATCTGGAACAGAACCTGCCGCTCGCGGTGATCTACGCCGAAGGCCACGGCGGCCTGACCGACCGCATCGTCGGCGTGACCAAGACCACAGTGTTCCGCAAGCGCTACCTGCGCCATTTCATCGCCAACACGCGCATCCGCAACGTGGACGGCGATAACGTGCGCGCCGAAGCGAATTATCAGGTTCTGGAAACGCTGCCCGAGGAATACACCAAGATCCTCAACGCCGGCCGCTACATCGACCATTTCGTCCGCGTCGACGGCGCGCTCAAGCTGAAAGAGCGCCTCTGCGTCTATGATTCGGAGATGGTGCCGGCGACGATCGTCTATCCGCTGTAAGACGCGGACGTGTCCAGAAGCCCGGCGAAGAGATTCGCCGGGCTTTTTTCATGCGCGTCTGGCGGCGCAGAAGGCGGCGATCTCCGCCGCCAGCATCGGCTTGGCGATATGGAATCCTTGCGCGCCGTCGCAGCCGTTCTCCTTGAGGAAAGCCAGCGTCTCCGCCGTTTCCACCCCTTCGGCGATGCAGGTCAAACCGAGCGCGTGGGCGAGCGAGACGATCGCCAGCACGATCGAGGCGCTCGTCTCCGACGACAGGACCGAGGAGACGAAGGAGCGGTCGATTTTCAGCGCCGTGAACGGTAGCCGCTGCAATTGCGCCAACGACGAATAGCCCGTGCCGAAATCGTCGATCGACAGATCGAACCCTTTGGAGCGCAGCCGCACCAGCATCTCCATGGCGCGGGCCGGGTCGCGCGTCGCCGCGCTTTCGGTCAGTTCCAGCGCGATCGCCGAGGTCGGCACGCCGGCGTCGGCGCACAGGCGCTCCAACCGTTCGGGCAGCCGCTCGTCGGGGGCTTCGGCGTTGGAGATATTGACGGCGATCTTGAGCGCGAGACCCTGCGCGCGCCAAGCCGCCGCCTGACGCACGGCCTCACCCAGCGCCCAATCGGTCAGCGCGCCAATCAAGCCGCCCTGCTCGGCGATTTTGACGAACGACGACGGCATGACCATGCCGAGGCGCGAATGACGCCAGCGCGCCAGAGCCTCGACGGCGAAGACGCGGCCGGCGCGCAGGTCGAGGATCGGCTGGTAATGCAGCGACAGTTCGCCCGCCGCGATGGCGCGCTTGAGGCCGGCCGGCGTCAGCGGGCTGGCGCTGTCGACCTGGCTTTCGAGCAGGCTGCACAAAGCGTCCATGTCGATCGGCTTGCGGATCACGCCCGCCATGTTGAGGCCGTGCGCGCGGCCGAGACAAATGGCGGTGTCGAGCGCGCGGCTGTCGGCGCCGCTGGCGAGCAGAATCGCGGCCTTCACGCCATCCTCCGCCATCCGGCGCAGGACTTGCAACCCGTCCATTCCCGGCATCCGCAGATCGAGGACGATCAACGCCGCCGGATGGCGTTCGATATGGGAGAAAAATTCCGCCGGCCGCGTCGTCGCGAAAGCGTCGTAACCCGACTGATCCGCCGCTTCGGCGAGAAATTCGCAGAACAGCGCCTCGTCGTCGAGCGCCACGAGCCGGCCGCGCGCAGCGAGGCGCGGTGCTGCCCGGGAGGTGCGCGACGCCGCGCTGTCATCGTCCGTCGCCAGATGTTTCATCACGACCTGCACCGTCATGCCGTCCCCCCTGCGGCGCGAACTCAGCGATTAAAATGAGCCGCGCATGCCGTCCGCGCGGCAGGCCGCACGCCGACGACCCGATGATGAACGGTCGGCTTTGGGAACCGGTTCCTCGATTTCACGGGCGGGCGGCCGCGCCCTATCCGGGCGAGGAGGTATGGAACTTTTACGATGGGCCGATCAATGGCTGACGAACTCGGCCACGGCGGCGGCCTCCATGGGTCGGGCGATGTAATAGCCCTGGGCATGATCGCAGCCGCGCTCCCGCAGGAATTGCAGCATCTCCTCCGTCTCCACGCCCTCGGCGATGCAGCGCAGCTCCAGGGCGGCGGCCAAGCCGATCAGAGCCGTGACGATGGCCGCGCCGGAAGTGCGCTCGATCATCGAGCCGACGAAAGAGCGGTCGATCTTTAGCGCCGAGAACGGCAAGCGCTGAAGCTGCACGAGCGAGGAATAGCCGGTGCCGAAATCGTCGAGCGACAGGTCGAAGCCTTTGAGCCGGAAGCGGGTGAACACCTCCATCAGCCGGGCGGGACTGCGCATTGCGGCGGTTTCGGTCAGCTCCAAAGACACCTGGGCGTTTGGAATGCCGACGTTGCGGCACATTGCCTCCAGCCGGTCGGGCAGGCCGTAATCGGGCAGGCTGGCGATCGAAATATTGGCCGCGATATTGAGCGGCAGGCCGCCGGCATACCACAGGCCGGCTTGACGCACGGCCTCGGCCAGCACCCAGTCGGTGAGCGCGCCGATCAGGCCGAACCGCTCCGCCATCGGGATGAATTTGTTGGGCGGCAGCAAGCCGAGCTCGGGATGCTCCCAGCGCGCCAACGCTTCGACCCCGACGACGCGCTCCGCCCGAAGATCGAACACCGGCTGGTAGTGCAGACGCAATTCGCCGTTGCGGATGCCTTCGCTCAACCGTCCAGGGCTTAGCGGATCGTCAGCGCCGATCTGGCTTTGCAGCAGCTCGCGCAAGGCGGCGACCGATATCGGCTTATGGATCACGCCCGCCATCCGCAGGCCGCGCTCGCGGCCCAGCTCGAGCGCGGTCTCCATGACGCGGCCGTCCGCGCCGCTGGCGATCAGGATGTTGGCGACGACCCCAAGGCCGGCGAGCAGGCGCAGCACCTCGATGCCGTCGGAATCGGGCATGTGCAGATCGAGCACGATGACGTCGGCGGCGTTGCCGTCGAGATGGTCGAGAAACAGCCGCGCGCGTGTGGTGGTGAAGACCTCGTAACCGCTCGATGTGGCGATCTTTTCGACCAAGTCGCAGAAATCGCCCTCGTCGTCGAGCATCGCCAAACGCGGCCGCTGGCCGGAGAGCGGCGCAGGCTCGCGGCCCAACGGATAGTGCTCCATGGCTATCTCCCCCTACGAAACCCCCGGCGAAATGATTAAGCGACTTAATCATTCCCGAAAAGCGCGCGCCGGTAAATCGTTAACTCAACTCATAAAGGGGGGCAATTGCAACCGCAGACACGGCGCAACCTGAAGTTGAGCCGTTCGAAGAAGAGCCGCGGCGAAAGAAAAAGGCCCGGCGGATCGCTCCGCCGGGCCTTGGATCGTCAGGAGAACGCGGCGCTTACGCCGCCTTCTTCTTGGCCTTCTTGCCGTTGCCGGTCAGGCCCGCGCGCTTCATCACGCCGTCGAGACGGGCGGCGACCTCGGGGGTCGCCGGCATCATCGGCAGGCGATGCTCGTTTTTGTCGAGCACGCCCATCTTCTTCATGATGTATTTGATCGCGATCGGATTGGTGTCGTAGAACACCGCCTCGTTCAGCTCGGCCAGCTCGAAGTGCAGCTTGCGCGCCTTCTCGATGTTGCCGGCGACCGTCTGCTCGTAGAGATCGGCGACTTTGCGCGGCGCGACGTTGCCGACCGCGTTCATCAGGCCGCAGGCACCGACGCAGAGCATCGGGAAGCTGAGGTCCTCGAGGCCGACGAACACGCGGAAGTCGAAGCCGAAGCGGTCGAGCGCGTGGGTGACGAAGCCCAGATCGTTGACCGCGTGCTTGATGCCGACGAGGTTCTCGGTCTTGTTCATGATCTGCTCGACGGTGTCGAGGGTCACGCCCACGGCAGTGCGGCCGGGGATGTGGTAGATCATGAGCGGCAGGTCGATCTTCTTGCCGATCTGCGCGTAATACTCGACCAGGCCGCGCTGCGGCGGACGGACGTAGTACGGCGTCACGACGAGAAGCGCGTCCACGCCGGCCTTCTCGGCGGCGTAGCTCAGGTCCATCGTCTCGGCTTCCGACTGCGAGCCGGTGGCCGCCACGACGGGCACGCGCTTCGCGGTCACGTCGACGGCGATCTTATAGAGCTCCTTGCGCTCCTCGCTCGTCAGCGTCGACGGCTCGCCGGTCGTGCCGGTGATGAGCACGCCATGGCTGCCGTTGTCGATCATGTAATCGACGACTTCCTCGAACTTGGCGTAATCCACCTTGCCGTTCTTGAACGGGGTGACGGCGGGAGGATAGGAGCCGCGGAGAAAGTTCTTCTTCAGCTTGATCACGGTTAGGCCACCTTGGTGCGGTTGGTTTCGAAGCCGGCGTGCGAACCGAGCAGCGAGATCGGACCCTTGAGGTCTTCCTGCCACAGCAGCGCGTCGGTGTTGATGCAGAACGGCATGTCCTGAATGGTCATTTCGTACACGGGACCGACGTCGGTCGCGTGGTTGTGGATCGCCCAGCCCGGCGCCGAGAACATCAGGTCGCCGGCCTTCCAATCGAGGCGCTGGCCCTGCACGACCGAGTGGCCTTCGCCGCCGAAGTAGTAGTTGATGGCGGCCGAGGCGTGGCGGTGCGGACGGTCGACGATGCCCTGCGGGCGAATCGTGATCGCCGAGAAGAAGTTCGGGTTGGTGCCGTTGGTGCGGCCCGTCGCCGGGTCCCACAGCAGATAGAGGCGGCGGCCCTTGTAGCTGGCGCCGAGGGCGGCCAGCTTGTCGAGCTCCGTCTTCACCTGACGCCACGGCCACTGGTGCGGCGTGATCGAGATCGGCTCGGGGTTGATGAGCTTCTCGTAGGGCATCAGCCACGCGCCGTCCTCGGTCAGCTGGAAGGTGCCGAACGGGCTCTGCGGCAGCTCCTTGCCCTTGGCCTCGTATTCGGCCTTGGCGTCGTGCACGCCCTCGTCGTGCTCCGGCGGGTTCTCGTCGAGCCAATGGATCTTCAGGCGCTCGAGCAGCGGCGCGTTGTCGTAGCGCAGGCGGACCTGGATCTCTTTGGTGTCGTTGATGTACTCATGCACCGCCATCGACGGCGTGGTCAGCACGTCGTACTGGCCGAACTCGAAGCGCTTGTCACCGACGATCATCGAGCCGGCGCCCTTGATCGGGAAATTGACGATCGAGGAGTTGGTGCGGACGCGCTGGGTGCGCTCGCCCGGCAGCAGCACGTCGAGCGACAGGCCGATGCCCGGCGCGAAGCTCTTGAGGCCCTCTTCGCACTGCGGATGCACGAACTGGGTGCGGCGCACGCCGTTGTTCGGGCGCGGCAGGCTGGCCAGGCGCTCGACCTCGGCGTCGATCTCCTCCTTGCGGATGATCAGCGGCGCCCAGAGGTCCATCGAATGGTCCTTCCAGGTGTGGACGTCGGGCGTCTGGCGGCCCGACACGTCCACCATCTTGAATTTCTGGTCAAAATCGAACGGCATTTGTTCCTCCGTCTCTCGAGTAGAGATTACAGCAATTTCGGCTGCGAGCGCTTCGGGTGGGGATAGTCCTTACCCACCTTCTTGGCCACGGCTCGCTGATAGACTTCGACGGCGGACGCCATGTCCGCCAGGCCCATACCCATGAACTTATATATAGTGAGGTCGGCGCCGGCCGGCCGGGGTTTTTGCTCTTTGACGAGATCACAAATCGGTTTGACCTTGTCCCAGCTGCCGCCCGCCGCCACGTAATCGATGAGTTCCTTCGCGCCCTTCTGCACCTGCGACAGGTTGTCGCAGATGATCTTGTCGCACCGCATCAAAACGCTGGTGTCGATTTCCTTGTTGGTCGGAATGATCGCGCCGCCGGCGTTGATGTGCGCGCCCTTGGCCAGCATGTCGGCGAAGATGTAGGGCTCTTTGGCGCGCGTGAAGGTGGTGATGATCGGCGAGTTCTTCACCGCTTCCTCGGGCGAGGCGCAATCGACCACTTCGATCTTCGGATAGGCCTTCTTGATGTCGGCGACGAAGGCGGCGCGGTTGGCCGGAGTGCGGCTCCACACGCGCACGCGCTTGATCGGGCGCACGGACATGACGGCGGAGACCTGCGGCAGCGCCTGGTGGCCCGAGCCGATCATGGTCATCTCGTCGGCCTTCTCGTCCGACAGCCATTTGGTCGCGACCGACGACAGAGCGGCGGTGCGCATCTGGCCGAGCGCGAAGGCTTCGATGATCGAGCGGATCTGGCCGTCTTCCGAGCCGTGCAGGATGATCAGCGGCGCGGCGCCGAGATTGGCGTTCGACCAGACCTTCGCGCCGACCAGGCCGGCGCCGGTGAACTGCGCGCCCGTCACGTTCAGGCTGCCGCTTTTCCAAACGGTCTGCGTCTTGGTCATGTTCACCGCTTCGCCGTTGGCCTCCATGATCAGGCCCTTTTCCAGAGCGGCGATGCTGTCCTTCAGGTCGATCAGCGAACAGACGTCGGCTTCGGTGATGTAAAGGAAGGTGTCGGGAATGACGATGTCGTGCGTGGACATGAATGTCTCCTCGGGGATTTCTTCTGGTTATTTCGCGAAAATGGATTTGACCGGCGATGCGAGCTGCAACGTGTTGCTGATGATCGCGTGCGAGACGGTGCGGATGACCAGCCAGACGACGGCGATCGCCTGCTCCGGCCCGACCGCCTTCACCAGCGCCTCGAACTCGGCCTCGACGTCGCGGCCCGAGCGCTGGGCGGCGGCGATGGCGTAGGCCTGCACGGCCTTTTCCTTGTCGTCGAACAGGTTCGTCGCGCCCTGCCCCTCAAGCGCCTCTCGAATCCATTCGTCGGAGAAGCCGAGCTTGCGGCTGAGCTGCTCGTTCTGATGCTGCTCGTAGAGATTGCCGAGCCGGCTGGAGATCGACAGCGAGACGATCTCGGTAAAATTGTCCGGCAGCGCCTTCTTCAGGCTCTCGGTGATGGTGAAATAGCCGAACATCGTCTCCGGCTGCGCCGACATCACGCGGAAGAACTCGCCGAGATAGCCGAGCCGTTCGACGCGCGGCCGGAACAGCTCGCGCAATTTCGGCTCGATGTCCTCGAACTCGATGCGCGGGACGAGATGTTCCGTGCCTTTCTTGGCCTCGCTCATGCCGCTTGGCCCTTCTCGAAGATCGACTTCACCGGCGGCTCGAGCTCGAGCACGTTGCGGAAGATGGCGTGCTGCACGCAGCGGCCGATGGAGAGCAGGATGCCCGTCGCGGTCTTGGGGCCGACGGCGGCGACCACGTCGTCGAACAGCTTGCCGCAGTCCTGGCCGCGCCGGTAGATCGCGGCGATGACGAACTTCTGGATCTTGCGCTCGTCCGGCGACAGGCCTTCGGCCTCGTCGGCTTTCAGCGCGTTGACGGCGGCGATCCAGTCGCGGCCGTAGCCGAGCTTGTCGGCCAAGTTCTCGTGCTGGTTGCGCTCGTAGGTGTTGTCCATCACGCCGGCGACCGTCAAGGCGACCAGCTCGACGACCTTCATCGGCATCTCGTCCTTGAGGTCTTCGGTGATGTTGCAGAACGACAGCATGGATTTCGGCACGTTGGCGCCGATCTGCCAGATCTCGCCGCAGTAGCCGAGACGCTCGACCTTGGGGCGCAGCGCCTCCTTCAGGCCGGCATCGAACTCGTCGAACGGAATGCGCGGTATGGCCGCGCCGCCTTTCTTCGTGTCGCTCATGCGTGTCTCCCTGCTTCCCGCGCCTTACGGCGTCTCGATCACGATGTCGTCGCCGTCGATCCGCAACGGATAGGTCTTGAGATCGACGAACACCGGCGCGCCCTGCGCCTTGCCCGTCGCCAGCTCGAAGCGGCCCGCGTGCAGCGGGCACTCGACGCAGCCGTCCTCGACATAGCCGTCGATCAGCGACACCCAGGCGTGCGTGCAGATCGCGTCGGTCGCGTAATAATTGCCTTCATAATGCCAGATCGCGATCTCCTGATCGCCGATCTTGACCTGCTTGCCGGACGCGGCGTCGATTTCGCCGACCTTGGCTACGCGGTGTTCCTGCGCCATTCGCTCTCTCTCGCCTTCTCTCGACGGGGCTCGCCGCCGCCTTACGTCATCACCGGCCTTCGACAAGCCGCATCCGACGCCAAAATCGCCGCGGCAAGACCAGCCGCAGGCGCGTTCGCCGCCCCTCATTTGATTGATATCTAATGATTAGATATCTTTGCATTTAGCCATAAGCCCGTCAAGGCCGGGAACGGCCTCGGACGGGCGGCGGCGATCTGCAAGGGGCGCATCCTAGACGGTCGCCTTCGACCGGGCAACGCGATAAAGCCAATGAAACAGGGGAAAAAGCGCGGTGCGGCCGCGGTCTGGCCCCAAAACAAACGAAAGGGCCGGGCCCGCTGTGGCGGACCCGGCCCCGATCGGCGCGATGGCGGCGTTTTAGCCCTTCTTGCGGCTCGACGTCGTCATGTTGAGCTCGGCATAGCCCGGGTCGATGCGCACATCGATCACATAAGGCTTGCCGGCCTCGACGGCGGCGACGCCGCGTTCGAGCGCCGCCGGCAGGTCTTTGAGTTCCCAGATCGGGCCTTCCGAATCGATGCCCTGGGCTTTGGCGATCATGGCGAGATCGACCGCCGGATCGTCGAGGCGCTGGCCGATCCACTTGTTCTCGACCGGGCGGCCGCGCACCACCGCCATGCGCTCCTGGTGGGTCTCGTCGTTGTAGTAGGAGCGGTTGTTGGCGACGACGAACAGCACCGGAATCTGGAAGTGGGCGGCGGTCCACAGGGCGTTCGAGCCCATCATGAAATCGCCGTCGCCGACGATGGCGACCGGGATGCGGCCCGAATCCATCAAGGCCAAGCCGATGCCGATGGCGATGCCCGGGCCGGAGCCGACGCCGCCGCCGCCGTCATGGCCGAAGTAATCCATCGGGCCCTTGAACTTGCTGGCGAAGCCCGGCCAGCCGAGCGAGACGCGGGCGTAGGACACCGGCTTGCCTTCGAGCGCCGACGTCACCGAGGTCGCCAGCTCGCGCAGGCTCATGCCGGCCTTCACGCCGCGCTTCGGCGGCGCCGGCGGCTTGGACGGCTTCACCTTCATCTTCGGCGTCTTGTGGCGCGCGCCCTTGGTGCGCTTGTCGATGGCCTTGAGCAGCGGCTTGGTCACGGCGTCGGGCGGCGACAGCATGAAGATGTCGGCGGCCGGCAGGGCCTGGTAGTCCATGCTCCAGCCGCGATGGATGTACATGTCCACCGAGCAGTTGATGACCTTGGCCTTCACGTTCGGATCGCCGGTGCACTGGGTCAGGAAGCCGGCGAGATCGAGCCAGTCGTAGGCGAGGATGACGTCGGCGTTGCGGATGACGTCCTTCGTCGCGTCGGCCGGGCGGAAGCGGCCTTCGATGACATGCAGCGGATGCTCGGTCGGGAAGGCCGCCGAATTGTGCATGTCGGTCAGCACCACCGCGCCCATGGCTTCGGCCAGCTCGACGCGGTCGTCCCAGTCCCTCTGGCTGCGCGAGACGCGGCCGCACAGGAACACCGGCTTCTTCGCCTTGGCCAGCAGGTCGGCGGCCGCTTCGATGCTTTCCGGCGCGGGCGCCGGCATCGGCGCCGGCTCGTAGCGCTTCATGTCGGGGAATTCGACCCCGCCCGTCAGCTTGCCTTCCTGCAGGCCGGCGTCGAGGTTGATGTAGGTCGGGCCGTTCGGCGCGGTCATGGTGATCTGGCGCGCGCGGGCGATGGCTTCGATGGTGGCGGGCACCGAGGCGGGCTGGTCGTCCCACTTGGTGAAGTCGCGGATCAGCGCGCCCTGGTCGCGCGCCGTGTGGATCCAGTCGATCCATGGGCGGCGCTCGTTGGCGTCGACCGGGCCGGTCGCGCCGAAGATGATCATCGGCACGCGGTCGCACCAGGCGTTGAAGATCGCCATGCTGGCGTGCATCAGGCCGACGTTGCTGTGGACGCTGACGAACATCGGCTTCTCGGTGACTTTCGCGTAGCCGTGCGCGATGGCGACCGAATGCTCCTCGTGCATGCAGATGACCATCTGCGGATTGACGTTGCCGAGGTAGTTCACGACCGAATCGTGGAAGCCGCGATAGCTCGCGCCCGGCACCAGCGCCATGTATTTGAGATCGAGGCGGCGGGCGAATTCGGCGATGGCGTCGGAATTCCAGCCCATGCGCCGGTTGTTGCCGAGCTTCTCCGGCCGGTCGACCGACGCGAATTTGGCGGCGGCCGATTTCTTGCTGCGAGACGCCATCTGTGGTGCTCCCCTGTTCAATCCCTGAAAAAAAACGAAGGCCGGTTATAGCGGCCGGTTATGCCGCTGATAATAGGGCTTAAAGCGACGGGATTGTCCACCGCATCGGGACAGCGCGATTTTTCGCGGCGCAAAGCGCGCCGCGATTACGGCTTGGCGAGATCCATCAGCTTCAGCGCTTCGTCGGCGAGATCGCTTTCGGCGACGATTTTGCCGCTCTGCACCATTTGCTTGGCGAAACGCATTTCGCGGCCGTTGTTGAAGATGTTGGCCGCGACCACCTTGCCGCCATGCAGATAGAACAGCATGAACTTGCCGGTGTCGGGATCGCCGCGCGTCACCACCTTGTCCCAACCCGTCGGCACACCGACGATCTGCAGGTTGACGCCGTGCTGGTCCGACCAGAACCACGGAATGTCGTTGAACGGCTTGGGCGCGTCGCCCTTCAGCTCGGCGACCATATTGTTCGCCACGGCGATGCCGCCGTTCTGCGCGTTGGCCCAGGTCTCCAGGCGCGCCTGGATCCCGTGCACCAGCACCGGCAGGTTGGCGACGTCGCCAGCGGCATAGACGTCGGGCGCGCTGGTATGGCCAAACTGATCGACGACGATGCCGTTGTCGGCCTTGATGCCCGCCTCGGTCGCCAATTCGACGTTGGGAACGATACCGATGCCGACGACCACGATGTCGGCCGGCAGCACCGTGCCGTCGCCGAGCCGCACGCCCGTGACCTTGCCGTCGCCCTCGATGCCGTCGATCACCGCCTGAGTGATGACGGTCGCGCCGTGCTTGCGATGCAGCCCGACATACCAATCGCCGACCCATTTGTCGCAGACGCGGCCGAGCAAGGTCGGCTGCATTTCGAGGATCGTCACCTCGCAGCCGAGCTTGCGCGCGCTCGCCGCCGCTTCCAGGCCGATGAAGCCGCCGCCGATCACCACGACCTTCGCGCCCTCGACCAGCTTGGGCTTCAACGCCAGGCTGTCGTCGATGGTGCGGATGTAATGCACGCCTTCGAGCTCCGCGCCCTTGGCCGGCAGCTTGCGGACGCGGCCGCCGGTGACGATCAGCAGCTTCTTGTAGATCAGCTCCCCGCCATGCTTGCCGCTCAGCGTCAGCTTGTGGGCCGCGGGATCGAGCTTCTCGGCGCGCGTGCCGGTCCACAGGTCGATCTTGAACTCGGCATATTGCTCGAGCGGGCCGATGTAGGTCTTCTCGACCGGCGTCGCGCCGGTCAGCACGTCTTTGGACAGCGGCGGGCGCTCGTAGGGCGGCTGGGCCTCGTCGCCGATCAGCACGATGCGGCCCTCAAAGGGCGCGTGGCGCGCGGCCTGCGCCGCGCGGCCGCCCGCTTGCCCTGCCCCGACGATGACGATGTCCGCTTGCTCAGCCACTTTGGTCCTCATCCGCTCGTGATCGAAAGTTGCGAGTGGTTAGCATGGCCGAAGCGATCCCGCCACGCCTCTCCGCATCTCGCCGCCAGAGCGAAAATGCCGCGCGGCGGCGCGCCTCTCGGCGGCAATTCCCTTGTCCGCATAGGGTTATCCCGCCCGCGAGACTTGACCGCCCGGCCACGACGGGAGTAGGCCGGTCATCCCACATCGCGAATCCCCCCAGCGAGCCACACATGTCCCTGACCATCTCCGGCGCGGAAATCGGCGCGCTCGCCCTCGTCGTCTGTTTCGGCGCGCTGCTCGCCGGCGGGCTGGTCAAGGGCACCATCGGCGTCGGCCTGCCCATGCTCGCCCTGCCGTTGCTGTCGACCGCGGTGCCGCTGCGCGACACGATCGCCATCCTGTACGTCTCCGTGCTCGTCACCAACATCTGGCAGGCGTTCCGCGGCGGCTATTTCGTCGACGCCTTCAAGCGCTTCTGGCCGATGATGCTGGCGGTGATCGTCGGCGCCTGGTTCGGCAGCAAGACGCTGGTCCAGATCGACCCCGACTGGCTGACCGGCGTGGTCGGCGCCACGGTCGCCTTCTTCTCCTGCGTCAACCTGTTCAATCCCAAGCTCACGGTGCCGCCGCGCCACGAGACCTGGATGAGCGTGCTGATCGGACTGACCGGCGGCTTCTTCGGCGGCCTGACGCTGTTCATCGGGCCGGCCGTCATCATGTTCCTCGTCGCCTTGCAGGTGAAGAAAGAGGAGTTCATCGGCACCATCGGCCTGGTCTATCTGCTGGGCGTGGTGCCGACCGGCGTCTTCTACGTCATCGACGGCACGTTCCGCGCCGAGCACATCGTGCCGGCGCTGCTCGCCACCATCCCCGTGATCCTCGGCATGCTGGGCGGGCAATATATCCGCCGGCACGTCAACGAGGAGGTGTTCCGCCGGGTGCTGCTGATCGCGTTGATCCTCATCGGCCTCAACATGATCCGCCAGGCCATCTTCTGAGGCGACGGCGCTTTCGTAGCCGCGTCAACGGCTTCGCCGCCTTATCCACAACGGCCCTTCGCGCTTTGCTGTGCCGCAATATTTGCAAAATCAATAGTTGCGTTTGCAATTAAATGGGGGCAGAGTCCGCTCGTCCCCGCAACCAGGCGCAGATCTGCGGCGCGGGGCCCCAGGCAACCTTGCAAGCGCCCCATGGCCGACACCGCCCGCATCGCCAGCAGCCCCGCCAGCAGCGACGACGACGCCCCGATCGACGAATCGGAGCGCACCATTCCGTTCGTCATGCACGAGATCCTGAACCTGGTCGACGATTCGGTGAAGAAGCGGGCCAAGGCTTACGGCCTGACGCTGGAAGGCGTGCGCGTACTGTTCCGGCTGCTGCCGCGCGAGAGCGCCTCGGTGAAGGAGCTGGCGCGGCTGACCGGCGCGGAAATCTCCACCCTGTCGCGCCTGCTCGACCGCATGGGCGACAAGGGCCTGGTGCGCCGCCAGCGCGACGCCACCGACGCGCGCTCGGTGCAGGTCAGCATCACGCCCAAGGGCCGCAAGCTCGCGCTGCAGAACCGGCCCATCTACTACAAGGATTACGAGCGCGTGCTGCTCGCGGGTTTCCCCGCGCGCGACGCTCAGCTATTCCGGGATGCGCTGCTGCGCATGCTCAGGAATCTTCGCGACGCCGACCTCACGGACCTCGATCCGCCGCAGCGCGCGGCGGCGGGACGATGAGCCCGGCCGCGTCGAGACAGTAAACCCGTTAACCGCGTTAAAGCCCCCATCAGGGAGAGACCAATGGCTGACGACAATCTGAAGCACCAATTCGCGTACGAAGACCTGCGCGGTTGGATCAAAGAAGCGGACAAGCTCGGCGAAGTGAAATACATCAACGGCCTGAGCTGGGAAAAAGAGATCGGCATGGTGACGGAGATGCTCCATCACACCGATCCGGCTCCGGTCGGCATCTTCGACGAAGTGCCGGGCATCAAGAAGGGCTTCCGCGTCCTGACGAACTTCTTCGGCGCCAAGCGCGCGAACATGACGCTCGGCTTCCCCGAGGGCATGAACCGCCTGGAGCTGAGCGAGGCCTTCCTGAAGGTCTATCGCAACCCGGAGAACAAGCCGATCCCGCACAAGATCGTCGAGACCGGCCCGATCTTCGAGAACATCCTCATGGGCAAGGACGTCGACCTCAACATCTTCCCGACGCCGAAGTGGCATGAGGAAGACGGCGGGCGCTACCTCGGCACCGGCTCCTACAACGTCACCATGGACCCGGACGAGGGTTGGGTGAACTGCGGCACCTACCGCTGCATGATCCAGACCAAGAACAAGATCGGCTTCTACATCTCGCCGGGCAAGCACGGCCGCATCCATCGCGACAAGTACGCCGAGCGCGGCGAAAAGATGCCGGCGCTCATCGTCGTCGGCGGCTCGCCGATGATGTTCCTGCTGTCCTCGCAGGAAGTCCCGTACGGCATCAGCGAGTACGACATCCTCGGCGGCCTCTACAAGAAGCCGATCGAGTGCGTGAAGGGCAAGATCACCGGCCTGCCGTTCCCGAAGGACGCCGAAATCGTCCTCGAAGGCTGGATCGACCCGAAGGAGTTCATGGACGAAGGCCCGTTCGGCGAATGGACCGGCTACTACGCCTCCGACATGCGCCCCGAGCCCGTGCTGAACGTGGAAGCGATCTACCACCGCAACGACCCGATCATCCTCGGGTGCCCCCCGCAGCGTCCGCCGGATGAGCTGGCCCGCTATCGCGCCGTCGCCCGCTCGGCCCTGCTGAAGCAGTCGATCCAGGCCGCCGGCGTGCCGGACGTCACCAACGTCTGGGCGCATGAAGTCGGCACCGCGCGCATGCTCGTCGCCGTCTCGATCAAGCAGCGCTACCCGGGCCACGCCCGCCAGGTCGGCCACATCGCCTGCCAGTGCCACGTCGGCGCCTATGCCGGCAAATACGTCTTCGTCGTCGACGACGACATCGACGTGTCGAACCTCGAGCAGCTGATGTGGGCGGTGGTCACCCGCTCCGACCCGGCGACCTCGATCGACATCGTGCACAACGCCTGGTCGACCCCGCTCGATCCGCGCATCACGCCGGAGCAGCGCGAGCGCGGCGACTTCACGAACAGCCGCGCCATCATCGACGCGTGCCGTCCGTTCCACTGGCGCGACCAGTTCCCGAAGGTCAACATGCCGTCGGAGAAGCTGCACAAGGAGACCCGCGAGAAGTTCGGCTACCTGCTGGAAGGCTGGGGCAAGAGCGTCTAAGACCTCTCGCATACGCGTACCGGAAGCGGCCCCCCGAGCGGGGCCGCTTCTTTTTTGGCCTTAAATTAGGCCTATGCCGCGCAGGGCCACATAAACGCCGACCAGGGCGACGAAGATCGCGAACAGCAACCGCGGCCCGTTCTGCGAATGCGACAGGCGCTTGACGGCCGCGCTGCCGACGAAGCCGCCGCCCGCCGCGCCGACGACGAACGCGCTCGCGGCCGGCCAATCGACCAATCCCGACAGGGCGTAGCTCGTCGCCGTCGTGGCGCCGAACGCGGCCACGGACACCAAAGACGAGCCGATCGCGCTCAAGACCGGCATGGCCGTCGCACCGATCAGTCCAGGCACGACGAGAAAGCCGCCGCCGATGCCGAAGAATCCCGACAGCAGCCCGACAATGAGGCCGATCAGCAGCAGGCGCGGCAATAGCCGCGCGGCTTTGTCCCGCGTCAACCGGACGTCCTCGTCGGCCGCGCCGCCACGCCGGCGCAACATAAGCGCGCCGACGACGATCATCAGCAGGCCGAACAGCGCGAGCAGCTTCTGCCCGTCGAACCTCTGGCCGAAATGAGCGCCGATCGCCGCGCCGGCGATGCCCGCGACCGTGAAAGACAGGGCGCAGGGCCAGCGCACGTTATGCGCCCGGATATGGTGCAGCAAACTGAGCGCGCCGGCCCCGGCGACCGCGACGGCGCTGGTGCCGATCGCCACATGCGGAGACGGGATGCCGACGACGTAAACCAGCAGGGGCACGGCGAGGATCGAGCCGCCGCCGCCCACCAGCCCGAGCGCGAAACCGACGAGACCGCCGCTCATGACGGCCAATGCCGCTTGCAGCAGGGTCAGCTCACTCATCTCGCCCTGCGATCACGCGCTCTGTCTATTCCAAGGCAGGATGGCGAGCAGTTTCGCCATGCCGCAAAAGCCGGTCGCTCCGGCGAAGATCAGGCCGGCCCCGACAAACGCCGGCACGGCGAAGAAAGCCGGCGAGACCGTCATGCCGAGAACGGCCCCAAGGACGACTAGCGCCCCGGCGATGATCTGCACTTGGCGCTGGATTTCGATCGGCCGTCCTTTATCTAGAACCACCGGCAAGCCGGCGCGTTTCCAAGCGTCGAGGCCGCCTTCGAGAATGTAGGCCTCGCGGGCCGGCGCCTGGGCCAGACGCGCCGCGTGCGCCGCGGTGCGGGCGCCGCTGTGGCAATGGAAGATCACGCAGCCCCCGTCGGCCGCGAACGCGGCCGGATCGAAACGACTGGCCGGATGATGGCGCGCCGCAGCGATTCGTTCGCGCGCATGCTCGTCGGCTTCGCGGATATCGACCAGCAACGCGCCGCCGCCCAACAATTCCGCGGCGCGCTGCGGCGTTATGCTTCTGAGTTCCGGCATGGCGATCTCCGCTGATCAGGGACAGTAAATGGCCTTCAAGCTTTTCAGCAGCCGGCCGACACGCGGGTCGGCGATGCGGTAATGGATGGTTTGCGCCTCGCGCCGCGTCGCCACCAGGCCGTCAGCGCGGAGCCGCGCGAGATGCTGCGACAAGGCCGAAGGGCTGATATCGGCGGCGCGCGTCAGGTCGCCGACCGAAAGCTCGCGATGCGCCGCAAGCTGGCAAAGCACAAGCAGACGGCTCTCGTTGGCGAGCAGGCGCAGCATGCGCGCCGCCTCCGCCGCCTGCGCCTCAAGAGACCGCATCTGCGCCGCGCGCGCCGCCATATCGACCGTACCGCATCCATTAATTTAGTTTATACTAATTTAGTAAAAACTAAATTATAGTCAAGCAGCGTTTGCAGGAGGCCTCCATGCCCGCCCCCACTTCACCGGCCCGCGCGGAAATCCGCGGGTTTTTCGACGACGCGACCAGCAGCCTGACCTATCTGGCGTGGGACGCCGAGACGCGGCAAGCCGCGATTATCGACCCCGTGCTCGGCTTCGATCCGAGCAACGGCAAAACCAGCCTCGCGCCGCTTGCGCCCATTTTGAACGAAGCCGAAAAGCGCGGGCTTCATGTCGTCTGGATTCTCGAAACTCACGTCCACGCCGACCATCTCTCCGCCGCCGCGTATGCGAGAGCCGCGACCAAAGCTCCCGTCGCCATCGGCGAGCATGTCGTCGAAGTGCAGAAGATCTTTGGCCCCGTCTTCAACGCCGCGGATGTCTCGCGCGACGGCGACGAGTTCGACCGCCTTCTGCCCGACGGCGCTCGCCTCCCTCTCGGCGACCTCTATATCGAGGTGTGGCATACGCCAGGCCACACACCGGCCTGCGTCACTTATCGCGTCGGCGACGCGGCTTTCGTCGGCGATACGCTGTTCATGCCCGATTACGGCACGGCGCGCGCCGACTTTCCCGGCGGGGACGCCCGCACGCTGTATCGTTCGATACGCCGCATTTTCGGCTTGCCCGGCGAAACCCGGCTTTTCATGTGCCACGACTATAAAGCGCCCGGGCGCGACCACTATGCCTGGGAAACGACAGTGGCGGAGCAGCGGCGCGCCAACATCCAGGCGCACGACGGCATCGACGAGGACAGTTTCGTCGCGGTGCGTCAGGCGCGCGACCGCGATCTCGCCGCGCCTCGGCTCCTGCTGCCGTCGATTCAGGTGAACATAAGGGCGGGCCATTTCCCGCCGGCCGAGGCTGATGGCCGGCGCTACCTCAAAATCCCGCTCCAGGAACCGGTCGAGACCGCCGGCTAACGCACGGTCACGATCGGGTTATTGGCGGAACCCGGGCTGGACGGCGGCCGTTCAATGCCTAAATCATGGAAACGCCATGATGGGAGCCTCACATGACCGACATGAGCCACCGCAAACCCGGCCTGATCGACCATATCGCCAGCGCGCTCGTCGCCCTGGCCATGGCCGCCCCCCTCGCTTTCTTCGAGCCCGCCGCCGCCCAAACCGAGCAGGAGCAGCGCCAGGAGCAGATCAACCGCGACCTGCAGCAGCGTCGCGCCGAGCGCAGCCAGGACGCGCGCGAGCAGCAGCAGCGCAACCAGGCCGAACAGCGCCTCCAGCAGCAGCAGCGCCAGATCGAGCAACGCAACCGGATGCAAAGCGACCGCGATAGCCGGCGCGCCCGCCAAAACGACGATGCCGACCGCCGCCGGCCCTAGGCGTTCCCCTCAAGGCGATTGAAAAGCCCCGGTTTTTCAGCGCCGCTCCAATGCATCGGTCCAACCGCGGCAGAACGGGCTACACTGGCCGGCCCCGACGACGATTGGCACGCCCCCATGCCGCACGATTACCAGCCCGCACCGCCGCCGGCGAACGAGCCTGACCGCTTGGCAGCGCTGCGCCGCGCCGAAATTCTCGACACCCCGCCCGAAGCCGCGTTCGACCGGCTGACCCGCCTCGCCAGCCAGTTCATCGGCACGCCCATCGCGCTCGTGTCCCTGGTCGATGCCGAGCGCCAATGGTTCAAGGCGAGGGTGGGACTCGGGGCGCAAGAGACGCCGCGCGACATCGCCTTCTGCGCCCATGCCGTGCTGCGGCCGGACGAAGTGATGGTGGTGCCGGACGCCGCCGCCGACGCGCGCTTTCGCGGCAACCCCCTGGTCGTCGGCGATCCGCGGATCCGTTTCTACGCCGGAGCGCCCATCGTCACGCGCGGCGGCCAAGCGCTGGGCACGGTGTGCGCCATCGACCGCGAGCCGCGCGCCGACATCGGGCCGCGCGAGGCCGCCATTCTCAAAGAGCTCGCCGCCATCGCCGCCGACGAGATCGAACTGCGCGAACTGGCGCGGCGGCTCGACTTGGAGATCCGCCAGCGCCAGCAGGCCGAAGCCCAGACGCTGGCCGCCGAGCGCGCCCAGGCGCGCGCCGAAGCCGAAGCCGTCCGCCAGCGCGCCGGGCAGTCGCTGATGCGGCTCACCGGCGGCATCGCCCACGAGTTCAACAATCTGTTCACCGGCATGATCCTGCTCGCCGAGAACGTCGAGGCTGGTGGCGACGAACGGCTGCGCCGCTCGATGCGGCAGATGCTCGACGCGCTGAAGCGCGGCAGCCGGCTGACCAACGCCATGCTCGCCTATTCGGGCAGGCAATTCCTCGAGGCCGGCGCGGTCGAGATCGGCCCCGTTCTCGCCCACGCCGCGACCATGATTCCGGCGTTGCACGGCAAGAACGCCGCCGTCGAGACCGCCGTCGCCGAAGGCTGCGCGCCGGTCGATGCCGACGGCCGGCAATTGCTCGCCGCGCTCGCCGAATTGGCGGCCAACGCAGTCGAAGCGGCCGCGCCGACATCGGCGGCGATCCGGCTCGCCGCCGCCCCCGTCGCGCTCGACGACGCGGCTGCCGCCGCCTTGCGCCAGGACGGCAATCCCGACGCGCGCGCCGGCCGCTTCGTGCGCATCGCCGTCGCCGACCGCGGCCCGGGCATGAGCGCCGAACTGCGCGTCCAGGCGTGCGAGCCGTTCTTCACCACCAAAACCGTGGGCGACGGCCCCGGCCTCGGACTGTCCATGGCGCAGGGGTTCGCCCGCCAGTCGGGCGGCTTCCTCGCGATCGAGTCCGCGCCCGGCGCCGGAACGACCGTCTCGCTCTACCTGCCGCCCGCCTGAGGGCCGGTTTCCATGGCTCGCGGCTTTCGCCTATGATGCGGCCAGCCAGCGACAAAGGATCACGCCATGGAACGGGTCAGCATCTCCCTCGACGACGAGCTTCTCGTGAAGTTCGACGCCTACATGCAGCGCAAGGGCTATAGCAACCGTTCCGAAGCGGTGCGCGACCTGCTGCGCGAGCGGCTGGAGCGCGATCACGAGCGGGCCGGCGGCGGCGCCGCCCATGCGGTCGGCTGCCTGTCCTACGTCTACAACCACCATCAGCGCGAATTGTCGCGCCGCCTGACCGAAGCGCAGCACGAGCACCATTCCTACGTGCTGTCGGCCCTGCACGTGCATCTCGACCACGAGAACTGCTTGGAAGTCGTCGTCCTCAAGGGCGAGACCGAGAGCCTGCGCAAATTCGCCGACGCCACAATGGCGGAGACCGGCGTGCGCCACGGCCGGCTGCATCTGGTCGGCACGGAGATCGTCGAAAGCCAGCACAAGCACGGCCACGGCGCGAAACACGGCCACAGCCACGCCAAGCCTCTGACTTGAGCGATTTTCGCGCGGCGCAACCTTTTGCCGCGCGCGGCGAACATGAGGGAGAGCCGACGCTGCGCCGACGCCGCGACCTGAACGGCTCGTGACTTGCCCCTTCCACACGGCCATTCCATTCTGACGCCATGACCGACGCTGTCCGCCCCGCTCCGGCTCGCCCAAATTCCGGCCGCTCAAATTCCGAGCGCGACCTCGCGATCCTCAAAAGCGTCGTCCTGCTGCTCGTCATGCTGCCCGGCTTCATCATGATCGCCGACCTCGCGCGCGACGGGCTCGGCGCCAAGCCGATCACGGAAGTCATCCACCGCAGCGGCGACTGGTCGATCCGTTTGCTGTTCGTCAGCCTGCTGATCACGCCGCTGCGCCAAACCTTGAAGGCGCACAAGTTAGCGTCCGTCCGCCGCATCGTCGGGGTCGCCGCGTTCGCTTATATCGTCATCCATGTCGCCGGCTACATCGTCGACGAGAAGTTCGATCTGGCCAAGGTCGCCAGCGAGATCGTTCTTCGCGTCTATCTGACCATCGGCTTCGTCGGCGTCGTCCTGCTCGGGCTGCTGGCGGCGACTTCGACCGACGCCATGACGCGCCGGCTCGGCGGCAAGCGCTGGAAGAAGCTGCACCGGGCGAGCTATCTGATCGGCGTCATCGCCGTGGCGCATTTCTTCATGCAGTCGAAGCTCGACGTGGCCGAGCCGACGGTGATGGGCGGGCTGTTCGTCTGGCTGATGCTGTGGCGCGCCTGGGCCGAATGGATCGGCCGCGACAGCGCGACCTCGCTCTGGGGGCTGACGCTGCTCGCCGGCATCGCGGGGCTCGCCACCGCGGGCGGCGAATGGGCCTATTACGCGGCCTTCACCGGCATCGACCCGATGCTGGTGCTGCAAGCCAATCTGGCGATGCTGCGTCCGGCCTGGATCGTGCTGGCGATCGCGCTGGCCGTTCCCTTGGCCGCCGCGCTCTGGCGGACGCTCGCGCGCTTGCGCAGCGCCCGCGCGGCGAAACCTCAAGCGTTGTAGGCTTCGCCCTTGCCCTTGTGGTAGCCGTAATACCACAAGCGCATGTCCATGTAGCTGATCGGCTCGAACTGCTTGGGGTTGTCGGGCGTAACGCAGCTGTCCATCACGTCGATCATGGCGTCGAAGTCGGGGCCGAAGAACACCGGGATCGAATAGCGCTCGAGCCCCGACAAGTTGATGACGCGGTGCTTGGTCGATTTGTAGCGGCCGTTGGTCCAGCGCACCATCAAGTTGCCGGTGTTGACCAGCAGCGTGCCGGGGATGATGTCCACGACCTTCCAGTGGCCGGACGGCATCTGCACCGCGAGGCCGGGCACGTTCGACTGCGCCAGGAACGTCGTCAGGCAATTGTCGGTGTGCGGCGGAATGCCGTATTGGCCGTTGCCCACTTCCGTCTGCGGTGGATAGTGCGCGAGGCGCAGGTTGCAATGCGGCTCCTCGAACTTGCCGTCGAAGAAATCCTCCGGCATGCCGACCGAGCGCGCCCACAGCGGCAGCATCGACTTGCCGAGCTTCTCGATGGCGGCATGGTATTCGAGCAGCGTCTCGCGGAAACCGGGCAGGTTCTCCGGCCAGTTGTTCATGCCGCAGAACGGCTTTTTCGCGATCACCGCCGGATCGTCGGGCGTGCGCTCGCGATTGATGATGAAGGATTCGTTGAGCGCCGGCTTGACGTTCTTGATGATCGAGCTGTTCGCCGAATGCGGCGCTTCCTTGATCTGCACATAGCCGGTGTTGTCGACCCGCGGCACCTTCATCTTCTCTTCGAGCGGCAGCGCGAAGAAGCGCTGCGCCTCGGCGAACATGCGGTCGATCATCTCCTGCGGGATGCCGTGGTTCTTCAGATAGAAGAAACCCACGGTCGTCGTCGCGTCGTGCAGCGCCTTGGCGACGGCGTCGGCGGCGCCCGGCTTGCCGGCGCGATAGTCGCCGAGGTCGATGAGCGGAATCTCCTCTGTCGAATCGGGATAATCCATCAGGCGGATCAATTCGGCGTCGTCGGTCGTCTCGACCATCTTCGCGGCATTGACCTTGCTCTCGTCGATTTGTGTCGCCATGGCTCTCTCCCTCTGCGCGCCGATTGCGGGAGCGCCGCCAGCGCGGCGCTTCGCGAACTCGATGCTACTCCCCGCCGACCGTCTTCAAAACGGGAATTTTGCCGTTATTTGCACCGTTCGCGTCGCGAAGTTAGGCAATCGCGCGCGAAGCGGACCAGGCGAAATGGCGGTATCGCAAGGCGGAACGTCTACCCGTCTCGCTCGGACCAGGGATCGTTCGCCAGATCGATGATCTCGATCACGTTGCCGTCAGGATCGTGGAAATAGGCGCTGCGGCCCTGGAACGTGCCGCGGTCGCGCGCCTCTTGCAGAAAGACGCGCACGCCATGCCCGGCTAGGCTTTCGAGCGCCGCATCGTAATCCGCGCCGACGGCGAGGAAGGCGGTATGGATTTCGTGGCGATCCGGCGGATTGGCATCTATGGGCTTTTCCGAATGGGTCAGCACGAACAGATCGTCGCCGCAGCGCAAGAAACACATATGGCCGCTCCGCCGCACGCGCGCGAAGCCGAGCAGGCCGACATAGAATTGCTCGGCGCGATCGAGGTCGCTCACCGGAATTGTGAAATGCACGAGCTTTCCCAGGCGAATGTCGGTCATGCGCTTTCCCTGTCCTGTCGTCGCGCCTGTCCGCGGCGCGTTCGTTCGATAGCGATACATCTATAAGACCACCGATTCGTCCCGCGCGAAAAGCTTTGTCTTGGTGGCTATTTCACGACGCGACACGAAATCCAGCCGGAGACGGAATCTCTTTACTGGCACGCGTTCTGCATATTTTGAAAAATTCCCGTTTTGGTTCACAGTGAGCGCGGGAGATTCACAGGTGGATGCCGGAGCCGAAGAGCGCCGCGCCGCCGACGCACCAGAAGGAGACGTCCCATGCAAGCTCAGGCCATGCGCGTTCAGGCCCTGCCCGTTCCGTCCGTCGTCCGTACACGTATCGCTTTGTCCTCTTCGTTGCTCGCTGCGGCCATGCTCGTCGCCGCCCTGTCGCACGCGCCCGCCGCGCAAGCGCAGCAATCGGTCGAGGAGTTCTACAAAGGCAAGCAGATGCGCTTCGTCATCCGCTCGGCCGGCGGCGGCGGCTACGATCTCTACTCGCGCCTGATCGCCTCGCACATCGTCCGCCATATCCCCGGCCAGCCGAGCATCGTGCCGCAGAACATGCCTGGGGCCGGCGGCATCATCGCCGCCAACTACATGGGCGAGATCGCGCCGAAGGACGGCACGCATCTCACCATGATCAGCCAGGCCCTCGCGATGGACCAGGCGCTCGGCCTGACGCCGAGCTTCAAGGCTGACCTGCGCACGTTCGCTTGGATCGGCAACCTCGGCGATTCGAACATCCTCAGCTACACCTATCACACGTCGCCGACCAAGACGATGCAGGACGCCAAGAAGCGCGAGACCACCATCGGCGCGACCGGCGCGGGCAGCGCCACCACTTGGCTTCCGGTGATCTACAACCGCCTGCTCGGCACGCAGTTCAAGCTTATCCAGGGCTACAAGAGCGGGCAGGACGTCAAGCTCGCCATGGAGCGCGGCGAGGTCGAGGGCTATGCCGCCAATCCATGGGCCGCGCTCGTCTCGGCGTCGCCCGAACTGGTCAAGAACAAGCAGCTCAACATCCTCACGCAAGTCGGCGTCGCCCGGGAGAAGGACCTGCCCGATGTGCCGCTCTTGAGCGAGCTCGCCACCGATCAAGACAGCAAGGACATCCTGACTTGGATTTCGACGGCGATGGCCGTCGGCCGCCCGATCGGCACCACGCCCGGCGTGCCGAAAGAGCGCGTCGACGCGCTGCGCAAAGCCTTCCTCGACACAGTGAAGGATCCGGTCTTCCTCGCCGCCGCCGCGAAAGTCGACGCCGAGATCAAGCCGATCGACGGCGTGACGCTCCAAGCCATGATCGACAGCGTCATGAGCTCGCCGCAGACGCTCAAGGACAAGGTCAAAGCGATCATGCCCGACCGCGAATAGCCGAACGGGGCGCTCTTGCCGAGCGCCCCGTCCCCTTTGCCCGACGCTCAGCCAGGATACCGCCATGACGACGCTGCAAGTCGAGAAGGTCGCCCCCGAAACGGCGTCCGACGATAACGACAAGAACCCGCTGATCCTGCCCGACCGCATCGACACCTATAAGACCTGGGTCGAGAGCCAAGGCATCCCGATCGTTCGCGGCTTCTATGTCGACGTCAACGAGCTGCCGCTCGCGCATTGGGAGATGAAGGGCGTGCCGGCGGCCTTCGTCATTCTCGAAGGCACCGGCGGCGTCAACGACGGCTACGTCTGCGAGATTCCGCCGGGCGCCAAGACCAAGCCGCAGCGCCACATGTACGAAGAGACCATCTACATCACCAAAGGCCACGGCGCGACGACGATCTGGCAGCCCGGCGGCAAGAAACACACGTTCGAATGGGGTCCGGGCAGCCTGTTCGCCATCCCGCTCAACGCCCATTACCAGCATTTCAACTCGAGCGGCATCGAAGGCGCGCGCTATTACGCGGTGACGAACTGCTGCCTGATGATGAACACGTTCCATTCCGTCGATTACATCTTCAACAACCCCTATGTGTTCAAAGATCGCTTCGACGGCGAGAGCGGCGATTTTTTCAGCGGCGAAGGCAAGATCCAGGGCCGGCTGTTCATGACGACCAACTTCGTGCCCGACGCGCGCAGCATCAAGCTCTACGACTACTCGATGCGCGGCAAAGACAGCACGAACCTGAAGTTCAACCTCGCCAGCCAGTCGATCGGCGCGCACATCTCGGAATTTCCGGTCGGCTCCTACAAGAAGTCGCACCGTCACGGGCCGGGCGCGCATCTGATCATCCTCAACGGCAAGGGCTATACGCTGCTGTGGGAGCCGGGCAAGGACGAAGCGATGAAGGTCGAGTGGAAGCCCGGCACGATCGTCGTGCCGCCGGACCAATGGTTCCACCAGCATTTCAACAGCGGCGCCGAGCGCGTGCGCTATCTCGCCATTCATCGGAACAACTGGGCCTATAAACCGCAGAACAAAAATTCCGAATTGGCCGCGAGCTACACCAGCATCAAGGACGGCGGCAATCAGATCGACTTCGAGGACGAGGATCCGCAGATCCATTGCGACTTCCTCGCCGATCTCGAAGCCGCCGGCGCCGCCTGCGTCATGTGCGACTACTACCCCCATTGCCCGAAGAAGACGGCGAGCTGAAACGTGGCATGCGCCCTGCATGACCTGGCTTAGCCAGACCGTCCCTTTCCCACCGGACGCCCCGCGTCCGCCGCCATAGGAGACCTTCCGTGACCGAGAATAGCCCCGTCGCCAAAACCGCCCGCCTGTCCCTGCTGGCCGTCGCCGCGCTCGCCGCCGGCAGCCTGATGGCCGCCCGCGACGCCGCCGCGCAAGACTCGGTCGAGGCGTTCTACAAGGGCAAGCAGATGAAATTCGTCATCCGCTCCGCGCCGGGCGGCGGCTTCGACACCTATTCCCGCCTGCTCGCGCGCCATATCGTCAAGCACATCCCCGGCCAGCCGACCATGCTGCCGCAGAACATGCCGGGCGCCGGCGGCATCACGTCGGCCAATTACATGGGCGAGATCGCGCCGAAGGACGGCACGCACATCACCATGGTCGGCCAGGCCCTGCCGATGGACCAGGCGCTCGGCCTGACGCCGACCTTCAAGGCCGATCTGCGCACCTTCGGCTGGATCGGCAACATCGGCGATTCCAACGTGCTGACCTACGTCTGGCACAACGCGCCGGCCAAGACGATGGAGGAGGCCAAAAAGACCGAGATCACGTTGGGCGCGACCGGCGCCGGCGACACCTCCTCGTGGATTCCGCAGGTCTACAATCGCATCCTCGGCACCAAGTTCAAGATCATCGACGGCTACAAGAGCGGCAGCGAGGTCAAGCTGGCGATGGAGCGCGGCGAAGTGAACGGATTCGGCAGCAACCCTTATTCGGCGCTGATGTCGGCCTCGCCGCATTTCATCAAGGACAAGCTGATCCACGTTCTCGTCCAGGTCGGCGTGCGCAAGGAGCCGGATCTGCCCGACGTGCCGCTGCTCAGCGATTTCGGCACGAGCGCGGAGGACAAGGCCGTGCTCGGCTTCATCTCCAAGGCCCTCGCGGTCGGCCGTCCCATCGGCACCACGCCGGGCGTGCCGGCCGAGCGCCTGACCGCGCTACGCAAGGCGTTCGACCAGACGCTGGTCGACCCCGAGTTCGTCGCCGACGCCAACAAGATCGGCGCCGAGATCAACCCGATGAACGGCGAGACGCTGCAAGCCTTGATCGGCGAGGTGATGGGCGCGCCGCAGGACATCAAGGACAAGGTCAAGGCCGTCCTGCCCAATCGCGGTTGAGGGGCAGCGAGCCGCAAGGGACCAAGGGCGCGGAGCGATCCGCGCCCTTTTCGTTTGCGCGCCCTTTTCGTTTGTCGCCTTTTCGTTTGTCGGGGCGCGGCGCGGCGGCTAATTTGCGAGCAGCGTTCTTTTCAGCCGCAGGTCGCACGAACCACATGGCGCGCCGCTTCGCCTGGGCCAAACTGCCCGACAGCCAACTGCTGCAATTGCGTATCAAGGACCTGAAAGTCAGTGTCGAGGGCACCTGGCTTGAAGATTGCCTGCACGAGCTGCACGACGAGCTGGCCGAACGCGGCCTCGGCCGCTTCAAGCCGCACGCCTGGATTTCCGACGAATGGTTCAGCCCGGACACGACGCCGGGCATCGCCTTCCCCTTCTATCTCGCCCATCCGCGGCTGATGCGCCTCGAGCGCAAGAAGATCATCGACGTGGAGGGCGGAACCCACGCCGAGTGCATGCAGATTCTGCGGCACGAAGCCGGCCACGCCATCCGCACCGCGTATCAGCTGCATCGCCGCCGCCAGTGGCAAAAGATCTTCGGCTCCTCGTCGAAGCGCTACCCGAGCTATTACAAGCCGAACCCCGCGAGCAAGAACTACGTCGAGAATTTGCGCCTGTGGTACGCCCAGAGCCATCCCGACGAAGATTTCGCCGAGACCTTCGCCGTCTGGCTCAAGCCGCGCTCGGGCTGGCGCAAGCGCTATGCCGGCTGGGGCGCGCTGAAGAAGCTCGAATATGTCGATGGCCTGATGGCCGAGGTCGCCCAGGAACGGCCCAAGCTGCGCAACCGGCTGCGCGTCGATCCGGCCAGCTCGATTTCGCGCACCCTGGCCGAACATTACGAGAAGAAGCAGGCGACCTATCTGCTCGACCCGTCGAAAGCCTACGACAAGGACCTGCTGCGGCTGTTCTCCAACTCGCCGCGCCACGCCCGCGCCAAAGCGGCCTCCAGCTTCATCCGCGAGCACCGCGCCGACATCCGCCCGCTGGTGTCGAAATGGACCGGCGAATACCAGTTAACCCTCGATTCGATTCTCGACGATATGATGGTCCGCTGCCGGGAGATGAATCTGCGCGCGCCCGGCCCGCCGACGAAGCTGCTCGACGATCTCACGGTCATGGTGACGGCCCAGACGGTGCACGCGCTTTACAGGCCGTCGCGGAGGCAATGGTACGCACTATGAAGCGGCTCCGAATCCTGGTGCTGATGCATCCGGACCTCGTCCCCCCGGACTCGATCAAGGGCTACAGCGAGCAGGAAAGCTACGTCTGGAAGACCGAATACGACGTGGTCAGCACGCTGCGCAAAGCCGGCCATGAGGTGCGCCCGCTCGGCGTGCAGGAAGAGCTCAAGCCGATCCGCGACGCCATCGAGGAGTGGAAGCCGCACGCGGTCTTCAACCTTCTCGAAGAGTTCCACGGCGATACCGCCTACGACCAGAACGTCGCCAGCTATCTCGAGCTGCTGCGCATTCCCTACACCGGCTGCAACCCGCGCGGCATGATGTTGGCGCGCGGTAAAGACCTGTCGAAGAAGCTGCTCAACTACCACCGCATACCGGCGCCGCAGTTCGCGGTCTTCCGGAAAGGCCACGCGGTCAAGCGCCCGGCGAAGCTGAAATTGCCGCTGATCGTCAAAAGCGTCAGCCAGGACGCGTCGGTCGGCATCGCCCAGGCGTCCGTCGTCGATAGCGACGAGAAGCTGGCCGAGCGCGTCCGGCTGATTCACGAGCGCATCGGCAGCGACGCCATCGCCGAGCAATATATCGAAGGGCGCGAGCTATATGTCGGCGTCATGGGCAACCAGCGCCTCAAGGCCATGCCGATCTGGGAATTGCGCTTCGACAACCTCGCCAAGGGCCAGCGGCCGATCGCCACCGAGCGCGTGAAGCACGATCCGGACTACCAGGAAAAGCGCCTGATCATGCAGGGGCCCGCCGACGATCTCGGCGAGGATGTGCAGGCGTTGCTGATCCGCACGGCCAAGCGCATTTGCCGCATTCTTGAGCTGGACGGCTATGCTCGCATCGACTTCCGGCTGTCGCCGGAGGGCGTGCCCTATTTCCTCGAAGCCAATCCCAACCCCGAGATCGCCGAGAGCCAGGAATTCGCCCAATCGGCGCTGCATCAAGGGATCGCTTATGCCGACCTGCTGCAGCAACTGCTCGGCCTCGCGATCAAGCGTCAGGCGGCGAAAGGCGCATAGCGAAGCCGGCTCCGCCGCGAGGCGGAGCCGGCCCGGCTTCAGCGAGTCAGCATTTCGGTCAGCTTCTCCGAAAGCTCCGGCGGCGTGCGCATCAGGTCCGCCACCATCTGATCCAGCTCCGCGCCCGTGCGCGGATTGATCTCCAGATCGAGCGCCTTCGCCTCGGCGAGGAAGCCCTTATCCTTCATCGTGGCGTCGAACGCGTTGCGCAAGGCGGCGACGCGATCCTTCGGCACCTCCGGCGGCGCGACGACCGGGCGGCCGAGCTCGACGCTGGTCGAGAACAGGCCGAGCAGCTGCCTCTGCTCGTCCGTCTTGACGAATTTATAGATCGTCGGGGCGGCGACGTCGGGCACAGGATCGCGCTCCATGTTGAACAGGACGCGCAGCTTGCCCTGCGCCATCCAGCCCGGACGGGACTTCTCGACGGCGGTGATCGTCTGGCAGATACCCTGGACCTCGCCGCGCTCCATCGCCAGGATCACGTCGCCGGCGCTCTTGTAGCCCTCGACGAGCTTGAACTTCATGCCGAGCATGTTCTTCAGCAGCGTCGGAGTCATGCTGACCGCCGTGCCGGCCCCGGCGCCGCCGACGATCAGCTCCTTGTTCATGATGTCCTCGCCGGTCTTCACGCCGGACGAATCGAGCGCGACGCAGACGCGGTTGGTCAGCTCCGGGCTGCCGAGCCAGTTGAACTTCACCGGATCGAATTTCACGCTGGGATGCTTGGCCAGCGCTTGGTTCGGCAAGTTGCGGCCGATCATGCCGATGACCGAGCCGTCGCGCGCCGCGACGTTGAACAGATGGTTGGTCGCGGTGATCTGGCCGCCGCCCGGCATGTTCTGCGTCACGAACGTCGGTTTGCCCGGAATATGCTGGTTCATGTAGCGCGTGATCATGCGCGCCCAGATGTCGTAGTCGGTGCCCGCGTCGGCCGACACGATCATGCGGATCTGCTTGTCCTTGTAGAACTGCTCGACCGACTGCGCCTGCGCCGCGCCTGCCGCGACGCAACCCGCCGCCAGCAAGCCGAAGAATGCCTTGCTCATATCGCCTCCCTGAATTGCCCCGGACGTTCGCCGCCCGGGGCGCGTTTTCTTTCGATTGACGGACGCGTCAGGCGTCCTGCTTCTCTTTCGTTTCCTTGCGGCGCTTCTCGCCCGCGAGCTCGACCTTCTGGAAGCCCATCACCGACAGATCGAAAGTGTTGCCTTCCGGATCGGTCGCGCGCAGCTCCGCATAGGGCCTGTCTTCGGGGCGCGGGTTCGGGCCCTTGCCCGACCATTTGGCGAGCTTGGCGCGCACCTTTTCGTGGTCGTCGATCTTGAAGCCGAAATGGTTGAGGCCGTTGGACTTGCCTTCGGCTTTATTCGGCAGCAAGGCGAGATTCATGTAGCCGTCGGTGAGGAATACGCCGCCGCCGGGGCTTTTATGCAGCAGCTTCAGCTCGAAAACGTCCATATAGAACTCGGCGAGCTTCTCGGGATTCATCGAGATGATCGCCATATGCCGGATTTCCATCGCTCTCTCCTGTGATTGCAGTCGTTGAAAAGATCAGGCCGTCGCCGGCTGGCGCGCGGGCCGAGGCGCGGCCGTGCCCCTTTGCGCGGCGGCGTTGCGCCCCGCCGTCAGGCTGAACACGACATTGCGCGTCTGCCCCGTGCAGGACGGGTAGTTGTGGAAGAACAGTCCGATCACGTCGCCGGAGGCGTAGAGGCCGGCGATCGGGTCGCCTTCCGTATTGAGCGCCTGCGCCTCGGTGTTCACCGCGACGCCGCCGAAGGTGAAAGTGATCCCGCAAGTGACGGGATAGGCGCGGAACGGGCCGCGCTCGATCGGCGTCGCCCAGTTGGATTTGGCCGGCGTCAGGCCGCGGGTGCCCTTGCCGTCGAGCTTGCGCGGATTGAACGGCGTCGACGGATCGACGGCGGCGTTGAACTCCCCCACGGTGCGCTCAAGCACTTGAGGAACGACGCCGATCTTCTTGGCCAGCTCGCCGATGGTCGCCGCTTCCTCGTGCGTCGCCGCGTAATCCGGGCCGTGCCTGAACAGCTCGATGCCGGTGCGGTCGTAGATCTGATAGGCGATGCCGCCCGGCTGGGCGAGGATGGCCCGGCCCGTCTTGGCGTAAGTGTAGGTGTGGTAGGACTCGCCCTCGTCGTAGAAGCGCAGGCCTTGCTCGTTCACCGTGATGCCGAAGGTGTAGTCGTAACGGTTCATGGTGTTGCCGAGGCCGTCGTGCGCGATCGGCGTCTCGATCGCCGGCGCGGCGCTGTCGATCGGCGAAGCGTGCGCGCCCTGCCAATGGCCCGCCGCCTTGACGCCTAGGTCGAGCATCATCCGCAGCACTTCGCCGGTGTTGTAGCGGCTGCCGCGCACCTTGACGAAATCGGTGTTCTGGCCGAGATAGCGCGCCCGCATTTCCGGATTGGCCTGGAAGCCGCCGCTGCAGGCGATCACCGCCCCCGCCGTCAATTCGTAGATTTCGTCGGGCGTCGTCACCCGCACGCCCTCGACGCGCCGGTGGTCGCCGAGGAAGCCCGTCACCTTGGAGCGGAAGCGGATGTCGATCCCGAGCGCGTCGGCGATCTTGCGCCATTGCGCGAGCTGGCCGCGGCCGCCGCCGATCGGCTGGATGACCTTGCCCGGCTCGAAATAGCGCTTGCCGTCGACCGTCACCGCTTTCTCGGGCACCCATTTGATGCCGGTCTCCAGCATCCAATGGACGGCGGCGTTCGAACGGTCGACGAGATAGGCCGCGAGCACCGGATCGATGCGGCTTTGCGTCACGCGGTTGAGGTCCGCCAGGAAATCCTCGCGGCCGTAGGGCGCGACGACCATGCTCGCGCGAACGGCCGGGTCCAGCCCCGGCAGGAATTCGGCGATCTCATCGACTCCGCTGACGACGAAGCGGAAGCCCGTATGGGAAAACCGGGCGTTGCCGCCGGAAAATTCTTCCGGCGCCTTTTCCAGCATCGCCACCCGCTCCGCGCCGGCCTGGCGCGCCGCCACTGCGGCCTCGAAGGCGGCGCTGCCCGCGCCGATGACGATGACGTCGCATGTCTCTTTTCGCATATGCGCATGGCCGGACGCGCGACGCGCGCCGTGGCCTGTCCTCCCCTGATGCGGCGGGCTGCGCCCGCTCGTTATTGGCCGTCCGGCATGCGCCGACGGTCTTTGCAGGAAAGATTATGGAGCACGGACGAAAGCGCGCCACCATAAAAGCCGCTCGGCGGCTGCAATGGGCGCGCGCTTGCCTCTCTAAGGCATTTATATATAAGACAAATGACGCACGCGTCCTGACATCGGCCGTGCCGCCATTGAACTTTCGCACTATGACCGCGTTATGACTACGTTTTGCCCGAGCCGCTTCCCCCAATCGGCTGAGCGAACGTTCCCGTCGCAGACAGAAATACTAGAGACCCCATGGAGCCCAATGCCAGCCGCAGCCTCGCGGTGACGGACGAGAACCGTTACCGTCTGCTCGTCGAGGCGATCCGCGACTACGCCGTCTACATGCTCGACCCGCAAGGGCTGGTGACGAGCTGGAATTCCGGCGCGCAGCGCTTCAAGGGCTACACGGCCGCCGAAATCATCGGCCAGCATTTCTCGCAATTCTACACGCCCGAGGACCGCGCCGCCGGCCTGCCGCAGCGCGCGCTCGAAACCAGCCTGCGCGAGGGCAAGTTCGAAAGCGAAGGCTGGCGGCTGCGCAAGGACGGCACGCGCTTCTGGACGCATGTGGTGATCGATCCGATCCGCGCGCCGGACGGCGCACACCTCGGCTTCGCGAAAATCACCCGCGACCTGAGCGACCGCAAGATGCAGGACGAAGCGCTGCGCCGCAGCGAGGAGCAATTCCGCATCCTGGTGCAGGGCGTCACCGATTACGCCATCTACTTCCTCAGCCCCGAAGGGTTGGTGACGAACTGGAACGCCGGCGCGGAACGCATCAAGGGCTACGCGCCGCAGGAGATCGTCGGCCGCCATTTCTCGACCTTCTACACCGAGGAGGAGCGCGCCGCGGGAGAGCCGGTACGCGCCCTCAGGGTGGCGCTGGCCGAGGGACGTATCGAGCGCGAAGGCTGGCGCGTGCGCAAGGACGGCACGCGCTTCTGGGCCCATGTCGTGATCGACCCGATTTACCGCGACGGCAAGCACATCGGATTCGCCAAGATCACGCGCGACGTCAGCGAGCGGCTGAAGGCGCAGCAGGAGCTCGAGCAGGCGCGCGAAGCGCTGTTCCAATCGCAGAAGATGGACGCCATCGGCCAGCTCACCGGCGGCGTCGCGCACGACTTCAACAACCTGCTGATGGCGGTGCTCGGCAGCCTGGAGCTGGCGCGCAAGCGCATACCCGACGATCCGCGCGTCACGCCTCTGCTCGAGAACGCGACCCAAGCCGCCAAGCGCGGCGCGGCGCTGACCCAGCGCATGCTCGCCTTCGCGCGCCGCCAGCAGCTCGACCTCAAGCCGATCGTCATCGCCGAACTGGTCGAGGGCATGACCGATCTGCTGCAACGCTCGCTCGGGCCGCAGATTCTCGTCAAGACCGGCTTCGCCCCGGCCCTGCCGGAGGTGCTGGCCGACGCCAACCAGCTCGAGATGGCGCTGCTCAATCTCGCGCTGAACGCGCGCGACGCCATGCCGCAGGGCGGCGAGTTGCGCGTCGCGGCGGAAGCCGAAGCCGTGGCGGCGGGCCACACCACCGGCCTGCCGCCCGGCCTTTACGTCCGCCTCAGCGTCGCCGACAGCGGCGAAGGCATGGACGCCGACACGCTGGCCCACGCCGTCGAGCCGTTCTTCACCACGAAAGGCGTCGGCAAGGGGACCGGCCTCGGACTGCCCATGGTCCACGGCCTCGCCGAGCAATCGGGCGGCCGGCTCGTGCTGAAAAGCCGCAAGGGCGAAGGCACCGTCGCCGAGCTTTGGCTGCCGACGGCTACCGCGCCGGCAGTCGCCGCCGCTTCCGCCGAGACGGGTGCCGCCGAGAGCGCCGCGCGGCCGCTCGTCGTCATGGCGGTCGACGACGACGCGCTGGTCCTGATGAACACGGTCGAGATGCTCGAAGAGCTCGGCCACACCGTGCTGCAAGCCGCCTCGGCGCCCGAAGCCCTCGGCATCATGCGCGAAGCCGCCATGCGCGATGTTCAAGGCATCGATCTGCTCGTCACCGATCAGGCGATGCCGCAGATGACCGGCGTTCAGCTCGCTGAAACCGTGAGGCGGGAATGGCCCGGCCTGCCGATCATCCTCGCCACCGGCTATGGCGAACTGTCCCCCGGCGCGGACCGCAAGATCCTGAAATTGGCCAAACCGTTCAGCGAACAGGACCTCGCCCACACCATCCAGCAGGCCCTGCATTCGGCGCGGCGCGCCTGAAGCCCGGTTTCATTATTCAAAACCGCGGCGGATCGGGCATTTCGCGCGCGCCTGGGCGGCGCTTGTCCGGCCATAACTGATTGGCAGGGCGCGCGCCTTTGCACTAACATTTCCGCCGGACAGCCGCCGTCCGCCGTCGCGCCATGACGGCGAGGCCGTTGCCGTCCCCGTCAGGCTTCCCCCAGCCGCCGCGTCGCCTATCCGCTCGCCATTCAAAACGGCCCGCACGATCACGCCGGGCCGGCGAATATCCGCTCACAGGATCGTTTCAACCGGGAGAATTCCATGAATGCCTTCGCTCGCGGCGGCGTCGCCGCGCTCGCCCTTCTCGCCTCCGCCGCGCTTGTCGCGCCTGTGGCCGAAGCCCAGACGCCGTATTACCAAGGCAAGACCGTCCGCCTCGTCGTCGGCTTCACGCCGGGCGGCGGCTACGACACTTACGCCCGCCTGCTGTCGCGCCATTTCGGCAACCACATTCCGGGCAAGCCGAGCGTGATCGTCGAGAACATGCCAGGCGCCGGCTCGCTGACCGCCGTGCGCTGGCTCGACGGCCCGGCGCCGAAAGACGGCACGGCCATCGCCGCCTACAATCCCGGCTTGATCACGCAGTCGCTGCTCGAGCCCGAGAAGATGGGCAATTTGAAGTTCACCGACTTCGCCTGGATCGGCAACATCGCGCGCGACCAGCGCGTCTGCTACGTCTGGCACACCAAGGCGGTCAAGGACTTCGACGAATTCCGCAAAAAGAACTGGGTCTTCGGCACCACCGGCGTCGGCGCGGCCAACTGGATCAACCAGCGCACGCTGCAACGCGTGTTCAACATCGACATCAAGATCATCACCGGCTTCCCCGGCTCGCCGGAGCAGCGCCTCGCCATCGAGCGCGGCGAGCTGGATGGCGACTGCGGCTCCTGGACGTCGATTCCCGAAGACCACCGCGCCAACAAGCTGGTCCGCCCCGTCGTGAAGCTCTCGCGCGAGCTGCCGCCGGACGCGCCGAAAGACGTGCCGTGGGCCAACGACCTCGCCGCCAACGACGAGGACCGCGCCGTGCTTAACGTCATCAATGGCGCTGGCGAAATCGGCCGTCCCTACATGACGTCCAAGCAGGTGCCGGCGGCCCAGGTCGCCATCCTGCGCAAAGCCTTCGACGACACGATGAAAGATAAAGCGTTCCTCGCCGACGCCGACAAGCTCAAGCTGCCCGTCGATCCGATGACGGCGGACGAGGTCGTCGAACTGCTTGGCGTGATCTACAACGCGCCGCCGGCCGCCCTCAAGCGCGCCAAGGCCGTCACCGAGTAACCTTCGCCTTCACGGCGAGATCGCATCGGCGGGTTTCCGAAAGGAGGCCCGCCGATGTCGTTTCGGGCGACGCCCAAACCGCCATGCACGCGCAACCTGCAGTTTCCCCAGAGCGCCGATTGAACAGTATGCGCCGTGCGGCGTTGGCGCTAGGCTCGCCATTCCGCCCACCGAGACGAGTAGCCGCGCCGTGACGTCCGCCGCTCCCGCCGACAAATCCAAAGCCGCCTCCGGCAGCGTCCTCGCGCCGCTCAAGCACGGCGTGTTCCGCAACGTCTGGTTCGCCAGCATGGCGTCGAATTTCGGCGGCATGATCCAGTCGGTCGGCGCCGCCTGGCTGATGGCCTCGATCGCCAAGGAAGCGGACACGGTGGCGCTGATCCAAGCCTCCGTCACCGCGCCGATCATGCTGTTTTCGCTGATGGCCGGTGCGCTCGCCGACACGCTGGACCGCCGCAAGATGATGCTGACGGCGCAAAGCTTCATGCTGGTCGCCTCGATCGGCCTCGCCGCCTGCACCTTCACCGGCCTGATCACGCCCTGGCTGTTGCTCCTGTTCACCTTCCTGATCGGCTGCGGCACCGCTTTCAACGGGCCCGCCTGGCAAGCCTCCGTCGGCGAGATGGTGCCGCGCAGCGACCTGCCGAGCGCGGTCGCGCTCAACAGCATGGGCTTCAACATCGCCCGCAGCCTCGGCCCGGCGGTCGGCGGCGCGATCGTCGCCGCCATCGGCGCGGCCTTCGCCTTCGTGCTGAACGCCGTCAGCTACATCGGCCTGATTTTCGTGCTGGCGCGCTGGAAGCCCAACCGGCCGCCGCAGATGCTGCCGGCCGAGCCGCTCGGCGCCGCCATGGGCTCGGGCATCCGCTACGTCTCGATGTCGCCGCATCTGCGCGTCGTCATGCTGCGCGCCGCCATCTTCGGCTTCGCCGCCGTCGCCGTGCAGGCCCTGATGCCGGTCATCGCCCGCGATCAGATCTCGGGCGGTCCGCTCGGCTACGGCCTGCTGCTCGGCGCGTTCGGCGTCGGCGCGGTCGGCGGCGCCTTCGTCAGCGCCAAGCTGCGCCGCCGCCTGTCGACCGAAGGCGTGGTGCGCTGCGCCTGCCTGTCTTTCGCCTTCGCCGCGCTCGTCGCCGCCTTCAGCGCCTATCTCGCGCTGACCATGGCCGGCTTCCTGTTCGCCGGCGCGGGCTGGGTGCTGGCGCTCTCGACGTTCAACACGTCAGTGCAAATGTCTGCGCCGCGCTGGGTGGTGGGCCGCGCGCTGTCGCTCTATCAGATGTCGGCGTTCGGCGGCATGGCGCTCGGCTCCTGGTGCTGGGGCCTGACGGCCGAGCACATCGGCATCGCCGCCGCGCTATGCGGCGGCGGCGCGCTGCTGCTGCTCAACCTCGCGCTCGGCTTTCGCCTGCCGCTGCCGCAATTCTCCGGCCTCGATCTCGATCCCTTGAACCGCTTCAAGGAGCCCGAGATCGCCATGCATATCGAGCCGCGTAGCGGCCCGATCGTCGTCACCATCGAATACCGCATCCGCGAGCAGGACGTCGTCGCCTTCCTGCGCGCCATGGCCGAACGCCGCCGCGTGCGCAAGCGCGACGGCGCGCGCCATTGGACGCTGCTGCGCGATCTCAACGACCCTGAAGTCTGGATCGAGCGCTATCATGCCGCGACCTGGCTCGACTACGTCCGCCACAACAGCCGCACGACCAAGGCCGACGCCGCGATCAGCGAGCAGCTTCGCCTGCTGCACAAGGGCCCCGAGACGCCGAAGGTGCATCGCATGATCGAGCGCCAGACCGACGCGATCACCACCGCCGAGCCGCGCACGCAGACCGACCACCATCACGAGCCGCTGACCGATCCCAACCGCGCGAGCTGACGGCGCGGCGCCGCTCAGCGCGGCGCGAGCCGGATGTCGCCGCCGGCGATCTCGATCGCCACCCGCGTCAGGCAGCCGTTCGGCCGCGCCGGGCCGTCCAGACAGCGGCCGGTCTCGATGTCGAAGATCGCGCCGTGGGCCTGGCAGAGAATTTGATCGCCTTCCGGCGTCAGGAAGGACTCGCCTTCCCATTGCAGGGCGCGGTCGTGATGCGGGCAATTGTTGACGTAGCCGTGGACCGCGTCGCCGCGCCGCACGATGAAGAACTCGAACGGCGCACCCTCGCCCTCCGCCATCATGTAAGGGCGCGACTGCGCCTCGCCGATATCGTCGAGCCGGCACAGGACGTCTCCCGGACGCACCGGCGGCGCGTTGTTATCCGTCTCGTCCATATGGCGTCTCCCTGATGGCGGCTCTTGTCTGGGCGAAAGTCTGGTAGCGATCGCCGCCCGCCGTCAAGCCGCGCTAGAGCGGCCGCAGCTCCAAGGCCAGCACCATGATGGCGGCCGCGGCGATCCACGAGCCGACGACGCGCAGGCCGATGGCCCGCCAGGGCCGCGCGTCCATCCGGACGTAATTGGCGAGCATCGCCAGGTTCAAGAGCGCGAAGATCGCGGCGAAACCGGTGCCGGCGAGCGCCGCCAGCGTCTGCTGCAAGCTGCCGTCCGGCGCCGAATCGAAGCCGAGCGCGAAGCCGGCCAGCGCCAGCAGCGGCGCGAGCAGCGCCGTGTGCCAGGGCCGCGCCCAGGCGATCATGACGCCGCTGACGGCGGCGAGCGCCAGCAGCGCGACGGCGGCGGCCCGTTCGAGCGGCGGATCGGTCAGCAACGGGCCGAGCGCGAGGCCCAAGGCGAAGCCGGCGAGAAAGCCGTAGAGCGGCGCGGCCCAACGGCCGACGTCGCGCTGGCCGAGCAGCAGCCCGGCGGCGAGCAGGATCATGACATGGGCGGGAATGCCGAACGGATGCTGCAAGCCGTCGGTGAAACCGCTGGTGCCGGGGGTGATGCTGTGGGCCGCCGCCGGCGCCGCGCCGATCAGGATCAGCGCGGCAGCCAGCGGCAGAAGCGCCCTCAAGCGATGCCCAGAAGGAAGGCGACGCCGGCCACGGCGATGACGCCGCCCGCCGCGCGCACGACCTTCACGCCGGCCGGCCAGCGCACCAGCAGGCCGAAGGCGATGCCGGCCAGATGCAGCAGGCCGGTCGCCACGACGAAGCCGAGGGCATAGGCCACCGGATCGGCCGCCTCGGGCAGCTCGGTGCCGTGGGCATGGCCGTGGAAAATGGCGAAGACGCCGACGACGACCGCCGCGACCCACAGCGGCGGACGCGCCGCCAGCAGCACCGCGAGGCCGAGCACGATGGCCGAGCCGGCGATGCCGATCTCGACCGCCGGCAACGGCACGCCCATGACGCCGAGCGCGCCGCCGACGGTCATGACCAGCGGGAAAACGATGGGCAGCAGCCAGATCGCCGGCGCGCCGAGAAACGCGCCCCAGATGCCGACCGCGACCATGGCGGCGACATGGTCCGCGCCCGTCAAGGGATGCAGGAAGCCGCTCGCCAGGCCGCCGGCCATGCCGCCCTCGCTGTGGGCCAAAGCGGGCGACGCGGCGAGAACGAGAACGCCGGCCAGGGCGAGGATGCGGCCAAGAGGCTGATTCATGGCGTAAGCCTATTTAGGAAAATTTATGATTGGGGGACGGTTTTACGCCGCGCCCGGTAAAATTGCCAGAGTTGGTGCCCCAGCAGGGCGTTCAGCACCAGGCTCAAGGCGAGCAGCCAGCGTTGCCAGCCCGGCAGATGCGCGGCGCTGACGTTGTCCACCTCCACGGCGAATTCCGCCTTATGGCCGTCCTCGCCATCGTCCTCGAACTGGACGCGCCAAGCCCCCGGCATGGTCGGCAGGAAGACGAAGCGGCCGGCGTCGTCGCTGCGGCCGATCTGGAACGGCTGCTTCGGATCGGCCGGCGAAAAGATGCGAATGCTGGAAAAGCGCGGCAGCGAGCCGTCGGTGTAGGACATCGACAGCACGATCGCCGCGCCTTCGCTATGCGTCTTGTGCGACAGCGCGTGCGCCGCCGCCTCGCCGGCCAAGCCGAGCGCGAAGGCCGCCGGGACGAGCCCGGCGGCGATGCGCGTCAGTCTCACGGCTTCGCCTCGAAGGTCGCCGTCGTGATGTAGCGGGCGTTCTGCAGCTTGCCTTTGTATTGCGCCAGGCTGCCTTCGCCGGGCAGCGGCTCGGTGAAGAACACGCGGACCAGCCAGGTGCCGGGCGACGGCGGCGTGAAGGTCACTTTGTGGCCGTCGATCTTGCCGTCGGCATGGCCGTCGTTGTTATGCAGCTCGACGCCGACCTTGGCGTTCGTGCGCAGCGGCTTGCCGTCGCGGTAGACTTCGAAGACCGCCGGCTGGCCGACCTTCAGCTTGCTCGTGTCGCTGACCGCCAACAACTCGATCGGCAGATTGGCGGACTTCGGCGCGGTCCAGGCGCCGACCGGCCAATAGGCCGTCGAGCTGCGCACGGTGATGCCGCTCTCGACGATGCGTTGCGCGTCCTTCACCTGGTCCGGAAAGATGCTCGCGAACTGCTTGTCGCCCTTGGCGTCGATCCAGTCGGTGCGCGGCGACATGGTCATCAGGCCATGCAGCTGATAGGTGCCTTGCGGCGCGTCGGACTTGAACAGGATGCGGCGCGCGAACGGATCGCCGACGTTGAGGCGCGCGATGCCCGGCATGGCCGACGAGTCGGCGACCTGCGACTTGTTCGCCGTCTTGTCGACCGGCAGATCCAAAGCCTTGCCCGTGGGGTCGACGACGCGATAGCTGATCAGGCGGTCGCCGGCGAGGAATTCGCTGATCGGAAACAGCGCATGGCCCCAGCCGATGTTGGTCATGACGAAGGGATTCTTGCTGTCGGCGTCGGTGCCGAGACCGGCATGAACCCAGAAATCGTGGGCCGAAGCGGTCGTGGCGGCGGCGGTCAGGCCGCCGGTGAGCATGGCCGCGCGAAGAATGCGCGCGATGGTCGCGGTATTCATAAAGTCCCCTCCATGGATTGGAACGAATGCGGGGCCCCATATAGACCTAATATTATGTTTTGTAAATTCGTATTACCGACGGCATCCATGTCCCGGTTGAAGCATCCCGCTGAGGATGTTTATGAATTTCCTCAAATTGCCTATGCTGACGCATGGTTACGATGCCGCCCCTTTGGGATTTCTGGATCGACCGCGGCGGCACTTTCACCGACGTGATCGGCCGCGCGCCCGACGGCGGGCTGCGCGCGGCGAAAGTGCTGTCGGAAAATCCCGGCCATTACCGCGACGCGGCGGTCGAGGGCATCCGCCGCCTGCTCGGCCTCGCCGGCGGCGCGCCGATCCCGCCGGGGCTGGTCGGCGAGGTCCGCATGGGCACCACGGTCGCCACCAACGCGCTTCTAGAGCGCAAGGGCGCGCGCACGATTCTCGTCGTCACCAAAGGCTTTCGCGACGCGCTGCGCATCGGCTACCAAGCGCGCCCGCGCCTGTTCGACAAGAAGATCGTCAAGCCGGACGAGCTTTACGAGGATGTCGTCGAGTTGAACGAGCGGGTGCTCGCCGACGGCGCGGTCGAGACGCCCCCGGACCTGGAGAGCCTGCGCGCCGCGCTCGCGCGCGCCAAGGCCGCCGGCATCGAATCCGTCGCCATCGTGCTGATGCACGCGCACCGCTTTCCCGAGCACGAATGCCAGGCCGCCGAGGTGGCGCGCGCGCTCGGTTTCGCCCAGGTGTCCGCCAGCCACGAGGTTTCGCCGCTCATCAAATTCGTCGGGCGCGGCGACACCACTGTCGTCGACGCCTGCCTGTCGCCGGTGCTGGCCCATTACGTCAAACAGGTGTCGGACGAGCTCGACGTCGCGCGCAGCGGCATCCGGCTGCTGTTCATGATGTCGTCGGGCGGCCTGACCGCCGCCGACAGGTTCCGCGGCCGCGATTCGCTGCTCTCCGGCCCGGCCGGCGGCGTCATCGGCATGGCCGAGACGGGCGCGGCGGCCGGCGAGTCCCGCGTCATCGGCTTCGACATGGGCGGCACCTCGACCGACGTCACCCATTACGACGGCGCGTACGAGCGCAGCTTCGAATCGGAATTGGCCGGCGTGCGCGTGCGCGTGCCGATGATGCAGATCCACACCGTCGCGGCCGGCGGCGGCTCGATCCTCGATTACGACGGCGCGCGGCTGCGCGTCGGCCCGCGCTCCGCCGGCGCCGATCCCGGCCCCAAATGCTACCGCAAGGGCGGCCCGCTCACCGTCACCGACGCCAACGTGATGCTCGGCAAGCTGGCGCCCGATCTGTTCCCCAAGATTTTCGGCCCCGCGCAAAACGCGCCGCTCGACATCGACAGCGTCCGCGCGGCCTTCGCCGAGATCGCGGCGCGCATCGGCGACGGGCGCGCGCCCGAGGACGTCGCCGACGGCTTCATCCGCGTCACCGTCGCCGCCATGGCCGAGGCGATCAAGAAAATTTCGGTGCAGCGCGGCCATGACGTCACCGGCTACCTGCTCAACGCCTTCGGCGGCGCGGGCGGCCAACACGCCTGCCTCGTCGCCGACGCGCTCGGCGTCAAGCGCGCCTTGATCCATCCCTTCTCCGGCGTGCTCTCGGCCTACGGCATGGGCCTCGCCGACATCCGCGCCAACCGCCAGATGAGCCTCGACATCGCCTTCGAGGCCGATGCGCTCGCCCGCGTGCCGGCGCAGGCCGAGGAGATGGCGCGCGCCGCCGTCCAAGATCTCGTCGCGCAGGGCGTGCCGGCGGCCGCCATCGTCACCGAGGCGCGCCTGCATGTGCGCTACGCCGGCACCGACACGGCCCTCGCCGTCGATCTCGCCGCCCCGGACGAGATGGCCGCCGCCTTCGATAGCGCGCACAAGCTGCGCTTCGGCTTCATCGACGAGACGCGCGAGCGCGTCGTCGAGGCGCTAGAAGTCGAAGCCGTCGGCGGCGGCGCGAAACTGGAAGAGCCGGCGCGCCCGGAAACCGGCGGCGGCGCGCCGCAGCCGCATCGCGCGGCGCGGTTCTATTCGCAAGGCGGCTGGCGCGACGGTCAGGCTTACCTGCGCGCCGATCTCGCGCCCGGCGACAGAATCGCCGGCCCGGCGCTGATCGTCGAACACAACCAGACCGTCGTCGTCGAAGACGGCTGGCAGGCCCGCCTCACCGGCCGCGACCATCTCCTGCTCGAACGCGTGAAGGCGTTGCCGGCGCGCGCCGCTGTCGGCACCTCGGTCGATCCGGTGATGCTGGAGATATTCAACAATCTCTTCATGTCGATCGCCGAGCAGATGGGCGTGACGCTGCAGAAGACCGCCTATTCAGTGAACATCAAGGAACGGCTCGACTTCTCCTGCGCGATTTTCGACGCCGAGGGCAGCCTCGTCGCCAACGCGCCGCACATGCCGGTGCATCTCGGCTCGATGGACCGTTCGGTCGAGGCGATCATCCGCCAGAACGACGTCATCCGCCCCGGCGACGTCTATGTCATCAACGCGCCGTACAACGGCGGCACGCACCTGCCCGACATCACGGTCTGCACGCCGGCCTTCGCGAGCGACGGCGAGACGATCCTGTTCTGGGTGGCGAGCCGCGGCCATCACTCGGACGTCGGCGGCATCGACCCCGGCTCCATGTCGCCGCGCGCCACGACCATCGAGGAAGAAGGCGTCTATATCGACAATTTCAAGCTGGTCGATGCGGGCCGTTTCCGCGAGGCCGAGACGATCGCCCTGTTCGCCGGCGGGCGCTGGCCGGCGCGCAACGTGGCGCAGAACGTCAACGATCTGCGCGCGCAAGCCGCGGCCAACGAGACGGGCCTGCGCGAGCTTGAGAAATTGGTCAGGAGCTACGGCCTCGACGTCGTGCGCGCCTACATGGGCCACGTGCAGGACAACGCCGCCGAAAGCGTGCGCCGCGTGCTCGACCGGCTGGATGATTGCGCCTTCGACTACGAGATGGACCAGGGCGCGCGCATCCGCGTGAAAATCAGCGTGGACAAGGCGGCGCGCGAGGCGACGGTGGATTTCACCGGCTCCTCGCCGCAAGGCGCAGACAATTTCAACGCGCCAGCGCCGGTCACGCGCGCCGCCGTCCTCTACGTCTTCCGCCTGATGGTGGACGACGAGATTCCGATGAACGCCGGCTGCCTGCGCCCGATCCGCTTCGTGCTGCCCGACGCTTCGATCCTCAGCCCGCGCTATCCCGCCGCCGTCGTCGCCGGCAATGTCGAGGTCAGCCAGGGCGTGGTGAACTGCCTGCTCGGCGCGCTCGGCGCGCTGGCCTCCGACCAAGGCACGATGAACAACCTGACCTTCGGCAACGACCGCTATCAATATTACGAGACGATCTGCTCCGGCGCGCCGGCCGGGCCCGGCTTCGACGGCGTCGCCGCCGTGCACACGCACATGACCAACTCGCGCCTGACCGATCCGGAAATTCTCGAGACGCGCTTTCCCGTCGTGCTGGAAGACTTCCACATCCGCGCCGGATCGGGCGGGCGCGGCCGCTGGCACGCCGGCGACGGCACCAGCCGCACCATCCGCTTCCGCGAAGCGATGGAGCTGGCCATCCTATCCAGCAGCCGGCGCGTGCGGCCGTTCGGGCTGAACGGCGGCGAGCCTGGCGAGGCGGGCCGCAACCTGGTGCGGCGGCTCGACGGCCGCGTCGAAACCCTGCCCGGCTGCGCGCAAACCTCGGTCGCGCCCGGCGAAGCCGTCACCATCGTCACCCCGACCGGCGGCGGTTACGGAAAAGCGTGAGCGCAGAGCGGCCGTTATGGGCGTGAACCCGAGCCTTCGCCCATAGAGTTCGGGCGAGCCGGCATAAGCCGGCTCGCCCAGTATCAAACGCTATCGAACGCCCCAGTCGCGCCTTAGCGTCCGAGGATTTCCTTGGCGCGCAGCAGCGCCTTCTGGTCGATCTTGAAAATGTCGTCGATCAGCTGGACGACCTGCGTGGCGGCCAGCGGCTGGATCTCCATCTTCGCCTTTTGCGCCTCGCCCTTCAGGCCGCCGTCGGCCGCCATCGTGTCGAACGCTTTGCGCAGCAGCGCGACGCGATCGGCCGGCGCTCCCGGCCCGGCTGCGAAGCTGTGGCCGACGGTCGCCGGCTGCAGCATCACGGTCCAGATCTCGCGCTCTTCCTGCGTCTTAGCCTTCTCCACGATGGCCGGGACGTCGGGCAGCTCCGGATGGCGCGTCAGCTGATATTGCACGATGAGGTTGAGCTTCTTGTCCTGCAACGCCTGAGCGCGATTGGTGCGCAGCTCTTCCCAGTTCTGCAGCGACATGTCGACCTCGCCGCGCTCGAGCGCGAGGTCGGTTTCGGCGCTGCCCTTGTAGCCCGAGAGGATCTTGAGCTTGCCGCCCATGAGATTGACCACGGCGCTCGGCAGGATCACCGACATAGAGGTCGGACCGCCGCCCGCGACCACCACTTCGCGCTTGAACAGATCGTCGAAGCTCGCCGGCCCCTTGCCGACATAGGAATAGTGGACGTCGGTGCCGCCGGACGTGATGCGCCCGATCCAGTTGAATTTGCGCGTGTCATATTCGATGTTCGGCGTCGAGATCGCCTGGGCCAGCGTCGTGCCCTGATGCAGCGCGCCAATCACCGTGCCGTCCTGCACGGCGACTTTATAAACATGGTTGGCGGCGAGAATGCCGCCGGCGCCCGGCATGTTCTCGACCACGACGGACGGATTGCCGGGCAGATGCTTGCCGATATTGCGCGCCACCAGGCGGGCGTAGGCGTCGTACGGACCGCCGGCGCCGAGAGCGCAGATGATGCGGACGGTCTTGCCCTTGTAGAAATCGCTGGCCGACTGCGCCTGGGCAGCCGAACCGAGCAGGCCGGCCGCGCAGACGGCGGCGGCTCCGGTCATAAGCACGCGGAAACGATTGGTCATGTCTGACCTCCTCTGTTGTCATTCTGACGCGGCTTGACGCCGCGTTTCTGGATGAAGCTTCGTGCCGGAGCCGCTGTGTCGTGGCGTTTTCGGCACGCCCCCTCCTGCGCCTGCAAGGAACGCAGGAAGGGTCGTCTCGATGGTTCAAGCGCTCTTTTGCACCGCCCCCGGACGGATATCCGTGCATTCGGCTTTAAACACGTTCTCGAGGCACCAGTGCGCCAGCTCCGGTCCGGTGGCGAACCAGACGTCGCCCTGCGTGACCTTCTTGATGTGCTGGATGATGCCGCGCAGCGCCAGCGTGCGGCCCGGCCGCCCGATGATGTAGGGATGGCAGGTGAAGGGCACGTATTTCGGCTTGTCCTTCGAGGATTCGGCCCACAGCTCGTCGAAATAGGCTTTCCACACTTCGAGGCCGAAATGCGGGTTGCCGAATTCGCCGTGGCGGTGGCCGAACAGCGTGCCATCGCCGAACGGCTGGCGCGGCAGCTCGACCATCACCTTGCCGTCCTTCTCCCACAGGAACGGCAGCTCCTCGTGGAAGCAATTCGTGTTGTAGGTGAAGCCGTTCTCGATCAATAGCTCGATGGAATTGCTGCTCTGCGTGCAAGAGCGCCAGCCTTCCGGACGCTTGCCGGTGCGCTGCTTGATCATGGCGATGGCCTTCTTCATCACCTGATCTTCTTCGTCGCGCGGCAGGTAGCGGGCGATCTCGTGATTGTAGCCGTGGCCTTCGATGGCGTGGCCGGCGTCCTGCACCGCCTTGACCGCTTCGGGGAAGCGCTCGGCGATGGCGCCGCAGGTGATGAAGGTGGCCTTGACGTCCTCTTCCTTGAGGATGCGCAGCAGGCGATAGACGGCGTGGTGCGGGCCGTATTCGCCCTGGCTCCAGTTCTCGTAGTTGAGAATGCCGTTCTTGTCCGGTTTGACGTCCTCGCCGCCCTGAAAGTCGAACGTGAAGAACACGGCGACTCGCTTGCCCTCGGGCCAGCGGATGAGGTGATCGTAATGGTATTCCTTGAGCATCGGAGCCTCCGAAAAGTTAGCGTTTTCTTCCACTTGGACTTCATAAACGCGCTGGAAATAGTGGTATGGACCGCTCCTGCTTTGGTAGTCTCGATCTGGAAATAACCGTTGTTTCACGGGTGCCCGACAAACAGGGTCGGCCGCCCGCTCGCAGATCTCTCGCAGGTGCGTGATGACCCGGAGTCCGGAGGATGCGGCGTTGCCGCTGACAGCGGCGCTGCGCGATCTCAACAAGCTCAATACCTTCGTGCGCGTCGCCGAGCGGCGCAGCTTCACCAAAGCGGCGACCGACCTGCGCACTACGCCGTCGGTGGTGAGCAACCGCATGCGCGAACTGGAAGAGTCGCTCGGCTTCAGCCTGATGAACCGCTCGACGCACGGCATCGTGCTGACCGAGGCGGGCGAAGGCCTTTACCGCAACTGCCTGGAGATGCTGGAGCGCATCGACAGCTATGTGGTCGAGGAGCGCAATCTCCAGTCCGGCCCCTTCGGCACCTTGCGGGTGCAGACCACGGCCTATTACGCGCAAGCGGTGCTGGCACCGCTGGTCATGGAGTTTTCGCGCCGCCATTCGGGCCTGCGCATCCATCTCTCGGCGGTCGAGGACGGCTCGGCCTCGCTGGAGGAAAGCTTCGACGTCATCATCGCCAGCCGCAAGCCGACTTCGCCCGGCATGGTCGGCGAGGATCTCGGCGAGGTCCCCTACGCGATCTGCGCCGCGCCCGACTATCTGCGCCGCGCCGGACGGCCGGAACGGCCGCAGGATCTGCGCGATCATGCTTGCCTGTTCAATCCGCTCGACGGCCCGAAGGAATGGCCGTTCAAGGTCGGCGGCCGGCTATCGCACGTGCCGGTGGACGGCCCCCTGTCGTCGAACAGCGACGCGGTGCTGCTGAGGATGGCGGCCGCCGGCTGCGGCCTCGCGCGCGTGCCGCGCGCGCTCGCCGCCGACGCGCTGCGCGACGGCGCGGTCGAAACGGTGCTCGACGCCGCGACGCGCCCGAGCGAACGGCTCACCCTTTACCGTTCTAAAGCCAAGACGCTGCCGGCCAAGACCACCGACTTCATCGACTTCGTGCGCGGGAAGATCGGCGGGCACGGCGGTTAAAGCCCGCGCCTCGACAGGCTTTCCAGACGAAAAAGCGGGCGCTACTCTCACCCCTAAGAAAAGAGCAGTACGAACTGCGACACAGGGAGGGAGAATCATGCGGCACCAGAGAACCGCCTTATCGGCTATCACGGGCATCGCCGTCGCGGCGGCATTGGCGGGCGGCCCCGCCGCGGCGCAGTCGGCCGAAGAGTTTTACCAGAAGCGGCAGATGAACTTGATCGTCAGCACCAGCGCCAGCGGCGGGTATGACATCTACGCTCGCACCTTCGCGCGCGGCTTGCCCCGGCATCTGCCCGGCGCCCCGACTGTCGTCGTGCAGAACATGCCGGGCGCCGGCGGGCTGACCGCGACCAACCATCTTTACGAGAGGGCGGCCAAGGACGGCTCGGTCATCGCCACCATCCACTCGTCCATGATGACGGCGCCGCTGCTGGGCATCGATCAAGCCAACTTCGATCCGCGCCGGCTCAGTATGATCGGCAACATCACGAAGGAGCAGCAATTCTGCGTGTCGTGGCACGCCGCCCCGATCAAGTCGTTCGACCAGGTCCTCGCCAAGCAGGAGTTCATCGTCGGCGCCGGCGGCGCGGGCGGCAGCATCGCCAGCGTGCCCGTCCTCATCAACAACCTGTTCGGCACGAACATCCGGGTGATCTCGGGCTACGGCGGCAACGCCGTCCTGCTGGCGATGGAGCGCGGAGAAGTGCACGGGCGATGCGCCTGGAGCATGCCGAGCCTGATGAGCACGCATCCGGAATGGCTGAAGGACAAGAAGATCAACTTCATCGTCCAGCACGCGCTGGAAAAGCATCCCGCGCTGCCGGACACGCCGCTGCTGATCGATTACGCCAAAACCGACGATCAGAAAGGCGTCCTCGAACTGATCTTCGCGCCGCAGACGATCGCGCGGCCGATCCTGGGACCGCCGAACATTCCCGCCGACCGGCTGCAGGCGTTGCGCAAGGCTTTCCAGGCGACCATGCAAGATCCGGCGTTTCTCGCAGAAGCCGAGAAGCTGGGGCTGGAAGTCATGCCGAGCAGCGCCGAAGACATGGAGGCGTTGCTGGCCCGGCTTTACGCCATCCCCGACGCGATCGTGAAGCAGGCCATCGCGCTCTCGAGCAAGTGACCGCTTAAGAATGGGCCAAAGCCGGGCTCGCGACTGCGGCCCCGGCTTTGACGCCGCGCAGATAATCCACCGCCGCGTCGAGCGAGATGACGTCGGCGTATTTCTGGTGCATGTCGAACAGATTGATGGCGTGGCAGGCTTCGTGGCGATCGAAGACGCATTCTTCGATCACCTGCACGCGGAAACGATAGCTGGCGGCATCGACGACGGTGGCGCGCACGCAGCCGCTCGTGCTCTCGCCCGCCACCAGCAGCGTGTCGATCCCGAGGCGCACGAGCTCGGCGATCAGCGGCGTTCCCCAGAACGCGCTGGGCGCGGTCTTGCGCACCACCACGTCGCCGGCCTGGGGCGCGACTTCGTCGATGATGTCGTAGCGCCGCGCGAAACGGTCGCGGGCGGCGACGTCCGTCAACGGGATGCGCCGCGGCGAGGCCGGGTGGATCGCCTGGGACCAGCCGGGGATGCCGGCCTCTTCATCGAGCAGGCCCGTGGCATGGCAGATCGGGATGCCGGCCGCACGCGCCTCGCGGTGCAGCCGCTGGACATGCGGGACCGAGTCCCAGCCGGCCGGACCGCAATAGCCCGACCAGAGTTTCGTGCCTTCCAAAAGCGGCAAATTGGCGTCGCCGAACACGCCGCGATAGAGATCGATGTTGAGCACGGCGGGGCGCTTGCCGAAGCCGACGCGCCGATCGCCGCCTCGTCTCTCGGCGAGATGGGCCTTGTCTTGTGCGGTGAGAAAAGGGTCCCAAACACGAGCCATCGCGCGTCTCCCGATCGGTTTTTATGAAGCCTTGGCCGGCGCTGCGGCCTTGAGGCGCAGGATAGCCGGGGATTACAGCCGCGTCGATGGGGGGCGCATCGCGCCGCCCGTTCAGGGCTGATCGAGCAGGCTGCGCAGGATCTTGATCAGGCGGTCCTGGTTCGCGCCGAGCGGGCCGAAGAATTTGTCGAGCGACTTCTTCTTGATGACCAGGGCGCGCTGCAGCGCCTTGCCGCCGGCGTCGGTCAGCGCGATCAGCTTGGACGGCGGCCGCTTGATGCGCTTGAGATAGCCCTTGCGCTCCAGCAGGCCGAGCGCCTTCGACACCATCATCGGATCGAACTTGGTGAAGGTGGCGAGCCGCACCTGGGTCGGCAGCTCGCCCTGGCCGTGCAGCGTGTGGGTCGAGGCGAGCAGCGCCACTTGCAGATGCGTCAGGTTGATCGCGCGCAGCTTCTGCTCGTATTGGCGCTGCCAATTGTGCTGCACCTGCCACAGCAGATAGCCGAGGCTGTCGGTCGGATTCTTGATCTTGACCGGATATTTGCGCGCCAAGGCGATGGCGTCTTGCGCCGTCATGATGGACATCGAACGGACTCGGTGCGGGACAGAGAGGCGTCCTGTTTAGCGCGAAAGGCGGCCGGGCTCAAACCCCTCGCCGCGATCAGGCCGGCACGGCGTTCTTCGGCCGCCCGGCGGGTTTGGGAATCGGCAGGCCGGTCGCCTCGCTCCAATAGCTCATGTCGTAGAACGCCTCGGCCGGCTTGTGCGGCGGCTTGTAATAGCCGAGGTCGATGCGCAGCTCGATGTTCTTGCGGATCGCCTCGGGGTCGATGGCGCAATGCGGCACGACGTATTTGTAGGTCAGCTCGGCGCGGTGGCGCGACAGCTTCTCCTCGGCCATGACGAGCGCCAGCGTCTCCTCGCGGTTCTCCGGCCGGAGAAGCCAGTCGGTCGCCGCGGCATAGGCGCGGATGTAACGCACCAGCAGCGGACGGTTCGCTTCGGCCCAACTGCGCAGGCCCCAGCCGCAGACGATCGGCCAGTCTTTCACGTACTCCTCGCCCTCCGCCATGATGTGGCCGCCGGCGGCGACGGCCTTCTCCGTCGAGGGCGGCGCGAGCATCGCCGCCGACACCTTGCCTTCGAGGAAGCCAGCGAGGCGATGGTGCGAATTGCCGAGGATCTTGATCCCGTATTCGCTTTCGGCGACTCCGTTGTCGAGCATGATCTTGTTGCGCACCAGGTCGAAATTGGAATCGACCGGATCGGCGGCGAATATCTTGCCGCGCAGATCGGCGAAACTCTTGATCTCCGGCTTGGCGACGAGCTGGACGTCGAGGCCCTGCTCGGCCTCCATGAAGACGACGAAATCGACGCCGTCCTGCGTCGCCCGCGCCAGCATCGTGTCGGCCGACGACATGGTGATCGGCCACACCCCTTCGGCCAGCTCGCGGTTGTGGTCGGGGCACAGGCCGACGAGATGGAAGCCGACATCGAGCCTCTCCTTGGCGAAGAAGCCCTTGTGCTGCGCGACCAGGAAGGCCGGCCGGCGGAAATAGCCGGTCACCGTCAATTTATCCATCGCAACGTCCTCTGAAAGCTTGCAGCCGACTAACCGTTCACTGCGGCGATGGCGCGTTCGACGATGTCGGATGGCGTGCCGTACAGATCGACGAGCAGCGCCTTGACCTGATCGCCGGTCATCGGATCGGTGATTTCCATGCGGCGCTTGGCGGCTTCGTCGAGGAAGGCGGCGTCCTTCATCGTCGTGTCGAAAGCGGCGCGCAGCGCCTGGGCGCGGTCGGCCGGAATCTGCGGCGGCGCGAGCAGCGGCCGCGAGATGACCTGCTGCGCGAAGATGAGCTGCAGCACCTTGCGGTCGGCCTCGGTCTTGCCCAGTTCGGTGACGAGCGGCACGTTCGGCAGCGACGGATGCTTGGCGAGCGACTGCTGCACCAGCGGGACCAGCAACCCGTTCTTCAGCCAGTCGGGCCGGCTCTGCATGATGCCCGAGATGTTCCAGCTCCCGGTGCCCTGCACCTCGCCGCGCTCCATGGCGATGGCGACCTCGTTGCTGCCCGGATAGCCGGCGATGAGCTTGAATTTGGTGCCGAGGATGGCGTTGAGCACCAGCGGATAGATGTGGTTGCCCGAGCCGGGGCCGGCGGTGCCGAGCACCACTTCGCGCTTCATCGCGTCCTCAAGCGTTTTGACGCCGCTGGTGTGCCATGCCGCGGCGATCGAGACCTCGCTCGAAACGTTGCCGATCCAGGTGAACTCGCGCGGATCGTAGGCGGCGCCCTTCGTCTTGAACAGCGGCGCCGTCACCGCGCCGCCGGCGATGATCCCGAACGTGTGGCCGTCGCGCGGCGCGACCGAGAACAGGTAGTTGGCCAGCGTGATCGTGCCGGCGCCCGGCATGTTGCGCACCACCACGTTGGGCGCGCCCGGATAATGCCGGCCGATATGGTTGGCGACGATGCGCGCCTGCGTGTCGGAGCCGCCGCCGGCGCTGTAGCCGACGTAGAACTCCAGCGTGCGCGGCGTCTGCGCCCGCGCGTCGGCGGCGATCAGCGCGCCGGTCGCGGCCAAGGCGGCGCAGAGCGCCCGCGCCGCGCCAGGAACGCCTCGCGCGCGATGAAGGGATTTTGTCTGCAATCGAGAATCGGTCATGATGGCGTCTCCCAGGGTCGTGATGCCGTCGCGGCTTTTTCTTATATATATGCTTATAACGATTCGGCCGGCGGCGACAAGGCCGAACCCCCGACAGGAACAGGGATGCGCCCGAGACATAGCTTTCCGCCCGCGCGCCGCGCCGCCGTTTCGCACTCGCGAAAAGCCCGGCAGGCCAAGGGCAGGGCCGCCCCATGACGGCCGCGGACAAGCCCCGGGCGTTCGACGCGCTGCGGCGCGCTTCGGCGAACGCCAACTTCCGCCTCTATGCCGTCGGCATGTGGACGACCAGCGTCGGCGTCTGGGTGCAGACCATCGGCATCGCCTGGCTGACCTGGGAGCTGACCGAGTCGACCGCCTGGCTCGGCGCCATCGCGCTCGCCGAAGCGGTGCCGGCGCTGGCTCTCGCGCTATGGGCGGGCGCGATCGTCGATCGCGTCGATTGCTACAAGCTCATGCGCGTGACGCAGGCGTGCCAGGTCAGCTACGCCTTAATCATCGCCGTCCTCAGCTTGGCCGGCTGGATCGACATCTGGCTGCTGTTCGGCCTGACCTGCCTCCGCGGCGCGGCGCTCGCCTTCAACCGGCCGGCACGCATGACGATGCTCTACGCCGTGGTCGGCCGCGACCTGCTGCCCTCCGCCCTCGCGGTGCAGTCGATCCTGTTCAACAGCTCGCGCTTCCTCGGCCCGGCGCTCGGCGGCGCGATCATCGCCTTCGGCGGCACGATGTGGGCCTTCATCGTGGCGGCGGCGATGTATCTCACCTTCACGCTGCTGCTCTCGCTCATGAAGGTGCAGGGCGCGCCGATCGAGCGCGCGCGCGGCTCGGTGCTCGCCGAGATGGCGGACGGCGCGCGCTACATCGCCGCGCATCCCGGCATCAGCCTGTATCTGGCGCTGCTGTTCGCCGTGTCGCTGTGCGCCAAGCCGCTGACCGACATGCTGCCGGGCTTCGCCGACCGCGTCTTCGCGCTCGGCGTCGACGGCTTGGCGATCTTGATGACGGCGCACGGGCTCGGCGCGATGGCCGGCGCGCTGTGGCTCGCCGCGCGCAGCGCCGGCATCGCCGGCATGACGTCGATCAGCATCGCCAACGCGCTCGCCATCGCGCTATCGCTCATGCTGTTCGTCGCCACCGACAGCCTGTGGTTGGCCTGCCCGATGGCCGCCGTCGCCGGCTTCGGCTTCATCGTCCAGAGCATCGCCGGGCAGACGCTGGTGCAGGCGGCGGTCGATCCGGCGCTGCGCGGCCGCGTGCTCAGCGTCTATGGCGTGGTGCTGGAGGGCGTGCCGGCGATCGGCGCGTTCCTCGTCGGGCTCGCCGCCGAGGCCGTCGGCTTGCGCTGGCCGCTGTTCGCCGGCGCTGGCCTATGCCTCGCCGCCTGGTTCTGGACCTGGCGGCGGCGGGCGCGCTTGATCGCCGCGCTGGAAACGCCGCCCGCCGCGTCCTGAGCCCTCGCCCTAAGCCCCGCGGGCCGGAACTCCTCGCCGCCGCGGCCGTTATGCCCATTCCGCCCGGGCGCGCGCGGCGCTGGCAAAAACTCATGATTTCCCTGTATCTTAGGGGCTTGCGGTGGTCTCGCGCGGCCGCCGTCCGTCTCCGGCCCCTCACCGCACGGCACCTCTCATGCAGTCCTGTTTCTTGGCTTTCCGCCGGCCGCTCGCGTTCGCTTTCGCCGCCTTGAGCGCGGCGGCATTGCTCAGCGCCTGCGGCGGCGCGCCGCGCGGCGCGGCCCCGGCGGCGCCCGCCCCGCCCGCGCAATTCTCCACCTTCGGCAGCTATCTCGCGGCGCGCCAGGCGCAAGCGATGCGCGACAGCGCCAGCGCGGCCGATTTCTACGTCCAGGCCCTGGCGGCGGACCCGGCCAACGACGAACTGCTGCGCCGCGCCTTCGCGGCCATGGTCGCCGAAGGCCGCATCGACGAGGCCGCCGCGCTGGCCGAACGGCTGCGCGCGCTCGGCGCGAACGTGCAGATGGCGGGGCTGGTGCGCGCCGTGCACGCCGCCAAGCTCGGCCAATATGCCCGCGCCGAGGCGGAACTCGCCGCCTTGCCCGAGGGCGGCTACAACAGCTTCATCGCGCCGCTGCTGCGCGGCTGGCTGATGGCCGCGCGCGGCGAGCCGCAGCGCGGCGTCGTGGCGCTCGCCGCCGTCGGCCAGATGCGCGGCTTCGAGATGTTCGAAAGCTTCCATGCCGCGCTGATGCTCGACCAGGCGGGCGAGTTGCAGGCGGCCGGCCCCTATTACGAACGCGCCGCGGCGAGCGGCGCGAGCTACATGCGTCTGGTGCAGGCGACGGCCTCCTATTACGCGCGCACCGGTCAGCTGGAGCGGGCGAAAGCCACGCTCGCCGATTTTGACAGCGAGGCCGGCGCGGCCGCGCGCGGCAGCCGTCCCGAACTGTCGAGCGCGCCTCTGCCGACGGCCCCGCTGGTCCGCACGCCCGCCGAAGGGATGGCCGAGGCGTTGTTCGATCTCGCCAGCCTGCTGAACCAGCAGAGCCTCGACGATCTCGCCATGGCCATGACGCGGCTCGCGCTGCATCTGCAACCGGATCTGGATATCGCCTTGCTGCTGGCCGCCGACATTCTCGAAAGCGGCGATCAAGAGGCGCGGGCGATCGAGATGTACAAGCGCGTCCCGGCCAACTCGTCGCTCGCTTGGTCGGCGCAGCTGCGCTCGGCGGCGCTGCTCGACGATGTCGGCCGCACCGACGACGCCATCGCCACGCTCGAAGCGCTCGCCGCAGAGCGGCCGACGCGGCCCGACGCGCTGGTCGCGCTCGGCGACCTGCTGCGCGGCAAAGAGCGGTTCGCCGAATCGGTCGCGGCCTACGACCGCGCCATGGCGCGCATCGGCCCGACCCTCGAGCCGCGCCATTGGGCGGTGCTCTATTCGCGCGGCATCGCGCTCGAGCGCGCCAAGCAATGGCCGCGCGCGGAAGCCGATTTGCTCAAGGCGCTCGAGCTCAATCCCGACCAGCCCTATGTGCTGAACTATCTCGGCTATAGCTGGGTCGAGCATGGCATCCATCTCGACAAGGCGCTGGCCATGATCGAGACGGCGGTGAAATTGCGCCCCGAGGACGGCTATATCGTCGATTCGATGGGCTGGGTGCTCTACAAGCTCGGCCGCTTCGCCGAGGCGGTGCCGCATCTGGAGCGCGCCGCCGAACTGCGGCCCGCCGACCCGACGATCAACGACCATCTCGGCGACGCCTATTGGCGCGTCGGGCGCGAGGCCGAGGCGCGCTTCCAGTGGGAGCGCGCGCTGGCGCTCAAGCCCGAGCCGGATCAGACGCGCGACATCGAGACCAAGATCAAGCGCGGCCTCGCCGCCGACCAGCGCAGCGCAGCGCCCGAGAGCCATGCCGACGCCGAGCCGGCCGCGCGCGGCGGCTGAGCGGCGTCTTGCGCGCCGCCGCATGAGGCCGCGCGCATGATCGCCATCGCCGCGCCGGCCAAGATCAATTTGACGCTGCATGTGGTCGGCCGCCGCGCCGACGGCTATCACCTGCTCGATTCGCTGGTCGCCTTCGCCAGCCTGCACGATGTCGTCGCAGCACGGCCGGCCGCGAGCCTGTCGCTCGCCGTCGCGGGGCCGATGGCCGGCGCGCTCGCCGCCACGCCGCCCGACGACAATCTGATCCTGCGCGCGGCGCGGGCGCTGGCCGCCGCGGCCGGCCTC